>CAVXRR010000007.1:0-111898 GCA_963764125.1 uncultured Solirubrobacteraceae bacterium
CCCACACCCAGCGCCAGCGACCGGCCAGCGTGGCCAGGGCGCCCGCCCGCCAGGCCAGCACCATGAGGATCACCGCGGCCACTGCCACGCGCAGCCAGGCCACGTCGGGTGCCGGCACGCCGCCGTTGATGCCGATCTTGATCAGCAGGTACGACGCCCCCCAGGTCACCGACATCACGGCAAACGCCCACCAGGCGCGCCGCGTCATGACCTGAGCGCGGGAAACAGCACCACGTCGCGGATCGAGCGCGTGGCGGTCATGGCCATGACCAGCCGGTCGATCCCGATCCCGATCCCGCCGGTCGGCGGCATCCCCTGCTCGAGCGCCTGGACGAACGCCTCGTCATAGGGCTGGGCCTCATCGTCACCCTCCGCGGCGAAGCGCCGCTGGCTCTCGAAGCGCCGGCGCTGCTCGTCGGGGTCGTTGAGCTCGCTGAAGGCATTGGCGATCTCCATCCCCCCCACGAACGCCTCAAAGCGCTCGACCAGCCCCGGCGTCTGCCGATGCTCCTTGGCCAGCGGCGAGATCTCGACCGGGAAGTCCAGCAGGAACGTCGGCTGCTGGAGCGTCGGCTCGACATGGTCGGAGACCAGGTCGTCGACGAGTTGCGGCCACGTCTTCTCCGACGCCACGTCGAACCCCCGCTCGCGCATGGCGCCGGCCAGCGCGTCGCGGTCCCGGTGGACCAGGATGTCGATCCCCGTCCGGTCACGGACGGCGCCGGCCAGCGTCTCGCGCTTCCACGGCGGCGTGAAGTCGAAATCGCCCGTGTAGCCGACCGCCTGCGCCACCGCGTGCACGAGGCGCTCGCAGCGCGCGGCCACGTCGAGGTAGTCGGCGTAGGCCTCATACCACTCGAGCACGGTGAACTCGGGGTTGTGGGTGGTGTCGACGCCCTCGTTGCGGAAGTTCTTGCCGATCTCGTACACCCGCTCCAGGCCCCCCACGATCAATCGCTTGAGGTAGAGCTCGGTGGCGATCCGCAGGTAGAGATCGCGATCCAGCGCGTTGTGATGGGTGGTGAAGGGCCGGGCCATGGCGCCGCCGTAGAGCGGCTGGAGCACGGGGGTCTCGACCTCCACGAAGCCCTCATCGTCGAGGAACCGGCGGATCGTGCTGATCACGCGCGCGCGGACCATGAACCGCTCCCTCGTCTCGGCATTGGCCATCAGGTCCAGCTCGCGGTGGCGATGGCGGGTCTCGACGTCGGTGAGGCCGTGGTGCTTGTCGGGCGGCGGCCGCAGCGACTTGGCCAGCAGCGTGAAATCCTCGACGCGCAGCGACAGCTCGCCGCGGCGCGACACGAAGGCGGTGCCGTCGACCCCGATCAGGTCGCCGAGGTCCAGTGACAGCAGCCGTTCCATCCGCTGCTCGCCCAGCACGTCGACGCGCGCCTGGAGCTGGATCCGTCCGGAGCGGTCCTCGAGGTCCAGGAACGCCATCTTGCCCTGGCCACGCCGCGCGGCCAGGCGGCCGGCGACACGATGCGAGACCTCGGTCTCGGCGCCGGCCTCCAGGCCCTCGTGGGCGGCCCGCACGGCCGCGATCGGCTCGACCCCGTCGAACTCGTGCGGAAACGGCTCGATGCCGGCGGCGCGCAGCGCCTCGAGCTTGCGCCGCCGGTCGGCCAGGACGTCGGAGAGATTGTCCGGCCCGGGAACCCCGTCCCGCCGACCCGCTCACCCACGGGCGATCACCCGGGAAAAGCTAGACGCCGACGTCGATCTTGGTGATCTTGAGCTTGCGCTCGCCGCGAGGGGTCACGATCGCCACCTCGTCGCCGCGCTTGCGCCCGATCAGTGCCCTGCCCACCGGCGACTCGTTGGACAGTTTGGCCTCGGCCGGCTTGGCCTCGGCCGATCCCACGATCGTGTACTTGTTGGACTTCCCAGCCTCGTCCTTGACGTGGACGACCGAGCCGACGCGAACGACGTCGGTGCCGAGATCCGACGCGTCGACCACCGTGGCCGAGCGCAGCTTGTCCTCCAGCGACGCGATCCGCGCCTCGAGCATCGCCTGCTCGTTCTTGGCGTCGTCGTATTCGGCGTTCTCGGAGATGTCGCCGAACTCGCGGGCCTCCTTGATCCGCGCGGCGATCTCGCGGCGTCGGGTGGTGGAGAGATGGTCAAGCTCCGCCTTGAGATTTGCGAGCCCTTCCTGTGTGAGGATGACGTCCTTTGGCATGGCGATCAGACCTATGTTCGGGGCACGAGAAAAACCCGCCGAGATGCGGCGGGATTCCACGTGACGAGCCGTGTGGGCGCATGAGTATAGACAGCGTCCGCCGCCCGTAGGCCGGACGGTCACCATCCCCGCACCCCCTGGCGCGCGAGTGTAGTACATGCCGCTCGCCGCGCTCCACCCGCCCTGCGGCTCGAGCCGGGCTACCCCGGTCCGTGCCCCTGGATCTCGTCGGCCTGCTGGAAGGTGGGCCGGTTGACCCATTCGATCATCGGCTGGGTGACCGCGCCGATGGCCCGGAACTGGATCGCGTCGTGGCATTCCTGGTCCCCGGCCTGGCACGGACCCGCGGCCGGGTAGACCTGGTCGGGCGTCTCGGCCACGGCCGCGGCCAGGGAGCTCTCCAGCGCCGCCCGGCAGCGCGCGAGCGAGCCGGTGCCGCAATAGACCCGGTTGAGCCGGTCGGTCTCGGGCTTGTGCATCGCCGAGCGCAGGTCCTTCTGGACGATCCCGTAGAAGCCGACGTCGAAGGCCGAGCCCTGGTGCATCGTCGAGGGGGTCCCGTGCACGGGCGCGCCGGCTCCCGGCTCGTCGTTGATGGGATAGTCGCTCTCCACCTGCTGGAGCAGGGTGGGTCCCAGCACCGGCTGGAACTCGGCCTGGACCCACAGCGGCCACCACGCATCCATGATCCGGACCGCGTCTGACTGGTCATAGCTGCCGGAGGCCCCCGGATTCTCACGGTTGATGCGGTGTGCGCCCGAGGCCACCCACGCGCGCAGCTCCGACACCGCCTGGGCCAGCGCGGGCTCCTTCGGCGTGCCGAGGATCTTCAGGGCGTAGGGCAGCACCTCCACTCCGCGCAGGTCCTGGGTCCCGGCGGTCCCCATGGCGTTGACGAGGTCGGCCAGCGTCATCTTGTTGTGGTCGCGCTTGAGGTAGTACTGGATGTTGTTGTCCAGCAACTGCGAGCGGTAGATCGACGAGTACTGCTGGGCGGTGGCCGGGTCACCGAACCCCGGCGCCTGCTTGTTGTTCCAGCTGGTGATGTAGGGCTGGTCGACGACGTGGGGGTGGCCGTTCTGGCCCATGTCTGACTCGGTGAGGCTCTGCGGGGTCATCTGGGCGCGCCGCCGAGGCCCTTCCACGCGGAGGTCGACCAGCTGGGGAACAGCGGGTTGGTGTGCGGCGCGCGCACCGGGTTCTGGCCCGAGTTGAAGTAGGCGATGTGCTGGCTTGAGGCGTAGAACCAGTTGAACGTGTAGCCGATGCGGTTGGCGGAGTTGAAGAAGTCCTGCGGGGTTCGCATCGCCGCCGGGTTGTTGAAGTCGGCAAAGCCGGTCGCCGAGTCCAGCTCGTGCATGTAGGTGGAGCGCAGGTTGGTGTAGACGACGGGCTTGCCTTCAATCGTGGCGCGGGCGATGACGATCCCGAACGCGGTCCGCTTGGTCTGGAGGGTGATCGAGCCGGCGGGGGTGGAGTCGGCGAGGTTGGGCGACCAGGACTCCTGGTCGGTCAGGGTCTCCATGGGCACGCACCGGCCGTGCAGGACGTAGTCGTCCGAGCTCGTGGACACCGCCCCGCCCGAGGGGTTGCACAGCGGCACCGCGAACGTGTCGATGATGTTCTGGCCCGCAGAGGTCGCCGACCACGCGTAGTCGGTGCCGTGGCCGAGCTCGACGTAGAGGTTCACCCCCGGGAACGCCGCGCCGTCGGCATCGATCCCGGGGCCGTGGATGTCCTCCTCCATGAGGATCTGGGGCGCGAAGTAGGACACCTGCGGCCCCATCACCGCCAGCGGGTGGCCGCTGGCGGAGTCGTGCCCGCTGACCAGGAGCGCGTTGGACATCGAGTGGTTGAAGCCGAGCAGCCCCGCGCCGGCATTCGCCGCAGCGCCCAGGCCGGGGCGGCGCGTGCTGGGGACGCGGCCCCGCTTCCGCTCGCGCCTGGCTTGACGGGGCGGCCCCGCCGACCACCGCGGTGACCGGCTGGACCGAGCCGGGGTCGGGCAGGGCGATCGTCCTGGCGACCGCCTTGCTCGGCGCCGGCAGGGTCTGGTAGGGGAAGCGGGCCTTGTGGATCGTGGTCGGCGCCTCGGGATCGTTGGGGTCGTCGAAGCTGAGGAACGTGGCAAAGCCGGAGTGGTCGACGGCCGGCTTGGGCTTGCGCTTGACCTTCCTGGCCTTGTGCCGCCGGTTGCTCTTGGCCTTGACCTTGGGCTTGGGCATGGCCTTGGCCTTCGGCTTGGCGATGACGGTCGGCGACCCGGCCACGGCCAGGTGCTCGGGACCGAAGCGCTTGGCCATTTTCTGGTAGAGCTCGGCGTTGTAGAGCTGGTCGCCTCCGCCGTTGCCGAAGATCCCGCCGACCAGCGTGGCGATCGAGACGAGGTTCTCCAGCGTGAACGGCGCGGGTCCCTGCGGCTGGCCGATGGCGGCGTACTCGGCCGGCATCATCGTCAGGTAGTTGAGGGGCTGCTGCGCCTGGTTGATGTAGGCGTTGATCCCGTTGACGTAGCTGGTGGCGTCGGCGAAGAGCTGCTCGCCGCCGGGCTGGTCGTGCATGTAGTTGACCTGGTTGACGAGGTCCTGCTGGGTGTAGGGCTCGTCGGCCCACACCTGCTCGTCCATCGGGATGTTGGCGCCGCCGGCGAACGACGCGAGGTCGCCCTGGCCGGAGTGGCGCAGCACGTCGATGAAGAACAGGCGATCCTCGGCGGTGGCATAGCCGATCCCGAACATCAGCTCGGCGCGGGTGTCGCCGTAGATATGGGGCACGCCGAACTGCTTGTCGCGCACGATCGTCACCCCCGGCTCGGGCGACTGGGTGCTCTCGGCGTCGCCGGACGGGACCCCAAAGGTCGCATCCTTGAAGTAGTCCGGGACCGTGGCCGGGGTGACCGCGCCCGCGGCCGTGGTCAGGTTGGAGTACATCGAGAGCTGGTCGTCGTTGTGGGCCGGGCGAGCGCCCGTGGCCTCGAACTGGGCCAGCTGCGCGGCATCGTCAAAGCCGTTGGTGCCCGGGGGCAGGATGTTGCGAAAGCCCCCGTAATCGCTCGTGCCATACGGCTGCACCTGGGCGTGGGCCGCGGGCACGCACAGGAGCGCGGCACAGGCCGCGGACGCAGCGACTTTGGCAACGCACCGGAACATGGCGCGCAGACCCTACCCGGCAACCGGCGGGGTCTAACGACGGCGTTACGAGGGCCTGGTGAAGGTGATGCGCAAGCTCGTCGTCTGCGTGGCGGCGTCGGTCGCCTTCAGCGAGACCGTCAGCGCCCTGACCCGGTGCTTGCGGATCTTCGCCGCCTCGGTCCTGCCGATGGTGATCGCGGGGCCGGCGATCGTCACCGACGCCCTGGTCAGCGCGGGCTTGAAGGTGATCGTCAGCGCGCCGCCCTTGAGCTTGAACGAGGATGCCACCCGCGTGGAGCCCGTCTTGACGGTGATCCCCTTGGCCAGTGCCCGGGCCTTGCCGGCAAAGCGCAGGACGCCCGGCAGCCTGATCGTGACCGACTTCAGCGCGGGCGCGAACGATCCGGCGGCGACGGTGAAGCTCAACCTGGGCCTGCCCTTGCCCAGGCCGCTCAGCCGGTGCGCGGGGCTCAGCTGCGGGCGGCCCGGCGCGACGACCGTCCACATGAACGACGTCGAGCCGGCGTTGCCGAACGCATCCCCGGCGCGGACGGTGACCGTGGCCCTCTGGGCCGTGGCCGGCGTGCCCGAGATGACCCCGGTGGTGGCGTTGATGCTCAGCCCTGCCGGCAGGCCGGTGGCGCCGTAGGTGAGCGCGGCGTTGCCCGAGTCGGTGCCCTGGACGGCCAGGCTCAGCGCGTGGCCCGTGACCGCCAGCTGGTCACCCGGGGCGGCGACGCGCACCGTGTAGGCCGGCGCGCGCAGCGCGCACAACGTGGGGCCCAGCACGTTGGCGATCGGCGAGCCGAGGCCCGTGGCCATGTCGTAGCCGGGCAGCACCGGGTACAGGTCGCCCGGGTTACCGGGGTTGTCGGGCGAGCCCGACCACGTGTCGTTGGTACCGGGGTTGTTGGCATCCCCGGCCGCGCCGGTGAAGGGCGACGGCGCCGTGATGTCATGGAAGTTGGCCGCGTTGGCGCTGCCCGCGATGGCGTAGAGCGCCGGGTTCTCGAACCCCAGGGTGAAGCCGCGACACGCGGGAGAGGCGTTGGCCAGCGCGGTGAACGCGGCCCACATCGGCGCCGAGGCGCTCGTCCCGCCCGCGACCATCCACCCGGTGCCGGGCGTCGGATCGGTGAGGTAGACGACGTAGCCGGATTGGGGGTCGCCGTCGGCCGAGACGTCGGGCACCTCGCGACAGAGCCCGCCGCCGCACGCCCGGCTCGAATCGGCCTGGACGACGCCAAGGCCGGCCGCCGCCCCCGCCTGATAGGCCGGCATCGTCCATGCCGACGAGACCCCGCCTCCGCTTCCGGAGGCCTGGTCACCGGCCGCATCGGCGCCGCCGTCGTTCCACACCGCCTCACCGGCGTAGGAGCCGTCGGTGGGCGTGGTCCCAGCGGGGGTGCCCAGGAAGGTCCCGCCGACGCCGGTGGCGAACGGCTGGCTCCCCGGGTCGATCACGCTGAGCGTGGTGTCCTGACTGGCCCCCCCGCCACGCGTCGCCTGGTAGCACATGGTCGACCCGCTGTCGCCCGACGAGTTGAAGAACGACTGCCCCTGGGCCGCCATCTCCTGCAGCGCGGTGCTCTCGGCGCTCATCACCGGGCCGCCCGTCAGCGACTCACACGCCCCCCAGGAGCTCGAGACCACCTGGGCGACGTTCTGGGAGGCGATGGCGTTAAGGACCGCGGCCTGGCTGTCGGCCGCGGGCGCCTGGTAGACGACGATGTTGGCCTTGGGCGCCAGGCCGACGACCTGCTCGATGTCGAGCGCGGCCTCGTCGTCGTTGCCGTTGAACCCGCCGGGTCCCCCGTCGACGTCGACGTTGGTGACCGAGGTGCTCGTGCCGTAGCACTGTTGGTAGGTCGTGATGTCGCTCGGGAGATAGGCCTCGAACTCGACGAGCGCGACCGTCTGGCCGGCGCCCTCGTCGGAGGGGTAGTAGCCGCCGACCCCGTAGGCGCCGGCGATCTGATCGGCGGTGTAGCCGCCCATGGTCATCGAGGCGTTGACCGCAGCCGCGCACGGGGCGGGACCGCTGCCGACGGCATGGGGGCGGGCGTCCGCGACGCGGTGACCGGACGGCGTCACCCGGGTCAGCGCCTGCGGCTGCGGGCGCGCGACGTCGTCGAGCCCGAGGACGACCTGGACATTACGAGCGATCCCGGCGGCCAGCCGCGGCGCCCTGTCGTTGGCGAACGCCAGCCGGCCGCCCGGAAGGCGCACCTGCGCCTCGGTGACCGAGAAGGCCTTTTGCACCTGGGCGACGGTGCCGGTCACCGGGATCGTCAGGTGGTTGGCGCTCGGCCGGCCCACGCGCAGGCCGGCCGCTCGCGTCGCCGCCGCGACGGCCGCGAGCTGGGACCAGGTGGCGCCGAAGCGCGAAGCGAACTGGGCGACGGTGAGGTAGCGGCCGTACTGCGACGTGCCCGGCGTCGACACCGCGGTGGCAAAGGCGCTGAGTGCGGCCGGGTTGCGGGGCCTGAGCGCGATCGTCAGCCGCAACCGGCGCGCCCCCGGCAGCCTCTGCGCGAAGCGGGCGCCCGGCGGCAGGCGCGCCGCCGAGCCGACGACGAGGCGCGGGCTGGAAGCCGCCGCCGCGGCGGGGGCGGGGGCGCCCATCAGGACCGGCGTTCCCGCCGCGAGCGCGGCCACGGCCAGCGCGTGCACGACCCTCTTGCGCCTGCAGCTCATTGCGGTTCCCGATTCGCGATTTCGGCCCGGCGGCCCCTTGGTCCCGCCCCATCCGGAGGCGGGGCGCGGATCATACACGCGCCACCTCGGGCGCTCGGGTGGCCTCAGACGGCGGCGAGCAGGTCCCGGGCGTCCTGGAGCGACTCCGCCCGCTGCAGCGCGTCCTGAAGCGCCGTATCGGCGCCGAGACGCTCGACATACCACGGGTAGAACTTGCGCAGGTAGCGCGCCGCTCGCTCGGTGCCGAGGTGCTCGGCGGCGCGGTCGATCACCCAGTCAAGCTCGGTGAGGATCTCGGACCGCGTCGGCTCGGACTCCCGCTCCCCCAGCAGCTGCGAGAACAGCCACGGGTTCCCCAGTGAGCCCCGCGCGAGCGCCACGGCGGCGGCACCGGTGCGCGCGAACGCCTCCCGAGCCAGCTCCGGGGTGCGCAGGCCACCCGAGATGACCACCGGAACCGGCAGCTCCTCCACCAGGCGGCGGGCCAGCTCGTAGTCGGGCTTGCCGGAGTGGCGCTGGGAGGCGTGGCGGGGGTGGATGCACAGGCCGGCCACCACGCCCGCCTCAGCGAGCCGGCGCGCGACCTCGACGCCGCCGAGATCGCCCGGGCGAGCGCCGGAGCGGAGCTTGACCGTCACCGGAAGCCCGCTCCCGCGGCCGGCGGCCCGCGCCACGGCCACCGCGCGGGCGGGATCGGCGAGCAGCGCCGCGCCCGCACCGGTCTTGCACACCTTGGGCACCGGGCAGCCCATGTTGAGGTCGATGACATCCGCGCCGGCGGCGGCGACGCGCTCGGCGGCGGACTCCATGACGTCGGGATCGGAGCCGAACAGCTGCACGGAGACGGGGTGCTCGTCGGGGTGGATTCGCAGCAGCTCGGTGCAGGTGCGCTCGTTGCGGTAGTGCACGGCGTGGCTGGACACCATCTCCGAGACCACCAGCCCGGCGCCGTGGCGCTTGGCCTGCAACCGCACGAACCAGTTGCCGATGCCCGCCAGCGGAGCCAGCACGACGCGGTTGGCGATGGGGATCCCGCCCAGGGTCCAGCAGTCCGTGAGCGATGCCTCGGTGGGGCGGATGGGGCTGTCCAGAAGCGGGGTCACGAGCCACTCATGGTACGAATGAGGGATATGGACATCATTCCGCTCATCCGCCCGTGGGCCGAGCTCATGCTCGAGCAGGTCCCCGGCGTCGAGTTGTTCGACGCCCACACGCACCTCGGCCAGAACGATCCCGACGGGATGAAGCAGACCCCGGCGGAGCTGCTGGACGGGCTCGGCACAGCACGGGCGCGCGGCGCCTTCGTCTTCCCGATGCACGAGCCCGACGGCTACCCCCCGGCCAACGACATGGTCATCGAGGCCGCGTCAAACGGCCACGGGCTGCTCACCCCGTTCTGCCGGGTCAACCCCAACAACGGCGGCGCGCGGGCCGAGGCCGAACGCGCGCTTCAGGCGGGCGCCAAGGGCATCAAGCTTCACCCGCGCGCCGAGGAGTTCACGCTCGACCATCCCGCCGTCCGGGAGCTCGCCGCCATCGCCAACGAGCGTGAGCTGCCGATCCTCGTCCACGCCGGCCGCGGGATCCCCGCGCTCGGCACCCACGCGGTCGAGCTGGCGACCGCGTTCCCGGGCGCGCGGTTCATCCTCGCCCACGCCGGCGTCTGCGATCTGTCGTGGATCTGGCGCGTCGCCGCCGACCTCCCCAACCTGATGTTCGACACCGCGTGGTGGATGCCGGCCGATCTGCAGACGCTGTTCGCGCTCGTGCCCCCGGGCCAGATCCTCTTCGCCTCCGACGCGCCCTACGGGCACACTTTGATGTCGGCGACCTTCCAGCTGCGCTCCGCCGTCCAGGTGGGCCTCTCCACGGAGCAGATCCGCTCCATCGCCTCCGAGCAGTCGCTGCGGATCGCGGCCGGGGAGCCGCTGGCCCCCGCCGGACCGGCGGTCGGCGAGCGCGACCGGGCCTCGCACGTGCTGCTGGACCGCGTCGCGGAGTACGTGATGCTGGGCGCCATCGCCACCATGCGGGGCAACGACGGCGGCCCGGAGATGCTGGCCCTGGCGCGGCTGGCCTGCGACGTGCCCGAGGGCGTCGACGACGCGCCCGTGTTCGCCGCGGTCCGCTCGCTGCTGGACAGCTTCGACGAGCTCACCGCAGCCGAGCCCGACAACCGCCGCCGCCTCGCCTTTCTCATCCTGGCCGCGAACGTCGCGCGCACGCCCGACGTTCCGGTGCCGCCGGTCTAGCCGACGGGCGGTGGCGGCGGCTCCGCCGGGGATGCCTCGGGCGCGTTGCGCTCCCAGATGAGGCGCAGGCCGGTGAGCGTGAGCAGGTCGTCGACCTCGTCGATCGTCGCGCGGGCGAACGGGACGACCACCCGGGCCAGGCCCCCGGTGGCGATGACCGGCGTGTCCGCCCCCAGTTCCTGGCGCAGCCGGCCGACGATGCCCTCGACCTGGCCGGCGAATCCGAAGGCGATGCCGCTCCGGATGGCCTCGACCGTCGACTTCCCGATCAGCGCCCGCGGCTCCAGGAGCTCCACCTTGGGCAGCTTGGCCGCGCGCTCGTAGAGCGCGTCGAGCGAGATCTCCGCCCCGGGGGTGATGATCCCGCCGAGGTACTCGCCGAGGTCGGAGACCGCGTCGTAGGTGATCGCGGTGCCGAAGTCGACGACGATGCAGGCGCGGCCAAAGCGGGCGTAGGCGGCGATCGCGTTGACCAGGCGGTCGGCGCCGACCTCGCGCGGGTTGTCGATCCGGATCGGCATCCCGGTGCGAATCGAGGGCCCCACGTTGAGCATCGCGTGATCGAGGTACAGGTCCGACATCCCGGTCCACTCCTGCGACAGCTGAGGCACGGTCGAGGAGACGATCGAGCGGTCGATGTCGGTCAGGGACAGCCCGCGCAGCTCGAGCAGGTTCGACAGCCGGGCGCCCAGCTCGTCGCGCGTGGATTCGCGGACCGTGGCAAAGCGCCAGTGCTCGGACACGACATCCTCGCCGTCGCGATAGACGCCGAAGTGGGTCTGGGTGTTGCCGACGTCGACGACGAGGAGCATGTGCGCAATTACATCAACGGCGGGGCGACACGGCTGACCGACTGGTTGGATGGGGATTCGCTCAGCGCGGCGAGGACCTCGGCGAGCCGCTGGCCCGAGGGCAGCGTGAGGTCCGGATCGAGCTCCAGCAGGGGCACGAGCACGAAGCGGCGCGAGCCGGTCTCGGCGTGCGGGAGGGTGAGGCGCTCGGACGTGTACTCGAGCTGTCCGAGCAGCAGCAGGTCGACGTCGATCACCCGCGGGCCGTGGCGCGGGCCACCGGCGGCCCGCCCCACCTCGCGCTCCACCGCCTTGCAGGCGTCGAGGAGGTCCTCGGGACCGAGGTCGGTCTCGATGCGGACGCAGGCGTTGAGGAAGTCCGGCTGGTCGAGAACCAGGCCGACCGGCTCGGTCTCATACAGCGACGAGCAGGCCAGCACGCGCACGCCGTGCTCGGGCAGCGCCGCGATGGCCGCCGCCAGGTGCGCGCGGGTGTCGCCGATGTTGGAGCCGAGCCCCAGGTAGCCGGTAGCGCTCAGGACACGGCCCCCACCCGCCCGGTCAGCCCTGGGTCTCGCGCCACACCTCGACCGACACCTCGGTCACGGGCAGGACGAGCGGCGGCTCCGGCTTGGCGGCCTTGACCCACACGGCGTGCGCCTCGTACTGCTCCAGGAGCCGGTCGGCGATGGCGGCGCACAGGCGCTCCAGCGTCTTGTAGGAGCGCTGCTGGGCGACCAGGTTGGCCACGTCGCACACCTGGGCGTAGTCGACGGTGTCCTCGATGCGGTCGGTGAGGGTGGCGTCGCACTCGCCGACGTCGAGGCGGATGTCGAGCAGCAGGCGCTGCCCCACCTCGCGCTCGGCGGCGGTCACCCCGACATGGGTGAACAGCGACAGGCCGGCGATCTCGATCGTGACTTCGGGCTCTGAGCCCTCGTCATCGTCGTCTACGTCGTCAGCGTCCTCGTCGTACTCGTCGGCGTCGTCGGCCATCGGCGTCGCACCGTAGCACCCGCGATCATCAGCGCGTCACGCACGGGGGCGACGTCGTGCACCCGGAACACGCGTGCTCCACGTTCGTAGGCCAGCACGTTGGTGGCGATCGTCGCGGCCAGCCGGTCATCGACCGGACGGCCGGTGATCCGCCCCAGAAACGACTTGCGGCTGGTGCCGATGACGATCGGCCGGCCGAGCGCCACCAGCTCGTCGACGCGGGCGAGGAGCTCGAGGTTGTGCTCGGCGGTCTTCCCGAAGCCGATCCCGGGGTCGAGCAGGATCTTCTCCTCGGCCACCCCGCAGGCCACGGCGAACGCCATCCGCTCCTCCAGGAAGGCCTTGACGTCAGAGACCACGTCGTCGTAGCGCGGATCGTCCTGCATCGTGCGGGGCTCGCCGAGCATGTGCATCAGGCAGCACTGCACCCCCCGGGCCGCCACCAGACCGGCCATCTCCGGATCGGCGCGCAGCGCGGTCACGTCGTTGACGAGCGTCGCCCCGGCGTCCAGCGCCGCCGCCGCGACGGCCGCCTTGGAGGTGTCGATGGAGATCTGCGCCGGCAGGCCGCGGTCGTGGAGGGCTTCGATGACCGGCAGCACGCGCTCGAGCTCGGCGCCGGCCTCCACGGGCTCGGCGCCGGGGCGGGTGGACTCGCCGCCGATGTCGAGGATCGCCGCGCCCTCGGCGTGGAGCTCCAGCGCATGGGCGATGGCGGCGCCCGCGTCGATGTAGCGGCCGCCGTCCGAGAACGAGTCCGGAGTCACGTTGACGACGCCCATCACGGTGAAGTCGGCGGCGTTCTGCGCTGACACGCGCGCTACTCCTCGTCGGGCCAGCGGCCGGTGCGGTCGAAGTACTCGCGGGCCCGCTCCTCGTCGTCGCGCTCCTCGTTGGAGCGGATGCTCAGCCGGTACATCCAGTTGAGCATCCACACGATGAGCGCCACGATCAGCAGCGAGACGCCGGCCGCCGACTCCAGGGAGTGGGCGGTGGCCAGGTTCGAGTAGCTGCCGTGCCCGATGACGATGAGCACGACACCGGCCACGACGATGACCAGCGGCAGCCACACGCGGGTGGCCGACAGCCACAGGCGGGCGGATCGCGGCTGCGGATCGTCGGTCATGCCCGCCACGTTACCCCTCCCGCGCACGCACCCCGGGGGCGCCCATCTCGTGACCGGGGCGTGAACCCGGGACGTCTGGTGACGCGGCGGACCGCGGTGAGCGATATACATCCGCCGCGATGCCGTCAGAACGCTCACATCCCGCACCACGCCCGTCCATGCTGACCCGCCGCTCTCTGCTGGGCGCCGCCGCCGGGGGCGCCGCCGCGATGGCCTACGGGAGCCTCCCGGCCTGGGCCAAGCCCGTGGCGCAGGTCGCCGGCGTGCGCCGCCCCGACAGCCTGCCCTTCCCCGGCCGCCGCGCGGGCAGCGAGAGCATGCCCGAGATCCAGCACGTGGTCGTGCTCATGATGGAGAACCACTCCTTCGACAACCTCCTGGGGATGGTCCCTCACCGGGTGCCGGGTCGCACGAACGTCGACGGCTTCACCCTCAAGCACGGGCAGCCGGTCGAGGTCAACCTCACCACCGACGGCAGCAGGGTGTTCGCGCGGCCGATGTCCTCGCCGTGCCAGCTCGTGGGCCATCCCGGCCAGGACTGGAACGCCTCGCATCTCTCCTGGGACGGCGGGCGCAACGACGGCTTCGTCAGGGCGTCGGGGCCGGTGGCCATGAGCTTCTGGGACAACACCGACCTGCCGTTCACCTACTCGCTGGTCAAGCACTTCCCGGTGGGCAACCGGTACTTCAGCTCGGTTCTGGCCCAGACCTACCCCAACCGCCGCTTCCTGTTCTGCGGCACGGCCTCGGGGCTGGTCGCCACCAACGGCCAGGCCTTCAGTACCCCGGCCGCCAACGGCACGATCTTCGACCGCCTGGACCAGCATCACGTCGACTGGGCCAACTACTACCAGCAGGTGCCCAGCGCGGTCATCGTGCCGGGCTTCCTCACCAACGCGCGCCGCAGGCGCGTCAAGAAGATCGACCGGTTCTTCGCCGACGCGGCGTCAGGCAAGCTGCCGGCGTTCACGTTCCTGGATCCCAACTACGACAACACGTCGCAGGAGAACCCCCAGGACATCCAGGTCGGCGAGCGGTTCGTGGCCAAGGTGGTCAAGGCGCTGCTGCACTCGCCCAACTGGAAGCACACCGCGTTCTTCCTCACCTACGACGAGCACGGCGGCTACTACGACCACGTCCCCCCGCCGCGCGCGATCAAGCCCGACAGCATCGCGCCTATGCCGGTGCCGGGCCGGCCGCCGCTGGTCCCGGGTGGCTATGAGCGCTACGGCTTCCGCGTGCCGACGGTGGTCGTCTCGCCGTGGGCCCGCGCCGGCTACGTCTCCAACGTGGTCCAGGATCACACGTCGATCACGGCGTTCATCGAGCGCAAATGGAATCTGCCGGCGATGACGTTCCGCGACGCCAACGCCCACCCGATGACCGACTACTTCGACTTCACCGCGCCGGCGTTCGCCGAGCCGCCGACGCTGGCCGCCGCCCCGGGCTGGCCCGCGGGCTCGGGGAGTGCCACGCCGCCGGGCTCAACCCGCCGCTGCCGTAGTGCCGCGCTGCGGTCCTGCCGCCGCTGAGCTCAGCGGATCTGGAGGAAGTGGCGCATGTCGGCGAGGATCCCCGGGGCGTCGTGCTCGACACGGAAGTCGGTGAAGCGCAGCGGCGTGATGCCCCGGCGCAGGAGCGCGGCGTCTTTGATGCGGTCGCGCTCCATGTCGGCGGCGGCGAGGTGGTACGGGCGGCCGTCGAGCTCGACCGCGAGGTTGTGCGCCGGCCAGAAGCGGTCGATCTCCCAGTGGTCGATGTAGATGTTGCGCTGCGGGTCGGGGATCTCGGGGTGCGGGGCCAGGAGGTTGTCGAAGGCCAGCTCCAGGCCTGACTTGTGGCTGGTGGTGCGCCGGTAGGCGGCCAGCGCGGCGGTGAGCCGCCGCATGCCCGGGTAGCCCTCGTGGCGGGCCAGCGTCGCTTCCAGGCGTTCGCGCCCGTCGGCGCGGTGTAACGGCAGCAGACTCTTCTGGACGGCCGTGGTGATGAGCCGGGCGAGCTCGGCCGGGGTCTCGCGGGGCGCGAGCTCCACGAGCATGCGCGGGACCGAGCTGACCCTGAGCTCCCCGCGCGTGCGAACGTCGTCGGGGTGAGGCTCTGTGCGCGTGCGATGGACGGTCAGGCTGGCGTGCCGCCGGCCTCCGGTTCCCGGCAGCGTCAGCTCGAGGCCACGGACGTTGACGGCTCGCAGGCCCCAGGCGGCCGCGGCGGTCCGGTGGCTGAGGAACGAGCGCGGGCCGACGCTCAGAAAGGCGGCCACGAGGAGGGCATGACTGGAGAGGCTTCGGTGCCCGACGGCAAAGACGTTGTGGTGGACGCGGTGCAGGCGGCCCAGGCCGAGCCGCCGTTTGATCTGGGAGCGGCTGAAGCCGAGCTCGTACAGCTGCTCGCGCGTGACCACTCCGTGCTGGCGAACGGCGATCCGGGCTACTCCCAACTCGCGCGGATGACAATCCGGCTCACTATCGCCCACTTTGTCATCCGCGTCGGGCATCCGACCACGGTGGCGGGGTCAACCCCCGCCCCGGCCAACCTGTGACGGAAGAGTTACTACTCGGCGGTGCCGCCGGCGAGCCCGGGCCGGGGCAGGGGCCGGGGAAGCTCGGGGCGTGCCCGCTCGGCGGGCGTGCCGGCCACCGAGGGGACCTCGGGCGGGGCCGGGGCCTCGGAGCCGAAGACGGCCTCCTCGGTCTGGCCCTCGAGCAGCGACTCGAACTGGAGCTTCTCGATCGTCTCGCGCTTGATGAGGATCTCAGACAGCTTCTCGAGCTCGGGACGCTTCTCGCTGAGGATCTTCTTGGCCTGCACGTGGGCCATCTCGACGATGCGGCGGATCTCGTCGTCGATCTCGCGGGCGATCTCGTCGGAGTAGTCGGGCTCGGATGAGAACTCGCGGCCCAGGAACGGCTGGCCGTGGTCATGGCCGAACACGCGCGGGCCCAGCTTCTCGGACATCCCGAACCGCATCACCATCTGCTTGGCGGTGGCAGTGACCTTCTCGATGTCGTTGGACGCCCCGGTGGTGATCTCGTCGAAGCAGATCTCCTCGGCAGCGCGGCCGCCCAGGGTCATCGCCATCTGGTCCTGCAACTCGGCTCGGGTGGTGAGGAACTTGTCCTCGCCCGGCAGCGAGATCGTGTAGCCCAGCGCCTGGCCGCGGGAGATGACCGAGATCTTGTGGATCGGATCGGAGTTGGGCAGGAAGTGCCCGACGATCGCGTGGCCCATCTCGTGGTAGGCGGTGATCTTGCGCTCCTTGTTGCTCATCACCCGGGTCTTCTTCTCCGGGCCCGCGATGACGCGCATGATCCCCTCTTCCAGCTCGACCTGGGTGATCTCACGCTTGCCGTTGCGGGCGGCGAGCAGGGCGGCCTCGTTGACCAGGTTCGACAGGTCGGCACCCGTGAATCCGGGGGTCTGCCCGGCCAGCGCGTCGACGTCGATCTCCCGCGCCAGCGGCTTGCCGCGCGTGTGGACCTCGAGGATCTTCTTGCGGCCCAGGCGGTCCGGACGGTCGACCACGATCTGGCGGTCGAAGCGGCCCGGGCGCAGCAGGGCGGGATCCAAGATGTCGGGACGGTTGGTGGCGGCGATCAAGATGATGTTGTCCTTCATCTCGAAGCCGTCCATCTCGACGAGGAGCTGGTTCAGCGTCTGCTCGCGCTCGTCGTGACCGCCGCCCAGGCCGGCGCCACGGTGGCGGCCGACGGCGTCGATCTCGTCCATGAAGATGATGCAGGGGGAGTTCTGCTTGGCCTGCTCGAACAGGTCACGTACGCGTGAGGCGCCCACGCCGACGAACATCTCGACGAAGTCAGACCCGCTGATCGAGAAGAAGGGCACGCCGGCCTCGCCGGCCACGGCGCGGGCCAGGAGAGTCTTGCCGGTGCCCGGCGGGCCGTACAGCAGCACGCCCTTGGGGATGCGGGCACCGAGCGCCTGGAACTTCTTGGGGTTCTCCAGGAACTCCTTGATCTCATGGAGCTCCTCAACGGCTTCGTCGACCCCCGCGACGTCCCTGAACGTGATCTTGGGGGAGTCGACCGACATGCGCTTGGCGCGCGACTTGCCGAACGACATCACCTTGGAGCCGCCGCCCTGGACCTGGTTCATGAGGAAGATCCAGAACCCGATGAAGATGATGAAGGGCAGGATGTAGGTGAGCAGCGAGAGCCAGCCGTTGGACGACTTGCTCTGGACGTTGAAGCCGCCCTGGGGGACGTCGTTCTCCGCGCGGTTGATGAGCTGCGGGGCGTAGGAGTCCGGATACCCGACGGAGTACTTGGTCCCGTTGCTCAGCGTGACGTTGGCGCTGTTGGACTTCTGGTCCAGCGACAGGCCCTTGACCTGCTTGTTGTCAAGCTGCGTGAGCAGGTTGCCGAACGTGTAGTTCGGCCCGTGGTTGGAGCTGCCGATCAGCTTCTGTGCGAAGAACGCCAGGACAACGACGATCAGAATCGGAAACGCGGCGCTCTTGAAAAACCGGCTCATCAGTGAAATCCCTGCGTCGCCCCGGTACTACCCGTTCTGGCGCGGATACCGTGGATCAGCAAGCGTAGCACCTGTGTTTGGCATTCAAACCACCGTCCACGCCCGAAAAATTGCCTGCAATCCGGGCGCTCATACGTTCAACGCGGCAACGTATGGAAGGTTGCGGTAGCGCTCGGCGTGATCGAGGCCATAGCCGATGGCAAACCGATCGGGGATCTCGAACCCGACATAGCGCGTGCTGAGGTCGACCTTGCGCCGCGCCGGCTTGGTCAACAGCGCGCACACCTCGAGGGAGGCGGGGTTGCGCCCCGCGAGGTTGCGCAGCAGGTACTGAAGCGTCAGCCCGGAGTCCACGATGTCCTCCACGATCAGCACGTCGCGGCCCTCGATGGCGGCGTCGAGGTCCTTGAGGATCCGCACGACGCCGGAGGTCTTGGTGGCCGAGCCGTAGGAGGCCACGGCCATGAAATCGACCTCGACGGGGATGTCGAGGTGGCGCATGAGGTCCGAGAGGAAAAACACCGCACCCTTGAGAACGCCGATGAGGAGCAGATTCTTCCCCGCGTAGTCGCGAGAGACCTCCTCGCCCAGCTCGCGCACCCTCCGGCTGAGATCCTCGGCGGGCACGAGGATCTCCCCGATCGCTGGATCGTCGGTCACGGGGGAGGAGTGTAGGCCGGGCTTCGCTTGGCGGGCGTGAGGCCGAACGTGACCACCCCGTTTCGGGCGGTCGCCCGGACGCGCGAGGGCAGATCCAGGGCCGAGGTGCCGTGCACCGGCATCGCCGCCACCTCATCGGCGCGGCGGGCCACCCCGGCGGCCGGGCCCCCGGCCGCGTCGTCGGCCAGGCGCTGGACCACGAGGCGCCGCAGCGGCGGTGGGAGCTCGCGGAGGCGGTCAAGCCGGATCTCGGCCCGGCCCTGAAGCGTCGTGGAGACGAGCTCGTCGAGCACCTCGGATTCCGCGCGCAGGATCTCGGCCAGCGCCAGGACGTTCTCCTGCGCCGCGGGGTGGAGGCGCTCAAGCGCCGGCACCAGCTCCCGGCGGATGCGATTGCGGGCGTAGGCGTCAGAGTCGTTTGACTCGTCCTCGCGCCAGCTCAGGCCGCGAAGGGTGCAGTGGGCGGCGGTCTGCGCGCGCGTGACCCCGAGCAGCGGTCGCACCAGCCGCCCGTCACGCGGGCGCATCCCCAGCAGGGCGCGGCGGCTGGGCGAGGACGCCAGGCGGTAGAGGATCGTCTCCACCTGGTCGGTCGCGGTGTGGCCCGCCGCGATGTCGGCATCCGGGCCCGCGAGCTGGGCCGCGGCCGCGTAGCGGACGTCGCGCGCCCACGCCTGGACGTTGCCCGTGGCCGGGGCCGGCGCGGTCTCGTCACTCCCGGCCCGCCGGACCTGAAGGTCCACGCCCAGCCGGGCGCACAGCTCCGCGCAGTGGCGCTCGTCCTCCCCGGCGGCGTCGCGCAGGCCGTAGTTGACGTGCAGGGCGCGGACCACGGGTGCACCGGCGATGCGCACGGCCACGTCGAGCAGGCAGGTGGAGTCGCGCCCGCCGGAGATCATCACCACCACGGGCCGGCCCGGCTGCAGTAGGCCGGTCGCGCGCACGGGCTCGGCGAGGTCGCTCACTCGGCCTCGTCCCGGCGCTGGCGGGCCACGAACACCTCCGTGGACTCGCTGAAGCCCTTCAGGGTGACCTCGCCGATGCGCTCGAACTCGAGATGGCCCCCGCCCACCCGCGCCACGTCGACCACCGGGCGGGTGACGAGCACCTCCCCGCCGGCCGCGCGCGCCGACACCCGGCTGGCGATGTTGATGTCGCGTCCGTAGTAGTCGCCGTCACGAAACAGGGCCACGCCGTAGTGCACGGCGATCCGCGGCAGTGGCCGCTCGGTCTGCATCGCCTGGAAGCCGACCGCCCAGTCGGTGAGGGCGGCGGCGTCGGAGCCGATGATCATCGCCTCGTCGCCGATCGTCTTGAGGATCCGGGCCTCCTCGGGGAGCGTCACCTCGACGGCGTCCACGAACCGCTCGACGGCGTCGACGGCCGAGAGCTCGCCCTCCTCCTCGGTCATGCGCGTGTAGCCGGTGAGGTCGGCGAAGGCGATCGCCACCCGCATCCGCCCCAGGTCGACGGCGGTGCCGTCGAGATCGGACTCCATGTGGCCGACCACGTCCTGCTCGACGAAGAACTGGAGGTAGCGCTGATGAATCTGGTCGAGAATCGGCCCCGCCAGCGGGAGCACCTGGCGGCTCATCGCCTGCATCTGCTCGGCCGTCTCCACGCCGGTCGCGCCCGACCGCATGAGCGGCTCGTGGACATAGAGGTGAAACAGGCGGACCTCGGCGTCCGCGATCCGGGCGATCGCCTGCCCGTAGACGCGGACGAGCTGGAGCAGCGCCGCCAGGGGGAAGCCCGCCTCCAGGACGGCGGCGACGTAGCGGAGCAGCTGCAGGTCATCCTCGGACACCGCGTCGGCGGGCTCGCGGTTGACGCCCAGGCCGGCGATGAGCCGCTTGACCAGCCCCTCCTCGAGCCGGGTCTCGCGGGCGGCGTCCCGCAGCGAATAGCGCTGGGGCTCGGAGCCGAACAGCTCCTCCAGGAAGCCGAACGCCAGCCGCCCCTCCTCCGTGGCCCTGCGGATCTCGCCGAGGGAGTGGCCGCGCTCGCGCATCTTGGCCACGACGCGGGCCTGGCCGATGGCGGCCAGAGTCCACTCGCCCTCGTACTGGGGGATCAGCCCCTGTCGGATCCACCGGCGCAGCGTCGCCGGAGTGACGCTCACGCGCTGCGCTGCCTCGGCCAGCGTCATGCCGTGTCTCCGCACCCGCTGCCGGCGCGCGACGGTGCGCTCATGTCCAACGCAAGTCGGCGACGGGGTCTCGGTGAGTGCCAGGCCCCGCCGCCCGCGGGCGTCACGGCCCGCTGCGTCGGCCGTTGGCGCTCGTCACGTTTCCGGCGGCGCCTCGCGATCGCGCCGTAGGCGTCGATCACGTTCCGGCCTGTTGCCTTGCGTTGTGCCATAGGTCTACTCGCCATCGCGCCGTGTGTCAATCGCCGAGCCCGGAAAATGCACACTCGCCGGCGAACTGCGCCACCTGGGGGCGCCGCAGTCGCGCGGCCCACTCAGAGCTTCAGATGCGGGTAGTCGGCGGCGACCATCTCCCGGTAGCGCTCATACAGGGGCTTGGTGATGGGGATGAGCGCGAGCGCCGCCTTCACGTCCCCCCCGGCCTTGATCCGCCGCCGGGCGATCGCGATCGCGACATTCTCCTTGCCCTGGAAGTAGCGATTGGCGGTCTCCGAGCTCATCGCCATGCGCACCTTCGGCTCCCAGTCGATCTCGTCGGACCACTCCCAGGCCAGGTTGGGCTCATCGGCCCCGCCGGCGCGGATGTTGACCACGAGGTCCAGGTCGGTGAACTCGAAGCGCTGGGGCGTGTCGGCGTCGCGGAGCTTGGGACCCATGTCGGGGTCGTCGCTCATGAGCGCGAACGTGCGGTCCATGACCTCCCGGAACTCCTTGGGTGAGCTGAACTCGGTCACGCGGGCGGAGTCTATGGCCATGAAGCGAGGTCCCGCGGCTCGGCCCTAAGCTGCCCGGCCGTGTCCACCATCCATCTCCTGCCGACGGCGCCGCTGGCCGAGCGCGTCCTGCTCCCCGGCGACCCGGGCCGCGCCCTGCTGCTGGCCCAGGCGCTCCTGGCCGCGCCCAAGATGTTCAACCACAACCGTGGGCTGTGGGGCTACACGGGCGAGGCGCACGACGGCCGGCCCCTCACCATCCAGAGCACCGGCATGGGCGGCCCGAGCGCGGCGATCGTCATCGCCGAGCTGGCCGACCTGGGGGCACGGACGCTGCTGCGGGTCGGGACCTGCGGCGCGCTGGATCCGTCGCTGGCCCTGGGGGACCTGCTGGTGGCCAGCGAGGCGCTCGCCGCCGACGGCACCAGCCGGGCCCTGGGCGCTGGTGACCGCGTCGCCGCCGACCCGGAGCTGCTCGCGTGGCTGCTCGAGGCAGCCGGGGCGGGCGTCGCCCACGGGCCGATCGTGACCAGCGACCTGTTCTACGACGGCCCGCAGGGCGCCGAGGAGGGCTGGCGGGCGCAGGGCGCGCTGGCCGTGGAGATGGAGACGGCGACCCTGTTCGCGCTGGCGGCGCGGCGGGGACTGCGCGCCGGGTGCGCGCTGATCGTCTCAGACACCGTGCTGCCGTCACGGCAGCGCATCGGGTCCGAGGCGCTGCACGAGGCCGAGCGGCGGCTCGGGGAGCTGGCCGTGGCCGCGCTGGGCGCCGACGGCGCGAGCGCGGGCGCGGGCGACTAGGCCTCGGGCGTGGCGGCCGCCGGCTTGGGTGCGGCGGCCTTGCCGCGCGCCGTCGAGCTCGGCCCGTCGCCCGCCGTCTCCAGCCGCTCGAGGGTGGCTTCGATCCGCACCAGCCGCTCCTCCAGGGCCCGGCTGCCGTCGGCGCGTCCGAGACGCTCGTCGAGGCGGTCCAGGGCGTCCTCGATACCCTCCAGGCGCTGGGAGACGCTGCGGACCCGGCGGGTGAGCCGCTCGAGGTCACTGGCCGACGGGAGGTTCAGAGCCCCCATGGCCACCTCCTGCGCGCGCATCGCGCGCTCGCGCGTCTCAAACGCCCGCGACAGGGCGCCGGCGACCAGCGGATTCTCGAGGAGCTCCTGCGCGACTCGGCCGATCGTCTCCTCGCCCTGGCGGGCGACCCGTCCCTTGAGGCTGTTCTCATCGCTCATGGGCTTGGACTGTAGCTTGCTGGGGTAGACCCGGGGTGATTGAGACTGTTCCGTGTCGCCCTGAGGTACTCGAGGGTAGACCCTCGACGTGAGGTAGAGGTTGATTTATAGATCCGCGGTGTCGCCCTCGCGGGAGACAGACAGAATGCGCCGGCCGTCTTCGCAAGTTCTTCATCTCCTGCGCACTCAAAAAGCTAGATTGCGGCGGGGCCTGGTTGGCAATTGCATTGCTCCGGACCAGTCAGTAGCGTCCACGGCAGTCGACGTCGGTTTTGTCCGTTATTTCAATGGAGTGCGCACGAACGTGATGGTCGGAGAAGCGCGGCCATGATGGGTCGCCGGAAGCTGCTCGCCGTGCTTGCCATGGCCGGGGCGATCTTCGTCGCCATGGCCCTGGCCGCGATCCCGAGCGCATCCGCCGACGCCTGCACGGTCACGGTGACCCTGACCACCGGGCAGGTATTGGTGTTCAACGTGAACGTCGCGCCCGGGACGCCGATCTCCGCGATGGGCCTGCCGATCACCGGCCCGGTCGCCTCCGAGAGCGAGCAGTGCGCCCCGGCGACCTCCACCACGCCCGCGGTGTCGGTGACGACCACCACGACCACCGCGCCCTCGTCGACCAGCTCGAGCACGCCGACGACCTCGTCGACCTCGTCACGCCCAGGGTCAAGCTCAACCTCAACCTCAGCTTCACCCTCACACAAGGCTCCGAGCTCGACGTCGAGCAGCAGCACGACCACGAGCACGTCGAGCACCACCCCGGTGCCGAGCGGCGCCAGCCAGGGTGAGCAGCCCTCCTCTCACGGGGGCCAGCAGAAGAAGGCCCACCACAAGAAGAAGACGAGCGCGAAGCCGAGCTCGCCCGCCGCCAACCTGCCCACCGGCAAGGGCGTGCCGGCGGCCAACAACCCCACCTATTCGCTCTCGCTCCCCGGCCCCGCGCCGATCGGAGTGCCGAACTTCTTCATCGACTCCTTCCGGATCCCGCCGTTCCTGATCCCGATCTACCAGGCCGCCGGCATCGAGTACCAGGTGCCGTGGCAGGTGCTGGCCGGGATCAACGAGATCGAGACCGACTACGGCCGCAACCTGTCCGTCTCGTCCGCCGGCGCCGTCGGCTGGATGCAGTTCCTCCCCTCCACCTGGAAGGAGTGGGGCGTGGACGCCAACGGCGACGGCGTGGCCGACCCCTACAACCCGGTCGACGCGATCTTCACCGCCGCCCGCTACCTGCACGCCGCGGGCGCCTCGTCCGACGTCTCCAAGGCGATCTTCGCCTACAACCACGCGGGCTGGTACGTCCAGTCGGTGCTGCTGCGCGCCAAGCTCATCGGCGGCATCCCGTCCGAGCTCGTCGGCGCGCTCACCGGGCTGGTCCAGGGCCACTTCCCGGTCGCCGCCCCGGCCAAGTACGCCGACTCGTCGGTGGTGAAGCTGGCCAAGAACAAGATCAAGGGCACCAACGCCGCGATCGCGATCGACTCCAACCCCAACGCCAAGGGCACCTCGATCTACGCCAAGAAGGCGTCGCCGGTGATCGCCGTCAACGACGGCAAGATCGTCAGCATCGGCACCTCGAAGCAGCTGGGCAACTACGTCAAGCTCCAGGACGCCACCGGCAACATCTACACGTACGCGCACCTGGGCAGCGTCTCCAAGCGCTATCCGGTGCCCAAGCCGGTCAAGTTCTCCGCCAAGCAGATCCTCAAGGAGTTCTCGGTCCCGGCGGCCAAGGCCCCGACGTCGGCGGCGTCCGCCGGATCCCAGGTCCTGCCCAAGGCCGCGACCACGGTGAGCAAGGCCGCGGTCAAGCCCTCGACGTCGAAGCCGTCGATCACCGGCCCGGCGTCCGCCGGAAGCCAGACCAGCGGCCAGGCGAAGTCACCTACCGCTGCGTCGGGTGCCACCTCGGCCGCCAAGGTCGCCTCGTCGGCCGGCTCCGCCGCCCAGGGCGCCGCGTCCGCGGCGCAGGCCGCCGACCGCCACGGTGACGGCGCCGATGGTCAAGGAGCGGCTGTTCGCCAATCCCAATCGACCGGCCTCCTACGCCGCCGGCGGCAGCCTCCAGCTCAAGAACTCCGGGCAGCAGATCACGAACTTCCGCAACTACTTCTCCGACACGCTGCACCTGGGCAAGAACCAGTACACGCTCAAGTCGCTCAAGAAGGGCGCGATCGTCGTCGCCGGCACCATCCTCGGCCGCATCGGCGGGCCGTCGCAGGGCGTGTCCTCGCACCTGTACTTCATGATCCAGCCGGCCGGCAAGAACGCGCCGTACATCGACCCCAAGCCGATCCTCGATGGCTGGAAGCTGCTGGAGGCCACGGCCGTCTACCGCGCCGCCGGCGTGGACCCGTTCTTCGGCCCCGGCGCCAAGAACCCCACGGTCGGCCAGGTGCTGCTGATGTCCAAGCAGCAGCTCACCAACCGCGTCCTCGCTGATCCCCGCGTGCAGGTCTACGCGTGCGGCCGCCGCGACATCCAGGCAGGCCTGATCGATCGCCGCGTGCTGGCCGTGATCGAGTTCCTCTCGGCCTCCGGCCTGGATCCCAACGTCTCGGGCCTCGAGTGCGGGCACAGCTTGACCGGCGCGACCGGCACCGACGCCGCCGGTGCCACCGGCGCCAGCGTCGACATCACCAAGATCAACGGGATTCCCATCCTGGGCCACCAGCAGCCCGGGTCGGTCACCGACATGACGATCCGCCGGCTGCTCACGCTCCAGGGCTCGATGCGCCCCAACCAGATCGTCTCGGACATCTCCTACAAGGGTCAGCCGAACACCCTGGCGCTGCCCGACCACAAGAACCGCATCCAGATCACGTACACGCCGGACTTCGGGACCAACAGCAAGCTCACCAAGCAGATCAAGAGCATCCTCCAGCCGGGCCAGTGGATCCAGCTGATCAACCGGATCAGCCAGATCCCCGAGCCGGTCGTCCCGATCGCGCCCAGCAAGTACGCGATCCAGGAGCAAGACCCACTGATCAGCGCGCACGGGCCGCGCCCACGTGGTATGCCGCGCCGGTGAGCGCGTCCTCAGGTCTGTTTCGCTTCATCCAGGTGGAGCTGCCGTGGGCGCTCGGCCCGCCCGACGGGCGCTATCTGGTGCGCGCGGGGGAAACCGCCCCCACCACCCTCCCCTCCGAAGCGCCGCCCACGCACGTGCTGGTGTTCGCCACCCTCGGCGCCCCCGAGCGCCGGCGCCTGGCCGGGCGCCGCCGGCAGCGCGATGCCGAGCCTGAGCCCGATCCGACCGCGGTCGCCACCGGCCGGGCCACGGTCATCGACGTCGGCGCGCCCCTCGAGGCGGCGCAGGCGCAGGCCTGGCTGACCGAGGCCGGCGAGGACGAGCTGGAGGCCGGCCTGGCCGTGCTCAACCGGGCGCTCCACTCCTTCCGCATCATCACCGCCGATCCCTACCTGCAGCCGGTGGGCCGCCCGCAGGCGATCGTCGCCCGCATCGGCTTCGGCGCCGGCGAGGAGGTGGCCGAGGGCCGCTGGACCGCGGCCAAGGAGCTCATGGTGCCCGAGGGCCGCCGGCGCCGGGCGCGCATCCTGGCGCCGCAGGCTCGCCTGGCGGCGCTGCTGGGCGTCACGCGAGGCGGCCCTGGCCTGCGAGGAGCTGGCGCTGCGTGCACGGCTCGACCTCGACCAGGGACGGCCGCGGGAGGCGGCGTTGCAGCTGCTCGTGGCCCTCGACGCCGCGCTGGCCGAGCTGGCCGCCGACCCCGTCGCCGGCGCGCTGGCGGGGCGGCTCGACGAGCTGCGGGGGCTGCGTGAGCCGGTCGCCGCCGCGGCGCAGGCGGCGCTGTCGGGCCCGCTGAACGAGGCCCACGCCGGCGCCGTGGCGTTCGCGCTGGGACGGGTCGAGGCGGCGCTGCGCGCCCGGTTGGCCGCGGGAGCGTAGCGCCCGGCCGTGGCGGCTAATCGAGGCCGAGGGCCCCGACGATCGCCTCCAGCTCGTCCTCCACGTCTCCCCCGCAGCGCCCGGCCGCCCGGCCGTCATACGGCGTCGCGCCCTGCGTGATGATGGCGATCTCGCCGCCGGCGTCCAGGGTGATCTGCGGCAGCTGGGCGACCGGGTGGACCTCCAGCGAGGAGCCGATGCAGAGCATCAGGTCCGCGCCGGCCGCCAGGTGCTCGGCGCGGGTCAGCGCGGCCACGGGCAGGTACTCGCCGAACAGCACGACGTCGGGCTTGAGGGGCTGCCCGCAGTCACACCGCGGGATCCCCGCCTCGTCGGCGACCTGGCGCGAGCGCACCTCGGCCAGCCGGTATCGCGCGCGGCAGCGCTGGCAGGAGGAGTGCTCGATCGAGCCGTGGACCTCGACGAGGTCCTGGGTCCCGGCCTTGGCGTGCAGGCGATCGATGTTCTGGGTGATGACCGCGCTCACCAGGCCGGCGCGCTCAAGGCTGGCCAGCGCCCGGTGCGCGCCGTTGGGCGCCTTGTCCTCGAGCGTCTGGAAACGGTTGCCGTAGAAGTGCCAGAAGCGCTCGGGGTCCCGGCGGAACACATCGATGTGCGCGACCTCCATCGGATCCACCCCAGTCCACAGCCCCGTCCCGGGAGAGCGGAAGTCCGGGATCCCCGACGGGACCGAGATCCCCGCGCCGGTCAAGGCCACCACCGAGTCTGCCTCCCGGATCAGCTCGGCGACCTGCGCTGCGCTCACGGGCGGGCGGGTGTCCGAGTCCAATGCGGGGCGCGCTTGGCCAGGAAGGCCGAGATCCCCTCGCGCGCGTCATCGGAGGTGAAGGCGGTGACGAAGGCCGTCCTTCTCGGCGGCGATCCCGGCGCCGAGGTCATCGGCGCCCGAGACGCGCTTGATCTCAGCCACCGCCAGCGGGGCCTGCCCGGCCAGCTTGCGGGCCCACGCCAGCGTCGTGTCCAGCAGCTCGTGGTCGGGCACCACCCGGTTGACCAGCCCGTAGTCGTAGGCCTC
Organism: uncultured Solirubrobacteraceae bacterium; assembly: GCA_963764125.1. Classification (GTDB taxonomy): domain Bacteria; phylum Actinomycetota; class Thermoleophilia; order Solirubrobacterales; family Solirubrobacteraceae; genus Palsa-465. The sequence goes on from CAVXRR010000007.1 coordinate 27,370, forward strand.
GGCGGCGCCGATGGCGTCGCCGACCAGGTTGAGCTCCAGCGCCCGGGCCCGGCCCACGAGGCGCGGCAGACGCTGGGTCCCGCCGAAGCCGGGGATGATCCCGAGGTTGACCTCGGGCTGGGCGAAGCTGGCCGAATCGGCGGCGATCCGCAGGTCGCAGGCCATCGCCAGCTCGCAGCCGCCACCCAGCGCGGCGGCGTTGACGGCGGCGATCGTCACCACCGGGCTGGAGGCGAAGGCGCCGAACAGCCCGTGGGCGCTGTCGACCAGGTCCCGGCAGGTGGAGGCGTCAAGGCGCTGGAACGCCTTGATGTCGGCCCCCGCGCAGAACAGCATCGGGTTGGCGGAGGCGAACACCAGCACCCGGATCGCACCGGCCCCGGTGACCTGCGCCCACAGCTCGGTCATCGCCTCCAGGACCTCGGGGGCGAGCGAGTTGGCCGGGGGGCGGTCAAGCCAGGCGATCGCGACCTCACCGCGCGTCTCGAGCTTCACCGGCCCCTCCTCCCAGCCCGCGTCGGGGCGCGGATAGGGGAAGAAGCCCTGGCCCGTCTTGGTCCCGAGGCGCCCCTGGGCGACCAGCCGCCGCAGGATCGTGGGCGGGAGGAAGTCCTCCCCCCACTCCTGCGCGGCGCGCTCGAGCCGGCTCACCATCGCGTCGAGCCCGGCCTGATCGGCGGAGGCCAGCGGCGGCGCGCCGCCGGCGCCCGCGACCATGCCGAAGTCGATGTCCTTGGCCGAGGCGACCCCATCCTGAAGGATGAGGCAGGCCTCGACGAAGGCCTTGAGCGCATAGCGCTCAAGCAGGCCGGCGACGTCGCGCTCAGCGGTCGTGCTCATAGAACCCCCTCCCCGTCTTGGCGCCCAGGCGGCCCGCCTCGACGTGGTCGCGCATGGCGCCGTGGACGCGGAACCGGTCGCCGTAGCACTCCCGCATGTGCTCGGCGACCGCGACGACGGTGTCGAGGCCCAGCAGGTCGGCGATGAAGAACGGCCCATGGCCCGACGGCGACGCCTCGCCGATCAGCCGGTCGAACTCCTCCAGGTCGGCGCCGCTCTCCTCCTGGGCGCGCCACAGCTCGGAGACGGCCGCGGTGAGGATCCGGTTGACGACGAAGCCCGGCGCATCGGCGCAGCGGATCGGCGCCTTGCGGATCGCCTGGGCGAAGGTGGCCGTCGCCTGGGCGGTCTCGGTGGAGGTGTCCTCGCCCTCCACCACCTCCACCAGCCGGCTCACCGACGCCGGGTAGAAGAAGTGCAGACCCACCACCTTGTCGGGCCGGATCGTGGCCTGGCCGATCTCGGTGATCGACAGCGCGGAGCTGTTGGAGGCGAGGATGGCGTGGCCCGGAGTGACCTCGTCGAGCTCGGAGAACACCGCGTGCTTGAGCTCCATCCGCTCGGGGACGGCCTCGATGACGAAGTCGACGTCGCCGAAGCCTGCGTAATCGCTCGCGGGGCGGATCAGGCGAGCGCGGCGCTCGAGCTCGTCCGCCGCGAGCTTGCCCGCGTCGACCTGAGCCTGCCACAGGGACCTGGCCCGGGCCGCGGCGGCCTGCAGCCGGTCTTCGTCCGTGTCCTTGAGGATGACGGGAATGCCGGCGGAGGCGACGACGTGCGCGATCTCGGCGCCCATCGTCCCGGCTCCGACGACCGCGGCCTTGAAGACGAACATGCCGCGCCGGACCGTAGCGGATCGCCGCCGGGAGCCTCAAAAGTGGCTCATTGTTAACCGCCGGCTGCAAAATCCGTCAACGGACCTTGACAACCCGCGGGCCGATGTCACAGACTGGCCGGACTGAATGGTTCCGCGCTGGGAGCGCGGCCCAGGTGAGTCATTGACGCACTCGTTTTCTCTTAGGGAGGGGATTGGACGTATGAGCTCACGCTCTCACTTTCGGCTGGTCGCTCTGCTGGCGACGGCCGTGCTGGTTCCGCTGACCGCCGGAGGCGTCGCCCTGGCGGCCCACGCCGCCCACAGCCACGCGCAGAAGCGCGTCGTCTTCCACGGGAAGCGTTCACGGCTGACCGCGGCCCAGGTCAAGCGCCTGTCGGCCGAGGCCAGCAAGCGGACCATCATCATCTTCAAGAACCAGTTCGGGCGGCTCCCCGCCACCCGATCCAACCTCCGCGCGCGCGTCAGCGCCGCGCGGGCAGCCCAGGCCGGCGTGCGCGCCGAGCTGACGCAGCTGCACGCCACGAACGTGCGGAGCTTCTCGATCATCGACGCGATGGCGGCGACGGTCTCCGCGGCGGAGGTCAAGCATCTCCAGGCCAACCCGGCCGTGCAGGCCGTCGTGCCCGACGCGATCCGGCACTTCGCCTCCCTCGGCTCGGGCCCGGGCCCCGCTCTCGGGGCGATGGCGGGTGCGAGTGCACACGCCACCTCGACCGGTCCGCAGCCGATCTGCACCTCGGATCCGAGCAAGCCGATCATCGAGCCCGAGGCGCGGGAGGTCATGAACGTCGCGGCCGCCGAGCAGCTGGCCGACGGCACCGGCGTCAAGGTCGGCATCGTCGCCGACGGGATCGACCCCAACAACCCGGACCTCATCCGGGCCAACGGAGACCACGTCATCTTCGACTACAAGGACTTCAGCGGGTTCGGGACCAGCGCGCCCACCGACGGCCGCGAGGCCTTCCTGGACGCGGGCACGATCGCCTCGCAGGGCAACCAGACCTACGACCTGTCGGGGTTCGTGAACCCGGCGCACCCGCTGCCCGCCGGCTGCAACATCAAGATCCAGGGCATCGCGCCCGGCGCAAGCCTGGCGGTCATGAACCTCTCGGGTCCCAACGCCGGCTTCTTCAACTCGACCATCATCCAGGGCATCGAGTGGGCCGTCGAGCAGGACCACGTCAATGTGCTCAACGAGTCGATCGGCGGCAACCCCCTCCCCAATACCGAGGATGACCCGGTGGCGCTGGCCGACCAGGCCGCCGTCGCCGCGGGCGTCACCGTCGTCGCCTCCAGCGGTGACGCGGGGCCGTTCAACAACATCGGCTCGCCGGCGACCACCCCCGGTGTCATCGCCGTCGGCGGGACGACCACGTACCGGGTGTACCGCCAGACCACCCGTTACGGGACGCAGCTCAGCGCCCCGGATCTGGGCTGGGAGGACAACAACATCTCGGCGCTGAGCTCTGACGGCACCACCGAGTTCAACCCGACCACGGTCAGCGTGGTGGCGCCGGGTGACCGCGGCTGGTCGCTGTGCAGCAAGGACACGACGGCGTTCTTCGGTTGCGCCGACATCGACCACGGCACGAACCCGCCCCCGATCTGGGCCGCGGGCGGCACCAGCGCCTCGGCGCCGGAGACCTCCGGAACCGCCGCGCTGGTCATCAACGCCTACGAGAAGACCCACAACGGCAACGCGCCGTCACCGGAGCAGGTCAAGCAGATCATCGTCTCGAGCGCCCAGGACCTCGGCGCGCCGGCCGACCGGCAGGGCGCCGGGCTCGTGGACACGCTCAAGGCCGTGCAGTTGGCCGAGTCGATCGACGGCGGCACGCCGACGGGCAACGCGCTGTTCGTGCGGCAGTCGGCGCTGAGCGCCACCGTCAACGCGGGCCAGTCGTCGCAGTTCAACGTCAACGTCACCAACGCGGGCGCGAGCCAGCAGACGGTCGCGCCCAGCGTCATCGGGGCACCCCTGCCGCTCAGCAACGACACCGGATCGGTCGCCCTCAGCTCGGCATCGCCGACCTTCATCGACGGGGAGGGCAGGACCGACTTCTACCAGAAGCACACGTTCACCGTGCCCGCCGGCGCGGACTACCTCAACGGTGACATCACGTGGAACTCGCTGTCGCAGGGGGCAGCGGTGTTCGAGACGCTGTTCAACCCGCAGGGCCAGGTGGCGGCCTACTCCCTGATCGGCACCGACCAGAGTGGGTTCGGACACGTCGAGGTCCGCCAGCCGTCGGCGGGAACGTGGACGGCGGTGATCTTCACCGTCGACAAGTCCGCGACGTACACCGGCAACGTTCAGTTCGGGTACTCGACCGAGCGCTTCCGCAACGCGGGCGCGGTGTTCCCCTCCTCTCGGACGCTTCAGCCCGGGCAGTCGGCGAACTTCCGGGTGCTCGTGCCGGCCGGACAGGCCGGAGACCAGTCGTTCCGGCTGCACCTCGGCACGGGCTCGAGCACCGACGGGAGCATCCCGATCACCGTTCGGTCACTGGTGCCGATCTCCCGTCAGGGTGGGTCCTTCGCCGGGCAGCTGACGGGCGGCGGGTCGACCGGCAACGCCGGCCAGTCGCTCACCTATCAGTTCGCGATCCCGTCCGATCGGCAGGCACTCAACATCGGGGTGCAGCTGAGCGACCCCAACTACAACATCAACGGCTTCCTTGTCGATCCGAATGGGGAGCCACTGGATGTCCAGTCCACCGGTGTGGTGAACAACGGAGCCCTCGTCGGCTTCGGGCCGGTGATGCAGTTCTTCCGCGGACACCCGCAGCCAGGGCTGTGGACGCTGACGCTCAACGTCGCCGGTCCGATGGCGGGACAGCACCTGAGTGAGCCCTTCACGGGCGCGATCTCGTTCGCGTCGCCACCGGTGTCCACCAGTGGCATCCCCAACTCGCGGCACACCCGCCTGAGGGCGGGCCAGCCCGTCACCGCGACGATCAACGTGACGAACACCGGCAACAGTCCGAAGGACTTCCTGGCCGATGCCCGTCTCAATGGCCGCGTCCCACAGCAGCTGCTCGGGGCCGACACGAACAATGTGGGCCTGCCGCTGTCGCTGACGGCCCAACCGAACTGGCTGGTGCCTCCGGGGACCAACCAGTTCACGACGTTCGCCCAGGCCACCATCCCGATCGAGATGGACACCAGCTTCGCGTTCGGTGATCCCGACGTGGGCGGCCCGTCGTTCGGCAACGCGGCGGCCAACCGGCTGTCCGCGCCGGAGGTCGCGCCCGGGTTCTTCTTCGCCCTCCCGGAGCCGACAGGGCCGTTCGAGGCCAATGGGGTGCCACCGAGTTCGTCGGCGAACCTCGTCGCGTTCGCCAACACCAACCCGTTTGACTCGAGCGTCACGGCGAGCACGGGCGACGTCTGGGCGACGAGCGTGGACCCCAACGCGACGTACTCGCCGCTGACCCTCGCACCGGGCCAGAGCGGGACGATCACGGTGACGTTCACACCGAGCGGACGCCGCGGCCGAGTCGTGCGCGGCTTCATCGGGCTCGACACGTTCAACCTGGTCACCGACAGCGGCGACGAGGTCACCACGATCCCGTACGAGTACAAGATCCACTGACACACGTGGCCAGGCCGGCTGGGCCGCCCCGCTGTGGGCGGCGCGGCCGGCCCGGCTTGTTTTTGGTCGCGTGCGCTACCCGGCGGCGTGCAGCAGGCGCGCCCCGAACCGCGACAGCGTCCGGCCCAGCGACAGTGACATCTCGCGCCGGATGAAGAGCACGTCGACCACCGGCGTGACCGGCGAGCGGCGCCGCAGCCGGTACTCGAGCCGCAGCGTGACCTCCACGCCGTCGGGAACGGCGGCGAAGGTCACCGCCTGGCGACCTGTCACGGTGTCGTCGCTGACCTCGACGGTCTGCCCGCCGGCGGGTGTGTAGGCACGCGACAGTCTCGGTCACGCGGCCGCGTCCCGCCGGACCCGACTCCCAGGTGACGCCCCCGCCCACCCTCGGCCACGGCTCCAGGGTCTGCAGCACACGGTCAAGGCCGTCGACCCAGCCCTCCCAGCGGCTCGTGTCATACCAGCAGCGTTCGGCCTCGTCCACCGACGCCGGGAATGTTTGCGCCGCGTGAACCGCTCGCATACCTGTCCATTGTCGCTTGTGGCCGGTGACCCGGCCCCTGTAGGGTTGGTCTCACTGATGCCGGACACGCTGCCCGAAGCGATCGAGCCTTACCCGGACATCTCGTCCAAGGCCTACGAGCATCCGGCGGACCGCGCGGCGACCGCGGCACTGAAGTCCATCCCGATGCTCGACACGGTCGTGCGCAAGCTGGTGGAGTTCAGCTACGAACGCGCGCTGCGCCAGATGCTCCTGGGCAACTCGATCAAGGTGTCCGAGCGTCAGCTGCCGCAACTGTGGACCTCCTACCAGGGCGTCAAGCACATCCTGGACATGCCCGCGGACTACGACCTGTACGTCATCGTCGTCGCTGGACTGGAACGCCCTGGCCATCGGGTCCAGCAAGCCGATCATCGTCGTCGGCTCCAACCTGCTCCATCAACTCGGTCCCGGCGAGCAGCGCGTGATCCTCGCCCACGAGCTCGGGCACATCCTCTCCGACCACGTCCTCTACACCACCGCGCTCAACATCCTGCTGCGTGCCACCTTCGGCCTGCCGCTCCTCGGCCTGCCGGTCCGCGCGGTGCGCGCCGTGCTGCTCGAGTGGCAACGCGCCGCCGAGCTGAGCTGCGACCGCGCCGCGGTGCTGGCGGTGCGCGACCCCCAGATCGTCTGCCGCGCGCTGATGGTGGTGGCCGCCGGCCTCCCGGCCGACCAGCTCGACCTCGACGCCTTCATGGCCCAGGCGATGGAGTACGAGAACTGGGAGGACAGCCACGACCGCATCCGCCGCTTCTTCAACGAGATCAACGCGACCCACTCCTACTCGGTCCGGCGCGTCTCCGAGGTCATGAAGTGGGTCCAGAGTGGCGAGTACGACCGGATCATCCGCGGCGAGTACCGCAAGCGCGGCGACGACACCAACGTTCGCGCCGAGGCCTCCGACGCCATGGAGTACTACGCCGAGCGCTTCCGGGCGCTGTTCCAGGAGCTCGGGGAGAACGTGACCAACCTCGGCTCCCAGGTGGGCGATGTGAGCCAGCAGGTGGCCGATTGGCTGCGCAAGCGCGGTAGCGGCGGCGACGGCGGGTCTGGCGGCTCGGGGTCCGGCGGCTCGGGGTCCGGCGGCTCGGGGTCCGGCGGCTCGGGCCCGGCGGCTCGGCGGGCGGCTCGGGCCCGGACAACGGCGGGTAGCGAGCTCGACGGGCGCCTCCGGGCACGGGGCGCGCGTCAACGGCGGGCTTTCGAAGGCGGACGGAGCGGGGCAGGGACGACCCCCCGCCGACCTGCAATCCGTGACAAAGCCGCACGAGCGGCGCGGGTTTGGCACGGAAACCATGTGGGGCATGCACTCCGTGACAAATCCGCATGGGCCACGCTGATTTTCCACGTTTTACAGGTCGCCAGCCGACCTACAGCCCGCCTTCCCCAGTCATGCCGTTACACGCCGGTGCCCCTCCCCGTCGCGGGGCTTCGCCGCTCCCCGCTCCGGTGGCCACGGGGGCGCACCTCTTGACAAACGAATGTTTCCGATATATCGTTACCTATCGTCGATACACCGACGACAGTCAAAACGAAACGTAAACGAGTGGAGGAACCACATATGACTGGTGCATACGCACATAACTGGCCCGGGCAAGGCGCCTGGGCATCACGAGGCGCAGGCTTCGCCGCAGGGTGGAGCGAGCGCGAATCACGAGCCGCCGGAGAGCGCGAACGACGGGACGTCGGCGAGCGCGGCCGGCGGAGCGAGGGCCGTGGCCCCAAGGGCCACCGCCATCACCACCGCGACGCGGCCAACTGGCTGTTCTCCCGCGGCGGGCGGCACGGAATGCGGCCCACCCCCGAGGAGCTGGAGCAGCTCATCGCGTGGCGTCGCATGGGCGGCGGCCCGTTCGGCGGTCCCGGAGGTCCCTTCGGTCGCGGGAGCGGCCGCGGACCGGGTGGACGCGGCCGGGCACGGCGCGGCGACGTGCGACTGGCGCTCCTGCGCCTGATCGCCGAACAGCCCGCCAACGGCTATCAGCTCATGCAGACCATCGAGGAGCGCAGCGACGGCCGGTGGCGCCCGAGTCCCGGCTCGGTCTACCCCACGCTGGCCCAGCTCGAGGACGAGGGGCTGATCAAGTCCGCCGAGGCCGAAGGGTCGCGGCGGTTCGAGATCACCGACGCCGGCCGCGAGCACCTTCAGAGCCGGGCCGACGAGCCCGAGCCCTGGAAGCCCACCGACCAGGAGGGCGAGAACGCCATCACCGAGCTGGCGCCGCTGGTGATCCAGATCGGCAAGGCCGCGTGGCAGGTGGCGACGGTGGGCGACGAGGCCCAGCGCGCCCGCGCCATCGAGGTGCTGGCCGAGACGCGCCGCTCGCTCTACCGGATCCTCGCCGAGGACCCCGACGGAGCCGGCGAGGCCGACGGCACCGGTGAATCCGGCGAGTCCGAGGCATAGGCGGGCTAACGTAGAGACCCGATGACGTCACCCGCCACCAACGGAGCGTCAGCTCCGGCCATCTCCGTCCGTGACCTCGTCAAGAACTTCGGCGAGGTCCGGGCGGTCCGGGGCGTGAACTTCGAGGTCGCCATGGGCGAGGTGTTCGGCTTCCTGGGCCCCAACGGGGCCGGCAAGACGACCACCATCAACATGCTGTGCACGCTGGCCAAGCCAACCTCGGGCGCGGCCTCGGTGGCCGGCCACGACGTGGTCTCCGAGCGCGATGACGTGCGCCGCAACATCGGCCTGGTCTTCCAGGACCCGACGCTCGACGGCTACCTCACCGCGGCGCAGAACCTCAAGCTCCACGCCGAGCTCTACGGGGTGCAGTCAGACCTCGTGCAGCCGCGCATGCGCCAGGTGATGGAGATGGTGGGTCTGTGGGACCGCAAGGACTCCGTCGTGGGCACCTTCTCCGGCGGCATGCGCCGGCGGCTGGAGATCGCGCGCGGGCTCATGCACTCACCGCGCGTGCTCTTCCTGGACGAGCCCACGATCGGCCTGGATCCCCAGACGCGCCGGTCGATCTGGAGCTACATCCGCGAGCTCAAGGAGCGCGAGGAGATCACCATCTTCATGACCACCCACTACATGGACGAGGCCGAGTGGTGTGACCGGATCGCGATCATGGACCACGGCGAGATCGTGGCCCTGGACTCGCCCGGCGCGCTGAAGGCCGGCGTGGGGACCGACCGGGTGACGATCCACACCGACGACAACGACAGGGCGATCGAGGCGCTGGGGCGCCAGTTTGAGATCGAGGCCAAGACGATCGAGGGCGCGGTGGTGTTCGGCGTGCCCGCCGGCGAGGAGTTCGTGCCGCGGCTGTTCGCCGAGTTCGAGCTGCCGATCCGCTCGGTCAGCGTGTCCCGGCCCACCCTCGACGACGTGTTCATGTCCTACACCGGCACCACGATTCGCGACGCCGAGGAGGACCAGTCCAAGCATCGCAACCGGGTGATGATGCAGATGATGAGCGGGGGGCGACGATGAGCACCACCACTGACACCCAGCCCGCGGCATCCCCGGCGACCACGACGCCGGTCGTCCGCGTCTCGGTCCCCCAGCGCAGCCTGCGCTCCGAGCTGCGCGCGATCAAGATCGTGTGGCGCCGCGAGCTGATCCGATACCGATCTGACCGCCTGCGGATCGTGACGATGTTGGTCCAGCCGTTCCTGTTCCTGTTCGTGCTCGGCACCGGGCTGCAGTCAGTCGCGGCCGCCGGCACGCATGGGGTCAATCTGAAGACGTTCATCTACCCCGGCATCCTCTGCATCGCGGTCATGTTCACCGCCATGTTCTCGGCGGCGTCGATCGTGTGGGACCGGGAGTTCGGCTTCCTGCGCGAGATGATGGTCGCGCCGATCCGGCGCAGCTCGATCGTGATCGGCAAGTGCTTCGGCGGGGCCAGCGTCGCCTGCATCCAGGGCGTCGTGATCATCGTCATCGCCCCGCTCGTGAACGTTCCCTACAACGCTGTGATGATCCTCGAGATCTTCTTCCTGCAGCTGCTGCTGGCGTTCTCGATCACCGCGTTCGGCGTCATGGTCGCCGCGCGGATCAAGCAGATGCAGTCGTTCATGGGCGTGATGCAGATGATCGTCACGCCGATGTTCTTCATCTCGGGGGCGCTGTTCCCGGTGGCCGGGCTCGCCACGTGGCTGGCCATCCTCAACCGCCTGGATCCGCTCACCTACGCGGTCGACCCGATGCGGCGGGCCGTGTTCAGCCACCTGCACCTCTCCCCCGCCGCCCAGCACTCGCTCAACTCCGGCGTCACCTGGTTCGGCTGGCGGGTGCCGACCCTGCTGGAGGCAGCCGTCATCGTCATCCTGGGAGTGGGCATGCTCGGCATCGCGATCTGGGAGTTCAGCACCACCGAGTAAGGCGGCGCCGGCGCCTCCTGCATCCCCCGGTGGTGCTGGGGATCCACGCGATGACCACGAAGTCCTGACCGTCTCAGGCGGCTGGTAGCGTTGCCCGGGTGAGCTCAGGTGACCCGCTCGGGCAGCCCCGGAAGGGGGTGCGCGTCCCCTGTCTGCACAACCCGGCGCGCGACCAGCTCGAAGCCCAGCTGCAGCGGGAGGGTTTCGTCTGGATCGACCTGGAGGACCCCAGCGATGAGGACCTGGGCGCGCTGGGCAAGAAGATCGCGCTGCATCCCCTGACCCTCGACGACGCGCGCACCTTCCAGCAGCGGCCGAAGATCGAGGAGTACGAGGGGTACATGTTCATGGTCGTCTTCGGCGTGGACGAGGACGCGGCGTCCGGGGGCCCGCTGCTGCGCGAGGCCCATCTGATCATCTCCGGCGATTACGTCGTCACGATCCACCGCGGGTCCTTCCCGCCGCTGGCGGATCTGCGCCGCCGCTACGACGATCAGCCGATCCGCTCCGAGCAGTTCCTCGTCTACAAGGTCCTGGATGCGGTGATCTCGACGTTCGTGCCGGTCCTGGGCCGGACCGACGACGACATCGACGACGTCGAGCAGGAGGTGATCGATGATCCGACGCCCGAGCAGCTGCAACGCATCTTCGCCCTCAAGCGCGACCTGGTGGCGATGCGCCGCGTGGTGTCGCCGATGCGCGACATGTTCGCCCGCAACGCCGACCGGATCGCCGATCTGCCGGGGCTGGACACCGACGATCGGCTGTACTTCCGCGACCTCTACGACACCCTGATCCGCGTGTCGGAGCTGGTCGACTCCTACCGCGACCTGCTCTCCGGCGCCACCGACATGTATCTGTCGACGGTGGCCAACCGCCAGGGCGAGATCAACAAGCAGCTGACGATCATCGCCACGATCTTCCTGCCGCTCACCTTCCTCACCGGCTTCTTCGGCCAGAACTTCGCGACGCTGGTCCGCTGGATGAGCGCGGAGTGGACCTTCTACGTGTTCGGGCTGGGGCTGCTGGTCGTCTCGGTGATCGGCTTCGCGATCTTCTTCCGCCGCAAGCGCTGGCTGTAAGCCGTCAGGCGGCCGCGGGGGGTACGGGTGGCTATCGGCAGCGGCGGCGGCGGGGGTGCGGGTGGCTATCGGCAGCGGCGGCCGGCCGGGGCGCGGTGCCGCGTGCCGGCGCGCGGGGCGCGACGCGGCACGACGGGACGGTCACACGTCCGCGTGAGGCTGCGCGCGGCCGCAGGCGCCGAGGCGTCGGCGTTGGCGTGAGCGCCGACGAGCGCCCCGCCGGCAAACGAGGACAACCCTGCCACCACCGCCGGTACAAGGACCCAACGTGGCATGTACGGCAGTCAACCACCGGGCCCCGACGGAACCGCCCGGCCGGCCCGACAGTGCGTGCCCCGGCGATCACGCCGAAACCCCCGCGGCAGAAAAAAAGGGGGGGCCAGCCGTCAGGCTGAGCCCCCATCCAGAAAACGCGTTCGCGGACGACCGCTGCGTTGAACCCGGCGCGCTACGCAACCGCAGGCGCGGGCTCCTGCACCCGGCGCGGCAGCAGCGTCTCGCGGGCGATGACCAGGCGCTGGATCTGCGCCGTGCCCTCGTAGAGCTGGAGGATCTTGGCGTCGCGCATGAGCTTCTCCACCTTGTACTCCTTGATGAAGCCGTAGCCGCCGAAGACCTGCACGGCGTCGGTGGTGACCTCCATCGCGGCGTCGGCGGCGAAGCGCTTGGCGTGCGAGGACTCAAGCGTGTTGCGCTTACCCTGATCGAGCAGCACGGCCGAGTTCCAGGTGGCCAGGCGAGCCAGGTGCACCTTGGTTGCCATGTCGGCGATCATGAACTGGATCGCCTGGTGCATCGCGATCGGCACGCCGAACTGCTGGCGCTCCTTGGAGTAGTCGATGGCCATTTCCATCGCGGCACGGGCAACGCCGACGCCCATCGCGGCCACGCCGGGACGGGTGCGGTCCAGCGTCATCATCGCGATCTTGAAGCCCTTGTTCTCCTCCCCCACGAGGTGGTCGAGCGGGATCTCGACCTCGGGGAAGGTGATCGTGGCCGTATTGGACGCGCGCTGGCCCATCTTGTCCTCGTGCTTGTCGACGACCACGCCGGCGTCACGAGGCACGACGAAACACGAGATGCCGCGGTGCCCGGCGTCCTTGTCGGTCTTGGCGTAGACCGTGTACCAGTCGGCGTACTCGCCGTTGGTGATGAAGCACTTGGACCCGTTGATGACCCATTTGTCGCCCTTGCGCGTGGCCGTGGTCTTCATCCCGGACACGTCAGAGCCGGCGCTGGGCTCGGTCAGGCAGAAGGAGGCGTACAGCGGGGCCTCGGAGAGGCGGCCGAGATACTCCTTCTTGAGCTCCTCGGACGCGGCCAGGATCACCGGCGCGGTGGCCAGGCCGTTGCAGGTGAGCGACGTGGCGATCCCGGAGCAGCCCCAGGAGAGCTCCTCCTCGATGATCGCGCCGTCCAGGAAACCCAGGCCGGGCCCGCCGTACTCGGACGGCAGGTGGTTGTTCATCAGCCCCAGCTCCCACGCCTTCTCCAGGATCTCGCCGGGCCAGGTGCCGTCCTTGTCGTAGTCCCAGGCGACCGGACGGATCTCCTTCTCGGCGAAGTCGTGCGCCATCTCGCGCATGCTCTTCTGCTCGTCGGTGAGGGTGAAATCAACCACCGTGTTCTCCTTTTACAGGCTTCGATTGACTAGTCAGTCAATGTGCTCTGGGGCGAATGGTACCCCCAATCCCCGACGCCGCAACACAACGTTCGTCCACTTTTCGAGGGCCCGCGTCCCTGCCACACTTAACGGCGTGCAAGAGCGCGTTCGGCACGGTGGTGCTGGTCGTCTGCGGCGTCGGGATCGGCGGCGCGGTGGTGGCGCTGCTGCTCGGGCGCCGCACCTGGGAGGACTACGGGCGCAACCATCTGTTGATGGAGCGGAGCCCCTCGGGGCCGGCGGCCGGCTCGGCGGGGGCCATGGTGGAGCGCGACGAGGAGATCCGCCAGATGCTCGAGGCCCGCAACGCGCGACGGCGCCGGCGGGGCGAGCCCGAGCTCGATGTCGAGGCCGAGCTGAGCCGGCTCACCGCGCCCGCAGTGGACGACGACCTGCGCGCGGAGATCCGGGACCTCGTGATCGCTCGCAACCACCGCCGGAGCCGACAGGGTAAGCCGCCGCTGGACGTCGAGGCCGAGATCGAACGCCAGATCGCGGCTCTCAGCGGTCTGTGAGCCGACTGTTGACACGCGATACCCCCGTCAGGCGCTAGTCTGCGCGCACTATGGCTGACCCACGCCGCGTTGAGCTGGACGATCTGGTCAACCGTCCCGGCACGTACTTCAACCCCCAGACCGAGGTCCTGATCGTCGTCGACGACTCTCCCGAGCTCGACTCCGAGATCTTCAACATGGAGGAGTTCGAGGGAGCCGATTGGGTGCAGATCTCCGACGAGCTTCCCGTGGACGAGCATCGCCGCGACGAGCTGCTCGAGGCCTTCCAGGTCCACCTCCACGCCGGCTCGGCCGAGGAGGAGGACGATGGCGGTGACTCCTCCGACGAGCTGGAGGCAGACGACCAGGAGCCCGGGCGGGAGTAGCCGCCGGGCGGCGTGCAGCCGTCGGGCCGCAGTAGCCGCCAGGCGGGATCGCTCCCGCGAGCGGCGACTACTTACCGTTGAGGACCGAGGCGCACTTCTGCATCTTGACGACGTCCTGTCCGGCGGACTGGATGCACTGGCTGTACTTCGTGATCTTGCCGGCCGCGGCCGCGGAGCCCGACGAACCGGTCGCTCCCGCCCCGCCGAGGGCACCGCCGCCCACCGACCCCTCGATCCCCGTCAGCACCGAGCGCAGCTTCGCGGTGAACTGGCTGTAAGGCTGCACGTTGGAGGGCGCGGCGATCGTCTGGGGCTGGTTGACATCGGAGTACTGGAGGGTGAAGCCGACCCCCGCCCCGGTCATGCCTCCGGCCAGGCTCGAGAGCCGTCCGGTCACGGGCACGTTGAGGCTCAGCGACAGCTTGCGCAGGACCTTGTCGCTCTTGCCCGTCCAGACGTCGACGGTGGCGTTTCTGATCGCCGCCGCGATCTTCTGCTGGGTCGCCGGAGGGATGGAGCTGGGGAGCTTGGTGCCCGTCGAGCTCGATGCCTTGCCCAGCAGCGTGTTGATGTCCTTGAGCAGGGCGGTGACGTTGACGCCGGAGCGGATGTGCGTGGTGTCCGCACCCCCGATGGTGTCCGAGCCGACGACCGTGGGATTGGACAGCCAGTTCTGGGGGTTGATGCCCAGGGCCGACAGTCCGCCGCCGCCCTGGCTGGATCCGCCCACCGAGGAGAAGCCCGACTCCAGCCGCTGGAAGTCAGCGGAGGGCAGCTGGTAGGCGGCACCCTGGAGCGTCACGTAGCCGCTGGTGCCGGTGGAGATGATCCCCAGCTGGCCCTTGCGACCGAGCGCCGAGATCGCGACGGTGAAGTTCGACTGCGGCAGGTGACCGGCGCCACGGCTCTGGAACGGGCCGCTGACGCTGAGGCTGACCGGAGTCGAGAGCGTGCTGGAGCCCGACGGGTTCAGCGTGAAGGTGATGCCCAGGACCCCGCTCTTGACAGGCTTGCCGCTGGCAAAAGTCTGCTTGAGCAGGCTCTGCGCACTGCCGGAGGACCCCGAAGATCCAGTCGAGCTGGAGCCGCAGGCGGCAAGGGCCAGGGCGGCCACGAGCGCGCTGAGGAGCAGCCCCCGCCGCAACCACGGCGATCGGGACGTGTTCCGGGTGTGCATGCAACATCCTCCTCAGTTGTGGCAGGGACCTGGGCGCGAATGTAGCATCGGCTCGGTGCGCAGGAGCCTGTTGATCCTGCTCGGGGTACTGCTGTTCCCCGCCAGCGCCGCCGCCGCGCCGGTCCTCGTCCTCGGCCACCACGGGCACGCGACGCTTCGCAACGACCCGTACGTCACGGGACCGGCGCTGACCCCTGCCCCGGCCTCCGCGCTCTCGACCTCGGAGCACCCGGCGCGCAGCACCCCCACCGGAGCCGCGGCGTCCGGCACTCCGTCCAAGCCGGCCAAGAAGCGCAAACCCAAGAAGCCGGAGATCACCTTCCTCTCCGAGCTCGCCCGCCTGCACCGGACCGGGGCGCTCGCCACTGCCTCCTACCAGGCCGACGTCGGCGCCTACAACCACGCGCTGGCCACCGAGAAGAAGCTGAGTGGAACGCGGAGGACCGAGCTCGCCGCGATCACGGTGACCATGCACGACATCGCCGCCTCCCACCAGCTGACCCCGTCGCGGCTGCCGGCGATCATGGCCACCCTGGCGGCAAACCAGCAGTGGTGGACCCAGGGGCCGCTCTTGGCCGGCGGGCAGCGGGTGGAGTTTGCTGGCTCACAGCTGGTGTGGGAGTACTACCCGGGCCAGGGCATCCAGCTCCAGGTCCTGGGGACGTTCGGCAAGGCCGACGGCCTCTACACCGCGGGCCCCGCTGACTACGCGGCGATGGAGCAGCTGCTCGCCGAGATGATCCCGCTCGCGGCCCGGCGCGGGGGCGGGCTGACCTGGGAGTACTACTTCCGCTTCGACGGGGGAGCGCCTCCGTGGACCAGCGCCATGTCGCAGGCGACGGGACTGGAGGCGCTCAGCCGCGCCTACGCGGCCACCGGCAATGCCGCCTACCTGAACACCGGCACCCAGGCGCTGCCGATCTTCAGTGTCGGGCCGCCGGTGGGGGTCAACGTCAAGGCGCCCGCCGGGACGCGGTTTCTCCAGTACACGTTCGCCCCCACCACCGACATCATCAACGCCTTCCTGCAGACGCTCATCGGCCTCTACGACTTCGCCCAGGTGAGCCACAACACGACGGCCGCCGCCCTGTTCGCCGCCGGCAACGCCCAGGCCCAGGCCGAGCTGCCCGGGTTCGACACCGGCGCGTGGTCCCTGTACCAGCCGGGCATCGAGGACACCCTCAGCTACCACCAGCTCGTGACCGGCTTCCTCCAGCAGCTCTGCACCCGGACGCAGGCGCCCGTGTACTGCACCACCGCCCAGCACTTCCAGGCCTACGAGACGATCCCGCCGGCGCTCACCCAGGTGACGGCCAAGGCGCGCAACCGGGGCCCGTTCGCCCTGCGCTTCCGGCTCTCGAAGATGTCGCGCGTGGGGATCACGGTGACCGACGGCGCCGGGACGTCGGTGTTCGCCACCAGCGCCTCGTTCGGTTACGGGGGGCACAGCGTCACGGTCCCGCGGCTCAGGAAGGCCGGCACCTACGGGGTGGTGCTCACCGCCACCGACCTCGCCGGCAACTACGCACGGATCACCGGAGACCTGCAGATCACCCGCTGAGGCGCGGGGGTCGCGACCGGGAGCCCTACACTCGCGCCGATGGGGCGCCCTCGGACGATTCTCTACACCGGCAAGGGCGGCGTCGGCAAGACCTCTGTGGCCGCCTGCACCGCGCGCGGCTGCGCCGCCGCCGGCCAGCGCACGCTGGTGATCTCCACCGATCCGGCGCACAGCCTCTCCGAGTCGCTGGGCACCGAGCTGGCCGCCGAACCCGTCCAGGTCGGCGACGGGCTGTGGGGACAGGAGGTCAAGGCCCAGGAGGAGATGGAGCGCCACTGGTCCGGCGTGCAGGAGTGGCTGGGCGAGATGCTCATCGAGCGCGGCGTGGACCGGATCTCCGCCGAGGAGCTGACCGTTCCGCCCGGCGGCGACGAGCTGTTCGCGCTGCTGCGGCTGCAATCGCACAACGAGTCGGGCGAGTGGGACGTGGTGATCGTCGACTGCGCCCCGACCGGCGAGACGCTGCGGCTGCTGTCGTTCCCCGATGTGGCCCGGTGGTGGATCGACAAGGTGTTCCCCTTCGAGCGACAGCTCCTGGCCGCTGCGCGGCCGATCGCCCGCTCCCTGCTGGACATCTCGCTGCCCGGCCGGGCCGTGTTCGCCGACGTCGAGCGGCTGTCGCAGAACCTCATCGCGATGAACGAGATCCTCCGCGACCGGACCCGCTCGACGATCCGGCTGGTGATGAACCCGGACAAGATGGTCATCGGCGAGGCGATGCGGACGTTCACCTACCTCAACCTGTACGGGTATCTGACCGACGCCGTGATCGTCAACCGCCTGTTCCCCGATGGCGTGGGCGACTACTTCGCGGACTGGCGACGGATCCAGGAGGAGCATCTGGAGCTCGTGCATTCGGCGTTCGCCCCGGTGCCGGTGCTGTGCGCGCCCTACTTCGAGCAGGAGGTGGTGGGGCCCGAGATGCTCGACCGGCTGCGCGGGGAGCTCTTCGGCGAGGGCGACCCCGGCGCCGTGCTCCATGACGCGCTGGCCCAGGAGCTGGAGGTCATCGACGGCGGGGCCCGCCTGCGCCTGGCGCTGCCGTTCGCCGACAAGGGGGACATCTCGCTCAAGAAGATCGGCCTGGAGCTGATCGTCAGCGTGGACGGGCAGCGGCGAACTATCATGCTGCCCCCCGCGATGGCCGCGATGCGGCCCGCCGCCGCGACGTTCGAGGGCGGCGCGCTGGAGATCAGGTTCGATGGCCAGCAATGAAGCCCACGACCCCCGCGCCGAGCCCACGGGCGAACCGGTCGAGGATGCGCTGGGGCGCCTGGAGGAGCGGCTGGACCGCGCGTCGCAGGCGGCCGAGCGGCTGCTTGCCGACGCCGCCCAGCGGATGACGGGGCGCGCGGGCCGGTGGAGCCACCGGCGCCGGCGGGTCTGCGGGAGCCGGCGAGGCCGCGGGGCCACGGGACCCGGGGAGGCCGCGGGAGCCGCCGCGGGAGCCGGCGAGGCCGCGGGAGCCACCGCGGGCGGGGAGGGCCCGGGCAAGCCGCCCCCCGCGGGCTGGCAGAGATCCACGGGCGAGCGCGACCCCGCCCCCCCGCTGCTCGCCGACGCCGACCTGCTGGTGGGCCTGTTCGGCGCGCTGCGCGACCGGATCCCGCCCGAGCTACAGCACCGGCTCGCCGAGGCGATCCGCGAGGTCCTCGTGGCTCTCCGAGCGCTGATCGACTGGTATCTGGAGCGGACTGACCGCGCGCGGGCGGGCCCCGCCCAGGTCCAGGACATCCCGATTCTCTAGGCGCGATGGAGCGGGCGCCGGGCAGCCCCGAGCCGCCCGGCAGGCCACGTACAATCGAGCGGTGCCCCGCAGCTGGATCCTCACCGGGTCGCCGGAGAACCATGCGGCGCCGCTGCCCGATCGGATGGCAGCCGCGGTGGGCGCTCGGGTATGAGCTCGGGCCGTAGCGCCAGCGGCGCGCGCCGGACGGGCTCGCCGCCCACCCGCATGATTCGCGCCTGGCGCGAGCTGCCCCAGGAGCGGCGGCTGGCCGCGCTGGCCTCCGTCGGGCTGTTCCTCACGCTGTTCCTGCCCTGGTACCAGGAGACGGTCTTCGCCAACGGCGTCACCAGCCTGCGGTCGGCGAGCAGCTCGCTGACCGGGTGGGGCGCGTTCTCGTTCGTGGAGGCGGCCGTGCTGCTGGTGGCGGTGGCGGTGCTCATCCTGCTGTTCGTGCGCGCCGAGGGCCAGGCCTTCCACGTCCCCGGCGGCGACGGGGGCGTCATCACCGTGGCCGGCTTCTGGACCTGCGTGCTCATCGTCTGGCGCATCTTCGACAAGGAGGGGACCAGCCGGCACGGCCAGATCGCCTACACCTCCGGGATCGAGTGGGGCATCTTCGTCGCCCTTGGCGTCGCCGCCGTGCTCACCTATGCCGGGTCGCAGATCCGGCTCGCCCACGAGCCCGAGCCTCCTCTGCCCGGAGAGCCGGCCCGGCAACGGCCCGCCGGGGGCAAGCGCCGGCGCGGCTGGCTGCGCAAGGGATCTGACGACACGCGCCGCCGCGTCACGGAACCACGCGCCTACCCGGGACCGGATATGGGCGCCGATGACGACTGGACCCAGGAGGTCCGGGCGCGCCGCGCCGCGCCCCGCCGCCGCCGTCCGAGGCGCCCGACCGCGCCATGATTCCTCCGAGGCGCCCACGCGCCATGACCCCGAGGCGCCGACGCGCCATGACCCCCCGCCGCGTCGTGACGCCTCCGAGGCCCCGACCCAGCGCGTACGGCCCGCGGAGCATCGGCGCGCCCGACGAGTCCTCGACCCCACTGCCGCGGTGACGACCCGGCGGGCCCGGCCGCTTGACCGGCGCGAGATCCAGGAGCTCGACATCGCCGAGCCGCCGACCGCCCGGCTGGGACGCTCGGCCCCGCCCGCGCCACGGGCCCGGAGCGCCCGGAGCGCCCGCGGCGCCCCCGGAGGCCGAGTCGGAGGCCGGACCGCCGGCCCGCCCCGAGCCCGACCGGCCCCCCGATCCCAACGACGATCAGCTGACCATCCGGCTGGACCGGCCCGACTGAGTCCGGCCGGCGGAGAGCCCGCGACGTGTGGGCGATCTTCCGTCTGTGAGCACGAAGATCTCCCTGACCCTCGGGCGGGACACCCCGGGGCCCAGCCGGAAGCCCGGATTGCGCGCGGTCAGGTCACGTGGCTGTAGCCGAAGGCGAAGTAGGCGCTGACGCCGCCGATGATGAGGATGGCGGTGAGAATGAGCGTCTTGGAGTTGATGATGTGGCCGAAGACGCCGATGACCAGGCCGAAGACGAGCACGGCGATGAGGGCGTGGAACGTGGCCTGCTGGGAGGCGATGAGGAGGATCACGGGCACAGAACCCTATATTTGAGGGGCGCGCCGTGCTGCGGGTCACCCGGAGCGGCGCTCACTCATCGACGCCATGACCGTGACCACCCCCTCGCCCGAATCCGTCTCCAACATCGCCGACGGCCTGCGCGGCGCGGGCTACCTGCCCGGCGAGTCGACGGCGCTGGTCTCCTTCCTGGCCATCAAGCTGGGCAAGCCGGTGCTCGTGGAGGGCCCGGCCGGGGTCGGCAAGACCGAGCTGGCCAAGGCGCTGTCGCGCTATCTGGGGCGCACCCTGGTGCGCCTGCAGTGCTACGAGGGCCTGGACGAGGCCAAGGCGCTGTATGAGTGGAACTACCGCAAGCAGCTGCTGCGCATCCAGACCGAGGCCGGCGACGCCGGCTGGCAGGACGTGCAGGACGACATCTTCGGCGAGGAGTTCCTGCTCCCCCGGCCGCTGATGACCGCGATCGCCTCCCCGGAGCCGGTGGTGCTGCTCATCGACGAGATCGACAAGACCGACCAGGAGTTCGAGGCCATGCTGCTCGAGCTCCTCTCCGACTTCCAGATCTCGATCCCCGAGCTCGGCCGGATCGAGGCGCGCACGCAGCCGGTGGTGCTGCTCACCTCCAACAACACCCGCGAGCTGACCGAGGCGCTCAAGCGCCGCTGCCTGTACCTATGGCTCGACTACCCCGACATTGAGCACGAGCTGGAGATCGTCCGCCTGCATTCCCCCGAGCTCGACGCGCAGGTGGCGCGCCGGCTGGTCGAGATCGTCAACCAGGTCCGCGAGCTGGACCTCAAGAAGCCCCCGAGCATCGCCGAGTCGATCGACTGGGCCCGGGCCCTGCTCCTCCTCGGTGCCAACGACATCGACGCCGACATGTTCCGTCAGACGATGAGCGTGATCGTCAAGCACCGCACCGACCTCGACACCGTGGCCGAGCGCGTCGGGGTCAAGCTCGACCCGGCCGCCGACGCCCGCCCGGCGGCGTAGCCCCCCGCCCCCAGCCGGCTCGCCGATGCCAGCGCCCCCGCCCAGCCACCAGGGAAAGCTCTACGCCAAGATCCCTGACCGGGGACCCGGCGGCTTCGACGGCCAGCTGCTGGCCTTCGCGGAGGAGCTGCGCGAGGAGGGGATGGCCGTCGGCACCTCCGAGCTGCTCGACGCCTTCGCGGCGCTGACCGAGATCACCTGGACGGTCCAGGAGGACTTCAAGGAGGCGCTGGCGGCCACGCTGGCCAAGTCCCCCGACGATCGCCACACCTTCGAGCTGGTGTTCGAGCGCTTCTTCTTCCGCGCCGCCGAGGCCGAGGCGACCCGGTGGGAGATCTCGGAGGCCGCCGCGGGCCAGAGCGGGCAGTCGCTGGAGCTCGACCTCGACGCGCTGCGCCAGCAGATCGCCGCGGCCCTGCGTGATGGCTCGGACGCGGCCATGCGCGACCTGGCGCGGCTGGCCATCGCGGCGTTCGGGCGGGGCGAGGGCTCGGGCGTGCTCGGCGTCGACGTCCAGCGCATCCGCCGGGCGTTGGGGTTGCGCACCGAACCCCAGCCCGACCTGCCGCCCGACGATCCCCGCCGCGACGGCGTCCCCCGCGACCAGCTGCGGCGCTTCGAGCAGCACCTGCGGCGCGAGCTCGAGCGGGCGCTGATCGAGCGCACCGCGAGCCTGCCGCCCAAGCGGCCGCTGACCGATCTGGACCGGGCCCTCCCCACGGGCCCCATCCAGGACCTGGCCGCGGTGCACCGCGTCGTGGCCCAGCTCAAGCGCCGTCTCGCCTCCCAGGGCCATGAGCTCAAGGGGCGCAAGCGCCACGCCCACGTCGACGTGCGGCGCACCATGCGGGCGTCACTGCAGACCGGCGGCGTGCCCATCGAGCTCAAGTACCGGCCGCGGCGGCCGCGCCGACCCGAGATCTTCGTCCTCTGCGACGTGTCCACCAGCGTCACCAGCGCCAGCACGTTCTTCCTCAGCGTGCTGCACGCGCTGCACGACTCGTTCCGCAAGCTCCGCTCCTTCGTCTTCATCGAGCGGATCTCGGAGGTGACCGAGGTCTTCGAGCGTGAGCGCGACTTCCGCGCCGCGTCCGAGGCCGTGTCGCGCGATGCCGGGGTGGCCGACATCTCGGGCTACACCGACTACGGGCGCGTGTGGACGGAATTCCTGGCCGAGATCGAGGACGAGCTCCATCCGCGGGCGACGGTGATCGTCCTCGGCGACGCCCGCACCAACGGCCGGCCCCCGCGCGACGACGTGTTCGCAGCCATCACCGCCAAGGCCGGGCGGACGTTCTGGCTCAACCCCGAGCCCAAGCTCTACTGGAACTACGGCGACTCGGTGATCGCCGCCTACGCCGAGCACTGCATCGCGTTCGAGTGCTGGCGCACCGATCAGCTCGAGGATTTCGTCAAGGCGCTGGCCCAGCCGGTCGTGGCGTAGGCCCCGCCGGCGCTGAGGGCGCGACCCGGGCTGGAATGCCAACCTACTCCGCGCTGACCCGGCTGGCCTCCGGCCTCGCGTTCACCGTCATCACGGCATGACGCGGACAGCACCGCGCTGGCCGGACTTCGCGCGCGCGCAACTTGCGCCGCGTCGCCGGTGTTTCGCTGTCGTGGGGCGCTCTCGCATTCTGATCGTCGTGGCACTGGCCGTCGCGGCGCTGGCCGTGCCGGCCGCGCGTGCGGGTGCGGCGACGTCGGTCATCACCATCACCCACAACCAGCTGTTGCGCAACGGCCTGCCGTGGGTGCCCCGCGGGGTGCAGATCGTCGGGCTGGTGGCGCCCGACGGTGCCCTCAGCGGCAAGTACGTCGCCGCCCACCAGCAGTTCGGCTACGCCGAGCTCCAGGCGGCGGTCGCCGCCCACTCCGATCTCGTGCGCTTCCAGGTCAGCCAGTTCGGCCTCGATCCGCTGGGGCCGCTCTACTCCGCCGCCTACGTCGACGAGGTGGCCAACGCCGTTCAGGCAGCGCGCGGACTGGGGCTGGCCGTGATCCTCTCGCTCCAGGCCGAGCCGCCGGCGGGCGAGCCCACCCGCTGCCCGCTGCCCGATGCCGGGGCCGAGCGCGCCTGGGAGTCGCTGTCGGCGATGTTCGCTGGCGATGGCGACGTCATGTTCGAGCTCTACAA
Source organism: uncultured Solirubrobacteraceae bacterium (assembly GCA_963764125.1). Taxonomy (GTDB): domain Bacteria; phylum Actinomycetota; class Thermoleophilia; order Solirubrobacterales; family Solirubrobacteraceae; genus Palsa-465. The sequence continues at coordinate 50,329 of CAVXRR010000007.1, forward strand.
CGAGCCCGGCGTCTCGGCCACGCCCGCCGGCTGGATCCAATGGCGCGTCGGCGGCGAGATCATCTACCCCGGCGGCGCCTGCCAGGCGGTGGGCATGCAGACGCTCATCAACGACATCCGGGCCCGGGCGCCGCAGAACGTCATCGTCGTGCCCAGCCTCAACGGAGAGCAGTCTCTGGCCGGCCGCATCCGGGTCATCGACCCCGACCACCGCTCCGATCCCCAGCTCGCCTACGGCGTCCACTATCCGTCGCTGACGCGAGGAATCACCTACTGGGACAAGGCGTTCGGCACCACCAGCGCCTCGGTCCCGGTGATCGTGACCGAATGGGACGCCAACTCGACCACGGGATGCGTGCCCGGCGCGCCGACCACGGCGCAGGTCCTGCTCGCCTACCTGGCCACCAAGCGCATCGGCGTGGTGGGCTTCGCCTTCGACCTCCCGGGCACGATCGTGGTGGACTCGAGCTTCACGCCCACGAGCTACGCGGGATTTGCCTGCGGGGTGCCGGGCGGCGGACCCGGCCAGATCCTGTTCGGTGACTTCGCGGCCGAGGCCCAGGCCGGAGTCGGCACCCAGCCAGACCCGACGCCCGCCTGGATCGTCAGCGCGAGCCTCCTCTCGCGCCTCCAGCTCGCGGCCCATGCCACGGCCGCGCACTTCTTCGACACGCCACGCACGTTCGTCACCGGCGCCGGCGCGGCCTCGCTCGCGTCGCTGGGGATGGGCTCGGCGGTGCCGGCGGCGAGCTTCGCCGATGCGGGCAAGCTGGTAGCGGCCGTCACCCAGGACCGGCTGCAGCCCGGGACCGCCGCGATCGTCTACGCGGCCGGTGGGACCCGAGCCACGCCGGTCGCCCAGCAGCGCAACCCGGCCCACTACTACGCGCGGGCCGCACGGGCCGCTCACGAGCACGGGCTGCTGTTCATCGCCGCGCCGCAGACGAGCCTGGTCAAGGTGCTGGCGCCCGCGACGCCGGCCGCCGCCCGCGACGCGGAGTTCCTGCGCCTCGGCCTGGCCCGGGACACCGCCCATGACGCCGACGCCTTCGAGGCGCCCGCCGAGGCGACCCAGGACGACTCGTCGGCGTTCGCCTCGTTCGTGGCCTCGGCCTCGCGCCAGGCGGCCCGGTCACATCCGGGCATCGAGGTCCTGGCCGGGCTCAGCGCCGGACCCGCCCGCTCCGCGCCCAGTCCCCACACCCTGTTCGACGCCTTTCTCAGCACCCGGCTGACGGTCTCGGGCTACGGCTTCAGCGGACCCTCAGCGGCCGCCACGAGCGCGGGTCTGGCGTTCCTGCACAAGCTCGAGCGGCTCGACTCCTGACCCGACTCAGGCCTCGTCGACGAAGCGGGTGGTGACGGTCCTGGTGTCACCGGCGGCGTCGTGGAGCACCCAGGTGGCGACGTAGGGCCCCGGAGCCAGCGCGGGCACATCCACGCCGTGGGCCGTGTCGACGTTGGCGGCCTGGAAGACACGGCGCTTGGACCCGGCGGGCGTGATGGTGAGCGCCACCGGCACGCCGGTCGCGGAGATCGCGCCATGGGGCCCCGGCAACCCGGACTGCGCGGAGGCGACGAACGAGCCGTAGAGGGTCTCGTCCTGGATCGGAGCGGTCGACTCGATCGCGGGGACCTGGGTCACCGTCTGCCCGCCGGAGAAGTCGTCGGTCTGGGCGATATTGGCGGCGGGCAGGCCCTTGGCGTGCCCGCTCGGCGGGCAGATCGTCCCCGTGGCGCCGATGCCCTGCCCGATCGAGGCGCTGATCGGCGGCTTGGCGACCGGCGGGCCCCAGTAGTCGCCCGCCTGGCAGGTGCCCGAGGCCACCGCAGTCTCGTTGCCGACCAGGCCGACGCGCAGGTGGGCGACGTGCAGCGAGGTCAGCCGTCGTCCGGCCGCGTTGACGAGGGTGACGACATCGCCGCCGTGCACGGGGAGCCCGGTGATGGTGACCGCGCCCGCGGGGCCGGCGGGTCCATGGCCGAACGCCCGGCCGCGCCGGAGCAGGCGGTACCGCGCGCGGGGGACGAGCCCCGAGCAGCGGATGGTGCGGATGCGCAGGAACGCCGTGCACGTCGGGAACCCGCTCGGCGCAACGATGAGCTGGCCATTGGCGACCGAGGTGACACTGCCCGGCTCCCCCAGCGCGACCGTCATCCTGACCAGCGCGCCGTTGGGCTCCAGCGCGCTGCCGGCGCGGTTGTCCTCGCTGGTCATCGTGACCGGGGTGCCGGGACCCACGCGGGGCACGATGATGGGAGCGATGTCGGTCTCGGTCTCACACTGGTCGGTGGGCGAGGGGCCCAGCGAGGCGCCGATCCGCAGCGTGAGCACGCCGGTCTGCCCGCACGGGCCGATCACGTAGATGGTCCGCCGTCCGCCGGAGGACACCGCGTATCCGTGATCGAGGTCGAACCAGCCGGTGAAGCCCGACTCGGTGAAGGGGTTGCCGCCGTCGCCGGTCTCGATGAGATCCGGCGAGGGGCTGTTCGAGGCCAGGCCGTAGAGGACCTCGATGACGTCACGGTCATCGCCGAGCGCGTGCGGGTCGCCGTGGGGCCCGCGCAGCGTCAGCGGCCCCCAGCTCCCGTCGGCGCGACTCTCGCCCTGGGCGACGGCCACCGGAACCCCGGCGCGCGAGTCGATCAGGGCGATCGGCGTGCGGCGCCGGACTCCCAGGCTCCCACTCACCTGCGAGCTGAACTGGCGGAGGTTGAGAGTGTGCAGCGCGGGGGTGGAGGCGACGGCGGTCGAGCTCTGCACGCAGCCGCTGCGCGCGTTGGACCAGATGTCCTGGAGGAGGTACGCGTGGCCGCCGATGAGCTGGTTGTACGGCGCGCCGTCGGCGGCGTAGCCCAGCGGGGTGCCCTGCTGGGGACCGTTCTCGCACTTGTCGGCGGTCTCGAAGCCGTTGGGGTCCATCCAGCCGGTGCCGACCGGGTCGGTGACGGCCTCGACCGCCTCGTGGGCGACGGTGTCGATCGCCGACTCGGCCTCGGGATTGCCCTCGGGGTCGGAGCCGGGCGGCGGGGTGAACTCGATCTGGGGGTCGGGGATGGCCGAGTACACCGTCAGCCCATGGCCGAGCGAGAACGCGGAGTGATAGCCCGCGAACGCCGACGTGGCGCAGCTCCCGATCATGATGCACTCGTCGACGTCGGGGGGCAGCAGGACGAAGTAGATGTTGGTCAGCCCCCGCGCCGCCGGATCGCTGGAGCCGATCAGCCGGTCGACCTCGTGCTGGACCTGGAGGTCGGTGACGCAGGTGGCGACCCCGGAGGGCGACGGGCACTGATTGCCAGCAGCCGGATAGGGGTGGGGGTCCGCGATCGAGTCGACGGCCGGGTCGTAATGGATCTGGTAGCTGCCGTTGCCCGACGCATCGCCAAACTGGTTGAGCAGCGAGAAGATGTTCGCCGTGGAGCCGGAGTCGTGCGCGACGTCGGCCAGGAACTGCTGGATGAGGGGCACGTAGCCCAGCGCGCCGCCGCCCGGGGACGCGTCGTAGTGGTACCCGGCGGGCGCCCAGAAGATGGTGTGGATGGTGACGTTGTGCATCACCACGCCGCCGTGGTAGAGCACGGGGATGCTCGGGCTGCTGGCGACCTCCTGGGTGCCGTGGGGCGGCAGCAGCCCCAGCGCGAAGCCGACACGGGGCTTGAACGCAGGCCGCGGCGTCGCCGCGCCCGCTCTCCTCGCCGCCAGGGCGGAGCCCGCCGTGAGCGCCAGCGCCGCCAGCACCATCAGCACAGCCGCCACGATGGTCCGGCGATCGACCTTGCCTCCACGCATCGCCGGGCACCCTATCGCAGGCGGTGCCCGGACACGGCGCTTGATCGCCGGGCCGCGGCCCGTGCCGACCCGGCGCGGGTCGGTGGCGCTAGCATCCTCCGCGCAGACCTGACAACCAGGGGGGCTGGCGGGCACGCCGGCTGAGATAGCGCCCCCCGCCACGCGGCCCGGCGCTGACCCTTAGAACCTGTGGGGTAATGCCCGCGAAGGGAGACACGTGGTCGCTCACGCACATACGCCCGCCGGTCCATCTCCCGAGATCGGAGAGCGTGACGACACCGGCGGGGTGCGCGTGGAAGCGGTGAACAGGACGTTCCCGTCCGGCAAGGGTGCTGTCCACGCCCTGGACGGGGTGTCGCTGCGGGCCGCGCCGGGCGAGATCGTGACCGTCGTCGGCCCGAGCGGCTGTGGCAAGACGACCTTGCTCGAGCTCATCTGCGGACTGCAGGCGCCCGACGCCGGCAAGGTGACAAGCGCCCCGGCGGCGCTCATGCCCCAGCGCGACCTGCTCCTGCCGTGGCTGAGCGCCATCGACAATGCCGCCGTGGCGCTGCGCGCGCAGGGCATGAGCCGTGACGCGGCCCGCGCGACGGCGGCCCCGTGGCTGGAGCGCTTCGGCCTGGCGGGGTTTGAGCAGACGCGCCCGGCGCAGCTCTCGGGCGGGATGCGCCAGCGCGTCTCGTTCCTGCGCTCGCTGCTGGCCGGCAAGCCCGTGCTGGCGCTCGACGAGCCCTTCGCCGCACTGGACGCCATCACCCGCGCCGAGATGCAGGGCTGGCTGGCCCAGGTCCTGGACTCGGAGCCGCGCACGGTCGTCCTCGTCACCCACGACGTCGAGGAGGCGGTCGTGCTGGGCGACCGCGTGGTGGTCATGTCCGCGCGCCCGGGTCGCGTCGTCACCGAGGTGGCGGTGGCGCTGGGCCGGCCGCGGCGGCGCACCGACGCCGAGGTGGTGGCGCTGCGCGAACGGGTGCTCGAGGCGCTGGGGATGCCGGCATGAGACGCACGAGCCTGCGCATGGCCCTGGCGATGGGCGGGGGCTCGTCATGGTCGGGTGCGCTGATCCTGGTCCTGGCCCTGCTCGGCGTCTGGGAGCTCTACGTCGACCTCGGCGGCGCCGATCCGCTCATCCTCCCCTCCCCCCACGCCGTCGCCCAGTCGTTGTTCGATGATCGCGGGCTCCTCTGGTCCAACTTCCTGGTCACGGCCGAGGAGGTGGTGCTGGGGATCCTCGTCGCCGTGGTCGCGGCGCTCATGCTGGCGAGCGTGATGCACTTCTTCCTGACCCTGCGACGGGCGTTCTGGCCGGTGCTGATCGCCTCGCAGACGATCCCCATCGCCATGCTGGCGCCGGTGCTCGTGCTGTGGCTGGGGTTCGGCATCCTGCCCAAGCTGGTGGTGGTCGCGGTCGTGTCGTTCTTCTCCATCGTCGTCACCACGCTGGCCGGCTTCGCCGCAGTCGACCCAGATTTGATCAAATTGATGCGGACCTTCGACATGCCCCGGCGCCACGTGTTCCTCAGCGTCGAGTTCCCCTCCGCGCTGCCGGGCGTGTTCACCGGGACCAAGATCGCCGTCATCGTGGCGGTGATCGGAGCCGTGTTCGCCGAGCAGGCCGGGGCCAATGCGGGACTGGGGTATCTGTTCAACCAGTCGATCGCGCAACTCGACACGGCGCGGGCGTACGCGGCCGCCGTCCTGCTGTCGCTGTTCGCGATCGCGCTGTTCGCGCTGCTGACGCTGGCCGAGCGCCTTGCGGTGCCGTGGGCCTATCAACCGATTGGAGACCTGTCCCGATGAGACGACGAAGCGCGCTGGTGACCGGCGCGATCCTGGCCGCGCTGGCCCTGGCTGCGTGTGGCGAGAAGAAGGACGCGCTCACGCCCGCGGCCGCCCAGACCCAGCCGCTGAACCTGATGCTGGACTGGCTGCCCAACGCCGACCACGTCGGGATCTACCAGGCACTCGCCGACGGCGGCTTCACCAAAGCGGGGCTGGCGGTCCACCTCCAGGTCCCCACCGATCCGGCCACGCCGCTGTCGCTCCTGGCCGCGGGCAAGGTGGATGCGGCCATCTCCTATGAGCCGCAGCTCCTCCTGGCCCGCGACGCGGGCGAGCCGCTGGTGGCGATCGCAGCCCTCGTCCAGCGCCCGCTCACGTCCATCGTCTCGCTGCACTCCAAGCACATCACCACGCCGCAGGATCTCCGGGGCAAGAAGATCGGCGATGCCGGCATCCCCTACCAGCAGGCCTACCTGAAGACGATCCTCGCCCACGCGGGCGTGCCGGCCGGCACGGTCAAGGACATCAACGTCGGCGCCAACCTGGTCCCGGCGATGCTGTCGGGACGCGTGGACGCCACCCTCGGGGCCTACTGGAACTACGAGGCGATCCAGCTGCGCCAGGCCGGCAAGCGGCCCGACGTGATCCGCGTCGACAACGCCGGCGTCCCCCCGTATGACGAGCTCGTGCTGGTGGTGCGCGAGAGCGAGATCGCCAACCAGAACAACGAGCTGCGCCGGTTCGTACAGGCACTGGGGCGCGGCTATCAGGCGGCGCGCTCCGACCCCACGGGCGCCGTCGATGCGCTGGTCCGTGCCAACCCGTCGCTTGACCGAAAGCTCCAGCTGGCCAGCGTCGACGCCACGCTGTCGTCGTTCTTCCCCGCCAAGGCCACGCTGCCGTGGGGGTGGCAGGACCAGAGCCAGTGGACCGCGTTTGGCAGGTGGATGCTCGGCCAGCATCTGATCAAGAGCGCCCAGACGATCACCAACGCCTCCACCAACGACCTCCTGGCCGGACAGGGCCCGTAGTGGCCCTCCCCGGGGCAACGGCCGGCTAGCCGCCGATGGTCCTGCGCCACGACGCGGCGGGGGTGCTGGCGGTGGGCCAGGCGTCGCACGCATGGCTGTGCGGCCAGCTCGCCCGGGCCTGGGGCAACGCGCGCTTCGGCCCGGTGGAGCCGCTGGACGAGGTGGCGCTGGGCGCCGAGCAGCACGACGTGGGCATGGCACGCTGGGACCTGGAGCCGGCGCGCCACCCCGAGACCGGCCTGCCCAAGTCGTTCATGGAGATGGGAGCGAAGGCCAACGCGGGGTTGTGGTCGCGCGGTCCCGAGCGGCTGGTGACCCAGAGCCGCTACGCGGCGCTGCTGGCGGTCATGCACGGGCGCCGGCTCTACGAGGCCTTTGACCTTAACAGCGCAAGTGCCGCCGACGCCGCGGCCGTGACCGCGTTCCGGCGCCACGCCTCCGAACTCGAGGGGTCGCTGCTGGCGGCGCTGCGCGCCGACCCCGTCTCCGCGCCCCACGCCACCCCCGAGCGCGTGGCCCGCAACAGCCAGCTGCTGTGGACGTGGGACCTCATCTCGCTGGCACTGCTCCTGGACTGGGCGCCCCGGACGCTTGAGGCGGTGCCGACCGCCGGCGCCGCCGCCGTGGGCATCGCGCTGCGGGCCGTGCCGGGCGAGGGTGGGCGGGCTCCGGTTCATTCGCTGGACCCGTGGCCGTTTCGCGCGCCGGAGGTGCGCGTGCACTGCGAGGGCCGGCGGCTGACGGAGGGCTTCCCCGATGAGGGCGCGCTCGCCAGCGGCCTGGCTCAGGCGCCCTGGGAGACGGTGGAGTTCATGCTGATCTCGGGCGCAGAGTTGCGCGACGGCCCGTGAGGGCGCCTACGATGTGGCCGATGCACAGATGGATCGGCGCAGGCGCGGCGCTGCTGGCCCTGGCCCTGGCGGGCTGCGGGAGCTCGCAGACCTCCTCGTCGTCGAGCGCGTCGACGCCGCCCCACAGCGCGGGGGCGCCGCACACCCCGGGATGCTCGGGGTCTCAGCTCACCCTCTCCTACTCGGGCACGGAGGGCGCGACGGGGCACCTCGAACTGCACGTCGCGGTGCGCAACAGCTCCCAGGTCGCGTGCCTGCTGCGCGGCTACCCGAGCGCCCGCCTGCTCAACGGCGCGGGCCACCCGCTGCCCCTGCGCGTGGGCCGCCGGGACGGGTTCTTCCCCGACACCGAGACACAGCCGCGGCCGGTGGCGCTCAAGCCGGGCGCCACCGCGCACTTCGGGATCAGCCTCGTGACCAACAACGAGTACAAGGGGGCGCGGGTGTGCCGGACGGCGGCCGCGGCGATGCTCTCGGCGCCGGGGTCGCGATCGCACTGGCAGCGGCTGTCGCTGCGCCGCGGACCGCGCATCGCGCCCTGCGGCAGCCGGCTCGTCGTCTCCCCCATCCACGAGTAGACGGCGCTCAGGCGGCCAGCCGCAGCGCCGCGGCGCTCCCGGCGCCCGACAGCGCGTGCAGCCCGGCCAGCCCGGACCACGGCTCATAGGGCGCGAACAGCTCGCGGACCTCGTCCTCGGTGGCCCGCGCCCGGGGATCGGCCGAGCGCAGCCGGCCGACCAGCTTCAGGTAGGCCAGGTCGCCGGCGGGGAGCTGATCGAGCCGTCCCTGTCCGGTGAGGGCCATCGTCTCCAGCGTCCAGCTCCCCACGCCCCGGATCTGGCGCAGCCGGCGCCACCCGCGCTCGTGATCGGGGTCCGCCAGGTCGACCCGCCCGGACGCGACCTCACGCGCCACCTTGACGAGCGCGAGCGCCCGGGTCTCGGTGAGGCCGAAGGATTCCAGCAGCGCCGGAGCCTGCCCGGCCAGCACCGCCGCGGAGGGGGAGTCGGCCAGCCCGGTGACCGTGCACCGCCGGCCCAGGCGCGCCACCAGCCGGCGCTGGATCGCAGCGGCGCGCTCGTACTCGATGAGCTGCTCGCACACCGCCCAGGCCAGCGCCTCGAACGGGTCCGCGCGGCCGTGCGCCCGCAGCCCCGGATGCGAGCGGACCGCGGCGCCGATGAGCGGATCGAAACGGAAGCGCTCGTAGAACGGGCGCAGGTCCTGGTCGATGCCGAGGGCGGCGCGCATCCTCTCGATCCCCCACTCGGCCACCTCGCGCGAGTCGGCCTGGGCACCGAAGAGGACCCGGTCGGCGCTCAGCTGGGCGACGCGGATGACGACGGGCGCCTCGCCGCAGTGCAGGAGGCGGTGCAGGACCCCGCCGCGGATCCGCGCGACGCGGTCCAGGCCGACGCGGCGCGACAGCCGGAACATCCAGCGCGGGCGGACCTCAAGGCGAACCTCGAGGGCGTAGGCGCGGGCACTGCTCGCGGCCGCCCGACCGACCGCCGCTGAAGCGCTCACTCCCCGGGCTTGGGACGGCGGCGAAAATGACTGCCGGCTCCGACGGCGTCTGAACGCGTCTGACGCCGCCCGCTCGCCCTCACGTACCACCAGTACGATCGCGGCGAGCGGGCGGCGTCAGCCACGCCCAGCCACTCGCCGGATTCCGTCATTGATTTCCGCCGCCGTCCCTGCCAATCAGGTGCACGTCGACCAGGAAGCTGCGCGAGCCGACGATCGGCAGGGCATCGAGCGCCCGGCGCGGTCCGCGGGTCCGGGCGAGCTTGCGCGCGGTGCGCCGGCGCACCAGCGCCAGGGTGGCGGCGCCGGCGACGAACCCGGTGGCGGCGACGGCGGCGGCCTGGACGGCGGGCAGCGACACCGGCGAGTGCGACTCGACGGCGCGCACCTCGGCCAGCACGGGCACGCCCTCGATCGTCGCCTCGGCGGCGACCGGGCCCTCCAGGTCGTCCACCACGTCGGCGTCGACGATGTGCGCGGACGCGTCTCCGGTGGACTCGTGGCGATACATCGGCCGCATATGGTGACAGCGTACGCGGTCAGGTTCAAAGCCGCGAGGACCACCCGCTGACCCACCGGGACCGGCCGCCGGATCACGACCACCGGCCGCTGAGCGGCGACGACCGGCCGTTAGGATTACCTTTGGTCAGATGTCGACATCGATAGACGTCTTCGCCAAGGCGCGCGAGCACGAGCGCATCGCTCAGCTCAAGGCGGCCCGGGACCTCGACGCCCTCCCCTATTTCCACACGCTCGAGGGCCCCACTCTCCCCGTGGTGGAGATGGAGGGCCGCAGCCGGATCATGCTGGGCTCCAACAACTACCTGGGGCTGACCGGTGACGAGCGCGTCAAGCAGGGCGCCCTGGACGCGCTCCACCGCTACGGGACCGGCATCACCGGGTCGCGCTTCCTCAACGGGACGCTCGACCTGCACCTGGAGCTCGAGCGCGAGCTGGCCGAGTGGCTGGGCACCGACGCGGCGCTCGTCTTCACGACCGGGCACCAGGCCAACGTGGGGGCGCTGGGCACGATCCTCGGTCCGAGCGACACGGTCATCGCCGACTCCGGCGACCACGCCTCGATCCTCGACGGGGTCACGATCTCGCGCGCCAAGCTCCGCGCGTTCCGGCACAACCGCCTCGATCAGCTCGAGCGCCGCCTGGAGCGCGCCGTCGAGGACGGCGGCGGCATCCTCGTCGTCGTCGACGGGGTCTTCTCCACCGAGGGCGACGTCGCCCCGCTGCCCGAGATCTGCGATCTGTGCGCGCGCTTCGGCGCCCGGCTCATGGTCGATGAGGCCCATGCCCTCGGCGTCCTCGGCGCCCGCGGGGCCGGCACATGCGAGCTGCTCGGCGTCGAGGACCGGGTGGACCTGCGGATGGCCACCTTCTCCAAGTCGCTGGCCTCCTGCGGCGGCGTCATCGCCGGCCCGGCGGACGTCGTCGAGTTCCTGCGCATCCAGGCGCGGTCGTTCATCTTCACCGCCTCGGCCGTCCCGGCGGCGGTGGGCGCGGCGCTGGCCGCGGTGCGGGTCTGCCGCTCAGACGAGGGCCCGGCGCTGTTCGCCCAGGTCCTGGACAACGCCGCCTACCTGCACCGCGGGCTCACCGAGCTGGGCTTCCACGTGGTCCCTCCCACCCGGCTGGCCGACGGCACCGAGGTGATCACACCGGTGGTCCCGGTCCTGGTCGGCGACGACTGGAAGGCCGTCTTCCTGTGGAAGGCCCTGTACGAGGCGGGCGTGTTCGTCAACGTGATGATCCATCCAGCGGTTCCGCTGTCGGGTGCGCTGCTGCGGACGAGCGTCATGGCGACCCACGATCGGGAGACCCTCGACCGCGCGCTGGACACCTTCGCCAAGGTCAAGCGCGAGTTCGAGTCCGAGCATGGGACGCTCCCCGGCGGCGAATGAGCCGCGGCTGACTTGTCCGTTCCTGCACAAGACACCGGGCGAGAGAAAAAAGGCGCTCTAAGCGCATGTCATCGCGGTGTGACATTGCTGTGACCGAGCCGCTTGGGCTAGCTTCTTAAGCGTCGCAAGGTGATGGTCAGCCGTGCGGCGCAGAGGGCCGGCGGCGGGAGAAATCCACTTCCGGAGAGGCCATCACCGAAATCAGAGCCGAGGGCTCGGCTCCGAATCAATCGCAGGGCCGGCAGGTTGCTGACGCCTGATGTCTGGCGGGCTGCCGGTACTGGTCAACGTCCGCTGCGGCGGACCGAACGTTGGGAAGTGAGTGCACTAAATGACGTCGACCGCACTGAGGACCCCCGAGCCACAGCGCCTGCGTGCGCTCGAGCGAGCCAACGAGATCCGGCTCGCGCGCGCGGCGCTGAAGCGTCGCATCGCGCTCGGAGAGGTCTCCGCCGCGGAAGTCATTCTCCAGTGTCCTGACGCCGCGTCCAGCTGGCCGATCGGGGATCTCCTGATGAGCCAGCGGCGCTGGGGCAGTACGAGGTGCCGGAAGTTCCTCTCCCGGAGCCACATCACCGAGACGAAACCGGTAGGGACCCTGACTGACCGCCAGCGCCACATGCTGGCGAGTTCGTTGGACTCGTCCGAGACAAGGGAGATGGAGCTCGTCGGCACATAGACGAGCGCGAGGCCGTGCCGGACGTGCCTGGTGACTGGGGTCGCGAGGCGCGTCCGGTTCGGTCAGACGTGAATCCCGATCGGCACGGGGCTGGTGCCGGCCAGGAAGAGGAACCAGATTACGAAGGCCGCGACCGTCAGGCCGGCGCTGACGACGAGCACGCCCTCGAGCACGACGTGACCCGGATCGTTGAGGCCCCGGGACAGGCAGTTGGCGCGATACACGTCGCTCAGTCGCGACAGCAGCGACGCCACCACGCCGACGGTGAGCACGACACCGAAGAACGCCGCGGCCAGCGCGGTACCCAGCGACTGCGTGGCCCCCTGGATCTGTGACCCCACCCACAACCACAGCAGGGGCGTGCCCACCCACAGCCCGAGGCTGCCGATGAACATGATCGCCACCACCAGGAGGGCTGCGGATCCCGATCTCAGCAGGGGCCGCATCCACGCCTCGTCTCCGCCCGGGCCACGATCCGCGTCAGCGGGCGCCGTGGCCCCCGGGTAACGGACAGCCGGAGGACAGCTTGACCTGCCACCACCCCATCAGCATCCCGATCAGGCCCATCCGGGGGCGGACCTGCCATGCGCCGCAGCCGGGCTCGCCGAGCTCCCGGCAGTAGATGCGCACGAACTTGTAGTCGGCCGGGCGCAGCAGCATCCGCTCCAGGACGAGCCGCTTCTCGGCGATCTCGTCGGCCCGCCTGCTGATCGTGGTGCGCGCCTCACGCAGCCGCTCGGCCAGCTCGTCGCGCACGACCTCCAGCTCGCCGAGGTCCAGCAGCCGGGCGTGGGTGGACGCGCCCATCGCCGTCCCCATCGCCGAGTCCGGCTGGGGCAGCCCCCCCATCTCAAAGGCCGTGACGAACCCATCGGCAAGCTCACGCTCGAGCCGCGCGATCTGCTCACGCAGTGTCCGGCGAGCCGCTCGCTCGTCGATGGCGACCCCGGGGCCCAGCGCCGCGCCGGGAGCGCGCACGCGGACTGCCTGGTCGATCTCCTGCGCGGGAAGCACCGTTCCTCCCATGGCCAACGGGACCTTATCACCCAGGTTGGCGCGGATCGATCACTCCGGCGCAGGCGTGGCGGGCGAGCCGAGCAGGTCCGCCGCGCACCACAGCGCCTCCTCGACATGGATTTCCGGAACGCCGTCAACGGCCACCGCGAACAGGGTGATCCGCCGGGTCCGCGGCGCGACGGCGCACTCCGGCCGTGGCTCGTCGAACAGCGCGCAGCACGTCACGAGGCCGTCGCCGACGATCAGGCCGCCCTCGGGGGTGAGCCGGATGCCCAGACCGCCGTCGTCGATCCGGTCGGCGTCCAGCGCCCACACCGGTATCCCGGTCTCGACCAGGCCGACGAGGCAGGCGTCCGCGACGAGGCCGACGGAGGGCAAGCCGCCGTGGACCAGTCGCGCCACCGCCACCGCCTCGGAGGGGATCCGCCGCACGTCGGGGTCGATGCCGATCTGGCGAAAGAAGGCGCGGAAGGCCAGCGGGATGGGCTTGGTCCGCATCGCCACCACACCCCCGCCGCGGTAGCGGTTGGAGAGGTCGCGCAGCTGGGCGCGCAGGGCAGGCGGGCTGGGACCGGGGCGTCCCGGAAAGGTGACCCAGCGCAAGCGCAGGCCCGGGAACTCGGCCGCCACCAGCGGGTCGACGAACCCCTGCCGCAGCGTCGCCGGGGCCATCGCGCTCAGCCCGCGGGCACCCCGCCGCTGACGAGCTCCTGCACGCGTGGCGCCAGCGCGGCCGCGGTCTGCCAGTGGTTGCCGATCAGGCGATCGCGCACCACTCCTCCGCGGTTGGCCAGCTCGGCCATGGGGCAGGCGGCGACGCCGTAGAGCCCGCCGACGCGACCGTCGGCGTCATAGGCGACCGGAATCGTCCAATGGTGTGCCCGTACCAGCGCCGCCGTCGCCCGGTGTGAGCCGTCGATCGCCACCGCGGCGAACTGAACCGACGGGAAGCGGCGGGCCAGGGACTGCAGAGCGCTCACCTGGCGCACGCACTGACCGGCGCCGGTGACGAAGAACGACAGCACCAGCGGGCCGCGCCGGGCCAGCAGGCACACGTTGAGCGCGCGGGGGTCATGGCGGGCGGCGGAGCAGGTGGGATGGGCGTTGGCGTCCCCGTTGAGGTTGCTGGCGGCCAGCGGCGCGGCGAACTCGCTCAGACGATGCCCCGCCGTGACCCCGGTGTTTCCCACCCCGTGGCTGGCGAACTGGTAGACGGAGATGCCCAGCACGACGGCCAGGCCGATGATCCCCACCATCCACCGGTACGGGCGCGTGTCGATGACCGGTGGCGCGGGAGGTGGCGCGGGCGGCGGAGGCGATGCGGGCGCCGGGGCGGTCGGAGCGGCACGATCGGGGTCCAGGCGCTGCAGTGACGGGCGGGCCTCGTCGTCGGCCCGGCCCTCGCCCTCCCCGTCGGGCTCGGAGCTCACGCCACTCGCGGCCGGCGTCTGAGCCGGAGCCGCGCGGATCTCGGCGCGCGCAACCGATCATCCTGGCGGGCCAGCGCGCGGCGCTCAGACTGCGCCAGCACCGCGGGCAGCACCAGGAGCACGCCCACCAGCGACACCGACAGGTCGATGAGGGTCACGAACCCGAAGTCGCGCAACATCGTGATGTCGGAGAAGATGAGCACGCCGAAGCCGACGATCGCGGTCACCCCGGAGGCCAGCACCGCCGCGCCGGTCGAGCGGTAGGTCCGGCCCAGCGCCGCGTGCAGGTCATGGCCGGCCGCGCGCTCCTGGCGGTAGCGCTCGGAGAGCAGGACGCTGAACTCGGTCGAGATGGCGATGACGAGCGTGCCCAGCGTGGCCGACATCGGGTTGAGCGGGATCCCGATCAGGAACAGGATGAGCGCCGACCAGCCCGTGGCCATCACGATCGGGGCCACCGGCACGAGCGCGCGGTCGCGGTTGCGCAGCACCGCCAAGAGGACGAGCGCGACGGCCAGCAGCCCCGCGATCAGGGTGAGGAAGCGATGGCCGGTGGACGACAGCGCGGCGTTGGCCTCCGCGGCCAGCACCGGCAGACCGGCGAGCGCGGCGGTGGTGCCGGCGGGCGGATGGAGGTGGGCGCGCATGTAGTCGATCACCTGCTCCTGGCGCGACAGCGGCATCAGCCGGATCCCGAAGGCCAGCGTGGCCTCGTGGTGATCGGGCGTGATCACCGCCTGGGAGAAGTAGGACGGCACCGCTGCCAGAAAGGCGGTGATCTCCGCCTGGGTCAGGCTCGCGGTCGCCCCGGAGGCCGACTGGCTGGCGCTGGAGAACAGATCGGGCAGCGACAGGGCCGGGCAAAGCGTCGCCGCGCCGCACCCCTTCTCCTCCAGGTAGCCGAAGTGGCTGAGGAGCTGTCGCTCGTAGGAGATCATCCACTGCACCGTCGCCGGGGTGGCGACGTTCTTGCTGCGCACGGTGACGTCGATCTCGCCGCTCACGCCCGTCACCTTCTCCAGCGTGTTGAGGTTGTGCAGCGCCGGCATGCTGGTGGGGACGAGCTTGGTCACGTCGGACTGCACCCCGGTCTGCGTGTCCGCGGCCCAGCCGACGACCGCGAGCACCGCGGCCAGCGCCAGGACCCGGCCCGGGCGCGCCACCAGCCCGGCGATGATCCGGTCAGGCCGCCCCGCGCCGTCGCGCAGCGTCCGTCCCCGTGGCACGAGCCGGCGGACGACGCGGCTCGTGCCCCGGCCGACACGGCCCGCGGCCTGGCCGACCGGGTGCAGGATCTCCGCTGCGCCACGCCACGAGGCGCCCAGCCAGCCTCCGTCACGCTCGCCCAGGATGAGCACCGCCGAGCCGGCGGTCAGCGCGCACAGGAAGGCCACCCCGATGCCGGCCACCAGCAGCAGCCCGAAGCCGCGCACCATCGGCACCGGCGAGAGCAGCAGTACGAGGAAGCCGGTGGCCGTGGCCAGCGCGGCGGTGGCGATCGCGGGCGCCGACCGGGCCGCCGCCTGTCCCACCGCTTCCGCCGCCGAGATCGGGCCGCCGCCCTCGCGCTCGGCCAGCATCCGCGCCTCCTGAGCCCGGGCCTGGAACTGGATCCCGTAGTCGACGCCGAGGCCGATGAGGATCGGCAGCACGGCGATGGAGGCCATGGTCAAGGTGGCACCGAGCACCGCCAGCAGGCCGAAGGTGATGCCGGTGGCGGCCAGAGCGACGGCCAGGGGCAGCAGCCGGAAGCGGTTGCGGAAGACGACCAGCAACGTCGCCGCCATCACCAGCAGCGCCGCGATGAGCAGCCCCGCGATGGAGCCCGTGATCTGATCGGCGAGGTCGTTGATCACCACCGGGACGCCGGTGATCGTGTACTTGCCGCCGTAGGCGGAGCGGAACATCGGCATGTTGACCGCCTGGCGGATCCAGGAGATCGCCTGCGCCTGCTGGGCGTCCGACAGCGAGGCGCGCAGGCGCACCTGGATGAGCGCCGACTTCTTGGTCGGGAACAGGTAGGAGAAGCGGGCCTTGGGCTGGTTGACCCCCCGCGACTGGTCGAACACGATCTGGGGGACGAACGTGGGATCGTCGATCGACGGGACCCCGTTGAGGCCGGAGCTGACCGCGAGCTGCTCCAGGCCCTGGAGCTGGGCGGAGTACTCCAGGCGCCCGGCGGCGGTCGCCTCCTGCAGGGCCTTCTGCTTGGTCATGTGCTCGCCGATGGCGAGCTGGTAGGCCTTGGCCTCGGCGGCCTGAGTGGCCCGGGTGGCGGCGGCGATCTGGCCGCGGATCCCGGTGTTGACCGCCGACACCGCGCGGTTGAGGAACGTCCCCGGGCCGTAGACCACCTGGGTGGCACGTGACTTCATGAGGTGGCCGCACGGGCTGTCGGGCCCGCCGTAGGCGGCGTGGGTCCCGGCGGCGACCGGGGTGAACGCGTGGAGCGTCGAGTTGGCGACGACGTACTGGCCGGCCAGGCACGCCTCGAGCTGGGTGAGCGTGCCCAGGTCCTTGGTCTCCACCAGGTTGGTCAGCGACTCGCGGATGAGGATGACGACCGCGTCGTCGCCGAAGTGGCGCTCGTCGTCGGTGGTGGCCTTGTAGCTGGCCGACGAGGAGCTGACGAAGGTGTCGATGCCGGCCGAGGGCCGCAGGCCCAGCGCCAGCAACCCGCCGCCGAGCGCCAGCGCGAGCACGATCCCCACGGTGAGGATCGGGCGCCGCGCGGCGGCGCTGCACAGCCTCTCGAACGTCCTTGCCCTCATTGCGCCCGAGGCTACCCGGACTCCGGTTCGGTCAGCGCCGGCCCTAGTCCATCGTCAGGGGGCCCTGCGACTCCCCGGAGAGGAACTGGCGGATGAAGGGGTTGTCTGAGTTGAGCATGTCCTCGGCCGGGCCGGCCTCCACGATCCGCCCCTTCCACAGGACGTTGATGTAGTCCGCGACCCGGCGCGCGCTCATGATGTCGTGGGTGATCACGCAGAACGTCGGGAGATGCTCCTTCTGGTTCTGCTTGGCCTCGTCCATCATGTCGCGGTGGATCTCCAGGATGAGCTCGCCCAGGAGGGCGGTGCGCACGGGATCCAGCCCGGAGTCGGGCTCGTCGAACAGGACGATGTCGGGCTCGAGGACGAGCGCGCGCGCGAACCCGGCGCGCTTGCGCATCCCGCCCGAGAGCTCGTTCGGCATCTTGGTGCGGCTGTGGCCCAGGCCGACCTCGTTGAGGCGGCGCATGACGATGTCCTCGATCTCGTCCTCGCCCTTCTCGGTGTGCTGGCGCAGCGGGAAGGCGACGTTGTTGTAGAGGTCCATCGAGCCGAACAGCGCGCCGTCCTGGAAGAGGAGGCCGAACTTCTTGCGCATGTCGAACAGGTCGTCGTCGGCCATGTCGGGCACCGACTGCCCGTGCACCAGGATGTCGCCTTGATCGGGGTACAGCAGCCCGACCATGTGCTTGATGCACACCGACTTACCGGTTCCCGACGGGCCCAGGATCATCGACACCATGCCCTCGGGCAGGCCCATGTTCAGGCCGCGCAGGATGTGGGAGCGCCCGAACGACTTGTAGGTGTCGATGAACTCGACCGCGTCGGGCCGGCCCGACGGATACACCTTGTAGGTGTGCCACTTGTATTCGTCATCGTCGACGCCGTCGGGGGGCGCCGGGCGCGGGGACTCATCCACGACCGACACGCGGGACCCGGACCGTTCTGAGCCGTTCTCGGCGCCGGCGACGTGGCCGCGCTCTGCCGCGCCGTCGCTCTCGGCGGCGGGCTGCTCGGGCAGGTCCTGGATCTCGCCGCCGTCGGGCGCCGCGCTCTTGACCTGCTCCTCGCGCTCCTGCGGCGAGAGCTCCACCTGGGCACCCCGCGCCTCCGCGTTGTGCTCTTCGCTCTGATCCGAGACGTTGCGCGGATCCTCGCTGGTGTTCTCCATGTGTGTCCTAGCCTCCGATTGGTGCTCTGGGGTTGGCCCCCCAGAAAAGCTGGGTTCCGAGCATCCCGATGAGGTGCACCGAGACGAGGTTCAGGACCATCGACTTCGCTGTCGCAGTCCCGACCCCCACGGGGCCTCCACTGGCGTTGTACCCGTAATAGCAGCCGACTATGACGATGACGATCGCCATCGACATGGCCTTTATCAAGCTATATAAGAGGTCCGGCGGGTTCTGGAATTGCCAGAAGATCAGGAAGAAGCCGCCCGACGAGACGTAGCCGATCTGCTGCACCACCGCCAGGTAGCTGGCGAAGAAGCCGGCGCCGATCGAGCACAGGTAGACGAACGGGAGCACCAGCAGCGCCGCCAGCAGACGGGTGGCGCAGAGGAACCGCATCCCGCTGATGCCCATGACCTCCAACGCGTCGATCTCGTCGGAGATCCGCATCGAGCCCAGCTCGGCGACGATCCCGGTGCCCACCTTCGCGGCCATCATGTAGCCGAACACCAGCGGCACGAGCTCGCGCAGGTCACACCAGGCGGCGAACACGCCGGAGTACGCGGGCGTGCCCTCGCCGTAGGTGAAGTAGGCGCCCTCGATCCCGCACTCCAGCCCGATGATGAAGACCAGGCCCCAGATGACCAGGGTCGAGGAGACGATGAGGATCCCCGCCTGGCGCAGGGCCTCGCCGAAGAAGCGCAGGACGCGCAGCGTGGCCACGTCGCGGACCATCTGGGAGCCGAACTTGACGATCTCCCCGAAGGATTCGACCCAGCCCTTGGGTGTGGCGACAAGGTCATTCATCCGTGCGCAGCTCTCCTACTTGATGATCGTCGTGATCTCGGGGTGTGTGGCCAGCAGCGTCTGGGTGAACGCGTAGTTGAACGCGAACACGCCCAGGAACGCGATGACGACCGCCTGGTTGACGGCGCGCCCCACCCCCTCGGCGCCTCCGGACGCAGTCATCCCCTTGTAACAGCAGACGATCGCGATGATCGCGCCGAACAGGGTGGTCTTGACCACCGAGCCCCATAGGTCCGTGGTCTCGGCGTTGTTGAAGAAGGTGGCGAAGAAGGGCCCAAGCGGTGCGTGATTGACGACGGTGGCGAGGATGCCGCCGAACACGCCGAAGATCAGCGCGTAGATGTCGAACAGTCCGGTGACCAGCATCAGGGCCAAAAAGCGCGGGACGACCAGGTTCTTGATCGGGTCCACGCCGAGGACCTGGAGGGCGTCGAGCTCCTCGCGGATCTTGCGCGCCCCGAGGTCGGCGGTGATCGCCGTCCCGGCGACGCCGGCGAGGACGATGGCGTCGACGAACGGCGCGAACTCGCGGATCGAGGCCAGCACGAAGAAGCCGCCGAGACGGTCCAGGGCGCCGAACAGGACCAGGAAGTTGGCAGCCTGTAGCCCGGGCGCCTCGTAGCCGAAGGCGATCGTGGAGATGAGCAGCGGGAACCAGCACAGCCGCATCGCGAACAGGAACTGACCCACGAACTCGCTGCCGTACGGGTACGGAGGCCGCACCGCGGACACGAGGGTCCGGCCGGTGAGGATCATCATGTTGCCGACCTCCTCCAGCACGGATTTGGTCGGCAGGAACGCTCGATCGGCGACTGCTCGGATCAACGGGTCTGCTTCCTCCCAGGGGTCTGGAGCCTGCCCTCACGTCTCAGGCTGGGACAAGCCTACCCAGAAAGGGGGTGGATCCCAACAGGGAACCAAACCTCGGTGCAATGGCGCCTCGGAGCGGGTTTGAGCCGGCGGCCTTGGTGGTATGTTCCGCCCGCGTTGAGCGCCTGGAGAATGAGGACCCACGGGATCGTCGCCGGCGTCGGAGTGGCTCTGGCGCTGTCCGCCTGCGGCGGGGGCCAGAACCAGGCCGCGTCGGAGCCCAGCGGGAATTTCGCGGTCACCGTGAGCCATGCCAAGTTCCCCGCCTCCCAGCGACTGGCGCAGCACACGCACCTGGTGATCGAGGTGCGCAACGCGGGCAGCAAGGCGATCCCCGACGTGGCCGTGACGATCTGCAACGTCACCTGTGCCTATCCCGCCCCCAAGGGCGAGGGCTCGAGCTCGCAGGCGTTCGCTTCCGACATCAACCAGACCTACCTGGCCAATTCATCGCGGCCGCTGTGGGTCATCGACCGCGCGCCGGGCGCGTGTGGCTACAGCTGCCAGAACGGTGGGCAGGGCGCCGCGGTGACGGCCTACGCCAACACCTGGGCGCTGGGACGGCTGGGCCCGGGCAAGACCGCGCGCTTCGATTGGGCGGTCACCGCCGTGAAGGCCGGCCAGCACGTCGTCGCCTGGCAGGTGGCGGCCGGGCTCAACGGCAAGGCCAAGGCCATCCTCGCCAACGGCTCGGCGCCCCACGGCACGTTCGCGGTCCACGTGAACACCGCGCCGGCGCAGTCCTACGTCAACAACAACGGGCAGATCGTCACCAAGCAGTAGCGGCTGCGGGCCTGCGGCCGTCGCGCGGTCGCCCTTCTTCGTTGCAGCGGAGTATCAGCGCACGTCAACAACGGGCTGGGGACGCGGTGGGCCTGGGCGGGGGTAACGGGGTCTCCAGGGGCCTCGGTAGATAAGCGTCACCCCATGAGGCTTATCTCCCAAGCCTCGGCCGAGGCGCCCCGCCGGTCGCCGGCGACCTCGCAAGCTGCCCTTCCCCAGCCTGTTGTTGGACCACGCGACGTGCCCCAGCGACACGGGACCCCCACCGCCAGCACCCCCCACCGCCAGCACCCCGCGTGCTACTGAGTCTCTGAGGACTGCTGCCAGATGTTGAGCGCGCCGTCGACGGCGTACTCGTCGATCTCGGCCAGCTCGGCGTCGTCGAAGTCGGCGTTGTGCAGCGACGCGACCGTGTCCTCGAGCTGGGCCACGCTCGACGCGCCGACGAGCGCCGAAGTGACGCGCGGGTCGCGGAGCACCCAGGCGATGGCGAGCTGAGCCAGGCTCTGACCCCGCCGCGAGGCGATGTCGTTCAGCGCTCGCACCCGCGCGAGGTTCTCCGGGGTGATCAGGTCCGCGGAGAAGTGCAGGCCCCGGCGCACGCGCGAGTCATCGGGCACGCCATCGAGGTACTTGCTGGTCAGCAGGCCCTGGGCCAGTGGCGAGAAGGCGATGGCGCCCACGCCCTCGCGCTCGAGCACCGCCAGCAGTTCGGGCTCGATCCAGCGGTTGAACATCGAGTAGGAGGGCTGATGGATGAGCAGCGGCGTCCCCAGGTGGCGCAGGATCTCGATCGCCTCCTCGGTGCGCCGGGCGCTGTAGGACGAGATCCCCACGTACAGGGCCTTGCCCTGGCGCACGGCGCTGTCCAGCGCGCCCATCGTCTCCTCCAGCGGCGTCTCCGGGTCGGCCCGGTGCGAATAGAAGATGTCGACGTAGTCGAGGCCCATGCGGGTCAGGCTCTGGTCCAGGCTGGCCAGCAGGTACTTGCGCGATCCCCAGTCGCCGTACGGGCCCGGCCACATGTCGTACCCCGCCTTGGTGGAGATGACGAGCTCGTCGCGCAGGTGGCGGAAGTCCTCGGCGAGGATGCGGCCGAAGTTGATCTCCGCCGACCCGTAGGGCGGCCCGTAGTTGTTGGCCAGGTCGAAGTGGGTGATGCCCAGGTCAAAGGCGCGGCGCAGGATGGCGCGCGAGATGCCCAGCGGCCGGTCGTCGCCGAAGTTCTGCCACAGCCCCAGCGAGATTGGCGGCAGCTTCAGACCGCTGCGCCCGCAGCGGCGGTACGAGAGCTTGTCGTAGCGGCCCGGGTCCGGGGCGTAGACGGACGCTGGGCCGATCTCGGCGTCGATCGACACGTGTGTGATTCTCTCACGTGGAGCCGCTCCGGGGCGTGCCGGGATGAAGGGCCCAAATAGCGGCATTTGTTCGCCGTCGGGCCGACTCACGGGGGCTCGGTTTGGCCATTGGGATAGTGACCCCTGCGCAAACGTGGCCTACGCTTGCCACTCGTCTTCACGAGAAGTCCAAGTGACGCGCGCCTGGGGAATCGGATTCCCGCCCACCCCGGCCAGGAAGGAACTAAAAGAGAGAATGCCTATCCGCCAGCAGAATGTCCACGCCGCCCGGTGGAGCCTCAACGGGCACGGAATCGGGGCCCCCGACCTCACCGCCTCCGACAACCAGGTGTACGGCGAGAACGTCTTCAGCTCCGCCGTCCAGCGCACCCGTCTGCCCAAGGACGTCTACAAGAAGCTCTCCAAGACCCTGGCTCGCGGAGAGGCCCTTGACACCAGCCTCGCCGACGCGGTGGCGCTGGCGATGAAGGAGTGGGCGCTGGAGAAGGGCGCTACCCACTACACCCACATGTTCCAGCCGCTGACCGGCCTCACCGCCGAAAAGCACGACAGCTTCTACGCGCCCACCGGCGAGGGCACCGCCCTGGCGGAGTTCTCCGGCAAGGAGCTCATCCAGGGCGAGCCCGACGCCTCCTCCTTCCCCACCGGCGGCATCCGCGCCACATTCGAAGCCCGCGGCTACACCGCCTGGGACCCGACCAGCCCGGCGTTCATCCTGGAGAACCCCAACGGCGCGCTCCTGTGCATCCCCACCGCCTTCGCGTCCTGGACCGGCGAGGCGCTGGACCACAAGATCCCGCTGCTGCGCTCGATGGACGCGCTGTCGAAGTCGGCGATGCGCGCGCTGAAGCTGTTCGGCAACAGCGACGCCGCCCGGGTGTTCACCACCGTCGGCCCCGAGCAGGAGTACTTCCTCATCGACGAGCAGTACTTCTTCGAGCGTCCTGACCTCATCACCACGGGCCGCACGCTGTTCGGCGCCAAGCCGCCCAAGGGCCATGAGCTCGACGACCACTACTTCGGCTCGATCCCGGAGCGCATCCTCGCCTACATGCTCGACACCGAGCGCGAGCTGCAGAAGCTGGGGGTTCCGGTCAAGACCCGCCACAACGAGGTGGCCCCCAACCAGTACGAGCTGGCGCCGATCTTCGAGAACTCCAACGTCGGCGCCGACCACCAGCAGCTGACGATGCAGATCATGCAGAACGTCGCCCGCCGCTACGGGCTCATCTGCCTGCTGCACGAGAAGCCGTTCGCCGGCGTCAACGGCTCGGGCAAGCACAACAACTGGTCGATGGGCACCGACGCCGGAGAGAACCTGCTCGAACCGGGCGACACCGTGCACGAGAACCTCCAGTTCCTGTTCTTCTGCGCCGCCGTCATCCAGGCGGTCAACAAGCATCAGGGCCTGCTGCGGGCCTCGATCGCCTCGCCGGGCCAGGATCACCGCCTGGGTGCCAACGAGGCGCCGCCGGCGATCATGTCCATCTTCCTGGGCACCGAGCTCGAGAAGGTGTTCAACGCCATCGAGCAGGGCGAGGTCGGCGAGTCCACGCCCGAGTCGTTCCTGGGCCTGGGCACGCCGGTGCTGCCACCGCTGCCCATGCACGGCGGCGATCGCAACCGCACCAGCCCGTTCGCGTTCACCGGCAACAAGTTCGAGTTCCGGGCGCTGGGCTCCAGCATGTCGCTGTCGCTGCCCAACACCGTGCTCAACACGATCGTCGCCGAGGCCGTGGACTATCTGGCCGAGGAGCTCGAGGACGCGCTGGAGGCCGGCACGGAACTGGAAGCGGCGCTGCGGCCGATCCTGCAGCGCTCCTACGCGGCCAACAAGTCGATCGTGTTCGGCGGCGACAACTACTCCGAGGACTGGCATACCGAGGCCGAGTCGCGCGGCCTGCTCAACCTCCGCGCGACGCCCGACGCCCTGCCGTACCTGATCAGCGACGACACGGTGACGGTGTTCTCCAACTACGGCGTGCTCTCTCAGCGCGAGCTGGAAAGCCGCTACGAGGTGTTCCTGGAGCAGTACGTCACCAAGCTCAACATCGAGGCCGAGACGGCCGCGGCGATCGCCCGGACAATGCTGCTCCCCGCATCCGCCCGTCACCTCGCGCTGCTGCTCAGCGCCCAGCTGGGCGAGATGGCCTCCGAGACCGAGGCCCTGATCTCGGGCTTCCGGGACGCGATCCGGGAGCTGGAGAGCGCCAATCTCGAGGAGAACCAGCCGCACGACGATCTCCTCAAGCACGCCGAGTACATGCGCGACACCACCGTCCCGGCCATGGAGGCGGTACGGGTCGCGGCGGACTCGCTGGAGAAGGTCGTCGCCGACGACCTCTGGCCGCTGCCGAAGTACTCAGAGATCCTGTTCGTCAAGTAGCGCCGCGGACATAGCAAGGGGCGGGCGGGGACAGGTTCCCCGCACCGCAACTTGCGTGCATGTGCCGGGGTTTCCGCTACGGTGGCTCGCCGTATGCTGGAAGTCCGCGTGGCGCGCGGCCGTCCCGGGGGGCTGCACGTTCGCCGGCTGCTGCGCGTCCTAATGCTGCTCGTGGTCCTGAGCGGCGCCCTCACGGCGCCGGCGCTCGCGGCTGGCGGTGGCGGTGGCGCGAGTCTGGGCGGCGCGCACGAACGCGGGCGGTGGCTCATCGAGCACACCGCCAACGGCGGCCCGGGCAATCCCCTCAACGGCCGGGCGATGTGGATCTGGGAGATGCCCCAGTCAGACGGGGGGAGCCTCAGCTCGCTCATCTCCGACGCGCACCGCTTCGGGCTCTCGACCCTGATCATCAAGTCCAGCGACGGGACCGACATGTGGTCGCAGTTCACCCCGCAACTGGTGTCGGCGCTGCACGCCAACGGCATCAAGGTGTGCGCCTGGCAGTACGTCTACGGCAACTCGCCCGTGACCGAGGCCTACAAGGGGGCCGCGGCGGTCCACGACGGCGCCGACTGCCTGATCATCGACGCCGAGTCAGAGTACGAGGGCAAGTACGTCTCGGCCCAGGTCTACATCCAGCGGCTGCGGGCGCTCATCGGCTACGGCTACCCCCTCGTGCTGGCCGGGTTCCCCTATGTCGACTACCACCCGGGATTCCCCTACTCGGTGTTCCTGGGCCCCGGCGGCGCCCAGTACAACGCCCCGCAGATGTACTGGCGCGACATCGGCACCACCACCGATGACGTCTTCGGTCACACCTACGCCTACAACCTCATCTACCAGCGCCCGATCTACCCGCTGGGCCAGGTCTACGGCCGCCCGCCCGCCCACCAGGTGGTGCGCTTCCGCCAGCTCGCGCGGGTCTACGGCGCCGGCGGCGTGAGCTGGTGGGACTGGCAGGACGCCCGGGCGTCTGACTGGATCGCCTTGTCGCGCCCCAGCGGCGCGCTGCCCGGCTACGTCCCCTACATGACGCTGGCCGACGTCAACCCCGGCGAGTCCGGCGACCTCGTGGTGTGGATCCAGGAGCATCTCGTCTCCGCCGGCTACCCCATCCAGGTCTCCGGCGACTACGGCTACCACACCCTGCTCGACGTCCAGGCCTTCCAGACCGCCCACGGCCTCTCCGCCGACGGCATCATCGGGCCCGCCACCTGGGCGGCGCTGCTGCGCTACCGCATCGCGCGGGTGAAGTGGACCGTCGGCCAGCGCCACGACACGGCAACCGTCACCTCCGCGGCCATCATGGCCGCCCAGCGCGGCCGCCCCACCACGCTCGTGCAACCCGTCCCGGCCTCCGCCTCGCTGCCCGCCACGCGCAACGAGATCGCCGGCGCGGGCGGTCGCGGACGTCCCTAGGCCGCGACGGCCGCCTGCACCCGACGCCTACAGCAGGCCGTTGTCCCGGGCGTAGGCGACGAGCTCGGCGCGCGAGCTCTGCTGGGTCTTCTGCTGGATGTGCGCGCGGTGAGACTCGATCGTGCGCACCGAGAGGAAGAGCTGGGCGGCGATCTCGCTGTTGGTGTGGCCCATGGCGATCAGGCGGAGCACCTCGATCTCGCGAGCGCTGAGGTCGTCCGGCGTACCCGACGGCGAGGGCGCCTCCGCGGCGAGCCTGGCGCCCATCTCGGGATTGAGGTAGGTGCGGCCCTCGGCGGCGAGACGGACCGCGTGGATGAGCTCCTCCTTGGCGGACTCCTTGAGCACGAAGCCGGTGGCCCCGGCCCGAAGCGCCTCACGCGCGAGCTCCGGATCGCTCTGCATGGTGAGCATCACGATGCTCGTCTGGGGCGAGGCGGCGCGCAGCCGGGGGATCGCGGGAAGGCTCGAGCCGTCGGGCATGTTGACGTCGAGGACGAGGACCCGGGGACGGTGAGCCGCGACCCGGCGCTCGGTCAAGGCCACGTTGCCGGCCTCGGAGACCACGGCGAAGCCGGGCTCGGCATCGAGCAGCATGCGCAGCCCGGCGCGGACGACGTCGTGGTCGTCGGCGAGCACGATCGTGATGGTCCCGGCCGGAGGCGGCGCGACGGGGCCGGGCTCGGTCGTGCCCTGCTCGGTGGGAGCCGAGCCGTGGGGCGTCAGCGGGCTCACGGCTCCAGGACGGTGTCGGGGTCGATGGTGGTGGGCGTGTCGGCCTCCAGCTCGACGGCGCCGCGCACGCGGACGCCGGCCCCGAAGGTGACGTCGCCGTGCACCACCAGCCGCTCGGCCTCGCGCAGCGAGGGCGCACCTGACGGGAACCGCTGCTCGAAGGCATCGATGAGGCGGTAATAGCGCTTGTCCAGCTCGACGAACGGCAGGCTGTCGGCGCGTTCGGGCACCGGCTCCACGCGCAGATCGTCGCCCACCTCGTAGACGTCTGAGCGCAGGACGAGCAGGTCGTCGGTCGTCTTGACCGGGGCGAACCGGGTGCGCGGCACGTGCAGGAGCGTCGCGCCGGGGAAGCTGCTGATGGCGGCCCCCATCGCGCTCTCCAACTGGATCACCGGAGTGGAGTCCGCGTCGCGCGGGTCGACGGTCTTGTGATTGATGATGAGCGGCAGCTCGAGCACGCCCTCTGACTGCGCCAGCCGCTCGGCCAGGACGCGCAGGTCGACCCACAGCGTGTTGGTGTTGTACCAGCGCCACTTGCGGTAGTCGCGGAAGGAGTCCTCATCCTCCTCCGGAGTCTGGGCGCTCTCGCGCAGGACGAGCCGGCCGTCGGCGATCCGCCGCGCGACGTGGCCGCCCTTGCGATCGGCCTCGGTGCCCTGGGCGACCTCCATGAGAAATGGGATCTCGTGGTCGGCCACGTGGGCGGCGATGCGGGCGTCGACGCTGGAGCCGAGGTTGTCGGCGTTGGAGATCATCGCGTAGCGAAGCCCGCGCTCCAGCAGCGCGTCCAGCATGCCCGAGCGCCGCAGCGCCCCATAGACGTCGCCGTGCCCGGGGGGGTTCCATTCCAGCGCCGGCGCTTTCGGCCAGCTCACGGGCTCGAGCGTCTCGGCGTCGAGCTTGGGCACGACGGACTGCATGAAGTCGGGCTCGATCCCGTCGCTGGCCAGGTCGGGGTGGCGCGCCAGCTCCTGAAGCGTCGGCTCGCGGGTGCTGTCGGAGTCCATCAGCACCAGCGGGAGCTCGACGTCGTGGCGCCGGCGCAGGGCGAGCGTCTGGCCGATGATGATCTCCAGGAACGACTTGCCGTCGCGTGCCTCCATGAGCGACTTGGGCTGCTGGAGCCCCATCGTCGTGGCCAGCCCGCCGTTGAGCTTGATCACCACCACCTGGGAGAGCGCCTGGGCCGGATCGGCCTCGGGCAGGTCCTCCAGCGCGGGGATGTCGCCCGCGGGCTCCAGCTCGGCGCTGGGCAGCATCGCGGTCTCCCCCGAGGCGAGCCGCTCATAGGCACGCTGAAACGCCCGGATCGCCTCCGGGTGGGCTCCGGCGTCGCGCATCTTCGCGACGGCCGCGCGCATCCCCGCTTCGCTCATGCCGTGCATTGTGCCCGCTGGCGCTCGCAAAGTGGCGGCCGGCGCCGACATGAAACGATGCGTGCGTGGAGACGCGAGCGATCAAGCGCCTGGGCCGCAGCGTCAGCGTCGTCGGGCTGGGCACGTGGCAGCTCGGCGCCGACTGGGGTGACGTGAGCGAGGACGCGGCCGACGGCGTGCTCGAGACCGCGGTCGACGCCGGCGTGACCTTCTTCGACACCGCCGACGTCTACGGCGACGGCCGTTCCGAGACGTTCTGCGGCCGCCTGCGCGAGCGCCATCCCGAGGTGTTCGTCGCCACCAAGATGGGCCGCCGCGTCGCCCAGGAGGCGATCAACTACAACCGCGACAACTTCCTGGCCTGGAACGACCGATCCCGCGAGAACCTGGGGATGGAGACGCTTGACCTCGTCCAGCTGCACTGCCCGCCCGACGGCGTGTACGAGGACGATGCGACGTTCGCGGCGCTCGATGAGATGGTCAGCGACGGCCGGATCGCCGCCTATGGCGTCTCGGTGGAGACCTGCGCTCAGGCGCTGGCGGCGATCGCCCGCCCCCATGTCGCCAGCGTGCAGATCATCCTCAACTGCTTTCGCCTCAAGCCGCTGGAGGAGGTCCTGCCGGCGGCGCGCGCGGCCGGCGTCGGGATCATCGCCCGGGTGCCCCTGGCCTCCGGGCTGCTGTCGGGCCGCTATGACGAGAACACGACGTTCGACGCCTCCGATCACCGCAACTTCAACCGGGCCGGCGAGGCCTTCGACGTCGGCGAGACCTTCGCCGGCGTGCCCTTCGAGGTCGGTGTCCAGGCCGCGCGGGAGCTCTCGGAGCTCGTGGACGAGGACTCGAGCCTGGCCCAGTTCGCGCTGCGCTGGGTCATCGATCAGCCGGGCGTGAGCACGGTCATCCCCGGTGCGCGCAACCCTGAACAGGTCTCCCAGAACGTCGCCGCCGCCGCCCTGTCGCCGCTGCGCGCCGCCCAGCTCGACGGCGTGCGCGACGTCTATGACCGCCTCATCCGCGAGCACGTACACGACCGCTGGTGATCGCCCGGCGCGCCGCGCTCAGCGCTGGCCGTAGTACGCGTTGGGCCCGTGCTTGCGCTGGTGGTGCTTGTCGCGCAGCACGTCGGCCAGCGGCCCGCCGTCGCGGGCTGAGCATCCGCGTCAGCAGCGCCAGCCGGGCCACCTCCTCCAGCGTCACCGCGATGGTGACCGCGGCGGCGGGACTGGCGGCCCAGCAGAACGGCGCGTGCCCGCGCACGAGCGCGGCGGGGAGCTCGTCGGCGCGGTCGCCGATCAGCTCGATGAGGATCGTGCCGGTCTCGCCCTCGTAGTCGCGCTCGCACCTCCTCGGCGGTGAGCTGGCGCGTGAGCGGGACCGCCTCGGCCATGAGGTCGGCGTGGGTGGTGCCCAGCAGCGGGATCTCCTGCTCGGCCTGGGCCCACGCCGTCGCCCAGGTCGAGTGCGTGTGGACGATCCCGCCGATGCCGTCAAAGGCGTTGTAGAGCGCCCGGTGCGTCGGCGTGTCGGTCGAGGGCTTGCGGTCGGGGCGGGCGGGATCGGTACCACCTCGCCGCTCTCGAGATCGATGAGCACCACGTCGTCGGCGGTCATGTGCTCGTAGTCCACGCCGCTGGCCTTGATCGCCATCAGCCCCGCGGTCGCGATCGACGCCTGAGGCGTTGCCCCAGGTCAGCTTGACCAGCCCGTGCGCGGGCAGCGCGAGGTTGGCCTCCAGCACCTCCTGGCGCAGCTGATCGAGATCCGTCACGAGGTGAGCTCAGGCGGCGCCGCGCTCGGCGCTGATCTTCTTGAGGCCGTGCAGCAGCGACACGTCGGTGACACCCAGGGACTCATAGAGCGTGCGGTAGATCGCGTAGACCCGGTCATAGACCTCCTTCGCCCCCGCATCGGGGGTGTAGGTGCGCGAGCTCGAGGGCCGGGTCGCCGCGATCGCCGCATCGATGTCGTCGTAGACCCCGGCCGCCACGGCGCCGAACAGCGCCGCCCCGCGGGCGGGGATCTCGCGCCAGGTGGGGACATGCACGGTCATCCCACTGGTGTCGGCGATCAGCTGCATCGTCAGCGGGCTGCGCTCGGCGATTCCCCCCACCGCGACGATCTCCGCCAGCTCCAGGCCGTGCTCGGTGAAGTTGTCGATGATGCGGCGGTTGCCGAAGGCGATCGACTCCAGCAGCGCCCGGTAGATCTCGCCGGGCGAGCTGTGCAGGGTGAGCCCGAAGATGGCGCCGGTGAGATCGGCGTCGGCGAGGATCGAGCGGTTGCCGTTGAACCAGTCCAGCGCCACCAGGCCCGTCTCCCCCGGCGCCAGCTTCGCCGCCTCGGCCTCGAGCCGGGCGTAGGTGTCGCCGTCGCCGTCCAGCGTCCTGACGAACCACGCCAGCATGTCCCCCACCGCGGCCTGGCCCGCCTCGTAGCCGTAGAGGCCGGGCAGGATGCCGTCACGCACCACTCCGGTGATCCCGGGCAGCCGGACCTCGTCGGGGCTGACGATCATCGAGCACGTCGAGGTCCCGATCACGGTCACGAACGTCGCCGGGCTGGTGACGCCCGCGCCCGGCACCGACACCCATGCGTCGACGTTGCCGACGGCGACGGCGACGTCCTCGGTCAGCCCAGCCGCTCGGCGCGCTCGGCGGTGAGCGTGCCCGCCCTGGTGCCCAGCGGGGTGAAACTCCGTCCCGAGCTTCTCGGCCGGGGCCGAGAACCCGGGGTAGGCCGCCTCGAAGTACGCGGTCGGCGGCAGCCCCTCCGCCGGTGACCACATCGCCTTGTAGCCGGCGGTGGCGCTCTGGCGGCACTCGTGTCCGGTGAGATGCCAGACGATCCAGTCCGTCGCCTCGATGAAGGCGGCGCAGGCGTCGTAGATCTCGCGATCCTCGGACCACACCTCGATGAGCTTGGGGAAGTACCACTCCGAGGAGATGCGCCCGCCGTAGCGCTCCAGGAACGGCTCGCCGCGCTGGAGCGCAACCTCGTTGAGACGGTCGGCCACCGGCTGGGCGGCATGGTGCTTCCACAGCTTGGGCCAGGCGTGGCGGCGCTCGCGAAACTCGCGCGAGCGTGCACAGCGGCGTGCCGTCGCCGGTGACCGGGAGCACCGTGCAGGAGGTGAAGTCGATCCCCAGGCCGACCACCTCGCCGGCGGCGACGCCCGCGTCGGCGAGGGCCCCCGGGACGCCGTCCTCGAGCACCTTGACCCAGTCATCGGGGTCCTGGAGGGCCCAGTCGGGGGGCAGCCGCTCGCCGGTGGAGGGCAGCTACGGTCGATCACGGCGCTGGGGTACGGGACGACGCTGACGCCCAGCTCCTCACCGCTGCGCGCGTCGAGCACGAGCACGCGGCCGGACTCGGTCCCGAAGTCGATGCCGATGCTGCACTGGCGGCCGCTCACGGCCGGCCGGTCACGTCTCGGATTGCTGGGACGCCGCGCCGGCGCCCGCGCCGTTGCCGACGTGGGCCTCCTTGCGGGCGCGGCGGTACTCCTCTACCACGATCTCGGTCAGTTCCTCGACCGACGTCTCGGACGTCGGCTTGTCCAACGCGATCACCCCGTCCTGGATGAGGTTGACCCGATCGCAGGCCGTCAGCACGTGCACGTAGTTGTGCAGGATCATGATGATCGAGACGTTGCCCTCGTTCTTGAGGCGTTCGATCAGGTCGAGGATCATGGCGCCCTCTTTGGCGCCCATCGCTGCCAGCGGCTCGTCGAGCAGGATGATGTCGGCGTCGCCAGAGATCGTGCGAGCGACGGCGATCGCCTGGCGCTGGCCGCCGGACAGCCGAGCCGCCGGCACGTCGATGCGCGGGATGTTGATCCCGATCTGGTCCAGCGCCTTGCGCGCGTCGCGCTTCATGAGCGCGTTGTTGAGGAACGGGATGGGTGACTTGACCCTCTCGCGGCGCAGGAACAGGTTGTGGTAGACGGACAGCTGGTTGACGAGCGCCAGGTCCTGGAACACGGTGTCGACGCCGTGCCTGCGGGCGTCGTCAACGCTCTTCGGCGCGTAGTTCTCGCCCTTGCACCACATCGTCCCGGCGTCCTGCTTCTGGAACCCGCAGAGGATCTTGATCAGTGTCGACTTGCCGGCGCCGTTGTCTCCCAGCAGCCCCAGCACCTCGCCCTTGCGCAGGTGGAGGTTGATGTCGCGCAGCGCCACGGTGGGGCCGAAGCGCTTGGCGATGTGCTCGACGCGCATGACGTCGTCGTCGGCCGTCGCGGGCGCGACGATGTGCTCGGCTGGTGTCGTGCTATCCGCCACGGCCTGACCCCGTCCTTACCCGCGATACGTACGTGTTGAAGGCCATCGCGATGAGCATGGCGAGGCCCAGGTAGAAGAGGAAGTAGTTGGCGCTGACGCCCTTGATGATGAGGCCGTCCTGCAGCACCCCGAGGAAGATGGCGCCGATGAACGCTCCGACGACCGTGCCCGACCCGCCCTGGAGCAGCGTGCCGCCGATGACCGCGGCCGAGATCGACCTGGAACAGGATCGCGTTGGACCCCGACGGGTCGGGCGTCATCGTCGAGGATCGGACTGCCTCGAGGATGCCGACGAACCCGGCGAGCAGCGCGCACATGACGAAGTTGCCGGTGAGCACGTTCCGGGTCCGGACACCGGCCTCGGCGGCGCCGAGCCGGTTGCCGCCCACCGAGACGGTGTAGATCCCCCATCGCGAGAACGACAGCAGCAGCTGCAGTACGATCGTGATCCCGATCGCCCAGAACAGCTCCGAGTAGGTGCCGCCGCCGAAGATCTGCGCGAACGTCCCCACGTTGACCACCGAGGTGCCCGGCGTCGTCACCTGGGTCGCGTGGGAGATGATCAGCGTGAGCCCGTCCAGCGTGAACAACGTTCCCAGGGTGGTCATGAAGGAAGCGATGCCAATGTAGGCGATCACCAGGCCGTTGAAGAGGCCGACGAGGCACGACCACGAGGAGCGCGCCGATCATCGCCGGGATGAGGGGCAGGCCGACGCTGGCGTTGAGCTTGTAGAAGATGAACGGCGTGAACAGGTATACGGCGCCGACCGACAGGTCGATCTCGCCGTTGATCATCACGAACACCTCGCCCGCCGCCATGATCGCGAACGGGGCGAAGTACGGCAGAAGAGCCTTGAGGCTGTTGCCCGTCAGAAAGCGATCGCTGGTCAGCGCGAAGTAGAGGAACGCGATCAGCGTGACGACGATGATGCTGCCTTCGCGCAGCGTCAGGAACTTCTGTGCGAGGCTGAGCGCCCCCCCACGCTGGGCCCAGCCCTGGGCTGGGCCCTTGGGAGGGGGCGC
Source organism: uncultured Solirubrobacteraceae bacterium (assembly GCA_963764125.1). GTDB lineage: Bacteria > Actinomycetota > Thermoleophilia > Solirubrobacterales > Solirubrobacteraceae > Palsa-465. Next base: position 83,335 of record CAVXRR010000007.1, read on the forward strand.
TGTCGCGACGGTGTTGTCCGAGGCGGTGGCCATCGTGCCGACTCAGGATCCTACGACTTCGTGACCCCGGCGCTGGAGCTCGTGCCCTCGTAACGGCTCTTGGTGCTGTTGTAGGGGATGACCGTGGTCTTGTCCAGGAACTTCAGACCCGTGTTGACGTCGGCGGGGCCGGTCAGGGTCTGCGAGACCTGGTAGATGTAGAGCTCCAGGATCGGCAGGAAGCCCTGCAGATAGGGCTGCTGGTCGATCGTGAACTGGATCGAGCCGGCGGCCAGGAGCTGCTGGGTGATCGGCGTGAGGTCATACCCGCCGCCCTTCACTCGACAGATTGTGCTTCTTGATGACCTGGGCGACGCTCTGGGTGCTCCCGCCGTCGACCGCGAACATGCCCTTGGTGTTGGGGTGTGCGGTGGCGTAGGAGTCGATCGTGGACAATTCCTGGGGCAAGGCGGCGCCCGTGGCCACGACGTGGGTCTTGATCGCGGACTTGGACTTGAGGAACTGCTGCGCGCCATCGATCCGCGGCTGGATGTTCAGCGAGCCCGGCGTGGCGATGAACAGCGCCACGTCGCCGGAGGGGACGAGTTGGGCGATGTGCTGGCCCATCTCCTGCCCGGAGACGAACAGGTCCTGGCCGATGTAGGCCAGCCGGCCGTTGCCGGCCGCGTCGGCGTTGTAGGCGACGACCGGGATCTTGGCCGCCAGCGCCTTATCGGTCGGGGAGTTGAACGCGTGCAGGTCGATGAGCGCGACGCCGATACCGTCGACGCCGGCGCTGACCGCGGTGTTGAATGCGCTGACCATCTCGCCCACGTTGGAGTTCTGCGAGCCCGTCCACTGGTACGAGCACCCCAGCAGTTTGCAGGCATCGGCCGCGCCGTTCTGGGTGGGGGTGAAGAACGGGTTGGTGGTGACGTGGTTGACGAGCGTGAACTTGTAGGCCTTGCTCGCGCCGAAGATGCCCGCGGCCGCGCTCCCGCCGGTGGCCGCCGAGGCGCTGCCCGTCGCGGTGCGCACTTGAGCTGGAGCTGGAGCTGGAGCTGGATCCACCGCAGGCCTGCAGGATCAGGGCGCCGATGCCGGCGGCGCCACCGGTCAGCGCGGTACGGCGTGTGACCTGCCGAAACCTCTTGAACGGGGTCTCGTCCTCCTTGCGCTCGTCCCATTCGAGACGTTCGATTGCGTCGTGGACGACGTCTTCTTCTTTGGACACTTGTGCTCCTCCACTCTCCGGGACCTCCTGACCCCGCAACCGTTTCAGACCCGGGGCTGGATGTCCAATCACATTAACCGAGGATAAACCTCATCGGCAACCACCTGACTTGGCGGCGTTCGGCGACGGCGCCTTTTGGTCCCCTCTCCTGTGTAGCCGCGCGCATGTTAGCGATCACATCAAATCCCTGTCAATCGCTCCGTGGCGGCACCGCGGTGCTGGCGCGCACGACCAGTTCGGGCGGCACGAGCGAGCCCGTGGGCGGCCGCTCCCCCGCCTGGACGCTCTCGATGGTCCGGACCAGCACTCGCAGGCTGCGGCTCCCCACTTCGCCGAAATCCTGGCGGACGGTGGTCAGCGGCGGGGTGAAGTAGGGCGACTCGGGGATGTCGTCGAAGCCGACGACGCTGATCTCCTCGGGGATGCGGCGACCCGCCTCGTGCATGGCCCGCAGCAGCCCCAGCGCCATCTGATCGTTGGAGACGAACACGGCGGTCAGCGGCACGGTCGCGGGTCAGCCGGCGCCCCAGGTGGTAGCCGGCACGAGCGCTCCAGTCGCCGATGAGGGGCTCGGGGCGGGGGGCGCCCGCGGCCTCGAGCGTCGCGCGCCAGCCGCCGGCTCGCAGCTGGGACTCGATCGAGCTCAGCGGCCCGGTGATGTGGTGGACGGTCCGGTGCCCGAGCTCGAGCAGATGGCGCGTGGCCAGGGTCGCGCCCTCGGCCTGATCGACCGCCACCACAGGGATTCCCGCGGTCTGGCCCGGACTCCACGGCGACCAGCGGCACGTCGAGCGGGGCGTGCAGCAGCGCCTCGGCGGACTCCTCCTCGGAGACGATCACGAGGATCCCGTCGACGCCCTGCACCCGGAGCCGTTCGATCGCCTGCACCACCGACGCGCGGTCGAGCGCCTTGAGGCTGGCCACCATGATGAAGTAGCCCGCCTCGTGCGCGGCGCGCTCGATGCCGAACAAGCGTCGATGCCGGTCCGTAGAGCGTGGTGTCGAAGCTGACCACGCCGAGGGTCCGGGTCCGGCCGGTGGCCAGCGCGCGAGCGATCGAGTTGGGGCGGTAGCCAAGCTCGCGCATCGCCGCCAGGACGCGCTCACGGGTCTGCGGACTGACGTGCCGGCTGCCGTTGATGACGCGCGACACCGTCTGGTGCGAGACTCCCGCCAATCGGCCGACGTCCGACATGATCGCCGGCCGTCGCGGTCGCGACGGGGCTTTCTCGTCGTCCTCGACGTCCATCACTCTGCTCCTCTCCAACGCTCCGCCCACCCGGAGGACGCCGCGATGTTAGCGCTAACGGACGATCCGCGCTCCAGGGCCAGGCTCAACTTCTAGCGCGCCGGGCGGCGGCTGCGTATCGGGCGGCATCAGGCCCAGCACGTGACCGCCGAAACCCCCGCCCACGATCCGCGCCCCGATGGCGCCGGCAGCCACGCAGCGCCTGCACGGTCCGTTCCACGGTCGGAGTCGAGATGGCAAAGCAGTCACGCAGGCTGGCGTGGGAGGCGTTGAGCAGCTCGCCGACGCGTTCGAGGTCTCCGTTCGACAGGGCCGCGACGGTGTCCTGCACGCGCGCATTCTCGGTGACCACGTGGCTGAGCGCGGGCGCGCAGCGGCTCGGGCAGCTCCGCCACACGATCGAGCGTCGCGTCGCGCAGGCTCTCCACGCCGAGCAGCTCGGCGGCGCGCACGCACTCGGCGCGGCGCTGGTTGTAGCCGCTCGGCGGTGTCGTCCTCGCCGCCGGCGTTGGCATGGCGCTCGCCGGAGTCCAGCGTGACCAGCCGGTAGCCGTCGAGCTCGAGCGCCACCGGCGTGACCTCCATCGACCGGAAGTCGATGCGCATCGCGCTCTCGGGCTCCCCGAACAGCGATGCGATCTGGTCCAGCAGGCCGGTCTGCGCTCCCACCCAGTCGTTCTCCACGCGTGAGCACAGGCGCGCGAGATCCAGGCGCTCGGGCGGCGCGACGTCGGCGACGGCGAGCAGGGCCAGGCACAGCGCCACCTCCAGCGCCGCCGACGAGGACAGGCCCGAGCCGCGCGGCACCGAGCCGGTGATCTCCAGCCGCGCGCCGACCAGCGGGCAGCCGGCGGCGCTGCAGCTCGCCGACCGCACCGCGGGCGAAGGCCCGCCAGCCGGCGACCGGGAGACGGCGTCCAGGGCGAAGGTGTCGTGGGAGTCGAGGTCGGAGGCGACGACCTGGAAGCGGTCGTCGTCGGTGCGCGTGGCCCGCACGGTGACCCCGTCGCTGATGGCGAACGGCAGCGCCAGGCCCTCGTTGTAATCGGTGTGCTCGCCGATCAGGTTCACGCGCCCGGGCGCAAATGCGGTCGCCCGCTCAGCCACTCTGTAGTCTCCCGCAGGTGCCGTTCATCGACAACATTCTCCAGCCCACGCATCTGCTTGTCGTTCTCGGCCGTCGCGCTGCTCGTGCTGGGGCCCAAGCGGCTCCCCGAGGTCGGGCGCGCCATCGGCCGCGGAATCCACGACATGAAGAGCGCGATCGACGACGTCAAGCCCAGCCGCGAGGAGCTGCTGGGCACCGCGGAGGCCGACGCGCCGGCCGCGGCGGCGGACCGCAAGGTCTGACCGGCTCCCGCGCTCCCGCCCATGGGCGAGATGACCGCGCAGTGGGGCCTTCTGTCCACGGCGCGGATCAACGACAAGTTCATCGCCGGGGTGGCGCAGTCGCGCCGGTCCGCGGTGCTGGCCGTCGCCAGCCGTGACCGGGCCCGCGCCGAGCGTACGCCTCCGAGCGCGGCATCGAGCGCGCCTACGACAGCTACGAGGCGCTGCTGGCCGACCCCGACATCGACGCGGTCTACATCTCGCTGCCCAACTCGCTGCATCTGGAGTGGACGGGCCGGGCGCTGCGAGGCGGGCAAGCACGTGCTGTGCGAGAAGCCGCTCAGCCGCCGCGAGGCCGACGTCCGGGCCGCCTTCGATCTGGCCGAGCGCCACGACCGCGTGCTCATGGAGGCGTTCATGTACCGCCACCACCCCCAGACGGCGCGCATGCGTGGAGCTGGTGGCGTCCGGCGCGCATCGGCCGCCTGCGGCTCATCCGCGCCGCGTTCAGCTTCCACTTCGAGGATCCGGCCGACGTGCGCCTCAGCGCCGAGCTGGACGGGGGCTCGCTGATGGACGTCGGCTGCTACTGCGTGAGCGCCGCACGGCTGCTGGCCGGCGAGCCGGAGCTCGTCAGCGGCACGCAGGTGCTCGGCGGCGACGGCGTCGACGTCACCTTCAGCGGCTGGATGCGCTTCGCCGGCGACGTCATCGCCCACTTCGACAGCGGGCTGATCCTCGACGACCGCTTCGACCTGGAGGTCGTCGGCGAGGAGGCCAGCCTGTTCCTGGCCGATCCGTGGCACTGCGGGACGCCGGGGATCGAGCTGCGCCGCGCGCACGCCACCGAGCTCATCGAGGTCCCGGCCGGCCAACTCCTACGGCCTGGAGGCCGACAACATGGCCGCGGCCATCCGCGGCGAGGCGGCGCCGTTGCTGGGACGTGCCGACGCCGAAGGGCAGGCGCGCGCGCATCGAGGCGCTCTACGCCTCGGCGGACTCCGGCGCCCGTGGCGGTGGCCGCGCCGCGCTGACGGCGCGCCGTCCCTCCGCGGTCGCGGCTCAGCGCCGCGCGGTCCCGGGTTCAGGCGGTCCGCGCGGTCAGGCGACCGACATGGACGGCGAAAAGCCGCCGCGCCGCCCGTTGCCGCCGGCGACGCGCTCAGGTGGCGCGGCCGGTCCTGGGCGGGGGCGTCGGCCGTCACGAGGTTGAAGCGGATCCGCACCTCGGTCCCGCCCGTGGCGCGCGACACGATCGCGAAGTCGTCGCTCACCTCGGAGATCAGCCCGAGCCCGAGCCCGAGCCCGGGACGCTCGGCCCGCGGCTTGAGGCCGCAGCCGTCGTCGGAGATGAGGATCCAGAGCTCCCCTGAGGCCACCGCGGCGTTGACGTAGATGAGACCCGGGCCGCCGCGATAGGCGTGCAGCACCGAGTTGGTCATCGCCTCCGACGCCGCCAACCGCACGGCGTCCACCTGGCTGGGCGTCGCACCCGCGTCCGCGGCGAAGTCCGCCAGCTTGGCTCGCCCTTCGGCGACCGAGCGCGGCGAGGCCTCGTAGGTCTCGTTGAGATTCCGCACAACGCTCTGCATATGCGATCTTGTACCCCGAGGTGACGCAGATTACGCACTCCGCGTTGCACGGCCGGCCTCCGCCCGCATCGTCCGTACGATGGACTGATGCCTCAGATTCCCGGCGAGTTGCGGCTGATCGGCATGGCGCGCTCTAACGTCGCCTTAGTCACCGGCGCCGCCAGCGGGATCGGCCGCGCGGTGGCCGACCGGCTGGTCCGGGACGGCTTTGACGTGCTCGCCGTCGACCTCCACCCCGACCCGGACGGGCCCGGCACGCCGCACGAGGCCGACCTCACCGACGCCGAGGCCAACGCGGCCGCGGTGGCCGCCGCGCTGGAGCGCTTCGGCCGGCTGGACGTGATCGTGGCCGGCGCCGGCATCCAGCACGTCGCGCCCATCCAGGAGTTCCCGATCGAGCGCTGGGAGACGATCATCGCGCTCATGCTGACCAGCCCGTTCCTGCTCGCCCGCCACGGCTGGGAGGCGCTGGCCGAGTCGGGCGCCGGGCGCTTCATCGCCATCGCCTCGGCCCACGGGCTGGTCGCCTCGCCCTACAAGGCCGCCTACGTCTCGGCCAAGCACGGGCTGCTGGGCCTGGTCAAGACGCTGGCCCTGGAGGGCGCCGAGCGCGGGATCGCCGCCACCGCCGTCTGCCCCGGGTACGTCCGCACGCCCCTGGTGGAGGCCCAGATCCCCGACCAGGCCCGCGCGCACGGGATCTCCGAGGAGCGGGCGCTCGAGGAGGTCATCCTGGCCCCGCACGCCGTCAAGGAGCTGATCGAGCCCGTCCGAGGTGGCGGAGGTCGTGGCGTTCCTGGCGGGGCCGGGCGGGCGGTCGTTCACCGGGGTGCCGGTGACGATGGACATGGGCTGGACCGCGCGGTAGCGCTTCGGGTGGCGTTTGCAGTGGGGGTCCCGTGTCGCGGGGGCACGGGCGAGCCTCAACAACAGGGCCATCGAGTGGCTGGTTGGGGTGGCCCCGGCGTTGGCAGCATCCCTCAGCGGGGTCGTGGGAGATAAGGGTCGTGCGGACGGGCCATCTGAAGACCCTGATCTCCCAAGTCCCCCTGCACACGCATAATTTTCGCCGCCACGGCCGGCACACCCACTCCCTCCCCAGCCGCAGTTGACGTTCGCCGATACCCTGCCAAAACGCCCCACGGAAGCCCCACCGAAAGCCGACCACCACGCCCAACGTTGACACAACCGTGTCAAGGTTGCTAGCCTCACCCCGATGCGAGACTTCCTAGCCGCCACGCGCGAGCGCGTCATCGTCTTCGACGGTGGCATGGGCGCGACGCTCGAGCAGTTCGACCTGAGCCTGGAGAAGGACTACCGGCTGCCCGGCCGCTGCCATGAGGCGCTGGTGCTCAACCGGCCCGACGTGATCGAGGGCGTGCACAGCTCGATGCTCGACGCCGGGCGCGGAGGTGCTGGAGACCGACACGTTCCAGGCCAGCCGGCTGAAGCTCGTCGGAGTGGGGCCTGGAGGATCACACGCACGAGATCAACCTCAAGGCGGCGCAGATCGCCCGCAAGGCGGCGGGCGAGGACCGGTTCGTGGCCGGCGCCATCGGCCCCACCGGCTTCCTGCCCGCCTCCGACGACCCGACGCTCGGCCAGATCACCTTCCCGGAGCTCAAGACGGTCTTCACCGAGCAGGCCACCGGGCCTGATCGAGGGCGGCGTGGACCTCATCATCATCGAGACCACCCAGGACATCCTGGAGCTCAAGGCCGCCGTGTTCGGGGTGCGCCGCGCCGCCAAGGAGCTCGGCCGCGCGGTCCCGATCCAGTGCAGCGTCTCCCTCCTGCCCCAGGGCGGCAAGATGCTCCTGGGCACCGACATCAGCGCCGTGCTGGCCACGCTGGAGGCCCTGAAGGTCGACGTCATCGGCCTCAACTGCTCCACCGGCCCCGAGGACATGCGCGACGCGATCCGCTTCCTCGGCGAGTTCAGCTCGGTGCCGGTGCACTGCATACCCAACGCCGGCCTCCCGCTCCAGGGCCCCAACGGCGAGACGATCTTCCCCGAGGAGCCCGGCCCGCTGGCCGAGACCCTGGGCGAGTTCGTCGAGCGCTACGGCGTCTCGATCGTCGGCGGCTGCTGCGGCACCACGCCGGCTCACATCGAGGCGATGGCGGAGCGGGTCAAGGACCGCAACGGACCCCGCCCAGCCCCCGGCCCGAGCGCCGCCCGGCGCACGTGAGCTCGATGATCGCGGCCACGCCGATGGTCCAGTCCCCCCGCCCCACGATCGTCGGCGAGCGCGTCAACTCCCAGGGCTCGCGCAAGGCCAAGGAGCTGCTGCTGGCCAACGACTACGACGGCCTGCTCGTCGTCGCCGAGGACCAGGTCACCGGCGGAGCCCACGTGCTCGACGTGTGCGTGGCGCTGACCGAGCGCCAGGACGAGGCCGACCAGATGCGCGAGGTGGTCAAGCGGATCTCGCTGACCCAGCCCGCCCCGATCCAGGTCGACTCGACCGAGCCCGACGTGATCGAGGCCGCGCTGCAGCAGATCCCCGGGCGCGCGATCGTCAACTCGATCAACCTCGAGGCCGGCCGCGACAAGCTCGACCGCGTCGTGCCGCTGGCCAAGGAGCACGGCGCCGCGGTGATCGCGCTGACCATCGACGAGGTCGGGATGGCCAAGACCGCCGAGCGCAAGCTGGAGATCGCCAGGCGGATCACCGAGTACTGCTGCGACGAGCACGGCCTGGACCACGACGCGCTCATCTTCGACTGCCTCACCTTCACGCTGACCACGGGCGATCCGGAGTGGCGGCCGAGCGCCGTGGCCACCATCGAGGGCATCCGCGCGATCAAGACCGAGATCCCCGGCGTGCAGACCTCGCTGGGCGTCTCCAACGTCTCCTTCGGCGTGGGCCTGCCCGCCCGCTCGGTGCTCAACAGCGTGTTCCTGCACCACTGCGTGGAGGCCGGGCTGGACCTGGCCATGGTCAACCCCAACCACATCACGCCCTACTCGGAGATCCCCACCGACGAGCGCGAGCTGGCCGACGACCTCGTCTTCGACCGCCGCGACGACGCGCTGGAGCGCTACATCGCCCACTTCGAGTCCAAGGGGCCCGCCGACGACGACGGCCCCGGCCAGGCCGATCCCACCGAGGGCATGGAGCCCGAGGAGGCGCTGCACTTCCACATCCTGCGCCGCAAGAAGGAGGGCGTCGAGGACTGGATCGACCGCAGCGTCGAGAAGATCGGCGCCGTCCCGACCCTCAACACCGTGCTCCTGCCCGCGATGAAGGAGGTCGGCGACAAGTTCGGCGCCGGAGAGCTGATCCTCCCCTTCGTGCTGCAGTCCGCCGAGGTGATGAAGCGCGCCGTGGCCCAGCTGGAGCAGTACCTCGACAAGCTCGAGGGCTACACCAAGGGCACCGTGGTGCTGGCCACCGTGTTCGGCGACGTGCACGACATCGGCAAGTCGCTGGTCAACACGATCCTCACCAACAACGGCTACTCGGTGGTGGACCTGGGCAAGCAGGTGCCGATCTCCACCATCCTCGACGCCGCCGTCGAGCACAGGCCACCGCCATCGGCCTCTCGGCGCTGCTGGTCTCCACCTCCAAGCAGATGCCCGCCGCCGTCCAGGAGCTGCACGAGCGCAAGCTGGACTTCCCGGTGCTGATCGGCGGCGCGGCCATCAACCGCAACTTCGGCCTGCGGATCCTCTACCCGCACGGCACCGAGTCCGACGACGTCTACGAGCCCGGCGTCTTCTACTGCAAGGACGCGTTCGAGGGCCTGGCCAAGATGGACCAGCTGATCGACCCCGAACGCCGCCAGGAGCTGGCGGAGAAGACCCGGGCGGCGGCGCAGAAGCTGCGCGACACCCCGGTGGAGGTCGACGAGGACGCGCCCGACGTCACCGATGCCTCGGTCCGCAGCGCCGCCGCCACCGACACGCCGGTGCCCGAGCCGCCGTACTGGGGCGTGCGCGAGCTCGAGGTGCCGATGGACGAGGTCTACCGCCACCTCGACACCCACGTGCTGTTCAAGCTGCACTGGGGCGGGCGCGGCGTCAAGGGCGAGGCCTGGACGCGAGCTGCTGCGCGACGACTTCCAGCCGCGCCTGGAGCGGATGTGGCGCGAGCAGACCTACCTGCACCCCCGCGCCCTGCTCGGCTACTTCCCGTGCAACTCCGACGGCAACGAGCTGATCGTGTGGGATCCCGAGGCTCGCCCCGCCGAGCGCGAGCTGCACCGCCTCGTCTTCCCCCGCCAGCCCCGCCACGACCGCATCTGCCTGGCCGACTTCTACCGCCCGCTCGAACTCCGACCCGCCGAGATCGACGTCGTCGCCCTGCAGGCGGTGACCGCCGGCGAGGAGGTCACCGAGCTGATGGCCTCGCTGGAGGCCGAGGGCGAGTTCGCCGAGCAGCTGTTCGTGCACGGCCTCGGCGTCCAGACCGCCGAGGGCATGGCCGAGTGGCTGCACGCGCGGGTGCGCTCGGAGCTGGGCGCCGCGCCCGACCCAGGGCCGGCGCTACTCCTGGGGCTATCCCTCCTGCCCCGAGCAGTCCGAGCTGACCAAGGTCTTCGACCTGCTCGACGCGCCGTCGATCGGGCTGCGGCTGTCCGGCGGGTTCGCCGTCGAGCCCGAGCAGTCGACGCTGGCGATCGTCGCCCACCATCCCCAGGCCGTCTACTTCGGCATGAAGTCCGGGATGCTGCCCAAGACCGCCAAGCAGGCCGCCGACGAGCTCATCGCCGGCACCGAGAAGGACCCGACCCTGATCGCCTCGCTGCCCGACTCGGACCCCGCCGGCGCCGCCGAGGACGAGCCGGCGCTGGCCGAGGCGTAGCCGGCCGACCCCGGCAAACCGCCGCGATCCAGGCTGTTTGGCCGCCCTGGCTCGGGCAGCCGTCCAGAAACCCTCAAAGTGGGGCTGAGGATTTGATCAATGCCGCCGATATCACGCCGGGTGAGGTCGCGCTTTCTTGATGCGTCGCTCCCACGGACTGGGGAGGGACGCGGGACACGTTTCGGCGCTCGCGGCGCCGCCTGCCGAGGCCGGGATCCCGGTCGCGCCGGCGGCTGTCCTGATCGCGGACTGCGCGCGCCGGATCGTGCACCTCGAGGGCGGCGCATTCGACGCCCACGGCCTGGACACCGAGGGCTGGATCGGCCAGCCGATCGAGCAGGTCCTGCCGCCCGAGGCGGTGCCGATCCTGCTGCCGCGCTATGAGGCGGCGCTGGGCGGGGAGCCGCAGGCGTTCGAGTACTCAGACCCACGACGGCACGCGCATCGTATTCCGTGCAGCTGGTTCCGGTTCCCGACGCCGCGGGCACGATCGGCTCGGTGGTGGCGGTCATGCGGGACGTCACCGACCGCGTGAGGATGACCTCGGACCTCGCCCGCAGCGAGGACCGCCTGCGCGAGGCCGAGCGCATGGTGGGAGTCGGCAGCTGGGAGCTGGTCGTCGCCAGCGGCGAGATCACCTACTCGGCCGGCCTGGCCCGGCTGCTGGAGCTGGAGGAGGACCAGCCGCTGGACAAGGTCGCGCACCTGGCGCTGGTCCATCCCGCCGACCGCGAGCTCGTCGCCGGGATCGGCGAGCAGTGCGTGCGCCACGGGTCGACGAGCTGCGAGTACCGCGTGGTCCTGCCCAGCGGCGCCGACGCGGATCCTGTCGCTGCACGCCGAGGCGATCACGCTGCCCGACGGCCGCCGGGAGCACCTCCGGGGCGCCGTCCTGGACGTCACCGCCGAGCGTGAGGCCGACCGCCGGCGCCTGGCCGCCGAGCACCTCTTCCGCCAGGGGTTTGACGCGGCGCCGATCGGCATGTCGCTGGCAGATCCTGTGGAGGGCCGCTGCGTCCGGGTCAACGACGCCATGTGCCGGATGCTGGGACGCCCGCAGCGAGGCGTTGATCGGACAGACGATCGGCTCGATCATCCCCGCCGAGGATCTGGTCGTGCTCCGTCGCGCCCGCGAGCAGATGCTGCGCGGCGAGATCGACTCCTTCACCGCCGAGCAGCGCTTCGTCCGCGGCGACGGCAGCATCCTGTGGGGCCTCCTTCACTGGGCTCCGGTACGCCGCGAGGACGGCTCGGTCGAAGCCTTCCACTCCCAGCTGGTCGACATCACCGACCGCAAGGAGCGGGAGTCCCGGCTCGAGCACGACGTGGGCGAGGCGCTGTGGCTCGGGCCGGATCCGCGACGCGCTCGACGAGGACCGCCTCGTCCTCTACGCCCAGCCGATCGTGGACCTCATGACCGGCGAGACGGTCCAGCACGAGCTGCTCCTGCGGATGCGCTCAGAGGACGGGGAGATCATCGCCCCCGGCGAGTTCCTTCCCGCCGCCGAGCGCTACGGGCTCATCTCCGAGATCGACCGCTGGGTGATCCGCCAGGCCGTGCAGATCGCCTCCGAGGGCGTGCCCACCGAGTTCAACCTCTCGGGCCGCTCGATCGGCGACCCCGACATCCTCCGCGAGCTGGCCACGGCGGTGCAGGAGTCCGGCGTCGACCCGTCGCTGCTGGTGGTCGAGGTCACCGAGACCGCGTTCGTCGGCCAGACCGAGGCGGGGCGCGCCTTCGCGCAGAGCGTCCGCGAGCTGGGCTGCCGCCTGGCCCTCGACGACTTCGGCACCGGCTTCTCCAGCCTCAGCTACCTCAAGCATCTCCCGGCCGACCACCTCAAGATCGACATCGAGTTCGTGCGCGAGCTGACCGCCAGCGAGACCGACGCGCGGGTGGTGCGCGGGATCGTCGGCCTGGCCCGGGAGTTCAACCAGACGACGATCGCCGAGGGCGTCGAGGACGAGGCGACGCTGATCATGCTCCGCGAGATGGGCGTGGACCTGGCCCAGGGCTACCTGTTCGGCCGCCCGGCGCCGATGGCGGCGGCGCCCGCGGCGCCGATCGCGTCCCGGCCAAGTGCCCGGGCCTGGCGCCCGCCTCGGACAACGACCCGGTCGACATCGTCACCGCCGCCTTCGACGCGTTCGCTCGCCGTGACCTCGAGGCGATGCTCCAGCGCTGCCACCCCGACTTCGTCCTGCGCTCATTCGCGACGGCGAAGCGGGCCGAGCGCACCGCGCCCTACCGCGGCCACGAGGGCGTGCTGGCCTATCTGCGCGACGTCGGGACGATCTGGGATGAGCTGACGCTCACGCCCCTGACCTTCCGCCAGGCACAGGAGTCGGTGATCGGCTTCGGGCGCGTGGAGGGACGGCGGCCCGGGGAGCGGGTGCTGGGCAGCATCATGTGGGTCGTCCGGCTCCGCGGCGACCTCATCTCATCGATCGAGGTCTTCCAGGCGGCGGGCGGCCCGTCGCTCAGCCCGTCGCAGATCGACCGGCTCGTGGAGGGCGCGCCCAGCAGTGCGTCCCGCCCCGGCGGCTCACCGGCTCGCGCCGGCCGTTAGCTAGTTGGTGTCCAGCGCGCCCGAGTGGCGCGACGAGGCCCGGTGGGGTCGCGCGGGGAGCTTGACCGGAGCGGCGTGCATCGCGCGCAGGCGCACCTCGCGCCAGGACATGCCCTCCTTGAGCAGGGCAGGGGCGCCCATGAGGATCGCCGTCGACACCTCGACGGCCTGGAGGATCACGCCGTAGGCCACGCCGGTGCCCAGGCCGACATGCCAGCCGGTGTGCAGGACGGCGGCGCAGGCGGCCTGGAAGACGCCCAGGTTGGCGGGCGTCGCCGGCAGCACGGCGGTGATGTTGACGGCGAACAGGACCGCCGCGGCCGCGGCCCACCCGGCCTGGTGGTTGAGGCCGAGAGCGACGAGCAGGATGTAGCAGGACGTCCACTGAAGCGCCCACGCCCCCAGCTGCGCGACGGTGGCGATCGCCCCGAGCCTGGGGCGGCGGAAGACGGTCAGGCCGGCGCGCACCCGGGTCATACCCCGGCGCGCCTGGGCGACGAGCGCTTGCAGGCGCCCGAACCGCCCGCCCCCGTGGCGCAGGACCAGCGGGGCCAGCAGCACGAGCACCAGCAGCGCCAGCGGGGCCACCGCCGCCACCACGAGCGCGTTCTGATGGCCGTTGAAGAGGTCGACGGAGGAGAACATCACCGCGCCCAGCACGATCAGGGCGACGATGTTGAGCAGCGTCTGGGAGACGACCGTGCCCAGCACCACCGGCAGGTGCTCGCGTGGTCGGCCCGTCCGGCGCGCCACGACCAGGGCCCGCGAGGGCTCACCCAGTCGCGCGGGTAACGTCGAGGACATCAGGACGCCGATGAACGTCCCCTGCATCGCGTCCGAGAGCCTCACCCGCGCCTTGGGCAGTGCGGCGCGCAGGATCGCGTGCCAGGACACAGCGCGCAGCGCCATCGCACCGCACATCAGCCCGAGCCCGAGGATCACGAACGACGGGCTGGACGCGAGGAGCGCCTGGGCGATGTTGCCCAGGCCGATCGTGCTCAGCGCCTTGTAGGCGAGCAGCAGCGCGCCCAGCGAGACGAGGGCCATGGCCCCGCGGCGGGCCGCGGTCGTCACCGGGTTGCGGCGATTGGTGGGCGTCGGCTCGAGGCTGGGCAGCTTGCGGGCAGGGACGTGGGGCTTGAGATCGGCCGATCGGACGCCGACGGCAACCGCGGCGCGCTGCACGCGCCCGGCGGGGGCGGGGACGGCCACCGCCTCCTGGTAGGCCTCCATCACCTGGTCGGCCACGACGGGCCAGGCGAACCGCTCGACGTCGGCGGCGGCGGCACGCGACATCTCCACCCGCCGCTCGGGCTCGTCGTAGAAGTCGCGCAGCGCCTCGGCCAGGGCCTGCGGATCGCCCGGAGGCACGAGAATCCCGTCGACGCCGTCGCGCACGACATCGCGGTAGCCGGCGATGTCGGAGGCGAAGACCGGGGTGCCGGCGGCAAAGGCCTCGGTCAGCACCATGCCGAAGCTCTCGCCCCGCAGGGAGGGGGCACAGAGCACGTCGGCGCGCTCGAGCTCCTCGCGCTTGCGCACGTCGTCGACCTTGCCGAGCACCCGCACGTCGCGGTCGTCGAGCATCAGCGGCGCCAGCTCCTCGGCGGTGGGGCCGATCACGGTCAGCTCGGTGGGGATGTGGTCGCGCAGCGCCTCGAAGGAGCGCAACAGCAGCGGAAGCCCCTTGCGCTCGACGGCCTGCCCGACGAACACGATCCGCAGGCGCTCGGACGGCGACTTGTGACCGGCACGGGCCAGCACCTGCGGGTCGACGTGCACGCCGTTGGGGATCACCTGGTAGTGGCCGCCGAAGAACCGCCGGCCGGTCCAGGCCGCGGCCTCGGAGACCGCGATGCGCACGTGCAGCCGGTTGAGGACGCGACGGGCGCCCATCAGGTTGGCCAGGCCGTTGGGCACGCGGCTCTCGGAGAACGAGTGGAAGGTGCCGACGAGCGGCAGGCCGGTCAGCTGCGTGGTGATCCAGCCGCCCAGCGGCGCCACCGGCTCGTGGATGTGGACGACGTCGTAGCCGCCCGTGCGCAACTCCCGCTGCGCGGTGGCGACCCCGTACGGGGTGATCGAGAGGTTGGACACCGCCCCGTTGGCCTTGAAGCCGACCGTCCGGCCCAGGGGCACGAGGTAGTCGGGGGCGGCCAGCGGCTGCGGCGTCGCCCCGCGGTGCAGGATCCGCGAGGGGAGATCGACCGGGTCATACGGCGCGAGCACGCGCACGTGGTGCCCCTGCTCGATGAAGCGCTCGGCGAGCGCCTCGATGTGCCTCGTCACACCCCCCGGATAGGTCCAGGAATACGGCGAAACCAACGCAATCCGCATCATCCTCATGCTACCGACTACCCCGGCTCGGGCCAGGGGTTGCTCGGCGTATGATCAGACTCTCATGCCGACGCGGCATTTCGTGAAATACACCTTTTTGCAGGTCGACCCGGCCTGGCGGCGCCTCGACGACGAGCAGCGCGCCGCCGACAAGCGCGAGTTCATCGCCGCGTGCGCCGATTTTGCCGACGGGCACCTGCTCCGGTCCTTCTCGCTGGTGGGGACCCGGGGCGACGCGGACCTGATGTTGCTCAGCCAGGCTCAGAACCTGGAGCGGATCCACGAGTTTCATGTGGTGCTGGCCCAGAGCGGGCTGATGAAGTGGTGCACGGTTCCGTATTCGCTGCTGGCGATGACCAAGCCGTCGGAGTACTCCGACGAGTCTCGTCTGGAGGTTCGACCCGGCTACGGCAAGTACCTGTTCGTCTATCCGTTCGTCAAGACCCGCGCCTGGTACGCCCTGCCCGCCGATGAGCGCTGGCGGATCATGCAGGAGCACATCAAGGTCGGCCGCGAGTTCCCGTCGGTCGATCTCAACACCAGCTACTCCTTCGGCCTCGACGACCAGGAGTTCGTCGTCGCCTTCGAGACCGACAACCCCGCGGACTTCCTGGACCTGGTGCAGCGCCTGCGCACCAGCGAGTCCAGCTCCTACACGCTGCGCGACACGCCGACGTTCACGTGCATCGCCTGCTCGGTGGAGCGGGCGCTGGGCGCGCTGGACGGCGCCGCGCTCTCGGTCACCGCTCCCTGAACCGGGCGGTCACCGACATCGAGCGTCCTGATCGAACCTCCGATGAGCGTACGCGCCCATCTGCCTGCCCAAGCCGCGCTGAAGCGGTGGATAAGCTGACACCGTGGCCGCCAACGCCGATCTCACGGCGGCGATCGCGCACCTGCGAGCCGCCGATCCGGTGCTCCGCGAGCTGATCGACGAGATCGGGGTCGACAGTCTCGGCGACCGCCGCATCGGCCGTCCCCGCGACCACTACGGGGCTCTGGTGAGGACGATCGTGGGCCAGCAGCTCTCGACCCGGGCGGCGCGGGCCATCTACGAGCGGCTGACCGACCGCTTCGGGGGCCGGGCCCCGACCCCCGAGGAGATCCTGGCCGACGAGCCCGACGTGCTGCGCACGAGCGTCGGGCTGTCCCACGCGAAGGTGCGCTACCTGCGCTCGCTGGCCGAGCATGTGCTCGACGGCTCGCTGGAGCTCGGCAAGCTCGGCCGGCTCTCCGATGACGAGGTGACCGCCAGGCTGACGGCGATCAACGGCATCGGCCCGTGGAGCGCCGACATCTTCCTGATGTTCCACCTCCAGCGCCCCGACGTCCTGCCGGTCGGCGATCTGGGGATCCGCAAGGCGTTCCAGGCCGTCTACGGCCTGCCCGACCTCCCCGACGCGCCCGAGATGGAGCGCATCGCCGAGCCGTGGCGCCCGCACCGCTCGCTGGCGTGCCTCTTCCTATGGCGCTCGCTCAGCGCCGTGCCCGTCTGAGGCCTGGCCCCGTCCGGGGCGCGGCCTCCGCAGCTAGACCGCGGAGACCTCCTCCTCCTCCGCGACGCGGAAGGAGGAGCCACAGCCACAGGCGGCGATCACGTTGGGGTTGTCGACCTTGAAGCCGGCGCCCTGGAGCCCGTCGACGAAGTCGATCGTCGAGCCCTCCACATAGGGCAGGCTCGGAGTGTCGACCAGCAGGCGGATCCCCTTGTCCGTAAACACGGAATCCCCCTGCCGCTGCTCGTCGAACGCGAGCGCGTACTGGAAGCCCGAGCAACCGCCGCCGCGGACTCCGACCCGCAGCCCGGCCGTCTCGGCCACCGCGCTCTGGGAGGTCAGGAACTC
The DNA here is from genome assembly GCA_963764125.1 of uncultured Solirubrobacteraceae bacterium. Taxonomy (GTDB): domain Bacteria; phylum Actinomycetota; class Thermoleophilia; order Solirubrobacterales; family Solirubrobacteraceae; genus Palsa-465. The sequence goes on from CAVXRR010000007.1 coordinate 100,279, forward strand.
CCGAACCTTCTCAGCGCCTTTGTCGGTGAGGGTGATCATGCTTCATTCAGTGTAGCGACCCGTCCTCGCTACGCTAAAGCCATGTCCGCCACCCCCGACGAGCTGAAGGACCGGATCGAGGCCGGGATTCCCGGAGCGGTCGCCGAGGTCACCGGGGATGGGCACCACTTCAACGCCGTCGTGAGCGCTGCCGCGTTCAACGGTCTGACGCGGATCGCCCAGCACCGCCTCGTCTACGACGTGTTCGGCGCCGAGATGGGTGACCGCATCCACGCCCTCTCCATTCAAACGAAGACCGCGGAAGCTGAGGAGACTCGATGAGCGATCAAACCGCCAACCCCCTGCGCGACGCCATCCAGGAGGCGATCGACGAGAACCCGGTGATCCTGTTCATGAAGGGCAGCCCCGAGGCTCCGGCGTGCGGCTTCTCCGCGCGCACCGTGGCCATCCTTCAGTCGCTCGGCGCGCGCTTCGCCGCCGTCGACATCCTGCCCGACCCCCGGATCCGCCAGGAGCTCTCGGCGATCTCGGACTGGCCCACGATCCCGCAGCTGTTCGTCGACGGCGAGCTGGTCGGCGGCTGCGACATCGTCTCCGAGATGTACCAGTCCGGCGAGCTGGCCGCGACGCTCGGCCTTCAGGCCCCGGCGCCGGAGGCCGAGACGGCCACCCCCGCCGGCATGGACCACGCGCCGCTGACCATCGAGAACCGGCTGTAGCCGGTGGTCGTCCCCGGTTGCGGGGAGGCCACTGGGCAGTGACGACGGCCGCCCCGGTCGTCGCCCTGCACTACGCCGGCGGCGCGCTGCGGGCGATCGACCAGACTCAGCTACCGTGGCGGGAGGTCGAGCTCACGCTCAGGTCCGCCGAGGACGTCGTCGGGGCGATCCGCCGCCTGAGCATCCGCGGGGCGCCGCTGATCGGCGTCGCCGCCGCCTATGGCGTGGCGCTGGAGCTGGCCCGGGATCCTGACGCCCTGGAGCGCGCCTGCACGGCGCTGGCCGGGGCTCGGCCCACCGCGGTCAACCTTGCCCACGCAGTGGACCGGGTACGGGCCGCGGTGCTGGCCGCGAACGCCGCGGGGACCGACGGCGCCACAGACGGCGCGCGCGGCGCTGTCGCAGCGGCGGTGGCCCTGGCCGAGGCCAGGGCGCTGCACGCCGAGGAAGAGGCCGCCAGCGACGCCATCGCGCGCCACGGCGCGGATCTGCTGGGGGGCCGGCGGCGCATCCTCACCCACTGCAACACGGGCGCCCTGGCCGCACCGGGCCGCGGGACCGCGCTGGCCGTGATCGCGGAACTGGCCGATCGCGGCGAGCTTGAGCTCGTGCTCGCCGCCGAGTCGCGACCGCTGCTGCAGGGCGCTCGCCTGACGGTGTACGAGCTGAGCCGGCTCGGCATCGACCATGCGCTGGTCGTCGACGGCGCCGCCGCCGGGCTCATCGCCGCCGGCGAGATCGACGCGGTCATCGTCGGCTGTGACCGGGTCGCCGCCAACGGCGACGTCGCCAACAAGGTCGGCACCTACCCCCACGCGCTGGCCGCGGCCGCGGCCGGCATCCCCTTCGTGGTGGCGGGCCCGTGCACCACCATCGATCCGTCCTGCCCGAGCGGGGCCGCGATCGTCATCGAGGAACGCGACGGCGAGGAGGTCCGCGCGGCGGGGCTGTGGCGTGATGAGCCGCTCGCGCTGACGGTGCCCGGCACCCCGTGCCGCAACCCGGCGTTCGACGTGACCCCGGCGGCGCTGGTCACCGCGCTCGTCACCGAGCGAGGGGTCGCAACGCCGCCGACGGGCACGTCGGTCTCAGGGCTGCTCGGCCGCTGAGCGCCGATACTCGAGGTGCTCGACGATCCGGCGCGAGTCGCAGATCACCTCGCCGTCGAGCACCAGCACCGGAACCCGCGACTGCCCGCTCAGCGCCTCGACCTCCTCGCGCCGGGACCGGCGCTGGCCGACGACGACCGGATCGAACGCAATTCCCTCCCGGCGCAGCGCCCGCGCGACCCGGCCGCACGGGCACAGCCGGTCAGTGGGGGTGTTGCAGCGATACAGCGTGGCCACGCCGCTGGACGATAGGGGTCAAGGGAAACGCGTTGGTGACCGATGTATCGAACGGGATGACCGAGCCCGCGACGACCGCGTCGGCCAGCGCCGGCAATGCGACGCCGTTCTCGCCACGCGAGAACGCGATACGCGTGGCGCTGGCAGCGCTCGCGCTGTTCGCCATGGCCGCGATCTCCATGCGAACCGGCAATTGGGGCGACTGGGGCGCCGAGGCCCGACCGGCGGCCGACGCGCTGGTCGCCGGCCACTTGGGCCTCTTCCTCCACCTCGCGCCGTCCTATGGCGGATCGCTCCTCCTGCGCGCTCCCTTCATGCTGCTCACCGCGCTGTGGCACGGTGGCGAGAACACGATCTTCCGGGCCAGTGCCGTTCCCTGCATGGCCGCCGCCGGTGCGCTGGGGCTGTGGCTGAGCGGGCGCATGCGCGCCCACGGGGCCCCGGCCGTCGCCTGCCTGCTGGTGGGCCTGATCTACGTCGCCAACCCGATCCTCTTCCCGGCGCTGAAGACGGGGCACCCCGAGGAGATCCTGGGGGCCGCCCTGTGCGTCGCCGCCGTGCTGTGCGCGCTGAACGACCGCCCGACCTGGGCCGGTCTCCTGCTCGGGCTGGCCATGGCCAACAAGGAATGGGCGGTGCTCGCCGCCGGACCGGTGCTGATGGCGCTCCCCCGGGCCCGGGTGCGCGCCATGCTCGTCGCCGCCGCGACCGGGGCGGCTGTGATGGCACCCCTCCTGCTCGGCAGCTCGGGTGGCTTCGCCACCGCGACCACGTCGGCGGGCCTGAGCACGGGAAGCATCTTCCAGCCGTGGCAGTGGTGGTGGTTCTTCGGCACCACCGTCCACCCCCTGCCCGGCGTCCACTTCGACCCCGCCGCCATCTATCGCGGTGCCCCGACGTGGCTCGGCGGACTCGGGCACACGGTCCCGGTGGCGATCATGCTCCCGCTGACCGCGCTGTATGCCTGGCAGCGCCGCCGTGCGCCGCGTCGCGGGCGGCGCGACGCGCTGCTCCTCCTGGCCCTCCTGCTCGCCCTGCGCTGCGTGCTGGACCCCTGGGACATCTCGTACTACTCGCTGCCGTTCCTGTTCGCGCTCGCCGCCTGGGAGGCTCTGGGCGCGCGGCGCCTGCCGCTCGTCTCGCTCCTGGCGACGTTCGCGGCGTGGCTCATCTTCATGGAGACCGGTAACACCGCGCTGTACCTGCCCGCCAGCACCCAGGCGCTGATCTTCATCCTGGTGAGCGTGCCGGGCGTCCTCGCGCTCGCGGTGGGGCTGTACGCCCCGGGGGTGACGCGGCTCTTCGCCCCGCGGGTCGGCGCGGCCGAACCCCTGCCGGCCACCTAGAGCCCCCGAAGGGCCGTCAGAGCGGCAGGCGGCGCAGCACGTCGCCGGCGACGCGCAGCGCCAGCGGCTGTACCGATCCCGGTGTCGCCAGCGCGTCCCCGTCGCGTCGGCGGTAGTACTCGATCGTCTCCTCCAGGCAGTCCTCGTGGGGCGAGGTGCTCCAGCCGAGCTCGCGCTTGGCCTTGCGGTTGGAGAAGCTCCAGTTCAGTGACGCGGCCCGCACCTCGACCGGCGCCGGCAGGTTCGTCTGACCCAGCCGCTGGGCCGCGGCCGCCAGCGCCATCGCCGCGGCCACCGGCAGCTTCACTGCCGGGGGCTGCACGCCGGAGAGGCGGCCGAGATCCGCGAACAGGCGGGTCATCGTGAAGTTGCGGTTGCCCAGGATGTAGCGCTCGCCGACCCGTCCGCGCTCGTCGGCCAGCAGGTGGCCGCGCGCCACGTCCTGCACGGCGACGACGTTGAGCGTGCCTTCGACGTAGGCCGGGATCTCGCGGCGCAGGAAGCGCCGGACCAGCGCGGTTGACGAGCGGCCCGGGTCGCCGGCGCCGAGCACGTGGGCCGGGTTGACGACGACCAGCCCCAGGCCCCGATCCACCATGCGCAGAGCGAGCGTCTCGGCCTCGTGCATCGCGTCGAGGTAGGGGATCGCGTGACGGCCCGCCCGCCACGCCATCGTCTCGTCTGCGTTCCGGCCCGCACGAGCCGGGCCGATGGTTGCCGCCGAGGACGTGTACACCGCCCGCGTGACCTCCGCGCGCAGCGCCTCCTCCAGAACGATCCGCGTGCCCTCGACGGCGACCGAGCGCACCTCGGCTCGCGCGGCGCGCAGATTGGTGGTGCCCGCGACGTGAAAGACGCGCTCGACCCCCTTCATCGCGCGGCGAACCGCCCGGCGATCCAGGATGTCGGCGTGGACGCGGCGGGCGTCGAGGCCGTCCAGCGCCCCCAGCGGGGAGTCCCGGCGCACCATGACGAGCACCTCGTCCCCGCGCGCGACCAGCAGCCGGGCCACGTGGGCACCGATGAACCCGGTGGCGCCGGTGACGAGCGTTCGCCCCATGTTGCGGGCCGAGTGTAGAGCGGCGCGACCCGCTGCTAGGGTGCCGCGCTCATGCCCGTCGCCATCGTCTCTGACAGCTGCCACTACCTGCCCACCGAACTGGCGCAGGAGCAGGGAATTCATCTGGTCAGCCTGTACGTGCACTGGCCCGAGGGGGCCGAGCGCGAGTCCGACATCACCGACTATGACCAGTACTACCGGCGGCTGGGGTCCGGCGGGGCGCTGCCGACGACCTCGCAGCCGTCGATCGGGGACTTCCTGGCCGTGTACGAGCCCCTGCTGGAGCAGGGAGACGAGATCGTGTCGGTCCATCTCGCCGGAGGCATGTCCGGGACGGTGCGCGCCGCCGAGCAGGCCCGGGATCAGTTGGGCGAGCGCGCGTCACGCGTCCACGTGGTCGACTCCGCCACCGCCTGCGGCGGGGAGGGGCTCGTCGTCCTCGCCGCGGTCGCCGCCGCCCGGTCGGGCGCCGGCGGCGCCGCGGTGGCCGAGCACGCCCGGGAGGCGCGATCGGGGCTGAAGATGTGGTTCTCGATCGACACCCTGGAGTACCTGCGCCGCGGCGGGCGCATCGCCGGCGCGCAGGCGTGGCTGGGCTCGGCGCTGAGGATCAAGCCCATCCTCACCGTCGAGTCCGAGATCACCCCGGTGGAGCGGGTGCGCACGTCTCGCCGCGCGTTCGAGCGGATGGTCGAGCTGCTCAAGGAGCGGGCCGAGGCCGGCGCGGACGCGTGGATGGTCCAGCACATCCAGGCGCCCCGAGAGGCCGAGGAGCTGGCCACGCGCGGCACGGAGCTGTTCGGGGTCCCGCCACGGGTGGTGGGCGAGATCGGGCCGGTCATCGGCACCCACGTCGGCCCGGGACTGCTCGGCGTCGGCGGGCTGCCGAGCTCGTATCTGGCGTAGCCCCGCGCTGACGCAGCACCGCGTCGACGTCACGCCGCGGACAGGCGTCGCCGCGCGGCGCCGGCGGATCAGCCGCCGAGCAGCTTCTGCTGCTTGCGCTTGCGGCGCCCGAAGGTGAGCGCGCCAAGCGCGGCCAGGCCGCCGCCGATCACGAACCCGGCGATGCCGGCGCCGATCAGCACCTGCGGCTCGTACTCGCGCAGCTGCGAGCGCCAGTCGGTCAGCTTGACGACCTCCATCCGCAACGTCTCGACGGCGGTGCCGAGCTCCGCGCGGTTGCGCTCCATCTCGCTGCGGATCTGCTGGGGGGTCCGCGGGGCGGGCATCAGGACTCGGTCCCGGACTTGACGGTGGCGGTGATCTTCTTGGCTTCGTCGATCGCCATCACGGGCGTGGGCGCGCCGACGCGGAGCTTGCGGTAGGCGAAGAAGAACGCGGCGAAGGTGAGGGCCAGGAGCAGGACCATCACCACTGCGAACCCGGGCCAGACCTCGCCGGTGATGGAGTTGATGCCCCAGGCGATCGTCAGCAGCACGAAGATGAGCGCGAAGACCCCGAACACCGCGCCAATCGCGACCGCCGCCGCGCCCCGGGCGAGGCCCGTGACCTTCTGGGACATCTCGGCCTTGGCGAGCTCGATCTCGTCGCGGACGAGGGAGCCGAGCTTGTCTGAGACCTCAGTGACGGCAGCCGCGAGGCTGTCGGGGCGTTCCCCGGGCTCAGCGGGCAAGGCGCTTGAGGATCAGGGCGAGGGCGAGTCCGCCGGCGAACGCGGCACCCAGCGCGCGCTCGGGGCGCTCGGGCGGGAACGCGGCGGCAAGGCCGCCCGGGCCGGCGGAGGCGTCCTCGCCAGAGGGCGGCTCGGCGTTGGGTGGCGGCGAGCCCGGAGGCGGCGGGGCCGTCGGTGCCCGATGGGGCAAAGGCGGCGGTCGGCGCGGGCGCCGTGGGCGGCTCGGGCGCAGCGGACGGCGCAGGCCCCGCGGCGGCCGGGGCCGGCGAGCTCACCCGGGTCGGCACGTCGTCGGGTACGAGCGCAGCCGGCTCGTCCCCGTCCGGCTCCTCCGCTGACGGCTCGCTACGCGGTTGGTCGGTCACTCAGGGGGCTCTTCGCCGAACACACGCATCCAGACCACGGCTGCCACGCGCGTCGCCGCGACGGTTGCGAGTGCGCCGAACCCGGCGAGCATGCCCGACCACAGAAGGCGTTTGACCAAAGGGCTCTCCAACATCGTGCAGGCATTCAAGCAGACTCGGCCGCGACAGCGGTGGCGGGCGGCGCCGTGGCGGGGTGCGTCAATCCGCGGCGGGGCCGCGGCGCACGAGCCCGCGGCAGATCGTGTCGACGATCATCGACTTGGCGCGCTCCAGTTCCTCCTCGCCCACCGCGACGCTGTCGAAGATCCAGCCGGTGAGCACCTGTTCCACCGAGCCGTAGAACGCCTGGGCGGCGAACTCGGGCGTGATCTCGGTGCGAAACAGCCCGTCGGACTGCGCCTTGGCCACGATCCCGGCGATCCCGGCGTAGGCATCGCGGATCTTGTCCAGATGCGTGAGGCCGAACGTGTTGGCCGCCCGCGTCACCTCGACGATGATGACCTTCATCAGCTCCGGGTCATGGCGATAGGAGTCGATGATGAACCCCGCGATCGTGAACAGCTTGTCCTCCGGGGCGCGCGCTGATCCGTCGGCCTCGGCGATCGCGGTGAGCATCACGTCCCAGCGCTCCAGGAACAGGGTGTCGAGAATCTGTTCCTTGGAGGAGAAGTAGTGGTAGACGAGCCCGTAGGCGACGCCGGCCTCGTCGGCGATGTCCGAGACGCGGCAGGTGTGGAAGCCCTGGCGGGCGAACACACGGACCGCGGCGTCGAGGATCACGCGACGCTTGTCGGTCGCCGCCGTCGTCATACGGGCTGCTCCCAGGCGTAGGCCTCGGGACGGCGCCGGGCCACGGACGGCAGCCGCCGCCGGATGTCGCGCAGGTTCTGAAGGTCCAGGTCGGCGACGATCGCGCACTCGGTGTCCGGGGCGGTGGCCAGGACCAGGCCCCACGGATCCACGATGAGCGAGCGCCCGCCGGAGCGCAGGCCGCCCGGGTGGTCGCCGATCTGGTTGGCGGCGATGACGAAGCACTGGTTCTCGATCGCCCGCGCGCGCACCAATACCTCCCAGTGATCGCGCGTCGTCGGCAGCGTGAACGCGGCCGGCACCGTGAGCAGCTCGGCGCCGCGCAGGGCCAGGATCCGGTAGAGCTCGGGGAAGCGCAGGTCGTAGCAGACGCTCATGCCCAGCTTCAGCTCGTTGGCCAGCTCGGTGACGACGATCTCGTCCCCGGGGTCCTCCGTCGAGGACTCGGCGTAGACCGCCCCGTCGACCTCGACGTCGAACAGATGGATCTTGCGGTAGACGGACTGGATCTCCCCGTCGGGCCCCACGTGGACGCTGGTGTTGAAGCCCTTCTCGGCGTCCTCGACGTGCTCGAAGAGCGAGCCGGCCACGAGGTCGATGCCGAGCTGGGCGGCGGTGCTGCGCGCCCAGGAGATCGCCTCGCCGTCCAGGGTCTGGGCCCCGGCGGCCATGTGCTCGCGCGTGCCCAGGACGGTCCACTTCTCGGGGAGCACGACGAGCTCGGCGCCGCGCGCGGCGGCCTCGCGGACGAGCCGGTCCGCCCGTTCCAGGTTACGATCGGTGTCCTCGTTGGCGTTGAGTTGGATGGCGGCTGCGCGCATTGCGAACCCTCCAGGGTGGGCGGAGACTGATTGACTGGTCAGTCAGTAGAACAAGATACCCGCAAACGGGTCGATCCCAACGATCGCACGGATCGCTGGCCGGGGCTTCCCTACCGGGGAACATTCGGAGCGCCACGCCCCGACGCGCTGCACGCGCCTGGCGCTGCCGCCGGCCCCGATGCCCGCGCGCCTGGGCACCCGCCCGCTCAAGGCGTGGCGCTATATCGGGGTGTTCGGCCCCGAGCTGATGATCTGCGTCGCGGCGGTCCGCATCGGCTCGCGCTCGGCAGTCGTTCTGGGCGGTGTGGGAGCGCGACAGCCGGCGTCTGCACGAGACGACGTGGCTGAGCGCGGGGGGCGTCCGGCTGGCCCGGGCGGCGCGCGGGTCATCGACGGCCCCGCCTCCCTGTCGCTCGCCTTTGCCGAAGCCGCCGGTGTGGAGACCGTCTGCCGCAGCGGCGACGGCTACGGCTGGACGCGCAAGCAGGGCGGGATCGCCGTGACCGGCACGGTGACGCTCGCCGGCGGTCATCCCCGCGCGGTCAACGCCCGGGCCGTCATCGACGACACCGCCGCGTACTACGAGCGGCACACACGCTGGCGCTGGTGCGCGGGCGTGGGCAGCGACGGCGACGGGCGGGCGCTGGCCTGGAACCTCGTGGAGGGGGTCAACGACCCCCCCGCCGGCAGCGAGCGCACCGTGTGGATCGACGGCGCCGCCCGGGAGGTGTCACCGGTCGTCTTTGCCCCGGGGCTGGAGGCGGTCGGCGCCCTGCGCTTCCACGCCGAGGCCAGCCGGGAGCATCGCCAGAACCTGGTGGTGGTGCGCAGCCGCTATCGCCAGCCGTTCGGGACCTTCACCGGGAGGCTGCCGGACGGCACCGCGGTGCAGGAGGGCTTCGGCGTCATGGAGGACCACGACGTGTGGTGGTGAGGCGGGGTCAATCCCGCCCGCGGCCGCGCTCGCGACGCAGCTCGGCGAGCAGCATCTTGGAGTGCATCGCCCCGATCAGCTCGCGCAGCGGCTGGGCCCCGGAGGCGATGATCTCAACGGCGCGGTCGACATCCACCTCCCCGGCCAGGCGGTCCAGGAGCACCCGTACCTCCTCGGCCACCAGCGGCTTAAGCGCCTCGCGGTAGCGCAGCGTGTCGTAGACGGTGAAGCCCAGCGCCTCCTCGTAGCCGCCCGCGCGAAAGCGCGAGATCGCCTCGATGATCGCCACATCATCGGCGTCATAGCCGCGCGGGCCGGGGGTCAGGACCTCAAGCTCCTCCAGCCGGTCCAGCACGTTGCGCGGCAGGTCGTAGGTCTCCCGCACGCTCGCGCGCGAGACTCGGCCGGTCTCCCCCGCCTCGATGGCGCGCTCGAGGATCCGGTCCTCGAGCTGCACCACCCGGGCGGCGCGCTCGGGGTCGTCGGTCATCACCTCGCGGATCACCCGCAGCGGCATGAACCGCTCCTCCTGCAGGCGCTTGATGAGCCGGACCCGCTCGACGAACTCCTCCGGGTAGTAGGCCATGTTGCGACTCGTGCGCACCACGTCGGACTCCGATCCCAGCAGCCCCTCGCGGAGGTAATGCTTGATCGTGCCCGCGCTCACCCCCGAGCGCTCGGCCAGCTCGGACATCTTCAGCATCCCGTCGGTGGTGGCCATGCGCGGGGTGTCGTGGGTGCTCACGTGAGCGGCCACTAGCTGGAGATGAACGAGCCGCGCACGTCTCGGCGGCGCCGGCGATGTCCCCGGAGGCGTGCAGCGCGGCGAGCTCGTCGGTCGAGTACCCGGCGGCGGTCAGGACCTCGTCGGTGTGCTGGCCGAGCTCCGGCCCCGGCGCCCGGGCGGCGTCACCCGGGGTCCGGCTGAGCTTGACCGGCACGCCGAGCAGCTTGACCGGGCGCTCGGCTCCCGGCTGGGCGAGCTCCACGACCATCTGCCGCGCCGCCACCAGGTCGGACTCCAGCGCCTCGTCGAGTCCGAGGACCGGCTCCAGGCAGCAATCGTGCTCGGAGGCGAAGGCCCGCCACTGATCGCGAGTGCGCTCGCGGAAGATCGCCGACACCGCGGCATGGGACTCGGAGTCCGGCGGGTCAAAGGCGTGGTCGGAGAGGTCGGGCCGGCCGACGCCCTCGCAGAACGCCTGCCAGAACTTCGGCTCCAGCGCACCGAGCGTGACGTACCCGTCGGCGCACTGATACGGCCGGTAGCAGTTGTAGCGGCCGGCCAGGCCAAGGTCGCCGCGGCGCGGAGCACGGCCGGTGGCGAACACCTCGGCCGCCAGCATCGCCAGCCACGACAGCGCGCCGTCGAACATCGAGCAGTCCACCAGTTGGCCCTCGCCCGAGCGCTCGCGCTCGCGCAGCGCGACCAGGATCCCGACCGCCGCCATCAGCGCACCGCCGCCGAGGTCGGCGATCTGGCCCGCCGCCTGGACCGGCGGGCCGCCGGCCTCGCCGGTGAGCCCGAGCAGCCCGTTGAGGCCGAGGTAGTTCATGTCGTGGCCGGAGCGGGCGCGGTTGGGACCGTCCTGCCCGTAGCCGGTGATGGCGCAGTAGACGAGCCGGGGTTCTCCTGGCACAGCCGCTCGTAGCCGACGCCGAGGCGGTCCAGCACCCCGGGCCGGAAGGACTCCAGGAGCACGTCGGCGAGGCGGACGAGGCGCAGCAGCGCGTCGCGGCCGCCGTCGGACTTGAGGTTGAGGCGGATCGAGCGCTTGCCGCGGTTGAGCGAGAGGAACAGCGCGCCCTTGGCGGTGTCGGCGGCGCCCTCGTAGTAGGGCGGCGACCAGCGGATGTAGTCGCCCATCCCGGTGTCCTCGACCTTGATGATGTCGGCGCCGAAGTCGGCGAGCAGCAGGGAGCAGAACCCGCCGGGGAGCAGACGGCTGAGGTCGAGGACGGTGAGGCCGTCAAGCGGCAGGCTCATGGGCCTTGATCCCCAGCATCCGGCGGGCCTCCTGAACCGTGGCCGGGCGCCGTCCGCAGTCCTGCGTGAGCTGTCTCGCCTTGGCGATGAGGTCGCCGTTGGAGCGGGCCATCTCGCCGTCGGGCAGGTAGAAGTTGTCCTCGAGGCCGACCCGGATCGACCCGCCGAGGGTGAGCGCCGCAGCGACGATCCGCCACTGGTCGCGGCCGATGCCGATGACCGCCCAATGGTGGTTTCCGTCCGGCAGGTTGTCGGACATGGCCGCAGGTTGCGGGCCGTCGGGGGCACGCCCCCGACGACGCCCATGACGAAGTCGGCGTGCAGCGGCGCCTTGAGCAGTCCCATGTCCACCAGCGGCGCCAGCGACCCGACGTGGCCGACGTCGAAGCACTCGTGCTCGGGCTTGATGCCCAGGCGCCGCATCGCCGCCAGCAGCTCGATGATCTCGTCGAAGGGGTTGGTGAAGACGACTCAGGATCCACCGTGCTGCCCGGAGTTGCGCCTTGTCCCGCTCGTCTTCCGCGATGTCCCTGTCGGTGCTGGTGCTGCTCGCAGCGACGGCGGTCGGATCGCCCGCCCGCGCTCTAGACCAAACC
>CAVXRR010000008.1:0-39943 GCA_963764125.1 uncultured Solirubrobacteraceae bacterium
CCGACTGGTTCAGCAGCCCCATCTCCCAGCTCGCCGGCCGGCTCCGTCGGGCCGGGACGGCCGTCGCCATCCCACACCCGAACCTGCCAGAAGACGTCCTGGGCGTGACCGCAGCGCGAGGCCTTCGTAGGCGATGTTGTTGGTGTCACCGGAACGAACCATTCCGCTCTCCCAGAGATCCGGACGGTCCAGACGCCATGGCGAGGATGCGGCCCGAATCTCGTACGCTGTCTGCTCCGCCGCATCCCGTCCCCGCCCGGCGAGCCTCCAGCTCAGGCTCGGCGACGCGTCGCCCAGCCCTATCGGATCGGTGAACGTGTCGACGCAGCGTCGTCGCCATCCGTCCGCCGCTGCTCCACTGCGGATGGCGTTGACCGGACCCGCTGGGTGGCCAACGCGGCCTTGATCCTGGCGTGGATGTGAACGACTGGCCGACGCAGTCGCGGTCAACCCGGCAACCCATCCCAACGCGGCGATAGTGACCACCGCGCCAACGCGTCGGAGGCCGGAGCGCGCACCGATCTTCATCTCTCTCTCCTAGCTGGTCCCGCAACCACTAAAGGGCGTGAGGCGAGCGCAACCTAGCAATCGAGTTGATCGATCTCAAGACAATCGATCAGAATCCACCACGATTTCTCATGTGCGCGCTCACAATCAAGCATCGGCGCCCGTGGCGCTCCCCGCCCCCGCCTCGTGGTCGGCGTCGCGCTTCCCGTCGACGGCGGCTACACCGCCCGCTGAAGCTGCCAAGAAGCCAGACCACGATGACTCCGCTCAGCCCTCGACGCCCGCGAGCGGCACTCCCGCGTCATGCGCTCGTCATCGCATTCCTCGCCGTCATGTCCCTGTCGTCCTGTGGCGGCGCCGACAAAGACGGCGCCGAGGATGACAACCGATCCCAGGTGAGAACGCGACCCCCTTCGCCGACTCCGACATCGAGCGAGCACGACGCCGGCCCCTCGGACTCCACGCCCATTCTGATCGCCTTCGGCGACACCGAACTCACGGCACGGCTGCACGACAACGCCACGGCACGTGATCTCGCCGCCCAGCTCCCCCTGACCCTCGTCTTCCGCGACCACAACAACGTGGAGAAGACCGCGCCACTGCCCCGCGAGCTTTCAATCGACGGGGCGCCTGCCGGCCACGGTCCTGTTGCCGGAGGCATCGGCTGCTGGGCACCCGACGGCCACCTGGTCCTCTACTACGACGACGCCGCCCCGTACTGGAACGGCATCGTGCGCATCGGAGCGCTCCACGGCGACATCGTCGCGGTCAAGCGACTGCCCGAAGGTACGCGCGTGACGATCGAACGCACAGGTTGAGGCCGGAGCGCGCGGATGGCACACATCCTCATCACCGGTTCCGCCGATGGGCTCGGCCGGGCGGCCGCGGAAACCTTGCTCGGCGACGGTCACCAGGTGATCGTCCACACCCGCAGCGCCGAGCGGCTAGCCGCCGTCGAATCGCTGACCAGCCGAGGAGCGTCAGCCGTCATCGGAGACCTGGCCGATCTGAACCAGGCGCGGGCGGTCGCTGATCAAGTGAACGGGCTGGGCCCGCTTGACGCGGTCATCCACAACGCTGGCGTCATCAGGGGCCCGCAGATCTTGCCGGTCAACGTCGTCTCGCCGTACCTGCTCACTGTCCTCATCGAGCGGCCGCAGCGGCTCGTGTACCTCAGCAGCGACATGCACCAGGGCGGCCGAGCCAACGTCGACGACCTCGACTGGAGCGGACAGCGGCCGACCGCCTCCTACTCCGACAGCAAGCTGCTCCTGACCACCTTCGCATGGCTGTCGCCCGCCTCTGGCCTGACGTCTACAGCAACGCGGTCGACCCCGGCTGGGTGCCGACCAGGATGGGTGGCCCAGGCGCGCCGGACGACCTCCGGCTGGGGCACCTGACTCAGGAGTGGCTGGCCACCGGTGACGCGCCCGAGGCCCGCACCTCCGGTGGGTACTGGTACCACCGGCGGCGCGTGAGCCCCACCCGGCCGTCCACGATCAGCGCTTCCAGGATCAGCTGGTGGCCGGCCTCGCCACGTTCACGGGCACGCCCTTGGACTGAGCGGTGCATGATCCGCGGCGTCGGCGCGCAGCGGCGGGACGACGCTACTTCGTGAGGATCCCGAGCCCGCCCCGCGTCTCCGGATGGCCCAAGCCAGGCGGTGCGGGCGGCGGCGGGGGCAGTGGAGTTGCGGGTCGACCACTCATGGCTATGAGACGTTAGATGCCAGGGCAAACATCGAGACGACAAGCTGCAATATGAGCGCCACAGCAGCCGTGAAGAAGTACCGGCCGAGTTCATCGCTCCGGTCATGGTTGCGCCGCCAGAACTCCTCAAGCCAATACGCAAGCCGTCGTCTGACTTCTTCCTCGTCGTCGCGTAGCTCGAACAGCGTCTCGTAGACCTGCAGAGCGTTCAGGCTGAACTCGAATACCGCTTGGGCAGCAGGACGTAGACGCAGAGAAGAACCGATGCCGCCAGCGAGACGAGTGCCAGCCCGCTGAGCACGCTGAGGCCGCTTTCGTGGTGGATCTTCTGCGCACCCTGGCCTCCGCGGTCAGGGTCGTCCTGGCTCGACAAGGCGGAGGTCGCTGCACCGTCGCCAGGTCTCGCCGCGTGGTCAGTCCGCCAAGAGGCGCTGGAGGAATCTGTCTCGGTCTCGCAGAAAGCTGGTGGTCAGCCGGACCGGGTCGGCGTCCTCATAGCCGACCTCTTCGAGGCCATGTTCGCCGCAGCTGTAGATCGTCGCGCCGGGATACGCGAGCAGGATCGGTGAGTGGGTCGCGATGATGAACTGCGCGCCCTCTTCGACGAGCTCGTGGACGCGTCGCAGACAGGTCAAGCAGTTCTGGGTCGACAGCGCCGCCTCGGGCTCATCCAGCAGATAAAGCCCATCGGGCCCAAAACGATTGACCAGCACCGCCAAAAACGACTCGCCGTGCGACTGCTCATGCAGCGAGCCGCCGCCGTACGGCGCAAGCGCGGTGCCGTCGACCTGGGCAAGCTCCTCGAGATAGGTCGCGGCCGTAAACAGACTCTCGGCCCGCAGGAAGAAATCGGTCCGCGGCCGCCGCGCGCCGCGCACAAGCCGGATCGAACCGTGCAGATCGGAGTGTGAGCTCCGCGTTGAGAACCGGAAGTTCGAGGAGCCGCCCTCGGCGTTCATGCCCGCTGCGACAGCGATCGCTTCAAGCAATGTCGACTTGCCGCTGCCGTTGTCGCCAACGAGGTACGTGACACCCGGGTTCAGCGCCATCCCCTCCGACAGCGCGACGATCGCCGGCAGCTCCCACGGATATCCAAGCCGCTGATCGCCCCCATCAGCCGGGCGCAGCACGACCGACCTCACAAACGCTTCCTGCACCGCCAGCAGCCTAGCCGCCGCGTCCCTACTGCGCCTCACGCACCTGCCAGGCGACGACCACCACGTCGGTACGGTGGACCACGTCGACGTCGCGAGCGGGCTCGGTGATGGTGTGGGCCATGGTCAGCGGGTGATCGCCGCCGCGACGGGAAGCGCGCCGACCTTGATCGGCTTGGACGCCATACGCGTGCGGGTGTTGAGCAGGCGGACCGTGCCGTCGTAGGTGCCGAGGACGACCGCGGTCGCGCCTCCCGGGGCGAGCGTGATGGAGGTCGGGTACGAGTAGGTCCCGACCGAGATGGCATGGCCGGCGCGCCCGGTGGCGGTGCTGATCGGGGTCACGGTGCCGGTGATGGTGCTGACGACGAACGCGGCGGAACCGGCCATCGCGATCGCGGTGGGTGAGCTTCCGACCGGGACCGGCCGGCCGGCGCGGCGCAGGGCGGTGTTGATCGGCGTCACGCGGTCGGTGGCACCGTCGACCACCTCCGCCGTCGCGCCATCGGCGGTCAGCGCCAGGGCGTTGGGCGCCTGGCCGGCGGGGATCGCCGGACCCGCCGTGTTGGTGGCGGTGGCGATCGGCGTCACGGTGTTGGAGCCGTAGTTGGCCACGTACAGCGTGCGCCCGCCGGCGTCGATGGCCGCCGCCGACGGGAAGGCCCCGACCGTGATCGGCGCCAGCGCGCGGTTGGTGGCCGTGTCGATCGGCGTCACGGCCGCGCCTCCCCAATCCAGGACGTAGAGCGTGCGGCCGTCGGGGGTGAGGGTCAGCGTGCGCGGGCCGGCGCCCACCGGGATGGGCGCGCCCGGCGTGCCGGTGAGGAGGCTGATCGGCGTCACCGTGTTCGACCCGCTGTCGGCGACGTAGGCGGTGGCGCCGTCAGGCGCCACGGCGATCGCCCGGGGGTCGTCGCCCACCCGGATCGGCGCGCGCGCCGTGCGCGTTGCGGTGTCGATCGGGGTGACGGTGTCAGAGCCCGAGTTGACGACGAGCGCGGTCCGGTCGTCGGGCGTCAGCGCGATCGCCTGCGGGTCGTGGCCGACGCTGATCGGCTTGCCCGACGATGGGTGCGCAGAATGATCGGCGTGACCGTGCCTGCCTGAGAGCTGACGACGAACGCGGTCTGCGCTCGGCGCGCGGCGCGCGCGACCACTGGCCGAGCCAGCGGGGCCGGCGTGAAGATGTCGTTGGTGGGTTGGGCGTAGAGGTCGTTGGCGGTGAGGTGGCCCAGCCCCAGGGCGCCCTCGATGGTGCGCAGCAGGCTGTAGTGCGTGTAGCGAACCGGCGAGACGAAGCCGGGCCGGACCCCGGTGGAGCCGAGGATCGAGCGTGGGGACCCACTGCGCCGGCCGCTCGTGGTCGTAGGCGTCCTCGTCCCAGGTGATGATGGCCAGCGACCGCTGGGTCAGCCAGGCGGGCGAGCGCATGATCTGCCCGAGCTCCTGCGCCAGGAAACGGTCACCGGCGCGGATGCCGCATCCCTCCATGTCGTCGCAGTCGTTGGCCCCGACCCAGTGAAGCTGGGCGTCGTTGCGGCGCTGGCGAGGTCGGGCGCCATCGACCTCCAGCGGCAGCACGTGCGCGGCGCAGTACGCCGGCCGCTGCCGGATGTCGGCGAAGTACAGGAACGGCAGATCGTCGTTCCAGTAATAGCCGTGTACGGTGTCGTCGCACGGGTCCGGCGGCGCTCTCGTTGTAGGCCTTCCACGTCCTGTGGGCCGCGTTGACCAGGTCGCCGATGTTGGGCGCATGGATCGTGTACTGCGAGTCGTACTCCAGCGGGTCGTCGAGCGGAATCCCGAACGCGCTGCCGCCGGCCAGCGCCAGGTAGTTGGCGTCGGAGGGATGCTCCTCGGCGAAGAATCGCCGAGCTGGCTGCCTTTCGACAGCAGGCTGTTGTAGTACGGCGCCTGGCGGCGGTTGCCGACGATCGGCGCGCACGTCCTGGTTCTCGAAGTAGAAGAGGAACACGTGGTCATAGCGGGGCACGCGCAGCGCGGGCGGCCTGAGCGCCGCGGCGGGCCGGTGGGGCCCTCGGACGACGAAGCTGATGTCGTCGGCGACGGCGCGGTCATAGCCGACCAGCGGCGCGTTGGGCCCGTCGAAGTTGGTCAGCGACGTCGCCAGCGTCAGCGTCACGCGGGCGCGCGCTGGCGCCACGGGGCAGGCGACCCGGAGAGCGGCACGGGCGCGCAGCGCGGTGACCGCTGAGCGCCCGCGGCCGCCCACCGGCCCGAGTGTGCGCCGGCCGAGCACGCGGCCGCGCGCCGAGAGGAACGTCACCGAGACGCTGGCCCGGCTCGTGGTCGTGCCGCCCAGCTCGGCGGAGAGCGCGTAGGCGCTCCCGGCCGCGCAGCCGGCCTCCGTCGGGGCGCGCGAGGAGGACCGTCTGGACCGAGGCGGGCGGTACCCCCCGCGCCTCCGGCGAACAACTGCCCGCGCCCCCTGGGAAACGCGCGGTCGCCATAGCGGACCACCGTGGGCAGGCCGGAGGCGACGCTCCACCCGGGAATGGTGACGGCGTCCCAGCCATGCAGCGACGCGGCGCCGGACTCGGCGCCGGCGTTGCGCAACAGGTTGGCGGCCGTGCGCGGCGCCTGCGGGTCCGGCGAGCGCGCCGAGCAGCGCGGCGACGGCGCACGTCATCGCGGCGAGGCCCGATCCGATGAGGCGGCGATGGCTCACAGTCGTGGCGATGAGGCTCCAGGTAGCCGGCTGGCGCGCCACACCGTATCCGCGACGCGGACCGCCGTGTGTTGAATTCTCGCGACCGGGCGCTCAGGCGCGCGCGCGTGAACGTGCACGGCATCCGCTTGATCCCGTGGATGAAGCCGCTGCGCAGGAGCTCGGGCTCGCCGGCCTCGATGTCGGGGATGACGCGCATCATCTCGCCGAAGATGGCGTGCAGCTGGACGCGCGCCAGCGACGCGCCCAGGCAATAGTGCGGTCCGCCGCCGCCGAAGCCGAGGTGGCGGTTGGGGCTGCGGGTGATGTCGAGCTCCCACGGGCGATCGAACACGCCGCTCGTCGCGGTTGCCCGAGTGGTAGAAGAGGACCACCTTCTCCCCCGCCGGGAGCGGCTGGCCGTGGAGCTCGACGTCGCGCGTGGTCGTGCGGCGGAAGGTGAGCACCGGCGTGGCCCAGCGCACGAACTCCTCGACGGCATCGGGCAGCCGGGCGTCGAGGTCCTCGGCCAGCAGCCTGGCGCTGGCCGGGGTTGAGCGTCAGCGCGCGCATCGCGTGCGAGGTGGTGTGGCGGGTGGTGTCGTTGCCCGCGACCGACAGCAGCACGAGGAAGGCGGCGATCTCCGGGTGCGTGAGCCGATCTCCGTCGACCTCGGCCTGGACGAGCGCGGTCATGAGGTCGTCGCCGGGGTGCTGCTCGCGGTGCTTGGCCAGCTCGGTGGCGAACTCGGTGAGGGTCCACAGCGCCGTGCCCAGCACCTCGATCGGCTGCGCGATCGCCGAAGCAGTCGGGGTCGGCGGCCATGATCAGCGTGTCGGCGGCCTCCACGACGCGATCGCGGTCGGCCTCCGGGCACACCGAGCATGTCCGAGATCGTCTGCAGCGGCAGCCGCTTGGCGATGAGATCGACGAAGTCCCCGCCGCCGCGTCGGGGCCGCCTCGGCGATGATCCGCTTGGCGCTGACCCGGATCCCGTCCTCGATCCGCTTGATCCGGCGCGGCGTGAACGCGGCTGAGACGAGGCCACGCAGCTTGGTGTGGCGCGGCGCGTCCATGGCCAGGAACGACTGGGAGGCCTCGAGCATCTCCGGCGGCGCGTCGGCGAACTGGACGCCCTCGCCCGAGCAGAAGGTCGCCGGGTCGCGGGAGATGCGGCGGATGTCCTCGTAGCGCACGATCGCCCAGTAGTGCAGGCGGCCCTGCTGGGGCAGGCCGAGGATGTCCTCGGGCGGCTCGTGGCGCGAGATCGGCTCTGAGCGGCGCAGATGCGCGAAGTACTCGTCGCGCACCTCCGCGGGCCGGCCCCAGAACTCAAGCGAGCCGAGGTCGACGTCGGCGAACTCTGTGGTGGACTTGCACGGTCATGGCCGGCGACTCTACATGGCGCCGCCCGAGGGACCCCGAAATGACACGGCCGGCCCCGCCGTGGGGCGGGACCGGCCGGACGCGGTCGAGGGTAGGAGTAGCGTCTAGTGGCGATGGTGACCCGTCGCCGTGGTCACCGCCGGCCACGCCGAACGCGTACGCCGTGTTCGAGCTGAACGTGCCACCCGCGGTCAGGACCACCGACGGCCATGCCGGATCACCGATGTGGTGCGGCGAGTCGGGGTAGTGCTGGGTCTCCAGCGTGAACCCCTGGGTCTGGCGGTACACGTTGCCGCTCGTGCCGATCAGGTCTCCCACCAGGAAGTTGCTGGAGTAGAACTGCACGCCCGGCTGATCGGTGAACGTCCTGCAGGACGATCCCGGTCTTGGGGTCGACGCGCGGTGGACACCAGGCGGTAGCCGGAGCCGTTGAGCACCCAGTTGTTGTCATAACCGTGGGCGATCTGGAGCTGCTTGAGCTGGCCGGCCGGCGCGGTGAAGCCGTCCGGCAGGTTCGTGTTGCGGAGGTTCTCGCCGATCGGCGTCAGATGCCGGAAGTCGATACGCCGTCCCGGCCACGTTCACGAAGAACGGGCTCTCCGGGATCAGGTTGGCGTCGACCGGCGTGTACTTGTCGGCGTTGATCTGCAGCAGCTGGTTCTCGACCGATGCCCGAGGCCTCACCGCCCAGGTTGAAGTACGTGTGGTTGGTGAGGTTGATGACCGTGTTGAGCGTCTTGGAGCTGTTGATCGCCGTGTAGGAGATCTTCAGCTGGTTGTCGCTGGTCAGCGTGTAGACCACCGTCGCCTGGAC
Organism: uncultured Solirubrobacteraceae bacterium; assembly: GCA_963764125.1. Classification (GTDB taxonomy): domain Bacteria; phylum Actinomycetota; class Thermoleophilia; order Solirubrobacterales; family Solirubrobacteraceae; genus Palsa-465. The sequence continues at coordinate 8,240 of CAVXRR010000008.1, forward strand.
GTCTGCGGGGAATCCGCTGCACGGCGTCTGGTCTGCGCGGGATCGCAGCCCTCGCCGGCCTGGAACGTGTTCGTCAACTCCAGCGCCGCGGACCCGGGCCGGTCGACGTCGCCGCGGACCACACCGCGGTGTTCCAGCCCAGGAACCCGCCGTGCAACGTGTTCGGTGCCGTTGTTGGCGTCGAGCGTGTAGGTCGTGCCGTTGAGCGGGAACGACGCGTTGGCGATGCGGTTCGCGTACCGGCCGATGATCGCCCCGAAGTACGTGTCGCCCGACCCACCGGGGGCCGGCCACGGAACGCCGGTGTGGCCCTGGAAGAAGTCGTTGACGTAGTCCGACAAGGCTCGCGAAGCCCAGCGCGACGTCTTGGTCCTGCCCCGCTTGTCGGGGACCCAGATCGACTGGACCACACCACCGAAGTTGGTGATGTTGACCGTCATGCCCTTCGAGTTCGTGAGCGTGTAGAGGTTGGCCGGTCCCTCGCCGGGAACCGTGCCCCACGGCTGGCTGGTGATCGTCACCCCGCCGTTTCCGTGGTGATGCCCGTGGCGATGATGACCCTTGTTCTTCGATACGGCGTGCGCTGAGGCCCCTGCGGCGAACGCCGCAGAGATCAATGCGCATGCGGAAAGGAACGCGAACAGCCTCCTGCTGCCGCGGAACGCGTGCTGCATCTCGGCTCCCTTCGATATGTATGCGTGCCCGCACCGGCCTCCGCGGACACGCCTCCCTCGTTGACCCTGTTAACGCTAACACGGTTGTCCGGCGGGTGTCAATCGCTACTAAGGCCGGCCAAAGTGCGGTGCATCGGCGGACCGCCTCAGGCCGACCGCGGCGCGGTGCTAGGTTGCGATCGTGGCCACCATCGGTGTCCCTGCTCCTCGCCGTGATTCCGGGCCCAAAGTGCGGGGCCTGACGCAGTTCGCCGGCGACACGCCGCGTGCCGGGACTGCTCCATGCCCGGCTCGTGCTCTCCCACGAGGCCCACGCGATGATCTCGGCCATCGAGGCCGACGATGCCGCGGGCCCTGCCGGGCGTGGTCGCGGTGCTCACCGCCGCTGACCTGCCGATCGTCGCCAGTGGCAAGGGGCGGCTCTACGAGCCTCTGGCCCGCGAGGAGGTCGTGTTACGCCGGCCAGCCGGTCGCGATGGTCGTCGCCGAGACCGAGGCCCGGGCCGAGGACGGCGGCGTCACTCGTCGACGTGCGAGCTGGAGCCGCTGGAGCCGGTCGTCGACCTGGAGGGGGCCGCGCGGCCCGGCGCGCCGCGGGCTCGGGTGATCGAGGCGACGCGCGGGCGAGGGATCCGACATCGGCGACGCTCACGCCGCGGTGGCGGCCGGCGGGCTGGAGGGCGAGGAGCTCTCCGACAACGTCCTGGGCACCGCCCGGCTGGCCAGCGGCGACGTCGACGCGGCGCTGGCCGCCAGCGACGTCGGTGGTCAGCGGACGCTTCGAGACGCCCTGGATGTACCAGGGCTACCTCGAGACGCAGACGGCGACGGCGTGGCTGGAGCCCGAGGGCGAGCTCGTGGTTCGCAGCTCCACCCAGGCGCCGTTCTCGACCCGCGACTCGCTGGCCAAGCTGTTCGGGCTGCCGACCGAGCGTGTCCGCGTGCGCAGCGCTCCGCTGGGCGGCGCCTTCGGCGGCAAGATGATGATCATCGAGCCGCTGGTCTGCTCGGCGGTGATGGCGCTGAAGCGGCCGGTGCGCCTGGCGCTGACCCGCAGCGAGGACATCGCCGCCACCAACCCGGCGGGCGCCGAGGTGCTGTCGGTCGCAGGTCGGCGCCACCGCCGACGGCCGGCTGACCGGGATCCGCGCGCGCGTGCTCGTGGACCGCGGGTCCACCGACGATTTCGGGGTCGAGTCGATCGCGGCGATGCTGGCCGCGGGTCCCTACCGCTGGCCCGCGCACGAGCTCGTGGCGCTCGGCGTCGCCACCAACCGAGTGACCTTCGGCGCCTATCGCGCTCCCGCGGCGGCGCCGGCGGCGTTCGCCATCGAGTCGCTGATCGACGATGTGGCGCGCCGGCTCGAGCTCGACCCGCTGGAGCTGCGGCTGCGCAACGTCGCCCGCGAGGGCGACCTGGCGGCGTCCGGCCAGCCCTACCCCGTGTTCGGCGCCGAGGCCTGCCTGGAGCGGCTGCGCGACCATCCGCTCTGGGCGCGCCGCGGCGAGGTCGACGCGCACGAGGGCATCGGGGTCGCCATCGGCTGGTGGCCCGGTGGCTATGAGCCGGCGGCTGCCGTCTGCCGCCTCGATGCCGACGGGCATCTCACGGTCATCACCGGCGCGGCCGACATGACCGGTGTCGAGACCGGGTTTGCCACGATCGCCGCTGAGGCCTTCGGGGTGGACCCGTCCCGCGTGCGCGTGGTCAACGCGGACACCTCGACCGCCCCCTATGCCGGGACCAGCGGCGGCAGCAAGGTCACCTACACCGTCGGGCGAGCCGTGGAGCGGGCGGCCCTGGAGGCACGTGAGCGACTGCTCGAGGTCGCCGCCGACGAGCTGGAGATCTCACCGCTGGACCTCGAGATCGTCGACGGGTCGATCCAGCCGGTCGGGGTGCCCGCCAAGGCGCTGCCGATCGACGAGCTGGCCCCGAAGATCCTCAGCTTCGGCAGCCGCCACATGCCGGTGGAGGGACACGGGCGCTCGGCGCAGACCCAGGCGCCTCAGGCCGCCGCTCACATCTCCCACGTCCGGGTGGACCCCGAGACCGGCGCGGTCACCGTGCTCGGCCACGTGATCGCGCAGGATGTGGGGCGCGCGCTCAACCCGGCGCTGGTCGAGGGTCAGATGCAGGGCGGCACCGTGCAGGGCCTCGGCTGGGCTCTGCTCGAGGAGCTGGCCCACGACGACCATGGCCAGCTCACCACCGGGACGTTGGTGGACTACGCGATGCCGACCGCGGTCCGAACCCCCGCGATCGACGCCCAGATCGTCGAGGTGCCGGCGCCGGAAGGTCCATACGGCGCCAAGGGCGTCGGCGAGGCACCGATCGTCGGCGTCGCCGCCGCCGTGGGCAACGCGATCGCCGCCGCCACCGGCGGGGTGCGGCTCACCCGGCTGCCGATGACCCCTCAGCGGGTGTGGCAGGCGGTCAGCCCGAGATCCTGAACGTCGCCGGCCCGAGCGTGGCCACGATGCGGATGAACTGCGGGCACATCATCCCCGGCGCGCACTTGGGCCGCGCGACGACCTCGATCCGCGCGGTGTAGGTCCCGGGGCACCAGTCTCCGCCGAGCTGGGCCGGCCCCACCGAGACGGTCGTCGCCTGGCCCGGCGGCGACGCGGACACGCCCTGCTGGTGGATCCCGACGCATCCGGTCTTCTGTGGGCCCATGACGCTCAGCGCCTCGGAGACCTCGTTGCTGCCCGCCGTGCCCGCGGTGGCCGGCGGCACGAACGTGAAGTGGATGACCGAGCGAGGCGAGCCCGAGGCCGGGCTGACCGTGAGCGTGCCCGACCCGGTGGCGGCCCCCGAGGTCGTGGAGGTGGTCGTCGTCGGGGTGGTCGCGCTCGCCGGCGTGGAGGAGGTCGGCGGGGCGGCGCCCGCCGCGCCTGAGCTCGTGGTGTTCGAGCTCTGGGCGCAACCGGTCAGCGCCGCGGCGAACGCGAGCGTCGCGGCGAGCCGCCCCATCATCGGCGCGACTCCCCGGTCAGCCGGCATCGTCCACGAACGAGCGCAGCGCGGCCTTGGCCCCGCCCACGACGGGATCGCCGTGGGCCAGCAGCAGACGATCGAAGTCCAGCGCCAGCAGGCCGCGATAGGCGGCGCGCAGGCCCTCCTTGGTTCCCGCCGGCTCGTCCATGAGCCAGTCGGGCACGAAGGTCAGCCCGTCGACCCCGGGCCAGCGCACCACGCCATCGGCACAGACCAGCGCCTGATGGCCGGGGATGTGCAGGGCGGTCTCGTCGGGGCAGATCGCGCCGACCTCGTGGACCACGATCCCCCCGGGCAGCTCGTCGCCGAACTGAAACGCGCGTCGCCGGCCCCCGGCCCTGTAGCTCGTGCAGGCCGTTGGCGATGCAATGCACCTCGCAGCCGAAGTCCTCCTGCAGCCGCCACGCGTCGCGATCGTGGTGTCGATTTGACAGGACGATGTGCTGCGGGTTGGACGAGCGCGCGTCGAACCAGTCCGGTCCGTCCGGCGGGAACATAGGATCCAGCAGCACACCTTCGCTCTCGAGGTAATACGAGCTCACCGTGCTGCCGATATGAGGATGACGGGCCGTCCAGTGCCACAGCCCTGGGGCGATTTCCTCCACGATTCGAGGCTACCCCGGATGGATGAGATGGGTTTGACCGTTGATCCGTCAACTAGACTCTGAGCATGGAAACGTTTGCGGAAACAGGACTTGAGGGCGCCGCCCTCGATGCGTGGCGCAGCTATCTGCAGAGCCACGCGTCGATTGTGCGCGTGCTCGATGCCGACCTGGCCGCCGAGCACGGTATGACTACTAGGGACTACGAAGTCCTGCTCTATCTGTCACAGGCCGAGGGCCGGCGGCTGCCGATGTCGGCGCTGGCGGAGAGCACGATGCTCACGCGGTCGGGGATCACCCGGCTCGTCGACGGGCTCGTGGAGGCGGGGCTGTGCCAGCGGGTCGCCTGTCCCAACGATGCCCGCGTCTCCTACGCTCAACTGACTGACCAGGGTTACGACAAGCTGCGCCAGGCCGGATGCTCGCACGTGACCAGCATCCGCCGCCTGTTCCTCGAGCACTTCTCGCTCGATGAGATCGAACAGCTCGCCACGTTGCTCGGTCGCCTGCCGGGCGCCGGGGCCGGCGGCCGCTGCACCGCTGAGTAGTCGCAACCCGCGGTTCATGGTGGCTCGGGCGTCCTCGGCGCACGACCGCGTGCTAAATACTTGACAGCGCAACCATCTGTGCTATATTTGGTTGCGCAGTCAACGAATCGTCAAAGGAGACCCCAATGTCCGCAACCACACTGACGCAGATCCCCAGCGCCGTCTACAACGTCGACCCGAGCCACTCCAGCGTCGGCTTCGAGGTCAAGCACATGGGGATCGCCACCGTCCGGGGCCGCTTCGGCACCTTCGAGGGGAAGATCGACGCCACCGGTGACGCCCCCGTCCTGGAGGGCACCGTCGACGTCGCCACGATCGACAGCGGCGACGCCAACCGCGACGGCCACCTGAAGGGGCCTGAGTTCTTCGACGCCGACCAGCAGCCGAAGATCAGCTTCCACTCCACCGCGACCGAGGTGGGCGCCGGCGGCGAGATCACGCTCGAGGGCGAGATCACCATCAAGGGCATCGCCAAGCCGATCGAGCTCAAGGGCGAGATCGCCGAGAACGGACAGGATCCGTGGGGCAACGAGCGGATCGGCCTCGAGCTCGCCAGCGCCATCGACCGCCGCGACTTCGACCTCAAGTGGAACCAGACCCTTCCCAACGGCAACCTCCTCGTCGCCAACGAGGTCAAGCTGCTGGTGAGCGTGTCCGCGGTCAAGGCCGCCTAGCTCGATGAGGATCCTCGGAATCTCCGGCAGCCTGCGCGCAGCGTCGTACAACACGGCGCTGCTGCGGGCGGCGGCACAGGTCGCCCCCGACGGGGTGACGATCGACCTCTACGAGGATCTCGAGCTCCTGCCTCCGTTCAACGAGGACCGTGAGGACGCTCCACCCGCCCAGGTGGAGCGCCTGCGGGCCGAGCTCGAGAGCGCCGACGCGGTCCTGTTCGCCACTCCCGAGTACAACACGACGATCCCCGGCCAGGTCAAGCACGTGGTGGACTGGGCGTCGCGGCCCCACGGCCCCGACTCCGCGCTGTGGGGCAAGCCCGTGGCCGTGATCGGCGCGAGCATGACCGACTACGGCGCGATGTGGGCCCAGGACCACCTGCGCAAGGCGCTCGGCATCGCCGGCGCGCGCGTGCTGGACGCCGAGCTGCCCGTGGCCAAGGCGCACGACCTGTTCTCCGCAGACGGCGAGCTGACCGATCCCGAGACCCGGGACCGCCTCGCCGAGATCGTCTCGGGCCTCATCGCCCATCACGGTCGCTACGCGGCCGCGGCGGCCTAGTGTTCAGAGGATGGACCCGATGAGCCCGCTGAACCCCTCCCCTACCTCCACCGCCGAGGCGCCGGCCATCGCCGCCGCCACGGCGCCGGGCGCGGTCAGCCTCACCGTCTCAGACCTCGCCCGCAGCCGCGCGTTCTATGAGACCGCGCTGGGACTGAGTGTGCGCGAGGCCGACGACGGGTCCCTGGCCTTCGGTGTTCCCGGTGGTGCCGACCTCGTCAGGCTGCACGGTGACGCGTCGGCGCCCGCGCTGGACCGGCGGGCGACGGGGCTCTATCACCTGGCGATCCTGTATCCGACGCGGCTGGACCTCGCCCATGCGCTGGCCCGGCTGGCGGAGGCCCACTGGTCGCTGGACGGGGTGGCCGACCATCTCGTCAGCGAGGCGCTGTATCTCTCGGATCCCGACGGCAACGGGATCGAGCTCTACCGCGATCGCCCGCGTGAGGAGTGGAGCTACGCCGACGGACAGCTGCAGATGGCGACGCTGGCGCTGGACCTGCGCAGCCTCGCCGACGAGCTGGCCGCCGCCGACGGGCCGCAGGCGACGGTGCCGGCCGGCACCGTGATCGGCCACGTGCACCTCCAGGTGGCGAGCATCCCGGACGCCGAGGCCTTCTACCACGGCGTGCTGGGCTTCGACGTGACGACCCGCGGCTATCCGGGCGCCTTGTTCGTCTCGGCCGGCGGCTATCACCATCACCTCGGGCTCAACACCTGGCAGAGCGCCGGCTCGGGCCCAGCCGCACCCGGCGCGGTGGGGCTGCGCTCCTATGAGGTCGTGCTGCCCGACCGTGCCGAGCTTGATCGCGTGCTGGATCGCGTCCGTGACGCCGGCCTGTCGCCGGTCACCGAGGACGCGAACTCCGCCGGGGTCCGGGATCCATCGGGCAACCTCGTCGTCCTGCTCTGTCGCTGAGCGCCGCCGGTGGTGGACCCGCCGGCGCCGCTAGTCTTCGGGACCTCGGCGACGTGGCGGAGTGGCTACGCAGCGGCCTGCAAAGCCGTCTACACCGGTTCGATTCCGGTCGTCGCCTTCGCGCCGCGCATGGGGTCCGCGCACGAGCCGACCGGGGACGGGACGGTAGCCGTGTTCCGTTAGCCAGCACCGGGGCACAATAAGCTCGTGACCCTCGAGAATCCTCACCATCAGGCGCCACGTGCGGGCCAGACGGTCCTGATGGCCGTCGAGACTGCGCTCGCTCCCGCGCACCAGATCGAGGCGTTCGCCCGGCTGAGCGATCCGGCGCTCTCCGAGCTGGGCCTGGAGGAGTTCCTGGATGAGCTGCTGGTCCGCGTCCGAGAAGCCCTCGGTGTCGACACCGTGGCGATCCTCCTCCACGATCCGTCCACTAGCCAGCTGGTGGCCCGCGCCGCCAAGGGCATCGAGGAAGAGGTCGAGCGGGGCGTGCGGATTCCGATCGGGCAGGGCTTCGCCGGTCGCATCGCCGCCGAGCGCGTCGCGATCTTCATCGCCGACGTCGACCACGCCGACATCCTCAATCCGATCCTGCGCGAGAAGGGCATCCAGTCGCTGCTCGGCATCCCGCTGATCGTCGAGGGAGCGCTGATCGGCGTGCTGCACGTCGGGTCGCTGGTGCCACGGACCTTCGGCGAGCGTGACCTGGCCGTCCTGCAGGTCGCCGCCGCGCGTGCCGCGCCCGGGATCGAGCGGGCCCGGCTGTTCTCCGAGCTGGAGCGCGAGCACCAGGTCGCCATGATCCTGCAGCGCAGCCTGCTGCCCAAGCAGCTGGTCGACGTCATCGGCGTCACCACCGCGGCGCGCTACCTGCCGGCCAGCGACGAGGTCGGCGGTGACTGGTACGACGTCTTCGAGCTGGCCCGCGGCCGACTGGGCGTGGCCATCGGCGACGTCGTCGGTCACGGGGTCCGGGCCGCGGCGCTGATGGGCCAGCTGCGGACCGCCCTGCACGCCTACGCGATGCAGGATTACGGGCCGGCGCGGACCCTGGAGCTGGTCGACCGCTTCGTGCAGTCGATGCCCGACTACGCGATGGCCACGGCGGCCTACGCGGTGCTGGAACCCGACACCGGCGAGGTCCAGATCGCCAGCGCCGGCCATCTCCCGCCGATCGTGGTCAGCCGCGATGGCGGTCGGGTGGTCGATGTCACGCCGTCGGCGCCGCTCGGGGCGTTCTCCTACGGCCGCGTGCGCGAGCACGAGCTCGTGCTGAGCCCGGGCGAGACGCTCGTGTTCTACACCGACGGACTCGTGGAGCGGCCCGGCACCCCGCTCACGGACTCCATCGACACGCTGCTCGACGTGGTGAAGGACGCCGCCTCGGTCGACGATCTGTGCCGCCGCGCGCTCGAGAGCATGGTCCCGCCCGAGGGCCTGCGCGACGACGTCGCCATCGTCGCCATCCAGAACAGCGAGATCGATGAGGAACTGGACCTGCACCTGGCCGCCGACCCCAAGATCCTGGCCGAGATCAGGCTGGTCCTGCGGCGCTGGCTGCGTCACCACGGCGCGAACGACTCACAGACCATGGAGATCACCCTCGCGGTCAGCGAGGCGTGCACCAACGCCATCGAGCACGCCTACTCGCCCGCGCCGGCCGAGTTCACGCTCCACGCCACCGCGAACCAGGGCGAGCTGACCTTCGTGGTCACCGACGCCGGGAGCTGGCGCGCGCCCCGTGGCCAGGACCGTGGCCGCGGACTCGTGATCATCCGCGCGGCGATGGACGACGTGGAGGTCACCTCGTCCGAGACCGGGACCGGGATCGTGATGCACAGGAAGATCACGTCGTGAAACTGGCCGACGTCCAGTTCTCGGATCGCGAGCGCGTCGTCGTCGCCCAGCTCAGCGGCGAGATCGACCTCTCAAACGCCGACAGCATCGAGGCCGCGATCGCCGAGGCCACGCCCAACCATGCGCTCGCGCTGATCCTCGACGTCAGCGCCCTCGACTACCTGGACAGCTCCGGCATTCACCTCATCTACAAGCTGCGCGAGAAGCTGCGCGCGCGGGGGCAGCGCCTGCTGCTCGTCATTCCCGCCAACGCGCCGGCCAACGACGCCCTGCGGCTGGCCGGCGTGCAGCGCAACGTCGACACCGCCGAATCCCTGGACGCCGCCATGGAGGCGTTCTCATCGGACGCAACCGACGCAACCGACGCAGCCGACGCAGCGGACGCGGCGGAGGCGGCGCCGGTCGAGGTCCCCGATCCGGGCAGCGCCTGAGCCGGGCGACGATCGGCTGTGACCGACGTCTCGGCGCTCCAGGCGCCCGATCTTCCTGAGCTGGAGGAGGTGTCATTGGTGTCCGCGGCCGGAACGATCGATCTGACCGGCGCGCTGGTCGCCGGTGATGGCGGCGCGGTCCAAGCCGGCCGGGTCAGCGTGCGCGAGTCCGAGCTGCGCGGCGTCGTGCTGAAGCCCGGGAACGTGCCGGGCCTGAGCTTGACCGACGTGGTCATGCACGACTGCGGGATGTCCAACGTCGAGGGACGCGAAGGGCAGCTGACCCGCGTCGAGGTCCACCGCTCCCAGTTCGTCGGCTTTGGCCTGACCGGCGGCGATGTCCGCGACCTGCGCGTCGTCGACTCCTCCCTGCAGCTCGCCTCCTTTGCCTCGGCCAGGCTGCGCAACGTGGTCTTTGAGCGGGTCAACCTCGCCGAGGCGTCGTTCATGCACGCGCGCCTTGACTCGGTGGCCTTCGTGGACTGCCGGCTGGAGGGCGCCGACTTCCGACACGCCAAGCTCACCGCCTGCCTCATCCGCGGGGCGTCGCTGGACGGAGTGCTGGGCGTGGAGTCACTGCGCGGCCTGCGGATGCCGTGGCCCGACGTCATGGCCTCGGCGGCCGCGCTGGCGACCGCGCTCGGGATCACCATCGAGGCCGACTGACGCGCCGCCTGCGGTGGTTGGTGGCGATGCGGCGCGGCCCCTGCCGGGCGGGCGCGCCGAGGCGGAGCTCTCTCGGCCTGGTACCGGCTGAGAGCGCCCACCATCGCGCGCCGCCCCTCTTCATCCTGGATCGGAGCCTCACGGCCGTACTTCCCGGGATGCGCGGCGGGCTAAACCAGCGCGGGCGGTCGGTTGCCGGTGGGCCCGTGGCGCGGTCGGTGCGAGCGCCTCGGCAGGTCCGGGGGCGGGTTATACTCGGCCACCTCGCGGCTGTAGCTCAGTTGGCTAGAGCGTCTGCTTGCCATGCAGAAGGTCGAGGGTTCGAGTCCCTTCAGCCGCTCTCAGAAAGCCCCGCGCATGCGGGGTTTTTTGTTACCACCGAGCGATCGTGCGCGCCGATGCCGGCGGGCGAGTGCTCGCCGCCAACCATTCGCGCCAGATGACGCTGGACTCGAGGAAAGCGGTCGTCCTGCGGGCGATCATCGCATCTAACCCGCCGACACTTCTGCTTCTGCGTGCGAGCAGAAGTGAGCGGGGTTTGGATGACACGCGTATAGAGGGAGTCGACGCCGAGGCCGCGCGCCGAATGATCATTCAGACCAGCCGGGTCGCACAAGGCCAGACTCGTACGCGATCACCACGAACTGGGCGCGGTCACGGGCACCGAGCTTGATCATCGCCCGGCTGACGTGCGTCTTGGCCGTGGCAGAGCTGACGACGAGGCGCTCGGCGATCTGCTCGTTCGAGAGGCCGGCGGCGGCGAGCGCCATCACCTCCCGCTCGCGGTCGGTCAGCTCTTCGAGCACGGCCGAGCGGGGCGGCTCCTTGGCCCGCGCGGCGAACTCGCCGATCAGCCGGCGGGTGACCGAAGGTGACAGCAGCGCCTCCCCGGCGGCGACGACCCGCACCGCCTCGATCAGGTCACCCGGCTTGGTGTCCTTGACCAGGAAGCCGGCCGCCCCGGCCCGGATCGCGTCGAACACGTACTCGTCGAGCTCGAACGTGGTCAGGATCACGATCCTGACGCCGGCGAGGGCCGGGTCCGCGGCGATCTCGCGGGTGGCGGCGATCCCGTCGAGCGTCGGCATACGGATGTCCATCAGCACGACGTCGGGCGTGAGGGCGCGCGTGAGGCCGACCGCCTCGCGACCGTCCGCCGCCTCGCCGACGACCTCGATCCCGTCCTGCGCGTCCAGCAGCGCGCGGAACCCGGCGCGCAGCAACGCCTGGTCGTCCGCCAGCAGCACGCGGATCACGGCGGTCACCTGCCCGGGAGGGGGATCCGCGCGCGGACGCGGAACCCACCGCTCGATCGGGGACCCGCGTCCAGCGTGCCGCCGAGAGCGCCCGCGCGCTCGCGCATACCCGGGATGCCGTTGCCACCACCCTCGCCGTCCGACGCCGACGCCTCGCGGCGACCGCCGGAGGCGCCCCCGCCGCGTCCGTCGTCGTCCACCTGCACCGTCAGCTCATCGCCGCCGTACGTCAACTCGACGGTGGCGGCGCCGGCCCCGGCGTGGCGGACGATGTTCGTCAGTGCCTCCTGCACGATCCGGAACGCTGCCAGATCAATGCTTGCCGGGAGCGGCCGCCGCTCGCCGTGCACCTCAAGCGTGACACCGACGCCGGCCGCGGTCGTGCGGGCGACGAGGTCGTTGAGGCGGTCCAGGCCCGCCGCCGGGGCCCGGGGCGCCCGCGCGCCGGTGCCGCGGAGCACTCCGAGCACCGAGCGGACCTCGCGCAGCGCGTCGGCGCTCGCCTCGTTGATCGCCGTCAATGCAATCCGCGCCTGCTCGGGCTTCTCGTCCATCAGGTGCAGGGCGACGCCGGACTGGACGTTGATCAGCGAGATGTTGTGCGCCAGCACATCGTGGAGCTCCTGGGCGATGCGCAGCCGCTCCTCGTCAGCCTGACGGCGGGCCTGGAGCTCGCGAGCCGCCTTGGCCTGTGCGAAGCGCTCTCGGCGGCCGCGCACCGCTTCCGCGCTCGCGAGCGCGACGAGCAGCCAGGCGGCAATCGCCAGCGCCGCCAGCACCTTCGGGCCGCCCGAGTGTCCGAGCGCCCACGGCAGCCCGAGGAACAGCAACCAGCCGACTCCGATCGTGGACCAGGCGAGCGCTCGCTCCCCCGCGAACAGCGCCGAGACAATCGCGAAGCCGAGCGACAGGAAATTCGGGCCGAGCGGGTACCCGCGCGCAACGTACGCCGCCGTGACGGCGAACACGAAGACGAGCACCTCGCGCACATACCGCCGCCTCACAACGAGCGCGAGCGGGCCGAGCGCCAGCAGGGCGTAGGCGCCGGCGTCAAGCGGCGTCGCAGGGTGGCACGCAGACGCCCACCAGCAGCTGTGCGCGCGCGACGCGTGGTGCGCCGCCCCTGCCGTGGCGAGGATCTGGATCGCCCCGCACATCACGGCGAGACGGATGTCGCTGCGGCGGATCGAGCGCCACGGGATCACAGCCGCACGATAGCCCCGCCGGCGGGCGCCGTCATCGGCTCCCGGGCGCAGCCGCGAGTACGCCGGCGGTAGTACACAGCGCCGCTGCCCTCACACGTCGGGAGCAGCCCAGAAGCCGCCCCTCGCCCGATGACAAATCGCCCGCCAGAGAGCACGCTTCTCCCTGCAGCACGTGACCGAAGCACACAGACCGAAGGGAGCAGCAATGTACGGGTACGACACTTTCAGCCAGATGATCCGGGACCCCAACCTGCGCGCGAGCGACGCCGACCGCGAGGCGACCGCCGACCGGCTGCGCCAGCACCACACCGACGGCCGGATCGACGCGGAGGAGTTCCAGGATCGCCTGGACAAGTGCTACGCCGCGAAGACCGTCGGCGAGCTCGCCGGGCTCACGCGCGACCTGCCAGCCGATCCCGCGCGGCGTGGCTCGGGCGCCCGCACCGGCTTCAATCTGCTGGGTTCCCTGCGCATGATCCCGATCGTCCCGATCATCGTGGCCATCGTCGCCATTCACCTCATCGTCGGCGTGGTCAGCGGCCTGTGGATCCTGATCCCGCTGTTCTTCCTGGCCCGCCTCATGATCTTCCGCCGCGGATTCCGCGGTCGCCGCGGAGCCGCGCTGTAGCGGCGCCGGCGGATCGGACGGGGCGGGATGGACTAGATCGCTCGCGCGGGCGGTGTTGGTGCGCGGCACCGCGGCGTATGGGACTGGCATCTGCCCGATGCCGCTGGCAGACGCGCTAGGCTGCCGTCGCCTGGGTGGGCTGCACGCAGCGGCCGATCCGACCGGGGCGATACCGCGGCGCCCGAGTTGTCAGTTGCTCACTCGAGCCCCGCGTATCGATCTAGGGGAAGGGACCGCATGAGTACGATCCGCGGCACTGCCTGTTCCGTCGCAACGGTTTTCGCGTTGGCGCTGATCGGCGCGGCGCCCGCGCTCGGCGCGACCCATATCTGGACCGGTGGCGCGAACGGCCTGTGGTCGGCCTCGGGCAACTGGAACGGGGGCGTGCCGATGACCGGCGAGCCGGGTGGCACGATCGTCCAGTTCAACGCCAACACCACGTCGTCGATGAACATCGCCGGGCTGGCCGTCGATCAGATCCACTTCGCCGGGTCTGACAACGTGATCGGCGGCACCACCGGGCTGACGATCAGCGGTGCCAGCCTGGTCCAGAACATCGTCTCCGACGCCGACGGCAACGTCCTCGCCGGATCACTCCCGCTGACGCTCGCGAGCGCGACGGTGGAGGCAGTGTCAAACAGCGGGACGCTGACGGTCAACGGCGCGATCGGAGGAGCCCCCGGGCTCCTGACCGCCGGCAGCGGCGATGTTTCATTGTCGGGCACCGCACCCAACACCTACGCCGGAGCGACGACGATCATCTCCGGAACGCTGCACATCGGCACGAGCAGCGGCGACGTGATCGCCGGCTCGTCGCTCAACGTCGGCGACGGCCTCACGCCGGGCGCCAGGCTGTTGCTTGAGAATTCCTCCGACATCAGCCCGCAGACCCCGGTCATCGTCAATAGCGATGGCGTGATCGACTTTCAGAACCACAGCGACTCCGCCAAGAGCCTGACGGTCAACGGCGGCAGCGTGCTCGGCGCGAACCTTGCGGTCTCGAACGCGGTCGTGATGCACGACGGAACCGTCACGCTCGCGCCAAGCGGCACGCTCACCGCGGGCTCGGTGAACATGATCGGAGGCACGATCAGCGGGCCGGGCCCCGGGGTGCTCGCCCTCGGCGGTGACATCCAGGCGACGTCATCCGCCGCCGGCCCGGCGACGATCTCCGCCCCGGTGCGACTCGGTGCCAATCCGACGATCACGGTCGCCGCGGGGACCGCCCCGGAACTGAGCATGACCGGCGCCATCAGCGAGATCGGCGGGGCCCGTAGCATTACCAAGTCTGGGACCGGGAACGCTGTTGATCGATGCCGTCAACACATACAGCGGCACGACGACGATCTCCCAGGGGACGCTGATCGCCAACGGCACGCAGGCCGGGCCGTTCTCGGTCGCCCAGAACGCGACCCTGACCGGATCCGGCACCCTGGGCCCGACGAGTGTCTCCGGCACGATCACCCCGACCGCCCCTGGACTGCATACCGGAGCGCTGAGCTTCTCACCGACGGGCAAGCTGTCCGAGACCATGACCTCGGTCGCGCCGGCGTCGATTCCGTCGCTCGACGTCACCGGGACGGTCACGATCGACCCGAGCGCGATGGCCGGCGTGACGCTTCCCCTCGCCGGGACAGCCGTGCCGCATGGCTCCGTCGTGCCGCTGATCAGCAACGACGCCGGCGACGCGATCACCGGCCAATTCGCCAATCTCGCCGCCGGCTCGACGCTCACCACCGCCGCCGGCGTCCCGCTGGCCGTCGCCTACGCCGGGGGCGATGGCAACGACCTGACGCTGACCGCGGGCAACGTCGCCCCGCAGATCACGTTGCTCACCGCGACATCCGAGCCGCGTGGCCGCGGGGCACCGGTCGCGTTCAGCGCCGGCGCTTCTGACGCCAACCAGGATCCGATCACCACCACCTGGAGCTTCGGCGACGGCGCGACCGGCATCGGCACCTCGACTTCCCACGCCTACGCCACGCCCGGGACCTACACGGTCACCGCGACCGTTTCCGACGGTCTCGCCCAGGCGCAGTCGACGACCATGGTGACCGCCACACCGGGGCCCCGGGGCCTCCGGCCCGGCGGGACCCGGGGGTCCCGGCGCGACGCGGACCACCACGGTCAGGTCGTCGGCGTACGGCGCGGACTTCAGCCTGACCATCCCGCGTCCGTGCGTGCGGAAGGGCAGCGTTTCATCGCGACATTGACCATCAAGCGGGCGGCGCGCAACCGCTACACGGTTTCCAAGGTCAACAAGGTGGTCTTCGCCGTAAACCGAAGGACTCTGCGACCAAACGCACCGCCCCGTTCCGGGCGCGGCTCGCCGTCCCGGCCGCCGTCGCGTCGGGCGGGAAGATCGTGGTCGGGACGAAGAGCTACGTCACGCTCCGGTCGGGCAAGACACGAACAAAAGCGGTCACCGCGACCGTCAAGGTGTGCTGACCCGCACGCGCAGGGCGCACACCGGCCTTGCCGAACGACGCGTCCCAAGCGGCGCGAGTGGTTGGGCGCGATCCCGGTCCTCCACACCACCGGACCTTGGTTCCGGGTCGGCACCGGCCTCCCGGCTCTACCACCGTCGCCCGCCCCGCTCGGCGCGGAAAGCGCGCTCACGCCATCAAACGTGACACCGTTCGAATCCGAATCTGCCGCAAAGTCGCACGCCTGAGGCTCGCCGTAAGCAGAGCTCAGCTCAGAAGTGCAAAAGGCGGTCCGGTGCCTACGCAGAGTCCATGCGGCGCCGGCAATGCGACCCTCGCCATGCTCGCTGCTGGTACACGCCTGATGCGCTCGCGTCCGCGCCGCGTCTGCTTTGACGGACCATCAGCAGCGCCGTCGCTCGCTATTGCATCGATGCCTCTCGGTGATTGCGATTACGCGCAACGCGGCGCTCACCGCAGCATCGCAATGATCGGAATCACGCGGAAGGGAAGCACGCCCTGCGACCGTCCGTCGTCGTAGCGCAAGTCATTGAGCATCTGAGGCGACGAGCACCTGCCGGGAGTTGGACATACCCAGACTCGCTTTGCCGGCGAGGCACGTCTTGCGCGGGCGCGAACCGCCGCGGCTCATTGGCGAAGAAGTGTGGTGCGGGTGGAGGTTGGTCGAGTGTCGGCCAGTCCCGACGCGTCCACGGTGCGGCGACCTAGCTCGCGCGTTTGGCTAGCAAGCTCCGGTCTCGGCGACGATCAAGGAGACTTTCCTCGTGACCATCGACGATCTGCTTGCCCCGCCGACGGAGAATGACGCGACGGCGGCCGGGGTGATCGATTTCCTGCGCTCCGAAGGCGCCGGCGACCTCCGCCATGCCGGGGCGCGTACGCTGCTCGGCCATCTCGTCAGCTCCTACGAGATCGTCAGACGATGGGGGCAATCGACCGTCATCGCGCACGCTGCGCTCATCCACAGTGTCTACGGCACCGATGTCTACGCGCGGCCGCTTCTGCCGCTGACGAGGCGGCATGAGCTGATCGCCCTGGTCGGGGAGCAGGCCGAGCGCCTCGCCTATCTATTCGCGGTGACGCCGCGCGATCCGCTCTTTGCTGGCACCCATGCCTGGCTGCGCGCTATGCCCCAGCGGTTACTCGGTGAGGCAGACGGTGCGGTCGAGTCGCCCGCCAGCCGCGATGAGAGCGATGCGCTGATCGTGCTGCACATGGCGAATCTGGCCGAGCAGGCACAGGCCCGTGACGGTCGCCCCGGAGTCTGGCTTGCGAAGCTTCGCGACCTGGCCGAGGTGGTCGTCGCGAGCGGGGCCGTGACCCTGCCGGTGTTCCTCGCCGAGCTCGCCACGTTCACGGCGACCGAAGAGGAGCACATGCGTGATCTGTATCGCGCCGGTCTCGCCGAGGGTGAAGATCTGGACGAGCGGCGCAACCGGCTCGCGCTGGCCGCCGCGACGTGCTCGGTCGTACCGGAGCCATGCGTCTGGCTGGCTCATCTGTCGCGCTGTCGCCATGACGCGTCGGGCGCCAGGCTGTGGGCGCGAGCCGCGCAACGGCGCCTGCTGAAGCTGGGCACGGTATGGGACAAGCGCTTGACCTTTGGCGAGTGGGGTCAGCTCGCGCGGCGCCTCGAGCAACCCGGTGGTGACGACTGGTCATCACCGGTCGAGCTGATCACTGATCCGGTGGCGCTGCATGCTGCACTGTGTCAACGGCGAGAGGACACGGTCTCATCGGCGCCGCGGCCGACCTTTACCGACAGGGGCACGCCACCCAGCGATGCGACGGGGCGGAAGCGTTTTCACCAGTACATCGATACCATCGCAGCCGCGACCGGTCGGACCGGTCGCCGCGAATATCCCGGCCTTGAGTTACGGCCGTGGCACGATGTGTCTGACTTCCCGCTGGCGGGCTACCTCGAGGCGCACTTCGCGGAGATCCGTGACGAGGTTCTCGCTTTGGAACCAGCCTCGTTTCACCGTGAGAGTGAGCGAATTGGGCGAACGGGCGATTGGGACGTGGCGTTCTTCTACGAGCGCGGCCGACGGCGCGAAGAGGTGTGCGGGGCCTGCCCGGTCACGACCCGTGGGATCGAGACGATGCCGGCGATGCGAACAGCAGGCGGGTTGATTTATGTGTCGCGGATGCGACCCGGAACGCACATCCAGCCGCACCGTGGCCCCACGAACCTGCGACTGCGGTGTCATCTCGCGATCACCGTGCCTGACGGCGACTGTGCGCTACGCGTCGGCGACGACACCCGGCAGTGGCATGACGGACAGTGCCTCGTGTTCGATGACTACCTGGAGCACGAGGCCTGCAATCACACCGAGCAAGACCGTATCGTCCTCATCGCTGATCTCTGGCACCCGGGATTGTCACCCACGGAAGTTCAGTTGCTGGAGGGGCTGCATGACTACGTCTATGCCTACGCTCAGCGGCTTCAGCGTTACTGGGCCGCCAACGAGCAAACGCTAGTTACACCTCGCCGGCCCGCGAGCCGTCCCGCGGTCGGCCGCGCTCAGAAGTCCCCGCCTCCGAAGTCCCCGCCGTCGCCGCCGTCACCCCAGCCGCCATCGCCGCCGTCCCCGTCGCCGCCGTCCCCGTCGCCGCCGTCCCCGTCGCCGCCGTCCCCGTCCCCATCCCCATCTCCGTCGAACAAGCCGGCTGCGCCGAAACCGAGGCCGGCGCCAAGGGCCGACCCCACGAGCAGTCCCGGTAGCATGCCGCCGCCGCCGAAACCGTTGAAGTAGCCGCCCATGAGCGGTCCGAAGTGGCGTGGCGCATTCCAGTAATCGGTCTGTCGGTCGCCGACCGTCACTTGTCTGCCGTGCGGTGCAAAGCCGTCCTTAATGCGCACCGCGTCGGCGGCGCACGCCGGAACCGGGCGCGGCTGACCGCCGGGGGGCGCCCAATCGACGTCCTCGGTCGACGGTCCGTGGCGAGGATCGAAGAAGCACGGTGGCCGTCGCTCCGGGGGCGGTTTGCCGTCCAGCAGCGCCTTGGCGTATGCCATCGCGAACCGGCCCTCCTCAAGCGTCTCACTCACCGGCGCAAGATCTTCGGGCCGCTTGGCGCGGTCGAAGACGTCGCTGGCGCGCTGGTAGGCCTCTAGCGCCTGCTCGTAGCGCTGCTTGGCGTCGTCGGCAACACCGGGCATCTCGATGTCGACGTCCAGCGACCGAATGTCGTCGCCAAGCGAGACGATGTCGTCCTGCGCGGACGCCCGGACCTCCTCCCACTCGCGCTCATGGCGCGACTTGTGTCCGAAGAAGGGCATTGCGCATCAACGATACCCTTCGCCAGGGACCGGTCGACGGCCGAACACTTGGCGCGCTCCGCCGCTTGCTTTCATGACGACTTGCCCGCTGGGCTCCTGCGCCTCTGCGTGATCCCGATCGTCACGATCCGGCCGTGAACGCCGGCGGCATGCGAGCCGCTTGGCCCACCGCGAGCAGCGCGGCCGGTGCCGGCGGCCGCGCCCGGTCGTCTGGCAGAGCAGCCACGACGCGAACCGCGGTCTGACGGCGAATGCGCTGCTCATGAGGGGGACAAACCCGGTCACGCCGGTCGGTAAGCGCTGCGCCGAGCCGGGTTGCTTGCCCGTTAGTCAAACCCGCGGGTCCGCGTCTGGTCTTCGCGCAAGGCGTCCGGGGAGTTGGCTCCCTGGCGTCTTTCGGCGCGCTGCGCCGATACGACAGTCGTCCGCGATTCCCGAAAGCGCTAAAGGAATAGACCCGGCTGCCGATACATCCTGTGAAGGAGGGTCGAGCTACGCTCACGATCAACGAAGCAGCCACGGTGCTCAACGTCAGCGCGGACACACTGCGCCTGTGGGAGGAGCGGTACGGCTTCCCAGCGCCGGCGCGTACCCCCGACGGACGCGACGAGTACGACCGCGACCAGATGATCGGCCTCCGTGACGCCCTGCAGAACAGCAGATCGGTCACCCATGCTGTCGTCCAGGCGCGAGCGACGCCCACCCGAGCCCCCCAACACAGCCTGTAGATAGGTCGGGCTGGAGGTTCCGCCCACCGGCCCACCGCGCGGGAGCTGCGTCACACCAAGCCCGGCGCGGTCAGCACCACAACGCCACGCTCTCGTTGACGGCGATCACCGCCGCTCACCAAGACGCAGCTTGGCCCAGCCCAGGCCGGGCATGAGCACGATCGCCGACGCGGTGACCGCCATCCCGACCACGCTTCCAGTCGTGTCGCTGGCGACGATCAGCCGGTGGATCGCTTCATAGACATAAAACGGGACCAGCAGCAAAACGACCCCCCCCCCCCCCCCCCGGGGGACCCGGGGTTAGCGGCCTTCCGCGGCCCCCCCCGCCCACCATCCTCGTCGCCCCGGGGCACCGCGCCCTCGCCCCCCCCCCCCCCCCGCCCCACCCACCCCCCCACCCCCCCCCCCCCAGCTCCCCGCTGTGCCCCCAACCCCCCGCCCCCCCAAGCCCAAGAAAAACAAACCAAATGATAACCACCCTAAACCCCACCAACCAAGCCAACCGCCCGCCCCGTCCCCCTCCCCGCCTCACGCCCCCCCGGCGGCCCCCGTGCTCGGTGATCACGTAAGCCCTCGAGACCTCCCGGGCAAAGTTCAAGGCGTCCCGGCGATCCCCCCACCCTCATCGGCGTAGCTGGTCACGATGCTGTCGATCAGCATGTGGTTGGGAACACGAATCGACCGGCCCTCGCCCGCGTCGAGAAGCGTGCTGGTGCTGTCGATCCTGATGATCCGTCCGCGAACCTCTCCGATTGCGATGTCTTGACCGACTCGGTAGTCATGGCGGAGGTAGCGGCCCGCGCTGAGGGCGCGGGCCACCTCGCGAGAGCCGAGCCCGAACGCCAGTGTGAAGGTCCCGGACACCGCGGCGAGAAGCACGGCGATCACGACGAGCAGCACGGCGGTGGAGATGCCGAGCTCCTCGGCGGCGAGGATGCCGAAGATGCCCAGGACGGCGACCTGGACGATCTGCCCGACTGGCACGGGGAAGTCCAGCTGGTAGGTGAGCCGCTCCGTCTGCTTGCGCGCCGCGCCCGCCACCACGGCACCGCCGAGGACGAGACTGGCGGCGATAAACACCTTCGGCAACGCCAGGATGGCCTGGTTGAGAGACACCGACAGGAACTGCAGGCCCAGCAGAGAGAGCGCAGCGAAGACAACGACGATCGTCAGGAAGATCCGGACGGCGCGGGCGATTACCCCTGCGAGGGACGCGCCCAGCCCCGACGTCTGGAGCACGTCGGTCACCCCGCCGCGCTCGGCGAGACGATCGACGCCGGCCGCTTGGAGCGCCCGCAGCAGTAGCCGCGTCAGCAGCCGCGTGAGCAGCAGGCCGATCAGCAGCAGCGCGATCGCTCCGACAAGGCGAGGCAGGAAGGTACCCAGGGCCTGCCCGGCCTGCCCGAGAACCGAGGTGGCGAGCGGGGTCATGACCCACCCGCCCCGGGCTTAAACAAGAGTCCCAGACCGTCGAGGAGGGCCGTCGCAACGGCACCTACCAGAACGAGCGGCTCCCGCACCGCCCGCTGCCAGCGCACACCACGACTCACTGTGGCGACGAGCTGAGGGGCGCCGGTCGGCGGGCTGGCTCGGAGCAGCTCTAGGTGCTGGCTCAGGCGACGCTCAGCGGGGGTGAGCTCGTCAGCGGAGGAATCGCCTGCGTTCATGCTGGTAGCTCCCAGTCGTAGGTGTTGTTCCGCAGCAGCCTGATGAGCTCGTCGCGGGCTCGGTGGAGCCTGCCCTTGACGCTCCCCAGCGGCATGTCGAGTACGTCGGAGATCTCGTTGTAGCTCAGACCCTCTAGGTCTCGCAGGACGAGAAGACTGCGGTATTCGGGGCGCAGGGTCAGGAGTTTGAACTCGAGGCGTTCTTGACGCTCGCGGCGCTCCAGCTCCGTCACCGGCTGACGGACCGGATCGCGGTCGGCGGCCTCCGGTGGGGTGTCGACCATCTCGCTGGGTCGGCGGCGCGCGCGGGTCAGCGTGTTCAGAGCCGTGTTCTGGGTGATCTGTAACAGCCAGGTGCGGAACGTGGCGGCGCCGCGGTACTGCTCGAGCCGATGGAAGGCCCGTAGAAACGCATCCTGGCTGACATCCTCGGCATCGTCGGGGCCCACGATCCGTGCCGCGACGCGGAACACGATGCCCCGGTGGCGCTCGACGAGCTGCTCGAAAGCGACGAGGTCGCCCTGCAGCGCGCGCTCGATGAGGCTTTCGTCAGATTCCATGGGCAGCGGGTCGCGCAGCATCCCGTTCTAGGACCTCCCTCCGGGCCGGTTGGTTACAAGTTGACCCGGATCGGGGTCTTGTAACCGGATCGGCACGCACGTGGTCTGAATAGATGACGCCCGCCGAGCGGCCGCGCGAAGGCACTTCTCAGACGGCATGGCCGACTCGGAGCACCCCGAACGTGCCGCGCAGGCGGGCATCTCATTACTCACCCCCGAGGACGGAGGACTCGCCATGCCCATTGCGGCTGTGCACATCGCCCAAAGCCTTCAAAGAGGGCTCGACTCCCTGATCGCGTTTATCCCGAATCTGGTGGGCTGCCTGATCATCCTGTTCGTCGGCTACCTCATCGCCCGCGTGGTCAAGGCGGCGGCCACCAAGCTGTTGGAGACCGTCGGTCTCGATCGAGCGCTGAGCGGAAGCCAGGCCGGAACCTATGTCGAACGGGTCAGCCCCGGCGCACGCCCGTCACGGCTCGTCGGAGTGGTTGCCTTCTGGTTCATCTTCATCTACGCCATCGCGGCGGCCGTCGGCGCGCTCAAGATCCCAGCGCTGACGAACTTCATGGCCAACGTGCAGGACTACCTGCCCAACGTCATCGCCGCCGTACTCATCCTCGTGGTGGGAGTGGCCCTCGCCGGTGCTGCGGGCGGCCTCGTCGACCGGCTGATGGGCGACACGCCCCGCGGCCGGATGGCCCGAGCGATCAGCCCCACACTAATCCTGGCGATCGTGGTGTTCATGGTGCTCAACCAGCTCAAGATCGCACCGGCGATCGTCACCACGACCTACGTCGCGTTGGTCGGGATGCTTGCCGTCGCGGGGGCGCTTGCCTTCGGTCTGGGGGGTCGCGAACTCGCCGCCGACATGATGCGCGACGCCTACGACTCCTCCCGCGACAACGGACGGCGTGGACGGCGGGTCGTCGCCCCCGGGAGCGGGCGGGTGGAACGGTAGCGGCGGGCCGCGGTCACCGCATGGGCCTCGGACCATCCCTGCGCCGACCGGCCAGGGAGGTCCGAGCCCGCTCGGTCGCCGCTAGCCGTCACGCCATCCGGCGCATGGAAACGACCTTCGTACCCACCTTGTTTGCCGTGCGCATCTCGCGCGGGACGCACATCGAGATCGAGGTGAGCGGCGAGCTGGACCTTGCCGGCGTGCCGGTTTTGGAGTCGGCTGTCCGGGACGTCGACCTTTCCGCGGTCACCGACGCTGTGCTCGACCTCCGGCGACTTGCCTTCATCGACGCCGCCGGTCTCGGTGCGGTGTTGGATCTCTACGCCGAGTGCCTGAACGTCTCCACCGTGCTGACCATCATCCCCGGGCCGCGAACCGTGCAACGGATGTTCGGGCTCACACGGCTCGACCAGCTCCTGCCCTTCAGCCGCCCATGACCGAGGAGGAACCGTGACCCTTGATGACGAAACGGCCCGTTACCGAGAGGCTGCGCGATTGGCCTTGAACCAGCTTGACTGGTGCATTAATTACCTGCGTAGCATCCGCAAGGAGCCGATCGCACGAGCTCTCGCGGAGAACCGCGCCGCCATTGCCCGCAGGCTGGCCACGCAAATGGGGAGCGAGCATCCTGAGCTGCTCCTGCTGGAGCCTTCAACCGTGTCGAAGAGGCCCCGGCGGTCACCGGGGCCTCCTCGCCCACGTACGATTAGCCCGTTGCCGGGGCGCTCGAACCGAGACCCCGAGCAGCTCGGCGTCCTTGCGATGGGTCTTGACCCGGTCTGACGGCCCCAGCTAGACCTGAACCGGACCCTTCAGGCGCTCGCGGCTGTTGCTCGTGGGGTCCTTGACGCGGTGGTTGCCGCCGCCCGAGATCGAGGCGGCGCGGGAGCTGACCCGCGCGCATGATGCGTGCCGGGGTGATCTGATGAACGCGCGCCACCGGGTCTCGAAGATGCTTTCGACGGACTGCAGGAAGACGCACGGCGGGCGCTCGTGTTCGCGGCGGGTTGGGTTGTGCGTTGGGAGATCTTCACCTTGGGCTACCCGGACGACAGATGGGAAGCGCATCGCGAAGCTATTGAACCTCCTCGCGTTGGTGACGGTACGACCATCACGATCACGGGCGCGCAGGCTGACCTGATACCGGAAGTGACCGGGCAGCCCGCTCGCACAATGCTCTTTCTCCAGCTGGCGAACGTTCCAGGACGGGGACGGCCTCCCTGGGACGCGATCCTGATACAAGCGCTCACGGACGCCATGCGCGGGATGAAGACCTCACAACAAGAGCCGGCCTTCCTTCAAGCGCATTGGTACTACTGGGCGTACTCGCGGTCCGGCTCCACTTGGACGCCGACGCGACCGCCGTCAGCGACGTCCTCGAAGGTGGCGTTGCCGATGCGGCGGACCGCTACCTCGACCACGCCGTGACGTTGAGCAGAACCAGCGCAAACGCCGAGAGCTTGCAGTGGCGGTGCGCGCGATCGTCGCTGAGGTTAATCGCGAGCCGGCGATCTTTGGTGAACCGACCGTGGTGCGCGACGAGTGGGGCGGCACGCACGGCTTCCTGGCCTCCATCCCTGTCCTAGCCAACATGGCCGGCGGTGATCCGCCCGAGAGCTACTACGTCCATGAGGCATTCAATGGTCAAAGTCGGCGCCTTCCTCATCTCCACCAGCGCGATCTCAATGTCTACTTTGCCGTGAACGACCTGTCGGACGAGATCGCGAACGCGCTCCGCGCTGCAATCACCAATGCGGACGAGCAGGTCGCGCATCTGCGCCGGATAAGGATGGAGCAGACCCGAACTCATGAGGAGTTCGCGTCGATCGTCCGAGAGCGATTCGGAGCGTTGCCGGGGCGCTGATGCTCGTTACCTGGCCTCGCGCGCTCGCGCCGTCTGGCTCGTGTGCCCGGAGGCCGGAAGTTCCAGGTGGCACCGTCAAATGGCTAGCGCGTGGTCGCTTCGTGCGTCGCGTACCTCCCGGGCGAGTTCGCTGATCGTCATCGCACGTGGAAGTGCAGGCAACGGTCCCCGCCTCACGTCTGGGCATCAACGCAGGTCGATCCGCTCGGGTCGCGTGTAGCCCGATACTGCGGCGTGCGCGAGCCGCGACCCATCGCGCGGGCGTTCGTGACGACGCGCGGGACGGTCGGTCTGATGGCGCTTCTAGATTCCGATCGATGCCCATCGACGGCGGAATGCTGGACGCGGCCGTGCGCATCCTTTCGGTGACGGACCTGGAAGGCACTGGGTTCCTGGCCACTGTGCCAAGCGAGACAATCCCCGGCCATCGATGGGGCTACGTCGTGACCGCCCATCACGTAGTCGACAGGAAGATCGAGATCACAGTACAGGCGCCAGATCCACACGACCCGACGGGCGGGCTGTACGACCCTGTGCCAATACCACGCGACTGTTGGCGGCAGCCACTCAAGAACGTTGACATTGCTGTGGCGCCGTGGATGCCGGCGGAAACCGACACCCGGCCTTCCCGATCGAACTGATGATTCTCCACCGACGTGGCGATGGCGATGTCATTCGGAACCCCCATCCACTACATCGGGATCTTTGAGCCGCTGATGCGCCCCATCGTCAGATCGGGCGCCCTGGCCGCGCGAGACCGAGTAGGAATTCCACACCGCGAGTACGAGCAGCCCGTGCACTTCGTTGACTGCCGCTCCTATCTCGGTTTGAGCGGCTCGCCCTGCTTGGTCGAGTTCAGGTTCGCCAAGCTTGAGGAGATACCAGCCGATCATCTCCCGTGGGGTGACCTTGCGGAACAGATGTGGGCCGGCGGTGATTCAGTGCCGCCGCTCGGTGGCCTCGCGTCGTTGGTCCTCTTCTGCGGCATGTTCATCCGTCACTACACGGACGAGTCGGCAGTGAGCAGCTTCGGCGTTGACGTCATGGCTCGAAGCGAAGAGATCTGGGCGCCGCTGGTGGCGCCTGAACTGTGTGAGCAGCGACTTGCGGGAGCGTGAGTCCGAGGCGGACCAGTCGTAGTCAAGCTCGAGGCGATTCAGCGTCTGACCCGCACTGGGCCGAGCATCTCCGCGGGGTCCGCCATCGAGCGTCTCTGGGCCTCGCAGAGGGAGAGGCGCGGGCGAGGCCAACTGCGACGTGCCGCCCCGCGCGCACGAGGTCGACGGGTACGGCGCTCCGGCGAGCGCGGACATCCTCTCGCCGAAGCGCTAGTGTGGCGCGCGCCGGCCCGGGCCGAAAAGCAATGGTCCGGAACGCCGTAGGCGTGTGCTCGAGATCGGCGAACTGGAGCTATTACCGGACGCACGGGATTGGCGCGCGAATGCGCAGCGACCACCGGCCCGCCTTGCACCGTGCTGGTGAGAAGGGGAAGCCCTGGCCCCCCCTTCCCCCTCTCGAGACGCCCTAGCTGTTCCCGGGGAATGTTCTATGCGATATTCCTGCCGCAGCGGCCGTGCCGCTTGGTGGGTCGGTCCCGACAATTGTGAACGACCAGTCATGGTCTTGACCGTAGGACGTAAACGCCGTCATCGTGACCGAACCCGGGCTACAGCCACCGCCGCCGAAATACACATCGATCGCGGCGAAGTACGGGGTCAGCGCCGGGACTGGGCACTGATTGCCGAGCCCCGAAGCGGACAGCGAGTATTGCCCCGGCGCCGTATGGGTGACCGTCACATTCGTCCCAGGGGACTTATTAGCGGCGAAGGGGCAGCTACGGGCCGTCTTAAGTCATTCCCCCCGAGACCACAAACTCGGAACGGCCGCACCCGTCGGTCCAGCCGGACCCTGCGCGCCGGTCGCGCCGGTCGCGCCAGTCGCGCCGGTCGCGCCGGTCGCGCCGGTGTCGCCCTTCGGCCCCTGCGGACCGGTCGCGCCGGTGTCGCCCTTCAGCCTGCTGCGGTCCTACCGGTCCTGCTGGGCCCTGTGGGCCGGTCTGGCTCCAACTGATGGCGATCTCGGAAGGCCGGCAACTATCGCCGGCGCTGGGATCGATCACCCGGAGGTTGCCGACGTTCTTCTGGTAGCAGCCGTTGATGACGCCGTTGGAGTCAGGAATCGCCGCACTTTTGAGCAACATGTTCCTTGGTTCTGATAACCGATGCGGGTTTTAAATGCTGCGCATTTAAATTAGAAGCCAGAACAACGTGGCAAGTGAAAAAGAGATTGAAAATTTCATGACGTTATGTTTATATGTTAAGCTCGGAAATATTGAAGGATATATTGTTCAATTTCATCTTTAGCTGATCTAGATATACTCCTCGATTTTAACTGAGTAAATGAGGATTGGATTTTTCCATCTTACTGCCCAACCACAATAAAAGAAAAGTTACCATTAACCGAACCTTGGGTTGTTGGTGATGATCCGTTATTTTGCCATGTATGATGCGAACTGTCATACTTGTAGTTGATACACTTGTTATCGTTATGATATGACCGAATTGTTCCGGAAAACTATGCCGATGATGCCGTTGCATTTGGCGTTGAGGTAAAGGAGTTAGTAAATGTAATTGTGTTTCCAGAAACGGAATATTCACTGCTGGTTGCAGTATTTGTTCCTGCAATTATTCTAAAATTAGATGATGGCCCTGTTGGGCCCGTAACACCAATTCCTGTCGAACCCGTGGCACCGGTTGGACCCGTAGGACCAGTTGCACCACCGCCGCTTCCTGTTGCACCTGTGGCTCCACTCGGTCCGGTGACGCCTGTGGGCCAGTCGGGCCAGTTGCTCCTCCACCTGCACCTGTGGAACCAAGTCCTCCGGTTACTCCGGTGTTTCCATTTGCGCCGGTTGTTCCTGTTGCACCAATAGGTCCCGTAGCGCCTGTAGTACCTGCACCGCTTCCGCTTGTCTTCGCATATAAAGCGTAAGGGACGCTCATAAGCTGCGATGTTCCGATAGGTTGAAAGTTTGTTCCCCCTTGTAAGTCGCCTTCAATTTTTAAGTAGTCAGCTGTATCACCCAAGTCATTGAAGAAAAGTTCCGGTTATTGCTGTGCCCTGTCCAATTACTAGGTTTACTAATCCAAGCGAGTTTGTTGCAACGCTATAAAGTTCGGCGTATTTAACTGTGCCTGATGGAGAGCCGCTAAGTATGGAAAACCTTAAAGAAACATTTTGATTTGCAACAACGTTGCCAGTATTGTTTCGCAGAACGGCTTGATAGTTCATGCCTTCCCGGGGCTTGGCCAAATGCACTTAACCAGAAGTTAAGCAATATGGCTGTTTCGAGCAACAATTTTTTCATGACTTAGAGAAGATTGACTTGCCCTAAGGTTCAATGGCGGGTTTGTAAAAATAAAATAGGCGTGAACCTTATGCTTCGAATTCAACCTTCGAGAGGCATCGGAAAACGCTGGAGGGGTTGAATCTAACACAAAGCCACGCCCGAACAGGCACGTCTTGTGTAGGTTTCTCCTCTTTTAAATTTTCCATTTCTCGAAGAGAATTCTACTGCAACGCAGCTATTTTTATGTTATTATGATTTTACATTCACATTGTTTTACGTGGTAAATATAAAAGTTAATTTGTAGTTCATGCCGATAAATGTCGGGCTTGAAATTACAGTCTGTAATTCATTTGGTAAAAATATGTGCTTACTGGGCAATGAGACAGTTTAATGGAATTAAGAGAGCGTTGATTTTTCTCTTTTCGGATATGGTCTGGCCGAATTCGTCGCGGCGCGGCGACTGAGCAGCCCTGGAGGTAGGCTCGGCGAGCCGCTCCAGCCACAGGACACCGGCGCGGTCTCGGCCAGCGCCTCCGACCGGGCCCGCATCTCCCGGCCCATCTCGGGCGTGTCGGGGCGCCGGGAGAGACCAGCTGGATCTTCGGGTCGAAGGGCCGGCGGCAGCGATCAGAGGTCGATGCCCTTCTGCCGGGTGATCCGCCCGAGGAACATGACGATCGGCCGGGCCGGGTCGATGCCTAGCGGGGCAGAACGTCGTACCGTGGTCGGGCCGTGTACTCGTCCGGGTCGATGCCGTTGTGGATCACACGACGCGGCGGGGTCGACCTCCGGATAGGCGGCCAGGATGTCGTCGCTTCATCGCCGCGGACACCGCGATGACGGCGTCGGCCGACTCCATGGCCGTCCGCTCGCAGAACGACGACACGGCGTAGCCCGCCGCCCAGCTGCTCGGCCTTCCACGGGCGCAGGGGCTCGAGGCTGTGGGCGGTCAGCACGTGGGGGATGCCGTAGAGCAGCCTGGCCAGGTGGCCGCCGAAGTTGGCGTACCAGGTGTGGCTGTGCACGAGGTCGACGCCCTCGACCGGCCGCCATCGCGCAGGCCGACGGACATGGCTCGCAGCGCGGCGTCGTCGCCGGCCGGCCGGCGACGCGTCCCAGGGCTCGTAGGCCCCGGCCACCAGCGGCGACGTCGCGGGCGCCCCGAAGCAGTACACGTCGACGTCGACGAGGGGGGCCAGCTCCTGGCCAGGTACTCGACGTGGACGCCGGCGCCGCCGTAGACCTCGGGCGGGAACTCGCGGGTCAGCAGGGCGACCGCATCGACGGGCCTGTCGGGACTGCATCGGGACTTTCTGCCCTTGCCGATGACGACGACGCCGTTGGCCGACACGGTGAAGCGGCTGGCCGTCGCGGCTCGGGTCGACCCCGATCGGCGCGCCCGGGGGCACCGCGACGTTCTTGTCGATGATGGCGCTGGCGGACGACCGCGCCCTGCGCCGATCACCACGTCGTGCATGAGCACCGAGTCCTCGACCAGCGGCGCCGGAGTCGACCAGCACACCGGGCGAGATCACCGAGCGGCGCACCGTGCCGCCGGAGATGATGGCGCCGGCGCTGACGATGGAGTCGAGGGCCTGGCCGGTGCCGGCTCGGCGTCCTCGAAGCACGAACTTGGCCGGCGGCAGCTGCGGGATCGGCGTGTAGATCGGCCACTCCCGGTTGTAGAGGTTGAAGATCGGGTGGACCGAGACGAGGTCCATGTGCGCGTCGTAGTAGCTGTCGAGCGTCCCGACGTCGCGCCAGTAGCCCCGGTCCCGGTCGGTCGCCCCCGGGACGTGGTTGTCGGCGAAGTCGTAGACGTGGGCCTCGCCCGCCTCGACCAGCACCGGGATGATGCTGCCGCCCATGTCGTGGCGGGAGCTCGGCGTCGGCGGCGTCGCGGTGCACGGCGTCGACCAGGACGTCGGTGGTGAACACGTAGTTGCCCATCGAGGCGAAGACCTGGTCCGGGGCGTCGGGCAGGCCGCCGGGGCTCGGCCGGCTTTTCGAGGAAGCGGCGATCGCTGGTGCCCTCGCCCGGGTCGATGACGCCGAACTGGTTGGCCTCGGCGAGCGGGCACCCGGATGCCGGCCACGGTCACGCCGGCGCCCGGTGGCGATGTGCTGCTCGAGCATCTGGCGCGGGTCCATCCGGTAGATGTGGTCGGCGCCGAAGACGCAGATGTAGTCCGGCCGCTCGTCGCCGATGAGGTTGAGGTTCTGGTAGATGGCGTCGGCGGAGCCGGAGAACCAGCGCGGCCCGCGCCGCATCTGGGCCGGGACCGGCGTCACGTAGTTGCCCAGCAGCGTCGACATGCGCCAGGTCTGCGAGATGTGGCGGTCGAGGCTGTGGCTCTTGTACTGGGTCAGCACGACGATCTTGAGGAAGCCGGCGTTGGCCAGGTTGGACAGGGCGAAGTCGATCAGGCGGTAGTGGCCGCCGAAGGGCACGGCCGGCTTGGCCCGGTCGAGGGTCAGGGGCATCAGCCGCTTGCCCTCGCCGCCGGCCAGCACCATCGTCAGTATCTTCGGCTCAGCCATACGGGCGGTTACCGTACCCAACGTGCGCATCGCACTCGGCAGTGACGAGCGGACAGCCCTCACCGACGCCCTCGTCGAGGACCTCCGCGGCCGGGGCCACGAGGTCGTCCTGGTCGGCCCGCCGGCGGGCGACGACCTGGGCTGGGCGGCCGTCGGTCGCACGGTCGGAGAACTGGTGGCGGCAGGCGAGACCGACACCGCCGTCCTGTGCTGCTGGACGGGCACCGGCGCCTCCATCGCGGCCAACAAGGTGCCCGGCGTGCGGGCGGCCCTCTGCACCGACGCCGAGACGGCCCGGGGGGCCCGGCGCTGGAACGACGCCAACGTGCTGGTGCTGAGCCTGCGGCTGGTCAGCCCGCCGGTGGCGGCCGAGATGCTCGACGCCTGGTTCTCCACCGGGCCCGATCCGTCCGAGGCGGAGGCGATCGCCTCCCTCGACGCGCCGCCCCGCGACCGGCCCCCTGACCAGCCACCCTGACCAGCCACCCTGGGACCATCGGGCTTTGGTACCGTCGGTTTCATGGCACCGGCGGTCACAGCGAAGGGTCGGCCGCGGGCGGGCAAGGCCCGGCGCCTCGGAGCCCCGAAGCTGCTGGTGGAGCAGGGCTTCTTCGACACCGGCGCCCAACTCGTGTGCGGCATCGACGAGGTCGGACGGGGGGCGTGGGCCGGCCCGGTGACCGTGGGGGCGGTGGTGATCGGCCCGGCGCCGGGCGATGTTCCTATGTCGTGGCCTCGTTCAGGTTGGTCTTGCTCACGTGGGCGCGTTGCGGCGCACGTTGAGCCGGAGCTGCCGCCGCGGGCCACCGGTCGCTGGCTGCCGCGGACCGGCCAGGGCTATCAGGTCCGCGCTCGACGCGATCAGCTGCGACCTGCGCCGGTTCCGCCTGCTCACCCAGCGGGCGGCCGAGCCCGGGCGGGACGCCGACACGGTCGCCGATCTGCTCCTGCAGGCGCTCGATCTGGCGGCCGGGCCGCCCGGTGAAGCGTCCTGCCACATGCACTGGCCGGGGCGGTGCCGTTCCACGCACTCGAGCGGGAGCGGGTCGCCACCGCCCTGACCGCGGCCAGGGGCCGCCCTCGGAACCGGCCGGGCACCCGCAGGTCACGCCGCGCATCTGACGCGCTCGGCACCGGCACCCGCTGGACGAGCCGCTGCACGCCCGGCTGATCGACTCCTGGCCGCGACCGGCCAGCGGGCCGAGGCGCTGGCCGTCTTCACCGCGATCCGGCAGCGGCTCGACGCCGACCTCGGCGTCGAACCCCGGCCGTGCCCTCGGGGAC
>CAVXRR010000009.1:0-106705 GCA_963764125.1 uncultured Solirubrobacteraceae bacterium
CGATCAGGAAGGCGAACAGCATCGTGGAGAGCAGGCCCGGCCGCGCCAGCGGCAGGATCACGCGGAACAGCGCGCCGATCCGGCTGCAGCCGTCGATCCGCGCCGCGTCCTCGAGCTCGCGCGGGATCGTCTGGAAGTAGTTGCCCATGATCCACAGCACGAACGGCGTGGCGAACGTGCAGTAGACGATGATCAGACCGATCCGCGTGTTGAGCAGATGCAGCCCGACCATGATCAGGTACAGCGGGATGACCAGGGCGATCGGCGGCACCATGTAGGTGGAGAGGAACAGCAGCAGCGACGCCCGCTGGCCGCGGAAGCGCAGGCGGGCGAACGCGTAGGCGCCGAACACCCCGACGGTGATGGAGATGGCGACGGTGGCCGGTGGCGATGATCAGGCTGTTGATCAGCGAGGCCCGGAAGTTGGCGAAGATCGTCCCGCTCGAGGCGGTGAAGATCTGCGAGTAGCGGCTGAAGGACAGGTGGCTGGGGATCCAGCTCAGCGGGATCTTCAGCAGGTCGGCCTGCGAGGACAGGCTGGCGATGATCAGCCACGCGAACGGGGCCAGGATGACCAGCGACACCAGCAGCGCGGCGGCGTGGATGAAGATCCGGTAGCGGCGGGAGCTGCGTGTCGCGCATCACGCCATCCCGTAGCTGTCGGAGCGCAGCAGGCGGATGTAGATGATCGCCAGGACCATGATGAAGACGACGATCAGGTAGGCCAGCGCCGAGCCGTAGCCGAAGAACTCGTCGGAGAAGGCCCGTTGGTAGGTGTAGAAGGCGATGCTCTGGGTGCCGTTGGCGGGCCCGCCCCCGGTCATCACGTAGATGATGTCGAACACCTTGAAGGCCTCGATCGTGCGCAGGACGAGCACCACCACGATCACCGGGCGCAGCAGCGGCAGCGTGATGTGCACGAACGAGCCCCACCGGCCGTAGCCGTCGACGCGCGCCGCCTCGTAGAGGTCGCGCGGGATCGTGGTCAGCCCGGCCAGCAGGAAGAAGGCCACCAGCGACGTGTTCTTCCACACGTCGGCCCACACCACGATGTTCAGGGCGGCGAACGGGGAGGAGAGGAACGCGTGGTAGGAGGTCGTGATCCCGAGCTGCGTGAGCGCCGCGTTGACCACGCCGTACTGGGCGTTGAAGAAGTAGCGCCACATCGCGCCGTTGACGATCGTCGGCAGCGCCCACGGCAGCACCACGATCGTGCGAAACAGCCAGCGCCCGCGCAACGGCGCGTAGAGCAGCAGCGCGATCCCCATCCCGATGACCAGCTCAAAGCCGGTGGAGACGAACGTGAAGTACGCCGTGCGCTCGACCGCCGACCAGAAGTCCGACTGCTGCAGCGCGTACTTGTAGTTGTCCAGCCCGACCCACGGGAAGTGCCCGGGGAACGGCGTGTCGACGGCGAACAGCGACGTGTAGAGCGTGCGCAGGATCGGATAGACGACGATCCCGAAGACGACGACGATGCTCGGCGCCAGCAGTGCCAGCGCGAAACGGCCCTCGCGCGTGCGCGCGCGCCAGCTCGTGCCGCCGGCGTGGGCGACCGGCGGCGTGACCGGGCCCGGTGGGGGGGCGGGCCTGGCCTGGGGAGCTGCGCGGCGGAGTCGGTCACGACGAGATCATGGGCAACCCCGGCGACCGATCACTTGGGCGGCCCACTGGAGCTGAAGGCGGCCGCGGCGGCGTTGAGCGCGGCCTGCGGCGACTTCTTGCCCAGCAGCGCGTCCTGGATCTGGACCTGCAGCGCCTGGGATGCGGCGTTGTAGTTGGCCACCTGCGGGCGCAGGATCATGTTGGGGAGCTGGGTCTTGGCCACCGAGACGAGCTGCTCGCCGGCCTTCTTGACCACCGCGGGGTCGGTGTAGGACGCCGACCAGATCGGCAGCGAGTCGGCGACGTACTGGTTCTGCACGGTCTGGCTGGTGATGAACTTGACGTACTGCCACGCCTCGTTGGGGTGCTTGGTGCCGCTGGCGATCATCACCGGCTGGCCGCCGTTGCAGCCCGGCGCGGCGCCGCCGGCCGAGCCGGCGGGGGTGTGCAGGATCATCACGTCGTCCTTGGTCACCTGGCTCTGCTTGGGATCGAGCGAGGCGGCGAGCTGGAAGGTCCAGTTGAGGTTCATCGCGATCTTGCCCTGCGCGAAGGCCTTGAGCACGTCCGCCTCCAGCGAACTGGTGGACGCGGGGTCGGCCAGGCCCTGGTCGAGCAGCATCTTCATGAACTCCAGCGCCTGCAGTCCGCCGCCCGACTGGAAGGCGGGCTTGCCCGAGGCGTCCAGGAACTTGCCACCGAAGGCGCCGAGCAGCTGCGCGTAGTCGCAGACCACGGCCTCGGCCTGGGACCAGCTCCCCAGCCACGGGTACTTGACCAGGCCCTTGGCCTTGATCTGCTTGAGCGCGGTCACCACGCCGTCCCAGGTCTTCAGCGAGGCCGGCGACACGCCGGCCTTCTTGAGCATCGACCCGTTGGCGTACATGTACTTGGTGTCCAGGATCCAGGGCATCCCGTAGTACTTGCTCTTGTAGTCGGCCATGACCAGAGCGCCGGGGAAGATCTGGCTGGTCGGCAGCGAGTTGACGTCGGAGCTGATGTCCTTGACGATCCCCTTGGAGCCGAACTCCGCGGGCCAGATGCAGTCGCCCAGCACGACGTCATAGGTTCCGGCCGGTGCGGCGGCGACGATCTTGTCGTGCAACGCCTCGTAGGCGACCAGCGTGTTGTTGATCTTGATGTGGGGGTTGGCCTGCTCGAACATCTTCGTCATGCCGGCCAGGTCAGAGGCGCTGTAGCCCGCCTGCTGCTGGAAGAGGTTGTTGAGGGTGACCGTGCCCCGGAGCTCGCCGCCGGAGCGCTGCTGGAGGGGGCCGCGCTGCTGAACTCGAACTCGAGCTGGAGCCTCCGCAGGCGGCCAGATACAACCCCATGCTCGCGGTCGCGGTGGTCGTGATGAAGCCGCGGCGCGTCGTCCGCTTCTGCTCTTGAGACATCTGGGCTCTCCTCATACCAGCAAGCCGGCTTTTGTAAGAAGCTTGATCTAACGACCATACAATTCGTATTCTGAGGCGTCAAGACGCTCAGTTCATTCGTAAGGAACCCTTGACAATGGCGGATCGCGACGTAGACAGCTCACCGTTGGCCGGTCCGGCGGGCAGCGCCGGACTCCCGCTTGGGCCTGCTGCGCGAGCTCGGCGAGCAGGCCGTGCTGGAGGCGATCTTCCGCCGCGGCCCGGTCACCCGTCCGGAGATCGCGTCGGCCACCGGGCTGTCCAAGCCGACGGTCGGCGCCGCCGTCGGCCGCCTGGAGCAGGCCGGGATGATCTCGGCCATCGGCCCCCAGCACGGCCGCCGCGGGCGCAGCCCGATCGCCTACGTCGTGCGTGACAACGCCGGCTTCGTCGTCGGGCTGGACATCGGTGGCACCAACATCCGCGCCGGCGCCGCCGACGTGTTCGGCGAGATGATCCACGACGAGCTCGAGCCGACCACCAAGGCCGGCGGCCGGGCGCTGGCGGCCCAGCTCGCCGATGTCGCCACCCGCGCCGTCGAGCGCGGCCGGGCCACCCACGACCGCCTGCTCGCCGTCGCCATCTCCACGCCGGGGGTGGTCGACCGCGACACCGGGCGGGTCCGGCTGGCCTACAACGTGTCCCCCGACGGCGCCCTGGACCCGCTGAGCGCCGTGGGCTCGCGGTTCGGCGTCCCCGTCCTCATCGACAACAACATCAACCTCGCCGCGCTGGGCGAGAAGTCGTTCGGGCTGGCCCGCGGCGTCTCGACGATGGTGTTCATCGGCATCGGCGCCGGCGTCGGGATGGGGATCATCATGCACGACGAGCTCGTGCGCGGCGCCCACGGGGCGGCCGGCGAGATCGCCTACCTGCCGCTCGCCGGCGACCCCTTCGATCCGCGGCACAAGCTGCACGGCGGCCTGGAGGACGAGATCGGGGCGGCGGGCGTGCTCGCCGGCTTCGCGGCCCGGGCCCCGGGCGCACGGCCGAGGTCGCGACCGCCCAGGACGTGTTCGAGCTGGCCCGCGCCGGCGACGGCGATGCCGGCGCGGTGGTGGGGCACATCGCCGCCCGGCTGGGCTCGGCCATCGCCACCGTGTGCGCGATCCTGGACCCGGAGCTCGTCGTGCTCGGCGGGGGCATCGGCTCGAGCCCGCTGCTGCTGCAGCCCGGTGCGCGGGGCTGCCGCCGCGCTCGTCCCGCTCACCGCCCGGATCGAGACGAGCCTGCTCGGTGATCAGGCGGCCCTGCGCGGGGCGATCGCCTTCGCGCTGCATGCCGCGCGCAGCCAGCTCATCCCCCAGGGCGGCGCCGCGGGCGCCCGCCGGGCCGCGTCCGCGCGCGGCGAGCTGATCCGCTAGACACAACCCACGAGGAGACACACCGCATGGCCGCGATCGAGATCCAGGACGTGAGCAAGCGCTACCGCGACGGGACCCTGGCGGTGCGCGACCTCAGCCTGCAGATCGCCGACGGCGAGTTCACCGTTCTCGTCGGCCCCTCGGGATGCGGCAAGACGACGCTGCTGCGGATGATCGCGGGGCTGGAGGAGATCAGCGCGGGCACGATCTCGATCGGCGACCGCGTCGTCAACGACCTCACCCCCAAGGATCGCGACATCGCGATGGTCTTCCAGAACTACGCCCTCTATCCGCACATGACCGTGGCCCGGAACATGGGCTTCGCGCTGCGCCGCGCCAAGGTCCCGGCCGAGGAGATCAGCCGCAAGGTGCAGCACGCCGCCGATCTGCTGGGCATCGCCGACCAGCTCGAGCGCAAGCCCGGCAACCTCTCCGGCGGCCAGCGCCAGCGGGTGGCGATGGGCCGCGCCATCGTCCGCGACCCCCAGGCCTTCCTCATGGACGAGCCCCTGTCCAACCTCGACGCCAAGCTGCGCATCCAGATGCGCGCCGAGATCACGCGCATCCAGCGCCGGCTGCACACGACCACGGTCTACGTCACCCACGACCAGACCGAGGCGATGACGCTCGGCGACCGGCTGGCCGTGATGCGCGACGGCGTCCTCCAGCAGCTCGGAACGCCCGCCGAGCTCTACGAGCGCCCGCAGAACCTGTTCGTGGCCGGGTTCATCGGGGCGCCGGCGATGAACTTCCTCATCGGCGAGATCGCCGACGGCTCGCTCACCTCGCCGTTGGGCACGATCGCGCTCGCGGAGGCGGAACCGGCGCCAGTGCGGCGCCCACTCCGGGCGGGTGGTGGTCGGCGTGCGCCCCGAGAGCTTCGAGGACGCGGCGATGGTCGGCGAGCGACCGGGGCTGGTCGCGGTGACCGCGATGGTCGACGTCCTGGAGTCGACCGGCTCCGACGTCTACGCCCACCTGTCGCTCAACGGCGCGGGCGCGGGCGGTCCGTGCCGACGACCCGGTGCTGCGCGAACTGGCGCAGGCCACCGCCGCAGAGGACCCCGAGGTGGCGCTGGCGACCGGCTCGGAGCTCGTGGCCCGAGTCGGCGTGTCGCACTCGCTCACCGAGGGCAGGAGGGCCGGCTGTGGATCGACACCCGCCGCATCCACCTGTTCGATCCCGCCACCGGCCGGCGCCTGTCCGCTTGAGCGCGCCGGCGCGCCGAGAGCTGAGCGCCGCGTGCTCGCGATCCTCGGCGGGCTCGGGGCCGCCGCCGCATGGGCGGTGTCGGTGCTGTGCTCGTCGCGCTCCAGCCGGCTGATCGAGCCGATGGCCGTCGTGGCGTGGGTGATGCTCGTCGGGCTGGTCATCACCGCGCCGCTCGCCGCCGTGACCGGCGTGCCGGCGCGCCTGCACGGCTCCGCTCTGGTCTGGCTCATCCTGTCGGGCGCCGGGAACGTCGGCGGCCTGATCGTCAACTACTACGCCCTGCGCATCGGCCAGGTGTCGCTGGTGGCGCCGATCGTCTCCACCGAGGGCGCGATCGCCGCCGTCATCTCGGTGATCGCGGGCGCGGCCCTGGCCGCCTCGGTGGCGGCCGCGCTGCTCGTGATCGTCGTCGGGGTCGTCTCGCGTCGGTGCCCTCGCCCGACGCCGCCGTCCAGGATGCCGAGCGCCACCCGAGGGTGGTCATCCTGGCCCTGATCTCGGCCGCTCTCCTTCGGGATCAGCCTCTACGCCACGGGCCGGGCCGGGGCGGTGCTGCCGGCGTCGTGGGTGGTGCTCTCGGCGCGGTTGATCGGCGCCGTCGCGCTGGCGCTGCCGCTCGCCCTCGCCGGCCGGCTGCGGCTGACCGGCGCGCGGCGCCGCTCGTCGTCGCCTCGGGGCTGGCCGAGGTGGCCGGCTTCTACTCCTACACGTGGGGGTCGCGGCACGGGCTGGCCATCGCCGCGGTGCTCTCCTCCCAGTTCGCGGTGCTCGCGCTGGCGGCCTCCTACGTGCTGTTCGGCGAGCGGCTCAGCCGCGTCCAGCTGGCCGGGGTCGCCTGCGTGCTGGTCGGGGTGGCGGCGCTGAGCGCGCTGCGCGCCTGACGCGGTCGCCAGGATGGCGGGCCCGCGCCGGCGGGCGGGGGGAGATTTTGGGCCTGTGAGGCCCCGGTTTATCCCAAAGGTCGCTGCGCAGAGCGGTTTTGGAGCGTGAGCCTACAGGCTGACGATCTCCGCCGCCGGTCTCCCGCGGGCACTCGCCACCCTCCAAGCGTGACGCAGCCTCGGCGAAACGGCCCGCCGGTACGCCTATTCGACGGGTGCTTTACAAATAGAGCCTCTCATTCCGCCCCTTGACAGCGGCTATACCGTCTGTTTCGGGAGGAGATCTAATGAATGAACGGGCTCGTGTTCGCGTCGTCTCAGCTGGTCATCGCCGCCGTCGCCCTCGCCCTGCTGGCCGGCCCTGCGTCGCCGGTGCCGCCACTCAGACCCTCGGCCTGCAGGGCTGGCAGGTGCAGAGCAGCGCGTCCGCCGGCAACGACGGCGCCGCCGTGTCGCGCCCGGGATTCGCGGCCAGCGGTTGGTTGAAGGTCGCGCCCGACGACGGCGGCGCCCCGGGACCGAGGTGGAGGCGCTCGTCCAGAACGGGCGCTGCCCCGCGTCTTCTTCTCCACCAACCTCAAGCGCTGCTTCGGCTACATGAAGTCGATCGGCGCCGACACCATCCCGCGCTTCGCGGTGCCGTGGTGGTTCCGCACGACGTTCAGCGCGGCGCGCGGGTCCGTGTCCCGTCACGCGACGCCTCGATCGTCAACGGCGTCGTCGGCGAGGCCGACCTGTGGCTCAACGGCCGTGAGGTCGCCGGCCACAACACGCTGCAGGGGGCCTACACCCAGTACGTCTACGACGTGTCCGGGCTGCTGCGCCACGGCGCCAACGCGCTCGCCTTCCGGCTGTATCCCAACGACCCGAACACCATGTTCACGCTGGACAACGTCGACTGGACCCAGATCCCGCCCGACAACAACACCGGCATCCAGTTCCCGGTCCAGCTGCACACCTCGGCGGCGCTGGCCATCTCAGATGCCCACGTCGTCGAGCACAACGCGCCTCGCGTGACCAGCTCGGCGCTGACCCTGCGCGCCCAGGTGACGAACACCGACCGCGCACCGGGCAGGCGGGGGTCCTCGCCGCGCAGGTCACCCCGCCCTCCGGGCCCCCGCATCCGCGTCACCCAGCCCGTGACGCTGGCGCCCGCCCGCCGCGCGGACGATCTCGCTCGACCCCGGCGCCGTTCCACGATCTGCGCATCGACCACCCGCACGTGTGGTGGCCGTATCAGATGGGGGCCCAGCCCCTCTACCGCCTGACCATGAGCGTCGGCCACGGCCAGGGCCCGCGCCCGACACGCAGTCAGAGACCTTCGGGATCCGCACCATCACCACGCGGCTGGTCGGACCGTCGCCGATCGCGCCCCACGGCTCCCGCCAGTTCCTGGTCAACGGCCGGCCGATCCTCTTCCGCGGCGGCGGCTGGTCCGAGGACCTGTTCCTGCACTACTCCGCGGCGGATACCGCCAACCAGATCGCGCTGATCAAGAACCTCGGCCTCAACGGGATCCGCACCGAGGGCAAGGAGATGCCGGCGGACTTCTACGACCAGATGGACCGCGCCGGCATCCTCGTCGACGCCGGCTTCCAGTGCTGCGACGCCTGGCAGCTGCCCGACGACGGCAAGGGCGTCACCGCCCACGACTACCGGGTGCTGGCCAACTCGGCGCTCGCCATCGGCCGCCGAACTGCGCAACCACCCGAGCATCCTCAACTTCAGCTGGTCCGACAACAACCCGATCCCGCGCCAGGCGGCCGTCTCGATCGCCGCCTTCAAGCGCGCGGACTTCCAGGAGCCGCTCATCGCCTCGGCCGAGTACAAGAGCGCCCAGGGACTCGCGTCGTCGGGCGAGAAGGAGGGCCCCTATGACTGGGTCCCGCCGTCCTACTGGTATGACACCACTCACTACGCCAAGGGCGACAGCACGCGCACCAACGTCGGCGGCGCGTGGGCCTTTGACTCAGAGGCCGGCAATGGCGCCACGATCCCCACGCTGGACTCGATCGACCGCTTCCTCTCGCCGTTCGAGCAGACCCAGCTGTGGAAGGCGCCCGACTACAACCAGTACCACCTCAACTACGAGCCCGACCTGCCCGGGCCGTCCAACAGCGGCTACTCGTTCGGCACGCTGCACGACCTGGACAAGGCGATGACCGCGCGGTACGGCCCGTGGTCGAGCCTCGCGCAGTACGACGAGCCGAGGCCCAGCTGGCCAACTACGAGACACAGCGCGCGGAGTTCGAGGCCTACGTCGACCACTCGTCGCGGGCCAAGGCGCCGTCGACCGGCATCGTCTACTGGCAGCTCAACAAGGGCTGGCCGACGCTGCTGTGGGACCTCTACAACAACGACTACGACCAGGCCGGCAGCTACTTCGGCGCCCAGGAGGCCAACAAGCCGCTCCACGTCATCTACGCCTACGGCCGCGGCACGGTCTCGGTCGCCAATCTCACCGGGCCGCCGGTCGAGCGGCCTGTCGGTGCAGAGCCGGGTGTTCTCGGTCGCGGGCAAGCTGCTCGACGACCAGACGGCCTTTAGCGTGAGCGTCGGCTCTGGCCGCGTGCGTGAGAACGTCCTGCATCCCGCCGCACCCGCCGCCACCCAGCCACCGGCCAAGGCGCAGACGTACTTCGTTGAGCTGCTCCTGCGCCGCGCCGGTCAGGTGGTGGACCGCAACGTGTACTGGCTCTCCACCCAGCCCGACGACGTCAACTGGCCAAAGACGATCGGGCAGCCCCAGGCGACGATGACCTCCTACGCCAACCTCACGGGGCTGCGCAGCCTCGCCCGCGCGACGGTGAGCGTGACCGCCCACACCACGCCGGCGGCGGCGGCGACGTCACCGACGTGACGATCACCAACACCTCGGCCACCGCCGCGCCGGCGTTCTTCATCCGCGCCGACGTGCGGCGGGGGAGCGCCGCGGGCGTGCCGGCCGCCGGCGATGACGAGGTCCTGCCCGCGCTGTGGTCAGACAACGACACCACGCTGTGGCCCGGCGAGTCCGAGACCCTTCAGGTCCGCTACGCCGCCGCCGCGCTGCACGGCGCCTCGCCGGTGATCACGGTGTCAGGGGAGAACGTCGCCGCGCAGCACGTGCCCGCGGGCTGACCCCCGACCGCACGGCGCAGCACGTCCCCGCGGAGCCCGATCGCCCCCGGCAGCCTGGCGGCCCTGGGCATGTGTTCCGGATGTTATCCAGATCTTGAGTGATTCCAGATAACTGATACGTTGGGGCGGTGACCCCCGAGGGATGGACCGACGTCGCCGCGGCCCTGCGTGCAGCCGGGATGCGCGTGACCGCGCCGCGCGTGGCGGTCCTGTCCGAGGTCCGCGTCGGCCAGCACGCGACCGCCGACCAGGTCGCCGCGGGCGTCCGCGGCCGCGGCGGGCCGATCTCGACGCAGGCGGTCTACGACGTCCTCGCCGCGCTGACCCGGGCGGGCCTGCTGCGCCGCATCGAGCCCGCCGGGAGCGCGACGCGTTATGAGACGCGCGTTGGGGATAACCATCACCACGTGGTCTGTCGCGGCTGCGGCGCGATCGCGGACGTGGACTGCGTGGTCGGCGAGGCGCCATGCCTGTCGCCGCCGGACGCCGGTGGCTTCATCGTCGATGAGGCCGAGATCACCTTCTGGGGCCTGTGTCCCAGGTGCCAGACAGCCGCACCAGAACCCGTACCCGAGATGAAGGAGAGCAGATGAGCGAGAAGCGCCCCTATACGACCACCGATGGCGGCAGCCCGGTTGCCAGTGACGAGTTCTCGCTGACCGTCGGCGCCGACGGGCCGATCCTGCTCCAGGACCAGTACCTGATCGAGCAGATGGCCAACTTCAACCGCGAGCGGATCGCCGAGCGCCAGCCGCACGCCAAGGGCGCGGGCGCCTTCGGCGTGTTCGAGACGACCGAGGACGTCAGCGCCTACACCCGCGCGGCGCTGTTCCAGCCCGGCGTCAGGACCGAGATGCTCGCCCGCTTCTCCACGGTCGCCGGCGAGAGCGGCAGCCCCGACACGTGGCGCGACCCCCGCGGCTTCGCCCTGAAGTTCTATACGCCCGAGGGCAACTACGACATGGTCGGCAACAACACGCCGGTCTTCTTCGTCCGTGACCCGATGAAGTTCCAGCACTTCATCCGCAGCCAGAAGCGCCGTGCCGACAACGGCCTGCGCGACCACGACATGCAGTGGGACTTCTGGACGCTCTCCCCGGAGTCCGCCCACCAGGTCACCTGGCTCATGGGCGACCGCGGCATCCCCAAGACCTGGCGCCACATGAACGGCTACTCGAGCCACACCTACATGTGGGTCAACGCCGGCGGCGACAAGTTCTGGGTCAAGTACCACTTCAAGACCGATCAGGGCATCGACTTCCTCACGCAGGAGGACGCCGACCGGATCGCCGGCGAGAACGCCGACTATCACCGCCAGGACCTGTTCGAGGCCATCCGCGACGGCGACTTCCCCACCTGGACGCTCTACATGCAGATCATGCCGTTCGAGGAGGCCAAGACCTACCGCTTCAACCCGTTCGACCTCACCAAGGTCTGGCCGCACGGCGACTACCCGCTGGTCAAGGTCGGCACGATGACGCTCAACCGCAACGTCACCGACTTCCACACCGAGATGGAGCAGGCCTCGTTCGAGCCCAACAACCTCGTCCCGGGGATCGGCCTGAGCCCGGACAAGATGCTGCTCGCGCGCGGGTTCTCCTACGCCGACGCCCACCGCGCCCGGCTCGGGGTCAACTACAAGCAGATCCCCGTCAATGTGGCCAAGGAGGCCGAGGTCCACAGCTACAGCAAGGACGGCGTGGGCCGGACCGTCAACGTCAAGGACCCGGTGTACGCGCCCAACTCCTACGGCGGTCCCGCGGCCGACCCGTCACGTACCGACGACGCCGGCCTGTGGGCCGCCGACGGCGACATGGTCCGCTCGGCCTACACGCCCGCGCCGATGACGACGACTTCGGCCAGGCCGCGCACGATGGTCCGCGAGGTGCTCGACGACGACGCCCGTGACCGGCTGGTCTCCAACGTCGCCGGTCACCTGTCAAACGCCGTCTCTGACGCCGTGCTCGCGCGCGCCTTCGAGTACTGGAAGAACATCGACGCCGATCTCGGCGAGGCGATCGAGAAGGCCGTCGGCGCCAACGTCGGCGTCTGAGGCACAGGCTCTCTCCGCGGCTACGTGTGGGGCGCGCCCTTCTCCGGCGCGTCCCGCTAGTCGGGGTCGATCGGTTCCTCGTCGATCCCGGCGGGCTGCAGGCGCTCGACGGCCTGGGTGAGGCGCTCGAGCACCTCGAAGATCTCGTCGCGGTCGGCCTTCTGGTCCACGGCCAGGCGCACCGCCGCGATCTCGCGGGCCAGGTACTCGGTCTCGGCCAGCGCTCGGGCGTTGGTCTCCCGGTCACGCTCGACCTCGGCCTTGTCGCGGTCGGCCTGCCGGTTCTGGGCCAGCAGGATCAGCGGGGCGGCATAGGCGGCCTGGGTGGAGAAGGCCAGGTTGAGCAGGATGAACGGATATGGGTCGAACGCCGCACCCTTGCCATAGCTCACCGCCTCGATCGCGTTGAAGGCGATCCACACGAGGACGATCGCCGTCTGCATGATGAGGTAGCGGGGGGTGCCGAACCACCGCGCCAGTCGCTCGGCGAACGCCCCGAACTGGTCGGGGTTGTAGACGGGGCCGCCCGGCGTCCCTTTCGGCTTGGAGAGATCGTCGCCGCGCGCCATCAGGCGCTCTCCGTCAGGGTCGCGCGCCAGTCGGCGGGCAGCAGCCGGTCCAGCACGTCGTCGATCGTCACTGCACCGACGAGGCGGTGGGTCTCGTCGATGACCGCCAGCGCGACCACGTCATACGCGGCGAGTTGCACGGCCACCTCGCCCTCGCTCAGGCTCTCCAGCACCGGCTCGACGTCCTCGTCGATGCAGCGGCCCAGCGGCTTTGACGGGGCCTCGCGCAGCAGACGCTGGATGCCCACGTTGCCGATGTAGCGGCCGGTCGGCGTCTCCAGCGGCGGCCGGCACACGAACACCGCCGCCGCCAGCGGCACGGGCAGGTTCGGGTCGCGCACACGGGCCAGCGCCTCGGCCACCGTGGTGTCCGGGGCCAGGATCACCGGCTCGGGGGTCATCAGGCCGCCGGCGGTGTCGGGCTGGTAGGTGAGCAGCCGGCGGACCGGCTCGGCCTCCTCGGGGTCCATGGCGTGCAGCAGCTCGGCCTGGCGGCCGGCGGGGAACTCGGCGAGCAGGTCGGCGGCATCGTCGGCCTCCATCTCGTCGAGGACGCGGGCGAGGCGCTCGATGCCCAGGCCCTCGATCAGGCGGACCTGCTCGTCCTCGGACATCTCCTCGAGCAGGTCGGCGAAGCGGTCGTCCTCGAGCTCGGCCGCCAGGACACGGCGGCGGCTCAGGGGCAGGCGCCGGATCGCGCCCGCCATCTCGGCGGGGTGCAGCCCGCCGAGCTCGGCGGCCTGGCGGTCCACCGGCCGCTCGGAGGCGAACAGCTCCCCGGCCTCAGACCAGTCCAGGACGTCGGGCGCGCGCCGCAGGCCGGGGACGCGCCGGCCGCCGGACAGCGCCACCGTCGCCACCTCCCAGCCGGTGTGCTCGGGTGCGTCGAGCAGGCCGATGTCGACGACCCGCTCGCCCTTGAAGCGCTTGCCGATCAGCTCGCCGGCGAGCAGCCGCTCGCCGTCGCGCAGCGCGAACTGGCGCATGTTGACCGAGCCACGGCGCAGGCGGGCGCCGTCGAGGCCGATCTCGCCCACGCGGCCGATGCCGACGAACACG
The DNA here is from genome assembly GCA_963764125.1 of uncultured Solirubrobacteraceae bacterium. Lineage (GTDB taxonomy): Bacteria > Actinomycetota > Thermoleophilia > Solirubrobacterales > Solirubrobacteraceae > Palsa-465. The sequence goes on from CAVXRR010000009.1 coordinate 13,280, forward strand.
CGGCGTCGCTGCACGGCCACCACGAAGCCGTTGATCCGCGGCGGCTTGGAGCCGAGGTCGACGACAGCATCGGCGATGCGGCCCACCTCGGCGCCGTCGGCGCCAAGGAGCGGCAGCCGGGTCAGTCTGGTGAGGTAGACGATGCGCCGTTCCATGGCTTGATCGTACCCCGCAACCGCGCCCTGATCCGCTATTGCAGCGGGATGTCGACGCCCCGCTCGCCCTCGGGCGCGGCCCGAAGATCGGCGCTGGGACTCGTCGATGGCGAGGTCGTTGATGCTCGCCTCGCGCCGGCGCATGAGCCCGTGCTCGTCGAACTCCCACAGCTCGTTGCCGTAGCTGCGCCACCACTGGCCGTCGCGGTCATGGCTCTCGTACTGGAAGCGCACGGCGATCCGGTTGCCGTCAAACGTCCACAGGCTCTTGCGCAGCGCGTAGTCGAGCTCGCGCTCCCATTTCTCGGTGAGGAACTCGACGATCTCGGCCCGACCGGTGACGAAGCTGTCACGGTTGCGCCACACCGAGTCCTCGGTGTAGGCCGCGCGACGCGCTCCGGGTCCCGGCTGTTCCAGGCGTCCTCGGCGGCCTGCACCTTCTGGCCGCCGTCTCGGCGGTGAACGGGGGCAGGGGCGGTCGGTCGGCCATGGAGTCCTCCTTGAAGTGGGTAGGGTGATACTGCAATGAAGATCATCTACACCCAGACCGACGAGGCGCCGGCGCTGGCCACCCAGTCGCTGCTGCCGATCATGCGAGGCCTTCGCCGGCGTCGCCGGGGTGGAGGTGGAGCTGCGCGACATCTCGCTCGCCGGGCGGATCCTGGCCCAGTTCCCCGATCGCCTCAACGGTGACCACCGGGTCTCCGACGACCTCACCGAGCTCGGCGAGCTGGCCAAGACGCCCGAGGCCAACATCATCAAGCTCCCCAACATCAGCGCGTCGGTGCCCCAGCTGCGCGCCGCGATCGCCGAGCTCCAGGGCCAGGGATACGAGATCCCCGACTACCCGAGCGACCCCGCCGACGATGAGCAGCGCGACATCCGCGAGCGCTATGACCGCGTCAAGGGCAGCGCCGTCAACCCGGTGCTGCGCGAGGGCAACTCGGACCGCCGCGCGCCGGACTCGGTCAAGGCCTACGCCCGCAACCACCCGCACTCGATGGGCGCGTGGTCGTCTGACTCGCAGTCTCACGTCTCGACGATGAGCGACGGGGACTTCCGCTCCACCGAGCAGTCGGTCACCGTCGCCGCTGACGGGGCGGTCCGCATCGAGCACGTCTCCGCCGACGGCGACGTCACCGTGCTCAAGCCGGACTTCCCGGTGCTCGCCGGCGAGGTCCTCGATGCCGCCGTCATGCGCCGCGCGGCGCTCGACGCGTTCCTGGCCGAGCAGGTGGCCGAGGCCAAGGAGCAGGGCGTCCTGTTCTCCGTGCATCTCAAGGCGACGATGATGAAGGTGTCCGACCCGATCATCTTCGGCCACGCGGTGCGCGCCTACTTCCCCCGCGTGTTCAGCGAGCACGGCGACGCCCTGGCCGCCGCCGACGTCCATCCCAACGACGGGATGGGGGCGCTGCTCAAGGCCCTGGACCGCGTCTGCCGACGACGAGCGCGCCGCCATCACCGAGGCGATCGAGGCCGCCTACCGCGACGGTCCCGGCCTGGCCATGGTCGACTCCGACCGCGGGATCACCAACCTCCACGTCCCCTCCGACGTGATCATCGACGCGTCGATGCCCGCCGCCATCCGCTCCTCGGGCCAGATGTGGAACCGCGAGGGCGAGCTCCAGGACACCAAGTTCGTGATCCCGGACCACTCCTACGCCGACCTCTACGCCGAGACGGTCAACGACTGCCGCGAGCACGGCGCCTTCGATCCCGCGACGATGGGCACCACGCCCAACGTCGGCCTGATGGCGCAGAAGGCCGAGGAGTACGGCTCGCACGACAAGACGTTCGAGATCGCGGCGCCGGGCACGGTGCGGGTGGTGGACGACGACGGCGAGACGCTGCTGGAGCACGACGTGCCGAGCCGGGGACATCTGGCGGATGTGCCAGACCAAGGACGCCCCGATCCGCGACTGGGTCCACCTCGCCGTCGCCCGCGCCCGGGACACCGGCTGGCCCGGCCGTGTTCTGGCTGGACGAGACGCGCGCCCACGACGCCGAGCTGCTGACCAAGGTGCGCGCGGAGCTCGCCGAGCTCGACACCGAGCGGCCTCGAGCTCGAGATCCTCGACGTCGCCCAGGCCACCCGCTTCACGCTGGCCCGCGCCCGCGCCGGCGAGAACACGATCAGCGTCACCGGCAACGTGCTGCGTGACTACCTCACCGACCTGTTCCCGATCCTGGAGCTCGGCACCAGCGCCAAGATGCTGTCGATCGTCCCGCTGATGGACGGCGGCGGCCTGTTCGAGACCGGGGCCGGCGGCTCGGCGCCCAAGCACGTCCAGCAGTTCGAGCGCGAGAACCATCTGCGCTGGGACTCGCTGGGCGAGTTCCTGGCGCTCGCGGTGTCACTCCAGATGCTCGCCGACAAGACCGGCAACCCGCGCGCCAAGATCCTCGGTGACGCGCTCGATCGCGCCACCGGCGGCGTGCTGGAGCACAACCGCTCCCCGCTGCGCAAGGTCGGCGAGCTGGACAACCGGGGGAGCCATTTCTACCTCGCGCTGTACTGGGCGCGCGAGCTCGCCGATCAGACCGAGGACGCCGAGCTGGCCGAGCGCTTTGCGCCGCTGGCCGAGCGCCTCCAGGACGAGGAGGAGACGATCGTGTCAGAGCTGTCCGAGGTCCAGGGCTCGGCGGTGGAGCTGGGCGGCTACTACCACCCGGATGCGGAGAAGGCGGCGGCGGCCATGCGCCCCAGCCCCGACCTTCAACGCGGCGCTGGAGAGTCTCGATGGTTGATCCGTGACCACCTAGGACGGCCACGCCGTGACGCCGCCGCTCCCCTCGGGCACGGTGACGATGCTGTTCACCGACATCGAGGGCTCCACCCGACTGCTCCACCAGCTCGGAGACGAGTACGGCGCGATGCTCGCCGACCATCGCCGGGTGCTGCGCGCCGTGTGGGACCGGTACGAGGGGATCGAGGTCGGCACCGAGGGCGACTCCTTCTTCGTCGCCTTCGCCGATGCCGAGTCGGCCGTGGAGGCGGCGATCGCCGCTCAGCGCGCGCTGGCCGCCCACCCGTGGCCGTCGGACGCCGGGGCGGGCGGGGTCCGGGTCAGGATCGGGCTGCACACGGGCGAGCCCCGCATCGACCAGGGTGACTACTGGGGTGTCGACGTGCACTACGCGTCGCGGATCGGCGCCGCCGCCAACGGCGGGCAGATCCTCGCCAGCCACGCCACCCGCGCGCTGGACGCCCGCCACGAGTTCGAGTCACTGGGGGAGCACAGCCTCAAGGACTTCATCGCCCCCCGGGAGCTGTTTCATCTCGTCGTGGACGGCGCCGGCGCCGCGGACTTCCCGCCGCCGCGGACCATGGACCGGATTCGCACCAATCTGCCCGCGCCGACGACCGAGCTGATCGGCCGCGAGGACGAGCTGGCCGTCCTGCTCGACCTCATCGGCACCGCCCGCATGGTCACGGTGTCGGGGCCGGGCGGCTCGGGCAAGACGCGGCTGGCGCTCGAGGTCGCCCAGCGCGCGGCCGAGGGCTTCGACGCCGTGTGGTGGGTCGCGCTGGAGCACATCCTCGACCCCAACGAGGTCCTGGGTGCGCTGTCGCGGACGATGGGGCTGCCCGAGGTCGCGGGCGTTGAGGCCGACGAGCGCGTCCTCGATCACCTCCGCGCTCGCAACGTGCTCCTGGTGCTCGACAACCTCGAGCATCTGATCGAGGTTGCGCCGCTGATCGGCCAGGTGGCACGAGCCGGCCCCAGGTCAGGGTGCTGGTCAGTCAGCCAACTGCCGTTGCGTGTCGCCGGCGAGCACGTGCTGGCGCTCGATCCCCTTGCCGTGCCGACCGGCTCCGAGCGCGAGCTCTCGGCCCTGCGCGAGGTGGCGTCGGTGGCGCTGCTGTGCGAGCGGGCGGCGGCCACCGGCACCGGCTGGATGCTGAGCGAGGAGAACCGGTTCGACGTCGTCCGGCTGTGCCGGCAGCTCGAGGGCATGCCGCTGGCGTTGGAGCTGGCGGCGCCGCGGCTGCGCGTGCTCGACGCGGGCGCCCTGTCGTCCCGGCTGGAGGAGAGCCTCGACGCGCTGGGCAGCGGCGGCCCCGACCTGCCCGCTCCGCCAGCGCGGCCTGCGCGCCGTGCTGGCGTGGTCCGTGGGCCTGCTGTCCGAGGCCGAGCGATCGCTGCTGCTCGCGCTCGCGGTGTTCTCGGCGGGGTTCACCACGGCGCTGGCGCGAGGCTGCCTTCGGCGACGTGGTCGACGAGCTCGACGCGCTGCTCGCCGCGGGGCTGGTCCGGCCGGGGGACGGCGGGCGGTTCGAGGTGCGCCCGCCGGTGCGGCGGTTCGCCGCCGAGCTGCTCGATGCCGAGGACGAGGACGCCGCGCACGCGGCGATCACCGATGCCCTCATCGCCATGGCCGAGCCCTTCGAGAAGCGCTGGGTGGTGTACACGCAGCGAGGGCCGGCTCGCGCTGAACCCGAGGAGCGGCAACATCTTCGCCGAGCTCGACTGGGCCCAGCTCATGGACTACGGCCGCCACGCCCGGCTGGCCGCCGCCACCGGCTGGTGGATGAACTACTCGAGCGCGGTCGAGTTCAGCCGCGATCACCTGGAGATCGCGCTGGCGCGCTCGACCGACGCGGTGATGCGGGCGCGCTGCCTGCAGGCGCTCGGGGCGCTCGGTCTCAAGGACTCAGACCCGACGGGGTCGCTGGACGCGGCCGATGCCTGGCATGACCTCGATGACGTCGAGGGCGAGTTCTACAGCACCATCTACGCCGCCAACCTCTACGGGCACGCCCGGGAGCCCGAAGCGCAGATCGAGCTGGTGGAGCGGGCCGCCGAGCTCGCAGGACGGATTGCCCGACGACCCCGACGCCGCGTGGATCCTCGCCGTCGTCCATGCCGAGGCGGTGTGGCTGGCGGGTCATCCCGAGGAGGCCATCGCACCGCTGCTGCCGCTGTATGCGGATGCGCGCAATGGATCCTGGAAGCAGTTCTGGCTCGCGACGCGCCTAGCCGACCTCGAGCTCGTTCTCCACCGTCCCGCGGACGCGCTGGCCCACTACGGGGTGGCCCTGGCCGCCTGGCCCCGCTTCGCTCGCCGGTGGGCGAGCTCATCCAGGCCACGACGATCGCTGTCGCGCTGCTGCACCTGGGACGCGTCGCGGAGGCCGCCGCGGTCTGGGCGGTGTGCGAGCTCGGCTACGACGAGCTCTCGTGGCCACCGCACGGCGCCGTGCGGCGAGTGGTACGAAGCGGTGCGGGCCAGCCTCGATGACGACTCCCTGGCCGCAGCGCGCACGCAGGCGGCGCAGATGGGCCTGGAGCGCGGGCTGGTCTGGGTGGGCCAGGTGGCGCGCGGCGAGGCTCGCGGCGCCGCCCTGACGCGTGCGCGGTGCTTCGCGGCGCGCCCTGACGCCGCGCGGGTGCGCTCCCGAGCGAGCACAAGAAAGGAGGAGCCCCGCAGCCCCCGGGACCCCTCCTTTTACTGTCCAGACCAGGGACCGGCTGCCGCTGCCGACCTTTGGAGATCTGGCCTGAATTGGTGGCTCGCGCCTATTCAATGCCCCTCTCGGAATTTTGTCTGCCCCGCCCGGCCGGTGCCGCGTGGAACCGAGATTGACGCTCCGCAGTGTCCCCCATCCAGGCGCGTGCGAAAACGTACATGGACCCACCCGCTGTGCGTCCTTTGACCCACACGCTCCCGGCGGCCGCGGCGGCCGCGGTGCGCGATTTTTACGCGTATCGCGGAAAAAGTGCGCGCGCGGCTAGCGCGAGGCGCCGCCGTGCGCGGCCCCGCCGTCGAAGTCCCCCGCGCCCGCCCGGGCCTCGCGCAGGATCTCCGTCACCGCCGCCAGCGCGTCGTCGCCGAGCGGCTCGGTGCCGAAGCGGACGTCGTGAAGCGCCTCGGTCGCGTCCCGCGCCACCGCCCGCCCCTCCGGGGTGATCGTGGCCAGCGTCGTGCGCCGGTCGGAGGGGTGCGGGGTCCGCTGCACGTATCCGGCGCGCTCGAGCCCGTCGACCAGATTGGTGACGCTGGCGGGATGGACCTGAAGCCGCGCGCCCATCTTGCCCAGCGGCAGCGACCCGGCCCGGCTGAAGTGCAGCAGCATGAGCGCCTCGTACCGCGCGAAGGTCAGCCCGAACGGCTCCAGCGTCTCGTTGAGCCGCCCGAGCAGGATCTGCTGGACGCGCATCACCGACGTCACGGCCATCATCGCCGCCACCGGCGAGGCCGGCCAGTGCGTCCTCCACTGGCGCCCGGCCTCCTCGATGGGGTCAAGGCGCAGGCTCAGCTTCTCAGACCGTCAACGCCTCGGGCGCCGACGCCAGCGCGGCCTCGATCGCGCTCACCAGGTCCCGCGCGGAGGCGGCGGTGAGCTCCACCGCCACGCGTGCACCGGGTCCGCGCGACGGGTCGGCGAAGTCGATGTTGAGCGTGTGCTCGGCCAACGCGTGGACGGGATGATCGAAGTACACCGTGCCGTCGGTGACGTGGAACCACTTGCTCTCCGGTCCCTTCGCGCTGCCGACGAGCTCGGTCTTGACGGTCGCGTACGTGCACATGCTCAGCCTCCGAGGTGGGTGGTGTAGAAGGTCTCGATCCGCTCCCAGCCGTCGTTGGCGGCCTCGACCCGGTAGGCCGGGCGGTCCACGGAGAAGAACGCGTGGCCGGCGCCGTCGTAGCGATGGAACTCGTGGGGCTTGTTCTCGCGGGTGAGGATCTCGTCGAGCTCGTCGACCTGCTCGGGGCTGGGGTACTTGTCCTCGTTGCCGAACAGCCCCAGCAGCGGGCAGCGCAGGTTGGGCAGCTGGTCGACCAGGTTGGTCACCTTGAGCGGGAACCCCTCCTCCGGGGTGCCGGTGACGAACGCGCCGTAGCAATCGACGGCCGCGTCCAGCGGCAGGTTGCAGGCGGCCAGCACCGACTGGCGTCCGCCCGAGCAGTAGCCGATCACGCCGACCTTCCCGTTGGACGTCGGCAGTGCCCGCAAGGCGTTGGCCGCGCCGCCGACGTCCCCGACCAGGCGCGGGTCGGGCACGCCGCCGTTGGCGCGCGCGGTGGCCGCCGCGTCGTCGGGTGCCGCCCCGGGCGCCTCGCGCCAGTAGAGGTTCGGGCAGATGGCGTCGTAGCCGAGCTCGGCGAAGCGCCGCACGATCTCCTTCGTCCCGCGGTCATAGCCCGGCATGTGGTGGATGACGACCACGCCACCCCGGGCCCCGTCGCCGGCGGGACGGGCGATGTACGCCTCGATCTCATCGCCGTCGTGCCCAGTGATCCGGATCGTCTCCGCGCTCAGTGAATCGCTCATGGGCGCGATTCTTTCACGGGGGCCGCGACAGATCCTCGATGACCTCATCCAGCGGCTCTCGAGCGGCGCGGTCACCGTCAGGCCTGACGGCAGTCGCGGGCGGTCCAGCTCAGTTCCACCGGGCTGGGCGACAGGCCGACGGGGGTGGCAGTCTCCGGCTGCCACCCCCTCGGCCGACTCGTGTCGGCGGGACTACCTTGCTTGGCTGCCCCGCCCTTCCGGCGGCTGAGCCGAGGGATCTGGCTCGCGCTCTGCCTCCGCCTTGCCCTGCTCGTGCGAGTGCTGCTGGTCACGTTCCTGTCTGAGCAGCACGCGAGGGTCGTAGGCGCCGGGGGTGTGGCCGCGCCGCTCGGCTCGGCGGTAGGCATCCCTGGCGCCCGGGAGATCGCCATCGCGCTCGAGCCACACACCGAGGCGGTGTGCAGCCATCGCGTCACCGCGTTCGTCGGCTCGGCGGTAGGCAGCCTTCGCGCCGGCCGCGTCACCGTATTGCTCCAGCAGGGTCCCGAGGTTGTAGGCGCCGACGGCGTGCCCGCGCGCATCGGCTCGCCGGTAGGCCTCGATGGCACCGGCCAGATCGCCCTGTTCCTCGAGCAGCACTCCGAGATTGCACGCGGCTCCGGCGTGGCCGCGCCGATCGGCCCGCTGAAACGCGTCTTGGGCGGTGGCCCGATCCTCCTCGTGCAGCAGCAGCGCGTCGAGGTCGAGGGTTGGGTCATGGGAACGGCGCTGACCGGGATGCCGGGACGGCTTTGCGGCAGCCGCGCGATAGCGCTCGAGTGTCAGCAGCAGGCCGAGCTCGAACGCGGCCGCGGGGTCGCCGTGCTCCTCCGCACGCCGGAACGCCCGCTCGGCGCCGAGGCGGTCCCCGTTCTCAGCCAGCTTCCGCCCCAGACTGAGCGCTGCCTCGCCGTCGGGAGCCTCGGGTGACCATGCGTCACTCCTCGTCGGTGCGGCGTCCGACGCGCTCGGCGGTGACGGTGCGTTACGCCTCACCTGCGCGGCGTTCGACGCGCTCGGCGGTGACGGTGCGTTACGCCTCACCTGCGCGGCGTTCGACGCGCTCGGCGGTGACGGTGCGTTACGCCTCACCGGCGCGGCGTTCGAGGCGCTCTGTTGTGGAGGCCTGACCGGCGCCGAGCGGCTGCCGCGGCGCCGATGGCGGTGCCGGATCGTCACTGCCAGCACGCCCATGATCAGGCACACGAACGCGATGATCCAGACGAACGGCAGCGAACCCGCCGTGTGCCTCCCGCCGCTCGGGTGCGCCGCGGTGGCCTTCGAGGTGCTTGGCGCACCCTGTGGGCGCCCAGGCGTGGGACGTGAGCGATGGCGTTCGGCGCGGGGGCGCGACGCCGGGTGGCGCGGCTGACGGTGGCGCAGTCGGGCCAGAGTCGTCTGCAGGCGATGCAGGGTCTGCCGCCCGGCGACTCCATCGGTCGCGAGGTGGCGAGCGTGTTGGAAACGGAGCACGGCGCGTCGCGTGAGAGGGCCATAGCGTCCATCGGCCGGACCGGGCGAGTAGCCCGCGGCGGCCAGTTTGCGCTGAAGCCCACGGACCAGAGGCGATCCGCCGCGTCCATACCCATCGCCTGGGAGCAGCAGCGGTTCGGCCGAGGCCAGGGCCTTCAAGGTGTGCGGACCGGCGATTCCGTCGGGCTGTAGGCCGCGCGCGGCCTGGAACCGGACCACCGCGAGTTGCGTCAGCGGGCCGTACCGCCCGTCGATCCGGCCCGGCGAGAAGCCGGCCGTGATCAGGCGGCGCTGGAGCACCCGCACGGCCTTCGACCCCTTGGCGGCCGAATAGCCGGTGCCAAGCGTCAATAACTGCCGCCGTGGCTCTCGAGCGTGTCGTGGTGTTTGTGGGGAACCTGAACTATGGGATTTGGGGTGGGCGACGCCGACGGTGTGTGATGCGCGCGTGGTTGAACGTGCTGAGTTCGCGCGGGTCCTGCTGCCGACCTGCCCCAGCGCTGCCGGGCTAAGGGCCAGCATCAGCATCACGGCCGTGGCCACCCAACCAGGGGCACTGAGCGAAGAGAGAGCGCGGGCAAGATGCTCGTAGCCACTCTTCGTCCACGCCCACGGTGAGCGTGACACGAGTCTGTTCTCCTAGTACTTGCTAGACGGGAGCACGTGGGCTCAAAAGGCCCAGCGTGCGGAGGCGTGACCTACGGGCCGGGCGTCAGCCCGGGCGCTCTAGCAAGCTGAGAAATGGTCGCGGCGGGACCGGCCGCGGGCGGGTGGCGAGCGTCCAGATCACGCTCGGCACACCCAGGGCCGCCAGCGCGAGGAGCGCCGCGACGCCGAAGAAGAAGGAGAAGCCCAGACCGCCGCCCGCCGCCTCCGCGCCGCCGGCAAACACACTGGCGCCAGGCACCGGAGCGGCCGGGCCCCGCCGGGGCAGTCCGCCGCGGCCCGCGCGGGCGCGCGTCAGGCGCTGGTGCGTCTCAGGAGCGTTCGTCGACGACGAATACGTCGGGTCCACGGTGACAAAGATGCGTGGCCCCGCGAGCTCGCACGGGCAACTCGGCGCCGTACCGGCGCGCAGCCCAGGACGGCCGGCGAGGACCACGGGCGCCCACCCGGGCGCGCTGCTCACGTGGGTCGGCCGAGGCGCCTTCCCGACGATCGTCCCCGTGGGCACGACGATGCTCGTCTGGCTGGCGGTCCCGATGCCGGTGACGCTCGCCGTCGTTGGCGTGGCATGCGAACCGGGCGACTGGGGAGCCGCGGGAGACTGAGTGCCAGGGGTGCCCGCTCCCGTGGTCGCGACGGTTCTCAGCGCCGTGGAGGCGGTGTGCGTCACGCGCGCCAGCGTCGTGGAACCGACGGACGTCACGGGTCGGATGGCCGTTGACACTGCTCCGGTGGCGACACGCGACACCGGGGCCACGGCTTGCGCAACCGTCGTGGCCACCGGCGCTACGACCTTGGCGACGGCGCCGGTGGCGGCGGTGACGACGGGGGCGGCGACCTTGGCGACGGTGCCGGTGGCGGCGGTGACGACGGGGGCGGTGACCTTGGCGACGGTGCCGGTGGCGGCGGTGACGACGGGGGCGGTGACCTTGGCGACGGTGTTGGTGGCGGCGGTGACGACGGGGGCGGTGACCTTGGCGACGGTGTTGGTGGCGGCGGTGACGACGGGGGCGGTGACCTTGGCGACGGTGTTGGTGGCGGCGGTGACGACGGGGGCGGTGACCTTGGCGACGGTGTTGGTGGCGGCGGTGACGACGGGGGCGGTGACCTTGGCGACGGTGTTGGTGGCGGCGGTGACGACGGGGGCGGTGACCTCGGTGACGGTGCCCGTCGCGGCGGCGACCTTGGTGACGGTGCCGGTGGCGACGCTGGCGACGGGGGCGGTGACCTTGGCGACGGTGCCGGTGGCGACGCTGGCGACGGGGGCGGTGACCTTGGCGACGGTGCCGGTGGCGGCGGTGACGACGGGGGCGGCGACCTTGGCGACGGTGCCGGTAGCGGCGGTGACGGTGCCGGTGGCGGCGGCGACGGGGGCGGCGACCTTGGCGACGGTGCCGGTGGCGGCGGCGACCGGGGCGGCGACCGGGGCGGCGACCTTGGTGGCGGTGCCGGTGGCGACGCTGGCGACGGGGGCGGCGACCTTGGTGGCGGTGCCGGTGGCGACGCTGGCGACGGGAGCGGCGACCTTGGCGACGGTGCCGGTGGCCGCGGTGACGACGGGGGCGGCGACCTTGGTGACGGGGGGCGTGGTGGCGGTCGGGGCGGGGGCTTGGTTGGCGGCGGTGGTGTGGGTGGCGGTGGTGGCGACGGCGGCGGTGGTCTTGGACACGGCTCCAGTTGCCGCGGTCACGACGGGGGCCGCAGGCTGCGGAGCCGCCGGTGCGGGCTTGGACGCTGCCGGCGCGGTAGGCGCCTGTGGGGTGGGCGGCGTGGGCTTGGGCGTTGCCGAAGTGGTGGGCGCCTGCGGAGCGGCCGCGACCGGCTGGGCCACCGAGCCGACAGTGGATGTCGCCGCCGAGGTGACTGCCGTGACCGCGCTCGAGGCGGCGGGTGTCGCGGCGCTCGCCGTCGCCGTCACTGCGCTGCCCGGAATGGGGACGTCAGCTTGTGCGATGGCCACGCTCCAGGCGCCACCGAGCAACACAACCCCCAGGATCGCGGCGATCAGGCCCCTTCCACGCCGCACGAGTCGCCAGCGAAGGATGCAACGAAAACTCAAACCGGCTGATGCCACCGGACCTAACCGTCCCTACCTAGACCTCTACCTACCCAATGAAAGCTGCTTACCCCGCACAGCGACGTCGCAAACGGGTCGCGGTTCGCGTGTGTATATGGGCGGCTTTCAGGGCACGCGCCCCGGCGATCGCGGATGCTCTAGGGCAGCACGCGCCGGCCCCAGGCGAACTGGTCGCCGAGCCAGCTCCCCCGCAGCGGCAGCACGTACACGCCCTGGCCTGAGGAGTGGATGACCCAGTTGTCGCCCAGGTAGATCCCGGCGTGGATGACGTTGGCCTCGGTCGCGGTGCTGTTGAAGTGCGCGCTGCCGAAGAACAAGAGGTCGCCCGAGCGCAGCTGGTCGTAGCCCAGCCGGTCGCGATGCGGGATCTCCTGCGCCATCTGCGCGGCGGTCCGCCCGCCGATCTGGCGCCCCCAGGGCAGCCCCGAGACCTTGAACACGCGCCACACGAACCCCGAGCAGTCAAAGCCGCCGTGGGCCAGGCCGTCCGCGGTGTTGTCGGTGGTCCCGGCGTACACGTACGGATAGCCGATCTTGGACACCGCGATCCTCAGCGCCGTGAGCTCGTCGGCGCTCATCCGCGGCAGCGCGTAGGTCATCAGGCTCTGGCGCGCGGACTGGACGCTCCAGGCCCCGTCGTCCATCACCTGCGCCAGGGACCAGGCGGCCTCGGCGCGCGTGATGGCGTCCCACGGGAAGAGCTCGAGTTGGTCGGTGCCGGCGGGGTGGTCATAGCGCAGTCCCAGGTAGCGGGCCACCACCTCGGTGCCGTAGTACGACGGCGGCCGCAGTCCCACCGCCGCGGTCGCCCGCTGTACTTGGGCGGCGACGTCCGCGAGGCCGAGCTGGTCGACCACCAGCCGGTCAAACGCGGTGACGGTGACCAGGCCCGCCGCGGCATGGACGGCGGGCAGCGCCGCGGGCTGCCCGTCGGGGCTGGGGACGTCGCGGCTCGCCAGCGTGGCGAGCGCGGCCAGCGCACGGTCGGCCTGCGCGCCCGGCAGCCGCTCAGCGCCTCCGAAGTCGTTGCCGCGGAGGTTGCTCATCAGCCCGGCGTGCACGACCTGGTGCTGCTGCGCGGCATCCCAGTTGGCCAGCGTGACCTGAGCGTTGGCGGCGGCGGGCAGGATCGCGGCGAGCACCGCCCAGCCGGCGATGACCGCGGGCAGAGCAAGCTTGAGCACGCGAGCGAGCATCAGTACACCGGTCATCGGCGCGATGGGCTCGGCACTTGACCACCGCATGGACCGATCCGCGCGCGGTGCCGGCGCGACCCGCTACCTTCCGACCCGCCATGGACTCTCGCAGCCCCCGGTGGCCGTCGGCACGGATCGCCCTAGCACTCGTGGTGGCCGCCGTGGCCGCCCTCGCCGCGACCGGCTGTGGCAGCACCGCCAATGCCCCGGCGCGGCCGGCGTTCAACGTGACGGGCACGGCAGTGGGCCAACCGATCCCGTCGGGCTTCGTCGGCCTCTCGATCGAGATCAAGGCCCTGGAGCAATACACCGGCACGAACCCCGGCGCCGTCAACCCGGTCTTTCTGCACCTCATACAGGACATCGCGCCCTCGCAGAGCCCGGTGCTCCGTCTGGGCGGTGACAGCACCGACTGGTCGTGGTGGCCGGTGTCGAGCGTCGCCCGCCCGCCCGGAGTGAGGTTCACGCTGACGCCGAACTGGCTGGACATCGCCCACTCCGTGGCCACCGCCGTGCGCGGCCGGCTCATTCTCGGCGTCGACCTCGAGGCCAACAGCCGGACGATCGCCGCGGCTGAGGCCAACGCCATGGTCAACCGGATCGGGCGCAACTCGGTGGCCGCCCTGGAGCTGGGCAACGAGCCCGAGCTGTACGGCAGCTTCGGCTGGTACCGGTCGGCCGCCGGCAAGCCGGTCCCCGGCCGCCCACGCGACTATGACCCCGCCGCGTTCCAGCGCGACTTCTCCAGCTTCGCGCCACGCCTCCCGGACGTGCGGCTGGCCGGGCCCAGCAGCGGCGCGGTCACGTGGCTGGCGAAGCTGGGCCCGTTCCTGACCGCCGAGCCCCGCGTCCGGCTGGTGACGGTGCACGCCTACCCGCTCAAGCACTGCACGAAGTCCAAGGTCATCACGACCGGCCAGCTCCTGTCCGATCAGTCCTCCCGCGGCCTGGCGGCCTCGGTGGCGTCCTACGTGGCCATCGCCACCGCGCATCACGATCCGCTGCGCGTGGACGAGATGAACGGCGTCTCGTGCGGCGGGGCCCGCGGCGTCAGCGACACCTTCGCCTCGGCGCTCTGGGTGCTCGACGCGCTGTTCGAGATGGTGCGCACCGGCGTCACCGGGGTCAACATCCACACCGTCCCGGGGACCATCAACGAGATCCTCGGCCCCGATGACACCGGCGGCGCTCAGCGCATGCGGGTGCACCCCGAGTACTACGGGATGATGATGTTCGCCCAGGCCGCACCGGCGGGATCGCACCTGCTCCAGCTGGGCACGGCGACGCCGCCGGGCGTGAAGGTGTGGGCTACGCGCGCGAGCGACGGCGTGATCCACGTCGTCGTCATCAACAAGGGGCTGGCCGGGTCGCGATCCCTGAGGCTGCGGATCGCCGGCGCCCGGGGCGTCGCGGCGGTCGAGCAGCTGCGCGCGCCGAGCGTCCACAGCACCGAGGGCGTGACGATCGGCGGGCAGACGTTCGGTGCCGAGACCGCCACCGGGGTGCTGGCGGGGCCGGCGGCCCACCGGACCGTGACGTCGTCGGGCGGCGCCTACTCCGTCACGGTGCCCGCGGCGAGCGCGACGATGCTCACCATCCCCGCCGATTAGCCCGCAGGGCCCACCCGCCATCATGCGGGTCATGGATTCCGGCTCGTTTGGTCTGAGCGCGTATCTGGACCGGATCGGGGTGGGCCGGGATGCCGGCCTCGCCGAGCTGCACCGCGCCCACGTCACCTCGATCCCGTTCGAGAACCTCGACTCCCATCGCGGCATGCCGGTGTCCCTCAACGTGGACGACCTGCACCGCAAGCTCGTGGAGCAGCGTCGCGGCGGCTACTGCTTTGAGCACAACCTGCTGCTGAGTGCCGCGCTCACCGCGCTCGGCATCGAGGCCGAGCCCATGCTCGCGCGCGTCCGTGTCGGGCGGCCGCCCGGCGCCACTGGCCCGCGGACGCATCTCGTGCTTCGCGTCCGCGCGGAGGGACGGGTGTGGCTGGCGGACGTCGGGTTCGGCAACGGGACCCTGCTCGAGCCGATCCCGTTCGGCCCCGGTGACGAGCACGAGCAGTCCGGCTGGCGCTTCCGGGTGATCCAGGAAGGGCCGGCACATGTGCTGCAGACCGCCAGCGACGGCGGGTGGACCGACGTCTACGGGTTCGTGCCCGAGCCCGTCCCGCCCATCGACATCGAGACGAGCAACTGGTTCACGTGCACCCACCCGGCCTCGCCCTTCGTCACCAAGCTGATCGTCACCCTCAACCGGCCCGACGGGACGCGGGTGTCGCTCAGCGACCGCGACGGCTTGGCGCTCACCACCGACACTCCGGCCGGGCCATCCACCTCCGAGGTCGTCTGGGACGACGTCCCGGGCCTGCTTCAGACCGTGTTCGGCCTGCCGGGATTCGCGCTCGGCGATAACGGCCGGATCACACGCCGGGCCCCTCACCTCGAGTAAACTATTCTTTACGTAAACGTGAAGTAGCGCGTTTACCCCTGGGACCCTGACTCGACGCTGAAAGGAAGCCGTGAGCACGAACGGCGCAGATCACAACGGAGCCGTTGCCGCGCTGGCGCCCGCGGTCCGGCTGGACCATCACGGCAATCCGGTTCCCGACCACTACAAGTGGATCGCGCTGTCGACCACGACGCTCGGCGTGTTGATCGCCACGATCAACGCCTCCATCCTGCTCATCTCCCTGCCCGCGATCTTCCACGGGATCCACATCGACCCGCTGCAGCCCAGCAACACCAACTACCTGCTGTGGCTGATCCTCGGCTTCCTCGTCGTGACCGCGGTGCTCGTGGTCAGCCTCGGGCGGCTGGGCGACATCTACGGCCGGGCCCGGACCTTCAACCTCGGCTTCGCCGTCTTCACCTTCTTCAGCATCATGCTGGCGGTCACCTGGATGAAGGGCGGCGCCGGCGCCATGTGGCTGATCATCATGCGCGCCCTGCAGGGCGTCGGCGGCGCAATGCTCTTCGCCAACTCCAGCGCCATCATCACCGACGCCTTCCCGGCCAACCAGCGCGGTCTGGCTCTGGGCATCAACGGCGTGGCCGCGGTGGCCGGCTCCTCGATCGGCCTCGTCCTCGGCGGGGTGCTCGCGCCCGTCGCCTGGCGCGCGGTCTTCCTGGTCTCCGTCCCCTTCGGGATCCTCGGCACCGTCTGGGGGTTCGCCAAGCTGCGTGACTTGTCCGAGCGCAAGCCGGCCAAGATCGACTGGTGGGGCAACGTCACCTTCGCCGTGGGCCTGATCGCCGTGATGATCGGCATCACCTACGGCATCCAGCCCTATGGCCACCACACCATGGGCTGGACGAGCCCGAAGGTGATCGCCGAGATCGGCGGCGGCCTGCTGGTCCTGCTCGCGTTCTGCGTCATCGAGACGCGGGTCGAGCAGCCGATGTTCCACCTGGACCTGTTCAAGGTCCGCGCCTTCACCGCCGGCAACTTCGCCTCGCTGCTGTCGGGCATCGGGCGCGGCGGCCTGCAGTTCGTGCTCATCATCTGGCTGCAGGGCATCTACCTGCCCCGCCACGGCTACAGCTTCGCCGACACGCCGCTGTGGGCGGGGATCTACCTGCTGCCCCTCGTGGCCGGGATGCTCTTCGCGGGGCCGATCGCCGGCGCTCTCTCGGACCGCATGGGCCCGCGCCCGTTCGCGGTCGCGGGGATGGCGCTGGCCGCGCTCTCCTTCCTGCTGCTCGCGCTGCTGCCGGTGAACTTCTCCTATCCCGTGTTCGCGCTGGTCATCATCCTCAACGGCCTGGGGATGGGCATCTTCTTCTCGCCCAACCGCGCGAGCATCATGAACAGCCTTCCCGCCAACCAGCGCGGCGCCGGCGGTGGGATGGCGGCCACCTTCATGAACTCGGCCATGGTGCTGTCGATCGGGATCTTCTTCAGCCTGATGATCGTGGGCCTGTCCGGTGGCCTGCACCAGTCGCTCTACCACGGGCTCACCGCCCACGGGGTCTCCCAGTCGGTGGCGCAGAAGGCCGCCAACCTGCCGCCCGTGGCCACCCTGTTCGCGGCGTTCCTCGGCTACAACCCGATCCAGACCCTCCTGGGCCCGAACATCCACGCCGTCTCGGCCCACCAGCAGCACCTCCTGCTCGGCCACACGTTCTTCCCCTCGGTGATCTCCGCCCCCTTCTCCAGCGCGCTGACCTCCGCGTTCACGTTCGGCCTGGTCGCCTGCCTGATCGCCGCACTGGCGTCGCTGGTCCCGGCCAAGGGCCAGCCGTGGTTCGGCCGCGGGCGCCGCGCGCCGGTCGACGAGCACGCCGCCGACGCGCTGACGGTCATTCCCGCCGGCGGGACCCTGGAGTACGCCGGAGCCGACGTCGAGCAGCCCGACCGCTGAGCCCAGCCGCCGGGCCACGACCCGCGGCGCTCTACCGCGCGCCGAGCCACTGCAGCCACGCGCCGTGCGAGTCGGCCCAAGCGAGCGGCTCGCCGTCGAGGCTGAGCAGGATCTCGCCTCCGGGCGTCGGGCCGGGCCGGGGCGGCTGGTCGAGTTCCACCAGCCCGGGCGGCTCGTTGGCGATCCAGCGCGCGTCCAGTCCGCGCACCGTGTCGGCGAAGCGCGTGCGGTCCGCGGCGTCGTGCACGTAGCCGAGCACCGCGGTGTGAAACACGACGAGCGTCGCCCCGGCGGGCGCCTGCGCGGCCAGCGTGGGCAGATCGTGGCGTAGGTCGCCGCGGACGATGCGCGGCGGATCGGCGCGGGCGACCCGCACCGCCGCGCGGAGCAGCGCCAACCGGTCACCCTCCCCGGGCCACACCAGCGACTCCAGCCACGAGACGCTCTCGTCGTCGGTCACGTCGATCGGCGCGAGGTCCAGGCCGGCGCGCCACGCCACCTCGGGCAGCGCGGCCGGCACCGGCGTGGCCTCGTTGACCTCACACCGGAACACGGGGCCGTCGCCGTCCCGTGCGGCCGCGCCCAGCCGGCGCCCGCCGCCGTAGTCATAGCCGTAGCGGTCGGGCAGCAGGCACAGACCGGCTGACGTCCCCACCTCGAGCAGCGCCAGCGGTTGGGGGAGGGAGGCGAGCACCGGCAGCAGCGCGGCGCAGCGGGCGGGCTCGTTGGTCTGTGTCCGGTGCGTTGCGATGAGCTCGAGCGCCTCGGGCTGGCGGTCGAAGAAGCGCTCGCGGAACTGTGGCCAGTCGTGCGCGAAGTCCCCGTACAGATGCCGGACGGCGGCGAGCAGCAGGTTGGGCTGGCGCTTGGTCGGCTCCAGCCCACACAGGATCTCCAGGAGCTCGCGGTCACTCGCCACCTGACGCGTCACCTCGGTGTAGAGCGCCGACCGTCCCGCCGTGTCCTCCGCCGAGAAGCGCCGGTACTCGTCCGCCAGTCGATCGATGCGGCCTTCATCCACCGCCACATCCTGCACGATGCCCCCGCCGTGACGGCCGCCGGCCGCGTGATCCTTGAAGCGCTGGATCGCACACCGACGGCTCTCGCATTGTGCGATCCCAGGCTTCAGCCCGTTGAAGTCTCAGATCGCACAGGTCGTGGGACCGCGGTGTGCGATCTGTGGCTTCAACGCCGAGGGCCCGCCGCCGTGCCCCACCGGAGCGCGTGACAGCCTGCCGCGCCCCGACGGGCGCCTTAAAGCTCAGGCGGCGGCGAGCTGGACGTCGCCGGTGCGGCGATGATGCTCGGCGAGGACCGCGTCGCGCAGAGCGGCGAACTCGCCGGTGTGCATGTCGGTAACCAGCTCGTCGACCGGTGCCGGCTCGGGCTCGGTGGGGAAGCGCCAGGCCAGGAGCACCGCGGTCAGGCAGCCGCTGAAGCTCAGTACGTTGCCGACCGCCAGGACCGGGGCGTGATTGCCGAAGGTGTTGACGAAGGCCAGCGCGAGGTTGGCGGTGAATCCGAGCGACCAGCCGAGCTTTGACTGGCCGGTCGACGAGCGATTGCGCAGCATCGTCACGAGCTGCGGCACGATCCCGGTCACGCCGATCATCACGGCGAGCATGGAAATGGAGGTGATGACTTCGTTCATGTTCCTAAAGAAAGGTGAAGGTTGAGGGATCTAAATGGTTGCGCCCTCACTCTTTCTGTCGGACGACGCGCGTGATTCCTGAAGCCCGGTTCTATTCTCGACGCGGGATGCGAACACTCCCTCGGACCTTGGCAGGGGCCGTCGCGGTCGCGGTGGTGGGGTTCGCGCTGGCGCGCTACGGCACGAGCAAGACCACCGCCTCACCGCCGCCCCTTGACCGGCAGGCCTCCGTGGCGGACTTCAAGGTCAACTATCCGTCGACCTGGCGCGTGGCCCCGGCGAGGGCCGTGCCGCTCCTTCCGCTCGGCGATGTCCTCGCGCTCGCCGACGGCGGCTCCAAGGACTCCCGGCTCGCCATCGGCACCCAGCAGACCACCACGCCCGCGGCACTGCCTCCACGGCTCGCCGCCGCGTTGCCACCCACCACCAAGCCGCAGGTGGTGACGCTGGGCAACACGAGCTTCTACCGCTACCTGAACCTCACCCCGAAGGGCCAGACGGGGGCCGAGACGATCTACGCGCTGCCCACGTCGGTGGGCACGATCACCGCGGTGTGCTCGGCGCCGACCTTCACCACGCGCTTCACCAGCGGCTGCGAGCGCGTCCTCTCCACGATCAAGCTCACGGCCGGCGACGTGCGCTCGATCGGCGTCGACCCGGGGTACGCGCTCGAGCTCAACCGGATCCTCGGGCAGCTCAACGACGTGCGGCGCTCCGCCGGTCCGGGGCTGCGCTCGAGCAAGGTCAGGACGCGCGCGCGAGCGGCCTCAGCGCTCTCCTCGGCCCACGCCCGGGCGGCGGCGGCGACCAGCCACATCAGCGGCGGCCAGGTCAGCGCGGCCAACGAGGCGCTGGTGACCGCGCTCAGCCAGAACGCGGCCGCCTACAAGGCCCTGGCCCAGGCGGCGGTCAAGCAGAACGCGTCGGCGTACCGGCGCGCGGAGGCGGCGGTGGCGTCGGCGGGCTCGGGCCTGGACGCGGCCTACGCGCAGCTGCGCCAACTCGGGTACACGATCCGCTGACCCCCGCCGGCGCGGGCTCAGCCGCTACCGCTGGTGGTGCCGGTGCCGCTGGTGGTCACCGACGAGCCTCCGGACCCGGGGGTAATGGTCACCGACGAGTGCGTGGAGGCGGCGGGCGGAGCCGGGGAAGCCGGAGGCGTGCTCGTCGCGGGCTGAGATGCCGCGGTGGTGTGGGTGACCGGCTTGGCCTTGTGGGCGGCCTTGCTCTTGACCTTCTTGACCGAATGGTGCTGGACAGCCAGCTTGGCCGGCGACGGCACCGTGGCCATCGCCGCCACGGTCGCGCTCCCGTGCTGGCCGGAGGCATTTGCCACGGGCGCCGGCGCGGGGGTATGCGGGCGCGATCCCGCACCGATGATGAACGCCGCACCGAACGCGGCCACCGGGATTGCGATGGCGAGCACCCGGGCGATCGGTCCGCCCTTGCGCCCCTTGCCCTCCGTGCGCTCGGCCCTGCGCTCCTTGCGGGTCTTGCCGGTCGTGCGCGTCTGGGCGGTGCCACGGGGAGGACGCTTAGCGTCGGTGCGCCGGCCCGCGGCGGAACGGCTCGTCCCGCGACCGCGGCGACCGGTGCCCCTGCCACCGGCGACGGCCGACGCGGCGACGGCGACGGCCAGGGCATCGGCGTCGTCGAACTCGGCGGCGGGGTCGGCGGCCTCGTATCCGTCCTCATCGCGCTCAGGCTGGAACGCGGCGAGTGAGGTCGTGAGCGGCTCGGGCCCCTCCGTATGCGCTGGTGCGTAGGGGGGCGGTTCAGCCTCGTCCGCGTGAAACTCCGGCTCCTCCTCCATCGACTCGGGCTCGGCCTCGGGAAGCTCTGGTTCGGTCACCGGGGGTGCCGCCTGCTCGGCGAACTCGGGCTCCTCGGCCACTACCGGCTCCTCGGGCTCTTCAGGCGCCAGCTCCTCCGGCGCCCACGGCGCCTCGGGCGGGGGCAGCAGCGTGTCGACCGGCGCCGGGACCGGCGGCAGCGGCAATGGCACGGGCGCGGGCGGTGGCGCGGCCATCGCGGCCGGAGCGCCGGGCGGCGCCTCGGTGGTGGGCTCAGGCGGCGACTCGGCCGCCGCGGGCGCCCGCGGTTCCGCCGCCGGGGGCGGGGATGGCTCGGCCACCGCCGGCGGTGCCGCGCCGTTCGGCGAGCCGCCGCCGTTGGCACGATCGCCCAGCATCATCCGCAGGTTCGCGTGCGCGGCCGGGTGCCCGCGCAGCTCGGCGCGGCGGTACGCCTCCTCGGCGCCGTGGAGGTCGCCTCCCTCCTGCAGCAGCCAGGCCAGATGGAACGCGCCCGTCGCATCGCCGCGCTCGTCGGCGCGGCGGAAGGCCTGCTCGGCGCCCGCCAGGTCGTCGCGTTCCTCCAGCAGCACCCCGAGGCTCACCGCAGCGGCGGCGTGGCCGCGCTGGTCGGCGACACGATATGCCTCTTCTGCGGCAGGCAAATCGTCATGCTGTTCGAATTGGATTGCCATGTCGAACGCGTCATTGGCATCGACCTGGGGTACAGAGCCGGGGGCGGCGGGCATTGGATTGCGCCTAGAGCCGTACATCAGGGGCGGACATGAAGAGGTCTGAGGATTCTAGAACCCGTGGTTTTGCGGGCTTTCTGCGGCGCCGGAGCGGGCCACGGGCCACTACTTCGGCGCGCAGGCGCGCACTCCGCTTTTTCGTTGCAACGACGCTCGCAGCGGCGGTCGGCGTCGCCATCGCGGTCGCTGCCACCCCGCACCAGGCGCCCGCCGCCGCGGGTGCCACCCAGACATCGCTCGCGCTCCGCGTGGCCAAGCAGATACGCGCAGGCCAACTCACCAGGATGACGGCCACGGTGTCGGCGCCGGCTCCGACCGCGGGCGCCCCGCCACCCACCGGGGCGGTCGCGTTCAACGATCACGGCAAGCCCATCGACGGCTGTCGCTCCCAGCGGGTCAGCAAGTTCACCGCCACCTGCGAGGTGACCTTCTGGGTGTCGGGCCGGCACCCCATCTCCGCGCAGTACGGAGGGGACGCGACCTACGCGGCGTCCACCGCCTCGAGCTCGAACCTGAGCGTCACGGCGATCCCGGTCAAGGGCGACATCACCGCGCGGACGAGCTGGACGTTCAGGTTCACGCCGACGTACACCAGCGTCCTGGGCCTGACGGTCGGCGGGCTCTACGAGGGCAGCGACGTCGTCGTCGGCTGCCAGGGCAAGGGCTGCCCTTTCCGCTCGGAGGACTTCCCCGTGCTCCGCCCCAAGATCTGCTCCCCCAGCGTCCCGGCGCTGAGCTGCCCGCCCAACAACTTCTTCCTGACCAAGTACTTCGCAGGACGCCGCCTGGCCCCCGGGGCGCAGGTCACGATCCTCATCTCGCATCCGAGCTACATCGGGAAGTACTACAGCTTCAACATCCGGGCGCGCCAGAGTCCGGCGCTCAGGATCGCCTGCCTGGCGCCGGGGAGCAGCCTTCCCGGCGTGGGCTGCCGGCCCCGGCCCGACCAGCACATCCCGGGCTGAGCGGACAACACGCGCCGAGGGCAGGGAGACGCTCGCCGCCGGTCCTCGGGTTCAAGGCGATGCGCCGGATGGCCGATGACCCGACGCAGATGCTCAGGCGCCTGAACCAGACCGATGCGACCGCGGCTCGCGGGATCGCGGTCGACGCCGCGGTGGCGCTCGTGGCGCTGCTCGTCGTGGGCGGTCTCGGCCTCCACGATCCCTCCGACTGGCGGACGGAAGCTCGCCCCGCCGTCGACGCGCTGCTGGGCGGCCACATCCACAGCTTCCTGGGCCTCGCCCCCGTCTACGGCCCGTCGCTCCTTCTCCGCGCGCCGTTCTTCCTGGCCACGAAGCTGTGGCACGGGGGCGGACTCGCTGTATTCCGGGCCAGTGCCGTGCCGTGCCTGCTGGCCATCGGGGCTCTCGGAGTCTTCCTCAGCGCTCAGATGCGGGCCAAGGGCAGCTCGACCCCGGCGCGCCTCGTCGTCCTCGTGCTCTGCGTGGCCAACCCGCTGTCGCTGGCGGCCCTGAAATGGGGCCACCCCGAGGACCTGCTCAGCGCGGCGCTGTGCATCGGCGCGGTGCTGTGCGCCCTGCGCGATCGCACGATCTGGTCGGCCGTCGCCCTGGGCCTGGCGATCGCCAACAAGGAATGGGCGGTGCTGGCGGTCGGACCCGTGCTCCTGGCCCTGCCGAGGGCGCGGGTCCGGACCCTGATCGTCGCGGCCGGCGTGACCGGGGGGCTCATGGCGCCATTCCTGCTCGGAGCGGCCGGCTTCGTCGCCCAGGCCCAGGCCGCGGGCACGAGCACCGGCACCATCTTTCACCCCTGGCAGATCTGGTGGTTCCTCGGTTCCTACCCGCACGTCGTCTCGCGGCTGCAGGCCCTCCATCCCGAGCTCATCTACCGCATCGCCCCGACCTGGGTCAGCGGGATCGGACACACGCTGGTGATCGCCCTCATGGTTCCGCTCACCGGTCTCTTCGCGCGGCTGCGCCGCCACCGCCGCGGCGAGGCCCGCGACGACGTGCTCCTGCTCCTCGCCCTGCTCCTCGCTCTGCGCTGCCTGTTGGACCCCTGGGACATCTCGTACTACGCCCTGCCGTTCCTGCTCGCGCTGTTGACCTGGGAGGTGTCTCGATCCACGGGCGCGCCGGTGGTGACCGTGGTCGCGACGCTGGTCACCTGCTTCATCGTTCAGGAGACCGGCTCCCCGCTGCTCCACCTCTCGCGCGACGCCCAGGCGGCGATCTTCCTCCTCGTCAGCGTCCCGTCGATTGTCGGGCTCGCCGTGGCCGCGTACGTGCCGCAGGTGGGCGAGGGGCTCCTCGCGCGTTCCCAGCGCCTGCTGGCGGCGGCCGCGCCCGCTCCGGCCTCGAGCTGAGACTGCTCGTCGACGCCGCGGCGTCACGGGTGGGTGCTGTGTGTGGCCTACGTCTGGAGGTCCAGGATCGCGTCGCCCAGCCAGCCCGCCTCCTCGGCCCAAGACGCGACCGGCCCGGCCGGCCGGACGACGAACTTCGACAGACCGGACTCGATGCAGCCGGAGAGGAACGCGCGCAGCCCGGCCGCGCCCACCGGCACCAGCTCCCGAGGGTCGATATCTCCGCGCCGGGCGGCGATCGCCTGCAGCACCGTGGCAGGGGCCTCATCGTGTGCGTAGGCGATGCTCAGGCCGAAGTGCTCGGGGTCGACCTCGCGCCCCGCGCGGCCGGCCGCCTCCTGGATCCGCAGGCGCGCCGTCGCGGTCTCCGCCGGCGTCAGCTGTGCGCCGAGCCAGCCATCGGCGATCCTGCCCACGCGGTCAAGCGCCTTCGGGCCGCGCCCGCCCAGCCACACCTCCAGCGGATCCTGCACCGGGCGCCCCGGGCTGGCCAGGTCGCTGAACGACCATCGCTCCGAGCGGTGGGTGACCGTCTCCCCGGCCCACCACGCGCGCACAAGCCCCAGTACCTCCTCCAGCACCGCGCCCCGCCCCGCCCCGTCGAGGCCCAGCGCCTGACGCTCGCCCGGCTGCCCGACGCCGGTGACGAAGCTGAGCAGCAGGCGGCCGCCCGAGAGCTGGTCGAGCTGAGCCAGTTCCTTGGCCAGCAGAAACGGGTTCCGTCCCAGGGGTACGACGTTGGCTCCCAGCCGCAGGCGCCGGGTCCGCCCGGCGGCCAGGGCCAGGCCGAGCAGCGGATCGAGGACGGGGGCGACCGGCAGGTCGGAGAGCCAGATGCCGTCAAAGCCGCTGCCCTCCAGCGCCTCGGCGAACTCCAGCATGGTCTCGCCGGTGAGCGAGGCCGTCTGTGGGGCCACGGCAACGCGGACGTGCATGGCCCTCATGGTCGCAGGCACGCGGCACCCGCCTAGACTCGTTGAGCCGCCACCATCACCGTCAGGAGCCCCACATGTCGACTTCACCGGCCGATTTCAACGCCCAGGTCATCGACGAGTTCCGCGCCAAC
The DNA here is from genome assembly GCA_963764125.1 of uncultured Solirubrobacteraceae bacterium. Lineage (GTDB taxonomy): Bacteria > Actinomycetota > Thermoleophilia > Solirubrobacterales > Solirubrobacteraceae > Palsa-465. The sequence goes on from CAVXRR010000009.1 coordinate 38,092, forward strand.
GACGGGCGCGTGGGCGGGATGTTCGAGAACATGCCGCTCGTGCTTCTCCATCACACCGGCGCCAAGTCGGGCACCGACTACGTCAACCCGCTGGCCTACCTGCGCGACGGCGACCGGTACGTGGTCTTCGCCTCCAAGGGCGGTGCGCCCGAGAACCCGGCCTGGTACTACAACCTCAAGGCCCACCCCGAGACCACGATCGAGGTGGGGACTGACACCGTCGACGTCCGCGCCGGCGAGGCCGAGGACGACGAGCGCGACCGGCTCTTCACCACCCAGGCCGAGCGGTCGCCGGCCTTCGCCGACTATCAGGCCAAGGCGGGCCGCGTCATCCCGGTGATGGTGCTCACGCCAAGGTGACCGTCGCCCGCGTGACGGCGCTCTGGCGCGCGTGCTCCAGCACACGCAGGGTGGCGACCGCGTCGCCGGGATCGACGGGCGGCGGGCCGCCCTCGCGCAGCGCCGTCGTCAGCAGCGCATAGAAGCGCGCCCAGTCGCCGCGCTCGCCGGGCACCGGCACGCTGGCCTCGCCTGTGACCAGGCGGCCGCGATGGGCCTCGGGCTCGACGCCCCAGTCGGGAACGGTGTCGGGTCGGTCCCCCGCTCTCAGCCGGTCCTCCTGGGAGTCCAGGCGCGTGAGCACGAACGCCGCCTCGGAGCCGAGCACGCGCAGCCGCGGGCCGGGCGCGCCGGTGACCGCGGAGGCCCGCAGGTGGCTGATCGTGCCCGAGGCATGACGCAGCGCGATGAAGACGTCGTCGTCGGCGGGCAGCCCGCGGCGGGCATCGACCTCGGCGTAGACGTGGGTGACCGCGCCGAACAGGGTCAGCGCCTGGTCGACGATATGACTGCCGAGGTCAAGGAGCAGCCCGCCGCCCTGCTCGGCGGCCCGGGTCTCCCGCCACGAGCCGGGCTTGGGGGACGGCCGCCAGCGCTCAAATCGCGATTCGTAGCGGATGACGTCCCCCAGGTGCCGACCGTCGAGCAGCCGCAGGAGCGTCAGGTGATCGGAGTCCCAGCGCCGGTTCTGGAACACCGTGAGCAGAACCCCGGTGCGCTTGGCGTGGCCGACGAGCTGCTGGGCCCGCGACGCCGTGACCGCCAGCGGCTTGTCCACCACCACCGGCAGGCCGTGGTCGATCGCGGCGGTGGCCAGCGCCGCGTGCGTGTCGTTGGGCGTGGCGATGACCACCAGGTCGTGGTCGTCGCGCTCCCACAGCCCGTCGGCGCTGCTCATCGTCCGGGCCCCGGGGTGGTCGCGGGCGACCTCCGCCTGGCGCTCGGGGCTGGCGGTCACGACGGTGGCGACGGTCAGCCCGCGCGTGGCCGCGATCAACTGGGCATGAAAGACGCGACCGGCGAGTCCGTATCCGATGATCGCCACGCGCAGGTCGGCCACCCGCCCAGCATAGGCAGCCGGGGACGACCACTAGCCTTCGGACGCGATGGAATTCCGGCCCGCCATACCGCCAGGCCCGCCCGCGCCGCCCGAGGCCTTCTACACCGGCCTTGAGCTCGGCGACCAGGCGCCGGCCGATCGCCCATACCTCATTGCCAACTTCATCTCCAGCGCTGACGGCAAGGCGACGGCCGATGGGCGCAGCGCGCCGCTGGGCAGCCCCGGCGACCGCGCCACCTTCCACCTGCTGCGCACCGAGGTCGACGCCGTCCTGGCCGGCACCCGCACGCTGTTCATCGAGAACTACGGCCCGCTGGCCAAGGAGCCGCGGCTGTCCGAGCTGCGCGTCCGCGCCGGCCGTCAGCCCCAGCCGCTGGGCGTCGTGATCAGCCGCACCGGCACCATCCCGTTCGAGATCGCGCTCTTCGCCGACCCCGATTCACGCATCGCTGTCTACGCGCCGTCGGGGACGACCCCGCCCGACTGCGCCGCGGAGGTGAGCCTTCACGAGCTCCCGTCGGGCGATGGGGCGCTGGCCGGCGTGATGCGCTCACTGCGAGCGGACCACGGCGTGCGCTCCGTGCTGTGCGAGGGGGGGCCGAGCCTGTTCAGCGCGCTCCTCACCGACGGCCTCGTGGACGAGCTGTTCCTGACGCTCGCGCCCAAGCTGGTCGGCGGCGACGCGATGGCGATCACCACGGGGCGGCCGCTGGACGAGTTGGCCGACCTCCGGCTGATCCACGCGCTCGAGCAGGACGGCACGATGTTCCTCCGCTACGCGCGCGCCGGTGGCTGAGCGCCGCGTCGCCTGTGTCGGCGTGGTCGTGCACCCGTCGCGCAACATCGATACGCCGCTGGGCCGGCTGCGGGCCTGGGCGGCCGAGCACGGCGTCTCCATCGTCCAGGTCGCGGTGCCGGGGCAGCAGCGGGAGGTCGCCGAGCCCGGCGATGTGCGCGACTGCGATGTCATCGTGTCGATCGGCGGCGACGGCACGATGCTCGCCGCGCTGCGGGCCGCGGTGCACGCGGACCTCCCGGTGCTCGGCGTCTCCTGCGGCAGCCTCGGCGTGCTCACCGCGGTCGCGAGCGAGCTGCTGCCCGCGGCGCTGGACCGGTTCCGCGGCGGGGACTGGACGCCGCGCGTGCTACCGGCGCTCACCGTGGCCCGCGCCGACGGCCCCGACCTGTTTGCGCTCAACGATGTGAGCATCGTGCGCGACGGCATCGGCCAGGTGCGGGTCACGAGCCGGGTCGACGGGGTGCTGTTCCATCGCCTGGCCGGCGACGGCTGCATCGTCAGCACCGCACTGGGCTCCTCCGCGTACTCGCTGGCGGCCGGCGGCCCGCTCCTCACCCCGGGGACGGACGCCTACGTGCTCACCGCCCTGCCCACCCACGGCGGCTCGCGGCAGGCTCTCGTCGTCGCCGCCGACTCCGAGCTCGCGCTGGAGGTGACCCCCGGGATCGGCGGCGCCCGCATGGAGGTCGACGGCCAGCTGGCCGACAGCGATCCGCACGCCCTCACCATCCGCCTGCGCCCGGGGGTGGCCACGCTCGTCGTCTTCTCAGACCAGGAGCCGCTGTTCACCTCGCTGCGCCGCCGCGGGATCGTCGCCGACAGCCCTCGCATCGTCGCCGACGCCGCGCGCCGGCCGGCTCGGGAGCGATGAGATCCGCTTGACCGCGATCTCGCCCGTGTAGCTGTCCTGCTCCACGGTGCAGAAGTCGTGGGTGCGCGGGAAAAAATCGGAGCGTTGACTCACCGCGCGCCATAGCACATAGGCCGGACGGATCACAGGCAAATCCGCACAAACTACGGATCAGAGTCTGGAGCCACCGGACGATGACCACTGCAACAGGAAAAGCCGCTCTTTCCGATCGGCTGACAACCAACGCCCGACCGTCACCCATGACTTCTGGGCTTTTCAAGGAGGATACAGATGCACCGCATTTCCAGGAGGATGGTCGCGGTGGTTGTGCTGATCGGCGCGATTGCCGCCGGAGGCGCCGCCTTCACGGCCAGCAGCACCGTCCCGGCCACCGTCGCCGGTTACGGCACCGGGGTCATCAGCAACGGTGCGAACGTTTCGAGCGTCAACTACACCTACGGCACCGATGGCTCGACCATCACCGAGGCCGACCTCGTGTTCGACGCCGACGTCACCGGTGACCACGTGTCGGCTGGCTACAACCTCGGTGGCGGGCTCACCCCCTGCAGCGTCAAGTCCGGCTCCGGTGCAACCGCCGTGTGGCAGTGCGTCGTCACGGAGTCGACGTCCGCGGCTACCGCGCTCAACGTGCTGGTCAGCAGCAACTAAGCATCCGCCGCAAGGCAACCGTGATGGGAAGGGCGCGGCGGCAGCGCCGCGCCCTTTCCCGTTTTCGGACAGACATTCCACACATGAACAGCCACTGTGAAACCACGCCGCTTCCGATCGGGCCTCATCACCGCCACGCTCCTCGCGCTGGGTGCGGTTGCCTGGCTGTTCTTCGCTCCGCCGCGCATCGGCGGCTCGACCAACTATGTGATCACCCACGGCGTCAGCATGGAGCCGCGGTTTCACACGGGCGATCTGGCGATCGTCCGACCGGCGGATCACTACCGCGTCGGGATGGTCGTCGCGTACCACAGCTCGCTGCTGCGAGAGGTCGTCCTTCACCGCATCGTCGCGCTCCACGACGGTCGCTACACCTTCAAGGGAGACAACAACAACTTCCTCGACCCGGTGCATCCGACCCGCTCTCGGATCATCGGCGCGCTCTGGATCCGTGTGCCACAAGGTGGCCGCGTGATCACGGCACTACATTCACAGGCCACGGTGATCCTGCTGTGCGTGTTCGTCGGACTGCTCCTCGTGGGCGGCACCGAGAAGCAGCGCCGAGGACGGAAACGCGGCAACCGGCCCGCTCGACCCTCACGACCTAAGACCGTGACCACCCTCCGTGACAACGCTCCGGCAGTCCCCAGCCTACGCAGCTTGGTGATGGGTGTCGGCGCGGCGGGCGCGGCGTGCCTCATCCTGGCCGGATTCGCGTTCGTGCACCCCACCACGAAGACCGTGACTCAGAAGGTCCCCTACACGCAGCAGACGAACTTCACCTACCACGCCAGTGTGGCACGCGGCGCCGTGTACCCCACCGGTGTGGTGAGCACGGGCGACCCCATCTTCCTGACGCTCGTCCATCGCATTCAGATCAAGGCCGCCTACCACTTCGACGCTCCCCAGGCGTCCCGCGTCACCGGCACGCAGCACCTGGTGCTCAACCTCAGCGGGCCGAACGGATGGACGCGCACCATCCCGCTCACGCAAGTACGGCACTTCAAGGGTGCCACCAGCACCGCCGCCACCACGCTTGACCTGGGGGCCGTGCAATCGCTGCTCGAGCAGGTCTCCAAGCAGACCGGGCTGCCCAGCACGTATGGGTACACGCTGGGGATCGCCCTGAACGGTCACGTGCACGGCATCCTGGCGGGCAAGCCCGTGGACCAGGACTTCAGCCCATCTCTGCCCTTCACGCTGCAGCCGCTCGAGCTCCAGCCCGCCGCCACGACGACCGCGGCAGGCGCGCAGAGCGCGAGCGCCCCCACCAAGAAGCAGAACGGGTCGGTCACCGCCACGTCTACGGTGCCCAATCCGGTGCACGTGCTCGGGCACGCCTTCAGCGCTGACACTCTCACCGGGATCGCGCTGGTCGGTTTCGTGCTCTGCGGCCTGCTGGCGATCCCGCTGCTGATCCTGCTCCAGCGCAATCGCGCCTTTGACGAGGCCGCGCGCATCCGCAGCCGCTACAGCCACCTGCTCGTGCCGATCCTCATCGGTGAGGACCTGGGCTGGCCGCCCGTCGATGTCACCAACTTCGAGGCGCTCGTCCGGCTGGCCGAGGCCTCCGGCCAGGTCATCCTGCACCATCAGGCCGACGCCGCGGACACCTATCTGGTCAACGACAACGGCACCGTCTACCGCTACCAGATCGCCCTTCCCCTGGTCACCTGGGGCGAGTGGAACGAGACCGGCGTCACTGCGGACCCCGCCGCGCTCTCCGATGCGGCGACCGCGCTGGCCGATGTCGCGGGGCCGACCGGCGCCGCCGCCGACGTCCCGGCCTGATTCGCCGCGCGCCGCGCCGTCGCCGCCCGTCCGGGACGGCGCCCTGGTTACGATGAAGGGGTGACGAGACGACACCGTCACGCAAGGTTCCGGCTGCCGGGCTGATCTGATGTCACACCAATCGGTCCTACGTCGTCCTCCACGCAAAGGCCCTCAGACAAGAGGAGATTGCGATGACCCCCACCATTCCCGCCCACCGGCTGCAGCTCGTCGATCTCGCGCCCAGGCAGTACGGAGCGATGTACCGCTTCTCGAGGTCGGTCGAGCTCGATCACGGCCTGCGCCTCCTCATCGAGATCCGCGCCTCGCAGATCAACGGGTGCGCGTTCTGTCTCGACATGCATTGGAAGGACGCTCGGGCCGCGGGCGAGACCGAGGAGCGGCTCTACATGCTCAGCGCCTGGCGGGAGAGCCCGCTCTACAGCGAGCGCGAACGCGCCGCGCTGGAGCTGTGCGAGGCGATGACCGAGATCGCCGGCGGCGGCGTGCCCGACGACGTCTGGGAGCGGGCCGCAGGCGTGTTCAGCGCCGAGGAGCTCAGTCAGCTCGTCTTTGCCGTTGCGGTCATCAACACGTGGAACCGGCTGCAGATCACCACTCAGGTGGAGCCCGGCCACTACTCGCCCGGCATGTTCGACAGCCCCGCGGGCGCCGCCAATGGGCGATAGGCGGCGCACGCGGCAGGCGGAGGCGACGCCGGCCGAGTTCGATCGCCTCCGCCCGTATCTGCTCCGCGTCGCCTACAGCCATCTCGGCAGCGTCAGCGAGGCCGAGGACCTCGTCCAGGAGGCGTGGCTCCGGCTCACGCGCGCTGACCGCGCCGAGATCCGGGATCTGCGAGCGTGGCTGACGACGGTCATCAGCCGGCTCGCGCTCGACGCCCTCACCACCGCACGGGCGCGGCGGGAGCGTTACGTGGGGCCCTGGCTCCCCGAGCCGCTCGTCCAGGACGCCGACGGCACGTCGGATCCGGCGCTGCGCTCCGACCTCGACGAGGACGTGAGCATGGCGATGCTGATCGTGCTCGAGTCGCTCTCACCCGCGGAGCGCAGCGCTTTCCTGCTGCACGACGTCTTCGGCTACGCCTTCGAAGAGGTCGGGGCCATCGTCGGCCGCACGCCCGCCGCCACGCGCAAGCTGGCCGCGCGGGCCCGCGCCGCGGTCGAGGCGCGCCGCCCCCGCTACCCGGCGCGCGCCGAGGAGCAGCGCGAGATCGTCGAGGCGTTCCTCGACGCCGCCCAGAACGGGGACCTCGCCGCGCTGCTCGAGCTGCTGGATCCGTCGGTGACCTACCGCAGCGACGGCGGCGGCCTGGTGCCGGCGGCGCGCACGGTGTTCACGGGCGCTGACCGGGTGGCGCGCATCTTCACGGCGATGTCCGGCCACTACGGAGAGCTGTTCACCGGCTCGGTCATCGCGGTCAACGGCGCGCCGGGCGTGCTGCTGGAGATCGGGGGGGACGTGAGCGTCGTGGCCGTCACCATCGACCGCGGGCACATCACCGCGATCGACATCGTGCGCAACCCGGACAAGCTCACGACCCTCAGCCGCGGGGCCGCGGCGCCCCGCCCCTAGACCAAGCTGCGAACATCCGGCCGGTGGCGCACGTGGCGGTGTCGGGGCTGGCTTACGCACATCCGGGCGGAGACCTGCTGTTCTCCGACGTCTCCTTCCGGGTCGCGCCCGGCCAGCACGTCGGGCTGGTCGGCCGCAACGGCGTGGGCAAGAGCACGCTCCTGAAGATCCTGGCCGGCGTGCTCACGCCCGACGAGGGCGAGTACGCCGTCGGCGGGACGGTCGGCTACATGCCCCAGGACGTCGGGCTGGGCGACGACGAGCGCACCGTGCGCGAGTTGCTCCTCGGTCTGGCGCCCCGCGCGGTCCGCCAGGCGGGTGAGAGCATGCTCGCGCTGGAGGTCCAGCTCGCGGCGGGCGACCCGTCGGCAGGGATGAGGCTGGGCGAGGCGATCGCGGACTGGTCGGCGCTCGGCGGCTATGAGCTGGAGGGCCACTGGGACGCGTCGTGCCGGCGCATCGTGCGCGCGTCCTTTGACGACATCGCCGAGCGGCCCGCGCGCACCCTGTCGGGCGGCGAGCGCAAGCAACTGGTCCTGGACGTGCTCTTCGCGTCTGACGCCGACGTGCTGCTGCTCGACGAGCCCGACAACTTCCTCGACATCCCGGCCAAGCTGGAGCTCGAGCAGCGGGTCCGCGCGTCCAAGAAGACGATCGTGATGATCTCCCACGACCGCGCCGTGCTGGCCGCGGCCCTCGGTGCGATCGTGACCCTGGAGGGCAACGGCGCCTGGGTCCACGGCGACTCCTATGCCACCTACGCCCAGGCCCGCGAGGACCGGCAGCGGCGACTCGGCGACGCGGTCAAGCGCTGGCACGAGGAGGAGCGCCGGCTGTTCCAGCTGATGAAGACGTTCAAGGAGCGCGCCCGCTATGCCCCGGACTGGGCCAAGCGCGCCGATGCGATGGAGACGCGCTGGCGCCGGTTCCGGGCGCCCGGGCCGCCACCGTCGCCCGTCGCCGACCAGGCCATCGCGGTGCGCATCCACGGCAGCGACTCGGCGAGGATCGTGCTGGACCTGCGCTCGCTCCAGATCGCCGACCTCGTCTGTCCGTTCTCTGACGAGATCCACTTCGGCGAGCGCGTCGGGGTGATCGGCCCCAACGGCTCGGGCAAGAGCGCGCTCATGCACGTGCTCGCCGGGGGCCGGGAGCCCGACGGCGGCGAGCTGCGCATCGGCCCCCGGGTGTCCACCGGCTTCTTCACCCAGCTCCAGTCGCGCGGTGACTTCGCCGGCCAGATCGTGCTCGACATCGTCATGACCCAGCGCGGCGAGCTCCAGGCGGCGATGGCGGCGCTGGCCCGCTACGGGCTCGCCGAGGCGGCGCGCCGCCGCTACGACGTGCTCAGCGGTGGCGAGAAGGCGCGGCTCGAGGTGCTCATCCTGGAGCTCGAGGGCCACAACCTTCTGCTGCTCGACGAGCCGACCGACAACCTCGACACCGACTCGTCCGAGGCGCTGGAGAAGGCGCTGGACAGCTTCGTGGGCACGGTCGTGGCCGTCTCGCACGACCGTGCCTTCCTGTCCACGCTCGACCGCTTCCTCATGGTCCTGCACGACGGCGTCGTGCTGTCGTTCCCGACCTACGAGCCGGCGCTCGAGGCGCTGGTCGACCCCGCTCGCGCCGCCGACGTGCGACTCGCGAAGCCTCTCTAGACCGCGTCGACCGTCAGCTCGTAGTGCATCGTGCGGTACCGGCTGAGGCGGTGCATCAGCGGCACCACCATCGTATGCAACACGCGATGGCGACGGCCCAGCGCCCGGGCCGCGAGCCGCGCCTCGTCGCCGTCCAGCAGCGTGGCCCGGGCATCGATGGCCGGCCCGGTGGGGGTGCCGCGCAGCGTGGCCGGGGCCACTCTCACCTTCGGGTTGCGGGCCAGCCGCTTGGTCTTCCACGCCTTGTCGTAGGAGCGGAAGAATGCACGGTCGCCGTCAAAGGCGATGCTCACCGCGGTGTCGACCGGGGTGCCGTCGCGCTTGTAGGTGGTCAAGAGGATGGTCTTGGTGTCCTTGAGGGATGAAAGGCTGGTCATCGTGTCTCCTTCGCCGGTACTGCGTCTGTGACAGGCTCTGAGACGAGACAGGACCGCGGCGCGTGACAGCGATGAGCGAGGATCTACGCCCACTGATGTTCGCGCTTGCCTACCGGATGGTGGGCAGCGTGTCCGATGCCGAGGATCTCGTCCAGGAGGCCTTCCTCCGGATGCAGCAGGCGCTGGCCGCCGGGACGGAGGTGGACGCTTCCAAGGCGTACCTCACCACGGTCGTCACCCGGCTGGCGATCGATCACCTGCGCTCGGCGCGCGTGCGGCGCGAGACCTACCCGGGCCCGTGGATGCCCGAGCCGGTGGTGGAGCGGCTCGACGAGGCGCCGGCCGAGCGCGCCGAGCTGGACGAGTCGCTCGCGATCGCCTACCTCGTGCTGCTGGACCAGCTCTCGGCGACCGAGCGCGCCGTGTTCCTCCTGCACGACGTGTTCGGCTACCGCTTCGACGAGATCGGTGCCATCGTCGACCGCAGCCAGGTCGGCTGCCGTCAGATCGCGGTGCGGGCCCGGCGCCGCCTCGATCCTGACCGGCCGCGCTTTGACCGCGACCCGCGCGAGCGCGCCCAGGTCGCCGAGGAGTTCCTCACCGCGTTTCGCGACGGCGACATCGACGCGCTCCTGCACCTCGTGTCAGAGGACGTCGTGTTCGTGGGCGACGGAGGCGGCAAGGCCGCCGCGCTGCCCGAGCCCATCCACGGCCGCGACCGCGTCGTGCACCTGCTCCGGGCCTTCGCCAATCAGAACCGGCGGCTGAACCTGCACTTCGAGCCGGCCCTGGTCAACGCCCAGCCCGGCGCCGTCGTCCGCGACCTCGACGGCCTGGTGGTCACCGTCATCGCGCTCGACATCGCCGGCGGCGCGGTCCAGGCGATCCGGTCGATCGTCAATCCCGACAAGATCGGCCATCTCGGTGTGGTCAGCCCGTTGACGCGACGCCCCGGCCGCCCCGTCGAGTAGGCGGCGTCCGCTCACAACTCGGCAACATCGCCGGCCCCGCCCGTTGACATGATCGGCGCCGCGGACCGCGCCACCGGCCTGCTCACGACCGCATGGGAGCCTTCAGGATGCGCATCAGACCGTCGGGCATGGCCGTCGCGGCGCTGGCCGCGGCGGCGTTCGCCGCTCCCGCCGGGGCGGCGCCGTCGCCGGTCAGGTCGCTGTCGGGCGCCGGCTCGACGCTGGTGGCGCCACTGGTGGCCGAGTGGGCTCAGGAGTTCCCCGTCTTCTACGGGGTCAACATCGAGTACGCCAGCGTCGGCTCCCAGGCGGGGCTCAACCGGATCTCGGCCGGCAGCGCGGACTTCGCCGCCACCGACTCGCCGCTCACCGCCACGCAGAAGCAGGCCTGCCCGCACTGCGGTCAGATCCCGTGGACGCTGACGGCCATCGGCATCGGCTACCACGTCAACGGGGCGGGCAACAAGCTGGCGCTGACGCCGTCGGTCCTGGCCAAAATCTATCTGGGCCAGATCACCAAGTGGAACGACCACCGCATCACGGCGCTCAACCCGGGGGTCAAGCTGCCCGCGCTGAAGATCACCCCGATCTACACCAACGCGTCGGGCGACACGTCGGTGTTCACCCAGTACCTCTCCAAGGTGAGCTCGGCCTGGCGCACCAAGGTGGGCACCGGCGACACCGTGAGCTTCCCCGCCGGACTGACGACGAACGGCAACGCGGGAATGACGAGCCTGCTGCAGTCGACCAACGGCGCCCTCGGCTACATCGGCGCCGCCTATCTCATCACCCACAAGCTGCCCGCGGCCGCCATCCAGAACGCGGCCGGCAACTACGAGTACCCCAACCTCGGCAACATCATCGCCGCCGGGGTCACGGTCAAGCGGGTCCCGGCCAACGGGGCGCTGCCGCTCGTCGACCCGCCCAAGTCCGCGCCGGCCGCCTACCCGATCTCGACGTTCAGCTACGTCGTCGTGGCGTCGAACGCCGCCGCTGCGCGCAAGGCGGCGCTGCGCGACTGGATCGCCTTCGCCATCGGCGGTGGTCAGAAGTTCGGCGAGGGGCTGGACTTCGCGCCCGTCCCGCCGGTCGTCGCCGGTGCTGACCGGCGGGCCGTGCGCACCTTCGCCGGCTCGTAGCGGCCTCCACGCTTCTTGGAACGTTCCGGGAAGGTTCGCCTGGAGAGGGGCGTCCTCGGTGGTCATGAACAATCGGACCGGACCTTTCTCAATCACGTCCCCGTCGTCATCGGCCACACCTTCACCTGCCGGTTGACCCGTGCGGGCACGTACCGCAGGGCGCTGATCACGATCATCGACGGCGACGGGGGCTTTCGCATGAGCTTCTCCTGACGCGCCCCGGCGGGGAGGCGTCCCCGATGCCTCGATGCGTCACTCTGTATTCTGGCGCGGGCAAATGGGGTGGACTGGGGCACGCAGAGGCGCGTTGGGCACGCTGGTCATCGGCACCGTCTCGATCGTCGCCGGACAGGCGGGGGCGCGCCCGCACGCCGCGATGCCCCTGCAGGCCGAGGTGCACCCGCACACCGCGATCTGCCCCAACGCCTACGAGGCCGACTACGTCGCGCGCACCGTCCACCTCACCTTCACGCGCACCGGCCATTACCTCTCTCCCCGGACCGGCATCACCGTCGACGCCAAGGAGCTCGATGTCGTCTCGCCGGCCACCGATCAGCGCGACCACGTCAAGCTCCAGGTCGAGACCGTCTGCCACACCGGCGAGATCCGGTTTCTCGACGAGTCACGCACCGGAATCTCGCAGCTCAGCGGGACCTGGATCGAGCCGACACCGGGCTCCCGGCGCCGAAGCAGGGTGCGTGTCAGGTGCGGCGAGCGCGAGGCCGCAACATGGAGAACCCGCCGTTTCGCCTCTGGGTTAAGCGACCCGACCGCGGCGGCTACAACGCCTTCTTCCGTCCCGGCGACAAGCGCGTCGGCGTGCAGTTCGCCGTCGCGGCGCCAGACGGCCTGTTGTGCCGGGCGCCGATCCCGGCGCCACTGGTCTATCCCTACGCCGGGGCCGCCGTGCTGGCCAGCCCGCCGGTGACGCTCCCGGTGCGGGATCTCCAGCGCGATCGACGCTTCACCGTCCACCTCGCGGGATCCTCGGGACCGCGGAAGCTCGACTGGCAGCAGGCGGAGCCGGGTGCGACGGCCGTCTACAGCGTCACCTGGACGGGCAGCATCACCTTCACACCGGTCGGGTGCACCCATTACGAGTTCTCGCCGCACGCGGTGCGCGTGCTCCACGACTGCGTGTAGCGCGCGCCAGCCGCAGGCCGTAGTGCGTCAGCAGGACGGACTGGACGGCCTCGACGGCTGAGGCGAGGGCGCGCGCGACGCGCCGACTCATCGCGCGGGCTCGGTCGAGGGCCGCAGGTACGCGGGACGCAGCCGTGCGCGCGCCGGGTGCACGAGCAGGACGCCGACGCCCGCGGCGGCCCACGCGGCGAGGACCCCGAGGTACGCGGCGGTGTCACTGCCGTGGAAGTACACGGTGTTGCGCAGGGCATCGGTGGCGATGCCCAGAGGGAGCACGGAGTGCAATGTGCGCAGGAAGCCCGGCACGAATGCGCTGAGATCTCCCGGCCCGCCGCTGGCGGGGATGCCGAGGACGAGGAAGGCCAGGACGGCAAGGCCGATCAGCGGCAGCTTGATGCGCCCGAGCGCCGCGGTCGGTGCCGAGATGGCCAGCGAGAACAGCGCGATGATGCCGGCGATCGACAGGTAGTCACCTGCGCCGGTGATGACGTCCGCGACACCCGCGGCGGCGAGGCCGACCGCCACCGCGGTGACGACGGGTACGCCGATCCGCCAGGCGGCCCGGCGCCGGCGGAACAGGTGCGCCGTGACGGAACCGGTCGCGACGCTGGGGAAGAGGACGCACAGGATCATGAAGTAGGGCGAGAGCGCTTGGGAGTCGTTCCGCAACGGCGGGACCGCGTCGACGACGGTGAGGCGCTTGCCGGTGCGTGCCGCCAGTCCGGTCGCCGCGGTCGTCAGGAACTGCGCGGGCCCAGACCCACCGGCCCGGGCGATCAGCAGAGTCGTGGCATGCGCGCCGGTTACCACCGCGCCGTCCACCTGGCGATCGGCGACCCCCGTTCGGGCGCTGGCTTCGCTCGGATAGGAACGCACCGCGAAGGCGCCGGGTACGGTGCGCTCCAGGTCCGAGCGCAGTTGGCGGCCGGCATCCGCGGGCGCCACGATCCCGACGGGGACAGCGTGTGGGGTGGGCTGGTGAAACGCGCTCAGGGTGACCGTCAGGAAGACCGCTCCGAAGGCCACGTTGATCGCGACGAGCCCGAGCGGCACCCGAAGCCGGCTGAAGATGTGAGAGCTCGGTTGCATCGTTGTCTGTCCTTTCGAGGCTGTAATGCCAACGCTTGTTGGCATCACAAGGTTACGACTGCCGGCCGCTTAAGTCAACAACTGTTGGCAAACGACAGTTGGTGTCGGTAAGATGCGGCGCGATGCCGCGTCGCACGACGAGTTCAGCCGCGCTGGGCGTCGGCGGGCCCCGCTCGGAGGGCACGCGCCGGACCATCCTCGACGCTGCGCGCACCGCCTTCGCCGCGCGCGGCTTTGAGCAGACCACAATCCGGGCCGTCGCCGCCGAGGCGGGCATCGACGCCTCGATGGTGATGCGCTACTTCGGGTCCAAGGCGGGGCTGTTCGCGGCCGCAGCGACGCTCGACCTCGATCCGCCGGACCTTCAGGGGGCGCCGCCCCGCCGGCGCGGCGAGCTGCTCGTCCGCCATTTCATAGGCCGGTGGGAGCGCGACCCCAGCGAGGACATGCTCATCTTCCTGCTGCGCACCGCGGTCACCGATGAGTCGGTCGCCGGGCAGCTCCAGATGACGTTTGATCGGATCGTCGTCGGCCCGCTGGTGGCGCTCGGGTATCCAGAGGCCGAGCGCCGCGCCGGGCTGATCGGGTCCCAGCTGATGGGGCTGGGGCTGTGCCGCTACATCCTGCGCCTGGAGCCGCTCGCGTCGCTCTCCAGCGAGGATGTCATCGCCGGCGTCGCGCCCACCATCCAGCGCTATCTCACCCAACCGATCCCGCGCGCTTAGAGCCCGCCCGAAAGCGGGTAGCTGGCGTGGCAACCGCACGACCGTGCATAATGCACCGGGTTTCTGAGCTATAGCGATCGAGGAGACGAGGATGGGTGCGAGTTGGTGGCGCGCGGGACGGCGCGCACAGCGTGCCGGCGTGACGGGCGCGGGACGCTCGGTCGCGATGACGATCGTCGTGGCCGGAGTGCTGGTCGTGGGCCTCGCCGGCTCCCCGGCGAGCACCGTGGCCCGCCGCCTGGCGTCCACGGCCCAGGGCCAGACCCGCTACTCGCTGGTGCACGGCTGCTACTCGCTGAGCTCGCCCTCACGGGGCACGCCCATCGCGGCGAGCGCCGGGCCCTTCACGATGCAGGCGGCGGCACTCGGCGTCTACCTTCTCTACGGCCCCCGGGGCGACTACCTCAGCGACGGCGGCACCGGTGACCTCTCCGGCACGAGCACGCCCAGCGCCGCGACGGAGTGGACCGTCAACGGCAGCTCCGCGCAGGGCTTCACCATGACCAACGCCGGCACCGGCACCCAGCTGCCCGTCACCTTCGTGCCCGCCACGCGGGTGCGCGGCCTACCCCGAGGCGCAGGTCGACGCGGTGGGCACGCCGTTCAGCGGCGCCAGCCCCGAGGCCGACGTGCTCGGCACCGTCGAGGGCCACGCGCACGTCACGGCCTTCGAGTTCCTGGGCGGCGACTGGCACTGCGGACGGCCGTGGAGCCCGTTCGGCGTCGCCTACGCGCTGCCCGCGAGCTGCGCCGCCGAGGAGCAGGGGACCAACGGCGCGTTCGAGTCGCTCATCGACTTCGGCGGGGCGAGCCGACCCAGCGACATGCACGGCTGGCCGACCTTCGTGGACTGGCCGAGCCCCACGGCGCTGGCCGAGGAGGGCGATTACTACACCGGCATCGAGCGCGCCTGGAAGGCCGGCCTTCGTCTCATGGTCACCGACCTCGTCGACAACGAGGCGCTGTGCTCGCTGATGACCACGCAGCCACAACCCGTGCAACGACATGGCCGCGGTGAAGATCCAGAGCGGCGACCTGTACGCGCTCCAGGACTACATCGACGCTCAGTCCGGCGGCCCGGGCAAGGGCTGGTTCCGCGTCGTCACCGATCCGTTCCAGGCCCGCCGGGTGATCAACCAGGGCAAGCTCGCGGTCATCGAGGGCATCGAGGTGTCGCGCATCTTCGGCTGCGGCGAGGTAAACGACGTCCCCCAGTGCGACCAGTCCCAGATCGACGCGGGGCTCAAGGAGATCCACGATCTCGGCGTCCGCACCTTCTTCCCCATCCACGAGTTCGACAATGCCTTCGGCGGCACCAAGATGATCGCCGGCGAGATGGGGACCGTGGTCAACGCCGGCAACCGCGACGAGACGGGCAGCTTCTGGACGCTGGCGCCCTGCCCGGCGCAGGACCAGGACGCGACCCAGATCAACGTGCCGGCCACCGGGCCCCTGGCCTCGCTGGTCAACGGCCCGCTCGCCTCCCTGCTGCACGGCTCGGCCCTGCCCGTCTACGGGGACGGGCCGCAGTGCAATGTCCGCGGGATCACGCCCCTGGGCTCCTACGTCATCAACCAGATGATCAAGGACCACTTCCTCATCCAGCTCGATCACATGGACAGTGCCACCGCCACCTCGGCGCTGGCCATCGCGACCGCCCAGCACTACTCCGGTGTCATCTCGGCTCACTGCTGCTCCTCGTCCCAGCTCTTCCAGCGCATCTACGCCACGGGCGGGTTCATCAGCCCGCCAGCCGAGCCGGCGGCGGCGTTCGTGTCCACCTGGAAGGCCGACAAGGCGGTGAGCGACCCCAGGTACCACTTCGGCTTCGGCTGGGGCTCGGATATGAACGGCCTGGCCGACCAGCCCGGGCCGGCCGCGGGCACCCCGATCAGCTACCCGTTCCCGTCCTATGACGGGAGGGTCACCTTCACCCAGGAGCAGTGGGGTGACCGCACGTTCAACCTCAACAGCGACGGCCTCGCCAACTACGGCATGTACGCCGACTGGCTGCGCGATCTCCAGCTCGTGGGCGGCAACCAGATGATGGCCGACATGTTCCATGGCGCCGAGGCCTATCTGGAGACGTGGGAGCGCGCCGACGGCGTGCCCGCCACGAGCTGCCTGCCCGCGCGGACCCGCTTCGCCACGGCCGGCCTGGGACGGGCGCTCCATCTCGGAGACACCCCGCAGGCCGCGCTGTTTCGGGCCGGTCAGCCGCTGTCGCGGCCGGGGCGCTCCTTCCGCTACTGCGTGAACGGCCCCTCCGGACGCGGCGCCCGGGTGGCCAGCGTGTTCAACGCCACCGGCAAGGTGGCGCTGATCGCCACCACCGCCAAGGGCGACGCGGCCAACGGCATCGGCGCCGGCGCGACGACCGCTCGCGTGAAGCGCGGGGCGACCCGGCTGGCCTCCGGCCTGTGGCAGGGACGCAAGCTCGCCGGCGGCGCGCGCTACGTCTACGGCGTGCGCGGCGGGCGCGTCCGCTACGTCGCCGTCGCGAGGGGGGCGGAGCTGCGCAACGTCTCGCGGCTGCGCTCGGACCTGCGCGCTGCGGGCCTGCCCGCGTAGCCAGGCCGCGGTGACGTGTGTCATCTGAAGCGTCGTATGCGGGCCTCAGATGACACACGGCCCGGGTACGCTGAGCGGCGCATGGAGATCCGCCCCCTGGAGCTGACCGACGGCCCGGCGATCCACCGCAGCCTGCTCTCAGACCCTGAGATCGCTGCCTGGTTCGGCCCCGGCGGCGCGCGCACTCTCGCCCAGGCCGAGGACCTGGTGACGAAGAAAGCCGCTCATCGGACCGTCCATGGCTTCGGCTGGTCGCTGGCGTGGGAGGGGGATGAATGCCTCGGGTGGGGCGTGGCGCAGCACTGGATCATCGACGGTTTCAGCGAGGTCGAGATCGGCTGGACCGTGGCTCGCGCCCACTGGCGGCGCGGCATCGGGACGGTGCTGGGCCGCCACGCGCTGGGCGAGGTGTCGGGCCGGGGGCTGCGCAGCGTCGTCGCCTACACCCGCGAGGACAACGCCGCCTCGCGGGGGGTCATGTCCAAGCTCGGCATGACCTACGAGAAGAGCTTCGACGACGACGGCGAGCCGCACGTGCTCTACCGGCTGATGCTCAGCCGAGCGTCTCGAACGTGAGCGAGGACGGGGCGGCCGCGGTGCGTCCGATGGTGTAGACCCCGCCGAGGAGATTGGGCAGCTCTGGGGGCAGCGGCGTGAGATGCGGGGTGTCGGCGGTCGAGAGGGTGAGCCGCAGGCGGTCGCCGGAGGCGATCGTCACCAGCGTGGGGAAGATCTGGATCTGGTATTCGGTCATCTTGCCGGGGCTGACGGGCTGGGCCGAGGCCTGCGTGTAAGGGTGGTAGGGCAGCACGGTCATGCCGCCGGCGGTCCAGGAGCGGCCGGCGTTCACCGCGCGCAGCGAGCCGAGCAGCGCGCCCTCGGTGAGCGGATACGAGGTCCCGTCGGGGGTGACCTCCTCGAGCTCGGCGACGAGCTGGGTCTCCGACGTGGTGGCGCTGGCATAGACGGTGGCGGTGACCGGGCCGGCGAGCGTTGTGGCGTGGGTCATGGGCGCCGAGGTGTAATTCGTGGCCCACGGCCCGGTCTGGGTCAGCCGGTCGTCGGTGGCGCACGGGGCCAGGAAGCCGGCCGAGCCCGCCGGGACCGACAGGCCGCCCATCGACCACTGGTCGATCGGCCGCCCGCAGGGCACGCCGCTCGGGCTCCACACGAGCGTGTCGCCGGTCGCCGCGGGCAGCGTGGGCAGGGGCAGGGGCAGGCCGGGGATGGGCGACGAGGAGGTGCCGGTGGCGGGCGGCGCCGAAGGCGTGAGCGTCCCGCCGGCACCGAAATACAGGCGGGTCGGTGTCGCCCCGGTGAATGGGTACCGGGCGGTCTCGGTGAAGTTGCCGCTGCCGAGGTCGTAGTAGTGCAGCGGGGTCGGCGTGCGCGCCATGCCGGTCTTCTCGCCCTTGAGCCACGTGTCGAACCACTCGAGCTCGAGCGGGTCGACGTTCACCGAGGAGCCGTTGAGGTGCTCCCACGGCCCCACGATGAGCTGATAGCGGCCGGTCGTCCGCTGGCCAGGCTGCATCGGCGCGGTGGTCGCGTGATGGGCCCAGGCGTTCTGCAACTCGGCGTAATTGATCGGCTCGCCGTTCTGGAAGATGTCGAACTCGCCCCCGACCATGTAGGCCGGGATGTGGTTGGCCGCCACGCGCGCGAGCACGTTCTGCGGGTTGCGGGCCTGCCAGTAGGACCCGTCATAGGCCTCGGGGCCGCCGCTGAGGATGTTCTCGGTCTGGGCCGCGTGGTAGGTGGCCAGGCCGTTGGCGTGGTCGGCCTCGATCCCGCCGAGATCGGAGAGCAGCGCGGGGTCCTGGGCGGCGTCGCCGATCGGGTTGACGGCGTTCAGCCCGCCGGTCAGGCCGAGGTAGGTCTCGGCGAACTCGAAGTCGAGCAGGCCGCCCATGAACGAGGTATCGCGGTAGATGTCGTTGGCGGGGACCATCGGGAAGGTCGCCTTCAGCGGCGAGTGCGGTCCCACGGCCCCGGCGAGCAGCAGCTGGTCGATGCCCAGATACGACGGCCCGTAGGTCCCGACCCGACCGGTGGAGTGCGGGAGGTGGGCCGCCCACTTGAGCACCTTGATCGCGTCCCGCTGCTGGACGGGGTCAAACAGGCCCCAGCTCCCGTTGGAATCGCCGGTGCCCCGCACGTCCTCGACGACCTCGATGTAGCCGCGCTGGACGAGGTAGTTGTCTGAGCCGCCGGTGGCCGAGCCGCTGGCCGGCGTGGCCGCCGATCCCGGCGTGCTCGAGCCGCCCTGGCCCTTGCCGTACGGTGTCATGGTCAGCAGCACCGGGAACGGTCCCTTGGCCGCCTGGCCGGAGGCGGTCGTGGGGTAGATCTCGTTGACGCGGATCGTCGTGCCCCCGGCACCCTTGACGGCGATGTCGTTGGTCGAGGCCGACCCGTAGACCGCGGTCTCCGGGGTCCAGTGACTGCCGGGGGCGGCGCTGGCCGCGATGACGTCGGGCGGCAGCTGGGGGCTCAGGCCGACCAGGCTCGGCGGGGCCGACTCCACCGCCGGGGCGCCCGCCGGAGGCGACGGCACCACGGCCAGCGCCGAGGCGCAGGTCAGGCAGCCGCAGCCGCCTACGATGAGGCTGAGCGCCAGCGCGCGCGCATGCAGACCGACGCGGCGAGGGAACAGTGGCGCCATCTCAGCCCCTCCAATACCCGAAGCACCGTTTTTCTAGACATAGCTGACAGTGAGCTCGGATCAAACACAGATGAGGCGACGATGACCCAACGTGACATGTTCACCCAGGCGTACTGGGACGACCGCTACGCCGGCCACCGCCACGTGTGGAGCGGGCGGCCCAATCCCTACCTGCTCACCGAGGCCGGCGACCTCACACCGGGGCGGGCCATCGACGTCGGCTGCGGAGAGGGGGCCGACGCGATCTGGCTGGCCACCCAGGGCTGGGAGGTCACCGGCGCCGACGTGTCGCCGGTCGGACTGGAGCGGGCCAAGGGCAACGCGGAGGGCGCCGGCGCTGAGATCGCTGAGCGGATCACCTGGCGCCAGATCGACCTGTTCGCCGATGAGTGGACGCCGCTGGGCAGCTACGAGCTCGTCACCTCGCAGTACCTGCACCTCCCGCCCGAGGCGCGCTCGCGGTCGATGCAGCGCCTGGCCGACGGGGTGGTCGCGGGGGGCGATCTGCTCGTCGCCGCCCATCACCCGTCCGATCTCGAGATCCCCGGGCTGCGCCCCAACGTCCCGGAGCTCTTCTGCACCGCCGAGGAACTGGCCGCCTTCCTGGACGCGGCGGACTGGGAGATCGTCACCGCCGGTGCGCCGGAGCGCACGGTGAAGGGACCCGAGGGCGCCCCCGTCACCATCCGCGACGCCGTGCTCCACGCCCGGCGCCGGCGGGCCTAGACCTGGACCACCGACTCGAACGGGGCCGGCGCCTCGCCTGACTCGAACAGGCTGCGCTCGCGCATCCACTGCTGCGAGCGGTCGTAGGAGTCCGAGGTGTAGGGCAGGAACACGATGCGCTCCCCTGGGCCGAAGCGCCGGACGTCGATCATGGCGTGGAAGCGCTCGGGGATCTCCTTGAGGTAGTGCTCCTTGTAGGGCTCGGGCTGGAGGTCGAGCTCCATCTGCGCCCGCTTGAGTGCGTTGAAGTACTTCTCGACATCGGCCGGGTCGGTCTGGAAGTCGAACATGAAGCCGGCCATGAACGTGGTATCGAGGATCTTGCGGCACCCCTGCTGCTCGACGAGGTAGGTCGGGGCGCTCCAGATGGCCGCGGCCGGCACGCTGCCCGCGAGCAGCGCGTCCACCCGGTCATACGGCATGCCGCCGAAGCGCAGCTTGACCTCCCCCTCGCCCAGGAACGGCTCGAGGGCCTGGAGGGTCGAGAAGTGGCTGCCCGAGTGATAGCCCACGGCCACGTCGACCCCGGCCAGGTCCTCCGGTCGCTCGATGCCCGAGTCCGGGAGGACGTAGATACCGCTGGGGAGCACCGAGTAGCAGCGGCCCCACATCCGTCCCGCCTGATCGCCCGCGGCCTGGGTGACCGCCCAGTGACACGCGCAGCTCATGCCCTTCTTGCCGCCGCCCCCGACGCGATAGAGCTCGTACGCGCCCGTCCTGACGTCCGCCTGGCCGGCCGGCTCGATGTCCTGCTCGGCGTTCTCCTGCGCGCGGACGTCGAGCTCGTAGTCCAGGCCCTCGTCCTCGAAGTAGCCGTTCTGGACTGCGATCCAATCCTGCAGGCGGCCGTGCGTCGAAATCTGGAACATGGCTCTCCCTCCAACTCGCTTCGCAGTGCTCAGCGGCAACCTAGCCGACGGAAGCCTACCGACGGAAGCCTACGCCGCCGCTCCCCCGTGCAGCGCCGAGCCGGCCCATCCACTCCGGCCGGTAGCGTCCTGCCCATGCTGCGGTTCGAGACGGCGCTGGGCCCCTGTGGGATCGCGTGGAGCGAGACCGGGCTGACCGGGGTGCTGTTGCCCGGCATACCGGGGCTCACCGGGCGCTCGGCACGCGCGCCCGAGGCGGTGCCCGGCACGATGGGCGACGTGGTGGCGGCGATCGTCGCGCTCCTTGACGGGGAGCGGACCGACCTGCGCTGGGTGCCCCTCGACGAGAGTGCCATCGATCCGTTCCGGCGCAGCGTGCACGCGGCGGCGCGGGAGATCGCGCCGGGCGAGACCGTCAGCTACGGCGACATCGCCAGGGCGATCGGCAAGCCCGACGCGCCGCGTGCCGTCGGCCACGCGCTGGGAGAGAACCCGTTCCCGATCGTCGTGCCCTGCCATCGCGTCCTGTCGTCCACCGGGGCGCTGCATGGCTTCTCCGCCCCGGGCGGGATCGCCACCAAACGGCGGATGCTGGAGATCGAGGGCGCGCCGGGCTTCACGCAGCTGTCGTTGCTGCACGCGCGCGGCTGACCTCGCGCCGCGCCGGTCAGCGGGAGTCGCGGGGGCCGACGGCCGCGGGCACGGGCTGCAGGTAGGCGCCCTGGGCACGCAGGGCGTCCTGGACCTCGCTCACGTCCAGCGCGGCCGGCGACAGGCCGGCGTCGGCCGCCAGCGCCGCGGCCACGCCGGCGGCCTGGCCGGTGACCCAGCACTGCGGGATCTCGCGCATGAAGGCCTGGGTCTGAGGGTCGCAGGCGATGTGGCGGCCCGCCACGAGGACCTTGTCCAGCCCGGCCGGCAGCAGCGCGCCGTAGGGGACCGAGACGTTCTCAAAGGTCTGCGACGGCGATGGCGAGACGCCGATCTCGTCGGGGTGGCGCACCCCGCGCTTCCATTCCTCGGCGCGCATCGGATGGCGCCCGACGACCCGGCCGGTGTGGCGCACGCCGACCTGCGGCGCCGAGAGCATGAACCAGGCGTGCTCAAACCCCGGCGCGTGCCGGCGGAAGTAGTCCAGGTGCGCGACCATGCGCCGGCGCGACTGGATCTCCACCCGCGTCAGATCGGCGACGTCCAGCCCGCTGTAGCCGCGCAGCCGGGGTCCGAGGAAGAGCGCGACGTCATCGCGCCAGCCGATCACCGGTCGCTCGACGTAACCGAGCGCCTCCCGCGCTTCCTCCATCAGCGCGCGGTATCCCCGGGGGTCGTCGCGCTTGAAGGCCAGCCAGCGCGTGAAGTCGACGCCCGCCCAGGTCCACCCGGTGTTCAGGCAGTGCTGGATGTTGCTCTCGCTGCCCTCGCCGTCTGACTCGAAGGGGGCACCGGCCCGCCGGCACACATCGAGATCCCCCGTCGCGTCGATCACCACCCGAGCCAGCAGCGCACGGCGGCCCTGCTTGCTCTCGAAGATGACCCCGCTCACGTTCGATCTGTCGCGCACGACGTCGGCCGCCCAGCTGTGAAAGAGGAAGCGCACCCCGGCGGCGGCCAGCAGCTCGACCGAGGCCAGCTTCAGCCATTCGGGGTCGATCATCGGCGACCAGGTGACCACCCCGCGAAACGCACCCTGGCGTCCGCCCCAATGCGCGACCGCCGCCTCGTCCTGGGAGCCCCACTGATCCTCGGGTGCGCCGGCCACGGCGTGATCGGGGAGCTGATCAAGGAGCTCGCGGGCGAAGCCGTCGATGACGAGCCGCCCCGTCCAGTCGGTCATCCGGTCGATCCAGATGACCAAGCCGCCGGTGGAGAGGCCACCGAGATGGTTGTAGCGCTCGACCAGGGTCACCTCGGCGCCGAGCCGTCGCGCGGCCAGGGCCGCGGCACAGCCCGCCGGGCCGCCCCCGATGACCAGCACGTCGGTCTGCGCGTGCACGGGCGTCTCGCGCGGGGACTCGTAGACGGTCGTGCCCGGCGGCGCCGGCCGCGGCGTCAGCTCCTCACCGCCGAGGTCCGCCGTGGCCGACACGTCGCTGGCGCCGTGGTAGAGCTCGTTGCCGCCGCTCACTCAGGCGACGCTAACACCAGGCGCCATGCCCTCAAAATCGATGTCTCGTATGCACGCCATCAATCGCGGTGATCACCTGTTCTGGTACTCGCCGGCGGCAACCACCGGCCGCGCGGTGATGATCGTGATCTCCCTGGCGTCGCCGGACACCCCCGCTTCGCCGATCTCCTCGGCCGCCGCGAGCCCGTGCCGCGGCAGCAGCAGCGGGGTGGCCAGCAGCAGCCCGCCGGCGATCCCGATGGCCGCGCGAGGGCCGGCGACCGTGGCCAGCAGGCCCCACAGCGCGGTGAGCGCCGCGATCGTGGCGCTGCTCGACACCGACCACGCCGACAGCATTCGGGCGACGCGATCGGGCGCGGTCTGCTCGAGCCGGTAGGTCGCCATCACCGGGTTGAAGACGCCGATGCTGGTCACCAGGCCGAACTGGAGGACGATGACGATCGCCATCCCGGGGAGTCCGGGCCGGATGAGAACCAGCCCGATCGGCCAGCAGGCGCGCAGCGCCCCGCTGATGAACATGACCTTTGCCTGCCCGGAGCGCGCGACGAGCCGGGGCGCCAGCCGCGCACCGATCAGCCCGCCCACGCAGGGCGTGGCGAAGGCGAGACCGAACTGCCACGGGGCGAATCCCAGGTGGGCGAGCATAAGGACGGAGAGCAGCGGCTCGGTGGCCAGGATGAGCCCGTTGACCAGGATCGTGTTGACGAACAACGCGCGCAGGTGCGGGTGGTCGAGGATGTAGCGCCAGCCGTCGAGCAGATGGCCGGGGCGCGCCCGCGCCGCGCCGGTGGGCGCCGGGGGCGGCTCGGCGTGCCGGATCGCGCCGATCCCCAGCGCCGAGAGCAGATAGCTGACGGCATCGGCGACGACAGTGATCACGGGGCCGAACAGGCCGATGGCCGCTCCGCCGAGCGGCGGCCCGACCGCGGTCGCGCTCCACGTCGTGGACTCGAACCGCCCGTTGGCGGACAGCAGGTCCTCGCGTGCGACCAGGGTCTTGAGGTACGCGCCGCTGGCGGCCCGGAAGGCGTTCTTCGCCGCGCCGACGATCACCGACACCACGACGAGCTGGAGGAAGGTGAGCCCGCCCAGCGCGTAGGCGACGGGGACGCTCAGCAGCGCGGCGAAGCGGATGAGGTCCATCGCCACCATCACCGGCCGCTTGCGGCGGAACTCCACCCACGGCCCGAGCGGCACCGCCGCCAGCGCGCCCACCCCCAGCCCGCACGCCGAGAGGATCGCCACCTGGGCGGCGCCCGCGTGCAGCACCCGGATGGCGATGATGGCAAAGGCGCCGAACCCCAAGCCGGTGCCGTAGGCGCTCACCGCATAGGCGCTCCACAGCCAGCCGAAATCCCTCCCCATCGGCCGGTGAGCCTCGCCGGATTCTCTGCCTCGTCTCACCATCCTCATGACGCGAACGAAGCATCAAAGCGCTCCCCCCGGACGCGGCGGGCGAACGGGTGCAGGGGCCCCGCTGATCAGGCGGGCGAGCCGCTGATCACGGCCGGATCCGCGGGGTCCGCGTAGAGGCGCGCTACGTCTGCGGACCGGCACTCCAGCGTGCGGCGCTGGTTGAGATAGCCCTTGTCGGTGATCTCGCCGGCATCGAGGCTGGGCGGCTGGGCCAGCAGGAGCAGCCGCTCGATCCGCCCCGCCGAGCCGGCATTCGCGTTGAGGTCTCCCAGCGCACGCGTCAGGTGCTCGCGGAGCGTCGGATCGTCGAGCGCGACATCGTCGCCCGAACCGGTCAGCCGGCGCGCCTCGGCCTGGTTGACCCACGCCAGCGCCGCGACGTACTCCGCGTCCTGCCCGCAGATGACGGCATCGCTGAGCACACCGGCGGCGCTGATCAGGCGGGTGCGCAGCGCGCCGGCCGCGACCCAGGTCCCGGTGAGCAGCTTGAAGTTCTCAGCGATCCGCCCGTCGAAGAGCATGCCCCGGTTGGGGTCCTGTTCGTCGATCAGCCTGACGGCGTCGCCCGAGCGGTAGAACCCTTCCTCGTCAAACGCCGCCTGCGTCAGCTCCGGCCGGCGGAAGTACCCGGGCGTGACGTTGGGGCCCTTGACCCGGATCTCCAGACGATCGCCCACCGGGGCCAGCTTGATCGTGCAGCCGGGGATGGGCACGCCGATGCAGCCCGTCGGGGCGCCGAGGTAATGCATGCTGGTCGCGCACGGCGCGGTCTCCGTCGTGCCCCAGCTCGAGGTCAGCGGCACCTCGTGGTCGGCGTGGGCGGCGGCGAGCTTTCGCAGCCGCGCGGCGAGCGCGTCGGGCAGAGCGGCGGCGGCGTAGAACATGAAGCGCAGCCGGCTGAAGAACCGCTCGGCGAGCTGGTGGTCGTTCTCCAGCGCCGGGGCGAGCAGCGCGTACCCGGCCGGCACGTTGAAGTAGAGCGTGGGCGGGACGTCCTTGAGCGCGGCGATCGTGCGCGGGAACAGCGGCGGGGCGGGCTTGCCGTCGTCGATATAGATCGTGCCGCCGTTGAAGAGCGCCAGGTTGAGGTTGTGGTTGGCCCCGAAGGTGTGGCTCCACGGCAGCCAGTCGACCATGATCGGCGGCTCGTCGGCCAGGAACGGCCAGATGGCCTGGAGCATCGCCTGGTTGGACGCGAGCATCCGGTGGGTGTTGATGACGCCCTTGGGGACGCCGGTCGAGCCCGAGGTGAAGAGGAGCTTGGCCACCGTGTCGGGCCCGGGCTCCCCGGCGGCGCCCGGCTGGTCGCCCGGGCCAGCGGTGAGCAGATCGTCGAGGCGCAGCGCGCCGTCACGCTCGCCGCGGGCCACCAGCACCCGGGACACGGCAGGGGCCAGGGCATCGAGCGCGGCGCAAAACGGCCCGGCGTCCTCGGCGAAGACCACGCCGGGCTCGGTCAGCGCGGCGATCGCCTTGATCCGCGCGTGGTCGGCACTCATCAGCGAGTAGGCGACGCTGATCGGCATCACCGGGACCTGGGCGGCGTAGGCGCCGAGGCTGACCAGGAGGTGGTCCAGCGAGTTGCCCGAGAGGACCATCAGCGGCTTCCCGGCGCCCAGCCCGAGCCGGGTGAAGGCGCCGGCCAGCGCGCGGGACCGACGCTCGGCCTCCGCGTAGGTGAGCGTGATCCAGCGGTCCTCGGCGTCTCGCTGCGCGGCGAGCGGGCGGTCGGGGTGCTCGGCGGCCCGCCGCGTGAGCACGGCGGTGATCGACGGCTGCGCGGCCGCCGGCGCGGCCCGGGCGCGGAGCACGATCGAGCCGTCGTCGCGGCGCTCGATCGCGATGTCGGGCGAGACGAACGTCTGCAGTTCCAGCAACGGGCTCATGGTGGTTGCGTTCTCCTCATCTGCACCCGGGGCCGACCACATCATGCGCGGTCGCTGCCGCCCTCACGCGCTATACGCAACAATCTTGCGACAGATACGTGTGAGACCACCGTTCTATTGCAGCGAAATGGCGATCAGCTGCGTCTTCATTGCGTCAGAGACCGGACTAGGCAAACATTCTGACCATGACTGCCACCGCCCGCCCTCCCCACGCCACGAGCCGCCCGGCGCTCGATCTCGACGGCGCCTCGCTCACCATCTCTGACGCGCTCGAAGTCTCTCGCGGCAGCCGGACCGTGCGGGTGTCCGAGCCTGCGGTGGAGGCGGTCCGCGCCAGCTGCAGCCTCAAGCACGAGCTGATCGCGCGGGAGATCCCGATCTATGGCGTCACCACCGGGTTCGGCGACAGCGCCCACCGCCAGATCTCGCCGCTCAAGACCGCCAAGCTCCAGCAGAACATCCTGCGCTTCATGGGCGTCGGCACCGGGCCGAGCGCGCCCCCCGAGGTCGCGCGCGTGACCATGCTGCTGCGCGCCAACTGCCTGTCCAAGGGGAACTCGGGCGTGCGGGTCGAGCTCATTGAGCATGTGCTCGAGCTGCTCAACCACGACGTCACCCCGTTCATTCCCGAGCGGGGCTCGTGCGGCGCGAGCGGCGACCTGGCTCCGCTCTCCTATGTCGGCCGCGCCCTGGCGGGGGACGGCGACGTGCTGCACGACGGCGTGCCGCGCCGCGCCGCGGACGTCCTGGCCGAGCTCGGGCTGGAGCCCTATCTGCTCGAGGCCAAGGAGGGGCTCGCCCTCACCAACGGCACCTCGTTCATGAGCGCCTTCGCCTGTCTCGCCGTGGGCGCGGCGCGCGAGCTGGCCGACGTCGCGGACCTGATGACCGCCATGGCCTCCGAGGCGGTGCTCGGCAACCGCGGCCACTTCAACACATTCCTGTTCGACGAGGCCAAGCCCCACCCGGGGATGATCACGAGCGCGCGCCACATCCGCGAGCTGCTGTCCGAGTCCAGCCTCGCCGCCGACAGCGACGAGCTGTTCGAGGGGGGCATGGGCGGCGCCGGGTACCTCGAGCTGGACCGCCAGGTCCAGGACAAGTACTCGATCCGGTGCGCGCCGCACGTGGTCGGACCCCTGCGCGACGTGCTGGACTGGGTGGAGCGCTGGATCGCCGTCGAGATCAACTCGTCCGACGATAACCCGCTCTTCAACGTCGCCGCCGGGCGCGTCGAGAGCGGCGGTAACTTCTACGGCGGGCACATCGGGCAGGCCATGGACTCGCTCAAGGTGGCGCTGGCCAACCTCTGTGACCTCATCGACCGCCAGCTCGAGCTCGTCGTCGACGAGAAGTTCAACCGGGGGCTGACCGCCAACCTCATCCCGCGCTTTGAGCCCACCCACCCCGAGGCCGGCCTGCACCACGGCTTCAAGGGCCTGCAGCTCTGCGCCTCGGCGATGACGGCCGAGGCCATGCACCTGTGCGCGCCCACCACCATCCATTCGCGCTCCACCGAGGCCCACAACCAGGACAAGGTCTCGATGGGCACGATCGCCGCCCGTGACGCCCGGTCGATCGTCGAGCTGGCCCAGAACATCGCCGCCATCCACCTCATGGCCTGCTGCCAGGCCCTGGAGCTGCGCGGCATCGAGCAGGCCAGCCCGCGCACCCAGGCGGCGGTCCGCCGCGTGCGCGAGCACGTTGCGTTCCTGGACCGCGACCGCTACCTCGACGCCGACATCGCCACGACGGTGGCGCTCATCCAGTCCGGGGCGATGTCCGAGTTGGTGGCCTAGCGGCGCGGGATGCGCGCACGGCCCTGCGCGAAGCCCTGGCCTAGTGACGGGGGGGACATCACCCGTCGCGGGTGATGCGCGCCGGCGCCGCAGGACGGAGGCTTGCCCTGTGATCAGCGCTGAACCCAGTCAGGCGGCAGGCCGATGGTGAGCGCCGAGCTGCGCGAGGCGACCTGGGGCTGGTGGCTGGCGCTGCTGATCGGCGTGGTCAGCATCGTCGCCGGCATCATCGTCGTCGCCAAGCCGAGCAACAGCCTGTCGACGCTGGCGGTGATCTTCGGGATCTTCATCCTGGTCGACGGCATCGTCGAGCTCATCGCGGCGCTGAGCTCCCGGACCGGGAACCGGGGCCTACTCGCGGTCCTCGGGGTGATCAGCGTGATCGCGGGAGTGCTGCTGATCCGTCATCCGCTCGGCGGCGTCCGCGCGGTCGCCCTGCTCATCGGCCTGTGGCTGATCGCGGCCGGCGTGGTGCGGTTCATCGCCGCCTTCGAGGCTCCTGAGCATCGGCTCTGGCGGATCGGCGTCGCGCTCGTCCTCGGGATCTTCGGCGTCATCATCGTCGCGAGTCCCGACATCGGATACGCGACGCTCGCCGTGATCACCGGAATCGGCTTCATCTGCTACGGCCTCGGCATGGCGGCGGTGGGATGGGCGATGTGGAGCGTCCGCCGGGGGGCATGAGCCGCGCCGGTCTCGCCGAGCCCACGTGCGCGTAGAGGGCGAGGCCCGTGCGCGCGCTGCTCAACATCATCTGGCTGGTTCTCTGCGGGTGGTGGATGGCGTTTCTCTACGCGCTCGCGGGCGCCGTGATGTGCGTGCTCATCATCACCATCCCGTTCGGACTGCAGGCGTTCAAGCTCGCCGGGTTCATGCTGTGGCCGTTTGGGCGCACGGTGGTTCGCCGCCCCGAGGCGGGCGCCCCGTCGGTCGTCGGCAACGTGCTGTGGGTGGTCCTCGTGGGCTGGGAACTGGCGATCGGGCACCTTGTCTCAGCGTTCCTGCTGGGCATCACGATCATCGGGATCCCGCTCGCCCTGGCCAATCTCAAGCTCGTTCCGATCTCGCTCTTCCCGTTCGGCCGGAGGGTCGTGTCCAGGCACGAGGCCGCCGCGACGGGCGCGACGTTCTTCTGAGGCCCCGGGGACCGCCTCTGAGCCCGCCGGGCCCCCCTTACGGGACCGTGTAGGCCACGACCTGCGGGTCTCCACCTCCGCTCCGGGTGACCGGGCCGCCCGCCGGAACGATCACGGTGTTGCCGGCGATGGCGATCGGCGAGTTGGCCGATGTGGGCAGCTGCCGGCGATAGACGACGGCGCCGGTGCTGCGGTTCAGCGCCATCAGCACGCCGTCGTAGAGCGTGGTGAAGATCAGATCATGGGACACGGTCACGGCCCCGAGCGGCAGCTGGGAAAGCTTGCGATCCCATTGCACCTTTCCTGTGGCGAGGCTGATCGCCTCAACCTCGCCGGCCGGAGACCCCGCCGCCTGGGTCGGGGTGGGGGCCTTGAGGGTCGTGTAGGTCAGCGGGAGGTCGATGGTGGCCACGTAGACGCTGTTGCCGGCGACGGCCAGGTCGGCCAGGACGCCGCCTAACGACCCGGGAAGGATGGTGAGCGGCGCCGTGATCGTGCTGTGGCGTGCGAGCGCCTGGAGTGAGTCGTCGTCGTGGCCGTTGTGCGCGCCCACCGGGGCCTTCCAGATCAGCTTGCCCGTGCCGGCGTTGATCTCGTACACGTAGCCCATCTTGCCGCTGCCGATCACGACGGAGCCGCCACCGACGCGCGCGGAGATCGGGGAGGCCTGCATGTCGTAGTCCTTGAAGTCGTTGGGCACGCCCTGGTAGTACCAGCGGAGCTTCCCCGTCGCCGCGTCGAGGTTCACGTCGCTGTTGGTGTAGAGGGATACCGCCGGATGCGCGATCGCGTCGGCGGGGGTCTGATAGGGGTTGCCGATCCCGTAGGTCACCGACCCGTCGCCGCTGACCAGCGGCGTCTCCCACGCGCCCCCGGCGCCGACGCCGAGCGACTGCACGCCCGGCTCCGGGCCGGTGACCGTATTGAACCTCCAGAGCACCGCTCCGCTCGACGCCTTCAGCGCCAGCAGGACCCCGCCGCCGGGTCCCGAGCCGTACTGGCTGGCCAGGTAGACGCGCCCGTCGGCCACCTGTGGCTGAATGCCGAAGGTCCCTTGACCCTTGCGCAGGAGGCCGCTCTTGACCCAGATCGTCCGGCCGGTGGTGGCGCTCAGGGCAAAGGCCGCCGTCGGGGTGAGCCCGTACACCTTTCCGCCCGCCGCGGCGACGCCGTTCGGTCCCGGCCCACTGAGCTCGGGCTGATCGCACCGGTACTCCCACCGGAGCTTCCCCGTCGCGAGCGCGAGCGCGTACACGTCGGAGTCGAGATCCTGGAGATAGACGACGCCGTTCTGCACGATGGGGTTTGCCGTCAGCGACCCGTACGGCCGCACGCCGGTCACGGCCTTGCCGGTGAGCCTGAACGTCCAGGCCTGCGCGAGCCGGGACACGTTCGCCGAGGAGATCGCCGAGCCGGTGGCGTCCCGCGTGTTGGCGAGGTCGGCGTTCGAGTACGGCCACGAGCCCGAGCCCCCCGGCGTCGAAGCCGCGGCGGTGACGGTCGTGCAGCCGGAGCTGGCGGCGCCCACTCCCGCCGCACGCGGCAACCAGCGACGCGACCGCGACCAGCAGGACCGCGCTGAGGGTGAGGTGGGGAGGACCGCGGAACCTAATAGCTATCTGATATCACTTTGCTACTAGAACCGCAAGCCCCCAAATGCCCTCGTGGTGCCGCGCCGAGGGCTCCGGGCATGCCCGCGTTTGGGAGGCGGCGACCCGGCGGTGGCGATGAGACTTCTCTCAGGGAGGTTGGTAGCGGTCCGCCGTCCGTGATAGCTCGTCTCTAGGTGATCTCAGCGTGGCCCGATGGAACGCCGGCACCGAGGTGCCGGAAGCTCGACCGCCGATGAGCGCCCCCACCGCGGCCACCTACGCCCGCCGCCGGGCGGCGGCTCTGCTCGGGCTGGCGATCATCGTCGCCGTCATCATCTGGATCGTCTTCTCCGGTGGTGGCTCGGGCAAGCCCTCGCATCGCACCGCCGCGCGGACGCAGACCACCGTCACGCACTCCAGCGGACGGCACGCCACGCGCCACACGGTTGCGGCGCCGCTGCCGCTGACCGGCATCACCCCGGGCTCGTGGGCGGCCCTCCCGGAGGCGCCGACCGACCGGGGCGAGGTGTCGGCGGCCCGCATCGGCGACGAGGTGTACGTCGTGGGCGGCTTTGACGCCGCCGGACGATCGAGCAACGTCGTCCAGCGCCTCAACCTGCGCACCCAGCACTGGTCCTCGGTCGCACCGATGCCCCAGGCGCTCAATCACATGAGTGCGGTGAGCTACGGGGGCCGGCTCTACGTCGTCGGCGGGTACGGCGGCCCGGGAGACACCAGCACGGGGGCGACGCGCGGGTTCTGGCGCTATGACCCGGCGGGCGGTCGCTGGACGTCGATGCCCGAGGCGCCGGTGGCCCGTGCCGCCGCGGGCGCGGCGGTGCTCGGCCACCGCCTCTACGTCGCCGGCGGGCGCAACGACGCGACGAGCGCCCTGTCGAGCCTGGCCATCTTCGACTTCGCCACCGGCCGCTGGACGCTCGGGCCCTCGCTGGCGCATCCCCGCGAGCATGTCGCCGCGGTGGCGGCTCGCGGCTCGATCTGGCTGCTCGGCGGGCGGGCGCTGGGTCTGGGCAGCTTCACCTACGCCGAGCGGTACACCCCGGGTGCCTCCGGCTGGCAGGAGGTGGCGCCGCTCCCGGTGGCGCGCTCGGGCTTCCAGGCCGTGGCCGCCGGTGGTGGCCTGATCGTGGTCGGCGGCGAGGACGGGACCCAGACCGTGGGCGAGGTCGACCGGTACAGCCTTCGCTCCGGTCGCTGGAGCCGGCTGGCCGATCTGCCCGTGGCCCGTCACGGCCTCGGCGTGGTCGCCGACGGCCCCCTCGTCTTCGCCATCGACGGCGGTCCGCAGGCGGGGTTGACGATGTCGCGCCTCGTCTCCCGCCTGCGGGTCGCCTCGTCGGGCTAGGGTTAGCCCTCCTGGGCAGTGGCCCGACTACACGCCGCAAATCAGCGGATTGCGTAGCCAACGCCACGAACGGTGCTGATGCTCAGGTCCGTGCCGGCCCGGCGCAGCTTGCCGCGGATCCGGGCCATGCACGAGTCCAGGGTGTTGGCGCCCGGATCACGGGCCTCGGGCCAGCCGGCGGCGATGAGCGCCGTGCGGTGCACCACCTCGGGGCGGGCCTGCATCAGCGCGGCCAGCAGCCGGAACTCGATGCGCGTCAACGCCACCCGCTCGTCGCCCGAGACGACCGCGTGTGCCGCCGGATCCAGTCTCGGGGCCTTGCCCTGCCCGACCGGGCGGCTGCGTCGCAGCAGCCCCTTGAGGCGCACGAGCAGCTCCGGCACCTCGAACGGCTTGGTCAGGTAGTCGTCGGCGCCGGCGTCGAAGGCGGCCAGGCGGTCCGCGAGCTCGTGGCGGCCGGTGAGGAACAGGACGGGCAGCCGCAGCCCCTGCTCCCGGATGGCCGCGCACACCTCGCGCCCGTCGCGATCGTTCAGGGCGATATCGAGCACGAGCAGGTGCGGCGGCTCAGCGGTGAAGGCCGCGATCGCCTCGGCGCCGGAGGCGGTGGCGCGCACCCGGTATCCCTCGCCGGTGAGCGTGCGCCGCAGCACGTCGCGCAGGGCGTGATCGTCCTCACAGATGCCGACCGTGGCGACGCGTCCGTCGCTGAGGGTGGTCAACTCACGCACGGGGCAGGGTGATGACGAACCGGGCGCCGCCGTTGGAGGTCGCCAGGGTCACGTCGCCGCCGACGCCGCGGGCCAGTCGCCGGGCCAGGGCCAGACCCAGGCCTGCGCCGCCGTGGTCGCTGCCCGAGCCGTTGGTCGTCTGGCGGTGGCCGGGGGCGAAGATCGCATCGCGGTCGGCGGCCTTTACTCCCGGGCCGTCGTCCTGGACGGCGATCGCGACCGAGGCGTCGATCTCGCCCACGTCGACCTCGACGCGCCGTGCGGCGTGACGGCAGGCGTTCTCCAGCAGAGGTGCCAGCACACGCTCGAGCAGCCCGGCATCGACGCCGGCGAGGAGCGGCTGGGGCGGTTCGATCAGCTCCAGATCGAGATCTCGGGTGGCGGCCAGGTTCGAGCACGCGCGGATGGCCGCGCGGGCGCTGCTGACCGCGTTCGTGGTCGGATGCGAGGAGCTGGCCTGCGCGCGAGCGGCGGCGATGCAGCGTGTCGAGGATGCGCGTCATCTCGCGTGCGCTCTGCCAGGATCGCCCGAGAGCCGCTCGGCTGGCTCGACCGTCGGCGTCCGTGGCGCAGGGCGTACTGCGCCTCCGCGCTGATCGCGCTCAGCGGCGTGCGCAGCTCGTGGGAGAGCTCCGCGGTGAGCATCTGCTCGTGGCGCAGGCTCGCGGCCACGCGGTCGAGCAGCCCGTCGAGCGTCGCGGCCAGGCGTGGTGAACTCATCGCGTGGGGGCGCCGAGCGAGAACCGGCGGGCCAGGTCGTGCTCGCTCCATTCGGCGGCCTGGCGCGTCATCTCGTCCACCGGGGCGAGCGCGCGCGCGATCAGCCAGCGCGTGCGCAGCGCGACCGCAGGAGCGCGAGCGCCGCCAGCGATCGACGGAGCCGGCGAGGGCCAGCGCGCGGATCTGCTCATAGGGCGCCAGTCGACACCGCGGCGACCACGGTGCCGACCGCCGCCCGCCGTGCGATCACCGGGACCGCGTACAGGCGCGGTCGCGTCGCGCGCGACGTCGCGAAGCCCCGGGCGTCGGTGAGCGCCGCGCGGCGCGCTGCGCGGCGTCGGCGCGGCGTTGCGGCTGCTCGAGCAGCCGTGATGCCGTCGAAAGACCCAGGTCGGCGTATCCGGCGGCGCCGGCATCGGGCGTCTCGCCCAGCCGGATCCGCCCGCGCTGACGCGCAGCGCCATCCAGCTCGGCGGTGGCCCGGGCGCTGCGCGACGTATTGGCCTCGTGCTCCAGGCGCGTCGCGAGCAGGACGTTGAAGCCGGCGGTCAGCACGACGAGCACGACCGCCAGCGCGGCGACGACGGTGACCCAGATCCGCTGCCCGCAGGCCGAAGGCCCGGCGGTGCGGCCTGGTCGCCCGCATCGCCAGCCGGTAGCCGACGCCGTGCACGGTGATGATCGCGCGGGCGCCCGTCGATCTCGCGCAGCTTGCGGCGCAGGCGGGCGACGTAGACGTCGAGCGTGTTGTCGTGCACGATCGCGCCGTGCGGCCACGCCGCGTCGATCAGCTCGCCGCGCGGGACCGCCGCGCCCGGCGCGCCGCGAGCGCCGCGAGCAGCCGGAACTCGGTCGGGGTCAGGCGTCGCGCGCGCCGTCCGCTGCGCGACGGTGAACTCGGTCGGGTCGAAGATGAGGCCGGCGGACTGGCTGCGCCGTGCGTCGCCGCCGGCCCGCCGGATCAGCGCGTGCAGCCGAGCGGCAAGCTCCTCGAGGTCGAACGGCTTGGTGACGTAGTCGTCGCCGCCGGCGTTGAAGCCGCTGAGCCGGTCGGGCAGCGCGTCGCGCGCGGTCAGGAACAGGACCGGCGCGGTCGATCCCGCGCGCCCGCAGCGCCTGGCACACGTCGCGCCCGTCGGCGTCGGGCAGCCCGACGTCGATCACGAGCACGTCGGGCGGATCGGCCCGAGGCCTGCTCGAGCGAGCTCGTGCCCGGTGGCGACACGCGCTGACGGCGAAACCCTCGGCGCTCGAGGCTGCGGACGAGCACCGCGCGCAGCGTCGGCGTCGTCCTCGACGAGCAGCACGGTTGGGCTGCATCGCTCGAAGTATCGCCGGCCGGCGCCGACCTGACGCCGACCTGAACGCGTTCAGGCGATCGTCAGGCGTTCAGGTCGCCAGCGCTCGCGGCATGCTCATCCTCATGTCAAGCTCTCTCGCCTCGCGCTGCGCACGCGGCTCGCTGGCGCGCTGCTCGCCGGCTGCGGCTCGTCGGGCTCGTCGCACCTCCAGCAGCGCCGGCGGTGCCGGCGCCATCGGCGACGCCGTCGTCGCCACCGTCCAAAGCTCGGCCAACGCACTCGGGCCGCCCGGCGCCGGGAGCGCTGTCGGCCGAGCCACGTCGGCCGCCACCGGGGACATCCCCGACAACCAGGTGTTCCTCACCTTCACCGACCGGCCGGCCGGCTACTGCGATCAAGTACCCGGAGGGCTGGACCCAGAGCGGCCGCGGCCACGACGTCACCTTCCGCGACAAGAACAACCTCGTCCACGTCGTCGTCGCCCGCGGCGCCGCTCGCCGACGCCGGCGGCGGTGACGCGCCAGCTGCGCGCGCTGACGCGCTCGCAGCCGTCGCTCGCGCTTCACCGCCGCGCAGCCGCGTCAAGCCGCCGCCGGCGCGGCGGTCGAGGCCGCTACAGACCAGAGCGCGCCCAACCCGGTGACCGGCAAGCGGGTGACGCTGATCGTCGACCGCTACGAGCTCGCCGCCGGCGGCCGCGTGGCGATCGTCGACCTCGGCACGCCGCGCGGGGTCGACAACGTCGACGCCTACCGGATGATGATCAGCAGCTTCCGCTGGCGATGAGCCGAGCCGGCCGCGCGGAGCCTGTGGCGCGAGCCCGAGCGGACCCGGCGAGCGTCGAGTGGCCCGCGCTTGAAGTTCCACGACGTGTTCAAGATCTACCGCTCCGGGCCCGGTCGAGACGGTCGCGCTGCGCGGGCTCGACGCTGCGGGTCGAGCGGGGCGAGCTGGTCGCCCTGCTCGGCCCGTCGGGGTGCGGCAAGAGCACGGTGCTCGCGCTGGCCGCCGGCGCTCGACCAGCCGTCGGCGGGCGAGGTGCGGGTCGGCGGGCGCTCGCTGGCGCGGCTCGACGAGCGCGAGCTCGGCGCGCCTACCGCGCGCGCGAGGTGGCGCTCGTGTTCCAGAGCGAGAACCTCTGGCCGGCGCTGTCGGCGCGCGAGAACGTGGCGTCGCGCTGCGCCTGGCCGGCGTCGAGCGACCCGGCGAGCGGCGCGCCGACGAGGCGCTGGCCGCCTTCGGCCTGGCGCGAGCGCGCGCGGCATCGCGCCGGCGCGCTGTCCGGCGGCGAGCAGCAGCGGGTCGCGATCGCCGCCGCGTCCGCCCGGCGCGCCGCCGCTCGTGCTCGCCGACGAGCCGACCGGCGAGCTCGACGCCGGCAACGAGCGGCGCGTGCTCGAGGCGCTCGCCGCGCCTGCGCGAGAGAGCGGCAGCCACGGTGGTGGTCGTCACCCACTCCGAGCGGGTGGCCGGCGCCGCCGACCGCGTGCATCGAGATGCGCGACGGGCGCGTGGTCGCGTGAGCGCGCCGGCGACCACCGCCGCCTGGCGGCCTGCCGCGGCGTGACCGTCGTCCACGGCCGCGGCGACGCCCAGGTCGTCGCGCTGCGCGACGTCGACTTCGCGGTCGCCGCGCGGCGAGCGCGTGGCGCTGTTCGGGCCGTCGGGCTCGGGCAAGACGACGCTGCTGCACGTGCTCGGCGGGCTCGTCGTGCCCGACGCGGGGCGAGGTCCTGGCAGGGCGAGCCGCTGCCCCGCTGCAGCGCCGCCGCGCGCCGACGCGGCGCCGGCGGGATCGCGTTCGTCTTCCAGGGCGCCAACCTGCTGCCCACGTTCACCGCGTTCGAGAACGTCGCCTTCGCTGCGCTCGGCCGCGCGACGGCGCGACGCGCGCCGAGCCGAGCCGCGACGCCGCCGAGCTGCTCGAGCTCGTCGGGCTGGCGCCAAGCTCGACGCCTGCCCGGCCGAGCTCTCCGGCGGCGAGGCCCAGCGCGTGGCGATCGCCCGCGCGCTGGCGCAGCGGCCCGCAGCTGCTGCTCTGCGACGAGCCCACCGGCCACCTCGACTCCGACACCGGCGCGCGCGTGCTCGACCTGATCGACGCGCTGCAGGCGCGAGTTCGGCTTCGCGCAGGTGACCGCCACCCACGACGCCGACGTCGCGGCCCGCTACGACCGCACGGTGGGGCTGGCCGACGGCCGGGTCGACCGGCGAGGAGCGCTTCGCGTGAGGCCGCGATCCGGCTGGCCGCTCGCGGGTCTGCGCGGCCGCCCCCGGCCGCACCGCGGTGCGCGTCGTGGTGCTCGGCGCGCCGTCGCGCTGCTCGGGCGCGATGCTGCTGTTCGTCGGCCACTCGCTGCAGACGATGACCGGCTCGGCGGTGCGCAGCGGTGCCGCTCGACTGGCAGGGTCCGGTGGCCTCCTACGCGGCAGGCACGCCAGACCGCCGGCGGCGTCGCCGCGTCAGCCGGGCGTCGCGCAGGCCTCGCCGACCGCGACCGCCCCGTTCGCCGGGCCGCGCCACCGGCCCGCGGGCACGACCGACGCCGGCGCGGCGCGGTGCTCGCCGTGCCGCCCGGGCTACGCGACGCAGCATCCACACCTTCCGCTTCCTGCGCGGCGCGCTGCGCGCCGGGCGGGATCGTGCTCGACCAGCAGCTGGCGGCCACGCTCCAGGCGCAGTCGGGGACACCGTCACGCTACCGCCCGCCCCGGCGCCCGGCCCCAGCGCTTCCCGGTCTCGGGCGTGGCGCCTGATCACCTCGCCCGACACGGTGTTCCAGCCGCTCAACCCGCTGCTCGGGCCCGGCCCCGGCCAGCCACCGGCCAACGCCGCGATCATGGACTCTCGCACGTTCGCGCGGACGATGGCGCGCCGGCTGCCCACCATCCGGACGGCGCCGCCGGCGCGGCCGCCGTCCCGGGCGGCCTGTCCGGGGTGCAGTGGCAGGTCCAGGCCCAGCTCGACCCGCCGCAGCTCACGGGCAGCCCCAGCCACGCCTACACGCGCGCCGGCCAGATCCTGCACCGCGTCGAGCGCACGCTGCCCGGCCAGGTGCAGTTCGTCGACAACCTCTCCGACTCGCTCAACACCGCCGCCGGCGACGCCCTCTACGCCGAGACGCTGTACATCATGCTCGCCGTCCCGGGGGCGCTGATCGCGCTGGGGCTGGCCTACCTGGCGGCGCTCGGGCGGGGTCGAGCGCGACCGCCGCGATCTCGCGCTGCTGCGCGCGCGCGGCGCGGCGCGCCGCGACCTGATGGCGCTCGCCGTCGTCGAGAGCGTGCTCGTCGGCGTCGTCGGCGGGGCTGCTGGGCGCGGGCCTGGCGCTCGGCTCGCGTGCAGCTCGCGCGGCGCGCGGCCGGGCGTGACGCCCCGGGCGCGTGGTGGTCACCGTGGCCGTCTGCGTCGCCGCTCGCCGTCGCCGGGGCCGCTGGCGGCGCGCGTCGCCGCGGCCGGTCGGTGCTGCGCGCGCCAGGTGAACGAGAGCCGGCGCGGCGTCCGGCGCGACAGGCCGCCGCTGTGGCAGCGGCTGTATCTCGACGTGCTGGCGCTGGCCTCAGCGGGCTCGATCTACTGGCTGACGGCGAGCACCGGCTTCGCCGCCGTGGTCAACCCGGACTCGAACCCCACGCTGTCGCTGTCGGTCTACATGTTCTTCGCCCCCGCGCTGCTGTGGCTCGGGGCGACGCTGCTGCTCGTGCGCCTGCGCGGGCGCGCGACTTGCCTGGATCCTCGCCGCGCGGCCGGCCGCCGCGCGCTCGACCACGCCGCGGAGTCTCCTGCTGGCCAGCGCGGCCCGGCGCGGCGCGGCCATCAACCGAGGGCTGCATCGTCGTCGGCCTGCTGCTCGCCTTCGGGGTCAACCTGGGCGTGTTCACCGCCACCTACGACGCGCAGGCCCGGGTCGACGCGCAGCTCACCCTCGGCGCCGACGTCACCGCCACGGCGCCCCCGGGCGCGATCGCGGGCAAGGGGCTGCAGGCCACGATCGGGTCGGTGCCCGGCGTCGCAGGCGACGACGCCCGTCGATCACTCCTACGCCTACGTGGGCCCTGACCTGCAGGACACCTACGGCATCGACACCCGCACCATCGGATCGGCCACGACGCTGCGCGACTCCTACTTCCTCGGCGCCGGGGCGCAGCAGTCGATCGCCCGGCTGGGCGCTCGCCCCGACGGCATCCTCGTCTCCAAGGAGACGATGGCCGACTATCAGCTGCACCTCGGCGATCTGCTCCGCCTGCGTGTGCTTGACCGCTCGCGCGGCCGCTTCGCCGTGGTCAACTTCCACGTCGCCGGCGTCGTCCAGGAGTTCCCCGTCCGCTCCGCGCGACTCGTTCATGGTGGCCAACCTCTCCTACCTGCAGGCCGCCGACCACGCCGGCGGGCCCAACGTCCTCTTCGTGCGCGCGAGCTCCCCGGCGGCCACGGCCGCCGCGATCCCGCGGCCGACCCGCGCCGACGGCGTGATCGTCAGGAACATCGACCAGCAGACGCGGCAGACGGTCAGCTCCATCACCACGGTCGATCTGGCCGGGATCAGCCGCATCGAGGAGGGGTTCGCCGTCGCGCTGGCCGCGGCCGCCGTCGCTCTCTACATCGCCCTGGTCCTCTCCGAGCGCCGGCACGAACTCGCCACCATGGCCGCCGTCGGGCAGTCGCTGCGCGGGATCGGCGCCTTCGTGTGGAGCGAGGTGGCGCTCGTCGTGGGCTTCGGCCTGGTGCTCGCCAGCCGCTCGGCCTCGCGCTCTCGCTGATGCTGGTGGCGATGCTCCAGCACGTGTTCGACCCGCCACCCGACGCGCTCGTGCTGCCCTGGGGCTTCCTCGCCGAGTTGGCCGGCGCCGCCGTGCTGGTGTTCGCGCTCGGCGCCGTGGCGGCGCAACGCAGCCTGCGCCGCCTGCCGCTCGGACGGGTGCTGCGCGAGCAGTAGCGCCGGGCGGCCGCTGTGGCCGCCCGGCGCCTGTGTCAGTGCGCTAGTGGGTGTAGCCCTCCAGCTGGTTGGCCGCCGTCACGTAGGCGTTGGTCCAGGTCGGTGGCGAGGGTGACCGGCTTGGAGACGTTGCCGGCGAACTTGTCGATCG
Source organism: uncultured Solirubrobacteraceae bacterium (assembly GCA_963764125.1). Lineage (GTDB taxonomy): Bacteria > Actinomycetota > Thermoleophilia > Solirubrobacterales > Solirubrobacteraceae > Palsa-465. Next base: position 78,268 of record CAVXRR010000009.1, read on the forward strand.
CCAGCGCCGTGCCCGGGCCGGAGGTGGGCATCATGCCGTTGGGCAGGAACTGGCTCTTGTCCTGAGCCAGGGTCTTGATGTACGAGTCCCGGGTGGTCAGGCCGTTGACCACGTAGGCCGGCGGCATGTGCGCGGCGATGTCAGCGGCGCTGTGGGTGGCGATCCAGTGCATGGTGGCCACCATCGCGTCCACCACCTTCTGGGCGACGGCCTTGTGGGAGTTGACCCAGTCGGTCCGGGCCAGCACCCCGGCCGCGGGGTACACGCCGCCGAGTGCCTTGACGGCGTCGCCGGTGCTCGCGAGGTTGATCGCCGAGTAGCCGACGCCCTTGGTCTCGATGGCGTTGACGGTCGGCTGGGTGGTCATGCCGCAGACGATCCGGCCGTGCTGCAGGGAGGCCAGGAACGAGGACCCGTCGCCCACCGCCGCCCGGGTGTACTGCGCCGTGGTGAGGTGGGCGCGAGCCGCGAGGTAGCGGGTCAGGTTGTCGGTGCCCGATCCGATGTCGGTGACCCCCACGGCCTTGCCCTTCCATTGCGCGGGCGAGGTGATGTTGGAGCCCTTGGTGCACATCTCGCGCTCGCCGGGGGCGCCGCTGAGCTGGACGAGATCGATGACGTTCTTGCCCTGCTGCTGGAAGTCGATCGTGTGGACGTACCAGGCGCCGGCCATGTCGACCTGGCCGGAGACCATCGCCGTCTCCGCGCCCACGCCGCCGGACTGCTCGGTGGAGAGCTGCATGTTGACGCCGTACTTCTTGAAGTAGCCGAGATCCTGGGCGAGCTGGTAGGGCAGGTAGATCTGCTTGTCGATCCCGCCGACCATCATGGTCACGGTGGGCAGGTTGGGGCTGGCCTTGGGGCCGCCGGAGGCGGCCGACGTCGCGCCGCCCGAGCCGGAGCTCGAGCTGCCACAGGCGGCGACGCCGATGGCCAGCGCCGCGACGCTCAGTGACAGAGACAGGGTCGCGTGTGGACATGGGGACGTACTCCTCCTTTGGGTGGTGCTACTGCGGGGGGTGGGGTGACTGCGGGGTGCGGTGACTGCGGGGGTGGGGTGACTGCGCGCCGCCGTGGCGGCCACGCGAGCGTCAGGCGCCGGCGGCGGTCTCCGTCGGCGATGGCGGGCGCCAGGCGAGCAGGCGCCGTTCGAGTTGACCGATCAGTCCTTCTGCCGTGAGGGCGATCACGGCGATGATCAGCATCGCGGCGAACACGCCGTCGGGATCGAAGTGGTTCTGCGAGCTGGCGATGACCAGGCCCAGGCCCTTGGTGGCGCCCAGGAACTCGCCGACGATCGCGCCGATGACGGCGAAGCCGAAGGCGACGTGCAGGCTGGCGATGATCCAGGTCAGCGCCGAGGGCACGACCACGTGGCGGACGACCGCCAGCCGCGACGCCCCGAGCACGCGCGCGTTGTTGATGAGGTTGCGGTCCACCTCGCGCACGCCCTGGAAGGCGTTGAAGAAGACCACGAAGAACACCAGCACCGCGGCGAGCAGGACCTTGGAGCTCGTGCCCAGGCCCAGCCACACGACGAAGATCGAGCCGAGCACGATCCGCGGGATCGCGTTCATCACCTTGATGTAGGGCCCCAGCACGTCGGCCAGGAACGGGATCTGGCCCAGCAGGACGCCGAAGAAGATGCCGGCGATCACGCCGTAGATGAAGCCGAGCAGCGCCTCCTTCATCGTCACCCAGATCTGGAGCCACAGCGATCCGTACTCGGTGCCGTGCTGCACCCAGTCCTTGAGCTGGGAGACGATGCCCGTGGGCTGCCCGAAGAAGAAGGGATCGACGATCTTCTCGGCGGTGAACAACTGCCAGCCGCCGACCACGATCACCAGCGTCAGCGCCCGGGCGCCCCACACCTTGAGCGTCCGGTTGCGCGAGCGACGGCGGGCCGCCGCGGCGATCGACGCCTCGTCTGACGCGGGTAGCGCGACCGCGCGTCCGGGGTTGGCCGGCGCGCTCATGAGCGATCACCCCGGTCAGCGCCGGCGCCGGCGGTTGTCGTGCGCGAATACGCTCGCTCTACCTCCTCGCGCAGCGACTCCCAGATCTGCTGGTGGAGTTCGAGGAAGCGCGGTTCGAAGCGGATCTCCTGGACGGCGCCGCGCGGGCGCGGGAGGTCCACCTCGTAGACGGCCTTGACCGTGCCGGGCCCGGCGGTGATGACCACCACCTTGTCGGCCAGCGCGATGGCCTCCTCGAGGTCGTGGGTGACGAACATCACCGACGGGCGGCTCTCCTCCCACAGGCCGAGGAGCTCGTTGGACATGATCGCCTTGGTCTGCACGTCGAGCGCGCCGAACGGCTCGTCCATCAGCAGGACGGAGGGTTCGTTGATGAGGGCGGCGGCGAGGCTCACGCGCTTGCGCATCCCTCCCGACAGCTGGTGAGGGAGGTGGTTCTCAAAGCCGTCGAGCCCGACGCGGCGCAGCCAGTCTCGGGCTTCGTCCTGCGCCTTGCGCTTGGAGACGCCGCGGAAGACCGGGCCGAGGGCGACGTTGCCCACCACGTTCTTCCACGGCAGCAGCGCGTCGGTCTGGAACATGAAGCTCGTGCCCGGCGCGATGCCCTGGACCGGCTCGCCGCCGACGCGCACGAGCCCGGCGCTCGGGCGGTCCAGGCCGGCGACCATCGTGAGCGTGGTCGATTTGCCACACCCCGTCGGCCCCACGATCGCGCAGAAGCTGCCGGGCTCGATCGTCAGGTTGACGTCGTCCAGGGCGGTGAACACCTTTCCCTTGGGGTTCACGAACCGCTTGGTGACGGCCGTCAGCTCGATGCCGACGGCGTCGCGGGTCCTGCTGCGCCGCGCAGGCCGGCTCGGGGCCTGGCCCGCGGGCGAGCTCTGGATCAGCACGTGGTCTCCTCTCTCTGGCACATCCGGCTGTCATCTCGGCAGGAGGTGACTGGCTGGACGCTAAGGGCGGCCTCCGCCGCTGAGAAGTCTTTGCGCGCTTGCGCCGGAAAGCCGCATTTCCGTGGTTTTGCGCGTTTTGTGCAGAGGAGACGCCCGTACACTCGCAACCGGGAGAGAGAGATGCGACGTCGCCGTCAGCTGTCCAATCGAATTCTTGCCAGCGTCGTGCTGATCCTGGTGCTCAGCACGGTGGTCGGCGCCGTGCTGCAGACGCTGGTCCACCGCGGGCAGCTCGAGCGCGAGTATCAGCAGCGCGCGCTGGCCATCGCTCAGACCGTCGCGGCGATGCCGACCGTCCGCGAGGCGCTGGCGCGCCACACCCCGGCGGATCGCCGCGAGATCCAGCGGCTCGCCAAGCAGGTCCGGGCCGAGACGGGTGCCACCTACATCGTCGTCATCGACCGTCACGGGATCCGCTATTCGCACCCTGACCCCGCGCTCATCGGCCGCCGCATCTCCGAGCCGGTGGTCGCGCTGGATGGGCACAACCATCTCGGCGTCGACTACGGCAAGCTCGGGCCGTCGGCGTCGGCGCGCACACCGTTACGCGCGCCGGGCGGCGCGATCATCGGCGAGGTCTCGGCCGGCATCCAGGAGCGCCGCGTGTCTGACGAGGTCCTCCACCAGCTGCCGGGGACGCTCCTCTACTTCGCGATCGCCCTGGGCATCGGCGTGGTCGCCTCGATCACCCTCGCCCGCCGCCTGAAGCGCAGCACGTTCGGGCTCGAGCTGGACGAGATCGCCGCGCTCGTGCAGGAGCGCGAGGCCATGCTGCACGGCATCCGCGACGGCGTCATCACGCTGGACCGCAAGGACCGGGTCACGCTCGTCAACGACGAGGCTGCCCGCCTGCTGCGGCTGGGGCCGGTGGACGGGCGCCGGATCGACGAGCTCGTCGCGCCCGGGCGACTGCGCGATCTGCTCAGCTCCGCCGAGACGGTGGCCGACGAGGTCGTGCTCACCGACGATCACGTGCTCGTCGTCAACCGCATGACCGTGGTGCGCGACGGCCGGGAGCTGGGCGCCGTGATCACGCTGCGCGATCGCACCGAGCTGGAGGGGCTCGTGCGCGAGCTCGATGGGGTGGAGGCGCTGACCAATGCCCTGCGCGCGCAGCAGCACGAGTTCTCCAATCGCATGCACACCGTCGCGGGGCTGATCGAGCTGGGCGATGGTGATGGCGCCGTGCGCTATGCCATGGACGTCTCGGATGCCAGCGGCGGGCTGGCCGAGGTGATCCGCGAGCAGATCGAGCGCCATGAGCTGGCGGCCATGGTGCTGGCCAAGACCACGATCGCCGCCGAGCGCGACGTGTCCCTCGAGCTCACCCGTGACTCGCGCCTGGCCGACGCGGACACCGATGCGGCGGCGCTGGTGACGATCATCGGCAACCTCATCGACAACGCCATCGACGGCGCCGCGGACGGACCCGCGCCGGCCTGGGTGACGGTGCGGCTTCTGGCCGACGAGGACACGATCTCGATCGAGGTGAGCGATTCCGGTGCCGGGGTCGCCCCCGAGCTGCGCCTGTTGGTGTTCGACGATGGCTTCACCACCAAGCCCGACCACGGCGACCGTCACCGTGGCCTCGGTCTCGCGCTCGTGCACCGGTTGGTGCACCGCCAGGGCGGGCGGGTGTGGATCGACGCCGGTAACCCCGCCTGCTTCCACGTCGTCCTTCCCATCCGCCGCAGTCAGGAGCTGTCGGCCCCCGCATGATCGAGACGCTGATCATCGAGGACGACTACCACGTCTCCAGCATCCACGCCGCCTACGTCAGACGCGTCACCGGCTTCAGCGTCGTCGGTCACGCCGCCACCATGGCCACCGCCGCTGCCGAGATCTCCCGCCTGCGCCCGGCGCTCGTCCTGCTCGACCTCTACCTACCCGACGGCCACGGGCTCGACCTCGTCCGGCAGTCAGAGCAGTGGCCGGGCCGACCGGATTTCCTGGTCATCTCCGCGGCGCGGGACATGGCGAGCGTGAGGCGCGCCATGCAGCTCGGCACCGTCCACTACCTGGTCAAGCCGTTCACCTTCTCCCAGCTCGAGGAGCGGCTCATCGCCTACCAGAATCTCCACCGCCGCCTGGCTCGCCTCGACGAGGCCGAACAGAACGAGGTGGACGCGCTCTACGGCATGCTGCGCGGCCCCGCGCCGGCGGCCAAGGGCGCCTCGGGGCCGACGATGAGCCTCATCCGCGAGCTCCTGCGCGACGCCCGCGAGGACGTGTCCGCCGCCGCGATCGCCGAGAGGATCGGGATCAGCCGTTCCACGGCACAGCGGTATCTGGCCACGCTCGTGCGCGAGGGCGACGTGGAGTTGCGGCTGCACTACGGCTCGACGGGGCGGCCTGAGCACCGCTACAGCGCCCGCGCTCAGTAGATCCGAAATGGGTTGGAGCTCTGACGCTGGGGTGTCAGCGACGCGACGTTCAGCCGCCGTCGGGAGGGCCGCCAAAGAAAAACCACAGCGGAACCTCGAGTGCCTCGCTAAGCCTCTGGAGGTTCAAAGCGTTCGGCTCGTGACGGCCGAGCTCCCACTGTGAGAGGTGCACGCTCTTGGGGCCGAGCAGCTTCGCGAGCTGCGCGCGAGACAGCCCGTTCGCGCGTCGCGCGAGGCGAATGCGGCAGCCGACGAGTTCGGCACGCTGGTGGCGCGCAGCGACCGGGTCGTGAGTTCTCACGACGGCCTCCTTCCTCGCGAGTCCGACGACGCCGGGATGACGAGCCGGTTCAGACCGATCGTCGTCGTGAAACCTCACGTCGTCTTGGCCGAGACGCGGATTGGACCCGTCACGAAACCGGGCTCTACCTGAACCCGCGGGACTCATAGGTGAATGATCTCACGAACCCCGTCCTCTCTGAAAGAGGGTGGGGGACGTTGCGCTTGGTTTCCCGCCCCCGGGATGCATGATGGGGGCCTCGCCGCGCAGGACACGGCGACACCACGTCAGGACCGCGTCGGCGACCTGGACCGGCGTCAGCGCCGAGGTGTCCAGCACCTCCATGCTCCAGCTGCCGTCGGCGGGATCGAGTTCGCTGCACCGGTCCCAGCGCATTCGGTCCCACCCATTCGCGCTGAGCACATGCGGCATGTGGCGGGGATCGCGGGCGTGGCCACGCATCCACTCGGCAAAGGCCTGGTGGTGGGGCAACGGCGCCGGATGGTCGCCGCGCTGAGCCAGCCGCGCGGCTTGGACCTCGGGGCTGACGTCCAGCAGGCACACGGCGACGCCGTCAAGCCCGACTGACGACGGCGCCGCCAGCACCTCTCCCGCAGCCACCGGATCACCGGAGAGCAGGAGATGTCGTCCGTGAGCCTGCAGCTCCAGCGCCCGCTGCACGGCGGCCTCGGTTGCCCGTTGGCGCCAGGCCAGATCCGGAGCCGCGGGCACCGTGGCGACGTCGTGGAGCTCGAGGCATTCGACCTCGGGCGACAAGCTCTGCATGACGGCCCGGCGTACGGTTGACTTGCCGGCCCCGCTGGCGCCCGTCACGAGTAGGAACATGGGCCCGCCAGGATCGCACGGGTCCCGGCGACGGTTCGGACTCAGCTCGGCAGGCGAAGCCCGACCTTCGGGAACTCCTCGGCCATCTTCGCGCCGACCTGCTGCAGCGCGGAGGCCGGACGGATCATCACCTTCAGCTCGGTGATCATCCCTGCCTCGTCGAAGGTGAGCTTGTCGATCCCCTCGACGTCCTTTCCGTCGACAACGGTCGCGAATTCGAGGATCGCGACGCGATCGACGGGATCCTCGAGCTGATGGACGTAGCGAAACTCGCTGCCCACCCCGAGCACTCGCTCGGCCGCTTGCAGGATCTTCGCGATCTGATCCCGACCCGCGTACGGCTTGAACAGCACCGGGCTACGGAACGTCGCATCCTCGGTGAACAGATCGGCCGCCGCAGCGAGATGTCCTCGTTCGACAGCGGCCCGGAATCGGTCAGAGAGCATCGGCGCAGCCTAACGCGCCGTCATCGGCCGCCAGAGCGCCCGGCCACCCCGGTCGTCGGCCAGGGCGTAGATTGCACGTATGAAAGAGTTGCGAGGAGCCGCGGAGGCTCAGGTGCCGGCGTCGCTGGGCGAGTGTCTCGCTCTGGTGCAGGCGGTTGACGGATACCCGGACTGGCATCCCGACGTCGTCCGCTCGGTCGAGGTGCTCGAACGCGACGCGGGTGGCGTGCCCACCAGGGCGCAGACCGCGTTGCACGTGTCCGCTGGGCCGGTGACGAAGGACTTTGACCTGCTGATGGCAGTCACGGTCCAGCCACCGGGCGCCGTCAAGCTCGCCAAGGTCGGCGGATCCGCGAAGTTCGATGTCATCTGGCGCTTGACCGAAGGGGAGGGCACGCGCATCGGGCTCGAACTCGACGCGAGTCTCGACGTCCCGCGCTTTCTGCCCCTTGGCGACGTCGGAAACTCGGTGGCGCGGGGCTTTGTCTCGGCGGCGAGCGACGAGCTCGCACGCCGGGCACGCGGTTAGCTGCGAGTCGCCCTGGCCGCGGCCCTGCGCGCCCGCAGGGTTGCGACGGCGACGGCGATGACCACGACGGCGATCGTGAAGAGCAATGCGTAGTGGGAGATCGCCTTGGCGACCTGGACCGCGGGATGTCCGACGGCGTAGCCCAGGCCGACGATCGCGCCGATCCACGCGAGCATCCCGATGAGGTCAAAGACCATGAAACGGCGCAAGCTCATCCCGGTCCATCCCGCGGCCGCGTACACGAACGACGAGGGGATCGGGAGGAACGGAGCCAACGCGACCGCGACGCCGCCAAAACGCTCCAGGTGAGCGCCGGAGCGCTGCGCCCACTTCTCCGCGTTGGGGTGGCCACCCCCCAGCGTGGCCGCCGCCTTGGGACCCCACAACCGCCCCGCCCACCAGAAGAACGGCGTGGCGAAGATCAGGGTCGGCAGCGGAGCCAGTACGGCGAGCAGCAGCGAGGCCTGGCCGACTCGGGCAAACGCACCACCGGAGGCCATCGCTGACGTCGATCCGCGCAGCGCCTCCAGGAGCACGGGATCCGTCCCCAGCAACGCGGGGGTGAGCGGCAGGAGCACGAGGGCAAAGACGGTCTTGAGCCCGATTCCCGTCACGCAGGCGATCTCGGCGCGACGCCGCCCGGCCCCGCCGCGGGTCTCCTCATCATCGGGCGGGACGGTTGTGGCCATCCCCCCATTGTCGCCTGCGCCATCCCGCGGCGCTCCTGCCAGGCTCGGGGACTAGCGCCCCTCTCGGATCTCTAGGCGGTTGCCGTCGGCGTGAGCCGGCGGCGCCGGCCGGGCGGGCCGGGTGAGCTGTGTGTCGTCGGGAGGCTCGAAGCCGAAGCGCTGGTAGAGCCCGTGCGCATCTCGGGTGCCGAGCCACCAGCGCAGGTTGCGCTGTGGGCCGTTGTCCACCGTCTCGCGAACGAGCTCGACGCCCAAGCCGTGGCCGCGGTATCCGCTGAGCACGTAGACGTCACAGAGGTAGGCGATATGGGCGTTGTCAGAGACAACCCGGGCGAATCCGATCTGGCGATCGGCGTCGTAGAGCCCCACCACGCGCGCAGCCCCGCGGACGGTGTCCGCGACGGCGGCACGGGACCGGCCGCGCGCCCAGTAGGACTCGCCGCTGAGATAGGCATGGACCGCGTCGACATCGATCCGATCTCGGTCGTCGTCGAGCTCAAAGCCGCCGGCGAGGACTCGGTTCGATGCCATGCGGTCGTATTGAAGCGCGCGTCTGAGCCCTCCACCTTGGCCGGTCCGGCACAGGATGGCGTCGCGGGTTGTCCGGGCTAACAGCTTGTTCCTGTCCCGTGTGGACTTGGTTAGCCCCGGCGCTGTGCGGTTTTGGGCGGCCTGGTACAGGCTATGTTCGACCCACCCGCGGGCCTCGAGCAGCCCCTGGGCGTCCTCGGCACCCCGGATCTCAGAGGTTTCGCTTGTCGCGTCGAGCCGTTCCCTCCCCGCGCCGGTCCGCCGGTCAAATGCGGCGCCGACCGGTCCGGCTTGCGTTCACAATCGCCTTGGCGGCGACGGTGGCGACGCTCGTGGCGGGGATCGGGTCGGGCCGCCTGGCGCCCGCCAATCGCGCGCGCGCGGCATCGCCTGGCCGCGCCACGGTCGTGACGGTGGGCGCGCCGCTCCATACGCGCCCGGTCGCCAAGGGCTTCATGGGGCTCTCGCTCGAGTATCGAGCCATCGAGGAGTACGGCGGGCACGATCCGAGCAGGCTCAACCCGCTGTTCGTGCGCCTGGTTCGTGAGCTCTCCCCCGGCGAGCACCCTGAGCTGCGGATCGGCGGCGACAGCACCGACCGCGCGTGGTGGCCGGCGCGGGGAGTTCGTAAGCCGCTCGGGGCCTACATCCGGCTCAATGCCCGTTGGGGGGCGGTCGCGAGGGCGTTCGTCGGCGCCACCGGCGCGCGGGTCACGCTCGGCATCGACCTCGAGGCCAACAGTGGCGCGCCGGCACGTGTCGAGGCCACGCGGCTCGTGTCGGCGATCGGACGCCGTCGGGTGCGCGCGCTCGAGCTTGGCAACGAACCCGAGCTCTATAGCGCCTTCACCTGGTACCACGTCCACGGGCACAAGATGACCGGACGCCCCCCAGGCTGGAACGTCGACCAGTACCTGCGGGATTTCTCGAGGATCGCCGGATCGCTGCCCCGTGTGCCGCTGGCCGGTCCCGCGGCAGGCTCGCGGAAATGGCTGAGGTACATCGGCCGGTTCATCGCCGCCGAGCCACGCGTCCGGATCGTCACGCTGCATCGCTATCCGCTCCAGCGCTGCTACGTGGCACCCACCGCGCGTCGATACCCGACGATCGGCCATCTGCTCGCACGAGCGTCCACGAATGGTCTCGCCCACAGCGTCGCGGCGGACATCGCCCTCGCCCACGCGCACGGGCTCCAGGTGCGGATCGATGAGGTCAACACGATCTCCTGTGGTCGAGCACCGGCGGTCGACGAGTCCTTCGCCTCGGCACTGTGGGTCCTGCAGACCCTGTTCGCCTTCGCCCGCACGGGCGCCGACGGCGTCAACATCCACACCTACGCGGGCTCGCCCTACGCGCTGTTCAAGTTCCACGACGACCACGGCAAATGGAGCGCCGTCGCCTACCCCGAGTACTACGGGATGCGGATGTTCGCCCAGGCGGCCCCGGCTGGGTCACGACTTCTGTCAGTCGCCGGCGTCGGGCGAGCGAGAATCCGGGGGTGGGGCACCCGCGCACCCGGGGGCCAAGTCCGTGTTGTCCTGATCAACACTGGCTCACGAGGGCGCACGCTGGCGGTCCGCGTCCGCGGCGGCGCCAGCGCAACCGTCGAACGCCTGTTGGCGCCAAGCCTTCACGCCCGGACCGGCGTGACCATCGGTGGGCAGAGCTTTACCGCGACCAGCGCCGTGGGTGTCCCGTCCGGGCAGACCCAGATCGAGCGTGTGGCGCGTTCGCATGGCGCCTACCGCGTCAGGGTCCCGGGAGCGAGCGCCGCGCTGCTGACGATCGCTCCGCGCTAGCGCTCACACGACCGGTGGTGGTTTCTCTCCGGGGCACGTCATTCCTCGTGCGACAGCGACTCCCCGATCAGCCAGATCGTCGGCGGCCACAGCCCGACGAACAGCGCCCGCCGCTCGGCGTTGCCCCGCTCCTCCTGGTCCACGGTCTTGGCGCGGATCCACAGGCCGATGCACAGGGCGACCGAGGACATCGAGGCGATCTGCATCTGCCAGGCGCGCAGGCCGCACCGGTACAGCAACGAGGAGAGCATGCGAGCGCGCTACCCGTCCCTGCTGCAGGTACACACTCTGGGTGAGCCGGACCTGGACGGGTAGGTCCAGACCATGCCGAACCGACCGAACGCCGCCGCTCGCTGGATGCTCGCACTGACCTGGCCGACCGGGATCGCGCTGACCTCCTGGGACTACATGTGGCGCACCACAGTCATGCATCGGCGCGAGAGCGCGGACGACGCGCCGGCCGAGCACCTCCCGCCTCCGTTCCCAGGCGGCGTCGACGACACGGAGGTGCAGCATCTGCAGGACGGGACCGGTCCGCTGTTTCATCGCCGCTACAGCACCCGCATCCACGAATCCGGCCTGACGGCGCCCGCCCTGATGACGAAGCTCAAGACCGACCTCAACCAGGCGGCGCCGACCAAGTTCGCTCGCTTCCAGCGTGTGCTCGGCGACGACGCGCGCCTGCGCTTGGGAGACGAGTACGTGGTGCGCATGCCCGGCCCGTGGGACGGCCCGGTCAGGGTGATCGGCGACGACGAGCGATCATTTCGGCTGGCCACGCTCGAGGGGCATCTCGAGGCCGGCCAGATCGAGTTTCGCGCACGCCCGGAGGACGAGGCGATCGTCTTCGAGATCGAATCCTGGGCGCGCAGCGGGGATCGTCTCTGCGACCTCCTCTATCACAAGCTCCGCATGGCCAAGGAGGTCCAGCTGCACATGTGGACCTCGTTTCTGGAGGGTGTGGCCGCACTCTCGGGGGGCACGATGTCCGGCGGCGTCACCATCGACACGCGGCGTGTCGAGACCCCGTTCGGAGCACCCGCGTGACCCGCCGCGAGATCGAGCGCCGGCTCGCGGCACTTGCGCAGACGCCGCTCAACTACGACCCGGCGACGGTCGACCTGACCCGGCCACCGGAGGGGTGGCATCTCGACGATCGCTGCCAGCCACTCCCCTCCGAGCCGCCCGGCGACCCGGTCACCGGCGGCAGCTGGGAGATCGCCGGCCGGTTGATCGGGGGTTATGAGTTCGCTGACCCGTCGCTCGTGCGCGCCCACTACGACCACGACGCCCCGCTGGAGGGGCGCAATATGTTGCTCGAGCTGCGCGCGCTGAACCTGGTCAGCGTCCACGTCGGTGTGCGCGTCGTGCGCGTCTATGACGAGATTCGCGCGCGTGACGGGCGAGACGCGCGGGTGTTCGGGTGGGCCTACCGCACATTGCAGGGCCACGTCGAGATGGGCCAGATGGACTGGCAGGTATGGAAGTGGTGCGACACCGGCGAGGTGCAGTTCCGGGTCCACGCCGTCTCGCGGCCCGCGCCGATTCCCAATCCAATCGTCCGCGTGGGCTTCTGGCTGCTGCGCGAGCACGAGCGCGCGGTGTTCCTCAACAGCACCGAGACGCGCATGCGTTGGCTGACCGAGCTGGCCCTCCGCGGTGACGACGCCGGGGCTGCCGTGCGCGCGGCCAGTCCTCAGCTCACAGCTCGCCGGCTCTCGCCCGACCATCCCGCCCACGAGGAGCTTGCCCGGCACGCCGACGCCGACTGACGAGGGTCAGTCGACGGCGACCCCCTTCACCTGCGCCGACCGCCCGCCACGATGTCTCCGCTCACCTCCGGCCTTCCTGATAGCCCGGGCTGAAGACCGGCCCGACGCTCAGGGAGGAGGCATAGCTGCCGTAGTTCGTCAGGGATACCTGGCCCAGACCGCCGGTGCTGGAGTCGAGGTTCCACACGGCGATGGCGATCGTGTTGTCCCCATCGGTCCTCAGGATCCCATTGGGAATCGGGAAGCTGTGCTCGGGCCCGAGGTAGTTGACGTAGTCGCCCAACTGCCAGCCGTTGACGAACAGCAGGGCGCGGTAGCGCCGGCTGGGGTTGTCGGAAAACGTCACGCCGATGGAGGTGTCCTGGCCGGGGGGGAGGTGGAGCGAGACGGTCGTGCGATACCACGAAACGCCCGCTCGCGTGTCAGAGGTGGGCAGTGTCACGGGGGTCCAGCGGGCGTCGGGGTAGCCCGGCAGGTCCCATCCCGCGCGCTCACCGAAGAGGCCGCCGTAGGCCAGTGGGCCACGCACCGAATCCTGGATGTTCTCCCCGCCGAGGTTGCCCTGAATGCGCCAGGTCACCGGCGCGCTCGGAGACCCGACGAGCGCCGCGGTGGTCAGGCCGCGGGCGGTCTTGTTGGCGTTGGTGGAGTTGTAGTCCTCCTCGTGGCCCATGTTGACGGTGAGCACAGAGATGACGTTGTCGCCGCCCTGCTTGAGTGATCCGGCCGGGAAGGCGAAGTCGGCGCTGCCCGTCGTCGAGCTGCCCAGGAACTGGCCATTGATCCAGGCCGAGAACGCCTGGGCGCTACCACCGGAGTCCGAGACGAGATGCACGCCGGTCTCGTTGCCGGTAGCTTGGAAGTGGCCCCGGTACCAGACATTCCCGGTGTGAAAGCCGTAGTCGTCGGCATACAGGACCGGCAGTGACTGGACCGGCGTGACGCTGTTGGTGGTGGTCTTATTCGCCACCTGCCAGCCCGAATCATCAAAGCCCGGTGCCGCCTCGGGGGATTCCTCCTGATGGCGCCAGTGGCTGAGTGTGGGTAGGCGCACGGTCGCCGCGACCGGGATGGATCCCACCCGGCTGCCGCTCGTGGTCGCAGTCGTCCGCACCGGCCGACCGTTCCAGGTGAGCTGGCTCGCGGAGCTGAACACCTCGAAGTTCCGATCGGCGCCGTTGTCGCCAGTGAGCGCCAGTTCTCGTCCCCCGGCACTGCTGACGGCGGTTCGCAGCAGATGCGTACCGCGGACCAGCACCGGCCCCGCGGCGGTGTCCTGGCGCCAGAACGTCTCCGCCGTGGGCTTGTCTGCGATCAACAGGAGCAGCGGCCGCTGCCCGGGGTGAGTGACGCTCACGCGGATCAGTCCGGTATGCCGGTAGTCCAGGCGTAGGTCTCCGCGCTGAGAGTCCCAGCTGGTGATTACCGAACCACCGCTGGCCTGCACCTGAGGCTTGGAGCTGTAGTGCAGTACCGTCTCGCCATCGCTGCCGGGGTCACCGTAGAGTACGGCGATATCACGACCAGCGATCGTCGCGTCGGTCATGATCTCCGAGGTCGAGTACTGCAGCTGGGAGTCTCCCAGCTTGTAGTTGGCGACGATGATGTGCGAGTCGCGTCCGTCCAGGGTGATCGCGGTTCCCGGCTGCTGGGGCACGACGGGGTAGGTCGGGGTGGTCTGGGGTGCGGTCGGAACGTCGATCGCGTCGATGGACACGTAGTTATCGGTGGAGGCGCTGGTGTGCGTGCCATCCACGACGATCCTCAGGATGTGCGGTCCGCTGCTCAGTCCGGTCTTGGAGAAGAGCACTGCCTGGTCGGCGTTGCCCGAGCAGTCGACCGTCGCCTGCTTGACCCCGTCGAGGTAGACGTCGGCGAGCCCATGGTTGTTGGTCTGTGAGCCGATCCAGCGCACTGCTGTGCCGGTGAAGGTCACGCTCATCGAGTCGCCGGCGGTGTTTGAGAACGACTCGGTGTCCTTGTAGTCACCGCCGGTGTAGCTCTGGTTGGCGACGTGCGACCAGCTGCCGGTGTAGTTCAGGGCCGGGTCCGTGTCATCGTAGGTGTAGGTGATCTCCGGGATCGGCTTCGCGTTGAAGTCGATCGCGATGTGGGTGCGGTCAACCGACGTCGAGGTCGAGTCGGCGTGGCGCAGGACGTGGAACTGAGTCCCGGTGTCGGGATTGATGCGTCCCGTGTCAATGATCGCTGGGTTGTCGGGAGGCTGGGTGTTGATGAGGTCGGTCTTGGTCAGCGGCGTCACGGCTTGGGTGAAGTAGCCGATGAGTTTGTCCTCGTAGTACTTGGGGTCGAGCTGCCGGGTCTCGCGGATGGCGGCTCCGTAGTCGTAGGAGGTGTAGTTCTCCGGGATGCCCAGCCAGCCCCAGTTGGTTCCGCCATAGGTCATGTAGAAACTCTGCGCGGTGGCCCCGACGGCGATGTTCTGCTTGTAGAAGACGTTTGCGAACTGGTCGTTGATCAGCTGGGCGCACTTGTCGTACCCCGGACCGCCCCACGGGTCGAACGCGCCGCCCTGGAACTCAGGTGAGTACAGCGGCTTGTCGGCCGGATGGTCATAGGAGATGTTCGGGACGCCGTTCCACTGCGCCGGGTTGGAGCAGTTGAACCCCTGCGGATAGGAGTCGGGACCGTCGACGTTCAACTCCCCGGTGCCCGAGTTGAAGGTTCCGTTGTTGTTGCCCGTCAGCGGGACCGTGATCCCGTCGGCGCGGGCCTTGTTCTCGAGATCCTGCATGTACGCTCGCCCGGCAGGCGAGCCGTTGTAGTACTCGTTCTCGATTTGGTAGGCGATGACCGAGCCCGTCCCATTGGTCAGCTGATGGCGCGCGATGTGCCGGTCGATCTGCGTCATCCACTCAAACGCGTACTGCAGGAAACGGGGGTCGGCGCTGCGGTTGTTCTCGGCCTTGGTAGTCAGCCAGCCAGGCAGGCCACCGGAGTCGACCTCGGCGTTGATGTACGGGGCCGGGCGCACGATCACATACAGCCCGGCCTGTTGGGCCATGTCCAGCAGCCGGTCCACGTCGCGGACGCCGGTGAAGTCATAGACGCCGGGACGCGGGGAGTGATAGCCCCAGTCGAAGTACAGCGAGACGGCGTTGAACCCAGCGGCCTTCATCTTCTGGAAGATGTCGCGCCAGAGGCCGGGGCTGGGCAGGCGAAAGTAGTGGAACTCCCCCGACCATAGGTAGGTGCGCCGCCCGTCGATGATGAACGAGTAATGGTCGTAGGACACCGTATGGGCGGTCGCCACACGAGACCGCGCCTGCTGGGTCTTCGCCGTCACAGTCGCCGGCCAAGCCGTCCAGACTGCGATGAGGACCGCGGCCAGCGCCGCCAGTCGCCCGATGTGCGTTCGCCGACGGATCGGCCGCGTGCTCGTGCTGGAGCGCATGCTCTACCTCATCTCTCCTATGACAGACCCGAGCGGCCGGCCGTACACGCTCAGCCACTCATGCGATCGGTCCCTGCCCGCGCCTGGATACGCGGAGCAGCCTGCCGGAGATTGTGAGCGCTCACACCAGCGCTGTCAAGGCCGGCGGAACGGGAGGATCTCCAGCTCGACCGCGATTCGGCTGTGCGCCAGACACCGCGGGCAGTGCCGCGGAGTGAGAGCCGAAATGCTGGGCGCGATCACGAGCTTGCAGCGCGGACACCGCACCGCCGGACCGCGGCGTCTGGTCATCCGAGATGGCGAGCTCCGACTGACATCCGGCCCCCCGATCTCAGTAGTAATGGCGTCGTCCCCCGACAGCACGACCCAGCGAGCCGAGCACGACCAGCACAAGGCCAATCACCAGCAGGACGAGGCCGATCGTCCACAGGATCGCGATCTTTGCAACAAAGCCGACGATCAGCAGCAGAATGCCCAAGATGATCATGACCGCTCCTTTAGGTGATGTCACGGACCCGCCGTGACCCGTGGATGTGCGAGGAGGCTACGATCGCGCCGGGCCCGAAAACCAGCGGCTCGGTACAAGCGCGAACGTACGCATGCGGACGCGGGGGGGGCGACAATGCCCGGCCCGCAGTTGGGCGGGTGCGCAGCCGGCGAGATGTTCGTATAGCTTCGCGGATATGCTGGCCCTCGACGTGAGCCCCTTCGCCAAGCAGGGTCTCGATGTTGGTCGCGGCCAGATCGAGCGGCCCCGGTGAGCACGGCCACGGGTTCCATCAGCATCGTCGACGCCGACCCCGAGGTGAGGGATCTCCTGCCTGCGAGTGACTATGAGCGGGCCCGCCGTGAGACTCAGACGAGAGTGCGGCGCCTATCGACCGGTCATTGGGATGTCACCGCCTCAGAGGAGCCCGACGGTCATCATCGGGGCTTCTTGATCGTCGATGGCCTGATCAGCCGAGAGGTGGAAGTGCTGGGGCGGGGGTGCGTGGAACTGATCGGCGCGGGCGACGTGATTCGTCCGTGGAGCTGGGACGACGAGGGATCTCATGTTCACGCCGAGGTTGGGTGGGTCGTTCTGGAGCCCGCGCGCCTGGCCGTGCTCGATCATCGCCTTGTGGTGCGGATGACCCCGTGGCCGCAGCTTGGACTGGAGCTCTTCAACCGGGGGACTCGGCGCGCCCATGCGCTCGCTGTCTCACTCGCGATCGCTCACCATCAACGGGTCGATGACCGGCTGCTGCTGACGCTTTGGCATCTGGCCGAACGCTGGGGTCGGGTTCTGCCTGACGGAATCGCCGTCCCGCTCCCCCTTTCTCACCAGCGGCTTGCGGATCTCATCGGCGCACATCGGCCGGCAGTGACCAGCGCATTGGGCGCACTGAGGCAGCGAGGGAACATCAGCCGCCGTGGAGACCGCACGTGGATGCTGCACGGCTCCCCACCCGAGGAGCTGCGTCACCATCGCCTCGCGGCGTTGATGACCTAGGCGTGTGTGTCAGCCGCAGCGCTCGGCTTCGCCAGGACGAGCCGAGCGCTGCGGCGCCTGATCAGCGGAGGGCTCCGCCGCGACGACCGGTGAAGAAGACGACGATCGCCACGATCGCGAGCAGAAACAGCAACGGATGAACGATGACGCCGCCGGCGATGGCGATGATCAGCAGGATCGCTGCCAGGATGAGAAGCATGTTGACTCCTTGGTCGGGGCTGATTGTTGGCCTGTTAACCCCGTGAGCGGACTCCTGGGACGGCGGACTGTCCTGGCGCGAACGTACGCGACCGGACAACGGTCTCCGATCGCGTTCGGATCTCCTCCGAAGGTGCGACTCGCGCCGGCGTCGACCTCGGGCCGGTGAAGGGGAGGTCCCGTCAGCGCAGGGGGTGGGCCTGCTCGTGGTCCTCGAGCCAGTTTCGCCGTGCGGGTCCGCCGACAAAGGTGGTCGGTATCTCGGTGCCGCGGGTGACGCGATGACATGGCATGAAGATCGGGATGGGGTTGCCGCCGAAGGCGTTTCCGAGGTCGCGGGGCGCGAGGTTCTGGTCAAGCTCGCTGTAGGAGCGGTGAGACGCGTAGGGGATGGTCTCGGTCGTCATGAGTGCCGCCCCGCTCGATCCCAGCTCTTCCCAGTCGATCGCGCACACAGGCCTGGAGAGGTGACCGGAGAAGTACTGCTGGAGGCTCACGGCCGCGGCGGCCAGATGTTGGCGGGCCGCCTGGGTGCCTCGGCGCCTGACGGCGTGGGCGCGCAACGCGTCGACGTCGCCGTGATCCTCAAACGCCAAGCGGGTCAGGCCGTGCGGGGTGGCCGCGAGCAGCAGCTTCCCGAGCGGACTCGCGATCTCCGAGACTGCAACACCAGAGGCAGAGAGCGTGTCGGTGGACGGCCCGGATCTGGTGATCGTACGAGCCCCCGCGAGCAGGCCGCTGCCGTAGCTTGCGCACTCGTCGCAGACTCCCTCCGCGCGCGTTTCGACGCGCTCGGCGACGAAGCCGGGATCGGTGATGTCGTTCGGCTCCTGTTGACCGTCGACGAGGTCAAAGACGCGCAGGCAGAGCTGGCAGCAAAAGTGCGCGTGCAGCTCGACGTTCGTCTCATAGCGGACGGGCTCCGGGGACCCGAACGCCGACAGAAGACCGAGCTCAGCAAACTCGGCCAGGGTCGCGTACACCGTGGCGCGGCTCAGGTCTGGAAGCGCCCGCGACGCCCGGGCGTACACCTCGTCGGCGGAGAGATGCTCGGTCCGCCCACCCCGAAAGATGCTGAGAATCGCCCGGCGCTGAGGTGTACTGCGGATGCCCCGGGCTCGCAGCACCTCACCGGCGTCGTCTGGCGTGGCGTTCATCGCTCCATTCTGCCCACCGAAGGAGATGTTTAGCGGAGGGGTCGGTGGGCAGCTAGATCGGACAATGTCCTATGAAGGAGCAGCTACGAAGGAGAGACACCGATGGCAGATCTCACCACGCTCGATGAAAAGCTCGCCGAGGTTCTCGGCCTGGCCCAGGCCGCCCAGGTCGCGACCAAGAAGGTCGGGACGCTCGCCCGCAGGGAGAAGGAGACCGAGCTCCTAGAGCTGATGAACCGCATGGGCGACGAGGCGGCACGGGTGGAGCAGCGCTGCGACGTGGTGGCCGGCACCCGTGACGGCGTGAAGACCGCGATCGCCAAGAAGGCGCGTGAAACGAAGGCCGAGGTGACCGGATTCATGAAGACCTATCTCGAGGACGCCGAAGCGCTCGACGGCTTGGAGTTCCTGAGCATGGCCGAGGCCGGCGAGCTCGCCCACTGGGAGATCCTCGCCAAGCTCAACGAGACCGCCGACGATCGACATGTCAGCGGCGTCGTGAATTTCGCGCTGCCGCTCCAGCAGGCGCACGTCGACGCCGTCAGGGACCACGCGCTACGGCTCGCCGCGGACGAGGACCCTTCCGAGCCCGCATAAACCCGACACGAGAGCGACCGATGACTCAAAGACCGATCGACGTATATCTCAACGACCACCTCACCGGAGCGACGTTCGGCGCCGACCTGGCTCGCCAACTGGAAGCCCGCGCCGGCGGGACAGATTTCCAACCCGAGATGAGCCGGGTGGCGGCCGAGATTGAAGCCGACCTCGACACGCTCACCGATCTGATGGCACGGATCGGTGCCACGCGAAACCCGGGCAAGCAGGTCACGGCTTGGGTCGCAGAGAAAGCCAGCCGCGTCAAGCTCAGCGGGCTGACCTCCGGCGACGATGAACTCGGCACCTTTCTCAGCCTCGAGACGCTGTCGCTGGGGGTCGAGGGCAAAGCCTCGCTATGGGCGACGCTTCGGGAGCTCCGCGGCCACGATCCAGAACTTCAGTCGACAGATCTCGATGAGCTGCTCCAGCGAGCCCAGCATCAACGACAGGACTTGGAGGCCGAGCGGATGAGTGCCGCGAGACGTTCCCTGATCACCCACGCCGAAGTCTGATTGCGAGCCATCAACATGCATCACGAGACAGACGAAGACACGCCCGACACCGCCGCCCCCGAGGACGCTCCGAGCCAGCCGGGCGCCGAAGGTGGATCGAACCGCGACACCAGGGACAGGCTCCCGGGAGTCCCAGCGGACGACGACACCCCGGTCGGCGACACCGATCAGCACTCAAACGCGTAACGCCCCGGGACCTCTCCGAGCGCGGACCGCGGCGGCGCGGCCGCGGTCCGCGTCCGCGGCGGCTCCAGCGCAACCGTCGAACGCCTGTTGGCGCCAAGCCTTCACGCCCGGACCGGCGTGACCATCGGTGGGCAGAGCTTTACCGCGACCAGCGCCGTGGGTGTCCCGTCCGGGCAGGCCCAGATCGAGCGCGTGGCACGTCGCATGGCTCGGACGACCAACTTGGCCGGCGACACCGTTCAGCGCTTAGGCGGCGCCTGCGCGATGCCGGACGCAAGCGCAGGCGTACGCTTGGCTCGTGCGTATCGCGCGTTTGCTTAGGCGTCGAGTGGCCAAGGAACCCCCGGTGTCGATCGGCGACCCGCGGTTCGACGGCTGGGAGACGGTCAGTACGTTCGCTGAAGCCACGGCGGCGGTGGCATGGCGCGACCAACTCCGAGCGCTGGGTGTCGATGCAAGCTGCGTCGCAGATCACCCGCTGGATCGGTTCGGGCGAGGGGACATCTACCTTGTTGTGCCGCCGGATCAGTGGTCGCAGGCGACCGAGATCGTCGAGAACCTCGACTGACGTGCGCTGCGTCTGCTGCTCGCAGGGGGGAGTATCGCTGGGCTTCATATTCGGCTGGGTCAGCGGTTGCGATGACGAGTGCGTTCGGGCTGTTCGGCGCGGCATTCGGCGGTGCGCCGCGACTCGCTGGCCGGGGCGGTGCCTTTCAGCGCATCTCGATCACGGCCGGGTTCGGCTGGCTGAGCGCGCTGTCACTCCGCGCCCTGACCTCGGTCCTGCCTATGTCCTGAGGGGCCCGAAAGCCACGTGCCCCTTCTCCTTGAAGAACAAGCAACTCGTGCCGCTGCTCGACATTCCCGGAAACAGCTAACCCGCATGCCGTCGTGCCAGCGGCGGGGTGGCGGCGAGCTCGCGCCGCCACCCAAGTCCCAGGCAGGAGATCTCATGTCGGCGCCGAAAGCCCAGCCGATGGAGAGTTCAGGGCCGGTGCCCGCACCCTCGCCGGGGGATCCGGTGCCGCCGAGCGGCGGCCACGGCTACCCGCTGACCTTCTCGGTCGACTATCCCGACCGCAGCCTCAACCGCCTCACCACGGCGTTTCGGATCTTCACGGCCATCCCGATCGCGATCCTCGCCGCAACGATCGAGGGCGGCAGCTTCGGTTCGAAGGCGGGAGGCGCCGGCGCCCGCTACGCCGGCGGCGGCATCGCGATCCTCGTTATCCCCGTGGCGCTGATGCTGCTATTCCGCCGGAAGTACCCGCGCTGGTGGTTCGACTGGAACCTGCAGCTGACCCGCTTCAGCAACCGGATCGCGGTCTACCTCGCGCTGATGGACGACCGCTACCCGTCGACCGACGAGGAGCAGGCGGTACGCCTCGACTTCGCCTACCCTGACGCGGAGCACGACCTCATTCGCGGTCTGCCGCTGGTCAAGTGGCTGCTGGCGATCCCCCACTACGTCGTGCTGTTCTTCCTCACGATCAGCGCGTTGTTTGCCGCCATCTTCGCCTGGTTCGCGATCCTGTTCACCGGCCGCTACCCACGCTCGCTGTTTGACTTCATCGAGGGCGTGATCCGCTGGCACAACCGCGTCGCCGCCTACGCGTTCCTGCTGATCACCGACCGCTACCCGCCCTTCAGCCTGCAGGCCTAACGCCCGCAGGGCGGCGGCGGAAGGGCTGGCATCCTCGGGCTGATTCTGGGCCGCGGCGCCGATGATTTCGCGGAGTCGGCACGTCTTACATCCGACCCGAACGCCAAAGGACCGCCATGGGACAGGCCGAGCCGCGCCGGACGACCAATCTCGCCACTCTCTATGACCAGGAGGAGATGCCCTGGAGCCGCGCCGCGGAGGCCCTCGGACAGGGCTCACTCGGTCCCGAGTCGGCATGCTTCCTTGGAACCGTTCACCCGGACGGGCGCCCGCACTCCGCCGGAGTGGGTGTGGCTGTGCATGACGGCGATCTGTTCTTCACCAGCGGGCCCACGGCGCGCAAGACGCGCAACCTGCTCAACAACCCTGCCTGCACCCTGTCCATGCGGCTTGATGGGATCGATCTCGTCGTTGAGGGCGAGGCGCGCCGGGAGACCGACCTCGCGACGCTGACTGCAGTGGCAGCCGCCTACGACGCGGGCGGGTGGCCGGCGCAGGCAGACGGTGACGCCATCACCGCTCCCTATAGCGCCCAGAGTGCAGGGCCTGGGCCGTGGTACCTGTTCCGGTTCCGCATTGCGACGGCGTTCGGCGTCGGTCTGCGCCCCCCACACGGGGCCAGCCGCTGGGACTTCTAGGCGCAGCGACCGATCGCCGGACGGTTTCGCACACTCGCTTTGGGTGAGGACCAGCGGTCCGGCCATCGCCATGGTCCACGCTTCACGTCAGACTGTGGCCGTGCCCACCGCCCGATCCGTCACCAGCGTCGATACCGACCACGTGCGCATCACAACCTGGACGTTCGAAGACGGGGAGGACACCGGCCACCACCGTCACGAATACGACTACATCGTCGTGCCTGTCACGGGCGGCACCTTCGTGATCACGGAGCCAGACGGAACGACACGCCAGATGACCCAGGAGGCCGCGGTCGCCTATCTCGGACGAGCAGGCACCGAGCACAACGTCATCAACCGCAGCCGCGGTACCTCGGTCTTCGTGGAGGTCGAGCTCAAGCAGTGAGCTCCGCGTCGATCTCGAGCCGCCAGCCGGCCGTCGCGGCGCTTTAAGCTCCGGCACATGCATGCACGATCGATGTGCTTCACCGCTCGTCAGGACGCAGCCGATGCACTGGCCGAGACGCTGCTCCGTGTTGCCGCGACCCTGAAGGAACGTCCGGGCTGCATCTTGTGGCTCGTGGCCCGCAATCCCTCCGCGCCGAACGAGGTGTGGGTCCAGGAGCTCTGGGGGTCAGCGCAAGACGCCGAGCGCGCCCTCTCGAGTCCCCCGAACGGCGACGTGCCCAGCCCAGCCGATGTGATGGCCCTGTGTGCCGGGCCGCCGCGGCGAACTGATCTTGACCCGATCGGCGGCGTCGGGTTCATCTAGAGCCGGGGCGTGGGATGCTGGGTTGCGGTGAGTCGCCTTGACCGCGTTCGGCTCCGGCTTGATCAGGTTCGCGGTGCCGTCAACGCGATCGATTCGGTGTTCCTTGACACGCCGGCACTGCCGTGCCCGGCGCTTGATTCGGTAGGCGATGAGTTTCGCCGCGGCCTGGAGTCCGCACATCGACCACCGACTCGAGCCGCTCGTGTCATCCATCCCGGAAAGGAACAGCCCATGGCCTCACTGATCCTCAAGATGTCCGTCTCGCTCGACGGGTACGTCGCATCACTCGACGGAAGCTCCGACTGGCTCGCGGCGGGACGCTCCGATGACTCCACGAATTGGGTGGTCGAGACGGTGAGCCACGCCGGCGCGCACCTCATCGGTGCCGCCACCTACGGGCAATGGGCCGGCTACTGGCCCACCGCCTCCGGCCCGTTCGCCGAGGCGATGAACGAGATCCCCAAGGTCGTGTTCTCGAACTCGCTCACATCGGCCGACTGGGGCGAGACGGAGATCGCCACCGGAGACCTCGCCGAGGCCATCACGCGACTCAAGCGGCAGCGCTCCTCCGACGGATACCTGCTCGCCCAGGGCGGGACACGCTTCGCACAATCGCTGGTCGAGACCGGCTTGATCGACGAGTACCGCCTTGTGATCCACCCGGTCGTCCTGGGCGAGGGCGAGCGGATCTTCACCGCACCGCTCACCATCGAATCGATCAGCACCACCGTCTTCAGCGGCGGAGCCGTCGCCCACGTCTTCGCGGCGAACCCGGCCGAAAGGGGGTCAGTTTCCACCGGCGCCGACAGTGATCGGCTGGGGCGGGAGGTCGGTGTGACAGATCGGAGCGAACTCGGCAACTAGGAGACGTGAGCACCGCAATACCGATGTCGCAACGGACGCAACACGGCTCTGGGCTGGGGCCCCTCAGTCGATGACCAGGAGCGCCTCAGACCGATCCACTCCGAGGTCTCGTCGAGCGCTTGCGCGTTGAGCGTCAGCCCGCCGTGATCGGCCGCGCCCGTGCGCGCCAGGTTCCCGGGGCGCGCCACAGACGGCCGACCATCACCGCAACGGCGACCCACAACCCCCAGCCCGCGACGCTCAGCCCGCCGCCGCTGACCGTCGTAGCGCCCCCGTCCACCTTGACGGTCACTCCAGCCTGCAGCAGCCCCAGCCCACTCCAGTGATAGGCCCCGGTGGCGTGTGGGTTGGCCGCGGCGATCCCAGCCGCGAAGCCGTTGGCGGCGTCAGCAAGGAGCGCGGTCACGACGAGCATTGACGTCGCCGCCCACAGCCCTGCCGCGATCCAGGAGTGTCGCGGCCGATCGCCGAACTCGACAGCGAGGTAGGCGGCGGCGAGCTGCGCGGTGGTGCCGATGTTCCGCAGGGCGGCTGTCGTACCGGCGTCCTGCGCAGCGCTGAGCAGATTCTGGCGCACCTCCCGCCGATGCGCGATGCGCGTCGCGCGCGGAATGTCGTACAGGCGCTGATCGAGCGTCCACACAACGCGCTCGACGCGCAGGCGGTCGATCCAGGTCAGCCTACGGGTCATCGTCAAGCTCCTTTGATCGGTTCGTCGGGGATCGGTTGGGACAGCTGCGCGTCGACGATCTCGGTGAGGGTTCTCCAGGACGCGGTGCCCGCCGCGAGAGCCGCGTAGCCGGCCGCGGTTGGGCGGTAGTACTTTCGCGCGGGCCCCGACGTGGAGGCGACCAGCCTGGTGGTCAGGCGGCCTTCGCGCTCCAGGCGCGACAGCGCTGGGTACACCGTGCCCTCCAGCACCCCGACCAGGCCGATCGTGTGCAGTCGCTGCACGATCTCATAGCCGTATGACTCTTGCCGGGCGAGCAGTTCGAGCAACAGGAGCGAGAGGACGCCTTTGAGCAGCTGGGGGTCGTGCGGGTACTCGGGCACGGCTCTAGGCTAAGCCGAGTACTGTGCAATGTCAAGTACGTCTCGTCAGCCGATCCGCTCAGCCAGGGACACGATGATCCCCTCCGGCCCGCGCACGTAGGCCATCCGCCAGACGTTCTCGTGCTGACCGATGCCGCCGACCAGGCCGTAGCCGTCCGCAGCCAGCTGGTCGACCGTCGCCTGCAGGTCGTCGACTTCGAAGGACACGTTGCGCAGCCCCAGTTCGTTGGCCATGGCGGTGGGGGACCCTGGCTCGTGTTCGGGCCGGACGAAGCTCGACAGCTCGAGCCCGGAGCCTCCACCGGGGGGGCGCAGCATGACGATGTGACTGCGGGAGCCGGGGATGCCGATGACGGTGTCGACGAACTCACCCTCTACGAATGTCCGGCCCTCGACCTCCAGCCCGAGCCCGACGAAGAACGCCGTCACCGTGTCGAGGTCGGCGACGGTGATGCCGACATGGTCAAAGCGTCGTCTGTGCGACATGAGGTACCGCCTCCGGGATCTGCTGGTGTCGTGAGCCGCGCCTGTCGAGGCCCGTCAGCTGGTGAGCGGAGCCGGCCGGCGCTTTTCACATGGAATCACGCATTCAGCTCCCAGATCGTCCCGCGGGAGGAACGGCTAGCGCACGAGATCCGGCTCCCTGCACGGTTGTGCTGACGGGGGCCGGCGCGCGGCCGGCGCCGCGACGCGGGCGGTGTACGGTTGTGGGCCGGAAGCACGCTGCACATGAACGCATCTCGCTCTCAGGCCTCCGGCACTGCCCGCGCGGCGCTCATCCTCGGTGCTCTCGGCGTGGTGTTCGGCGACATCGGGACGAGCCCGATCTACACGCATCCAGACCGTGTTCAATCCCGGTGACCCGCACCCGGTGCCGGTCACCGACAGCCACATCTCGGCGTGGTGTCGCTGGTCTTCTGGTCGGTGATGATCTTCGTCACCGTCACCTACATGCTGCTGGTCATGCGGGCCGACAACAACGGCGAGGGCGGCATCATGGCGCTGATCACCCTGCTGCGCCGCACGCGGCAGGCGCGGACGGCGCACGGCGGTAATGCTCGCCGCATTGGGAATCTTCGGCGCTGCGCTGTTCTTCGGCGACAGCATGATCACCCCCGCGATCTCCGTGCTGTCGGCGGTCGAGGGAGTCAAGGTCGTCGATCCCTCCTTCAGGGATTGGTCGTGCCGATCACCGCGGTGATCATCGTGGTGCTGTTCTCCGGCAGAGCCTCGGTACGGCGGGCGTCGGCCGGGTCTTCGGCCCGGTGATGATCCTGTGGTTCATGGCGATCGCCGCATGCGGAGTCATGGGGATCGTCGGCAAGCCCGCAAATCCTCAAGGCGCTCTCGCCGACGTACGCGCTGGCTTCATGTTCGGTCACATCTCCATCGCGTTCTTCGCGCTGGCGGCGATCGTGCTCTCGGTCACCGGCGCAGAGGCCCTCTACGCCGATATGGGTCATTTCGGCCGGCGCGCGATCACGGTGGCCTGGCTGCTTGCTGGCTTCCCGCCTGCACGCTGAGCTACTTCGGGCAGGGCGCGCTGGTGCTCTCCGACGAAGAAGCAACCTCGGCCGCTCCGTTCTTTCTGCTCACCCCGGAATGGGCGCGCATCCCGATGGTGGTGTTGGCGACCGCCGCGACGGTGATCGCTTCCCAGGCGGTCATCACCGGCGCGTTCTCGGTGGCCTCGCAGGCGGCCCAGCTGGGCTATCTCCCGCGACTGCGGATCGAGCACACGTCGGCGTCGACCATCGGCCAGATCTACGTGCCGTGGATCAATGGCGCTGATGGTGGCGGTGCTGACCCTGGTGTTCGCGTTCCGCAGTTCAGCCGCCCTGGCTTTCGCATTCGGCATGGCGGTCACCGGGACCATCACGATCACCACCCCGCTGTTCTTCTACTCGCCCACCCGCGGTGGGGCTGGAAGCTGTGGGTGGTCGCTCGGCGGCCGGGCGCACTGCTGCTGGTCGACCTGATGTTCTTCGCGGCCAACCTCACCAAGTTGGTGCACGGCGCCTGGTTACCGCTGATGATCGCGCTGAGTCGCGTTCACCGTCATGACGACGTGGCAGCGCGGTCGCCAATCGTCACGGCGGCAGGGAAAAGGCTGAGGGGCCGTTGCGGGGGTTCGTCGGCGGCCTGTTGGATCGCGACCCCCCACTCATGCGAAATCCGGGAACCGCGGTGTACCTCAACCGCGGCACCGACCGCGCCCCTGGCGATGCGCGCCAATGTCGATCACAACAACGTTGTGGCCGAACACGCCATCATCCTGTCCGTCGAGACGGAACCGGTGCCACGAATTCCGGACTCCGAGCGGATGTCCCACGACGATCTCGGCTACCGGCGGGACGGCATCGTGCACGTGGTGGCGCGCTTCGGCTACATGGAACGGCCGAACGTGCCACGCGCGCTAGCACTGCTCGAACCGTCGGAGACCGAGGGTGCCATCGACCTCGAACACGCCTCGTATTTTCTGTCGAAGCTCGACTTGTGTGCGGGCGATGCACCGACCATGGCGCCGTGGCGCAAGCGGTTGTTCATCGCCACATCCCACATCACCGCTGACGCCGCGGCGCACTTCGGCCTGCCGCTCGACAGGACGGTCGTCGTCGGCTCACGCATCGAGTTCTAGCTCGGGCCGTACAACGGCGACGCTCTCCACGGGAATCCCGTGCGCGTCCCGCGCCACGGCCGGTCGCTCGCATGCTGTCGGGATCGACGGTGCCGACGAACGCGTGTGTCTATCGTGGGTGGGTGTCTGGGCCGGTGTGTTGGTGTTCGGCGCCGCGGCAAGGGTTTCGAATGCGTCGGCTGCGGTGTGGGGTCCACCGGTCGCGCGGAAGCCGCCGGCGACACGGCGGGCGCCGTCGCGTCTGGTGATGGCGAGGCGGACCTGGCTGCGGAGCCGCTCGGCGTTGACCTTCTGGGCCGGGAGGCGTGCACCGGCCTTTGCTACCTCGACCCGGCGTGCGACCTCGAGCTGGTCGCGTCCAAAGCGTACGCACAACGGGCACGCCGGCGGCGAGCGCTTTTTGCGTCGCGCCGGCTCCGCCGTGGGTGTCGCGCAGACGGCTCGGTCCAACAGTGGCCGTGCGCGATGAACGCCTCCACCCGGGCGTTCGCGGGGACGTGAATCGAGTCTGGCGGCCGGGAGTAGTCGCCACGACCTGTACGTCCTCATCGGCGAGGGCGTCGAGCGCGGTGCGGACAAGGCGGCCGTCGTCCTGGAACTCCGAAGAGGTGGTCACGAGTACGAGCGGCCGCGTGATCTCCTCCAGCCAGGCCGGCGGCTCGCCCGGCGGCTCCCAGCAGCACGGTCCGACCATCCGGACCGCGGCCGGCCAGTCCGAACGCGGATATTCAAACGGCTCAGCGGTCATATACAGCAGCAGCGGGGCGACGTTGAACATCTCGTCGGCCGTCTTGAACGGGCGCGCCCCGACCGAGGCGCGGGTCGCGTTGAGCGCGGGGAGGCTCGCCTTGTTCCATCGCGCCAGGAGCCGTGGGCGCAGGAGTGCATCGCGGATATGACCAAGCGCGCCGCCCGCGGGCGCCAAGACCAGACCGAACAGGTGGGACGTCGCGCGAGGCGAGCGGCAGTGGATAGGGAAACCACTGCGCCCGCGGGCCGCGCTGCCTGTTCTGCCTCGGCGCTCACGCCACCGCCATGCAGTCGATGAGGAGCGCGTCGGGACGAA
>CAVXRR010000010.1:0-90959 GCA_963764125.1 uncultured Solirubrobacteraceae bacterium
CGCAACGGCACGCTCGCAATCCCGTGTGTTGGAGGCGCCCGCTCAGCGCTCCGTTGTGAGACGGCGCGTCGTGCATCCGCCGGCGCCCGCGTAGAGCCCGTGGCTTTCGGCGTCTCGCGCCGCCTTCCGCGGCTCGGTGGGTCCGGTCGCGCTTGTGGCGTCAGGCTCGCCTCATCGACTTGGGTCTGCGACGTGGGCGGGTTGGCGTCTCTTGACCCCCGGGGCGGATACGGGGCCGGGAGGGGGTGGGTCGGTAGCAGCGAGTCCTGCGATGAAGATTCTGGCTTGCCGGCGGGCGAGCCGGTCCCAGTCGGCGACGTGCGGGAGTGGCTGGGCGAGCATCGCTCCGGTGAGGATGATGTCGTTGGGGGTGGCGCCTGGTCGGATGCTCTTGTCTCGGCGGCCGCGGGCAAGGATCTGTGCGAGGAGGGTTCTGATCTCGCGCTGGAGCGCGACGATCCTCTCGTCATGGATGATGGGGCCGCCGTGGAGGGGCAGCACGAACTGGTCGCGAGCCGCGATCGTCTGTTCCAGGAACTGCGCGAGGGCGGCGGGGGCGGGGTCCTCGCTCTGCGCGGCTATCTGTGCGTGGTCTCGAACGAGGGTGAAGGAGCCCAGGGTCAGCGCGGCTAACAGGGCCGGGCGTGTCGGGTAGTGGCGGTAGAGGGTTCCGATCCCGACGCCGGCCTCCTCGGCGATCGTTGCCATCGGCACCTTCTCGCCGTCGCGCCTGACGGCGACCGTGGCGGCGGCGAGGATGCGTTCGCGGTTGGCCGCGGCGTCACTGCGCAGACGCGGCGCGACGACCTGTGCGTGGGGGTGAGCTTCGGGCATCCGAGGGTGATCGTCGCAGGTAGCGACACGGGGCTCGTGTTCGCTAGGCTCCATCATAAGCGGAGGATTTCATCCGCTTACGCCACCAGTGAGGAGTCGACCGATGAATGAGATCTCGACCGCCGATCCAGAGCCGGAGACCCCCGTCCCACCCGACGACCTCTCCCGGATGGTGGTCCATATGAGTCCCGACACCGACGAGTCGTTACCACATCTCGGGGTGGTCGGCGACACCTACACCATCCTGGTGTCCGGCGCTGACACCGCCGGGCGCTACACGCTGATCGACATGCACGTACCGCCAGGCGGAGGACCGCCGCCCCATCGCCACGACTTCGAAGAGATGTTCACCATCCTCGACGGGGAGATCGAGCTCACCTGCCGCGGCGTCAGTACGGTCGCTCGCGCCGGCGAGACGGTCAACGTCCCGGCCAACGCCCCCCACGTGTTCCGCAACGTCTCCGATCGTCCCGCGCGGCTGCTGTGCCTGTGTGCGCCCGCCGGCCAAGAGGAGTTCTTTCAGGAGGTCGGCGTCCCCGTCAACCACCGCACCGACGCGCCGCCGCCGCTGGATGACGACGCAACCGCCGCGTTCATCGCCAAGGCGGTCGCGCTGGCCCCGAAGTACCACACCGAGCTCCTGCTCGACAGACCCACCCCCTGACCTGCCTGCCACGAGGCGACGATGAGTCAACAACAGCGAGACGATCTCGATCAGCTGCTGCGCGACGGGCCGCTGGACCTCGGCGGCGACGTGGCCGAGCAACGGGACATCTTTGAGGAGATGATGGCGGCCATCCCGGTGCCCGCCGACGTCACGACATCGCCAGGGCGCCTGGGTGAGATCCCGGTGATCGACGTCGACGTCGCGGACTCCGACCCCGAGCGCGTGATCTTCTACCTCCACGGCGGGGCATACGTGATTGGAACCGCGGCATCGTCGTTGGGACTGGCCTCAGACCTCGCGCGCCACACCGGAACGCGGCTGGTGACCATCGATTACCGGCTGGCGCCCGAACACCCGCACCCCGCCGCGCTCGAGGACGCTGTCAGCGCCTACCAGGGACTGCTCGATACCGGCATGCCGCCGTCGGCGATCGCTGTCGCGGGCGAGTCAGCAGGCGCCGGACTGGCCGTCGCCCTTCTGGTGGCACTCAAGCACGCCCGCCTCCCGCAGCCCACGGCAGCGGTGCTGATGTCGCCCTGGGCCGATCTCACCCTGTCGGGGAACAGCATCCGCGGCAAAGCCGCCGCCGACCCCGCCCTCACCGCGGACGGTCTCGCCCGGCGAGCCGCGGACTATCTCGCCGGCGGCGACCCAACGGGAGCGCTGGTCAGCCCGATCTTCGCCGACCTCCGCGGATTGCCGCCGCTCCTCATCCAGGCCGGCTCACACGAGATCCTGCTCGATGACGCCACCAGGCTCGCCGCCCGTGCCGCCGCGGCCGACGTCGCCGTTGCCCTGCAGGTCACACCCGGCGTGCCCCACGTGTTCCAAGGATTCGCCGCGATGCTCGACGAAGGGGCCGCCGCCCTCACCGGCGCCGGTGAGTTCCTCTGCGCGCACCTCGACGGTCCGTCCTCTTAACGCAGGCCTCCGGTGGCGAGCCTCCTCCTCGCCGATTCCGAGATCGATCCAGGGTCCGCAAGAGGTTGGTTCGCGGACGCCTCGTGCGCAACGAGGCTGGGGACGCCCGGTCCGGTCCGAACCGAGGAGGGCGCTCGAGGGTGAAGGTTCCACGGTGCTGCGCGCAGAGCGGGTAGGTGTGTGGGTCAATTGGACCGTCGGGCCTGGACGTGGTCACGCGCCTGGTTGATACTTCCCGTCATGTCTAGCCACGGATGGGACGGGGTGCGTCGCCCTGGCGACCCCTCGTCCGAGGCGCGCGATCCACCCCTGGAGCTGGAGGCGGCGCAGGACGCAAGCACCCGCGCCCCCAAGCTGCAGGTGGCGCTGTATCGGATCGCCGAATTGGCGAGCGCGGCCCGTGACATGCGGGAGTTCTACGGAGCGATCCACGCCGTCGTGAGCGAGCTCATGGACGCTCGCAACTTCTATCTGGCCCTCTACGACGAGGAGCGCGAGCAGATCAGCTACCCGTACTACGTCGACGAGGCGGATACGGATCCTCCGAAGCCGAATGAGTGGGAGCATTTCGACAGCAGTGGCGCAGGCGGGGCAACCGCCTATCTGCTTCGTACCGGGCAGTTGCAGCACCTCACGGGCGAGCGTGTCCACCAGCTGATCGAACTCGGCGAGATGGAGCTGCTTGGTGCCGCCGGCGTCGACTGGCTGGGGGTCCCGCTCACCTCAGACGACGGCCGCACCGTGGGCGCCCTCGTGGTGCAGTCCTACACGGCGGGCATCCACTACACCAAGCAGGATGAGGAGTTGCTTGCGTTCGTCGGCCAGCACGTCGGCGTCGCGCTCTCTCGCGCGCGGGCTATCGACGAGACGCGGCGCCGCAACGCGGAGCTCGCGCTGATCAACAGCGTCCAGGACGCGCTTGCTGGCGAGCTTGACCTAGAGGCGATCTACGAGGCCGTCGGGGACAGGATCCGCGACGTCTTTGACGCGCAGGTCGTCGACATCGCCATGCTTCACGAGGCCTCCGGCCGCCTGCACTTCCCCTATTCGATCGAACGCGGAGTGCGCTTCCCGGACGAGCCGATCGAGCTGATCGGCTACCGCAAGCACGTGATGGGCACCCGGGAGCCGCTGATGATCGCCGAGAGCACGCCCGAGCTCGCCGAGCATTACGGCAACCCGTTCATCCTCGCCGGGGAGCCGGTCAAGTCAGCGCTCTTCGTCCCTCTCGTCGTTGGGGGCCGCGCGACGGGTGTGGTCTCGCTCCAGAACCTCGATCGCGAGCACGCGTTCACGGAGTCAGACCAGCAGCTTCTCGAGACGCTCGCTGGTAGCCTCAGTGTCGCGCTCGAGAACGCGCGCCTGGTCCACGAGACACGGCAGCGCAACGCGGAGCTCGCGCTCATCAACAGCGTGCAGGCTGCCATTGCGGGGGAGCTCGACCCGCAGGCGATCTACGATCGCGTCGGCGACAAGCTCCAGGCGGTCTTCGATGCCCAGGTGGTGAGCATCTCGGTCCACGACGAGGCCAGCGGACTTCTCACCTTCCCGTACGTGATCGAGCGCGGCGAGCGCCTCGAGCAGCATCCGATCGAGCTGATCGGCTTTCGCAGGCACGTGATGGAGACGCGCGAGCCGCTGATGATCACCGAGATCACGCCCGAACTGGCGGAGCATTACGGCAACCCGCTGGTGCTCAGCGGGGAGCCGGTCAAGTCCGCGCTGTTCGTCCCCCTGGTCGGCGGCGGCCGCGTCACCGGGGTCGTCTCGCTCCAGAACGTCGATCGCACGGACGCGTTCAGCGAAGAGGACCAGCGCCTGCTGACCACCCTGGCTGGCAGCCTGAGCGTAGCGCTCGACAACGCCCGCCTGCTCGACGAGTCGCGCCAGCGCGTGGCCGAGCTCGCGACCGTGAACAGCGTGGGACAGGCGCTCTCGTCTCAGCTTGATCTCGACGCTCTGATCGACCTCGTCGGCGAGAAGGTGCAGGAGACATTTGAGGCCGACATCGCGTATGTCGCGCTCTACGACCGCCAGTCCGTCCGGATCGATTTCGCCTATTACTACGAGCACGGCCAGCGCCAGGACGAACCGTCGATCGCCTACGGCGAGGGGCTGACGTCCCGGATCCTCGACTCGCGAGCGCCGTTGCTCCTCAACCGCCTGACGCAGTTCGTGGAGCACGACGGGCTGCTCGTGGGCACCCCGGTACGGTCGTTCCTCGGCGTGCCGATCCTCCATCGCGACGTCGCGATAGGGGTCATCAGCGTCCAGAGCATCGAAGAGGAAGGTCGGTTCGCGGAGACCGACTCGCGGCTGCTGGCGACGATCGCCGCCAACGTCGGGGTGGCGATCCAGAACGCGCGGTTGTTCTCGGAGGTGGAGCGCCAGCGCCAGTACCTGGAATCGCTCGTGGCCATCAGCCCCGCGGCGGTGGTGGTGATGGACGCGGATGAGCGGGTGACCGACTGGAACCCGGCTGCCGCCGACCTGTTCGGCTACTCGGCGCAAGAGGCGGTCGGCCGGCCGATCGACGAGCTCGTCTTCGGTACGGCGGACACCGACGAGGGACGCGAGATCACCAGCGAGGCCATGGCCTTGGGCCGGGCACAGCGCATCACCCAGCGACTGCGCAAAGACGGGACTCCGGTCGACGTCGATTTGATGCTTGTCCCTCTCAGGGTGGACGGCTGCCACGTCGGCTCGCTCGGCATCTACCACGACGTGACCGAGCTCCAGCGTGCGCGAAAGGAGGCCGAGGCGGCGACGCAGGCCAAGAGCGCGTTTCTGGCCACGATGAGCCACGAGATCCGGACGCCGATGAACGCCGTGATCGGGATGACCGACCTTCTGCTCGGCACTCAGCTGACCGGCGAGCAGCGCGAGTTCGCCGAGGTGGTGCGCTCCAGTGGAGACGCGCTGCTGCACGTCATCGACGACATCCTCGACTACTCCAAGATCGAGGCGGGCAAGCTCGATCTCGACCGCGAGCCGTTCAGCGTGCGCGAATGCGTCGAGGGCGCGCTGGACATCGTCGCTCCGCGCGCGTGGGAGAAGGGGATCGAGCTGGGCTGCCTCATCGAGGACAGCGCGCCCGTCGGGATCATGGGCGACGAGGCCCGCCTGCGCCAGGTGCTGTTGAACCTGCTGTCCAACGCGGTCAAGTTCACCGATGCCGGCGAGGTCGTCGTCCTCGTCGAGGCCGAACCGGGCGAGCCCGGGGCCCATCGGCTCGCACTCTCGGTGCGCGACACGGGAATCGGGATCGCGCCTGACCGGATGAACCGGCTGTTCACCTCGTTCAGCCAGGTTGACGCCTCAGCCACGCGCCGGTTCGGCGGTACCGGACTCGGCCTGGCGATCTCCAAGCGCATCGTCGAGATGATGAGCGGGACGATCTCCGTGATGAGCGAGCCAGGTAGTGGCTCGACGTTCCGCATCGAACTGCCCGTGACGGCCGCAGCGGTACCGGATCCCATCCTCCACGACGACGGTCGTCCCGATCTGGCCGGCAAGCGGATCCTGGTGGTCGACGACAACGCGACCAACCGGGAGATCGTGACCCGTCACGCCCACTCTTGGGGGATGGAGGCGATTGCCGCCGAACTGCCATCCGAGGCGCTCGCGCTGCTCGAGGCCGGGCAGTCGTTCGACGTCGCGGTGTTGGACATGATGATGCCCGAGATGGATGGGGTCGCGCTCGCGGGCCAGATCCGCAGCCGAGGGAGCGAACGTGACCTCCCACTCCTGCTTCTCACTTCGCTCGGCCGTCTGGGAGAGGCGCAATCGGCGGGGGTGTTCGCGGCCCAGCTGGCCAAGCCGTTGAAGGCGTCCCAGCTCTACAACGCTCTCGTTCGTGTCCTCGCATCAGGCACGGCGGACGAGGAACCGACTGACGGGTCACCGGACGCTCGGCAGGCGATGTCGTCCATGCGGCTCCTGCTCGCAGAGGACAACGCGGTGAACCAGAAGGTCGCCCTCCGCCTCCTGGAGAAGCTGGGCTACCGGGCGGATGTCGTATGGAACGGTCTGGAGGCTCTGACCGCGCTCGCGCGGACGCATTACGACGTCGTCCTGATGGACGTTCAGATGCCTGAGCTCGATGGCTTGGACGCATCGCGCCAGATCTGCGCACGCTGGTCGCGGGAGAACCGCCCCCACATCATCGCGATGACGGCGAACGCGCTCCCGGAGGACCGGGACGCGTGCTTCGCGGCCGGCATGGACGACTACGTCGCGAAGCCGATACGCGAGCATGAGCTCGCTGCGGCGCTCGGGCGCGCATCGCCGCGCCGCGACCGTGACCCGGGCCTGGCCGACCGCGAGATCGGCCTTGACGCCGCGGCGCTGCAGAACCTGAAGGACTTGGGTGGCGTCGAGTTCCTCGCCGAGGTCATCGACGTCTTCCTCGCGGATACGCCAGCCCTGATCGCCAGCCTCCACAGCTCGCTCGAGCGGCGCGACGCCGAGGAGCTGCGCCGAGCCGCCCACACGCTGAAGTCGAACGCCTCGACGCTAGGCGCGGCGACGCTCGCGGAGCTGTGTCGCGGCGTCGAGCAGCGTGCCAAGGAAGGCCGCTTCGACGGTCTTTCGCAGGACGTTGACCAGATCGAGCACGAGTACGCGACGCTCCAGGACACCCTCGCCTCGCTTCGGTCGGAACCGGTTCCGTGAGTGGTTCCGCGCCGGCGGGCGGCGCCATCCTGATCGCGGACGACAACCGCGTGAACCGGCTCCTGCTCGCCCGGGGGCTCGAGCACAGCGGACACACCGTCATGCTCGCCAAGGACGGCGAAGAGGCTCTCGAGCTCCTGCGCCGCCGCCGCTTCGACCTGATCCTGCTCGACGTGCTGATGCCCGAGCTGGACGGTTACGGGGTTCTGGAGGCGGTGCAGGCCGACCCCCATCTGCGCGACATCCCAGTGATCGTGACCTCGTCGCTCGACGATTTGGACAGCGTCGTCAGGTGCGTCGAGATGGGCGCGGAGGACTACCTGACCAAGCCGGTCAACGCCGTCCTGCTCAACGCGCGAATCAACGCGAGCCTGGAGAAGAAGCGCCTGCGTGACCAGCAGCGCGCTCTGTTCGGCACGTTCGCCACCAAG
Organism: uncultured Solirubrobacteraceae bacterium; assembly: GCA_963764125.1. Taxonomy (GTDB): domain Bacteria; phylum Actinomycetota; class Thermoleophilia; order Solirubrobacterales; family Solirubrobacteraceae; genus Palsa-465. Next base: position 7,528 of record CAVXRR010000010.1, read on the forward strand.
GAGGTGGCGGAGGATCTCCTCACCTCCGGTTTCTCGCTGGGCGGGAAGTGCGTCGACGCGTCGGCGATGTTCTGCGACATTCGCTCGTTCACGACGATCGCCGAAGCCCGCGAACCCGCGGAGACAATCGAGCTGCTCAACGACTACTACACGCTGATGATGGAGGCGATCCACGGCGAGGGGGGAATCGTCAGCCAGATGATCGGCGACGGATTGATGGCGATCTTCGGCGCGCCTCTACCGCGCGACGATCATCGCCAGGCGGCGGTGCTCGCAGCGCTTCAGATGATCGAACTGATCCGCCTGTTCAACCAGGAGCAGGCGGCGCGCGGGAAGGTGCAGATCGAGATCGGCATCGGCGTCGCCTCGGGCCAGGTCGTTGCTGGCTATGCCGGGACATACCAGCGTGCCACGTACACGTGCGTTGGCGACACCGTGAATGTCGCGGCGCGACTCGAGTCGCACACCAAGGTCGTCAAACGGCCGATCCTGATCGACGAGCACACGCAGCGCGGACTGACCGACGGCATCGCGGTCGAGCACCAAGGTGAGGTGCTGGTGAAGGGAAAGACGGTCCCGATCACCGTCTACGCCGTGTTCGTCGATGCATCCATCGCCGCGACCGCTTGATCCCCAGGGCGCGCTTTACCGCGAGCGACTGGCGACGTAAGCGCGCACGTCGGCGACGCTCCACCAGTTGCCGCTCGCGGCTGTCAAGGTGAGGCGGACGAAGCGGATCGGGGTGCCGCTGAGCGGGACCGAGGTGAACTGGCCGCTGCCCGATTCGGTAGCGGCCGTCGTCCACGTCGTGCCGTCGGTGCTCGTCTGAAGCGTGTACCCACGCGGGTAATCGCCGAGGTTGGCGCCTGTGTCGAACACGATTTGGCGCACCGCTTCCAAATGCCCGAAGTCGACCTGGAGCCATTGACCCGGCTGCTGACCCGCACCGGTCTGATACAGCGTGCTCGCGTCATCGTCGACGGCGTTGGCGGCCACGTTGCCCTGACAGCACGGATCCGTCGGCCCGGCGGGGTCGGCGGTCGCAGTCCAGCCCGAAGGATCGAGCGCGCGCAGATTCTCGCTGTTGCCCGGGTTACCCGGCCAGGTGAATGTCGCCAGCGAATCGCCCGGCAGCGTGTACGTGAAGCTTTTGCCGCCTTCGCTGATGCCAACCGCCTGCGGGTTGTCGTTCTCGTTGTGCGCGACCAGCACGGTCGTCCCGTCGGGATCGCGGAATGCGACGTCCATCACCTGGCCGTTCCAGCCGGTCGTGCCGAACGATGTGCTCGCGATCCGGACTGCGCCCGGCTGCACGAAGCGGCTGAGGTGACCGAGCGTGTAGTACTCGGCGTCCGGGGTGATCTTGTCGCCGGGGCCGATCGTGAGGATGCCCGTGCAGTTGGCGCAGCCACCGACGTGTGGCCCGCCCGACGGGTCGAGCGCGACGTTCCAGTTGATGACGGTCTTGGCCCAGTTCCGCGGTGACCCAATGATCAGGTTGCGCGAATGCCACTTGAGCGTGTCCGAAAACGTGTCGGCGGGGACACTCGACTGGCTGCCTGAGCACTCGGTGAAGTAGATGTCCTTGTTGGGAAACTCGTTATGGAGCGTCGTCATCGCGCTCGGATCGCCGAAGTAGCAGTGATACGCGGTGCCCGACACCCAACGCGCAGCCGGCGAGGACAAGACCTCCTGGGGGTAGTCGTTGGTGTCCTGGGTCTCGTCGGGCGGCGTGGTCGCGATGTCGTTCGGGTGCTCGGACCAGTTGTGGTCGTAGGCGAGGATCTGCGTGCGCAGGTGCGCAGCCCGAAGCATCGGCCCCAGCGCCTCGATCACCTTCTCCTCTTGCGCGGCTGACATATCAGTCCCCGGATAGCCCGCGGGGGCGCGGTTCTGGGGCTCGTTCTGAACCGTGATCGCGTTCACCCCCACGCCGTGTCCGCGGTAGGCCTCGATGAACTTGGTCAGGTACAGCGCATAGGCGTGGTAGATCCGCGGCGTGTCGATCAGCCGGCCGCCGATCAGCGACTGGCCGGTTTTCATCCACGCCGGCGGGCTCCACGGCGTCGCGACGATCTGCAGCTTCGGGTTCAGCCGCTCGGCCTCGCGCAGTAGCGGGAGGATCTCGGCCTCGTCATGGGCGATGCTGAAGTGGCGCTGCGCGTAATCGGTCTGGCCGGCGGGCATGTCGTCGTAGGTGTACGGCGCCTTGGCGACGAAGTCCGATGCTCCGATCGGCTGCCGGAGGTAGCTGAGCCCGTCCCCGATGCGCGGATCGAACAGCATGCGCATCGCCTGCTCGCGCGCGGCGGGTGACATCCGGTACAGGACAACCGCCGAAGAGTCGGTGATCGCGCCGCCGAAACCGTCCATCGTCTGAAAGCTGCGCGTCGGATCAATGACGATCGCCGGGACGCTCGGCTGCGCGCTGGTGAAGGGCACGGTTCCGGCGTCGGTGAGCCTGTCGGTGCCGTTGGCCGTCGTGATCCAGACGTGAGCGCTGGTCGACCGCCCGGCGGCGAGAGAGTTCTGCACCGCCGACGAAGAAGCGATCGCGACGGTCAACACGAGCGCGGAAGCGGCGCTCAGACAAAACAGCGAAATTCGTCGCTCCCAGGTCCCCCCCGAGAATCGCAACGACATATGAGGACACCTCCTGCGGTTGAGCCCCCGCATACCCGCGCCACACCCGATCGAAACGGGCGTCACGCGCTCGGGGTCTCAGCGCCTCGAATCGACGGCATCGCGCAGAGAATCGCGGCGGCGATCGACCTGCTCGTCGCCACATCCGGCGCCAGCCGCTCAGCTCCGAGCTGTTCGCTCAACGCTCCCTTCTGAGACGAATCGAACAGCTGACGGGCCGGGTTGGGGGGGACGGCGGCTCGCGAACTTCTAGAGTGCAGGCATGAGCTGGACGGTCGACGTCGAGGCCACAACCGAGGCCCGGATCGCGCAGTTACCGGTTGCGTTCGCGGCCGCCGTGGAGGACGCACTGAGTCGCCCCGCCGTCCAGCAGCCGTCGTGGCCGGACGCTGAGCAGGCAGCGCGCGTGGTCGGCGTGCTGGAGGGCGTGCCGCCGATCGCGGTCGCCTCGGAGGTCGACGTGCTCCAGGGACGGTTGGCGGCCGTCGCCCGGGGGGAGGCGTTCCTATTACAGGGCGGCGATTGCGCCGAGACGTTCCTGGACAACACCGAGGCGCGGCTGCGAGGCACGATCCGCACGCTTCTGCAGATGGCCGTGGTGTTGACCTATGGAACGCAGATGCCGGTCGTCAAGCTCGGCCGGTTCGCCGGGCAGTACGCCAAGCCCCGCAGTACGGAGCTCGACGGCGCCGGGCTCCCCTCCTATCGCGGCGACATGATCAACGCGATCGAGCCGACGGCCGAGGCCCGCCGCCCCGATCCGGGCCGGATGATCCGAGCGTTCGCGAACGCCGCCGCCGCGATGAACCTGGCGCGCGCGATCACCGGCGCCGGGCTCGCCGACCTTCACCATCTGCAGGAGTGGAACATGGACTTCGTGCGCCGGTCCAGTGCCGGGGAGCGGTATGAGCGTGTGGCCACCGAGATCGACCGCAGCCTGCGCTTCATGTCGGCCTGCGGGGTCGATGACAGCTCGCTGCGCACCGTCGAGCTGTTCGCCAGCCACGAGATGCTGGTGCTCGACTACGAACGGGCGCTGCTGCGTCTCGAGGGGGAGCGGCTGTACCTGCTGTCGGCCCACCAGGTTTGGATCGGTGAGCGCACGCGTCAGCTCGACGGCGCTCATGTCGCGCTCGGCGCGCTCATCGCCAACCCGATCGGGGTCAAGATCGGCCCGACGGTCACGCCAGAGCAGGCCGTCGCGCTCGTGCAGCGGCTCGATCCCGATCACGTCGACGGCCGAGTGACCCTCGTGTCTCGCATGGGCAACGATGCTGTCCGCGACCGGTTGCCGCCGATCGTCGAGGCGGTCTCACGAATCGGGCACCGCGTCGTGTGGCAGTGCGACCCGATGCACGGGAACACCGAAGAGTCCCCCTCAGGGCATAAGACCCGCCAGTTTGACCGCATCGTCGACGAGGTCGAGGGCTTCTTCGAGGTTCACCAGCAGTTGGGTACACACCCTGGCGGCATCCACGTCGAGCACACCGGCGAAGACGTCACCGAATGCCTCGGCGGGGCGCAGATGATCACCCACAGTCAGCTCTCGTCGAGGTATGCATCGGCGTGTGATCCGCGGCTGAACACCGAGCAGGCCCTCGAACTGGCATTCCTTGTCGTCGAGATGCTGCGGCGGACCGCCTCCTAAACGACGCAGGCGGCCGGACAGGGTCCGGTGAGCGATGGAATCTGCGACAGCTCGTACTGCTGACGATCGCGTTTCGCGGCATGAAAATGCTCTTGGAGGTTCCGTCCGGGCCCGGGCCTAGGTTCGGTTGATCCGGGACAGGGGCCTCTATTGGGAGAACGCAGTCGGGTAGGCCGTTTTGCGCGATGGGCTTCGAGCCCGGGCTTTTCGATCGGCCGCCCCTGCGACTTGCCTGGATTGAGCTGCGAGCTCGTATCGGTCTGTGTCGTTGTCCCGCCGGGCCGGCGTTGGCGCGCGTCGAGGCTTCGCGGTCAGACTTTGGCTTGGCCGGACGGTTGGCGGATCGGGATCTTCATGGTGGTGAAGAGCGCAATCAGGGCGATGAGCGCCACGACCGAGAGCGAGGAGCGTAGTGCATCGATGCGAGCATTCGCGTTCTCTTTGACGATCTCATCGGTTGTCGCGGTGGGGACGCCGCCCTTGTCGAGCGCTGCACGGAGATCCTGATCGGACAGGAAGGGCACTCCGCTCGCAAGCTCGGTTTGGGCCTTGGCTTTCAGGTCGCTGGGAACCGCGGGATTGTTCTGGATGCCGGCGATGAGCGATGTCGTGAGGGCGGCGATGAGAATCGCGCCGCTCAATGCGGTCCCGATCGACGCGCCGAGGTTGGTCACCGTGTTCTGGAGTCCGCCCACCTCGCCAGTCTGCTCGTCGGGCACTGACGACACGGTCACGCTTCCGAGCTGCGACGCCAGCGCTCCGATGCCGAGACCGGCCAACAGCATCGGCCAGGTCACGATGCCCGCGCCCGCGCCCGCGTCAAGCGCCCCGACCATTACCAGGAGTCCGGCGAACAGCAGGAGAAACCCGATGCGCACGACACGCCGCGGCGATGCGTTGGGCCAGACCTTAGGGATGCCGGCGGCGGCCAGCAGCAGCGTGATCGACAGCGGCAACAGACGCACACCCGTGGCGATAGCGGACAGCCCGAGCGAGACAGAGAGGAACAGCGGCACGGCGAAGAACAGTCCAGCTTGAAGCAGGTATTGGAAGAAGAACGCCGTGAGTCCGCCGCGCAGCGTGGGGTTCAGGAGAATCGAGGGGTCGACGAGCGGCTCGCCGCCGCGCTTCAGTACCCGGTTCTCCCAGGCGAAGAAGGTCCATAGCACGATCCCGCCGCCGATCACGAGCCAGATGGCGGGCGAGAGCCCGAGCCAGGTGGGGGCTGCGGGCTTGGGATGGATGAACCCCCAGGAGCCGGCCTTCAGGATTCCGAACACGACCAGGCCCAGCCCTAGTGCGGACAGCGCCGTCCCGACGAGGTCCAGCCGCGGACGGGTCTCCGGGGGTGCGTCGGCGATCCGCCGTCCGACCGCGAGGATGGCCAGGACGATCAGCACCTCTCCGACGAACACCCACCGCCAGGAGGCATAGGTGGTGAACAACCCACCGATCAGCGGCCCGGCGGCCACGGCGATCGCCCCGGCCGAGGCGACGAGCCCATAGGCGCGGGGCCGCTCGGATGGGCTGAAGTTCGAGGCGACCAGGGCGACGATCGCGGGCAGGATCAGCGCGGCGCCGATCCCCTCCAGCACCGACCAGCCAACTATCAGCACCGTGAGGCTCTGGGAAATCGCGGTGATGAACGACCCGCACCCGTAGATCACGCAGCCGATCCCGAACGCACGCTTGCGGCCGAGGATCTGACCAAGCTTTCCGCCCGTGATCATCAACGACGCCATCACCAGCGTGTAGAACGTGATCGCGGTCTGAATCCCCGTCACCGTCGTCCCGACATCCTTAGCGACAGTCGCGATCGACACGTTCATCACCGAACTGTCAAGCGTCATCAAGAACTGACCCGAGGCCAGCGTCAACAACACCAGACCGGAGGCGCTGCGAGCACGATCCGTTGTCTCCGCCACACCGCGAAGCTAACAGCGCCTACGGGCCATAGATCACCCGAAGCGGGTGACGCAGCAGCGAGCGCCGACCTAGCGGGAAACCAGTCTCGGCGCCCTGCGTCAGACCCGAAGACCACGAAGTGCGAGATCAGGCGCCCGCCAATCTTCCCCCGGGACGACACGCAGCAGCGATCAGCCCGCCACGACACGCAAGCAGCTCACAAGGCATCTGCACCACCCTCAACGCCTACGACGGCCCCGATCAGCGATTCCGCATCGTCGCCGAGGCGGCACTCTCGCCGTGACTGCCCCTTGCCGCCCGATCCAGAAGCCGCCAGGGTTGCCTCAGCGAATGCCTGCGGCGAGACAGGAGCAGGGCGGGTTTAGGAGCCCGCCGGGGGACTTGAACCCCCGACCCTTGATTACAAAGTCGCCGTTTGCTTGGACCTTGTCCGTAGTCGGTGGCTCGGAAGCAGCCGCGGATGTGGTCGTTAACGACGCCGACGTTCTGCATGAACGCGTACACGCTCGTGGGCCCCACGAACCGGTATCCCTGTAACTTCGACTGCTTGGCGAACGCGTCCGCCTGCGGTGTCGACGTGGGGAGGTCCGCGAGGGAGCGCGGCGCACGCTTACGGTTGCTCTCGTAGGACCTCGCGAGCGTGGCAAGAGTCGGCGACGCGGACCGCATCGCACGCGTTCTCGATCGTGGCCGCGCGACCGTCGGCGCGAACCGGCAAGCATGGCAGGGCGTTACGAGAGGTGTTGGATGGCTGAGGCGGGAATCGTGGTCGACGAGACCGGCGCCCCGTCCGGTGTCACTTTCTGCATCGCCTGGTCCGGGAACGAGTTGTGCCAGGTGTCGAACCTGATCGGTCCGGCGGCGCCGACGTATTGGATCGGCTTGTGCGCCTTCAGTGCCGTCAAGCCCTGGGCGTATGAGTAGACGACGGTTTTACCGGGGCCCGCCTGGGTGACCTTCGGGATCCAGGCGTTGGCGACCGCTGGGTTGGTCGAGTGGCTTGCCTGCATCGCAAGGGCGATCATGATGAAGCCGTCGTAGTTGGCCTCAACGAACGAATTGTTCAGCCACTGGCTGACCGGCTTGGGGAGCTTGCCGCTCACGTGGGTGACGGCGTCGTTGTATGCCTTTACCGCCGGCGACGTCGGGGCGCTTGCATTGGCCTCTGCCATGTAGTACTTGGCGAGGTTCGCGGAGCCGATCGCCGTGGCGACCGCCTTCAGGTACGGCGTTTGGAGGGTGGCGTTGGTGCCGTAGATCGGCACCTGTGAACCGAGCTGTTTCAGCTCGCCAAAGAATGTCGCAGCAGTGGGACCGTCGGACTCCGTGAAGATCACCTGAGGCTTGGCCGCGATGAGCTGCTCGACTTGGGTGCGGTACGACGTCTGGTCGGGGGTTAGGCCGACCTTTGCGACAAGCTGCAAGTGCGTGGCCTTGACGCCGAACAGTACGCCTGGAAGGTCTCCCTGGGAGCCGCTGTCGCTGCCGAACACGGCAGCCACCCGCGTGTAGCCGTGCTGCTTGGCGTACAGCGCCATCGTCTCTCCGCCGACCGGGTCGGGAGGTACGAGGCGCCAGAAGTAAGGGTCAGTGGCCCGGTCGTACTGGGGATTCCCGCACGGGCACATGGTGATGATGTGCTGCCTGGTGAGGATCGGAATGACGATGGGTGCAGTGTCAGTTGTCGGTCCGTTTACGGCGACGAGCTTGCTCGTGGCGAGGGCGCGATTGACGGCGACCAACCCGTCAGCCGGATCGCTCTTGGTGTCGACGGGGACGTTCACGACCTTCTTGCCAAGGATGCCACCGGCGGCGTTGATCGCATGCTCGGACGAGAGCACCGACGCATTGCCGTATGCGATCACGGCGGCGCCCACGCCGGTGAAATCAGCGATCTGTCCGAAGTCGACCGAGCTGGAGCTGCCGCCGCCGCATGCGCTTAGCGCGAGCGCGGTTCCGATCGTCGCGGCGAGTGTCGACCAGCGCGTGCTGCTCTTCATGGTGCCTGTCTCCTCTTATCTGGGATTGCCAGCGGACCACGTCCTTCGAGCGACGCCCACGGTTGGCTGACAGTGGCGTCGGGGGGCCCGAAGAACAGCGCGCTGACGTCCGGAACGGCGCGAAACTCGTCGCCGCCGGCCGAGTAGCGGACCGCGCCATCCACGAGCACCGTCACGTGGCTGGCGATCGCCGCCGCGAGTGCGACGCGTTGCTCGATCAGGAGGATGCCGCGCCCGAGGTCGGCGAGTCCGACGACGAGCTCCTCGAGCACCATGTGGGCGACCGTCGGCGCGAGGCCGGCGGTCGGCTCATCCAGGATCAGCACCTTCGGACCGGCCATCAATGCGCGGGCGATGGCGAGGAGCTTGCGCTCGCCACCGCTCAGCTGTCGGGCCTTGCGGCGGCGCAGCCTGTCCAGCTGCGGGAACCGCTCGAATATCTCGGCCATCGCACGCCTGCTCTCCTTGGGCGTGAGGCGCAACCCGCCGACCTCGAGGTTCTCGACGACGGTGAGCGGCGGGAAGACGTCTCGTGACTGCGGGACGTACCCGAGGCCCCGCACCGCGCGTCGCTCTTCTCCCCAGCTCGTCACGTCGGTGCCGTCGAACTCGATCGTGCCCGCCAGCAACGGCAGTTCGCCGATCACTGCTTTCACGAACGTGCTCTTGCCGGCGCCGTTGGGGCCGACCACCAACGCGATTTCCGACGCGCCGACGGAAAACGAGACGTCGCGGACGACGGTCACGCCCCGGTAGCCCGCCGATACCGAGCTGACAAGCAGCAGCGGGCTAGGCAAGGTAGGCCTCCTTGACCGAGCCGCTGTTGATGACCATCTCGTACCGCCCGTCATCGATGACCTTGCCCGCCGCCATCACGAGCACCCGGTCGCAAACCGCCTTGACCACGTCCAACGAGTGCTCGACGATCACGATCGCAACTCCGCGGTCGCGGATGGCCTTGCAGTGCTCGCCGATCCGCAGCACGAGATGGGGTGCCACTCCGACCATCGGCTCGTCGAGCAGAAGCAGCCGCGGAGAGCGCATGAGACAGCGGGCGATCTCCACCAGTCGGCGTTGGCCGCCGCTCAGCTCGCGTCCGTAGTGGTCTGCGATCGGCCACAGATCGAACTCCTCGAGCGACTCCTCGGCGCGCGCTCGAACGCTTGCCGCCCGTTCCGGTTGGCGGCGGCTGCGCATCAGCGCGCCTCGGAGGGTCGAGCCCTGCTCGCCCGACCCGGCGACGAGCAGGTTCTCGAACACGGTCAGGCCGTCGAACACGCTCGCGGTCTGGAAGGTACGCACGATTCCCAGCCGCGCGCGGCGGTGCGGGGGGAGCCTCGTCACGTCCAGGCCGCCCAGCCACACCGTCCCGCCGACACTCTGGGCCTGCCCTCCGATCGCCGCCAACAGGGACGACTTGCCGGCGCCGTTGGGCCCGATCAGGCCGACGATCTGGGGCGTGTCGATCGCCACGCTTGCGCCGACGACGGCCTGCACGCCGCCGTACCGGACGTGGACGTGGCGCACGTCCAGCAGCGTCTGAGCCGCCGCTGGCGCTTCCCCGGCTGCCACTGGAATGCTCACGGCTCCCCCGGGTTGGCGGGGCGCCGCGCGGCGGGGAGCGCTCGGTAGCGCCGTTCGGGCCAGATCCCGCGCGGCCGCACGAACAAGACCACGAGCCAGAGCAGGCCGATCACCACCCAGACGAGCGCGTCGATCAGGCCGGGATAGCCGATCTGCGGGAGAAAGGACGGGACCTCGACGAACAGGATCTGCACAAGGAAGGTGCCGAGCAGCACTCCCCAGTTGTTCGAGACACCGCCGAGGATGATTCCCGTCAGGATCGCGAACGTCTCTGCGTACTGCCATGCGCCGGGCGACCACGCGCCGATGAACTCGACGATCAGTCCGCCGCTGAGGCCCCCGAGCACTCCGCCGATGACGAACACCTGCATGCGCAGCAGCGGTGCATTCAGGCCGATCGCTCTGGCTGCAGGCTCGTCGTCGCGGGCCGCGCGCAGCGCCCGCTGCCAGTCCGAGCGTCCCAGCCTGCGGACCAGCAGCAGCACGGCGGCGCAGATCACCGCCACGAAGGCGGCGTACAGCCACTGGTAGGCGGACGGACCCAGCGAACTGAGCGCGCCTGCGAGCGGCTGCGGCACGCCCGCAATTCCGTTCGAGCCGTTGAACAGGTGCACGTCAGCCGCGGCGACGTCGCTGGCGATCACGGCAACCAGCAAGAAGACGGCCGCCTGGTAGTCGCGACGTAGGCGGCGTAGCGTCAGCAGGCCGACGAACAGTGACACCAGCCCGCCCGCCGCGGCAGCGACGAGCAGCGGCACGGGGAACGGCAGCTGCGCGCCGAGTATGTAGTGCTGAAATGAGTTGACACCGGTGTCCGGCCCCAGAGTCACCACGCCTGCCGCGTAAGCTCCGGCAGCCTGGAAGATGATGAAGGCGAAGTTCGGCACGCCGGCCCAGCCGAACTGCATGTTGAGGGCCCAAGCGGCTATCAGATCCACGCCAAGGAAGACGGCGACGGTTGATAGGTAGTAGGACACCTCGGTTCTGGCTGGTCGCTAGACCGTGACTTCGTCGCGACTCGACCCGACCCACGTACGGGCGGCGGGGCGCAGGACGAGGACCAGCACGAGGATTGCCAGGCCCGCGGCGTTGCTGTAATACGAGCCGCCGGCGGCGGCGACGACCTCGCTCGCGATCCCGACCACGAGCGCCGCGAGCACGGCGCCGGCCGGGGACCCAGCGCCGCCGAGGATCGACGCGGCGATGACGAGCACGAGGAAGTCTAGGCCCGATCCAGCACTCACGGTGAGGCTGTTCGTCACATACACCAAGCCGGCGAGCCCGGCGAGGGCGCCGCTGAGCACCCAGGTCATGTCGATCAGCCGCCGCATCGGAACCCCGCACGCGCGCGCTAGCTTCGGGTCGACCGAGAGCGCGCGAAGCGCCTTGCCCATCCGCGTCAGATGCAAGCCCGCCATCAGCGCGGCGAATACCAGCGCGGCCGCGCCGATGAGCGCCAGTGACAGGACCGTGAACACGAACGGTCCCACGTTCTCGGTCGCACCCGACGGGAACGAGAACTGAAACACCTGCAGGTGCGCGAGTGCATCGATCCCATACTGGATGATCAGCGCGACGGCGAGTGTCACCATCAACAGATCGAAGGCGCCTCCTTGGCGTCGCGCGAACGACGCGAACAGGGTGCGCGCCAGCCCCCAGGTGACGATCGCTCCCGCGAGCGGTGCGGCGAGGATCGTGGCGACCAGGCCGAGATGCTGGCGCTCGACGATCAGCGACGCGATCGCCCCGATCGTCATCACATTGCCATAAGAGATGTTCAGGACGTTGGTGACCCCGAGCTGCAGCGTGAACCCCATCGCTCCGATCGCGATGACAGCGGCGGTCGTGAGCCCGAACCCGATCGAATGAAGCAGGACGGTCGATGACATGGGACTTCGGAGCTTCTCTCCTCGGGGTCAATATAACCCGCGGCCGGACGTTAGTCCATGCCTAACGTAAACAAGTGCGGCTAAGCATTCCGGGCCGTGGAGCGTGGCGAGGTCGCGACGCCCAGCACGCGGCGCGCGTTGCCCTCGTAGATCGCCGCGCGGTCGCCGTCGCTGAGCTCCAGCGACTCCAGGTTCGCGATCGTCGCGCGGATGTAGCCGGGACCCTTCTCCGGGTCGAAGGGGGAGTCGGAGGCAAACAGCACCTGCTCGACGCCGAAGAACTCCAACGAGCAGCGGATCGCGTGCGCGGCCCCGAACAGCGCGGTGTCGACGTAGAACTGCTTGAAGTAGTCCAGTGGCCGCTTGGAGAGTGGATAGGTTTCGACGTCCTGCTTCTGATCGGCCGGCGTGCGCGCGCCGAGCTGGTCGAGGCCCGGGCCGACACGCCCCGCGAAGTGCGGCACCATGCTGCCGCCGTGGTGGACCAGGAACTTGATCTGCGGATGACGCTCGAGGACCCCCGAGAGGACCATGCGGCCCATGAAGATCGCGGTGTCGTACTCCCAGCCGAACACCCACCACAGCTCGTATCTCGAGCGCTCCTCCGTGGGATAGTCGGGCCAGGTGGAGGTCCGCGACGGGTGGACCCAGATCGTCTTGTCGAGCTCGGCCATCCGGCTCCAGATCGGTTCGAAGCGCTCGTGATCAAGCGCGTGCCCGTTGACGTGGGTGTAGATCTGGATTCCCAGCGCACCCAGCTCCCCGCACGCGTAGTCGATCTCCTTGACCGTCGCGTCGACATCGTTCATCGGCATGCACGCGACGAACCCGGCGAACCGCTCGGGGTGGCGCCCGACCAGGTCGGCGAGCGCCTCGTTCCCGATCCTCGCCATCTCTCGCGAGACCGAGGGCGGCCCCAGGTCCTCTGCGGGCGGCGCCGGAATGCTGATGACCTGGCGGTAGTCGTCGCCAAACTCCTCGAGCTGCCGGAAACGCACGTCGAGGTCGACCATCGCCGGAACGGCCGTGCTGCGCTGACGGATCCCGCGCGATTGTTCGGTCGGGACGAGCGAGTCGAACCCATCGAGGTAGGCCCGCGGGATTATGTGACAAAAGGCATCGATCTTCATGCGCGCGCAGCTTACGCCTGGGTTTGCCGAAAGTCCATGCCTTGTGTAACGTTTCGGCTGCTGGGTTCGACCATGTCCGGGACCGACCGCGAGACCGAGGAGCGCAGCGATGAAGATCGATTCCTTCGCCCACGTCCTGCCGGCGCAATACGCGGAGCGAGTGTTCGAGCTGTTGCGCGCGCGCGCTGACAACAGCGCCGCCGAGTACGAGCGGATGATGGGGCTCGACCCGACGCTGCGAGATCTGGACGCGCGCTTCCGGCTGATGGACGAGCTGGGCGGCGACTATCGGCAGGTGCTCGTGATGGCGCACACATCAGTCGAGCACGAGGCACCTGACGTCGCTCGCGAGCTTGCCCGCGTCGGTAACGAGGAGCTGTCAGGACTGGTCGCCGCGCACCCCGACCGGTTCGCCGGGTGGGTCGCGCAGGCAGCGCTGCAGGACGGCGATCGCGGGCTGGCCGCGATCGAGGACGCGATCGACGGCGGTGCACTCGGCGTGCAGGTGTTCACGGCAATGCAGGGCCGCTGCCTGGACCACCCGGACTACGAGCCGTTCTTCGCGCTGATGGCGCGGCTTGACCGGCCGATCTGGATCCACCCAAACCGGACCGTGCAGTGGTCCGACTTCCCCTTGACCGAGCCCGAATCACGCTACGGGCTCTACGTCCGCGCTGGCTGGCCCACCGACACCACCGTGACCATGTGCCGTCTCGTCTACGCCGGCTATCTGCGGCGATGGCCAGAGCTGAAGATCATCGTCCATCACAGCGGTGGCACCGTGCCGATGCTCGCCGGCCGGCTGAAGACGCTGCAGCCGACCCCGGATAACGATGAGATCGCCAGCCGACTCGAGCACGGTCCGCTCCGGTATCTCAAGCGGTTCTACGCGGACACCGCGAACTTCGGGAACCCGATCGCGCTCGCCGCCGCGCTCGACTTCTTCGGCCCCGACCACGTCCTGTTCGGAACCGATTTCGGCTTCGGCGCGCTGTTCGCGCCAGAGACGATCGATGACGTCGAGGCCGTGATCGGCGACGAGGAGACCAAACGGGCGGTCTACGAGTTCAACGCCCGCCGAGTCTTGGGGCTCGAGGCAGGCGCTGTCGTGGACTGAGCCAACCTCGCCGCGTCGTCGACGATGCGTTCCTGCTCCAGGATCCAGTCAGTGATGACCGCGAGTGCCTCCGAAGCTGCCCTCATCCGTCGCACCTCCGAGGCGGAGCGGCCGCGGAGGGCTTCGCGCAAAAGCCGCCTCGACTGCTCGCGCAGTGTGTCGAGCTCCGCGCGCCCGTGTTCCGTGAGGGCCACCATCACGATCCTCCCGTCGGGCGCGCTCCGCTCTCGGCTCACGAGCCCGAGAGCCTCCAGACGCGCGACCATCCTCGTCGCCGCGGGCTGGCCAATTCCCTCCTGCCAAGCGATGTCCGAGATGCGCAGGGGCCCAAACGCGAGCGTGAACACCACGCTCCGCATCCCCCGCGGCAGCGTGCTCCCGCGGGTGCGGTACAGCACCCTTGACAGGTGCGAAACCTGCCGCGGCAGCGTGGTCACCAACTGCTCGAGCTCCCCGCCCAGCTTTCGATCAGGTCGCGCCCGGACCGCCGGGCTGCGCGCAGCACCGCCGGATGCGCTCCTGGCGCGGCCGCGCTTCGGGAGACCATTCTGGTTAGGGGACTCGTGGGGCGGCTTCATCGTCATTGGGCTCCGACGGCTGGCGTCGCGCGACGCCAGCATGCCGTCCGACGCTTGGCATAACTCTGGCGGACTGGGTGTCTGATTGGCATAACGACTGACTTGACATGATGCAGCACGCCGCGTCAGTTGTCGTCCCAACTGAAGTCGGAATCTGCCAGATGTCGTCAGCGAGCTCGTACGGCTGAGCGCCGGGAACGTGCACTCGGAGGATGGGTGGATCGGGCGTGGGCTAGCAGCCGCGAAGGGACGGACAAAGACGGATCCAACAGCCCCGCCGATCGACCCGGCTCGCCGTCACGTCGCGAGCCGCCGGCGATGGGGTGGAACGACCGAGTAGTCCGTCCCGGTCCAGTCTGGTTTTACCCGTGCGGTAAGGGTTTAGGCGCCCGCCGGGGGACTTGAACCCCCAACCCCTTGATTACAAAGTAGCCGTTTGCAGGATGTTTGCTGTCGTGCGGGTGCTTCTGAGGTTGTTTGAGTTCTCTGAGTTCGCCTCAGAATTGCCGAGTTCGGGACATGGTTGGGGACACGTGGAGCAACAGGCGTGGCGCGGTGCGAAAGATGTGCGCGCGCCCCATCTGCGACGCAGCGTGCCCCACTGAGCCCACGGGCCGGATACCCAGCGAGTCGTTTGGCGCCACGTCCGGTGGTCGATGGCCTGTGAGACCGGGGCGCTCCTTGGCGGATCCGCACTTCCACAGTCGCTTCGGCTTCGGGCCCGCATCCCGACTCGGGATCGCCGCCCCCAATCCCGAATGGGGGCGCGCATTTTCAGGTTCGGCCGTTGACGGAGTGTCCATCCTCAGCCATCGGCGCGTTCCGGTACGCGGGCCCGCTCGGAAGCCTCTCGCGATCTGTGCCTATTGGGGCGTCCTCAGCCGTGCCCAGGACAACGACGCAAAAGGTGGCTCGGTGACGGCAAGCCGGGTACATTGGCATCAAGGTGGAGAGGCTTGGCCTGATCCCGCAGTTCTGCAGGCGGTGCTCACGGCGCACTCACGTGAGGGCGGCGAAGCTCAGCCACCAGGAAGATTCGGTGGCCTGATGGCTGACGATCGCGCACCTCCGTCGCCCGCTGAGCAGGTCGGCCGGCTCTACGAGCAGGCCGAGTCACAGGCGGCGAAGTCCAGTGAGCGGCTCGTCGGCTCTCACGGGTTCGCGTCGCTGCTCGGCCAACTGGCCGAGAACGCTGCCGCACTGACCAAGCTCAGCAACGACGCCATGGATCTGGTGATTCGCAACCTGCGCGTGGCAGGTCGGCGCGATGTCATACGCCTCGCCCGTCAGCTGGGCCGCACCGAGGACAAGCTCGAACGCGTCCTGCAGGAGCTCGAAGAGGTTCGCGACCAGCTGCGCCACCGCGACGAGGAGGCGCCGGATGCCAGCTCCGCTCGCGCCTCCGGCCGAGCCCGATCCGGCCACGGCACCGGCAACGGCGCCCCGGCCGGTGGGTCGCGCGCCAAAGGTGGCGGGCAGTCCGGCCGAGCCGGCAGGCGCGGCGGCGGTCAGAGCGGACAGCCCCCCGGGTCATGAGCGCGCTGGGCACGTTGAGCCGGGTTCCGAGCGCCAGCGTGGAGTTCGCCAACGTGATCCTGACCACGCCGGATGCGGCGATCGGCCGCACGCCCCGCGACGTCATCTGGACGCACCGCCAGACGACGCTGTACCGCTATCGCTCCACACGCCGCTCGCATCCGCTGCCGGTGCTCCTGGTGTTTGCGCTGATCAACCGCCCGGAGATCTTCGACCTGCGTCCGGGCAACTCGTTCGTCGAGTTCCTGCTCGACGAGGGCTACGACGTGTTCCTGGTCGACTGGGGTGAGCCGGACGAGGAGGACGGTGACATGGGGCTGGCCGACTTCGTCTGTGACGAGCTGCACTGGGCCGTGCGAGAGACGCTCCGCTGCGCCGGCGAGGACGAGCTGACGTTGCTGGGGTGGTGCATCGGCGGCACGCTGAGCGCGATGTACTGCGCCCTGAACCCCGCCGACCCGGTGCGCAATGCGGTGCTGCTCACGACCCCGATCGATCCAAGCGACTCCTTGTACGCGCGGTGGGTCGGCGGCGACCAGTTCGACGTCGATCTGATTGCCGACAGCTATCCGGCGATTCCCGGGGCCGGGATCGACTGGGCCAACAAGCTGATGAAGCCGGTGACCAACTACGTCACCACCTATCGGCGTCTGTTTCAGGGGATCCTCGAGGGCCGCGATCCGCGCGAGAGCTATCAGGCGATGGCCAAGTGGGTGGCCGACAACCCACCGTTCCCGGCGCGCGCCTACCGCGAGTGGATCACGTGGATGTACAAGGAGAACCGGCTGGTGTCCGGGCGCCTGCGGCTGCGCGACGGCCGGGTCGATCTATCGGAGATCGAGCAGAACCTGCTGGTCGTCACCGCGGGGGCCGATCACATCGCGCCGCCCGGGGGCACCGTCCCCCTGCTCGATCTCGTCGCCAGCGAGGACGTGACGCACCTGGATCGCCCGGGGGGCCATATCGGTCTCATGGCGGGATCGAAGGCCAAGCACGAAATCTGGCCCGAGCTCGCCGACTGGCTCGGTGAGCGGTCGGGCCGCTGAGGCAAAGGAGAGAGACGAGATGGCCACCACAACACCCGCCTCCGGCGAGGCGATGGTCCATCGCCCCCGGCTGCACGGACGCGTCGCGTTCGTCACGGGCGGCACCCGCGGCATCGGCGCCGCCATCGGTCGCAGCTTCGCCGAACAGGGCGCCCAGGTCGCCGCCGGCTACAGCCGAGACCAGGAGAACGCGCAGTCATTTGTCGACAACCTCGGCAAGGAGGGGCTGAGCGCCTCGATCCATCAGGGCAACGTCGGCTCCGCCGACGATTGCCGCCGGACGATCACCGAGGTGATCGAGCAGCACGGCCGCCTCGACATTCTCGTCAACAACGCGGGGATTACGATCGACAAGACCGTGCTCAAGATGAGTGACGAGGACTGGTACAAGGTGCTGGCCGTCAACCTGTCCGGAGCGTTCTTCATGAGCCAGGCGGTCCTGCCCCACATGATCGATCGCGGCTCCGGGCGCATCATCAACATCTCCTCGATCATCGGCGAGATGGGGAACATCGGCCAAGCCAACTACGCCGCGTCGAAGTCCGGCCTGTTCGGGCTCACCAAGACCCTGGCGCGCGAGGCCGCCTTCCAGCTCAACAAGGCGGGCAAGCTCGACGATGATGGCATCGGCATCACCGTGAACACGGTTGCGCCCGGATACATCGCCACCGAGATGGTCGAAGCGGTCCCGGAGAAGGCGCTGGACCGGATCAAAGCCCAGATCCCGCTGGGTCGGCTGGGCCGGCCGGATGAGGTGGCACGCGTCGTGCACTTCCTCGCGGCCGATCAGTCCTCCTACATCACCGGCACGATCTTCGCGGTCAACGGCGGCATGGACATGTAATCCCGCGCTCTCGCGCAGCGTGCGGTTAGCGCGAGCGCTCCAGGACCGCCGCGAGGAGCCGCGGCCAGTGGTTATCCAGCGCGTCGTGGCCCATGAACAGGCCGAGATGGCCTCCGGGGCTGACGTCGCGGAGGATGTCGGGCTCGGCGGTGGCGACGTAGTCGGCCAGCGCGAACACCTGGTCAGGCGGGGTGATGTGGTCCGTCGCGCCCGCCAGCAGGTTCAGCGGACAGTCGATGCGACGCAGATCGACGCGCTCGCCGCCGACCTCAAGCTTGCCGGCGATGAGCTCGTTGTCGCGGAACAGGTGCTCGACGATCCACAGATAGAAGCCGCCTGGGATGGCCTGCGTGTACTTGAACCAGTCCTCGAACTCCCGGTAGCGCCCGACGTGCGTGGCATCGTCGAGGTTGGCCAGCAGCTGGAGCTGGCGGCCGATCTCGTTGTCGGGCTTGATCAGGATGAAGCCCGCCAGCATGTGCTCGCCGCTGAGCATTCCGCCGCCGGCGCTGACCAGCGACCGGTAGAAGTCAAGGTTGCCGTCGGGCGCGAACGCCTTGAGTGCGGCGTGGATGACCGGCTCGCCACCGTGGAAGTCGATCGGCGCGCCGGCGATCGTCAGCGTGTTGACACGCTCGGGGTGTAAGGCGGCGTAGATGGTCGCCAGCCAGCCGCCCTGGCAGTCGCCGATCAGGTTGGCTCGGCCCCCCATGTGGTCAAGGGCGCGGTCGATGACGGTCAGGTAGTCATCGATGGTGGCGTCCTTCGTCGCCTCGGTGGCGCCGATCCAGTCCAAGGTGAATGCCCGCGTCAGGCCGGTCTGAAGGATCGTGCGCATCTGGCTCTGCTCCGGGGAGAAGTCGACGATGCACGAGTCGTGACCCGCCTGCGGAGGGAGCACCAGCGTGGGAACCACCTTGCTGCGCGGACCCGTGGTGGAGAAGTCGCGCAGCCGCGCCACCGGCGCCTCGAACACGATCTGATGCGGCGAGGTCCAGCCCGGCCGCCGACGGTCGGTCATCTGCCCCCACCAGCTCAAGTACTCGAGCATGAGGTCCACCGGCGTCGCGCGTCGGCGGATCGCGCCGGTCCACCATGCGCAGGCTCCTTCCACGGCCGCCGTCCAGGCGGTCAGAGAGTCCGTGAGCGCTATTTCCTCAAAAGTCGGGGCACATCCGGTGGCCATGAGACTCCTTTGCTGACGACGACGCCCCCCCATCTGGGGGTGAGGACCCTATCAACAAGGGAGGACCACTGCTTGCTGTTAGCATTGGGCCTCGCTAATACAGCAAACGTGACGGGCTCAGGTCTGCTTGCGCGTTAGCTAATTAGCTGCTAATCTGCAAGCGAACACCTGGTACCACGACCTTACGGGAGAACGACATGGCAGCAGCAACATCAAGCAAGCAGCAGAACAACCTGTACCCGGACCTCGAGGCCGCCGGCGAGCGCGTCCGCGAGGCCAATGAGCGTTTCATCGACGCCGGGCGTAAGGTCACCGGCGCGTACCTCGACGGGCTCGAGCGCTACGTCACCGGCCTGACGCAGTTCGAGCGCAAGATCGGCGCCCAGTCGCAGGTGGAGGCCGTCACCGGTCTGTTCAACGCGCACGCGAAGATGACCGAAGACGTGACGAGCGCGACCGTCTCGGCCGCGCGCGAGCTCGTCGCTCTGTAGGTCGAGCCGTACTCCGTGACGGGTACGAGGCGCCCTCGGCGCCCGTGCCCGGTCACGATCCTGGAGCTGAGCGCCGGGGCCGGGCGCCCACCGCGATGAAAGCGTCGTAGACCTGGATCAGCGCTTGCCGTTGCCGGCCGGTCAGCCGTGGATCCTCACGGATCGCCGCCACCACCTTCGACGGATCGGGCTTCTCGACCGGGACACCAGCCTGCTCGTAGAGTGTCTCGGCCGAGACCTTGAGGGTTTCGGCGATGGCGTGCAGCACCTGCTCAGACGGCGCGCGCAAGCCGCGCTCGATCTGCGACAGGTAGGGGTTTGAGATGCCGGCCATGCGGGCGAACTCGCGCATCGACATCTCCGAAAGCTCACGCTGACGGCGAATGAACTCACCCAGCGATGACGGGGACTCAGACACCCGCCAAGCATAGGGTCAGCCGGCATCGGCAACCATACGGGGCGCCGGGGATCTGGCGCCGAGGGTTAGATTGCCGGATCAGACGAACCGTCGTAGCCGACCTTAGGGAGGAACGTGTTCGAGACCAATCAAGCGGCGTTGCGAGCCGCCGTCGCTGCCTTTAACGATCCGCAGGGCCGGGAGGGCTACCTCAGGCTCTACTCCGATGATGTGGTCCTGCACGGTTACCCGCGCGGACTCGCCGGGCTCGACGGGGCGAGAAGCTTCTACTCCCAGCTCTGGGAGGCGTTTCCAGACGCGCGCCTCGCCGTCGAGGAGATGATCGGCACAGACGATCAGATCGCCGCTCGCTATCGCCTGTCCGGCATGCAGGCAAGCGACTTCTACGGCGCCCCGAGCACCGGCGACGCGACAAATCTCGAGGGCATCGCCTGGCTTCGCTTCGAGGATGGGCAGGCCGTCGAGGTGTGGCAGGCCTCGGGGACCCTCGACATGCTCACCAGGCTGACCGCCAGAGCAGCCCAAGGGCGGACGCGACATTCGGCGAGCGCCGACGCAGCTGCGCTCCGCTGGGAGGAACGTCATCCAGAGGAGTGACGCCGCCGGGAGTCGTCGTCGACACCCTGGCACGGGCCGGCCGAAAAGCTTCACCGCTGGCCCTCGCCGCGTCGCCGGCTTGGGCAGCGAGCCCGCCGCACCAACCAACTGCGCGCGGACGGAGGCGAAGGTGGCGTAAGCGCGGCATCGGCAGACGGCCCGGCTTGAGCACGAAGATTTGAAGCGGAGCGAACAACTCACCATGCACCTTCGAGCAACGTCTTCCAGAGCGATCGAGTCGCCGTCGTCGACTGCCTGCGGTTCCTCCCAGCGGCGCAGCCGAGGGTGGGGCGTATGCTCGATTTGAGTGACACGGTAGGTGTCACAACCTGTCCGAGGAGGCTGTGATGGAAGATGCGGTAATCGTCAGTGCGGTCCGGACACCGGTCGGCACCTTCGGCGGGCAGTTCAAAGACATCACGGCCATTGAGCTCGGCGCACGTGCTGTAGACGCGGCGCTAAAGCGCGCCGGGATCGCCGGCGAGGAGGTCGACGAGGTCGTCCTGGGCTGCGTCCTGACGGCCGGGCTTGGACAGAATCCCGCGCGCCAGGTGGCGATCGGCGCGGGGATCCCTAATCCGGTGCCCGCGACGACGATCAACATGGTCTGTGGATCCGGCCTCAAAGCTGTTGCGATCGCGTCGCAGATGATCCGCGCCGGCGATGTGGACGTCGTCGTGGCGGGTGGCATGGAGAACATGACGCGTGCTCCGTACCTGATCCCGTCCGGACGCTTCGGGGCGCGGATGGGCAACGCCGAGTTGATCGATTCGATGGTTCATGACGGACTATGGGACGCCTTCAACGACATCCATATGGGGATCACCGCGGAGAATCTGGCCGAGCAGTACGGAATCAGCCGCGAGCAACAGGACGAATTCGCCGCTACCAGCCAGCAGAAGGCCGAGCGCGCGGTCGCTGAGAGGATCTTCGACGACGAGATCGTCTCGATCGACGTGCCTGCGAAAGGCGGCACGCGCACGGTGGACAGCGACGAAGCGCCGCGGGCGGGAACGACCGCCCACACCCTGGCGAAGCTGCGCACGGCGTTTCGCCGCGATGCCGGCACTGTGACTGCCGGGAACGCATCGGGGATCAACGACGGGGCGGCCGCGATCATTGTGACGTCTGCGAGCATGGCCGCGGAGCGCGGCCTGCAGACGTTCGGAACAGTCGAGAGCTACGCCTCGGTTGGGGTCGAGCCGAAGATCATGGGCATCGGCCCGGTGCCCGCGGTACGAAAAGCGCTGGCCCGAGCGGGGCTTGAGCTCGGCGACATCGACCTATTCGAGCTCAACGAGGCGTTCGCGGCACAGTCGCTCGCCGTGCTCAGGGAGCTCGACATCGACCCGGATCGGATCAACCCAAATGGCGGGGCCATTGCGCTCGGGCACCCGATTGGGGCCAGCGGCGGTCGGATCCTTGTGACCCTGCTGCACGAGATGCGCCGCCGTAACGCCGGGCGCGGCCTCGCAACGCTCTGCATCGGTGGCGGTCAAGGCCAGGCTGCGATCATCCGCAACGGCGCCGGCCACGAGACGACGACGGGGTAAGGCGCACGCGGCGTGGCCGGACCGGAACAACGAGTCCCGACTCCCGTAGATCTCTGAGACGGCCACCGCGGGCCAAGAGCACAACGTCGTGTCCCGCCGCGAGCCTGAGTCCGTCCCGTTCGGTCTGGTTCACCGTGCGAGACGGGTTTAGGAGCCCGCCGGGGGACTTGAACCCCCAACCCCTTGATTACAAATCAAGTGCTCTACCAATTGAGCTAGGCGGGCGCGACCCGCCAAAGTCTGGCAGGCGGCGCGGGGTCAGGCCGCGCTGCGCTCCTGCTGGCGCTCCCACCACTCGATGGAATCGGCCATCGTCTGGTGCAGCGGGATCTTGGGCTCCCAGCCGGTCAGCGCGCGCAGGCGGGCCGGGTCGCCGCGGAGGTCCATGACCTCTCGGGCGCGGACGCGCGCCGGGTCGACGGTATGCACGACCTCGATCGGCGCGAGAAGCTCGGTCAGCAGTGCCACCTGTTCGCCCGCGGACACGGAGCGGCCCGTGCTCACATTGAACACGCCCCCGGCCGCGCCCGGCTTGCCCGAGACCAGCGCCTGGCCCAGCAACCGGTACGCGCGCACGACGTCGCGCACATCGGTGAAGTCCCGGCGCGTGTCCGGGTTCCCGGTGACGATCTCCAGCGTGGAGACCCCGGCGCGACGGCCCTCGGCGGCCTGGGAGGCCAGCGAGGACATCAGGAAGATCGGGAGCTGGCCGGGGCCGGAGTGGCTGAACGGCCGCGCCCGGACGATCTCCAGGCCATACGCATCCGCGTAGACCTCGGCGAGCATCTCGCCCGACACCTTGGACACGGCGTATGGGTTGGCCGGGTGCGGCGGCAGATCCTCGGTCGCGGGCAGCACCTCGGGGTCGCCGTAGACCTCGCACGAGCTCACCCACACCACCGGCGGGCCGCCCGCGAGGTGGCGCAGCGCCTCCAGCATCCCGACGGTGATGGCGTCGTTGTCGAGCACGGTCTGCGCCGGGGACTCCCAGGAGCGGCCGACCGAGGTCAGCGACGCCAGGTGGTAGACGAGCTCGGGAGCGGCTGCGCGCATCGCCGCCGCCACCGCGTGGGGGTCGCGCAGGTCGACGGCGACGCCCTGAGCGCACCCCTCGGGCACCCGCCCGCGGCGCGACAGCCCCACCACCTCGTCACCGGCCTCGGCGCACTGCCGGCACAGCCACGTGCCGGCAAAGCCGGACGCGCCGGTGATCAGGACCCGCATGCCACCCCTGGACCTTCCGTCGTCAGGGGGAATCGTGCACGGACACAGCGTGCTCCAGCGAGCCGTGGCCGTTTGAGGAGTAATGGGTCTCGGGCTCGGGGGGCTCGGCCTCGGGCTCGGCGTTGATCCGCCGCTCCAGCTCGCCCAGGACCATCCCGAAGAGGAGGTGGCGCCAGGCGGCCTGCAGGAACGCCACCCGGTTGCCGCGCAACCTGGGCAGCTCGCCGCGAGCCGGGTGCAGGCGGTCGGTGAGGGCCACCAGCGGCCACAGCGCGACGTGCTCGGAGAGCGCTGCGACCGGTCCCCTCAGCCTCGGTGAGACGGGGATGGCGGGCGCGAGGTTGGCGTAGACCGCCCCGAACAGGGCCCCGTCGGCCATGTGGATCCCGAGGCCGATGGGGAGCCAGCCGGCGTCTCGGGTGAAGGCCTTGCCCAGCAGCTCGACATCGTCGTAGCGGCTGGAGAACACCCGCTTGTCCAGCGGTTGCTGGAGCGCCCATACCGCTGCCGCCACCGCGCCGCTCACGGCGCCACGGAGGCTGCGGGTGGGATCCAGGCCGGGGCTCACTGGGTTTCAACTGTAACGGGCGGAGGCCCGCTGGGTACCGCATTGTGCGATGGATCACGACCGTTATTACCGGAGAGCGCGCGAGAAACGAGCCAATCTGCTCATCTATGGATTCGTCCGTGTGACGTTCCAGGCGTTCTTTCTCGTCTACTTCCGCTTCAAGCGGATCGGGCGCGAGCACATCCCGAGGCGCGGGCCGGTGATCATCGCATCCAACCACCGCAGCTTCCTGGACCCGTTCGTCATCGCGTGCATGGCTCGGCGCCCGATGTATTACGTGGCCAAGAAGGAGATCTTCCTCTACAACCGCCTGCTGGCCTGGGTGCTGGCGGCCCTCGGGGCCTTTCCCGTGGACCGTGGCGCCGGCGATGCGGACTTCATCGACACCGCCAAGGCGATCCTGGCCCGCGGCGACATCGTGCTCATCTTCCCCGAGGGGACGCGCACGCGTCCGGGCTCGCTGGGCCAGCCCCGGCGCGGGGTGGGGCGGCTGGCTCTGGAGACCGGCGCCCCCGTCGTGCCCGTCGCCGTGCTCGGCACCGAGGCGATCCGCAAGGGCTGGCGCATCCGTCCCCACAAGGTCAAGCTCCGCGCCGGGCGAGCCGTCCGCTTCCCGCAGGTGAGCAACCCGTCGGTCGAGCTGGCCGGCGCGGTCACCAACCGCATCTGGCCGTGCGTCATGCTCCAGTGGGAGTGGCTGGGCGGCCTGCCGCCGGTGCGCCGGGTCGCCATCGTCGGCGCCGGAGGGTGGGGCACGACGCTGGCGGTCTGCCTGGCCCGCGCCGGACTCGAGGTGGACCTCGGCTGCCGCACCCAGGAGCAGGCCGAACGGCTTCAGGCCTCGCGTGAGAACGAGCCCTACCTGCCCGGGGTCCCACTGCCCGACGCCGTCCGCGTCCTGCGCGCGTCCGACCTCAGCCTGGAGGGCTCAGACATCGTCTGCCTGGCGGTGCCGGCCAAGGCGCTGCCGTCAGTGATGGCCGCCCACGGCGGGCGCATCACCAGCCGCGCGGGCGTGCTCGTCGTCTCCAAGGGCGTCGTCCCACCGCTGGGCACATTGCCCTCGGCGTTCGCGGCCGAGCGCTGCAAGGCGCGCGCCGTCGCCGTCCTGGGCGGCCCGGCGAACGCGACCGAGATGCTCGAACGGGGCGGCTCGGTGGTCGTGGCCTCGCTGGATCGCGGCTTCACGCGCCAGCTCTCAGACATTCTCACCGCCGCCAAGCTCGACGTGCTCGCGACCAACGACGTGACCGGCGTCGAGCTCGCCGGCGCCGCGAAGAACGTCGCCGCTCTGGCTGCGGCCGCGGCCGCGTCCCAGGGGGGAGCCAATGTCGCCGGAGCTGCGGCGGGAAAGGTCTTTGCCGAGATCGACGCGCTGGCCCGGGCTCGCGGCGGGCGGCCCGAGACGTTCGCGGGTGTCGCCGGCGCCGGCGCGCTGGTGGCCAGCGTCGTCGACAGCGGCTCGCGCAACCATCGCGCCGGCGAGCTGCTGGCCCAGGGGATGCCGGCCTCGGAGATCGGCCGCGCGCTGGGCCAGGGCACCGAGGCCGTCGACTCCGTGCCGCTGCTGGCCAGCGCCGCACGTGCAGCCCAGCTCGACTCACCGGCGCTCGACGGCCTGGCCGCGTTGGTCGAGGGCCGGATCGATCCTCACCAGTGGGCGGCGACCGTCAGCGAGCCGCCACAGCCCAGACGATCACGGACGGTGCGTGCCGCGTGACTCGGATCCCTGCCCACCCCCCGCCCACCCCCGGTACGCAACGGGCGGAGGTAGGCTCCGCGTGAGTTGGCAATCGAAACCCCAAAGTCCAAGGCAGAGCTCGACGCCCGGTTCACGGAGCTGTATCGCCGCCATCTGCGCGACGTCTACACCTACAGCTACTACCGCATCGGCAACCATCACGACGCCGAGGACATCACCGAGCAGACGTTCCTGCAGGCCTACCGCCACTTCGAGCGGGCCCTGCGCGAGTCCGACGGGCGGCCCCTGCGTCCGTGGCTCATCCGGATCGCCCACAACCTGGCGGCCAACTTCTACCGGGACCGCTCGCGCAAGCCGGAGTCGGCCATCGAGGACGCGGGCTTGATCTCCGCGCCCCACACCACCGAGGCGCTCGTGGAGGGCCGCGAGGAGCTCAAGAGCATTCTGGAGGGAGTCTCCCAGCTGCCCGACGACCGCCGCAACGCGCTGATCATGCGCTTTGCGCTGGGGATGGACAACCGCGAGATCGCCCGGGCGCTCGATCGCACCGACGGCGCCACCAAGGTTCTGCTGCACCGCGCGATCCGCCAGCTGGAGGAGATGGTGAGCGAGCCCAGCAAGCCATCGGGAGAGGGCGCATGAGCACCGGTACGACCGATTTCGAGGCCCTCCTGCGCCAGGCGCTCAGTCCTCTCGACCCGCCCGAGAGCCTGACCGAACGCGTGGAGATGGCGCTGGTCAGCCTCACCGAGCTCGCGCAGGACGAGCTCGAGGCGTGGGAGCTCAAGACGATGCGCGACCCGCGCAACTGGGCGCGTCCCGCCGCCGCGGTGCTCGTCGGGGCCGGTGCCGGCGCCGCGCTGGTGGTGCTCCGGGTGCGGGGCCGCCACCGCACGCGCAAGCAGCAGTCGTCCAACCTGCGCGAGCTGGCCGGCCGCACGTTCCAGGATTTCGCCGAGGAAGCCCGCCGGGTCCTACCCGACCGCTGAGCTCGCTGAACCCACCCGCCCGGCCGGGGTGACCCAGCGGTGCCCGGCGGGCCAACGCCAGGGCCGCTGATACCGTCAGCGCACCATGGCCACCTGCTATCGACACCCATCCCGAGAGACCGGGGTTTCGTGCTCCTCGTGCGGGCGGCCCATCTGCCCGGACTGCATGACGCCGACCTCGGTGGGCATGCGCTGCCCCGAGTGCGCGCGCGAGCGCACCAAGGTCAAGACGGTGCGCGGTCGCCCGTCGGCCCCCGCCGTGACGCAGGTGCTGATCGCGATCAACGTCGCGGTGTTCATCGCCGAGACCGCCAGCGGCACCCCGCTGGGCGGTGGCGTCGCCGGGACGCTGTTCATCAAGGGCGCGCTGGCCGGTCCGCCCATCGACCAGCTGCACCAGTACTACCGCCTGGTCACGGCGGGCTTCCTGCACGACGGGCTTCTGCACATCGCCTTCAACATGCTGTTCCTGTACTTCATGGGTCAGATGCTGGAGCCCGCGATCGGGCGGCTCAACTTCGCCGTCGTGTACTTCGTCTCGCTGCTGTGCGGCTCGTTCGGGGCGCTGCTGTTCACACCGGACGCCTTCACCGTCGGGGCCTCCGGCGCGTGCTTCGGGGTTCTCGGCGCCTTGATCGTCGTCGCCCACTACCGGGGGATCTCGATCTGGCAGAGCGGCCTCGGCCTCACGCTGCTCATCAACATCGTGTTCTCGCTCAGCGTGAGCGGCATCTCGATCGGCGGCCATCTCGGCGGGGTCCTCGGCGGCGCCATCTGCGGGTGGCTGATCGTGCAGGTGGGAGAGCGCCGCCGTATGCCCACCGCCGCTCTCGCCGGCTGTGTCGTCGTGGGCGTCATCAGCGTGATTGCAGCCATCGCCGTCGCCGGGTCCGCCGGTCTGGCCCCCAACGGCCTGACCCTCTGACCGCGTCATACAGCGACTGCATCTCGGCGATGAGGCGCGCCGGGTCAAAGCGGGCGCGCACATCGGCCGCGGCGGCCGCGCCCAGGCGCTCACGCTCGTCCTCGTCGTCGAGCAGGTCGGCGATCACCCTCGCCAGCCCGGCGGCGTCGCCGGGCGCGAACAGGCGCCCCGTCTCGCCGTCGCGGATGATCTCGGGCAACCCGCCATGGGCGGCCGCCACCACCACGCAGCCGGCGGCCGCCGCCTCGAGCGCCGTGTTGGGGAGCGGATCGGGCGCGGTCGAGGGGACCGCCACCACGTCGGCCGCGCCGTAGACCGTCTCCACGTCCTTGCGGAACCCGACGAGCGCCAGGCGGTCATCCACGCCGAGCCGTCGCGCCAGCGCAAGGACCCGGTCGCGGCGCGCCTCGGCGCCGGGCCACGGCTCGCCGGCGATCACGCCGATCGCGCCCCGCTGGCGCAGCGTCGCGGTCGCCAGGGCGCGCACGAGCAGGTCCTGGCCCTTCCAATCGGAGATCCGTCCCAGGACCGCGATCACCGGCCCGTCCGCCGGAAGCCCCAGCCGCGCGCGGGCCAGCCCGCGGGGAGCGCGCCGCGCGTCGATGGCCAGGCCGTCATAGACCACGCGCGCGCGGGGGTCGGCGCCGAACTGGCCGGCCACCGCCCAGGACACGCACGGGAGCGCTGCGGCGGTGCCCATGGCCCTCCGGTACACCGGCCACAGCCGCGTGTAGCGGCTGTAGATCTCGCGGACGTGCCACACGTGCGGGACCCCGGCCACCGCCGCCGCCGCCGCGCCGCCGAGCACCACCGACGTGTTGGAATGCACGAGCGCCACCCGGCGGCGCCGGATGAGCCGGCCCAGCGCCGCCCCGTCGCGGGCCACACCTGCCGTCAGTGACGCCAAGGCGCGCGGGAACCCGGCGACGCCGCCCGCTCCGCGGCGGATCACCGCGGGCGAGCGCTCGATGACCTCGGCGCCGGCGGCGCTCAGGTCCGCCGCCAGCTCCCCGGGGGCAGCACGACGATCGGGCGGTAGCGGTCGGGGTCGAGGCCCGAGCACAGCAGCGCGAGCTGGCGGTCGGCGCCGTAATGGCCGCTGGAGGAGTGCAGGTAGAGGACCTGCGCCGGGGAACCGGTCCCCCGCCCACTCAGTGCACCGGCTAGAGCTCGACGGTGAGGGCTCGGACGGGCGGGGCGGGTTCGGCCGCCAGCTCCGGGTGCAGGATGTGGGCCAGCAGCTCCAGCCCGTCGATGACGCGCGGGCCGGGCCGGGAGAAATAGGCGGAGGCGTCGACGGCCACGACCTCGCCCGCCCCGATCGCGGCCAGCTCGTCGCGGTGCATCTCGGCCTCGCGATGGGCGATCTCGGCGTCGTAGCCGCACGGCATGACGATGACCACGTCGGGCTCAGCGGCCGCCACCTGCTCCCACGAGCATTGCTCGGAGTTCTCGCCGGCGAAGCCCAGCACGTCCTCGCCGCCCGCGAACTCGATCAGCTGCGGCGTCCAGTGGCCGGCGGCAAAGGGCGGGTCGAGCCACTCGAGGGCGACCACCCGTGGTCGCCGCCGGGCCTTGCGCGTGAGCACACGGATGCGATCGATCCGTGCCGAGGCCTCCTGCACCAGGTCGACCGCGGCGTCCTTGGTGTCGGTGGCCTGAGCGAGCGTCCGGGCATCGCCCAGGATCTCTCCCACTGTGCGCGGATCGAGCGAGATCACCATCGGCTGCGTGTCGATCTCCTCGGCGATGGCCCGCACATCGTCGTAGGAGACCGCGCACACCGAGCACAGCGCCTGGGTGACGATGAGGTCGGGCGCCAGCTCATGCAGTGCGTCGGCGTCGAGGTGATAGATCGATTCGCCGGCCAGCGTGCGCTCCTTGACCGCGGCATCGATCTCGGCGGCGCTCAGCCCCATGGGCAGCACGTCGCGGGTCACCTTGGGCAGACCCCGGGCGTCGGCCGGGTAATCGCACTCGTGCGTGACGCCCACGACGTCGTCGCCGAGCCCGAGCGCGAACAGCATCTCCGTGGCCGATGGGACGAGGCTGACGATGCGCATGCTCAGGTTTGCGGGCCGCCCGCCCGTGGGAGGTTGAACGGAAGCGAAAAAGGAGGCGACATGGCGGAACAGCTCAACGAGGATGACGTCGCATCAAGGCTACGGCGTTTGCCCTGGGAGCGCGAGGGCGACGAGATCGTGCGGGAGTGGCGCTTCGAGGACTTCAACGAGGCGGTGGCGTTCGTCAACAAGGTCGCGGAGGTCGCCGAGGAGGCCAACCACCATCCCGACATCCTGCTGCACGGCTGGAACAAGGTGAAGCTGACGCTGATCAACCACTCGGCGGGGGGCCTCACCGAGGTGGACTTCACCATGGCCGAGCGCTTCGACGCCCTGGGTGGCTAGCCCCTTCCGGACTCGTTCACCGCGGGACTCGTTCACCGCGTGGTCACGAGTCCCACACCGTAAGGACACCGGGCTCGCCCAGGCATGCCTCGCGGGGACGGCGGCCGAGGACGGCGGGCCCTGCTGCCGAGGACGGCGGGGCCTGCTGCCGAGGACGGCGGGGCCTGCTGCTACCGTTGGCCCGGTCGCTGAATGAACGACGACGAACGACCACGAAGTAGCAGCGCGCCGACGCAGGGCGCCATCCGGACGCAGAGCCGGATGACGCGCGGGGCTCTGTGAAGGCGCTGCTCATCATCCTGACCGGCCTGTTGGTGCTGGTCAACGCCTTCTTCGTGATCGCCGAGTACTCGCTCGTCCGCTCGCGCAAGTCGCGCCTGCAGGAGATGGCCGACGAGGGCAAGCGCGGGGCGCGCCTGGCTCTGGCCGCGATCGACGACATCGGGGACTACATCGCCGCCTGTCAGGTCGGGATCACGATGGCCTCGATCGCCATTGGTGCCCTCGGCGAGCCGGCGATCGCCCACGCCCTGGAGCCGCTGCTCGGCAAGGCGCTGGCCCACGAGGCGGCCGTCGCGATCTCGGTGATCCTCGCCTACCTCGTGATCACCGTCGTGCAGAGCATCGTCGGCGAGATCGCGCCCAAGCTCTACACCATCCAGCACGCCGAGGATCTGGCGCGGCGGGTCGCGCGGCCGCTGCGGCTGAGCCGGGTCCTGTTCTCGCCGTTCATCTACGTGCTCAACTCGGCGTCCTACGCGTTGCTGCGCGCCATCGGCACCGACCCCGACGCGGTGCAGGAGGGCGGCACGCCCGACGAGATCAAGCGGATCATCGCCGAGTCCAGCAGCGGCGGCATCCTCGATATCGGCGAGGCCAACATGCTCACCGGCGTCTTCCATCTCCACGAGCAGGAGGCCCGCCAAGTGATGACGCCGATCCCCGCGGTGGTGACCGTCGACCTCTCCGAGACCGTGCAGGACGCGCTGCGCCGCTGCGTCTCGACCGGGCACTCACGCCTGGTCGTCACCGAGGATGACAACCAGGACCGCGTCAAGGGGATCGTGCACGTCAACCAGTTGGTCAAGCTGATGATGAACGAGGGCTACGAGGCCCATTTCGACAAGCTCGTGCGCGAGGCGCCGATCGTCCCCGAGACCAAGCCGCTGGACGACCTGCTGGCCGACCTCCAGCGCGAGCGCACGGAGCTGGCCGTCGTCGTCGACGAGTACGGGCGCACGACCGGGATCGTCACCACCGAGGACATCATCGAGGAGGTCGTGGGCGAGATCGCCGACGAGACCGATCCGGCCGGCGGCGCCGTGCGCCGGCTGGCCAGCGGCGAGTGGTTCGTCCGCGGGCACGTCCCCGTCTCCGACCTCGAGGACTACGGGCTGCACCTGCCGGTCGACACCGACGCCTACAACTCCGTGGGCGGGTTCGTCTTCGCCGAGCTCGGCCGGCTGCCCAAGCGCGGGGACCAGGTCACTGCCGACGGCTACTCGATCCGCGTCGAGTCCGTGCGCGAGAACCGCATCGAGGCGGTCCGGATCCGCCACCGCAAGGCGCCGGCCGCCGAAACCGCGCCGGCGTAGCCGCGGTGCCGCGCCGCCGCGGTGCCGCTGCGCTGCTGCCCGCTGCCGCCGGTCGCGGCGGATAGTGAAGGAAATCGCGCCACGATCCGCCGCAGCCTCCGGACGTTGGTGACGCGCGAGCTCGCGCCGTTCGTTACATTTGCCGGTTAACGGGCCGTCCGGTTGGATTCCGGCGGTTGAGAGGAGAGATGGAGCCGGCCCTCCGGGGCCGGCTTCGCCCGCCATCTCAGAACGAGCGGCGAGGCAGCGGACCAGCTTCGCCTGGCTGTTGTGGGCCAAAAAGAAACCGGCCCGCTGGGGACGGGCCGGTCTCGTGCTTCTGGGGAGGAGGTGCTGCTATGAGGTACGTCGCGCCCTGCATGTTGGGCCTCGGACCTGAACGCAGCCTTAATAATTAGTCGTAGTCGTAGAAACCGCGACGGGTCTTTCGGCCGAGCGCTCCGTTCTCCACGAGCTCCGCCAGACGGGCCGGTACGGCGGCGCCGATCTCCTCGCCGATCGCCTTGGAGACGTCCAGCCCGACGAAGTCCAGCAGGGCGATCGGGCCCATCGGCATCCCGGCGCCGAGCGTCATGCACTGGTCCACGGCGGCCGGCTCCATGCCGGTCTGCACCATGAAGTCCACGGCGCTGAACAGATAGGGGAACAGCAGCCGGTTGACGACGAAGCCCGGGGTGTCGGGGACCTCCACCGGAGTCTTGCCCAGGTCCTCGCACAGGGTCCGGGCGCGGATGCGCACGTCATCGCGGGTCTGGGGACCGTAGGCGAGCTCGATCAGCTCCATCCGCGGCACCGGGTTGAACACGTGTAGTCCCACGAACCGGTCGGGATGCCCGCTGGCGACGGCCAGGTCCGCGATCGACAGCGACGAGGTGGTCGTGGCCAGGATCTCGTCGGGTCCGGTGTGCGAGGCCAGCTCAGCCAGCAACGGCCCCTTGTGCTCCGGATCCTCCACCACCGCCTCGACCAGGAAGGTCGCCTGGGCCAGCTCGTCCAGATCGCCGACGACACGTACCCGATCGGCGCAGCCGTTGAGCTCGGGCAGCTTGTCGCAATGCTTGGCTACGGCGCCCCGCACACGGTCCGCGGACGCGGAGGAGCGGGCCCACAGGAGGACCTCTCCGTGGGCGGCGGCGACGGCGGCAAGTCCGGCCGCGATCGTGCCGGAGCCGGCGATGGCGAGTCTTTCTTGCAAGGGGTCTCCTGGTTCGATGTGCGCCCAGGACCGTTCCCGGCCCGTCGCGCGCTCAAGAGTACGGGACTGTTCAGTGGAACGTAGCTACCCGTTAACGCTCCTGCTCTGTCGGGCGGATCAGCATCTCGTTGACCGCCATCCGCCACGGCCGGGTGACGATATAGGTGATCGCCTCCGCGATGTCCTCCGGCACCATCCGCTCGAACTCGTTGCCCGCGGCCATCGCCTCCCGGATCTCGGGCCGGTTGTGGGAGACCAGCTCGGTGGCCACGGCGCCGGGCTCGACCAGCGAGACCCGCACGTGGCGGGAGGTGACCTCCTGGCGCAGGGACTCGCTGAACGCCCCCACGCCCCATTTGGTGAGGTTGTAGACCCCGCTGCCGCTGCGCGCGACGCGACCGGCCACCGAGCTGATGTTGACCATGTCGGCGACCCGGCGCGGGCTGTCCTCGGCGGCCTTGAGCAGGTGGGGGAGGGCGGCGTGGGCGCAGTAGAGCAACCCCTGGACGTTGACGCCGATCATCCGCTCCCACTCCTCCAGCGGAGCGCCGACCGCCGGGCCCAACAGCATCACGCCGGCATTGTTGATCAGCGTGTCCAGCCGGCCGAGCTCGGCCACCGTCTGCTCGATCAGCGCCTGCGCCTGCTCCTGGCAGCTCACGTCGGCTTCGATGGCCAGCGCGGTGCCGCCACCATTGGTGATCCGGGCGGCGAGGGCGTCGATCCGGTCCTTGCGCCGCGCCGCCATCGCCACCGTCGCGCCCTGCTCGGCCAGCGCCACCGCGGTTGCCTCGCCGATGCCACTCGAGGCGCCGGTGACCAGCGCCACTGCTCCGTTCAGCTTCTCGGTATTGATCATCCGTCGAGCCTAGGAAGGCGTCTGTGCTAGAACCGCGGGCGCAATGGCATCCGGCTCTGACACCGCCCGCGCCGCCCGGCTCATCGAGCTGGGCCAGCCCCTTCAGATCCAGGAGGTGGAGCTGCCCGCGGCCGGTGAGGACGAGGTCTGCGTCGACCTGCACTTCGGCGGCGTGAACCCGATCGACCGCTACAACGCCACCGGTCAGGTCAACCCCGACGCGGTGCGGCCCCGCACGCTCGGGGGCGAGGCCTCCGGCGAGGTGGATGGGCGGCGCGTGCTCGTCGCGGGCGAGGGCCTGGGCTTCGTGCGCGACGGCGTCTGGGCGCAGACCGCGGTGGTGCCGCGCGAGGCCGTGGTCGACGTGCCCGAGGGCGTCGCCTCAGAGCACGCGGCGGCGATGGGCATCGCCGGGCTCACCGCGCTCAACTGCGTGCGCACGCTGGCGCGCGTCACCGCCGACGACCGCGTGGTGGTGCTCGGGGCGTCGGGCGGCGTCGGCAGCATGATCGTGTCGCTGGCCCACTCCGCCGGCGCCACCGTGTGGGGCCAGACCGGGTCCGAGGCCAAGGTGCCGGCGATCACCGCCGAGGGCGCCGACCGCGTGCTCGTCGGCGGCCCCGAGGAGGTCGCGGCCGGTCTGGCGGAGTACGAGCCGACGGTGGCCTTCGACGTGCTCGGCGACGGCTACGTGGCGGCGATCGTCGAGGCGATGGCCGCGCGCGGGCGCATCGTCTCGTTGGGCGTGTCCGCCGGCGCCGATGTCACCTTCAACATGCGCCTGCTGTACCGCAAGATGCTGAGCCTGCTCGGCTACGGCGGGACGATCCTCACGCGCGCGGATCGCCGGCCGGGCCTGCAGGCCGCGCTGGAGGCTGTCCGCGCGGGCGAGCTGACAGTGCGCGTCGACTCGGTCCTCCCGCTCGGCGACGTCAACGAGGCCTTCCGGCGCCTCGTCGACCGGCAGGTGCAGGGCAAGCTCCTGCTCGATCTCAGCTGAACCCCTCGCCCCGGCGCCCGCGCCCTGGCGCCCCGGGGCCTTGATGCCCGGCGCCGCGACGCCGGGCCCGATCACCTAGCCCCAGCGAAATCCGACGTCGTCGGCGCCCACCGGCAGCGGGCTCGACGGCAGCCCCGGCGGCGGGTCGTTCTGGTTGAACCCCACCGGCGCCAGGTCGTTGGGCGTGTCGGCGTGAAACAGCGAGGCCAGGTACTGGGCCTGGCCGCGCCCGGGCCCCAGCTCGAACTGACCGCCGCCGTAGGCCCCGATGCCGTGCTCGGTGCAGTAGTCATAGGTGTCGCAGAGCTTCTTCAGCCCGCCGATCCGCGAGGGCTTGAGGTTGACCATGCGCGGCGCGAACGGCAGCGCCTCGATGTCGGCGATCGAGTGGATGGGGGCGTCCCAGGTGATCCGGTCGTGCTCGCCGGCCAGAGCGGCCGCGGTGCCCTCGGTGACGACATCGGGGTCCTCCAGCCAGGCGTGCGGGAACGCCGCCACCACCCGCTGGTAGAGCACCGGGTCCGGCTCCTGATCGACGATCGTGCCCCGGTACAGGGCCTTGAAGTCGATCGAGTCCACGGCGCCGGTCTGCGCCAGCTCGGCGATCACGTCCGGCGACCACGACGTCGTGGCGTCGAGCTTGAAGCGCAGCGTCGGGTAGTGGGCCAGCCGGCTGGAGATGGGCGCGAGCGTCGGCGGCTCGCCCAGCCGCAGCGAGACCACGAACGTCAGCGGCCGTGCCTCGCGTTCCAGGGCGCGGTGCAGCGGCATGCCGGCCTGGCGCAGCGCCAGATCCAGCGCGGCGCTGTGAAACGTCCAGCGGCGATACAGCCGGGACACCTCGCCGCGTTGGGGCTCGACCGGGAAGAGGTCGAGGCCGTCGATGCGCTGGCAGAACTCGCCAAGCGAGTAGCGCCCCGACAGGTCGAGCACCGGCCCCGCCTCCTGGAGGGCGACCTGATCCTCGGCGTCGTAGACGACGTCCTCGCCCACCCCCTCCGCGCCTGCGCCGGTGAGATGCACGACCGTCGACAGCCGCTCAAAGCCGCTTGATACCTGAGCCCGAAGCCCCTCCAGGGTGTAGCCGTCCACCTCCACGGGCAGCGCCGCGAGCTTGTCGAACGTGCTCATCGCCCGGGCGCGGGCGGGCGGCGTCGGCTCCAGGCGCGCCACCAGCTCCTCCAGGCGCAGCTCCTCCAGGCCCTGGCTGACGGCGTCCAGCTCCGTGGCGCAGTACTCCACCAGCTCGCGCCCCTCGCGCACCAGGTCCAGCGTCTCGCGTAGCCCGGCCTCCCCGGAGTCCAGGCGGCGGATGACTTCCTCGACCCGGGCCACGGCCGACTCGTAGGTGCGTGTCTCGGTCATTCGGTCTCCTTCTCGCCGGCGACCTCGGCCGCGACGGCGCCGTCGTGGAAGTGAAGCGTCAGGTCCCGCGCGCTGCGGGCCGCCGCCGCCGAGCCCAGCGGCACCCCCGCGCGGTCCTGCACGAGCGCGTAGCCGCGCGCCATGGTGCGCTGGGGGTCATGGGCCGCCAGCGCCAGCGCCAGGCGCTCGAGGTCCCGCGCCTGGCGCGCGCGGTCGCCGTCGGCGGCACGCGCGGCGGTCCGCTCCAGGGTCGTGGCGTGGCGGGTCACCCCACGCCGCCCCGCATCGGTCTGCCGGCGGGCCGCTGCGCGCAGCTCACGCAGCAGCTGATGCAGGCGGCCGCGATGGCGCGCGATGTGCTGAGCGGGAGCGCGGGAGAGCTGCGCCAGCGCACGCGCTCTGACGAGGATCGCGCCGCGGCCGTGGTCGCGCAGCCGCGCGGCGGCGGCGGCGAGCGCGCGACCGGCGGCGGCGCAGTCGACCGGGACCGCCGCCTCGGCGGCGTGGGTCGGCGTCGAGCAGCAGACGGCGGACACG
The DNA here is from genome assembly GCA_963764125.1 of uncultured Solirubrobacteraceae bacterium. Taxonomy (GTDB): domain Bacteria; phylum Actinomycetota; class Thermoleophilia; order Solirubrobacterales; family Solirubrobacteraceae; genus Palsa-465. The sequence goes on from CAVXRR010000010.1 coordinate 44,081, forward strand.
TCGTCGATCAGCGTGCGGTCGGTGTGGTGGCCGACCGACGAGATCACCGGCACGCGCAGCAGCGCCACCGTCCGGCACAGGGCCTCGTCGCAGAAGGCATAGAGATCGGCCAGCGAGCCCCCGCCGCGAGCGACGATCACCACCTCCACCTCGGGGGTGGCGGCCAGCTCGCGCAGCGCCGCCGCGATCCGCGGCGCCGCGTGGCGATCCTGGACGGGGACGAAGGCCCAGACGAGGCGCCCGCTCCAGCCCCGCCGCCGCAGGCCGGCCAGCACGTCGTCGCGGGCCTTGCCGCCCTCCCCGGTGACGACCCCGATCGTTCGGGGCAACGGGGCCAGGGCCAGGCGCTTCTGAGGCTCGAAGAGCCCCTCGGAGTGCAGCCGGCGGCGCAGTCGCTCGAGCTCGACCAGCAGGTCGCCCTCGCCGGCGAGGCGCAGCTCGCTGACGGCGAAGCCGAAGGTGGGGGAGGAGGCGGCACTCCCGGGGTAGTAGTCGCAACCGCCGCCGACGACGACGCGCATCCCATCGGCGAGGTGCGCGCCGAGGCGGTCGAAGTCGTCGCGCCACATCGAGCACGGCAGCGCACCGCGCGCGTCGCGCAACTCGAAGTAGACGCGCACCCGGCTCTCGCGGAAGCCCCAGACCTCGCCGACGAGTTGGACGCGCGCGAACTCCTGGAGGCGCCGCCGCAGCTGGGCGGCGTAGGACCCGACCGGGTAGGGCCCCGGGAATTGGCTGTCCGCGATGGCCTCGGCGGCGAGCGCGGTCGGCGGACGTGGGGGAGCCGGTGGCGGAGTCCATCCGGCTGCCGAGGCTACAGGTCGCCCGACACGGACTCGGAGCCCGCCCGCCCCGCGCGGAGGCGCCGCGTCAGCGTCACCTGACGGCCGAGCGGCTCAAAGCCCAGCCCGGCGTACATGAGCTGCGGCCAGTCGTCGGCGTCGGCGGGAACCACGATCAGCTCGGCGCCCCAGCGGTCCGCGTGGGACACCGCCGCCGAGACGACGGCGCGGGCCAGACCACGCCCCGATGAGCGACGAGTGTTCCCACCTCCTCGACCGTGGCCACCCGGCGGCCGCCGACATCGCCGTCGAGGAACAGCGCGCACATCGAGGCCGGCTCCCCGCCGGGCTCGCCGGCGCCGAAGCACCGGCACGGTGTCGTGTCGCGCAGGCGGCTCTGCGTCGCCACCAGCCGTGCGACAAGGCCGGTGCGGGCATCGACCTCGGGCGCCTCCTCGCGCAGCGCGGCGAGCTGGAGGGCCTGCATCTCAGGCTCGGAGATGGGCCGTGCTCGCGGGTCCGGCGCGATTGCCGCGGGATCACCGGCGAAGGCCATGTACACGGTGCGGCGACGCTCCCACCCCTCGCGCTCCAGTTCCGCCGCCGCCCGCTCCCCGGCCCCGGCGTCGTCGAAGACGACGTGACGGTGGCCGAGATCGCCCAGCCACCGCTCGGCGAGCGCCGCGACCCCGGCTGCGTCGAGCACGACCGGGGCGGGCGGGGTCGCGTCCACGAGCACCGCATTGAGGTAGTGGACGTCGTCAAGCGCGGGGTGCCTGACCGCCAGGCCCGCGGCCAGCGGGATCGCCTCCAGTGCGGCGCGCCGCCGCAGGGCGCGGTCCGCGGCCAGCGCGTCGGGGAGCCCCGGCGTCACACCTCGCGCCGCCGGCACCACGTGATGTGGGTCCGGTAGGGCGTGTCGAGCAGCCCGTCATCGTCGAGCAGGTCGTGCCCCACCACGAGCGCCGACACGGCGTCCAGCAGCCGCCCGCGCGCCTCGTCGTCCAACAGTGCGACGAAGCTCAGCGATGCGACGCGGGCGCGCAGCGTGTCGGGGTCGACGCGGACCGGGTTGGGGAAGACCTGCTCGGAGAGGGGCGAGAACAGGCCGGTCGCGCCGAGCACCTCGCGCCATTCGTCGGACCGGTCGCGTTCGACCCTGGCCGCGTGCTCGGCCGTCAGCGCCCGCATCTCGGCGATCCAGTCCACCGTCTCGTCCCATTCGTTGCGCACGACCCCGAGGCCGCCTCCCGGGACCAGTACCCGGTGGATCTCGGCCGCGGCGGCGTGAACGTCGAACCAGTGAAAGGCCTGGGCCACGAGCACCGCGTTCACGCTGGCGCCGGCCAGGGGCATCCGCTCCGCGGTGCCGTCGAGCACCTCGATGCCGGGGACGGCCCGCTGAAGCTGCTCGCGCATGCCCGCCACGGGCTCGATCGCCACCAGGTGGGCGCCGAGTCCGCGCAGGGCGCGCGTCAGCTTGCCCGTGCCGGCGGCCAGATCGACGATCACGCGCTCGGGGCCGAGGTCCAGCACATCGGCGAGCCGCGCGATCGCCGCGTCGGGGTAGCCGGGCCGCCCGCGCTCGTAGTCGGCGGCGCCACGCTGGAAGCCCAGGGCCGCCTCGCGTGGGATCGCGGTCACGGCGTCGTGGCCGGCGCGCTGGTCTCCCGCAGCCACGCCACGGTGCCGGCCAGGCCGTCGCGCAGGTCGATGCGGGACTCCCAGCCCAGCAGCCGGCGAGCCTTTTCCACCGAGGGCCAGCGGCGCTGCACGTCGACCTTAAAGCTCGGCAGGTGCTCGAAGGTCAGCGTCTGGGGATCCTCGCCACAGGCCTCCCAGATCAGCGCGGCGATCTCGGCCACGGTGTGCTCCTCGGAGGCCGAGATGTTGAAGTCCTCGTTCTCCCCGGCCGGAGAGGCCATCGCCGTGACGATCCCGTCGGCGATGTCGTCGACGTGGGTGAGCGTGCGCGTCTGCTCGCCGGAGCCGAAGATCTGCAGCGGCCGCTGTCCGCTGAGCACCTTGGCGATGAGATCGGGCACTGCGTGCGCGATGCCGGGCTCGTCGCGGTCGGGCAGCTCGCCGGGGCCGTAGGCGTTGAACGGGCGGCAGATCGTGAAGCGCAGGCCGTGCTGGTCGTGGGCGGCCCGCGTGTAGACCTCGCCCGAGAGCTTGGAGAAGCCGTAGGCCGAGCGCGGCGGCGGGCAGGTGTCGAGATGGCTCTCGGCGGTGGGGAACTCGCCCGCCCGCTCGAACACCATCGAGGAGGAGACGTAGACCAGCCGCGTCACGTCGTGCTCGACGGCGGCATGGACGATCGCGCCAGTGAGGGCGTTGTTGACCTCGGTGAGGGTGAAGGGAAGCTTGTGGAAGTTGGCGATCCCGCCGACGATCGCCGCCAGGTGGATGACGTGCGAGCAGCCGGCCGTCCTGGCGCGCCACCTCCAGGTCGCGCAGGTCGCCCTCGTGCAGCTCGCAGCCCTCTCGCATCCACGTGGGAGCGGGGCGATGGTCAGCGACGCGCACCTCGAACGCCGGGTCGCGCAACAGCCGCCGCACGACGGCTGAGCCGATCATGCCGGCCCCGCCCGTGACCAGCACCCGGGCCATCAGTGGGCGGCGTCCGGGGAGGCGTCGACGCCCGCCGACTCGCCGAGCAGCGCGGCGGTCTCGGCGGCGAAGACGAACACCTGCCCGGTGCCCAGGCTGTTCCACGGATCGGCCAGCAGGCAGTCATCGGCCGCGAGCGCGCGGATCTGACGCAGGGTCTCGGGGCTCTCGAACTGGGAGTGGTTGGTGGCCACGATGACCACGTCGGCGTCGCGCACCACGTCGGCCAGCGACTGGGTCGGCGTGGCCGCGTGCGGGTCGCAGACGGCGACATCGGCCAGTTCGCGCTCGAGCATGGCGGATGAGCTTGGGCGACAGCGAGTCGCGCTCGTCGTCGGTGTCGCGCTTGAAGGTCAGACCCAGCACCGCCACCTTGCGCGAGGAGAGGCTGCCGATGCGGCGCTTGATCCCCTCCACCAGGAACAGGGGCACGCCCTCGTTGACGCGCGAGACGGCCAGCAGCATGCCGGGCGCGTGCGAGCGCTCCTCGGAGAAGGCGAAGTCCTTGCGCAGGCAGGTGCCGGCGGTCATGCCGGGCATCGCGATCCCTCCGCGGGGGTAGTCGTGATTGATCAGGTCGATGACCTCGAACACGTTGGCCCCGTAGCTCTCGCAGTCCATCATCAGCAGGTTGGGGAGCGCGAAGGTGGCGTAGCGCAGGATGTTGGTCCAGATCTTGGCCAGCTCGGCCTGGACCGGCGAGGTCTTGACGATCGGCGCGCCGAACACGCTGAACAGGTTGGCGGTGTGCTCGGTGGAGCTCTCACCGACGCCGCCGACGATGCACGGGAGCGACGTGATCTCCTGCAGGAACTTGCCCGCGGCGATCCGCTCCGGTGCGTGGGCGACGAACACGTCCTCGCCGACGCGCAGGCCGCGGCGCTTCTCCAGGTAGCCGGCGACGAACTCCGTCGTGCCCGGGGCGATCGTCGAGCGCAGGATCAGCGCGTGGCCGGGCCGCAGCAGGGGCAGCAGGTCATCGACGGCGGCACGGACCTGGCGCAGGTCGGACTCGACGTGGGAGAACGACGGCGTCCCGATGGTGATGACGATGTCATCGGCGCGGGCGGCGTCGGCGGCGCGATCGGACAGCTCCAGGCGTCCGCTGCGCTGGACGCGCTCCAGCAACTCCTGGGTGCCCGCCTCCATGAACGGCATCCGGCCCGAGCGCACGGAGTCGAGGATCGTCTGATCGTGATCGACGCCCAGCACGCGCAGGCCGCGATCAGCGAAGCACAGCGCCAGCGGCAGGCCGACGCGGCCGAGACCGATGACCGATACGGACCGTTGTTCGCTCATATCTGTGGGTTAACGGTAGCCGCGTGTCCGGGGTGCGGTAATCAGGTTCGACGTCACGCGGCGCCCGCCTGCCGGGACCGCGCCGCGGTTCAGGGCCCGTCGCCGGGGACGTGGCCGACGCTGGGCAGCGGCGTCAGCCCCGCTTCGCCGGCGTGTCCGCGCGTCTCTCCGGAGAACGCGATCCTGTCCAGGCGGGCGATCTCGCGCTCGCCCTCGACGCGCGCGGGGTGGCCTTCGGGGAGGCCACGGATGAGGCTGCGGATCCGCTCGCGCAACTGCAGGGCGAAGTGCGGGGTGGAGGCGCCCATGAGCTGGCGCACGTCCTCGACGGTCGTCTCGTGCTCGGCCGCCAGGCGGTCGGGGTGCTCGGCCTGGCTCACGCGTGGTCACCCATGTCGGTGATCACTGGCCCTGGCCGCTCTGCGAGGTCTGCGGGACCAGTTCCAGCAGCCGGTCGACCTCGGCCTGGACCGGCACCGAGACCGCACTCTGGTCCCCGATCATCCACGCGTGGTTGTAGACCGCGGCGGTCGGACCCTCCTGGGTGAAGCCGGGGGTCGCGTAGTCGAGGAAGTAGTTGAGCACGGGCTTGGGAAGGGTAGAGGCATTCTCCACCAGCAGGTCGGGACCGTAGTCGCCGCTCCCGGACAGGGCGGCCGCCGCGGCGGCGTCGAGCGGGCGCGCGGCGTTGAGCAGCACGTAGCCGTGGCCGGGGCTGCGCAGCGCCCAGCCGAAGCTGTTGGGGACGTGGGCGCAGGGCTGGCCGAAGGGGCACGCGGGATCCCGGTAGATGGCGAAGGCCACGGAGTTGGCGGCGGGATCGCTCCCGCTCACGCGCTTGACCGTCCCGTACTTGCCGAGCTGGGCCATGGTCGCGTCGGAGATCACATGGGGCGGGCCCAGCACGTAGATGTGGGGCTTCGAGTGGCTTAGGAGCGCCTGGCGGGTGGCGGCGGGGATGCCGGAGGCGCCCACGAACAGGATCGGATTGCCGCTCTCGGCCGCCCAGCCCGCCGCGGGCATCGCGTAGGCGGGATCGGTGGTCGACGCGATCACCACGTCGCTGCTCGGACGCCCGGCGACGGCGGAGACGAAACGATCGATCCCCGCCGCCAGCGTGTAGGCATCGGTGCCGCTGATCGCCGCCGAGCGCATGCCGTTGACGGCGGGCACCGAGCCGACGCGAATGACCCGGGCGCCGTTGGCGGATCCGGCGCCGGTGGGCGCCAGCATCGTCAGCGCGTTGGCCGTCGCCGCGGGCAGCGCCGACGGTCCCGACAGCAGCACGGGCGCGCGGATCGGCGGCGCCATCAGCACCGATGCGGCCAGCGCCGCCGCCCAGTCCCCGGTCGGGGCCAGGGTGACCGCGGTCGGGTGCGTCCCCGGTGCCACCGACGGATAGACCGCCACCGCCACGCCGGCGGCGTCCGCCACGGCGTCGGCTCCGGGCACCCGCGACGTGTTCTTGGTCATCAGCGTGGGGAACCCGAGCTTCTGCGCCGCCTGCGGGGTGGACGACGAGATTCCGCCGTTCACGCCCTGGTTGACCGTGGTGGTGCTGTGCAGCAGCTTGGTGGTGCTTCCGCACGCGGTCAGGGCCAGCGCCAGGAGCCCGGCGACCGCCGGCGTCGCTGCCCTCCGGGCGGCACGGGATACGCGGGCTCGCATGCGGGCGAGACGTTACCGACGCAGCGGTCAGGGCGCGCGAGTCGTCACCGGCTCCGTGCTGTGGGCACGCGAGTACGGCCGCGCCGGCCCTCGCCGATCATCGTTATGACTCGTCGCCAGACAAATCGCTATATTGCCGCTCGCCTAATCCGCGGGCCCAGTCACATCCGCGGAGCGGGGGACCCACTCGTCCCTGGGGCTAATCCTGCGGTGAATCCGTGGGAGGCGCAGGCTCTTTTCGCGCCAGCCCGACAGCTAACCCCGCCGGCTCACGAAAGAGAGAGATTTGCCGCTACAACGACTTCTCATCCCTGCCCTGGCGCTGTTCACGCTCGCCGGCACCTCCTCGGCCGCCGCGGCCGCTGGGAACGGCGGGACCGCAGTGCCCACGACCCCGGCGGGGACCACGGTCCAGTCCGCCGACACCGGCGGCGCCGGTGCGGCCGCGCCGGCCGCCCCGCCCAGCACGCCGCAGCACCCGACCGTGCCGGGCAGCGTCGCCAAGATCATCAACGGGGTCGCCTACGCCCCGACCTTCGCCCCGATGCAGGTCAAGAAGGCGATCTGGGCCGGAAACCAGATCCGCCTGAAGCCTTACGCGGTGGGCGGCGGTCACGGCCGGTGGAAGGACTCCGCCTACGACTGCTCGGGCGCGGTCTCCTTCGTTCTGCACGCCGCGGGCCTGCTCAAGACCTCGGAGGACTCCGGCGAGATGGAGGCCTGGGGCAGCCGGGGCCTGGGGCAGTGGATCACCGTCTACACCAATCCCGGCCACGCCTTCGTCGAGATCGCCGGTGTCCGCCTGGACACGTCGCGGGAGGGCGATCCGCACCCGGCTCCCGGGACAGGCCCCCGCTGGCGCCCGGTCATGGACACCACCTCGGGCTACCTCGCCCGTCACCCGTCGGACCTCTGAGAAGCCGCCGACTCGGAGGACAGCGCCGGCCGGCTGACCGGATCCAACGGTCAGCCGGCCGGCGCTGCGTGGTCAGTTGCGCCGTCACGCTTCGTCGTCCCGGGCGTCGCGGCGGGCCTCCTGGGCACGCCGGGCGATGATGTCCTCGCGCTCGGCCAGCCGGTTGGCGCGCCGCAGCTCGGCCTCGCGCATCCGGCGCGTCTCGGTCGGCGTGACCGCCAGCAGAGGCGGGATGGATGCGGGGTCGCCGCCGTCGTCGAGCGCCACCATCGTCAGGAATGCCGTGTTGGTGTGGCGGCGGCTCCCGGTCATCGGGTTCTCCGCCTCGACCCGCACGCCGACCTCCATCGAGGTCCGCCACGCGGCGTTGACCGTGGCCCGGAAGGTGACGAGCTCGCCGACGTAGATCGGCACGAGGAAGTCCATTCGGTCCATGCCGACCGTGACCACCCGCTGGCGCGAGTGCTTGATCGCCGCCAGGGCGGCGGCCTCATCGGCGTGCTTCATGATCGTGCCGCCGTGGATGTTGCCCCGGTTGTTGGCGTCGGTGACCCCCATCAGGTGGGTGATCTCCGCGCGAGAGTCTGCTGCTGCCTTTGCGTCCATCGCGTGATCCTATGTACTCGCAGCGCCCCGGCTGCGGGGTGACGCACCGCCGGGGGCGATTCCGGGGAGGACCCGAGGCCCGCCAGCGGCTACGCTTCGTAGCGCCAGTAAAGAACTCGCCAAGGAGGATGCGATGCCGGGCTTGTCCGGGCGCATGTCCACCGTCATCAAAGCCAAGATCTCGAAGCTGCTCGACCGGGCCGAGGATCCGTCAGAGACGCTGGAGTACAGCTATCAGAAACAGATCGAGCTGCTCCAGAACGTCAAGAAGGGGATCGCCGACGTTGTCACGTCGAAGAAGCGCCTGCAGTTGCAGGAGGAGAAGTACCAGCAGCAGGTGGTCAAGCTCGACACCCAGGCCCGCCAGGCCCTCGCCGCCGGCAACGAGGAGTTGGCGCGCACCGCGCTGGAGCGCAAGAGCGCCCTGCAGACCGAGCTGCAATCGCTCGACTCGCAGATCGCGCAGCTCGAGCAGCAGCAGGAGCAGATGACCGCGTCGGAGCAGAAGCTGGAGTCCAAGATCGAGCAGTTCCGCTCCAAGAAGGAGGTCATCAAGGCCCAGTACTCGGCGGCCGAGGCCCAGGTGCGGATCTCGGAGGCCGCCACCGGAGTGGGCGAGGAGATGGCCGACGTCGGCCTGGCCATGCAGCGGGCGCTGGACAAGACCGAGAACATGCGGGCCCGGGCCGGCGCCGTCCAGGAGCTCGAGGCGGCTGGGACCTTCGATGATCTCACCCAGATCGGCCCCGGGGAGGACGACATCGACCGCCAGCTCAAGCAGCTCTCGAGCAACAGCGAGGTCGACTCCGAGCTGGCCAAGATGAAGGCTGAGCTCGGCGGCGGCAGCGCGGCCAAGGGCGAGCTGGGCGCCGGCGCTCCAGCCGGCGGGGGTGAGAGCGCGGGCGCGGGCCAGGAGCAGGCTCAATGATCGTCCGCATCTCCAACGAGGGCCAGTACGAGGTGTCCGACGAGGACGCCGCCGGTTTGAACGAGCTGGACAACGAGGCCGTGGCCAGCTGCCAGGCCAGTGACGAGCAGGCGTTCCGTGAGGTGTTCGGGCGCCTGCTCGACTACGTCCGCACCCAGGGCACGCCCGGTCGCCAGACGACGAGCTCATCGGCTCGGACATCATCCTGCCGCCGTCCGACGTCTCGCTGGAGGAGGCCAAGCGGGAGTTCCAGGGCGACGGGCCTGATCCCGGGCTGACGCTGTGCGCTGTCGCACGGGCACGGCGCTCGCGACGCCACCGCTGGATCCGGAACCCGGCAGAGATGCACCGCGTCACCGTGCGGCGAGCTCGCAGAGCAGGGCGTCCACCCGCGCCGCGGTCTGGTCCCAGCTGAACTGGGCGGCACGCCGCAGCCCCGCGGCGCGCAGCGCCTCGCGCGCAGCCGCGTCGCCGGCGGCGATGAGCACCGCTCGCGGCGAGCGCCTCGCCGTCGTCGGGATCCACCAGGAGCGCCGCGTCCCCGCACGTCTCCGGTAGCGCCGCCCGGTCGGCGGCGACGACCGGCGTGCCGCAGGCCATCGCCTCCAGGCAGGTCAGCCCGAAGCCCTCGTAGCGCGACGGCAGCACGAACGCCCGCGCCCCGCGTACAGCCCGGGGAGGTCGGCATCGTCGACGTAGCCCAGGCTGCGCACGCCGGCGGTCGCGGCGGCGGCGGCGAAGTACGGACGCCGGTCACCGGCCCACACCAGCTCCATCCCCTCCTGCGCCAGCGCCGCCGCCACCGGGGCGAGCTTCTCGACGTTCTTGCGGCGGTCGTCGGTGGCGATCGTCAGCACGTAGGGCCGGCTGCAGGCCCAGCCGGCGCGGCCGGCGGGCGCGGGGTCGGCGTCGGGGTGAAAGCGCGCGTCGACCCCTCCGGGGATCACGCGTCAGGCGCGCGGGTCGCAGGCCGGCGAGGTCGATCAGCTCGCGGCGGCTGAACTCCGACACGGTGACGACGGCCAGCGCGCGCCGCGCGCACGCCAGGCCCGCCCCGGCGTGCCAGGCCCGGTAGGCCCGCGAATAGGCGTGGGGCTCGCGCAGCACCGCGGCGTCGTGCATGACGAGCACGTTGCGCGGCCAGGCCAGCGGCGCCAGGTTGGCCGGTGAGAACACCAGCGCCGCCCCCAGGCGGGCCGCCTGCGCCGGGAGGGCGACCTGCTCCCATGCCTGCGCGAGCAGCGCGCCGGCGCGCGCGCGGCGGCGGCTGGGCGACGACGTAGCGGTCGGGGCCAGCGCCGCGAGGCGGCCGATGACCTCGTCGGTCCAGCGTTCGACGCCCGTGATCGTCGGCCGCGTGGCGGCGCGACGATTGAGGACGATCAGCGGCTGTTGCGTGTTCGCCGTGTGCGGGCTATGGCTAGGCCGTCGCCGCCGGGACCGTCTCGGGGCGACGCTGGATCCACTTGGAGCTGCACGGGATCTTGGTCCGGTCGCAGCGCTGTGCGTACCGGCGGGCGATCTCGGTCACCTCGGTGAGCAGATCGTCCTGGAGGCGGATCGGGTCCAGGCCGAGCTCGAGCAGGTGGTCGTTGGCCACGAACAGCTCGTTCTCCGCCGCCTCCTTGCGCGGGTTGTCGACGTAGTCGATCTCCGCGCCGGTGAGGCTGGAGACGAGCTTGGCCAGGTCGCGCACGCGATGGCACTCCGTCATCTGGTTGAAGACCCGGACGCGCTCGCCCGTGCTCGGGCGCGTTCTCGATGGCCAGCTGGATACACCGCACGGTGTCCTGGATGTGGATGAAGGCGCGGGTCTGGCCGCCGGTGCCGTGCACGGTGAGCGGGTAGCCGACCGCGGCCTGCATGAGGAAGCGGTTGAGCACCGTGCCGTAGTCGCCGTCGTAGTCAAAGCGGTTGATGAGCCGCTCGTCCAGGCGCGTCTCGGCGGTCTGGGTGCCCCACACGATGCCCTGGTGCAGGTCGGTGACCCGGGTGCCGTCGTTCTTGTTGTAGAACGCGAACAGGAGCTGGTCCTGGGTCTTGGTCATGTGGTAGACGCTGCCCGGGTTGACCGGGTAGAGGATCTCCTGCTCGACCTCGGTGCCCTCGTCGGTGTCGATGCGCACGCGGAGGTAGCCCTCGGGGATCTTCACGCCGGCGGTCCCGTAGCCGTAGACGCCCATCGTCCCGAGGTGGACGACGTGGGCGTCCAGCTCGGACTCGACCAGCGCGCAGAGCAGGTTGTGGGTGGCGTTGACGTTGTTGTTGACCGTGTAGCGCTTGTGCCACGGGCTCTTCATCGAGTACGGCGCGGCGCGCTGCTCGGCGAAATGGACGATCGCCTCGGGCTGCCACTCGTTGAGGAGGTCCAGCATCACCCGGTAGTTCTCGGCGACGTTGAAGTTGTAGTAGGGGATCTCGCGGCCGGTGAGCTCGCGCCAGGTCTCCAGACGGGTGCCGATCGGGGTGATCGGGGTGAGCGAGTCGGCCTCGAGCTCCACGTCGGCCTTCCGCCGAGCGAGGTTGTCCACGATGGCGACGTCGTGTCCTGAGGCCGAGAGGTGCAGCGAGGTCGGCCAACCACAGAAGCCGTCTCCACCGAGAATCAAGATGCGCAAGGTGTCTCCTTGTCCGTTCCGAATGGCACGCGCGCGCCAGGCGGCGCTGCAAGAAGGGTTAGGCTCTGCTTAAGGCGCAGCTAACCAAGGGTCCGGAGCGTAGCGCACCGGCAGGCGGCACCGGCGCCGCACACGGGCAGACGGACCCCCACCGACGGGGATCCCCACCGACGGAGTCAGAGCGGGATCCCCCACAGCGGGAACCACCGGCTGAGCTCGGGCTCGATCGGGAGCTCGTTCGCCGCCTGGGCCCTGAGGACCAGTTCGCGCTCGGTGTCGCGCTTCTGCGCGCCGGCCGGGACGAAGGGGTAGAACGAGCCTCGCTTGTAGTTGTAGATCCAGTACAGCGGGCGGGGGTGGGCGGGGGTCGAGTCCTGGAAGGCGAACACCGCGCACAGCAGCCGGTCGCCGTAGCCGCCGGCCTGGAGCGCCCCGGACACCGCGTTGATGCCGACCACGAGGCTGTCGAAGTCGCTGCCTCGCAGGACCAGCCAGCTGAAGCCGTAGCTGTCGGCCGAGTTCTCGACGGTGGTGGCGCTGTCCGATGCGGTGGCGCGCACGACCTCCTCGGTCTCGCGCACGATGGAGGTGAAGTCCGCGGTGGCCAGCGACTGGAAGACGATCGCGGCGCTCCCGCGCGAGGTGATCTCCAGCCCCGTCTCGAACGTCACGTAGGCGGTGCTGATGGCGAAGAGGCGGTCCTCGGCCGGCTGGGCGAGCTTGCGCCGGCCGGTCAGGATGTCCAGGAAGCCCATCGGGTCGAGGGGCGCCTAGCGGGCGGTGCCCTGGAGCTGGGACTCGTACCGGGCCAGCGCCTCCAGGCGGGCCTCGATCGGCGGGTGGGTCGAGAACAGCGTCGCGACGGTCGACTTGACCTTCGGCGGGAAGATGTAGAAGGCGGCCAGCTCGCCCGAGGCCGCGCGGAGGTCGCGCTGCGGGATCTGGTCCATCTGGTCGGAGATCTTGATCAGCGCGGAGGCCAGGGCGCTGGGGCGGCCGGTGATGATTGCCGAGCCGCGGTCTGCCGCGAACTCGCGATAGCGCGACAGCGCCTGCAGGAGCAGGTAGGAGACCACGTAGACGACCCCGGAGACAAGCACGACGACGAAGAATCCGCCGTTGTTGTTGTTATCGCGGTTGTGCGCCGAAGCCGCCGCCGAAGAGGAAGCCGAACTGGACGATGAAGGCGGCGATCGACGCGAAGAAGCTGGCGATCGTCATGTACATGACGTCGTGGTTGGCGATGTGGGTCAGCTCGTGGCCCAGGACACCCTCCAGCTCGGCCTGGTCGAGCAGGCTCAGGAGGCCCGTCGTCGCGCAGACGGTGGCGGTGCTGGGGGTGCGACCGACCGCGAACGCGTTGGGCATCGGCGTGTCGGCGATCGCGACCTTCGGCATCGGCAGGTTGGCCTGGATGCACAGCCGCTCGATCGTGCCATGGAGCTCCGGCGCCTCCTCCGCGGTGACCTCGTGCGCGCCCATCGACGCCAGCGCCAGCTTGTCCGCGGTGAAGTACTGCACCAGGAACAGGGCCCCGGCGATGATGGCCACCGTGACCGCTCCGGCGCCGGCGGCGATCAGGACGGCGATCAGGACGACGTAGACGAGGCCCAGCAGGAACGCCGTCGCCACCATCCGGGTCTGGAGACCGCGGTCGCGGCCGAATGACTTCGAGGCGGGCATGACGTCCTCAAATGTTGGCAGATGGGCTAAGCGGCGCGTGAACGCGGCCGATGAATTCCCCATGGGCACTGCCCTGCGGCGATGGACCGGCAAACGGGCCAATGGACGGTCGGGACCCGCACCGATGGCGCCCGATTAAAGGTGGGGCGTCACCCGCCGATTATGTACTCGTGCGAGCCACTCGTGCTTACCTCGCCGGCCTGGGAACTGCGGGAACTCTGGTTCTCGCTGCCTCGATCCTGTTCGTGCTCGGCAGCGCCGTCGTCACCTACAACGGCTGGCCCAAGCTGGGCGGCATCGGCTCGCCCGCCACCCAGACGCTGACCGCGCACCCCAAGCCCGGCTCCCATGCGGCTCGCGGGGTCGCGGCCGTCACCGTCGTCAAGCCGCATCCGGGCCGCGCCGCCGGGGTGCCCGCCGCGGTCGCCAGCAAGCGCAGCAGCCTCCTGGCGCAGGTCGGGCCACGGCACCGCGGCCGCCCACCGCACCGTCCACCACTCCAGCTCCGCCACGATCTCGCGGCCGGTGGCAGGCCGCCAGCCCACCCACAGCTCCGCGCCCACCAGCACAGGCACGAGCGGCTCGGGCAGCGGCACGAGCGGCTCGGGCACCACCGGCTCGAGCACCCCGACGGTCACCACTCCGGCCGCCCCCGTTGTGGCCACGCCCGCCCCGGTCGTGACGACGCCCGCCACCCCGGTGTCCACCGGCTCCGGCTCTGGCTCGGGCGGCTCCGGCTCCGGCTCTGGCTCGGGCGGCTCCGGCTCCGGCTCTGGCTCGGGCGGCTCCGGCTCCGGCTCGGGCGGCTCCGGCTCCAGCAACCCGGTCGGCACCGTCACCACCATCATCAAGCCCGGAAGCGGCACCGTCGCCCCGCCGCCCACCGTCGCGACCCACCCGTCCGGGACGCCCGTCATCCAGGGGACCGGCGTCTCCGGATCATCGGGCACCTCGTCGCGGGGCATCAGCACGTCGGGCCCGACCGTGTCGAGCACCAGCACCAGTACCAGCACCACGTCGAGCTCGACGACCACCACCGGCACCCACGTCACCGTCACCAGCACCCCGGTGATCTCCCGCACCGGCGTGTCCGGCGGCGGGTCCGCCGCGGCGCACGTCGTGACCGGCGCCGACGATTCGCACCACGGCAACCCGTACGGCGGCTACGGCTACGGCTACGGCGACGGCGGCAACGGCGGCGGCAACGCCAACGGCGGCCGCGGCTGCTCCCGCGGCCACTAGCGCGGCCCCGTCAGCGCGCCTCGCGCGCAACCCCCAGCGACCGCTGGATGAAGCGCAGGCTCACCGCCTGGAGCTCCTCGTCGTGCTGGATCGAGCGGTGATGGCCGCCCGGCACCGCGATCAGGCGGCTGCCCGGCACCGTGAGCACCTCCGCCAGCTCGCGCGAGTGCGCGACCGGCACCCGCTCATCGCCCTCCGCATGCAGGAGCAGGAGCGGCTGGGTGAGCCGCGAGGCCGCCGCGCGCAGATCGTGCGCGGACAGGAACGCCTCGAGCGCGGGCGCGTCGGCGGCGAACCCGAAGCGGTCCTCGTGCAGGCCGCGGATCAGCAGCTCGCCGCTGGCCGGACAGATGGCGACCACGGCGCCGGTGCGCACGCCTCGGTCCGCCCCCTCGGCGGCGGCGAGAATGGCCAGGTAGCCGCCCATGCTCGAACCGCGCAGCGCGATCGGCGCCGTGCGGTCGCCGAGCGTGCACGCGAGGTGCACGACGAACATCAGGATGTCGTCGATCGCGCCGCGGCCCAGCCGGCCGCCCGTCTCACCGTGGCCCCGCTGGTCAAAGCACACCACCCCGAGGCCGGCCGCGACCGCGGCCCGAGCGAAGTCGTGGTGGCTCTCCTTGCACGAATCGGCACCGTGGACGACGACCACTCCGGCGCGCGCGGGCGGAGCCGGCGGACGCGGAAGCCACAGGGTGAAGGCCGCGCCGCGCAGCTTGCCGGTCTCGACGGGTAGCAGCGGAATGACGGTGCGCAGGCCGGAGACCATATCTTTCAGGGCGTGAGTGCCACCGTGAGCGAGCTTTCACACGTCTATCCGCTGGGAAGCCGGGTCAACGAGCGCGGCCATCTGGAGCTGGGTGGCTGCGACGCGCTGCGCCTGGCCCGCGACCACGGCACGCCGGCGTACGTGGTGGTGGAGGACGACCTGCGCGCCCGGGCCCGCGCCTTCGCCGACGCCCTCGCCGCGCGCCATCGCGACTACGACGTCCTGTTCGCCTCCAAGGCGTTCCCGTGCACCGCGGTCTATCGCGTGCTCGCCGACGAGGGCCTGGCCTGCGACGTCGCCTCGGGCGGCGAGCTGGCCCTCGCGCTGAGCGCCGGGTTCGACGCCCGCCGCACCTACATGCACGGCAACGCCAAGTCCGAGCGCGAGCTCCGGGAGGCGCTGGCGGCCGGGGTCGGCCACATCGTGCTCGACTCCCGCCATGAGATCGAGCGCCTGGCGGCGATCGCCGCCGACACCGCGATCCGCCAGGACGTGCTCATCCGCGTCACCCCGGGGGTCGCGGGCGACACCCACCACGCCATCTCCACCGGGCAGGCCGACTCCAAGTTCGGCTTCTCGCTCGACCAGGCGCGCGAGGCGATCGCCGCGCTCGCCGGCCACCGCTGGCTCAACCTCCAGGGGCTCCACTTCCACATCGGGTCACAGCTGTTCGAGCTCGAGCCGTTCCGGGGCGCGGTGCGGGCCATCGCCTCGCTCGGCGACTTTCCGGTCTACAACCTCGGTGGCGGGCTGGCCGCCGCCTACACCCCCGACCAGCAACCGCCCAGCCCCGAGCGGTGGGTCGAGACGATCGTCGACGCCGTCCACGCCGAGCTCGGGCCCGACAAGCGCCTGCTGCTGGAGCCCGGCCGGGCATTGGTGGCCAACTCCACCGTGACGCTGTACACGGTGCAGACGGTCAAGCGCAACGTCTCCACATGGGTCGCCGTCGACGGGGGGATGTCGGACAACCTGCGCCCGATGATGTACGGCGCGCGCTACGACGCGATCATCGCCGACCGGCCGCTCACGCCCGGGAACACGGCCTGTCACGTGGCCGGCAAGCACTGCGAGTCCGGCGACGTCATCGTCCGCGACGCCAGCCTGCCCGACCCCGCCCCGGGCGATGTGATCGTCACGCCCGCCACCGGGGCCTACGGCTACGCGATGGCCAACAACTACAACGGTGTCCCGCGCCCGCCGGTGGTCTTCGTCCGTGACGGCGAGGCCCGTGTCGTCGTCCGCCGGGAGACCTACGCGGACCTCATGAGCCGGGACGTGCGCTAGGCCATGGCAGCGGAGGCAGAGAGGTTCCGCGTCGGGCTGCTCGGGCACGGGACGGTCGGCGCCGCCTTCGCCGACCTGCTGCCCCGCCAGGCGGACCGGATCGCCCGCATCACCGGCCTGCGCCCCGAGCTGTCGGGGGTGCTCACCCGGAGCCGCGGCTCGTTTGACGAGATCCTGGCCGGGTCGGATCTCATCGTCGAGCTGATCGGGGGACTCGAGCCGGCGCGCGAGTACCTGCTGGAGGCGATACGGGCCGGCAAGCACGTCGTCACCGCCAACAAGCAGCTGCTGTCGCACCACGGCGAGGAGCTGTGGGAGGAAGCGCGGGTCCGCGGCGTGCAGCTGCGCTTCGAGGGCGCGGTGGCCGGCGTGGTCCCGGTCATCCGCGTGCTCCAGGAGTCGCTGGCCGGGGCCACGATCGACCGGGTCCACGGGATCGTCAACGGCACCACCAACTTCATCCTCACCGAGATGGCCCGGACGGGGGCGACCTTCGCCGACGCCCTCAGCGAGGCCCAGCGCCTGGGCTACGCCGAGGCCGATCCCACCGAGGACGTCAACGGCAAGGACGCGGCGGCCAAGATGGCGATCATCGCCCGCCTCGCCTTCGAGACGCCTGTCCACATCGACCAGGTCCGCTACGAGGGCATCGAGCACATCCAGCCCGACGACCTGGAGTACGCGCGCGATCTGGGGCTGGGCCTCAAGCTCATCGGGACGGCGGAGCGCGTCGGCCCCGACGGGCTGTCGGTCACGGTGTACCCGGCCTTCCTCTACCCGGGACATCCGCTGGCGTCGGTCAACGGCCCGTTCAACGCCGTCACCGTCGAGTCCGAGGCGATCACGGAGATCACGATGTCCGGCCCGGGTGCCGGGGGACCGCAGACCGCCTCAGCCGTCCTGGGCGACGTCATCAGCGCGATGATCCCGCCCGCCTCGACGCCGCCGGCGATCGCGTCGCTGCGGATGGTCTCGGACATCATGTCGTCCTTCTACCTCTACCTGGAGGTGGCCGACGAGCCCGGCGTGCTCGCCCGCGTCGCCCACGTTCTGGCCGAGCAGCACGTGTCGGTGAAATCGGTCGTCCAGAAGGGCCTGGAGGACCAGGCGCGGTTGGTGATGGTGGTCCATCCGGTCCTGGAGTCCAAGTTCTTCGCGGCGATGGCGGAGATCGCGGCGCTGTCGGCGATGCGCGCCCCGCCGCGGGCCATCAGGGTCATCGAGGAGGAGTTCGTGTGAGAGGATCCGCGCTCATGCGCGCCCTCCAGATCACCGACCTCTCCGGCCCCGCCACCGCCCTGCAGGTCAACGACGTCCCCGAGCCGCCCAAGGAGCACCCGATGACCCCGGGCAGCGGCGTGATCGTGGAGGTGAAGTCGGCCGGCGTCTCGTTCCCCGAACTGCTCCAGACCCGCGGCGAGTACCAGATGAAGCCAGACCTCCCGTTCGTCCCCGGCTCCGAGGTCGGCGGCATCGTGCGCGAGGTCCACGGTGAGGCCCACGTCAAGCCGGGTGACCGCGTGGCCGCCTTCTGCATGCTCGGCGCGTGGGCTGACCAGGCCGTCGCGCCCACCTACTTCACCTTCAAGATCCCCGACGCGTGGGACTTCGCCCAGGGCGCCGCGCTCGTCCTCAACTACCACACCGCCTACTTCGCGCTCATCGCCCGCGGGCGGCTCGCGGAGGGGGAGACGGTGGTCGTCCACGGCGCCGCCGGCGGCGTCGGCACGGCCACGCTCCAGGTCGCCAAGGCGTGGGGCGCACGGACCATCGGCGTGGTCTCGAGCGACGCCAAGGAGGCGATCGCCCGCGAGGCCGGTGCCGACGAGGTGGTGCGCTCCGACGGCCCCTGGAAGGACGAGGTCAAGTCGCTCACCGACGGCGGCGCCCACCTGGTGCTCGACCCCGTCGGCGGCGATCGCTTCACCGACAGCCTGCGCTGCCTGAGGGAGGGCGGCCGGGTCGTGGTGGTGGGCTTCACCGGCGGCTCGATCCCCGAGGTCCGCGTCAACCGACTGCTGCTCAACAACACCGAGGTCATCGGCGCCGGCTGGGGCGCCTCGGTGCTCGGTTGGCCCGAGCGCACCGAGCGGATCGGCCGCGCCATCGAGGGCATGATCGAGGCCGGTCAGGTCCGGCCGATCATCGGGGCGCGCTTCCCCTTCGACCACGCCGCCGACGCGCTGAAGCTCCTCGATGAGCGGGGCGCCACCGGCAAGGTCGTCCTCGACCTCGAGTGAGACGCGTTCCGGGCCTCTCGGCGCCGCGACGGCTCGCGGCACGGCGTCTGCCATCCTCGGCGCGATGCACGGACTGATCGAGCGCTACCGCGAGCGCCTTCCGTTCGCGGCCGGCGATCCCGTCGTCTCGCTGGGTGAGGGCAGCACGCCGCTGATCCTGGCGCCCAACCTCTCCGAGCGCGTCGGCGCCGAGGTGTGGTGCAAGCTCGAGGGGCTGAACCCCACCGGCTCCTTCAAGGACCGCGGGATGACCTGCGCGGTGTCGGCGGCGGTGCGGGAGGGGGCGGAGGCCATCGTCTGCGCGTCCACCGGCAACACCGCGGCAAGCGCTGCCGCCTACGCCGCGCGTGCCGGGCTCAAGTGCGCGGTGATCGTGCCCGACGGCAAGATCGCCACCGGCAAGCTGGCCCAGGCGCTCATGCACGGGGCCCGGGTGATCGCGCTCGACGGCAATTTCGACGTCGCGCTCACGCTCGTGCGCCAGCTCTCCGCCACCCACCCGATCTCGCTCGTCAACTCGGTCAACGAGTTCCGCATGGAGGGCCAGAAGACCGCGGCCTACGAGATCGCCGAGGAGCTCGACGCTGAGCTCGACGCGCTCTGCATCCCGGTCGGCAACGCCGGCAACATCACCGCGTACTGGCGCGGCTTCTCGGACACCGAGTGCCGCCCGCGGATGCTGGGCTTCCAGGCCGCGGGCGCGGCCCCGCTCGTCCACGGCGCCCCCGTCGAGCACCCCGAGACGGTGGCCAGCGCCATCCGCATCGGCAACCCCGCCCGCTGGGAGGATGCGATGAACGCCATGACGGCGTCCGGGCGGCGCGGTCAACGCCGTCACCGACGAGCAGATCCTGTCGGCCTACCGCCTGCTGGCCACCGACGAGGGGATCTTCTGTGAGCCGGCCTCGGCGGCCAGCGTTGCCGGGCTGCTCGCCTACGGCGCGGGCGACGCGCGGCGGGTGGCGTGCGTGCTCACCGGCAACGGCCTCAAGGATCCCCAGACCGCGATGGCGCAGGTCGGGGCCGTCGTCCCCTGCGCTCCGGAGTTCACCGCTCTGGAGCGCGCCGTGTTCGCCCCCACCCGCCCATGACGCTCGGGCGGCGCCGGGTGGTGCGCGTGCCGGCGTCCACCGCCAACCTGGGCCCCGGCTTCGACGTCATGGCGGCGGCCGTGGCGCTGCACCTGGAGCTCGAGGTGCGCGAGACCGGCACGTTCGCCGTCCACACCGAGCTCGGCGTCCCGCGCGACCGCTCCAACCTCGTCGTCCGCGCCTTCGAGCGCCTGCACCCGGCCGACGCCTTCGAGTTCCACATCACCTCTCAGATTCCGCTCACCGGGGGGCTGGGCTCCAGCGCCGCGGCCATCGTCGCCGGCCTGGTCGCCGCCGACCACCTGTTCGAGCTCGACGCCGACATCCGCGCCCTGGCCACCGAGATCGAGGGTCACCCCGACAACGTCTCGGCCGCCATCGACGGCGGCTTCGTGATCTGCGAGGGCAACGCCGCGCACCGGTTCGAACCGCCGATGGGGCTGGAGGCGGTCCTGGTCATCCCGCAGACGGCCGTCCGCACCGCCGAGGCCCGTGCCGCCCTGCCCCAGACCGTCCCCATCGCCGACGCGGTCTTCAACGTCGCCGCGGCGTCGACGCTGACCCTCGGTCTGGCCACCGGGAGCTGGGACCTCATCGCCGCCGGCCTCCGGGACCGGCTGCACCAGCCTCACCGGGCCCACCTCTACCCGCGCTCCGCCGAGCTCCTCGGGCACGTCACCGAATACGGAGCGCTGGGGGCCACGATCTCCGGTGCGGGCCCCACCGTGCTGGTGTGGTGCACCTACGAGCAGACGGGGGCGGTGATGGAGCGCCTCAAGCGCGCCACCGACGGCTGGGCGGAGGTCCTGCGGGCGCCGTTCGAGTCCCAGGGCGCCGACGTCCGCGAGCTCTGACCGCCGCCTCCGCCACCCTACCCGCCGCCCTAGCCCCCGCCGCCACCGCCGCTGCTGCTGCCGCCGCCGCCGCCGAACAGGCTGCCGACCCCACCAGCGCCCGGCGGCCCGCCGAACCCGCCGCCGCTGTGGATCCGGCCCTGCCACACGGCCTTGGCGCCGAGATCACCGGTGTGAAAGACGAAGTAGAGGCACAGGACGGCCAGCACGGCCATCGCCACCCGCGCCAGGATGAGCACCGCCGGAAGCGACCGCAGCCGCACCACCATGCCGTCCACGAACCCGATCCCGGTCACCGAGGCCTCGGTGCGAAACAGGGCCAGCGACACGATCAGCACCGCGGTGAAGAGGATGGTGAAGATCCGCAGCAGGTCGGCGGCGTGCTCGTGGCGGGCGATCAGCTCCCCCGGACCGCCCGCTCCGCCGAAGCCGGCGATGGGGACGCCGAGGTCGGAGCGCAGCGCCTTGCCGGCACCCATCGTCACGTTGAGCGCGCCGAGGGCGATCACCGCGACGAAGGTCACCCAGACGCCGTGACGCAGCCACCACGACGGGCGCGCCGCGAGCGCCAGCGCCGCCAGCCCCGCCACCGGGATCAGGATCACCGGCACGTGGAGGAACAGCGGATGGGCGGGCAGCCCGCCGTAGATCGTGTTGATCTTGATCGGGATCAGCGCGAACGTGAGCACGCCCAGGATCCCCAGCACGAGCGCGGGGGAGGGGCGGCTGCGTGCTGGCGACACCACAGCGGACTCAGTCGTCACGCCGCCAGTCTCCCCGCGAAGCGTGAGAAAAAGGTTAAGAACGCGATAGGCTACGCGCGCGCTTCGGCCGCCGGCTCCGGCACGAGCTCACGCCGGAGCCTGCGCAGCGGCTTGCGCGCGTCGTCGCGGCCGAGGCGCTTGATCAGCTCGTCGGCGACGTCGATGTAGTCCACGGCCAGGTCGGGCCGGTAATCCAGGATCGACACCGCGCGCTCGGCGGACTCGGCGTAGGCGATCGACGAGCGGATCGTCGTCTCGATGAGCTTGTCGCCGAAGTGCTGGCGCAGGGACTCGAACGCCTCCCGCGAGTGGCGGGTGCGCATGTCGGCGATGTTGAGCACCACGCCCAGCCATTCCAGATCGGGGTTGAGGCTGTCGCGCGCCAACTCGATCACCTCGAGCGCCTGCTCGACCCCCTGGAGGGCGAAGTACTGCGCCTCGGCCGACAGCAGCGCGTAGCGGGAGGCCACCAGCGCGTTGACGGTGAGCAGGCCCAGCGACGGCGGGCAGTCGATGAGCACGATGTCGTAGTCGCCGGCGACCTCGCGCAGCGCCTTCTTGAGCGTGAGCTCGCGGCCCAGCTTGCCGCCCAGGGCCAGCTCGGACTCGGCCAGCCCCAGGTTGGCGGGGATGATCCCGTCGTGAATCGCCTCGCGGGCCTTGGCCCGGCCCGAGAGGACGTCTCCGATCGTCGGCGACGCGTCGGGGTCGACGTCCAGGTAGTCGGACAGGTTGCCCTGCGGATCGAGGTCCACCGCGAGGACCGACAGGCCCACCCGACGGAACACGTCGGTCAGCGTCCGGGCCGTTGTGGTCTTGCCGGTCCCACCCTTCTGGGAGAGGACCGAGATCGTGACGGACGGCATCCGCCCGGGACTATAGGCCAGCTTCGCTCAGCTCGCCTGCGCCCCGGTGCCGCTCTCGGAGCTGCGCCCGAAGCGCATCCCGGAGACGACCGGAACGTCGATGAAATGGAGGTGATGGCGGCCGATGACGACCTCGTCGCCGTCGGCCAGCGTGCTCCATTCCACCCGCTCCCCGTTGACGAAGACGCCGTTGAGGCTGCGGTCGTCGAGCACCCGCAGGCCGTCGGGCTGGCGCACGATCAGGGCATGACGGCGGCTGACGGTGGGGTCGTCGAAGCGGATGTCGGCGGCGAGGCTGCGGCCGATGCGCGTCCACTCGCGGGTGAGCGCGTAGGCCACGACGTCCTCACCGGACCGGTAGGCGATGTACTGCCCGGGATCCTCGAGACCGGTGCGGACCTCCTCCAGCCACGCGTGGTCGTCCACCTCGGGGCCGAGGTCGACGACGGCCTGCTGGGAGGTGGTGAAGAGCGAGGCGCGGACGAACTCGGTCCCGCCGCAATTGGGGCACGGGGGCAGCTCGTCGGCGGCGTCAAGCGACACAGGGAAGTCGCAGTCGGTGCAGCGGAACGTCCCCGTTCCGGCGACACTGCCAGTCATCCAAGCTTTCATGGCCGTCTCCTCGCTACGGATTCCGGCAGCTCCGCAATTGGGGGTCTCAAGGCTCCGTGAAGCTCCTGTGAGCTCACGGCCATTCTAACCTGCCCGCCTAAGCACTCCTGAAACTGGCAATCGGCTTTTCGTCCATCCGTCCGCCGGTATTTCGGGAAATCCGGCGTGGCCATTGAGTGCGAGCGCTCACATCCTGTCACCGGGCAGGAACGGGCCAACCCGGGCCGAACATCACCCCATGTCCACGCTGCGCGACATGCTCGATCTGGAGCTCGCGCTGTTGCGGCGCGGACTCGATGAGCGCCTCGCCGGCTCCGAGCGCTGCACCTGCTGTCACCGCACGCCGCTGGTGGGCGAGCGCGTCTATGTGTACGGATCGGGCACGATCGCCTGTGAGCTGTGCCGCGATCGGCAGCGCGAGGACCCGCTGGAGAGCCGCGTCGTTCACGGGCCGGAGTTCGGCCACACGATGCGGATCACCGATCAGCGCGCCGCCGCCTGACCGGTTCTCACCGTAAAATCGCCCGTCGTGGAGCCCTTCACCGTCTCGACGACGATCGCCAAGCCGCGTGAGCAGGTCTACGAGTACCTGGCGGACATCGCCAACCACGCCGAGTTCACCGACCATTACCTGGTCGACTGGCACCTCCTCCGCGTCGACCCCTACGGCCCGGGGGCGGGCGCTCGCTTCCGGATCAAGGCGCCGCTCCAGCGCTTCTCCTGGGCCGACGTGACCTTCGCCGAGATGCAGCCCCCGTTCCGGATCGTCGAGCGCGGGCGCGGCGGTAAGTACAACCGCATCCGCATGCTCGGCACCTACACGCTCTCCCCGGGGCCGAGCGGCACCACCAAGGTCCAGTACACCTACGAGACCGAGCCGTCCCAGATCTCCGACAAGCTCATGGAGAGCTTCGGCGGGCGCTCGTGGAGCCGGCGCAAGGCCGCCAAGGCGATGCGCCGCCTGCGCTCGATCCTCGAGGAGGGGCGCGACCGCGGCCAGCGCGCCTCGGTGGAGAGCGGCTGATCGGCATGGGCGTCGTTAGACTCCCGGCCGCCGTGACGCTGCGCCGCTCCCTCATCGTCCTGTGCGGGCTTCTGCTCGTCGTCGGGCTCGCCGCCTGCGGCCACCAGTCGCCACACCAGAACTTCGCCGACGCCAACAACGACGGCGACTACGTCTCGGCCGGCTACATCACCTACCAGCTGCAGATCTCCCGGGAGCTCAACCAGTACAGCGAGGAGGACTCGGCCTACCTCAAGGGGCTCCCGCCCGGGGTCTCGCCGAATCTCGGGCCCGACCAGCTGTGGTACGGAGTCTTCCTGTGGGCCAAGAACCAGAGCGGCCACCCGGCCTCCACGACCGACAACTTCGTGATCACCGACACGCAGGGCGACGTCTACCGGCCGGTCAGGCTCAACACGCAGGTCAACCCGTTCGCCTGGACCTCGATGGTGCTGGCCAACCTGGACACCGAGCCGGCTCCCAACACGGTGGCAAGCCTCGGCCCGACCCAGGGCGGCCTGCTGCTGTTCAAGGTCAACAGCTCCGTGTACTCAAACCGGCCGCTGACCCTTCACATCCTCGGCCCCGGCAATCACCCGCTCGGCGGAATCTCGCTGAACCTGTAGTGATCCGCGCCGCACGGCCGAGCCGATGTCGATTGGGTGTGGGTCTCGCCGTGGCGGTGCTGGCGCTGCTGCCATCGGCCGGACTGCCGGCGGTGGCCCAGGCGCGGTGGAGCGCGCCGTTTCAGTTCGCCCAGCCGGGGACCCTCGACGTGGTGGCCCCGGCGCTGGCCATCTCGGGGTCAGGCGCCGCCGCGGCCGTCTTCGGGATCCAGGACGTCGATACGCCCGGGGTGTCACAGGGCTACGTGACCCTGCGCCCGGCGCACGGCGCGGCGGGCACGCCGATCGCCGTCCCGGGCGCCGCGCAGGTCCTGGCCGCCGCCTACGACGGCGGCTCGCTGGAGCTGCTCACCGGGGCGGGGTCGGCGACCCAGACGTGCTGTAGCAGTGCCCAGGCAGTCCAGGTCGGCGCCGGCGGCGCCGTGGCCAAGGCGCGGACGCTGGTCGGCGGCCTGGCGGGAGCGACGCAGGGGCAGCTGCTCACGCTCAAGAACGGCGCCATGCTCGCCGCCGTGGCCACCGAACGCGGCGTGTGGGTGATCCAGTCGGGCAGGGCCAATCGCTTCGGCGCTCAGCACCTGCTCACCCGTGGCGGCCAGATGCCCGAGGCCCTGGACGCCGCGTGGCTGGGGGGACAGAACACGATCGTCGCCTGGACGGCCGCTTCCGGCGTCGCCGGCCAGGCCGCTCCGCGCACCATCTCCTACGCACTCGGTTCCAAGACCCACGCGCCCCGCGCGGTCAAGGCCGCCGTCACGGTGCCCGCCGGCCATCGGATCGACGAGCTGGGGGTCGCCCCGCGCCAGGGCGGAGCGACGGCCGCGTGGGTGGAAAGCTGGTCGGACAAGGCCAACGGCTACCACTCGGTCGTGCGGGCGATGGACATCGCCCCCCACGCGATGGTGCGCAACCTGTCACCGGCCAATCGGCTGGCCTCGGGGCTGAGCTTCGCCGGAGATGTCGCGGGCGACCAGGCGGTGGCCTGGGAGTCGTGCACCGTCCAGGCCGCCTGTCAGACCCAGGCCGACGGCCGCGGCGCGCACGGGTCGTTCGGCGCCGTGCGCACCCTTGGAGCGATCGACCCCTCCCAGGAGCCCGCCGTCGCGGTCGGCGCCCACGGGCAGGTGCTCGCCGGCTGGGTGCGAGCGGGCAAGCCGGTGGCCGCCACCACGGCGTCGGCCGGGGGGCGCTTCGGCGCTCCGGTCACCCTCTCGTCCACCACCTTCGCGCTGGACCTGACCGTCGCCTTTGGGCCGGGGGGCGCGGGCATGGCGGCTTGGACGCAGGGCACGCTCAACCCGAGCGTGGTCGGCGCCGCCTACACCGGCTGAGCGCGGCTCGCCGGCCGGCGAGCGCCACGCCCGGTGAGCGCCGCGCCCGGTGAGCGCCGCGCCCGGCAACTCAGTGGCCGGACAGCGCCGCCTCCAGCACCTGGCGGACCGGCGGCGCGGCCGTGCCGCCGCCCGCCCCCTGGTTGGGGAACAGCGCCCCGGCCACGAACCGCGGGTGGCCCACCGGCGCGTAGCCCACGAACCACGCGTCGGTGTTCTTGGGGTTCGGGGTCTGCGAGGTCGTGGTGCCCGTGCCGCTCGCCTGCGTGGCGGTGTTCTGGAGCTCGGCGGTCCCGGTCTTGCCGGCCACCTGGACACCGGAGATCTGCGCCGAGGTGCCGGTCCCGTACTCGACGACGGCTTCCATCATCTGCTGGACCTCATGGGCCACCCGGGCGCTGGTGACGCGGACGAAGCGGGGGCGCTGATGGGCCAGCAGGGTGGGAATGGGACGGCGGCCTCCCATCGCGATCGTCGCCGCCACATCGGTCATCTCCAGCGGCGTGGTCTGGACCAGGCCCTGTCCGATCGCCGAGGAGCCGACCGCCAGGTCGTCCCCGATGGCGCGCGCCGAGGGGATGGTGCTCTCGGCCGCGCCGGGGATCGAGCTGGGCCGGTTGAAGCCGAAGCGCTCGGCCGTCGCCACCAGCTGCTTGGCGCCGAGCCTGGCGCCGAGCGGCGCGAACACCGAGTTGCACGACACCGCGAACGAATTGATCAGCGTGCCGCCGCAGTCCTCGCCGTTGGCGTTCTGCAGCGTGTAGCCGTTGATGGTCGCCGACGTGGCGTAGGGGAAGACGGTGCCCAGCGTGGCGAGGTGGGCCTGGAGCGCGCCGGTGGCGGTGATGATCTTCATCGTCGAGCCGGGCGGCTGAAGCGCCGAGAAGGCGATCCCGGCGAGGCCCAGCAGCGCCCCCGTGCGCGGGTTCATGACCACGAGCCCCCCGTACTGGCCGCCCAGCGCGGCCACGGCCGCGCGCTCCATCCCGGGGGAGATCGTCGTCTGGACCGGCGCGGCCGGTACCGGCGCGGCGTTGGCCAGGAGGCGGTGGCCGGCCATCAGCCGCCCGCCCGCCTGGCCCGCCAGGCGGGTCTGGAAGACGAGCTCGAGCCCGTCGAGCCCGACCTGGGCCTTGGCCGGGTAGCCGCGCGCCGCGTAGGTGGCGACGAGATCGGCGGGGATCGGTCCGAGCCTCCCGACGATCTGACCGGCGACATCGGGGATGGGCGAGTGCCGGTCCGGTCCCTCGGCCAGCGGCGTGCCGTCGCTGGCCAGCAGCGTGCCGCGCGGCGGCAGCGAGATCCGGCGGTGCAGCGCCTCGCCCGGCCGCAACCCAGGGAACAGCAGCGCGTCTGAGTAGTGCACCCGGGCCTCCGAGCCCGAGCCGGTCAATGGAACCAGGAGGGTCTCGTGCAGCGTGCCCCACAGCTGGGTTTGGAGCACCATCGCCACCGCGATCGCGTTGCCGTTCCGGCTTCCCACCCGCCGCGCCGCCACCGATTTCAGCGTCGCCGTGTCCGCAGCCCTCTCCAGGGCGCGGGCGAACCGGCTCTCCGTCGTCGCCTCCCGGGACGGGCGGTCAAGCAGCGCGTACATCTCGGCGAAGTCACTGTGCGCCCAGGCCGTCACGTAGCGCGAGACCATCTGACGTTCCTCGTGGCCGGGCCGCATCGACCACACCGCGCCGGCGGCGAATGCGGCCACGGCGAGCACGGCGACGGGCAGCGCTCGGGTGAGCAGGCGCTGTCGCCTGCGCCGCCGCCCCCTCGGCCGCGGTCTCCCCGCCACGATCACCCCGCTGTGTGCCACCTTGACACTAACGGTAGACAATGGACCGCCGGCACCGTGCACACAGCGCCCGGCTTTGCACGGGTTCGAGTGTCGAGGATGGTGGCGGCGACCATTACCCTGATCCCGTGAGCCTCCTCGACTGGGTCATCGTCGGCTTCACCGTGGTCCTCGCGTTCTACGGATATGTCCAGGGGTTCATCGTCGGCGCGCTGTCGCTGGCCGGGTTCGCCGCCGGCGCGTTCCTGGGCACGCGCGTGGCGCCGCTGCTGCTCAGCCAGGGGGATCACTCGCCCTATGCGCCGCTGTTCGGCCTGCTCGGGGCGCTGCTGGCCGGCGGCGTGTTCGCCAGCGGCCTGGAGGGGCTCGGCACCCGCGCGCGCTCGGCGCTGCGGATCCCGGGGTTGCGGACCGTCGACGGGCTGCTCGGGGCGGCGCTGACGGCGTGCGTCGGCCTCGGGATCGCCTGGATCATCGGCGCCGTGGCCCTCGACGCGTCCGCGTCGCGGCCGCTGCGCACCGACATCCAGAACTCGGCGATCCTGCGCGCGCTGGACCAGATCCTGCCGCCGTCGGGTCCGATCCTCAACGCCCTCGCGCGCTTTGATCCGCTGCCGTCGGTCCATGGCCCCGCCGCGGACGTTCCCGCGCCCACCCGGCGGATCCTCGCCAGCTCGGGCGCGCGGGCGGCGCGGCCGAGCGTCGTCCGCGTGTTCGGCACCGCCTGCGGGCTGGGCGTGGAGGGCAGCGGCTGGGTGGCCGCGCCCGGCCTGGTCGTCACCAACGCCCACGTCGTGGCCGGCGAGGCCGACACCCAGATCCAGATCGACGGGATCGGACCGGGCCACGAGGCGCGCGCGCTGGTGTTCGACCCCCACAACGACATCGCCATCCTGGGCGTGCCCGGGCTGACGCTGCGACCGCTCCCGATCGATTCCAAGCCGGCGCTGGGGAGCGCCGCGGCGATCCTCGGCTACCCGCTGGACGGGGCCTTTGACGCCGAGCCGGGACGGCTGGGCCAGACCGAGACCGTGGACACCCAGGACGCCTACGGCCAGGGTCATGTGCTGCGCACCATCACCGCGCTGCGCGGCAAGGTCCGGCCGGGCAACTCGGGGGGGCCGATGGTCGACGGGCGCGGCCGGGTCGTCGCCACCGTGTTCGCGGCGCTGACCGGGACGCCACGCGCCGGCGGGTTCGCGGTGCCCAACACGCTGGTGCGCGCCGCGCTGCGGCGGGCGGAGGCCCGGAGCCAGCCGGTGTCCACCGGTCACTGCGCCAACTAGGCGCCTGGTCGTTCGGCTGTCGGGATTGTCAGGTTGTCCGCCGGCGTCTGAGCGGGGTCTCGGCGCACGTCAACGGCGGGCTGGGGAAGGGGGTGATTTCGGCCGCCCTCGAGGGCTCTTAATGGGTAGTGGGAGATCAGCATCACCACGTAACGCCTATCTCCCACGACCCCGGTCGAGGCGCCCCGCGGGTCGCCGGCGACCACGCAAGCTGCCCTTCCCCAGCCGCAGTTGACGTTCGCCGGTGCCCCAGCGACACGGGACGCCGACCGCCAGAAAGCGGGACCTGTCGTACGCCGACATCAAGCGCCGTGGCGGGCGACGGTCTGCGTCGCCGCCCGCCTCAGGCGTTGATTGCCCCCGGACGTTCCTCGGCCATCTGTGCCACAACGTCGAGCCCAACCGCCCCCAAGAGCTCGGGATGGTGATGAGCGAGGTGAGCCTGCGCCGCATCGAAGAGAGCCTGCTCGGAGTCGCCCTGCAGTTGCGCCCCACACTCGCAATAGGCGATCCGGTTGTGCTCTCCGTTGACTGGGGTCATTCCTCTGTCTGCGGCCGGGCTCTCGGCGTGCCGGAAACGGAGCGCCGCTCGTTACTGGTGGCCGTGGCCCCCGGTGGCCACGGTGATCGGAACGTTCCCAGGGCCCCGTTGGCGATACGTTTCCACAACGTTGCCGGAACTTGTTCCCGTGGGTGAGAGGACCAGGATCCAGCTGTGTGGGCGTCTTTCGGTGGAGCTGGATGGCGTCGAGCTGGTCCAATCTCTGCGTGGAAAACAGGTCCCGCTCCTGCTCGCCTACCTCGTGCTCAACCGCGATCGGCCGGTCGGGCGCGAAGAGCTGATCGGGGCGCTGTGGCCCGAGACCGCCCCGCGGTCGCAGGATGCGGCGATGCGCACGCTGCTGTCGCGCCTGCGCTCCGCGCTGGGGCGCGACATCGTCTTCGGCCGCGACGAGCTCGGCCTGTCGCTGCCCGAGCCCGCCTGGGTCGACGTGGAGGCGGCGGCCAGCGAGGTGTGGCGCGCCCAGCGGGCGCTCGAGTCCGGCGACGCGCGGGCCGCCTGGGCGCTGGCGCAGGTGCCGCTGAACATCGCCAGCCGCGGACTGCTCCCCGGCACCCAGGCCTCGTGGCTGGAGCCCCGGCGCCAGGAGCTCGCCGACATCCGCCTCCAGGCCCTGGAGGTCATCGGCCGCGCCGGGCTGAGCCTCGGCGGGACGCAGCTGGGCTCGGTGGAGCGCGCCGCGCGCACGCTGATCGAATCCGAGCCCTATCGCGAGTCGGGCTACGTGCTGCTGATGGCGGCACTCGAGGCGCGAGGGCAACGTGGCCGAGGGGCTGCGCGTGTTCGAGCAGCTGCGCTCGCTGCTGCGCGACGAGCTCGGGATCGCGCCGTCGCCCGAGGCCATCCAGGCCCACGAGCGGCTGCTCAACCCGCCGGCGGCGCGACAGAGCCTGACCACGGCCGCGACCGCCGCCGAGATCGAGGTGCCCGCCGAGCTGGCGGCGGCCGCCGCGGGCCCGCTGGTCGGCCGCCAGGCCGAGATGGAGCAGCTGGAGCCCTGGTGGCAGGGCGGCCAGGCCGCCACTACCGAGCGCGTCATGCTCCTCGCGGGCGAACCGGGGATCGGCAAGACGCGGCTGCTGGCCGAGACCGCCGTGCGCGCGTTCGCCTCCGGGGCGATCGTGCTCGCCGGCCGCGCTCCGGAGGAGACGCTCGTCCCCTACCAGCCGTTCCTGGAGGCGCTGGGCCACTACGTGTTCCGCGCGCCGCTGGATGAGCTGCGCCTGGTCGCGCGGGAGTACGGCGCCGAGCTGGGGCGCCTGATCCCGGAGCTGCGCCGGCGGGTGCCCGAGCTGCCCCCGCCCGACCCCGGCGACCCCGAGACCGACCGCTACCGGCTGTTCGAGGCGGTGGCCGGGCTGCTGGCCGAGATCTCGGCGGCGGTGCCGGTGCTGATCGTGCTCGACGACCTCCAATGGGCCGACCGCCCGACGCTGCTGCTGCTGCGCCACCTCGCGCGCTCGCCGCACAACACGCGCGTGTCGATCATGGGCGCCTACCGCGACGTCGACCAGTGGAGCGAGGGCTTTGACGCCGCGCTCGCCGGGCTGCGCCGGGAGCGGCTGATGGTCCAGCTCGACGTCGGCGGCCTGCCCGAGGACGAGGCGATGGAGCTCGTGCGCCTGCGCGCCGGCGGCACGCCGTCGCTGGCCTTCGTCCAGGCCCTGTACCGCGAGACCGAGGGCAACCCGTTCTTCATCGAGGAGATCGTCCGCCACCTCACCGACGCCGGGGTGCGCTCGCAGGACGCCGGCGCGCGCGACCTCGAGCGGGTGGGCCTGCCCGAGGACGTCCGGGACGTGATCAGCCGGCGCCTGGACCGCCTGGCCCCGGGCTCGATCGAATGGCTGCGGGTGGCGGCGGTGATCGGCCGCGACTTCGACTCCGCGCTGCTCGAGCGCGTGCTGGGCTTCGACGAGGACCGGTTCCTGGCCGCGCTCGAGGACGCGCTGGACGCAGGCCTGGTGACCGAGGCGCCGGGCGACCCGGGGCGCTACTCGTTCGCCCACGCCCTCATCCGCGAGACGCTCTATGAGGGGATGTCCTCGGCGCGGCGCGCGCGCGTGCACCGCCGGGTCGGGGTGGCGCTCGAGGACTCGGATCTGCCCGAGAGCCAGATCGGCGCGCTCGCCCTGCACTTCACGCGCGCCGCCGACCCCGAGGACGCCGAGCGGGCCATCCGCTACGGCCTGCGGGCCGGCGAGCAGGCGACGGCGATGCTCGCCAACGAGGAGGCCGCCGCCCACTACGCCCGGGCGCTGGAGGTGCTCGACCGATCAGACTCCGAGGCGCTGCGGCGGCGCTGCGATCTGCTGCTGGAGCTGGGGGAGGCCCAGGTGCGCAGCGGCGATCGCCCGCTGGCGTGGGCGACGTTCCGCGAGGCGGCGGCACTGGCCGCCGAGCTGGGGGACAAGGGGTCGCTGGCCCGGGCCGCCATCGGCGCCTCCCGGCGCTACGTGCAGCCGCCGGGCGTGGTCGACGAGGAGCTCATCGCCCTGCTCGAGCAGGCCGCCGAGATGACCGCCGACGAGCGCACCGTCACCCGCGTGCGGCTGCTGGCGCGCCTGTGCGGCGCGCTGTACTTCTCTGACCGCCGCGACCGGATGGCGGCGCTGAGCGCCGAGGCGACCGAGATCGCGGCCGAGCTCGCCGATCCCCAGGCGATCGCGCTGGCCGCCGCCGCCCGCCGGCGGGCCTACTGGGGCCCCGGCAACCTCGAGCGGCGCCTGGCCGACTCGACGCTGCTGCTGCGGGCCGCGCGCGAGGCATCGGACATCGAGCTGACCCTCCAGGGCCACGCGTGGCTGGTCGTGGACCTGCTCGAGCGCGGCGACCGCACCGGGGTGGAGGTGCAGATCGACGCCTTCACCGCCGGCGCCGAGCAGCTGCGCCAGCCTCTGTATCTGTGGAACGCCGCCGTCTGGCAGGCGATGAAGGCGCTGCTCGACGGCCGGCTGGAGGAGGCCGAGCCGCTCGCGGCGGCCGCGGTGTCGTCGGGGATCCGCTCAGAGGGCGTGACCGCGCCCCAGTACTACGCCGTCCAGGTGCTCTACCTGCGCCGCGAGCAGGCCCGCATGGGCGAGCTCGAGGACCCGGTGCGCGAGGCGCTGTCGACCAACCCCGAGCGCGCCGCCGTGGCGCGCCGGCCTGGCCCTGCTGCTCAACGAGACCGGGCGCACCGAGGAGGCGCGCGCCGAGTTCAACCTGCTCGCGCCGCGACGGGTTTGCCTGGATTCCCCGCGACGGGGACTGGATGGTGGTGACCGTGCTGGCCGCCGACCTGGCCCATGCCTTTGACGACACCGAGCGCGCGGCGATCCTCTACAAGCTGCTGGAGCCGTCTGCCGACACCAACGTCGTCATCGGGCTCGGGGCGGTGTGCCTGGGCGCCACCAGCCGCTACCTGGGCCGGCTGGCCCTCACCCTGGGACGCCGGGAGGCCGCTGTCGCCCATCTGCGCCGCGCGGTGGCGGCCAACGCGGCGCTGCAGGCCGTGGTCGAGCTCGCCCACTCCCGGGTGGATCTGGCCTGGGCGCTGGGCCCCGGGACCGAGGCGGTCGAGCTGCTCGAGCTGGCGGAGGCGGTCGCCGGCGAGCGGCGGCTGTCGGCGGTGGCGCGGCGCGCCGCCCTGCTGCGGGAACGATTCATCTAACGCCAGCCCGTCGGCGCAGTTGTGCGTGCAGGGCCCAGGACCGCTTGCCCGGGGCGCTACCCTCCGCGGCCTATGCCCAAGACTCTGGTCATCGCCGAGAAGCCGTCGGTCGGTCGCGACCTCGTCCGCGTGCTTCCGGGCGCCTTCGACAAGAAGGGCGGCAAGGGGGAGGAGTTCCTGGAGGGACCCGATCACGTCGTCACCTGGGCGGTCGGCCACCTCGTCCAGCTCGCTGACCCCGACGAGTACGACGACAAGTACAAGAAGTGGCGCATGGCGGACCTGCCGATCGTCCCGGACCGGTTCAAGCTCGTGGTCCGCGACGAGCGCTCCAAGAAGCAGATGAACGTCGTCAAGCGCCTGCTCGGGCGCGAGGACGTCGATCAGGTCGTCAACGCCTGCGACGCCGGGC
The DNA here is from genome assembly GCA_963764125.1 of uncultured Solirubrobacteraceae bacterium. GTDB lineage: Bacteria > Actinomycetota > Thermoleophilia > Solirubrobacterales > Solirubrobacteraceae > Palsa-465. The sequence continues at coordinate 77,580 of CAVXRR010000010.1, forward strand.
GCGAGGGCGAGCTCATCTTCGCCTACCTCTATGAGAAGGCCGGGCTCGCGCAAGCCGGTGCGGCGGCTGTGGCTGAACTCGATGACCAAATCGGCGATCGAATCGGCGTTCGCCGAGCTGCGCCCCAGCGACGAGTACGCCTCGCTGGAGGCGGCGGCGCGCTCGCGCTCGGAGGCCGATTGGATCGTGGGCATGAACTCCACCCGTGCCGCCACCATCCGGCTGCGCTCCTCGTTTGACGGCGCGGTCTCGCTGGGTCGCGTCCAGACGCCGACGCTGGCCATCCTGGCCCGGCGCGAGGAGGAGATCCGCGCCTTCAAGCCCGAGCCCTACTGGGTCGTCGACGCCGCGTTCCGAACGGTGGCCGAGCCCACCGACCGGGCCTACGAGGGCCGCTACCACGCCGGCCCCAACCCGCGGCTCAAGACCGCCGAGGAGGCCCGGGCCGTCGTCCAGGCCTGCCGCGACCAGGTGGGCACGATCACCAAGCTCGAGAAGTCCGAGCGCAAGGAGCGCGCGCCGCTCCTCTACGACCTCACCCAGCTCCAGCGCGACGCCAACGGCCGCTACGGCTTCAGCGCCCGGCGCACCCTGGCCGCCGCCCAGCGGCTCTATGAGGAGCACAAGGCGCTCACCTATCCCCGTACCAACTCGCGCTACATCACCGGCGACATGGTCCCCGAGATCAAGCCGATCGCCAAGCTCGTCGGCGCGATGCAGCGAGTACGCTGCCGCGGCCCAGTACGTGCTGGGCCTCGACGTGCTGCCGCTGGGCCGCGTGGTCAACGACGCCAAGGTCACCGACCACCACGCGATCATCCCCACCAACGCCGAGCGCCACCCGGTCGACAAGATGAACGAGGACGACCGCCGGGTCTACGACCTCGTGGCGCGCCGCTTCCTCGCCGCCTTCCATCCCGAGGCAGTCTCGGAGAACACGCGCGTGGAGACCACCGTGGCCACTCACGTGTTCCGCACCCGCGGCAAGCTCCTGCTCGTCCCGGGATGGCGCGGCGTCTACGGCGAGACCGCCGATCTGGACGACGCGTCGGCCGAGAACGAGGACGAGGGCCGCGAGCAGCGCCTGCCGCGGCTCAACAAGGGCGAGGACGCCGCGGTGACCAAGGTCGCCGACGAGGCCAAGGAGACCAAGCCCCCGCGTCGGCACACCGAGCGCTCGCTGCTGGACATGATGGAGACCGCCGGCAAGCTCGTGGAGGAGGAGGAGCTGCGCGAGGCCATGAAGGACTCGGGCATCGGCACCCCCGCCACCCGGGCGGCGATCATCGAGCGCCTGCTCCAGGTCGGCTACATCGAGCGCGAGGGCCGCGCGCTGGTGGTCACGGAGAAGGGGCTCAACGTCATCCGCCTGCTCGGCGAGCACCCGCTGACCAGCCCCGGCCTGACGGGCGACTGGGAGCACCGGCTGTCCAACATCGAGATCGGCCGCGATTCACGTGAGAAGTTCATGGGCGACATCGTCAAGTTCACCGAGGACACCGTCGGTGAGCTGGACACCAAGCTCAAGGACGTGCGCATCCCGCGGGCCAATCTCGGCCCCTGCCCCGTGTGCGGCCGCGACATCAACGAGAACCGCAAGGGCTACTCGTGCTGGGGCCGCGAGGACCCGGGTTGTGGCTTTGTCATCTGGAAGTCCAAGGCGGGCAAGCAGCTGCCGGTGGCCGTCGCGCGCGAGCTGATCAAGACCGGCCGCACCGAGAAGCCCGTCACCGGCTTCAAGGGCCGCTCGGGCAAGAGCTTCCGGGCCCGGCTGGCCTTGATGCAGAACGAAGAGGGCAAGTGGCGGGTCGAGTTCGACGAGCCCTGGGCCAAGGAGGGCGCCAAGCCGCCCGAGGCCGAGGAGGGCGCCGCCGACGCCGCCGTCGAGGGCGCCGAGGCGCCGGCCGAGCAGTCCGCTGCCGCCTGACGGGCGGCCCCCCAAGTCCATCGTGTAGGCGCCCTGAGCGCCGGGCACGGCCTAGCCGTCGGGGCCGCGCGCCAGTATTGGACGCATGGCGCTCACGCTCGTCCTAGGCCCGGCCAACTCCGCGAAGGCGGGGGTGGTCCTGGGCGCCTACGCCGACGCCGCGCGCCGCGGCGCACTGTTGGTGGTGCCCACCGCGATCGACGCACGCCACTACGCCCGCGAGCTGGCCGGCGACGGGGTGGTGCTCGGCTCGGTGGTCACCTTCAGCGGCCTGATCCACGAGATCGCCCGCCGGGCGCACTACGCGGGGCGCCGCGTCTCTGAGCTGCAGCGCGAGCGGATCCTTAAGCGGGTCGTCGCCGGCTCACGGCTCGACGTGCTGGGGTCCTCGGCGGCGGCGGCCGGGTTCGCCGCCGCGGCGGGCGAGCTGATCGCCGAGCTGCAGCGCGCGCTGGTGGATCCGGGCCGGTTCATCACCGGCCTGCGCGCGTGGGCGGCGCGCGACGTGCGCCGGGCGCCGTACGCGCACGAGGTGGGGCGCCTCTACGGCGACTATGTCCGCGAGCTCGACCGGCTCGGCCGCGTTGACCGCGAGCTGTACGCGCGGCGGGCGCTGGACGCCCTGCGGGCCGCCCCGGGGACTGGTCGCACGCGGCCCCGGAGCCCGTCTTCTTCTACGGCTTTGACGACCTCACCGCGCTGGAGCGCGATGCCGTGGAGACGCTGGCGCGCGTGGCCGGCGCCGAGGTCACCGTGTCGCTCACCTACGAGCCCGGCCGCGAGGCGCTCGTTGCCCGCGCCGAGACGATGGAGGAGCTGCGGCCGCTGGCGCAGCGGGTGGTCGAGCTGCCCGCTCAGGACGAGCACTACGCGCCGGCCTCCCGGGCCGTGCTGCACCACCTCGAGCGCTCCCTGTTCGCGGCCGGCCCCGTGCAGCGCGTGGATCCGGGCGGCGCGGTGACGCTGCTGGAGGCGGGCGGGGAACGCGCCGAGGCAGAGCTCGTCGCCGAGCAGGTGCTCGAGCTGTTGCGGGCCGGCGTTCCCGCCGGTGAGATAGTCGTCATATACCGCTCGCGCGCCCGCGCCGCGCCGCTGCTGGGGCACGTGTTCGCCCAGTACGGGATTCCGCTGGCCTCCGGCCATGCGCCGCTGCTGGCGCACACGCCGCTGGGGCGGGGGCTGCTCGGCGCCGCGCGTTGCGCCCTGCTGGGCCAGGGCGAGGCGCGCGCCGCGGACCTGCTCGCCTACCTGCGCACGCCGGGTCGTCTCGACACGCCCGAGCTCGCCGACGGCCTGGACGCCGACGTGCGCCGCGAGGGCCTGCGCACCGCCGCCCAGGCGCGGGAGCGGCTGGGGTGGGAGCTGCCCGAGCTCGACGAGCTGGCCCAGGCCTCCGATCCCGCCCGTGCGCTGTGCCGGCTGGCGCGGTGGCTGTTCGCGGCGCCTCACCGCGGCGCCGCCCCGGCGCTGACCGAGGCGGAGGCGCTCGACGCCCGTGCGCTGCGTGCGCTCGTGGTCGCCGTCGACGAGCTCGCCGAGCTCGAGCCCGCCCACCCGGCGCCCCGCGGTGCGGAGCTGGTCGAGCTGCTCGAGCGCCTGGCGCTGCCGGCGCCCGCGGCCGACACGGACCCCGCCCACCCCGACGCGGTCCTGCTCGCCGAGCCACTGGAGGTGCGCGCCCGGCGCTTTCGCGCCGTGTTCGTGTGCGGCCTGCAGGAGGGCGAGTTCCCCCGTCCGGCCAGTCCCGAGCCGTTCCTCTCCGACGAGCGCCGGTTCGAGCTGGCCTCCGCCGGCGGCCCGCGGCTGCGGGCCCGTGAGGACGCGCTGGCCGCCGAGCGCTACCTGTTCTACGCCGCGCTGTCGCGCGCCACCGAGCGCGTGTTCCTGGCCTACCGCAGCTCCGACGAGGAGGGCAACCTCGCCCTGCCCTCGCCCTTCATCGCCGACGTGGCCGAGCTGCTGGCGCCCGACTGGACCGCTCGGCGGCAGCGGCGGCTGCTCGCCGATGTCGTCTGGGAGCCCGAGCGGGCCCCCACCGACCGCGAGCGCGCCCGCGCGGCGGCCGACCGCGGGGCCGCGGCCGGCGGCGAGCCGCCCGCGCGCCGGCGGGTGCTCGGGGCCGAGGCCCTGGGCCGCATGCGCCACACCGAGATCCTCTCGGCCGGGGCGCTTGAGGCCTACTCCGACTGCCCGGTGCGTTGGCTCATCGAGCGTGAGCTCCAGCCGCAACCGCTGACGCCCCAGCCGGAGGCGATGACGCGCGGCAGCCTCATGCACGATGTGCTCGAGCGCCTGCTCCGGGAGCTGGACGGCCCGGTGACCCCCGACACCCTCGCGGGCGCGCAGGCGATCCTCGACCGGCTGCTGGCGGCGCTGGGCGACGAGGGCGGCGCCGCGCTGGGCGTGGGCAGCCCCGAGGTCGTGCGGGCGGGCGCGCTGCGCGCGATCGAGGCCGACCTGCGGCGCTACCTGGAGCACGAGGCGCGGACGGCGGGCCAGTGGCGGCCGTTGGGGCTGGAGCTGCGGTTCGGGTTCGAGGGTGAGGAGGGATCGCTGCCCGCGCTGGAGCTGGGCGAGGGCCCCGAGCGCGTCCGGGTCCGCGGCGTGGTGGACCGCGTCGACGTCGACGGCGCCGGGCACGCCATCGTGCGCGACTACAAGTCAGGCGCCCGCCGCCAGGCGTGGTCGGCGGCGCGCTGGGCCGAGGACCGCCAGCTCCAGGTCGCCCTGTACATGCTGGTGGTCCGCGAGCTGACCGGGACCGAGCCGGTCGCGGGCTTCTACCAGCCGCTGCGCGGCGAGGACCTGCGCGCTCGCGGGGTCTTCGTCACGGGGACGCCCGTCGGCTCTGGCGTGGTGAGCACCGACGCCCGGGCCGTCGAGGAGCTCGACGAGATGCTCGCGGGCGCGGCAGAGCGCGCGGTGACCCTGGCCGCCTCGCTGCGGGCCGGTGAGCTTCAGCCGTCCCCGCAGAACTGCTCGCGCGACGGCTGTCGGTACCCGGCCATCTGCCGCAGCCAGTGAGCGTGTCCCCGCCATTGGATCCTCCCTTCGCGGCCCCCGGGGACGAGCCGCGCGCCCACCCCTCGGCGGAGGGCGAGCCGCGCCCCCAGCCTCCGGGCGGGGGCGGCCGGGCATGGACCCTGGAGCAGCAGCGGGCCATCGATCGCCGGAGCGGAGACCTGCTCCTCGACGCGGGCGCCGGCAGCGGCAAGACCTCGGTGCTGGTCGAGCGCTTCGTCCAGTCGGTGCTCCAGGACGGCATCGACGTCTCGGCGATGCTCACCATCACCTTCACCGAGAAGGCCGCCGCCGAGCTGCGCGACCGGATCCGGGCGCGGCTTCGCGCACTCGGGGCGGTCGAGGCCGCGCGCCGGACCGAGGGCGCCTTCATCTCCACCATCCACGGCTTCTGCGCCCGGGTGCTGCGCGTCAACGCGCTGGCCGCCGGCCTCGACCCCCAGTTCGCTGTGCTCGACCGCTACCAGTCAGAGCCGCTGTCGGCGGCCGCGTTCGAGGCCGCGCTGGAGGAGCTGGCCCGCGAGGCCGACGGCGCCGTCGACCTCATCGCCGACTACACCCAGTGGTCCCTGCGCGCCGCCGTCCTGTCGGTCTACGCGCAGCTGCGCTCGGCCGGCCAGCTGCACCCCCGGCTGCCCGAGATTCCCGGGGAGGCGACGGAACCCGCCCACCCCGATCCCGCGGAAGAGCTGACCGCGGCGGCCCGGGCGCTCGCCGGGGAGCTCGGCGCGATCCCCGGGCGGGCGGGGTCCGGGTCCCGCGTCCGTGAGGCGCTTGACCGGGTCGCCGCGTGCCTGGAGCTCGTCGCGCGCCCGGACGTGTGGCCCGCGGATCTGGAGCGCGGACGGTTGCCGCGCAACGGCGCGGCGTTGAGCACCGACGCCTGCGCCCGCTACACCGAGGCGCTCGGGCGCTTTCGCGTGCACTGCGCGACCGTGGCGGCACGGCCGGTGCGCGATCTGCTCGACCGGCTGCTCGACGCCTACGGCCGCCACTACGCCGAGCGCAAGCGTGCCGTCTCGGGCCTGGACTTCGAGGATCTGGAGCTGGTCACCCGGCGGCTGCTGCTCGACGACAGCGAGCTGCGCCAGCGCTACGCCGCCCGCTTTGAGCGCATCATGGTCGACGAGCTCCAGGACACCAACCGCGTGCAGCTGGAGCTCATCGAGTCGATCGCCCGCGACAACCTGTTCACCGTCGGCGACGCCCAGCAGTCGATCTACGCCTTCCGCCACGCGGACGTGGAGCTGTTCGAGCGGCGCGGCGCGCGGCTGGCGGCGGTGGGCGCGCGCGAGACGCTGCAGACCAATTTCCGCAGCCGGCCGGAGATCCTGGACGCGGTGAACCTGGCCTTCGCGGCGGCGCTGGGCGAGCGGTTCCGGCCGCTGCTGCCCGGGCGGGCCGCTGCGGGCCCGGTGGATCAGGCGGTCGAACTCGTGCTCGTCGACAAGGCGGCCGACTGGGAGAACGAGGGGGTCGCCTCGCCCTGGCGGGTGGCCGAGGCCCGGACCCTCGCCGACCGCGTGGCCGAGCTGGTCGCCGCCGGCCGCGCCCCCGGGGAGATCGTGGTGCTCATGCGTGCCACCACCGACATGCGGGTCTACGAGCGGGCGCTGGAGCGCCGCGGGCTGCCGACCTACGTCATCGGGGGCCGCGGCTACTGGTCGCACCCCCAGGTCGTCGACGTCGTCGCCTACCTGCGTGCGCTGGCCAACCCGCGCGACGAGGAGTCGCTCTACGGAGTGCTCGCCTCGCCCCTGGTCGGGGTCTCGCTCGACGCGCTGGTCGTGCTGGCGGCGGCGAGCCGCGAGTCCGCGCGGGATCCGTGGTGGCTCTTGCGTGAGCCGCGCGATGATCTGGCGGGGCTTGACGACGGCGATCGAGCGAGGCTTCAGACCTTCACTGCGTGGTTTGCCGTGGAGCGCGACCGCGCGCGGCGGTGCGGGATGGAGGAGCTGATCGACTCCGCGCTGGTCGCCAGCGGCTATGACCTGGCCATGCTGGCGATGCCCGGTGGCCGCCGGCGGCTGGCCAACGTCCGCAAGCTCATGCGCCTGGCGCGAGAGCACGAGGACGCCCGCGGTCCCGACCTGCACGGCTTCCTCGATCTCATCGCCGACCGGGAGGCCGGGCGGTCGCTGGAGTCGCGGGAGAGCGAGGCCCCGATGGAGGGCGAGGGCCTGGACGCCATCCGCCTGATGACGATCCACCGCGCCAAGGGCCTGGAGTTCCCCGTCGTCGTGGTCGCCGACCTCGGCCGGGCGGTGCGCCCGGCCTCGGAGATCGTCCGCGTCACCCCCGATGGTCGCCTCGGCCTGCGCCTGTCACGCGCCGGCGCCTCCGGGCGAGAGAATGCGCTGGACTACCGGGCCATCGGCGACGCACAGCGCGAGGCGCAGGAGGCCGAGGAGCGCCGCCTGTTCTACGTCGCGGTCACCCGCGCCCAGGAGCGCCTGGTGCTCAGCGGCGCCCTGAAGTTCGACGGCTTCACCGGCGGGGGCGGCGCCACCGGCGGCGGCCCGGCGGCGTGGCTGGCGCCGGCCTTCGTCCCCGAGCTCGGCGCCGTACTCGAGCGCGGCGGGGGGAGGTGGACTCCGACGGGGCGCGGGTCACCGTGCGGATCGGGCGGCCCGAGGATGTGGTCCGCGAGCCGGGCGCGCCCGCCGCGCGTGCCGATGAGGTCGTCTCGCCGCCGTTGGACGCCGCGGGCGCCGGTCGCGCCGGTCTCCGATGCCCGCGCGCCCGACCCGCCGCGCGCCGGCGCGCCCGTCGGCGCCCTCAGCTACTCCTCACTGGGCGAGTACGCGCGCTGCGGCTATCGCTTCTACGCCGAGCGCGTCCTCAGGCTGCCGCCTGTGCCCGAGGCCCGCCCCGTCGCCGACCCCGGGGAGGGCCCGCGCAGCGCCACCGACCGCGGCGTGCTCCTGCACGCGCTGCTCGAGGGGCTGGACTTCCGGCGCCCCACGGTCCCCAGCGCCGAGCTCGTGTCCGCCGCGGCGGCGCAGGCGGCCCTTCACCCGCCGCCGGGCCCGGCCGAGGCCGACGAGCTCGCCGCGGTCGTGCGCCGCTTTGCCGAGAGCGAGCTGTGCGCGCGCCTGGGGCGCGCGACGCACGCCCGCCGCGAGGAGCGTTTCGCCTTTCCGCTGTCCTCCGACCCGGCGCAGCCGCTCGTCGTCGGCGCCATCGACGTCCTCGCGCGGGAGCCGTCGGGGCGGATGCTCGTCGTGGACTACAAGAGCGACCGCCTGGACGGCGCCGACCCGGCCGCCGTCGTCGGCCGCCAGTACGCGACCCAGCGGGTGGTCTACGCGCTGGCCGCCCTGCACGCCGGCGCCGAGACGGTGGAGATCGCCTACTGCTTCCTCGAGCGTCCCGACGCGCCGGTGACGGTCGTCTTCCAGCGCGCCGAGATGGCCGAGCTCCAGGCGCGCCTGGCCGCGCTGGGTCAGGGCGTGCTGGCGCGCCGGTTTCAGGTCGCCCCGACGCCGTACCGCGGTCTGTGCGCCGGCTGCCCGGCGCAGGGTGGCCTGTGCTCGTGGCCGCTGGAGATGACCCGGCGCGAATCGCCGGACACGCTGTTCTAGGTGCGCGACCGGCTCTCGGGCGGGTCAGCGGGCGGCTTCTGGAATTCGACGTCGATGTGCTGGTGGTCTGAGCGCTCCTCCACCTTGGCCAGGGCGCGCAGGGTCCGCTTGTCCGCGGGCTCGTCGGGCGGACCGAAGAAGCTGCGCGGCCACAGCCGGCGGCTGACGACGACATTGACCTCGGCGCAGTACAGAAAGACCTGAGTGCCAAGCCGCAGCCAGATGAGCAGCGGGATGACGATCGCGAAGACTCCGTAGCCGTGGCCGCCGGCGTGCTTGAGGTACAGGCCGCCGACCGACTGGAGGATCGTCCACAGCACCGCGGCCACCGCCGAGCCCCAGCGCAGATCCCGGCCCGGGATGTAGCTGGCGCTCATCAGGCGGTAGGCGGCGAAGAACAGCACGAAGTTGACGGCAAGCGAAACGAGGTAGCCGGCAACCTTGGCCAGGGCTCCGCCGAAGCCGGCGCTCACCGCTCCGGAGGCGACCGTGGAGGCGAGGAACAGCACGCCCAGGAAGACCAGCAGGCCGAAGCCGCGCACGCGGGACTTGATGAAGTTCGGCCGGTTCTTGAAGGGCACCGCCCACACCGTGTCGAGCGCCGTCTGCGAGACGGTCGTCACGCCGAGGCCGGCCCACAGCGCCGTGAGCACGCCGACCGCGAGCGCGAACGCCGAGCCGGAGATCGACTTCAGCGGCAGCGAGCTGCCGATCGCCGGGAACTGGCTCTGCACAGAGTGCTCCACGGACTGGCGCGTGGCCTGATCTCCGGCGAGGACGTAGCCGAGGATCGTGACGAACACGAGCAGGAGGGGGAACAGCGAGAAGAACCCGTACCAGGCAACGAGCGAGGCGAGGTTGCCGCCCTGATCGTCGCCAAACTTCTTGACCACGGCCACCGGGAGAGCCAGCCAGCGGCGCTTCTGCTGGTAATCGTCGAACCGGTGGAGAGGACCGTTGAAGTCCATATGAAGGACGCTACCCCGCCCCGGAGGTTCGCAACTTCCGCAGATTTTCCGGTGTATTGCGGGCTCAGACGGCGCCGGCCATTACGGCCGGCTCTGGCACAGCCGCCGGCACGCGCCGGCGCAGGACCACCGTCGTCCCGCCTGCGGGGCTGAACGTGATGCTCCGCCGCCGGGTCGTCTCGGGACGGTCCGAGGCCGCCCGGATCTCGAAGCGGCGCAGGGTCGCGCGCATGACCACCTTCATCTCCTGCACGGCGAAGCTCGCGCCCAGGCAGCGCCGCCGCCCGCCGCCGAACGGGATCCACGTGTAGGTCCCGGGCGAGGTGCCCACGAACCGCTCGGGCCGGAAGGCCCACGGCTCGGGGTAGATCTCCGGATCGTGGTGGATGAGGTACGCGCTGGCCATGAGCACGACGCCCGGCGGATAGCGATAGCCGCCGATCTCCACCTCGCGCTTGGTCAGGCGGGGCTCGGCGTTGGGGAGCACCGGGCGCAGGCGCAGGATCTCGGTGATCGTGGCGCCGAGGTACTCATCGGACTCGCCGGCGTCGATCTCCTGGGTCAGGCGCGCGCGGACCTCGGGCTCGCGGGCCAGGCGCTCGAGCGCCCACGCCAGCTGCGAGGCGCTCGTCTCGTGGCCGGCGACGAGCGCGGTCATCAGCTCGTCGCGCAGCTCCTGCTCGGACATCGGAGACCCATCCTGATGCCGGGCGGCCAGCAGCATCGAGAGGATGTCGTCGCGATCGGCCCCGCCGCCGCCCGCGATCTCGGCGCGGCGCTGCTCGATGAGGGAGAAGATGAGCGCGTCGGTGTCGCGCAGCTGGTCGTTGAAGCGCCGCAGCCGCGGCATCCAGCCCAGCGCCCGCATCAACGGCGGTAGCACCGACAGCGGGCTCTCGGTGAAGGCCAGCACATCGGTGAGCAGGTCGCGCAGGCGGTCGAGCTCCGGGCCCTCCTCGAGGCCGAAGACGACGCGCAGGATGATCTCGAGGGTGACCCGCTGCAGGCGGGGGTGCAGCGCGACGGGCTCATCGGTCGGCCACGACGCCACCTCGCGCTCGGCCAGCTCGGTCATCAGCCCGGTGAGCCGCAGCATCCGCTCGCCGTGGAAGGCCGGCAGCAGCAGGCGCCGCTGCTCCAGGTGCTCGTCCTCGTCGAGCAGGATCACCGAGTTGCGACCGATGAGCGGCTCGAGGATGCGCGCGCCCTCTCCGGGATGCAGCACGTCGGGCGGGGCGGTGAACACCGCCTTGATGTCGGCCGCGTCCCACAGCATCACGAACGGCGGCTGGAACGGGAGGTGCACCGTGATCCGCTTGCCGTAGGGCCGCAGGCGCTCCAGCGACGCGGCGGGGCGCGTCCAGGTGGCCAGCATCTGCACCGCCCGGGGCAGCGACGGGCCGGGGGGCAACTGCGCTGTCTCGCTGCGTCTCATCCGTGCCTCCTCGCTCGACGTTGGCACAGCCTCTCAGACCGCCGGACGCCAAGTGTGAGATCCGTCACTCAGACGGGCGGCCCTCGATCGTCAGCAGCACGCGCTTGCGCTCCAGGCCGCCGGTGTAGCCGCCCAGGCCTCCGCCGCTGTGCAGCACGCGGTGGCAGGGGAGCACGATCGGCAGCGGGTTGGAGCCCAGGGCGTTGCCCGCCGCGCGGAAGCCGCGGGGACTGCCGGCGGCGGTGGCCACCTCCTTGTAGGTGGCGACCTTCCCGTAGGGGATCTCCGCGGTGGCCCGGAGCACGCGGCGCGTGAAGTCCGACAGCAGCCGCAGGTCCAGCGTGAGGTCAAAGGCCCGCCGGCGCCCGGCGAAGTACTCGTCGAGCTCCCGGCGCGGCTCGTCGAGCCGGCGCGGCGCCGACAGCATCCGCGGCGACAGCCGGGCGGCGATGTCCTCCATGATCGCCTCCTCCTGGCCCTCGTCGACGTAGGCCAGCCGGGCCAGCCCCTGCGGCGTGGTCGCCAGCACGAGCGTCCCCACGGGGGAGTCCACGCGGGCGTAGGCGACGTCGAGCAGGCCCGTGGCCGCGGCGGCGTCGACGATCGACGGCGGCGCGACTGCGCCCGCCCCGGCCTGGAGCGCCGCGCGCAGCGTCCGCTCCATCTCCTCCTCGCCGTCGCCGGTGTGGTGATTGACGTTGATCTCGCTCATCTGATGCGTTCCTCTCTGAGGCGCTTGAGTCCCTCGTGGACGTTGCGCCGTGCGGCCGGTTCGGAAATCTCCATGGCGGTCGCGATCTCCGTGTACGCCGAGTCGGCGATGAAGCGCAGCGCGACCGCGGTGCGTTGCTTGTCGGGGAGCGCTGCCACCGCGGCCCAGAGGTCCTCGTCGGTCAGCGCTGTGGCCCCGGCGGTGGGCGCCTCGGGCAGATCTGCGGGCTCGGCCACCGGGGTCGCCCGCCGCGCTCGGGCGCGGACGTGATCGATCGCCTTGCGATGGGCGATGGTGAACAGCCAGCCCTTCAGGTTGGAGGCGTCGGTGAGCCCCGGGTAGGCGCGCATCGCCGCCAGCCACGTCTCCTGGTAGACGTCGTCGGCCTCGATCGGCCCGACGGTGGCGATCAGGAAACGGTGCACGTCGCGCGCATGCGCGTCGAGCAGTGTCTGGAACGGTGGCAGGCGCACTGTCAGATCAAACGCCGCGGGCACGAAGGGTGTGAGATCAAGGCTAAGCTGCCAGGCGCCATGGATCAGCGTACGCTCGGCAGCCAGGGGCTCACCGTCTCCGCCCAGGGACTGGGATGCATGGGGATGTCGGAGTTCTACGGAACCACCGACGAGGCCGAGGCGATCGCCACCATCCACTACGCGCTGAACCTCGGCGTCACCCTGCTCGACACCGCCGACATCTACGGCCCCCATAGCAACGAGCGGCTCCTCGGCGAGGCCATCGCCGACCGCCGCGACGAGGTCGTGCTGGCCACCAAGTTCGGGATCGTCCGCGACCCCGAGAACCCGGCCGCGCGCGGGGTCAACGGCCGCCCTGAGTACGTGATGCGCTCCTGCGACGCGTCGCTGCGGCGGCTGCGCGTCGACCACATCGACCTCTACTACCAGCACCGGGTCGACCCCGACGTTCCCATCGAGGAGACGGTGGGGGCGATGGCCGAGCTGGTCGGCGCCGGCAAGGTGCGCTTCCTGGGGCTCTCCGAGGCGGGGCCCGAGACGATCCGCCGCGCCCACGACGTGCATCCCATCAGCGCGGTGCAGACCGAGTACTCGCTGTGGAGCCGTGACGTGGAGGACGAGATCATCCCCGCGCTGCGCGAGCTGGGGATCGGGCTAGTGGCCTACAGCCCGCTGGGCCGCGGCTTTCTCACCGGCCGGATCACCTCGCGCGATGATCTGGCCCCCGACGACTTTCGCCGGGGCAGCCCGCGCTTCATGGGCGAGAACTTCACCCGCAACCTCCGCCTGGTGGACCGGATCAGGGAGATCGCCGCCGAGCATGACTGCACTCCGGGCCAGCTCGCGCTCGCCTGGGTCATGAGCCAGTCCCGCCCGTCCCACGACGTCGTGCCGATTCCAGGGACCAAGCGCCGGCGCTACCTGGAGGAGAACGTCCAGGCCACCGAGCTGACGCTCAGCGCGGAGGACCTGGCCCGGATCGACGAGGTCGCGCCGGTGGGGGTGGCGGCCGGCGATCGCTACGCCGACATGTCCTCCGTCGGGCGCTGACGGGCGCCGCCGGCGCCGGGCCCTGCGCCACGCAGCACCGGCAAGACGGCGCTCAGGGCTTGCCCATCTTCGCCCTGCGCTATACAAACCAGTTGTGGCGTTTCACGCAACCACACTCGCATTCGAGGCACGTCTGGCGGCGCCAGGCTGTGTCCTCGGACCCTCGTGTAGCGCTGCTACACGTCGGGTCCTGCGTCCTCGCCCGGC
>CAVXRR010000011.1:0-78420 GCA_963764125.1 uncultured Solirubrobacteraceae bacterium
AACTCATCTTGACTTGACGCTTAAAGGCCAAAGCTCACCGTATCGCATAATCCTTGAACCGTGTGAGATTTTTTCCCGCCGTGGTGATCCAGCGGCAACTAGGACATCCCAACCGCGGCATCACGAGCCAGGGGATCGACAGCGCGGGCCACTGGCTGACGATCACGCCGTCCGAGACGCACACGGCGGCCCCGGGAGGGCGAGGGCTCGCCATCATCCGTCGCAGGGTCAACGTGACGGTCGGATCCTGGATGCGCTACGAACTCGAGCCCGCCGGCGACGGCACCCGGCTTCGCGCGACCTACTTCGTCCCCGACCCCGACGAAGCGATCCGGCGCGGTGACGTGGTCGGTAGCCACTACGGGTTCGACCGCCTGCAGGCCGCGCTCGCGGGCCGGCCGATCCCCTTCGACATGGACGCCTTCGCGACCCTGCAGCACAGGTACGCGGAGCAGAGCTCTACAGATTTCCGAACCGGCGGGCGACGATCAGGCGTGCGCTCGACGGCCAAGGCAGCATCAAGCCGCCGAAGAACGGAAAGGCTCGACGGATAGTGCTCCCACCCCCGGCGCTCCGTGCGCCCGGGATGGTTCCGCGCCCGCTCAATCAACAGGACACCATCTTCCATACTCCCTGCGGCAAGCGGCTGACGAAGGGCACGCTCGCGTATCTGTGGCGTCCGATCGTCGCGGCGTGGCGGGCCAGGGGCGGCCGGGATCTCGACCTGCACGAGCTGCGGCACGCATGCGCGACGTTGCTGCTGGAGCGCGGGCTGGCGCCGGCCGACGTCGCGGTGCAGCTCGGCCACACCGACGGGGGCCGGCTCGTGATGACCCTCTACGGGCACCCGAATGAGGACAGAGCGAGAGACCGGCTCGATATCGCCTTTGCGGCTGACGGCCACAACGCCGCCGTGGCCGCCGAACGACTCGGCCACAACTCGACCACGAGCGGAGATGGGATCGCCTGACGCCGCCTGCGAATTTCGCGGCTTTCGTTCCCGCCGTCTCCACTGACTGCAACGGGTGCGAAGGTTCCAGAACCTTCGCACCTGGCTGTGCAGGCGCCTTGCCGCGCCCCTGGCCCGTCGTGCCGCCGCGCGCGAGAAGCGAGAGGGGGCCGGTGTTAGGGGCGGATCGGTGAGGGTAATCGGGCCGCCATGAAAGCGCTCACCTGGCAGGGCGTCTCCGACGTCCGCGTAGAAGAGGTTCCCGACCCGTCCATCCAGGACCCGACCGACATCATCGTCCGCATCACGTCCACCGGCCTGTGCGGCTCCGATCTTCACCTCTATACGGTCCTCGCGCCGTTTCTCGACGCCGGCGATGTCCTGGGCCATGAGCCGATGGGCGTCGTCGAGGAGGTCGGCCCGCAGGTCACGGCGCTGAAGGTGGGGGACCGGGTGGTCATCCCGTTCAACGTGTCCTGCGGTGAGTGCTGGATGTGCGGCCACGACCTCCATTCACAATGCGAGACGACCCAGGTGCACGAGTATGGGACGGGCGCATCCCTGTTTGGCTACACCAAGCTCTACGGCCAGGTGCCCGGCGGACAGGCGGAGTTCCTCCGGGTCCCGTTCGGCAACTTCCTGCCGATCAAGGTGCCGGAGGGCCCGCCTGACGATCGCTTCCTGTTTCTCTCAGACGTGCTCCCGACGGCATGGCAGGGGGTCGCATACGCCGGCGTGCCCGACGGCGGATCCCTGGTGGTTCTCGGACTCGGCCCGATCGGCGATATGGCTGCCCGCATCGGCCGGCATCGCGGTCATCGCGTGATCGGCGTCGATCTGGTCCCGGAACGCCTGCAACGCGTCCGCGACCTGGGCATCGACGTCCTTGACCTCAACGGGCAGGACGACCTGCCGGGCGCCATCCGGGAGATGACCGACGGCCGCGGCCCGGACGCCGTGCTTGACGCGGTCGGCATGGAGGCCCACGGCTCCCCGATCGCGGGCGTCGCCCACAGGCTCGCCGGTTTGCTCCCTGACAAGCTGGCGCAGCCGATGATGGAGAACGTCGGCGTCTCCAAGCTCGCGGCGTTGTACTCGGCGATCGAGATCGTCCGTCGCGGCGGCACGATCTCGGTCAGCGGCGTCTACGGCGGCGCCGCCGATCCGCTGCCGACGCTGCAGCTGTTTGACAAGCAGATCCAGGTGCGCCAGGGCCAGGCCAACGTCAAGGCATGGGTCGACGACCTCCTGCCGCTGCTGACCGACGAGGATCCGCTCGGCGTCGACACCTTCGCCACCCATCACCTGCCGCTCGCTGAGGCCCCCGATGCCTACGCTCATTTCCAGAAGAAGGAGGAGGGAATGATCAAGGTCGTCTTCACGCCCTGATCGCTGACATGGGAGGCGCGATTCTTGACATCGACGGAACACTGGTCGACACCAACTACCACCACACGATCGCCTGGTCCAGGGCGTTTGCCCAGTTCGAGATCGTGCTCCCGTTGTGGCGGATCCACCGTCACATCGGCATGGGTGGTGACCAGGTCGTCCCAGAGCTCTGCGGAGAGGAGGTGGAGCGCGAGCACGGCGACGACATCCGTTCCGCGGAAGGCGATCACTACGCGAAGCTGATCGGCGAGGTCAAGCCGATGGAGGGCGCACGGGATCTGATCGTCGAGCTCAAACACCGCGGCCACGTCGTCGTCCTGGCCAGCTCCGCCAAGGAGGACGAGGTCGATCACTACCTGGATCTGCTCGACGCTCGCGAGCTCGCCGATGGTTGGACGACGTCCGCCGACGTGGAGGCGACCAAGCCCGAGCCTGACCTGGTGCACGCCGCCCTGGGCCTCCTCGACGCCGAGCCCAGCACGGCCGTGATGATCGGCGACACGCCGTGGGACGTAGAGGCCGCGCGGAAGGCCGGGGTCGAGACCCTCGCCGTGGTGACGGGCGGATTCGCTGCCCAGGAGCTGCACGAGGCCGGCGCCGCCGCCGTGTTCGAATCGGTCGGAGAGCTCCTCAACCGCCTGGACGAGACCCGGCTGGGATCGGCGGCCTCATGACCGCGTTTGGCTACACGATGATGACCGAGCAGTCGCGGCCGGATCAGCTGGTTCGCGACGTAGTCGCGGCCGAGGCTGCCGGCTTTGAGTTCTCGGTCACCAGCGACCATTTCCAACCGTGGCTGGAGGAGCAGGGGCATGCTGGGTACGCGTGGTCGATTCTCGGCGCGGCCGCCAACGCCACGGAGAGAATCGGCCTCATGAGCTACGTGACCTGCCCGACCATTCGCTATCACCCGGCGGTCGTGGCCCAGAAGGCGGCCACGCTGCAAATCCTCTCTGGCGATCGCTTCCGGTTGGGTCTCGGCGCCGGCGAGAACCTCAACGAGCACGTGGTCGGCAAGCGCTGGCCGGCCGTCGGCGTCCGTCAGGACATGCTCAGCGAAGCCATCGAGATCATCTCCCGGCTGTTCGACGGTGAGGAGAGCGTCAACTTTCGCGGCCGTCATTTCGATGTGGAGCAGGCCAAACTGTGGGATCTGCCCGGCCGACGCGTCCCGATCGGCGTCGCGGTATCCGGTGAGGCGTCCTGTCGGCTGGCGGGTGCGACCGCCGATCTCATGATCGCCGTGGAGCCCAAAGCCGAGCTGGGCGAGATGTTCGATGCCGCCGGCGGTGCCGGTAAGCCGCGGGTGGGCCAGATCGCCCTGTGCTACGACGCCGACCGAGACTCCGCGATCGCGCGGGCCCACCAGCAGTTCCGCTGGTTCGGATTGGGCTGGAAGGTCAACGCCGATCTCCCCAATCCCGAAGCGTTCTCCGCCGCCACGCAGTTCGTCACCCCCGACCAGGTCGCTGAGCAGATCGCCTGCGGGCCTGACGTCGAAGAGCACGTCGCCAAGATCCGCCCCTTTATCGACGCCGGCTTCACCGAGGTCGCGCTCGTGCAGATCGGCGCCGAACAGCAGCCGTTTCTGAAATGGGCAGCGGAGGAGCTCCTTCCCGCGCTGCGCAGGCTCTGATCGCCGGATCTGATCGCCGGCTCTCCGCGCCCCGCTCGGACGCCCGAGGTCCCGGTCGGCGGTCAGCGCCGGGCGTAGCGCAGGAACAGGTCTCCGGCGCACTCGAGCGCCCAGACCAGCTCCATCGCCTGCCGCTGGCGCAACGGGGGTCCCGCGGTGATCCCCAGCTCAGCGCCGCCGACCAGCGTCGGCGACACAGTGATGAACAGCTCGTCCACGAGCTGTTGGCGCAGCAGTGCGTTGAACAGCACCGGCCCACCCTCGCAGAGCACGGAGAGGACGTGGTGGTCACGGCGGAGCGACTGCATGACGCCGGCGAGGGCGTCGGTGCCGGTGGGGATCTCGTGGTGGGTCACCTGAGCCTCGCACGCCGCGGCACCGGCGGCCACACAAGGTGGTGCGTAGACGACGACGTGGGCCCGGGGGTTGGCGAACAGCGGGATGTCAAAGGGCACCCTGCCGCTGCGGCTGATCACGACCGAGAGCGGTTGGGGCGGCCGTCCCTCGGCGACCCGGATCCGGGAGAGTTCTTCCGCACGGACGGGGAGTCCGTAGCGCTCGATGCGCATCGTCTCGGTCCCCGCGAGGAGACCGTCGACCTGGGTGCGCAGAAGATGAAACACGGCCCGATCCGCGTCGCTGCCGAGCCCCGCCGTCCGCCCGTCCGCGGTGGCTTTGCCATCCACGCTGCTGACGAAATTGCACACGATGTAGGGTCGAGCGTCGCCGGCGCGCCGGGCGAGGTCGAGGCTGGTGTACTGCTCCTCCGGCGTGACCCCGGCACCCGGAGGGATGGCCCGCGTCAACAGCATCGCGGTGCAAGGCTATCCACCGCCTACCAGCAGGCAGGACGAGGAGACGTTGTGGACAGCGCGCAGGAGGGCTTCATCGAGATCACCACCGGCCTGGACTACCCGATGCTGATCGTCACCGCACGCGCCGACGGCGCTCCCGCAGGCTGCCTCGTCGGATTCTCGACCCAGTGCAGCATGAGCCCGGCGCGCTACCTGGTGTGCCTGTCTGACAAGAACCGAACGCAGCGCGTCGCCTCGGCGGCCGACGTGCTCGGGGTCCACTTCCTCAGCGCCGAAGCCCTTGACCTGGCACGCCTGTTCGGGGAGCAGACGACTGACGAGGACGACACGTTCTCGCGCTGCCGCTGGCATCCCGGTCCGTCCGAGGCACCGATCCTCGATGACTGCGGCCGCTGGTTCGTGGGCAGGATTCTGCAGCGACAGCCGCTGGGCGACCACATCGCGTTTCTGCTCGAACCGATCGCATCACACCACGAAGAGGCTGAGGACGGGCTGTCCTTCCAACGCGTCAAGGACCTCGACCCCGGCCACGAGCCCTAGTCGAGTCCTGGGTCTCGTGAGGGTGGTCAATCGGCGCTGACTGCGCGCGTGATCTGCGCGAGCTCGGCGGGATTCTGGCCGACACGCGCGTGGGCGAACGCACGACCGCCATTCCAACAGCGGCGCATCCGCCGCCGAAACGCCTTGGGCTTCTCGGCGTAGACCCGCTCTCCAAGATGGATCGCCTCGGTCTGCAGCTCCGCCCGGCGATGGTCGATCAACCTGACGACGGCGTCCAGATCGACGGCGCCGTCGATGTGATCGTGGGTCAGCGTCTGGCGAAGCACCCCGAGATCGTGGTCGTCACCCAGAAGGTCGGCCAGCTGGTGGGCGTCCTTGGCTTGCCCGCGAATCGCTGGACCGCAGACTCGGGCCAGGAGCCGCTCGTGGTACCAGAGATCCTTGACGCGCTTTCGCCACGAGTGGAGCTCGTCCAGCGACGGCGCGCGGCGAGCTTGAGCGAATGCCTTGCGGCCCTGCCGGTATGAGCGCAGGAGGCCGGCCTCGATCGCCCTCCACCCGCCCCGCGTGAGCTGCCAGTCATCGATGCGCAGTGCTACCGCGCCCAGTTCCTGAACGGCGCGGGTATCCAGGACCGAACTGGTTGCCTGGCCTCGCTGCGCGTCGCGCGTGCGCACCAGCTGATCAGCGATCGCGCTGAAGGTGGCCTCCGGCAGTTGCCCGGCGAAGCGGTCAGACAGCTGGGCGACGGTCTCGATCATCACATCCGCGTCCCGCACGCCCGACAGCCCTCGAGCGGCCCGGCGCAGCGCGCGGTTCTCGCGCCGGCGCTGCCGGGTCGGCATCGCACCTCGCGCCAGGCGAAGCAGCGAACGCTCTTTCTTGATCGCCTTGCGTGCCGAGTGCACCGCTCCGACGGGATCGTCGCCGATGCCCTCGCTCAACTCGCCGACAGCGTGGTCCAGCTGCTCGCGGGCGCACCGGATGATCGCCTCCTGTACTCCCTCGTCGGCCTCGAATCGATAAGCCATGGAGCTCCTCTCGGTCAGACTCGTACCCCTTCGGTACCCGACGTCCCGAGCGAGAATCAGGTCCGCAGCAGACCGTTATTCTGAGTCAAAGAGCTCGCTTCCGGGCTGTGCTCCGGAGCCGCTCGCCGCGCGGACCAAGCTCATCCCGACCCGATACTTACCGGCTGGCGATCGGCGGGACTTGCAGTCCTTCTGGTCAACCCGCGCAGGAGGGTGAGCCCACCGAGAGAGGCGCGTTCGTTTCCAACCGGTCCGCTTTTCAGCAGGGGCAAGCGGACTTAAGCTGCCGCCAGGCCTGATGCGACACGAGCGCTGACGGCGCGATCGGCTGGTGCATCGCGGGCGACGGCGTAGCGGTCTCCCAGCAGCGCAGGAACGTTTTCCGGTCGAAGGAGGTCCAATGCCAAGTCGCCCAACCGCAAGCTCTCCGGTGCGCCCCTGGAGCTCTCGCGTCGATGTCAACCTCTTGCTGGCTCGCTGGCAGGCGGACGGCGACGAGGATGCCCGTGACGAGCTCTTCGATCGATTCTTGCCGATGGCCCGCCGGCTCGCCCGCCGCTATCGCACGCCGCACGAGCCATTCGAGGACCTGATCCAGGTCGCGTCCGTCGGGCTGATGGGCGCGATCGACCGGTTCGATCCCAGCCGGGGCAGCAGCTTTGCCAGCTTTGCGATTCCCACCATCCTCGGGGAGCTCAAGCGATATTTCCGCGACACGGGCTGGTCCGCGCACGTCCCGCGCGGTCAGCAGGAGATGGCCCTGAAGATCGAGCAGGCGGTCCGCAGGATCGTCGCCGAGTCCGGACGTCATCCCGGGATCGGCGAGCTTGCGGAGTATCTGGAGGTCAGCACGGAGGAAGTCGTGGCCGGCATGGACGCCGGTACCGCGCATTACGCCATGTCGCTCGACGCGCCGCTGGCGTGCGCGGAGCCAGATGAACCTGACAGCCTGATGGCCACGATCGGCCGGAACGATGACGGATACGCGTTGGTGGAGCTGAGCGCGTCGGTCACCAGCGCGATCGCGCGACTGCCCTATCGCGAGCGCCAGGCGCTGTCGCTGCGCCTGGAACGCGACGTCAAGCAGAGTGAGATCGCCGCGGAGCTCGGCTGCTCGCAGATGCAGGTCTCCCGCCTGCTGCGGCGGGCCGCCGTCCGCCTGCGTGAGATGACGGCGCTTCCATCGTGATGAGCTGAGGACCCGTGGCGTGCGCCCGGATTGGGACATGACCGATGTTCCCGCCGCGCAATTCGACGAGCTGGCGACCGAGCAGGGCAGCCGGGGCATTCTCAACGACGTGGGCGCCTTCGTGGAGGCACACGGGGTCGACCCGATCGATCGGGAGGAGATCGCGCACGCGCTGGCGGCCATCCTCTGCGTCGTCGCTGGGCACGGATCATCGCGGGCCGATGCTCGGATCGCCGTCGTTGCCGATGTGATGCCGGCCGATGTTCAGCTCGTGCTCCGGCTCTGCCGGGGCGATGAGTCGATGCAGGAGCAGCCTGTCGGCGGCTTGGAGCTGTGGATCAGCTTCCCGCGAGACTGATCACGTCAGCGCCCGCGGTCTGGCTCACCGCGCCGGTCAGGAGACGAACCGGACAGGGCCCATGTTTGCGTCACTGTGGCTTATCGGGGTAAGTAGCGCGCGCGGTGCCGAGATTCTCGTTCTGTCATCTGCGTGAGGCGCTGATCGCGCTTGCGCGGGATCGCCGTTGCAGCGGCCATCGGATCCGAGCGGGTGGCGCGTCTCATCTGGTGGCAGCGCTGGTGGTCGCAGCGGGAGCCGCCGGGTGCGGCAAGCAGTCGATCCTCAGCACGCGCAGCAAGCCGGCGCACGACATCGCGCTGTTGTGGTGGTGGATGCTGGCGGCGGCGACAGTGGTGTTCCTCGGCGCGGTGGCGCTGCTGGTGATGGCGTGGTGGCGGCGCGACCGGCCCGGTCTCCCGTTCTTCGGCGAGCGCGAAGACCTGTCGCAGGGCATGGTCCTGGTGTTCGGGATCGCGGTGCCGCTGGTGGCCCTCGTGGGGCTGTTCGGGGTTGCCGATGTGTACCTCGTCGGCCAGACCGCGCCGCCGAACCCGAGGACCACGAAGATGACGATCAACGTGATCGGTCATCAGTGGTGGTGGGAGGTGCGCTATGACGGCGGCCGCGCCATCACCGCCAACGAGATTCATATCCCGGTTGACACTCGGGTCAACGTCGTGGCCACCTCGGCCGATGTGATCCATAGCTTCTGGGTGCCGGCGCTCAACCGCAAGATCGACATGGTGCCGGGGCTGCGCAACCGGGTGCTGCTCTATGCCTCCCAGACGGGGGAGTACCGGGGGCAGTGCTCGCAGTTCTGCGGGCTCCAGCACGCCAACATGGGCCTGGAGGTGTTCGCGCAGCGTCCCGCGGCCTTCCGCGCGTGGCTCGTCGGCCAGGAGCGACCGGCGGCGACACCCAGCGGTGGCCGGGCGGCAGCGGGACGCACCCTGTTCATGAACGCCCAGTGCGCGAGCTGTCACACGATCGCGGGCACTCCCGCCCAGGGCACGGTGGGTCCCAGCCTCACCCATCTCGGTTCGCGGACGTCGCTGGCGGCCGATGAGATTCCCAACACCCCGGCGTGGCTGGCGGCGTGGATCCGCAACCCGCAGAAGATCAAGCCCGGCGACCGCATGCCGGACCTGGGGCTGAGCTCGTCTCAGATCGCCGACGTCGTCGCCTACCTGGAGCAGCTCAAGTAGATGGCGACCGTCGTCTCACCCCGCGCGCGGCGCTACATCGACGAGCTGGACCGCCTGTGGGCCGAGCGCCCGGGAGTGCTGGGGTGGCTGACCACCACCGATCACAAGCGCATCGGGATCATGTACTTCTTCACCGCGCTGGCCTTCTTCGGCGCCGGGGGGGTGGAGGCGCTCCTCATCCGCACCCAGCTCATCGGCCCCAACGGGCATCTCCTCTCGCCCCAGGCCTACGACGAGGTGTTCACGATGCACGGGATCACGATGATCTTCCTGTTCGTGATCCCGATGACCACGGGGGCGTTCGGGAACTACCTGATACCGCTGATGATCGGGGCGCGCGACATGGCGTTCCCACGGCTCAACGCGCTGTCGTTCTGGATCTACCTGGGGTCGGGCCTGTTCATGTATGCGGCGCTGCTGCAGGGCCACGCTCCCAACGCGGGCTGGTTTGACTACGTGCCGCTGGCCTCCAAGCAGTTCGATCCCGGCAACAACATCGACTTCTACGGCTACGGGCTGATCTTCAACGGGATCTCGAGCACGATCGCCTCGATCAACTTCATCGTGACGATCTTCAAGCTGCGGGCGCCGGGCATGTCGATCAACCGAATGCCCCTGTTCTGCTTCGCCTTCTTGGCCGTCGCATTCGCGCTGCTGTTCGCCCTGCCGTCACTGAGCGTGGCGGCGCTGTTCCTCGAACTGGACCGCCAGCTCGGCTTTCACTTCTATGACGCCGCGTTCGGGGGTGCGCCGCTGCTGTGGCAGAACCTGTTCTGGATCTTCGGACACCCCGAGGTGTACATCATCATCCTGCCGGCGTTCGGGATCGCCACGTCGATCATCCCGACGTTCGTGCATCGCCGAATGGTGTTCTTCCCATTGGTGGCTCTGGCCGAGATCCTGGTGGCGTTCCTGGGGTTCGGTGTCTGGGTGCACCACATGTTCACCGTCGGCTTCTCCACGTTGACGACCGTGTACTTCGCGGCGGCCAGCCTCATCATCGTCATTCCGTCGGCGATCCAGCTGTTCGCCTGGATTACCACGATTGTCACGGGCACCCCCGATTTCCAGACGCCGCTGCTGTTCATCATCGGCTTCATCGTCTACTTCATCATCGGAGGCTTGTCGGGGATCACGGTCGCTGCCATCCCGTTTGACCAGCAGGTGCACGACAGCTACTACATCGTCGCCCACTTCCACTTCGTCATCTTCGGGGCGGCGGTGTTCCCGATCCTCGGCGGCATGTACTTCTGGTTCCCCAAGGTGACCGGCCGCATGTACCACGAGCTGACGGGCAAGGTGAGCTTCTGGCTGACCTTCGCCGGAACGTTCACCACCTTCTTCCCCATGCACATCGTCGGCATCCTCGGGATGCCCCGGCGCAACTACACCTATCCGCCGGGCCTGGGGTGGACGCTCTTGAACTTCATCGAGTCGATCGGCTCCTACCTCTTGACGGCGGGGCTGATCCTCATCGTCGCCAATCTGGCCTATAGCTACTTCCGCGGCTCACGGTCTGACCCCCCGTATGAGGGCGACACGCTGGAGTGGGCCACCAGCTCGCCGCCGCCGCCCTACAACTTCGCGGTCATCCCCACGGTCACGAGTCCATACCCGATGTGGGACAAGAAGGACCGTGAGCGCGACAACCGGCGGCTGGCCGACGGGGAGGGGCTGCTCAACCTGGGACATGAGACCCCGGCGACCACCGCTCAGGACGCCCGGCTCGACGAGATCCTGACGATGCCATCGCATTCGGCGTGGCCGCCGGTGACGGCGCTGACGCTGACGGGGATCTTCGCCATGCTGGTGATGGGTCACTACTGGATCGCCGCTGGCTTCCTGGCGCTCGGTGGGCTGACCCTGCTGGGATGGCACCAACACGAGGAGCAGGCATGACCGACGCCAGCGCCGGCGAGGTCCCGCGCCCCGCCCACGCCGAGAGCTCTCGCGCCGCGGCGACGGTGGACCGCAGCCGCCAAGCGCAGCCGAGCGGCTGGTGGGGCATGGTGCTGTTCCTGTGCTCGGAGGCGACCCTGTTCGGGACGCTGATCGGCAGCTACTTCTACCTGAACTTCGGCGCGCGCCGCTGGCCGCCGCCCCCGATCAAGGCTCCCGAGATCGCCGGTCCGGCGGTCGCCACGGCGGCCCTTATGGCCACGGTCCCGCTCATGGTGGCGGCCGCCACTGCCGCGCGCCGCGGACGCCGCTGGAGCGTCATGCGCTGGATCGCGGTGGCGATGGTCGTCCAGGCCGCCTACCTCGCGGCCGAGGTCCTGCTCATCCGCCACGATCTCCGGCAGTTCACCCCGCAGGGCAGCGCCTACGCGTCGATCTACTTCACGTTGCTGTTCGCCCACCATGCCCACGTACTGCTGGGGCTGCTGCTCGATGGCGCTGTCCTGTGGAAGGTGGGGCGCCACGGCCTGACGAACTACTGGCTGATCGGAGTGCGTGGGCTGGCGCTGTACTGGTACGTGGTGGCGGGACTCGCCGTCGCCGTCCTGTTCACCGTCCTCTCGCCATCGCTGTGACGAGCCGGCCGCCCACCGCGCTGGTGTGGTTCGGAGTCCTCGGCGGCGCCCTGGCGTGGGCCGCTCAGTTCGTCGCCGGCCTGGCCTTCACCTTCGCGCAATGCAACGCGCCGCCGGGGCGCTGGCAGCTGCCGGTCCAGACCTGGCAGGCAGCGCTGTCGGTGGCCGGGATCGCGGTGGGACTGGCGGCTGCCGCCGTCTCGCTGCGCATCTACCGGCGCACGAAGGACGTCGACGATGTCGCCGCCGGCGAGCGTGAGGGGCTCGGTGACGCGCCCCCGCTGGGCCGGGTCAACTTCCTGGCCACCACCGGCCTGCTCGTCAACGCGCTGGCGCTCGCGATCATGGTCATGACGGCGATCGGCGCGCCGCTGCTGCGCCTGTGCCAGCAGTCATGACCGGACGGCGCCGCATGCTCGGCTGTGTCCTCGCGGCGGCTCTCACGGGGGGCAGCGCAATCGCCGACACCGCCGCCGCTCAGCCGCAGAGCGGCATCGTGCGGCCCACCGCCGAGCCCGCCACACCGAGCGTCGCGCTCGGCGCGCAGCTCTATGCCGGCAACTGTGCGAGCTGCCACGGCATCGCCGGGTCGGGGATCGCGTCTCCACGGCCCGGCGCCGGCGACATCCTCGGCGAAGGGCCACCGCTGCGCGGCGTGGGCGCGCTGGCCGCCGACTTCTACCTGCGCACCGGCTACATGCCGCTGTCGAGTCCCCACGATCAGCCGGGACCCGACCGCGTCCTGTTCTCAGGCAAGGAGATCACCTCACTCGAGCGCTACGTGGCCTCCCTGGGCAGCGGCCCGCCGGTGCCCCACCCCGACCCCCGCGCCGGATCGATCTCGGCGGGCACGCAGCTGTTCACGCTGCACTGCGCCGGTTGCCATCAGGAGTTGGCCCGCGGCGGTTTTGTCACCGGCGCGCAGGTCCCGCCGTTGCAGACCGTGAGCGCTACCCAGATCGCCGAAGCGGTTCGCATCGGGCCCTACCTGATGCCGCGGTTCCCCGCAAGCGAGATCTCTGACCGGCAGCTGAACTCCATCATCAGGTACGTCCTGAGCACCCGCCACCCCGACAACCGCGGCGGGTGGGGGGTCGGCAATCTGGGACCGATCCCCGAGGGGCTGGTGACGTGGTGGATCGCCGCCCCGTTGCTGCTCCTGTCCTGCCTGGCCGTCGGAAGGAGGATGCGCCGCCCATGAAGCTCTGGCAGTGGCTGTTCGCGCTCATCTTCGGTCGTCTGCTGCGCCGGCGCCCGCCGGAGAGCCCGGCCGAGACGCGGGGGCGCGTCGTGCCCGCCGGGACGCCGCAGCGTTCGGCCGAGACACTCGTGCTCGTCCTGCTGGGCGTGGCCGTGCTGTTCGCGCTGGGGTTCATCGTCGCCTACGGGGAGTTCAGCGCCGCCGGCATGTCCAACGCGCTGTTGGGCATCTGCATTGGTGCCAGCCTGCTCTGCATCGGCGCGGCGCTTGCCGTCGTGGCCAAGCGGCTGGTGGTCACCGAAGAGCTCGAGGACGAGTACCCGGCAGAGCATCCCGAGCAACAGCGGGAGGTCGCGGAGATCGTGCACGAGAGCGGATCGCGGATCACCCGCAAACGGCTGCTCATCGGCGCCAGTGCGGCGGCGGGGGGCACGCTGGGACTGGCGGCGGTGACGCCGGCGCTCTCACTGGGACCGGTGTGGGACACCGCACCGCTTGACCAGACGCCGTGGCGGCGCGGAGTGCGGCTCGTCGACGACTCCGGCGCGCCGCTGCGCGCCGTCGATATCCGCCACCAGAGTTACTACACCGCGTTTGCCGAGGGCGCCGACAGGGAGCTGATCGGCGCCTCGCTGGTCGTGATCCGCCTGGACCCCGACGCGCTGCACCTCCCCGACGGCAGGGCGGACTGGGCGCCGGAGGGGATCATGGCCTACTCCAAGATCTGCACCCACGCGGGCTGCGCGGTGGCGCTGTATCGCAACCCGAAGTTCCCGGCGGTGCAACCGTCCCCAGCGCTGGTCTGCCCGTGCCACTACTCGACATTTGACCCATTCACCGGCGGGACGGTGACCTACGGGCCGGCGGGGCGCCCGCTCCCCCAGCTGCCGTTGATGATCGACGGGGCCGGTCACCTGCGGGCCGCGGGCACGTTCTCGGCGCGCGTCGGGCCGTCGTGGTGGAACGTCCGGGAGCGTCCGACGAGCACATGACCGACCCCTTCGCCGAGCCCGTCCGCTTCATCGATGAGCGCACCGCGGCCGCGCCGCAGATGCGCAGGTTCATGCGCTACCTGTTCCCCGACCATTGGTCGTTCCTGTTGGGGGAGGTGGCGCTCTACGCCTTCGTCGTCCTCATCGCCACCGGTATATATCTCACGCTGTTCTTCGATCCCAGCACCGCCAAGACCGTCTATCACGGCGCGTATGCACCGCTGGACGGGGTGCGGATGAGCGACGCCTACAAGTCGGTGGTGGACATCTCGCTCAGCTACAAGGCCGGGCTGCTCATCCGCCAGACCCACCACTGGGCGGCGGACGTGTTCGTGGCGGCGATCCTCATGCACCTCATGCGGGTGTTCTTCACCGGCGCGTTTCGCAAGCCGCGCGAGCTGACCTGGATCGTCGGGCTGATCCTGCTCTTCACCGCGCTGCTGGAGGGCTACATGGGCTACTCGCTCGTCGACGACCTGCTGTCGGGCATGGGGCTGGCCATCGGCTACGGGGTGGGGCTGTCGATCCCGGTGATCGGCGGACCGGCGATGCTGGCGATCTTCGGCGCGCCGTTCCCCGGCGGTCCGCACTTCGAGTCGCGCCTGTACATCGCGCACGTGCTGCTGGTCCCGGCCCTGCTGGCCACGCTCATCGCCGTGCACCTGGTGCTGGTGATGGCGCGCCACCACACCCAGTTTCGCGAGAGCGCGCGCCACACGCAGAAGCGAATCGTGGGCGTGCCGCTGTTTCCCGGGCAGGCACCGCGTTCACTGGCACTCATGTTCTTCGTCGCGGGTCTGCTCTTCCTGCTCGGCGGCCTGATCCAGATCAATCCGATCTGGCAGTGGGGCCCGTTTGAGCCGTGGCTGGGCACCAACGGCGCGCAGCCCGACTGGTATCTGGGGTGGCTGATCGGCGCGCTGCGGCTGATGCCGGGGTTTGACGTGACCGTCGGGCACTTCACGCTCATCCCCAACCCGTTCTGGGGCGGCGTGCTGTTCCCGCTGGTGGTGCTGGGCGTTGCGCTGGCGATCCCGTGGGCCGAGCGCCGGTTCACCGGGGATCGCGGCGTGCACAACCTGGCCGACCGGCCCCGAGACGCGCCCGGGCGGACCGCGTTCGGGGTGGCCTTCCTCTCATGGGTGTTCCTCATCTTCGCCTTCGGCGCTGCGGACCGGATCTTCGTCGCCTTCGGCCTGAGCTACAACGTGCAGCTGTTCGCGTTCCGCGTCGGGATCTGGGTGATTCCGGCGATTCTCTATGTCGTGACACGCCGCTGGTGTCGCGCGCTGCAGGTGGCCGAGCAGGTGGAGAGCGTCCACGCGCGCGCCGAGGAGGAGATCAGGCTCCGTCGGGCTGGGTGAGGGCGCACTGCAGCAGCAGGGCGTGCACGAACGCCTGGGGGAGGTTGCCGCGCATCTGCCGTTGTACGACGTCGTACTCCTCGGAGAGGAGGCCGGCCGGTCCGCAGGCAGCGCGATTGCGCTCGAACCAGCGGGCGGCGCGGACGGCGTCGCCCTGCTGGGCGCAGGCGAGCGCAAGCAGGAAGCCGCACATCACGAACGCGCCCTCGGATTCGCCCAGGGGGCGCTCGTCGGGGCGGTAGCGGTAGCAGTATCCGTCCTCGGTGAGCTGGTCGGTGACGGCGGCCAGGGTGGCGAGCGTCCGGGGGTCATCGGGCGCGATGCCGCCGCGGATGGCGGGCAGCAACAGGGCGGCGTCGAGGCGGTCATCGCCCGGGGATCGCTGCCAGTAGCCGGCAGGGTGCAGGGCGTGCCGTGAGGTGTCGGCGACGATGGCGTCGGCCAGCGCCAGCCACTCGGCGGCGTGGCCCTGGGATTGGTGGGCGCTGATGCGGCGCAGCCCGGCGGCGCAGATGAGGCGGCTGTGGGTCCAGGCGTCAGGTTCGAGCTCCCAGATGCCGCCGTCAGGCTTTCGCCAATGCCGTCTGATCGCCGCGACGGCGGCGTCGGCGGCCCGCCAGCCGTCGGCGTCGAGACGGTCGAGGCCCGCGGCTTCGGCCAGCAGCGCCAGGGCCTCGCCGAAGGCGTCGAGCTGGAACTGGCGGTTGACCCAGTTGCCGACGATGTCGGCGCCGCCTGGGTAGCCGGGGAGGTCGAGTTTGCGCTCGTCGGGGACCGGGTCACCGTCGACGGTGTAGGCGGGCGTGAGCCGGTCCCCGTCGGCGAGCAGGCGCTCTGAGACGAAGCGCACCGCGCCGTCGAGCAGCGGCAGCGGTCCGGCCTGGGCGACGGCCTGACCGGCGAAGCACTGATCGCGGATCCACACGTAGCGGTAGTCGTAGTTGCGGCCCTGTCGGGCGCGCTCGGGCAGCGACATGGTGGCCGCGGCGACCATGCCGCCGCCGGCGCTGGTGAGCCCCGAGAGCACGGCATAGGCATGGCGGGCATCGCGCCTGGCCGTCGTCGATCGGAGGTCGGGCAGGCGTTGGGACCACTCGGCCTCGGTGGCGCTCCACGCCGCGCCGGGGGATCCGTCCCCGCCCGGGCTCCCGCCGCCCTCGCCGTCCAGCGTCAGCATGAGGTCGTGGCTCTCGCCTGCGCGCAGCTCGAGCACGGTCACGAGCGGCTTCCCGCCGCGGCCGTCGGGCACCCGCTGAGCGTCGCCGGCGCCGAGCCAGGTCATCCGCGTCTGGCCGAGGCGGGCCGTCCAGCGCCCGTCCTCGTCGCGGCTCAGCCGGGTCATCCGCTGCGCACCGAACGCTCCGCGCAGATCGAGCGTGACGCGCAGGCGCGCGGTGCCCTCGCGCACGCGGATCTGGCGCAGGATGACGGCGCGCTGCGGGGTCGACGGCAGCGCGAGCGCCTCGCGGCACTCCACGATGCCGTCGTCGGTGACCCAGCGGCTGGTCCAGATGAGCCCGTGCTCGTAGTAGCCGCCCCAGACAAACCGCTCCAGCGGCGTGACCGCGTAGGTCCCCTGCCCGCCGATGAGGGTGGAGAGGCACGCGTCGGAGTGCCAGCGCGGAAAGCACATCCAGCAGATGTCGCCGCGTGGCCCCACCAGCGCGCCGCGCTCACCGTCGGCGAGGAGCGCGTACTCGCGCAGGATGTGGGGGACGCCGATGTCGGCCAGTCCGGCGAGGTCGGCGCGCCTCACACCCGGTAGCGCTCCGCGTCGGCGCCCTTGAGCGCGATGCCCAGCCCGGGCCGGCCCGGGTCAGGGACCAGAGCTCCGGCGACGGGGGCCAGCACGCCGTCGAAGAGGATGCGCTCAGCGCGCGCGTGCGTATGGAAGTACTCGCAGTGGCGGAGCGGTCCGATGGCGCAGCCGGCGTGAGCGTGGATCTGGGGGGCGCAGTGGGCGGAGAAGGGGACCTCGTAGGCGGTACACAGAGCGGCCACGGCCTGCAGGCCGGTGATCCCGCAGGCACGGGTGACGTCGGCTTGGAGCACGTCGACGGCCTGGGCGTCGAGCATGCGGCGAAAGTAGCCGGGGTCATAGCCGTACTCGCCGGCGGCGATGGCCATCCCCACCGGCGCGCGGTCGCGGATATGGCGCAGACCGTCGAGGTCGTTGGAGGAGACGGGTTCCTCGAACCACGTGACCCCGGCCTGCTGATAGGCCTCGGCGAGCGCGAGCGCCTCGGTGCACGAGTAGGCGCCGTTGGCGTCGACGAACAGCTCGGCGTCGGCGCCGATCGCCTCGCGGGCGGCGCGGACGCGGGCGGGGTCGGCGCCGGGCTCGCGGCCGACCTTCATCTTCACGCGCGTGATCCCCTCTGCCACCCAGCCGGCCAGCTGCTCGCACAGCTGACGCTGTGGGTAGGAGGTCAACCCGCCGGAGCCGTAGATGGGGACCGCGTCGTGGGCGCGGCCGAGCAGGTCAGCGAGACACACTCCCAGAAGCTTGGCCTTCAGATCCCACAGGGCAACGTCCAGCGCGGAGATCGCGGTGGCGCTGAGGCCAGGCCAGCCGAGGTTGCGGATGGCACCGACCATCGCCCACCACGCGCGGTTGGTGGACATCGCGTCGCGGTCGCGGACGGCCTCGGCGAGCGTGCCGGCGATCAGTCCGGCCGCGGCGGCGTCGGTGTAGGTGTAGCCCAGGCCGGTCTGGCCGCCGGCGTCGACCTCGGCCACGACGACGGTGACCGCATCCCACTCCAGCGTGCCGTCGGATTCCGGCCGCTCGGTCGGCACACGGTAGGCGGTCGCGCGCACGTCCACGATGCACATGTCCCGCGTCGTACATGTGTCCGAGGAAGTACAGGTGTACCCATCAGTACAGGTGTTGGGTGCGATCATCTCCGTATCGCACCGACGGCGGCCCCGACGGCTGCGGCTGCGGCCACGCTCGCGCCGGCGACGGCCCGGCGGTGCACGGACAGCCACAGCTGCGGGCTGCGGGTCTTGGCCTGCGCGTCGAAGATGCCGTGGGTGGCGGCCTTGTCGGGCAAAGGCTCGAACAGGTTGTCCGGCCGGTCGGGGGGGACGGGTCGGCCTTGCATCTGCTGCCCGGAGAAGCCGGTGCGGGCCAGGTAGATGTCTCCGGCGAGCGCCGAGAGCTTGGTGCCGATGATCGCCTGCAGCGTGCTGTAGCCCACCCACAGCTCGCGGCGGCGATGATGCGCGGCCCAGTAGATCGCCTCGGCGGGGATCTCGGGCTGGTAGATCGGCGGGACCGGCTGGGGGTGGTCGGGCAGCTTGGAGCGACACCAGTTGAACTGGGTGGTGTTGACGCCGGGCAGCTGGACCATCGTGATGTGAACGGCGCTCTGCTCGTGGCGCAGCTCGGTGCGGATCGAGTCGGTGAAGCCGCGGATGGCGAACTTCGAGCCGCAGTAGGCGGACTGCAGCGGGATCGCCCGGTAGGACAGCGCCGAGCCCACCTGCACGATGGTCCCTGAGTTGCGCGCCCGCATCCGCCGCAGGGCGGCCATGGTCCCGTAGACGGCGCCGAGGTAGGTGACCTCGGTGGCGCGCTTGTACTCCTCAGGGGTCACGTCGGCAAACGCGGCGAACACGGTGGCCATGGCGTCGTTGACCCACACGTCGATCGGCCCCAGCTCGGCCTCCGCACGGGCGGCGGCGGCCTCGACCTGGCGGGGTCGGCGACGTCGGTGGGTACACACAGCGCCAGCTCCGCCCAGCGACTCGACCTCTCGCCGGCGTCGTTCAGGCCCTTCTCGCCCCGAGCCAGCAGCGCGATTCGCGCGCCGCGCCGGGCGAAGGCATGGGCGGTGGCCCGGCCCACGCCTCCCGAGGCTCCGGTGATGACGACGACCTCGCCGGCGCCGGGAGCGCTCATCGTGCCACCCGCTTGTCGGTGAGCAGCCGGGCGCACCGGTCTGCCAGCGCCATGATCACCAGCGCCGGGTTGGCCGCGCCCTGCGTGGGCAGCACGCTGCCGTCGACGACGAACAGGTTGTCGACCCCCCATACGCGGTGGGAGGAGTCGACGACGCTGTCGTGGGAGGAGAAGCCCATGCGGGCGCCGCCGACGAGGTGGGCGAAGCGGTCGATGGTGAGGATGTCCTGGGCACCGGCGTGCTCCCAGATGCGCTGCATCGTCCGGGTGGCGTAGGCGATGTTGGCGCGATCGTTGTCGCACATCGAGTGGGCGAACCTCGCCACCGGCATTCCGAAGGCGTCGGTCTCATCGGCGAGGGTGACGCGGTTGTCGGCCTGGGGGAGCAGCTCGCAGAGCACGCCGAGGACGCTCCAGTGGTTGTAGTCACGCATGTACGCGCGCAGGGCCTGGCCCCAGTGGCCGTCGCCGTGGACATGCTCGGCCCAGCCGATGGGCAGCGGGGAGACGGTCTGGATGGAGAAGCCGCGGGCGAAGCCGCGACTCTCGTCGGTCTCATAGAACTGCTCGCTGGAGACCTCCGGAGGCGGCGCCTTGTACATCCGCAGGTCCATGGGAAAGCGCCCGGCGACCTGGGTGGCGCCCTGGACCATGACGTAGCGGCCGACCTGGTCGTTCTGATTGCCCAGCCCGTCGGGATGGCGAGGACTGGTGGAGTGCAGGAGCAGGCGGGGGGTCTCGATCGCGTAGCCGCAGACGGCCACGGCGTCGGCGCGCACGAAGTGCGTGGAGCCGTCGCTGACGTAGGTGACCCCGGTGGCCTGGCCACTGGTCTCGTCGGTCTCGACGCGGACCGCCATCGCGTTGGCGCGGACCTCGACGCCGTGCTCGATCGCGTCGGGGAGATGGGTGATGAGGGGGCTGGCCTTGGCGTTGACCTTGCATCCCTGCAGGCAGAACCCGCGGTAGATGCAGTGGGGCCGGTTGCCGAAGCGGCCGTTGGTGATCGAGACGGGCCCGACGCGCATCTCGATGCCGCAGTCCTCGGCCCCCCGCCATGCGACCGCGGCGGCGCCGGAGACGGGGTGCGGGGCGTGAGGGTAGCTGTGGGGATCTCCCCACGGCCAATCCTGGCCCGCCACCGGAAGCTCACGCTCCACCCGCTCGAACGACGCCTTGAGCTGCTCGTAGGAGATCGGCCAGTCCACGGCGACGCCGTCGCGGCTTCGGACCTCGAAATCGGACGGGTGCAGACGCGGCACGTAGCCGGCGAAATGAGTCATGGAGCCGCCCACGCCGACGCCGGAGTTGTTCTTGCCCATCTCCACCGGGTCCTCGCCGGCGATGATGCGCTTGTCGGTCCAGTAGATGGGGCCGGCCCCCTTCTCGTCTGAGACCCAGTCGCGGTCGGGATCCCAGAATGGGCCGCGCTCGAGGACGACGATGCGCCACCCGGCGCGGGCCAGTCGCTGAGCCAGGGTGACGCCGCCGGCACCGGCGCCGACGATGACGAGGTCCACCGCGTCAGATGGCCCGAATCGGCGCATCCGGTCGAGGTTCTGCAGGCCGCGGCGGTGCGGATCAAGCAGCCACGCCGAGTCGTTGTCGGGCGGCATCCGGGTGACGCCCTTGATGAGGCTGCCGGCCGACGGGGTCATGTCGGGGGCGGCTCGGGCTCCCCGCTGACCGGGTCGCGGTCGTAATGCTCGGCCCCCTCCCACGTCTCGCGCTCGGCGCGCTGGAGGTCGGGACTTCCGAAACGGCTGTAGCCGCGCGGGTAGGCCGGCCCGCCGAAGCCGATCTCGTTCCAGGCCCACGGGTGGGAGTAGAAGCAGGCCAAGACGACCCGCATCACCAGCCCGAAGGCGCGCGTGACGTTCAGTTGCTCCCACGCTCCGCCGTCAAGCTCGCCGTCGGCGAAGTCGGCGACGATGGCCTGCCGCACCTCGGCGTCGGCCGCCGCGAACGAGGTGGCCGCCGCCCGACGGGCGGCCTCCTCGTCCAGTCCCCGCGCCACGCATCGCCACACGTCGCGGTCATCGGGCATGTCGTCGAACTGGAACCCGTCGAGCTCGCCGCGGTCGTACTTCTCGTCGATGTAATTGACGAGCGGGATCCGTGGCTCTGAGTCCTGCGCGGTCAGCAGGTCACACAGCGCGCCGATGGTGCTCGCCTCGGCGACGGAGAAGAAGCGGGTCTCGGGCACGTTGTCGACGCGGCTCAGCACCAGCGCGCGCGTGACGGGATCCCAGTGGCCGGCCTGCTCCAGGATGTCGAAGTCGGGGTAGCGGCCGTGCATCTGCGGAGTGCGGCCCCGGCGCTGGCGCGGCAGGTCATAGGGATCGGCGGGCTGTCGGTCGGGACGACGGTTGGGCAGATGGTCGGCGCGCCGGAAGTCGAGAGCCACCGTCAGCGCTCCCGCTGGGCGATCGCCCCCAGCAGCGCGATTGCGCCGACGAGGATCAGCGACCCGGGGGCCAGCAGCGGCGGGCCCATGACCAGGTTGTAGGTCGGCTCGGAGAAGCCGCCCGGCTTGCGCGCGACGCCGCGCAGATGCGTGTACGTGCCGATGAGCCCGTTGAGCGCATAGGCGGCCCCGGCGACCGGCAGGAGGGTGCGCGCCGCCGCGGGCGAGCGCATTCCCGCCACGCCGGCGGCGCTGACCAGCGGGCTGGTGACGATCGGGCTCCACATCCAGATATCTCCGAACGACCCCTTGTAGTGCTCCAGATACATCTCCACGCCGAGCGGCAGTCCGCTCAGCGCGGCGGTGGCCGCGAGCGTCTTCTGCATGCGCCCGGCCCGCAGATTCCACAACCAGCGCTTGACGGGCCTGCGCGGTCCGGTGAGACCACTGAGCATCCGGGCGAGGTCGACAGCCGGTCCAGCGCCGCGCCACGCGGGCGATCGTAAGGAGCCGGGTGGGCGGGACCGCATGTCAGCGGTGAACCAGCTCGTCGATCTTGCCCCTGAGCGCATTGCGGATGATCTGGCCTCGTGCCGGGTCTCCGGGCAACGCGTGCGCGAGCTGCTGTGCCTGTTCGAAGCGGATGTGCGGCGGCAGCGGCGGCACCTCGGGGTCCGTGATCGCTTCGATCACCGCGGGGCCGCCCGCGGCCAGGGCGTCATCCCACGCTTGCCCGACGGCATCGGGGGTGGCGACCCGGATTCCCTTGAGCCCGATCAGCTCGGCGTAGCGCGCGTAGGGGAAGTCGGGCAGTCTCTGGGAGACCTCGAGCTTGGGGTCCCCAGACATGACGCGTTGCTCCCAGGTGACCTGGTTGAGGTCGTTGTTGTGGAGCACGAGCACCACCAGCTGGCGGTTGGGCCAGCGATCCTGGTAGTGCGCGAGGTCGATGAGCGCGAGGATGCCGAGCATCTGCATGGCGCCGTCGCCGATGGTGGCGATCACCGGCCGGTCGGGGTAGGCGAACTTCGCCGCCAGGGCGTAGGGCACGGCGGGGCACATGCTCGCCAGCGTGCCCGACAGCGCCGCCTTCATACCGGTGCGCATCCTCAGGTGGCGCGCCCACCAGTCGGTGCCCGAGCCCGAGTCACTGGTGAGAATGGCCCGATCGGGCAGGCGCTTGCTCAGCTCATGAAACAGCAGCTGGGGGTTGAGCGGGTCGGCGGCCTCATGGGCCTGGGCGTCGAGGATCTCCCACCAGCGCGCGACGTTGCCTTCGATCGTCTCCCGCCACCCGCGGTCCTCCTTCCGCTTCAGCAGAGGGATGAGCGCGCGCAGCGTCTCTGCGCTGTCGCCGACGAGGTTGAGCTCCATCGGGTAGCGGATCCCGATCATGCGCGGGTCGATGTCGATCTGGACGCCGCGGGCCTGGCCGGGCTCGGGCAGCCACTCCGAGTAGGGGAAGCTCGAGCCGACCATCAGGAGGGTGTCGCAACGATCGATCATCTCGTAGGTCGGCTTGGATCCCAGCAGGCCGATGGAGCCGGTGACGAACGGGACATCGTCGGGAACGGCGGCGCGGCCGTTGAGGGCCTTGGCCACGCCGGCACCGAGGAGTTCGGCAACCTCCAGGACCTCATTCTCGGCGCCGATGGCCCCCTGGCCGATCAGCATCGCCACGCGCTCCCCGGCGTTGAGGAGGTCGGCGGCGCGCTGTAGATCGGCGTCCCGGGGACGGATGACCGGCTGAAGTAACCCGACCGACGACGGAACCGCACCGTGGGCACGGGGCGGCTCGGAGTACTCGGCCTCCTGGATGTCGTTGGGCACGATCACGCAGGTGGGCGACCGGGTTGCCTTGGCGATGCGCATGGCGCGGTCGATGAGATGCGCGGCCTGTTCGGGGGCGATGCACATCTGAACGAACTCGCTGGCCACGTCCTTGAACAGTCCGGCGAGGTCGACCTCCTGCTGGAAGTTGGATCCCAGTGCCATGCGGGCCTGCTGGCCGACGATGGCCACGACAGGGGCGTGATCGAGCTTGGCGTCGTAGAGCCCGTTCAGCAGATGGATAGCGCCGGGGCCAGACGTGGCCATGCAGACTCCGACCTCGCCGGTGAGCTTGCCGTGCGCGCAGGCGGCCAGGGCGGCGATCTCCTCGTGTCGAGTCTGGACGAAGTCGATGTCGTCCTCGAACTCGTGAAAGGCGCCGAGCAGGCCGTTGATGCCGTCGCCCGGGTATCCGTAGATGCGGGTGACCCCCCACTGCTTGAGGCGGTCGAGCATGAAGGCGGCGACGGTCTGCGACATGCGCATCAGCTCCTTGCGTGTAGGGCTGAGAGTGGACGGAGGAAGAGTGGACGGAGGACGAGACGTCCTAGGCGCCGGTTACCCCGTCCCCCAGGGCCAGACACTTTCACCGTCGGGAAGCGGACAATCGGCGGTCAGAGCCGTGGGAGCACCTCTTCGCGGTACGCGGCGAAGAACTGGTCCTGGTCGGGACCGATCTGATTGACGTAGAGCTCGTCAAAGCCGGCGTCGGCGTAGGCCTGGATCGCCGCCAGGTGGGCGTCGATGTCGGGGCCGCAGGGCACGTCGGCGGTGGCCAGCTCCTCGGTGACCAGCTCACTGGCCTGCTCGAAGTGCGATGGGGTGGGCAGAATCTGGGCCAGCTCGCCGGGCAGGGCCTCGTTGGGCCAGAGGCGATACACCGTGGCACGCGCGGCGGCGGGGTCCTTCCCGTAGCAGACCTTCAGGCCGCCCTGGACCGGGCCGGTCCCGCCATGAGCGCGATACCGGTCGACCATGTCGGCGTCGGGTCCGACGGTGGCATACCCGTCCCCGGCACTGGCGGCGAGGTCCACCGCGCGGGGGCCGAACCCCGAGACGATGATGTTGGGGGGCGTCTCAGGCAGGTCGTAGATGCGGGCGTGCTGCACCCGGTAGTGGCGCCCGCGGTGAGACTGCACACCGCCTGCCCACAGGGTGCGGATCACGGTGATGGCCTCCTCGAGCATCTCGAGGCGTTCGGCGGCTTCGGGCCACGGGTCGCCGAGGACGTGCTCGTTGAGCGCCTCGCCGGAGCCGACCCCGAGGCTGAACTGCCCGTCGAGCAGGACGGCGGCGGTGGCAGCGGCGTGGGCGATGATCGCAGGATGAATTCGCATGATCGGGCAGGTGACCGCGGTCGTCACCGGCAGACCCAGGCCGGCCTGGGCGATGGCGCCGATCGTCGTCCAGACGAACGCGCTGTGGCCTTGCGTGTCGTTCCAGGGATGGATGTGGTCGGAGATCCAGAGCGCTTCAAATCCCGCGTCCCGGGCCTTGACAGCCTGGGAGACGAGATCGCGCGGACCCCATTCTTCGCTTGAAAGGAAATAGCCGATGCGCATGGACACTGCGTCTGCCCCGTGCGGATGCGCGATCACAAAAAGTTTCGGCGCGGTCTCCGGCAGACACCGTGAGTTTTGTCCAGGACGGGGAAGGTGTTGAGTACATGTCGCGCAGGGACGAGACGCTTCTTACGCTCACCCTTCCGTGCGTGCCGAGTGCCTCGGCGGCGGTGAGGGACGAGCTCAGTGCGCTCGACGACCTCGGATGGGTTTTGGGCGACGTCATGCTGGTGGCCAGCGAGCTCGTCAACAATGCGATCTTGCATTCGGGCTGTGGTCCGGACCACGACCTGGAGGTGAACGCATCCCGCGGCGCCGGTCGACTCACCATCAGTGTTCGTGACCCTGGACTGTCGGGGGGGACCGCGTCGGCCCCGGCACCGACCGAGCGTCAGGTGGGCGGGTGGGGCCTGCGGATCGTGGAGGCGCTGTGCGCGCGCTGGGGCGAAGAGCATGACGTCGGCTACCGCGTCTGGGCGGAGATGAGCTTGCCTGGCGAGGGGCGCCGCACGGGCCCCTGACTGAGTTCCCGACCGGCGGTTGAGCTGATCGCCTCAGCCCTCGCGGGCGACGTCCTCGATCCTGCGGCCGGACTTGACCGACTCGGGCTGCGTGCTCTCAGGGTTGCGCCGCGCGTCCGCGCCCTCGTCGCGACGCTTGATGAGGAGCCACTGGGGCTTGGCGCCATCGCGCATCCGCTGCAGTATCCAGCCGCCGCTGAGCTTCTGGCCGTCAAGCCAGAAGACGGCGTGTCCGGCGTCAAGCGCTTCGGACATCGAGCGTTGCTCGTCGAGGTTCCGGTAGGTGCCGTCGTCCCACACGATGACCGGGCCGGCGCCGTAGCGGCCCTCCTCGATGACCCCCTCATAGTCGGCATAGCCGAGCGAGTGGTCGTCGACCTGGACGGCCAGCCGCTTCTGCCGCGGGTCGGTCGACGGTCCCTTGGGGACCGCCCAGGAGCGGAGCACCCCGTCCACCTCCAGCCGAAAGTCGTAGTGCAGCGTACTCGCGGCGTGCTTGTGGATGACAAAGCGCGGCCGGTGACGGCTCACGACTGGCCGCCGCCGAGCGGACGCTCGGGCTCAGATCTCGGAGAGGCCGGCGACCAGATCATCGAAGATGAGCATCGCGGGGACTCGGGGCACCAGCCACGCGCCGTTCTCGAGGCGCTCGAGGTATCCATGCTGTCGCAGACGTTTGACCGCGAGGCTCACCGTGGGCCGGCGCGAACCGGTCAGTTGCGCGAGCGTGTGGTGGGTGAGGGCCAACCTGACCTCCGTCCCGCGCGCGGTCACGGTGCCCGTACGCGCGGCGAGCAGCCACATGATCGCCAGGACGCGTTGCTCGACGCGCGGGAGCTGACAGATGGCGCCGTGGGTGGCGAGGCGGTGCTGCTGGTCGCCGAGACGACGCTGGAGGGCGACCATCAGCCCCGGCCAGACCGCGGCCGCCCTGATAAACGTGTGATCCAGAACGGCCAGGCGCACGTCGCCGAGGGCGGTGAGCCGAGCCTCGGTCCGGGGCGCGATGGCGGAGGCAGGCCATGGCCACAACACATCGCCCGCGAGCAGGAGCTCGATCATCGCGCGATCGCTGAGACTGGTCTGCCGGGTAAGTGCACCCTTGATGAGCAGCAGGGCGAATACCGTGGGTGAGAGGGGCGCGCCGGCGAGATCGACCGGGCCGGCGGGAAAGGTCATCGCCGCCGTCCACGTCGCGCGCTGAGCCCGAGGACGATCGGCCGCCGGCACGGCGTCGGCGAGCTCGTCATCCGCGCCGAGTAGGGCTACGCGTGAGACGGTTGTCTCCCGAGGCGAGTCAGGGGCCAGGCCGACCGCTGCGCGCCTCGTCTGGCCCTGGGGAGGCAACGGATCGCGTCGCGCTGCTGACACGTCGGGAAGGATTATCTGACTGAGATCGTGACCGTTGGGCACCGTTGGCGTCTCCGGATGGAAGCGAACGGCCCGCGGGGTCACGGCAGGCCCTACCGGATCAGAATGATAGGTGACCGGGGAGACGTGGGGCGTTGGGATCGCGTATGGGCTACGCCTCAGGCGGGTGGATCGTCAGTCGGGATTGCCCGGGATCTGGCCCAGCAGGTCGGCGGCGACCTCGGCCACCGGCCGTCGCGAGCTGCGGGCCTGCTGGCGCAGCTGGTTGAACGCGGCAACCGCGTTGACGTTCTGACGGCCCATGATCACGCCCACCGCGCGCTCGATGACGACGCGGTTGTCAAGCGCATGCTGGAGCTGGTCGGCGAGCTGCTCGCGCTGGCGTGCGTGCAGCGCGGTCTGCAGCACGCCTCCCACGAGCGATGAGTACGCGGTGAGGGCGGCCACCTCGCTCTCGGTCCACTGGTGAGGGCGATCGCGATAGACATTGAGTGATCCCACCGGCACCCGGTCGGTGTGGAGCGGTACTCCGAGAACGGATCGCACTCCGGCGCCGGGCAGTTCGCCGAGGGCCGGCCAGCGCGTGTCGTTGGCCATATCACCGACTGTCACCGTCCGGTCAAACGTGAGCGCGTCGACACATGGCCCGTGGCCGTCGCGCTCCTGGAGGATCTCGAGCAGCCGTCCGGGCTCATCGGTGGCCGCGACCGCCGCGAGCGCCGAGCTGTCGTCGATCAGCATGACGCCGCAGCCCGTCGCGTCAAAGAGCTGTCGGGTCGCGGCCATCACCTGCTCCAGCGACGTCATCAGTCCGTCCTCAGCGGGCCGGTCGCGGAGCGCTGCCAGGCTCCGGTCCAGCGCGCTGGGGTCGATGAATCCCTCGGTCGCCATTCAGCACAGGCTGCCAGACCCGGCGCTCCGGCGTGCGGGGGATGACTCCGTGCGCGAGTCGGGATCAGGAGGATGCCGTGCGGCGCTTCTGGGCGACCGCGCGAATGAGCTGGGCCTTGCCCATCTTCGAACGGCCGTCGATATTCAGCCGCGCGGCCTCGCGACGCAACTCGCGCACCGTCATCGCGCCGGCCCCGGTGCCGGCGCCCTGCGAGTCTCCGCGCTTGCGCGCGGCCGCTTTGGCCCCTTCGCGACCAAGCGCCGACCGGGTCTGATCCGAGAGATTGGCGATGGTCTTCTCGCGCTTCGCGGCGCTCTGCGCTTTCTTGACGTTCTTCCGCGCTGCGTGGCGCTGCTTCTCAGTTGCCATTCCGCTACCGGTGTGAGGTGTTCATCGTTGCTAGTCGCGATCAGGGCGCTCCTGGCCCGGCCACTCCCCCGTGAGACGGGCAAAGCCGTGCCGGGCGCCGTGGTCGGCAAGTCCGCGCAGGACGCCGAAGATCGCGCCCTCGACGAGCAGCGCCACGACGAGCTTGCCCAGCGCGATCTCGCGGTGCTTGGGCTCAGGTGCGTCCTCGTCGTCGATCAGTCCCCACGCCAGCTTGAAGATCTTCTTGCCGACGACCCCGGCCAGGAATCCGGTGAGAATGCCGACGGGCTGGAATACGACGCCCATCAGGAGCGCCTCCTCCCGATCAGGAGCCCGGCGCCGAACGCGACAACGGCGATGAGCGCCAGCCGGTGATCCTGCGCTTGGCTGACCACCTGATGTCGTGCCGCATCGGCCGACGGAGGCATCGCCTCGCGCACCGACGCGGCGATCTCGTCCTTCTTGGCGCCGGCGTTGTCTTTGACGTCACTGGCCGTGCTCGCGACGGTT
Organism: uncultured Solirubrobacteraceae bacterium; assembly: GCA_963764125.1. GTDB lineage: Bacteria > Actinomycetota > Thermoleophilia > Solirubrobacterales > Solirubrobacteraceae > Palsa-465. The sequence continues at coordinate 28,516 of CAVXRR010000011.1, forward strand.
GCCTTCGCGTTGCCGACCGCGCGATGGGCCTGCCCTTTGATGTCAGTCTTGGCGGCCAGCTCGGCCACGGTGTCACCCAGCTCGGCGCGCGTCTGCTCGATTTCCTCTTGCACCTGCTCCGGCGTGCGGTCAGACTCGGTGCTCATCGTCTTGCCTCCTGGGCCTTGGCTTTCGCCCACTGCACGTCTTCCTTGACGCTCTCGGTTGCCTGCTCGGGCATCGGCGGGGTGGCCTGCTGTACCTGTGAGCGACCGGCTAGGGCCAGGCCTGCGGCGAGCACGCCGTACGCGGCAGCCACGATCAGCGCGGCCAGCCACCCCGCCACCGCCGTGGCCAGGAGAAGGACGATGGCTGCGGTGAGGGCGCCGACCGCGTAGAGCCCGACGAGCCCGGCGCCACCGAACATGCCGGCGCCGATCCCGGCCCGCTTCCCCTTCTGCTCCAGCTCCAGCTTGGCGAGCTCCAGTTCCTTGTGTACGAGCGTCGAGGTCTGCTCCGACAGCTCCCTGAGCAATTCGGCGACGGGACGTTCCTCATGAGCCATCGGATTTCCCTCCCAAAACTCGATGTGCGCCGCACCCGCTCGTTCGGAGTGCGTGCCGGCCTCTGTGGCCACCGAATACCCCGCGCCGTCTGACGGAAACGGATTGCGGCGACAACGCCGCACGCCACACGCCCGCTGCGCCGCGTTCAGGACGGCCACCGCCCACAGGACGTTGGGCGCCGGCAGCGAATAGCGGACGATGTATTTGGTGCGCGTGTGGCGCGAGGCGGCCGGGGAGGTGCGCGACGTCGTTCGCGCCGGCACGCCGACCCACGCCCGGCTCCGCGACCGGCTCGTCGCCGTCGCCCTGGCGACGCTGGGGTTCGACCTGGTCTGTGCCGTGCTGGCCTTCCTGTTCGAGCACCATCAGAAGCAGACCCAGATCGAGACGCTCGGCAGCGCATTGTTCTGGACCACCACCCAGTTGCTGACGGTCTCCTCCAGCATGCAGAACCCGATCTCGCTCCCGGGACGGGTTCTCGATGTGGTGATGGAGATCTACGCGATCACGGTCATCGGCGCGCTCGCCGGTGCGCTCGGGGCGTTCCTGGTCAAGCGCGGCGAGGAGCTCGACGCGGCGGCCAAGCACGCCAAGCACGCCTGACTCACGGCGCCGGCGCCGAGGTCGTGGAGCCGCGGATGACGAGCTCTGCGGGCAGCAGATCCCGAGACGCGCCGATCGCATTGCCCGACAGGAACTCGAGCATGCGCGACGCGGCCCGCCGGCCGATCTCGTATTGGGGAATCGCGACCGTGGTCAGGGGCGGCTGGAGGCTGTCGACCATCGGCATGTCGTTGTGGCCGACGATGGACACGTCATCGGGACAGCGACGGCCCGCCTCGGCCAGCGCGTGATAACAGCCGAGGGCGATCATGTCATTGCCGGCGACGATCGCCGTGATGTCGCTGCGACCGGCGAGCATCTCGGCTGCGAGCTCGCGGCCGGCGTCCACGGTGAAGCCGTCTCCGTGGCTCACGAGCACGTCAGACGGATCGAATCCGCGCCGCCGCACCGCCTCCTCAAACGCGCTGAGGCGCACCGCCGTCGTCGACAGAGCCGGCGGTCCGGTGAGGTGGGCGATCCGCCGGTGGCCCAGGTTGGCCAGGTGCGTCACCGCCGCGCGGACGCCGGCCGCGTCGTCCGCGCCGACGAAGGGCAGCGACCCCGCATCGATGTCACGGGTGACGAGCACCGTGGGCAGGCCGTCCTTCGCCAGCGCGGCGACGGTCGCGCCGGCCCGGGTGGCGGTGGACACCACGAGCCCGTCGCAGTGACGATCGCGCAACTCGGTGATCAGGGCCGCCTCACGTTCCCCATCGTTGTCGGTGTCAGCCAGCAGGCAGGCGATCCCGACGGTCCACAGGACATTCTCGATCCCGCGCACGATCGGCGGGATGACCGGATTGGCCAGATCGGGCACGACCACGCCCACCGCTCCCGACCGTCGCGTGCGCAGGCTGCGGGCGACCGGGTTGGGGTGATAGCCGAGCGTCCGCGCCGCGGCGCGGACACGGCGCGTCGTCTCCGGCGCGATGCGGCCCGGCAGATCGGGGTTCAGCGCACGCGACGCGGTCGCCGGATGCACCCCGGCGTGTTGTGCCACGTCGCGGAGGGTGGGGCGCCCGGTCACGGCTGAGCCGTGGCTCGCGCCGCGTTCAGCGACGCGCCCAGTAGGTCGCGTCGCGCTTGCTCGCGGCCAGATCGTCGGCGGTCTCGAAGCCCGGCGCCATCGAGGCGCGTCCGCCCGCCAGGACCTCGTGGTGCTCGATGTCCAGGAGCCGAAGCCAGCTCTGCTGGCCGAGGGTCAGCCCGATCATGCACCCGAGCTCCACCAGCTCCGGCTCGTCGAAGTGGGCGTGGAGCCGGGCCCAGAACGCGTCATCCACGTTGAGGTGCCACGCGATCGCCTCCGCATACGCCAACGCCGCCTTCTGCCGGTCGGTGTAGGTGGGCGACGTCTCGAAGTTGAGCAGCTCGTCGTACTGCCCCTCGGTCAGACCCATGTCCGCGCCCTTCTCAGAGCGCTGATTGCCGCAGTACTCGCACTTGACCGAGCGCGAGATGAAGACGCGGCACAGCTCCTTGAGATCGTGGTCCACGACACCGTTGCGGAACAGCGCGTCCCACGCGTTGGCAAAGAACCAGAACGCGGCGGGGACGTGCGCCCGGATCGCTGAGCTCTCGGGCCGCGGGGTCCCCTCGCGCGCGCACCGTTCCATCTCGGCCCGCATGTCGTCGGTCATTTCCGCGAGCGGCACGTAGCTGATCCGCTGCTTGCGCTGGGTGGTCGACACGTGTCCTCCTCCTGAGGTTGGCAATCGATTGCCAACGTATCACGGCCAACGGTGTAGGATCCCGATTCGTGGTCCTTTACCGGGGGCTTGTGGTGGTGGTTGCGAGCGCGCTCGTGGCGCTCGGTGTGATGCCCGCGACCGGCTCGGGCAGCGCGCCATCAGGGCGCCCATCCCGTGAGCGGTAGTGTCAAGGCGATGCCGCGGGACGCCCGGATCGTCTACTCGACCACCGACGGCGACCTGCGCAAGGCGCGCGACCCAGGGCTCAAGGAGCGCCGCGCGGACGGCAACCGCGTCAAGGTGCGGCGCGAGGTCGCGGGTCGTCGCGGCAAGGCGGTGACGACCGTCTCCGGCGTGCCCGTCGACGACGCCGGGCTGAGAGAGCTGGCGGGAAAGCTGAAGAAGCGCTGCGGCGTTGGCGGATCGGTCAAGGACGGGGTGATCGAGATCCAGGGTGACCACCGCGCCGTCGTGGTCGAGATCCTCAAGAGCGAGGGCTACGCGCCCGTCCTCGCCGGCGGCTGATGCGCATCGACAGGTGGCTGTGGACCGCGCGCCTGTTCAAGACGCGCGGACTCGCGGCGGAGGCGGTCAAGGGCGGACGCGTGCACGTCGACGGCGTGGCGGCCAAGCCGAGCCGGGAGGTCGGGCCCGGCGACCGGCTCCAGATCACCATCGGCTCCCTACGCCGGACGGTGATCGTGCGCGGCGCCGCCGAGCGCCGGGTGTCAGCCGCGCAGGCGGCCGCGCTCTATGAGGAGACCGCGGAGAGCATCGCGGAGCGCGAGCGCCAGCGGGAGCTGCGCCGCCTCGCTGGGCCGCTCAACCTCGGAGGCCGCCCGACCAAGCGCGACCGGCGCCGCTACGACGCCGGCCGCCACTAGGAGATCGCGCGGCCGCCCGCCGCGCAATGCGGCGCCGTCACGGTCACTCGTGCAACGAGGGCGCGTAGCTGACCCCGACGATCGACCCCTCGCCCGACTGCAGCCGGACGACCGTCTGGCCCCACGGCTCCTCGCGAACCGGGTGCAGGAGCTCGTAGCCTGCCGCCACGAGCTCGTCCGCCGCCGCCCGCACGGCCTCGGCGCCGGCCACATCGAACTCGACGCTGATCTGGGGAACGGGGCGGTCGGCGGGCCACGTCGGGGTGCCGAAGCACGCCTGCGCGGCCTGGTGCAGCGGCCAGACGCCGAAGTGCTTGACCCCCGCGAGCTGCTCGCTATGAAAGTACTCCCCATCGAGCCCGCTCTCCAGCGGCAGGCCGAGCGTATCGACGTAGAGCCGGCGGCTTGCCGGGGGGTCGGCAGCGATCACGGCGATCGTCGAGAGAAACTCGATGTTCATCGGTGCGCTCCAGGAGCCATACAGGGATCGAACCAGCCCGGGCGATCCTCGTCTTGGACGAAACGGACATGATCCTCACCTCGCCGCGACCCACCATGCCGGCTACCCGCCGGCCCACTCGCGCAGCCCCGTGTGGCCGTGCGGGATGAGTGGCGTCGCGGCCCGGGCCTTGATCTCCTGGACGGCCCACGAGTTCCCGTCCGGGTCCTCGAAGCCGAAGAAGGTGCCGCCGTCGGCCGGGCCCAGCACCATCAGGTCGCTCGCCCCGACCCCGCGGTCCAGGAGTTCCTGGCGGGCGGCGGCGGCATCTGAGACCACCAGTTGAAGCGCCTTCATCGAGCCGGGCGCCATCTCGTTCTGTGCGGGCAGGTCCCCGAAGACGATCGAGCAGCCCGAGCCGGGCGGGGTCAGCTGGACGACGTGCATGTGCTCATTGTGGGTGTCGTGATCCAGGCGGAAGCCGACCTGATCGCGGTAGAAGGCGATCGCGCGGCCGATGTCGGAGACGGGGAGGACGATGACTTCAAGAGTCCACTCCATGAGGAGCTCCTTTCCAGCGTTGCGGGGCATATGTCCATGAGACGTCCGCGCGCCGCAAGATCATCGGTCGCTGGCGCTCCGGGCCACGTCTCGACATGATGCGCCCATGAGCGACACGGTGGGCGCGCCCCAGCGAGTACTCGTCACCGGCGGTGCGGGCGGGATCGGCCTGGCGATCACGCGGGCCTTCACCGCGGCCGGCGCCCGGGTCCACATCGCGGACCCCGACGCCGACGGGCTGGCGGAGGTGACGGAGTCGGCGGCAAGCATCAGCGGGAGCGTCTGTGACATCACCGATCCAGCCGCGGTGGCCGCGATGTTCGCGGACCTGGCCGGCGCGCTCGGCGGCCTCGACGTGCTCGTCAACAACGCCGGCATCGCCGGGCCGACCGCGCCGGTGGACCAGTTCCCGCGCGAGGAATGGGACGCGGTCCTGGCGGTCAACCTCAGCGCCACCTTTGACGTGACCCGCCGCGCCATCCCGCTCCTGAAGGAGTCGCCGGCCGGGTCGATCATCGTCATGAGCTCGCTCGCCGGCCGCTTCGGCTATCCCAACCGAGTCGCCTACGCGACGACGAAGTGGGGGCTCGTCGGGTTCACGAAGACCCTCGCCCTGGAGCTCGGGCCCTTCGGGATCACGGCCAACTCGATCCATCCCGGGGGCGTCGAGGGCGCCCGGGTGCGCCAGGTCCTCCGCCGGCGGGCCGAGCTCTCGGGGCGAACCGTCGAGACGGAGACCGAGCTGGCCCTGAACAACCAGTCGATCCGCCACTTCACCGAGGCCGCCGACATCGCGGCGCTCGTCGTGTTCCTGGCCGGCCCGCACGGCCGGTCGATCTCGGGGCAGATGCTCCCGATCGACGGGGACTCGAAGGCCGCTCAGTAGGGCGCGGCCCCGCCGATGGTGCGCTCAGTGCCGGTGGTACCTGCCCCGCCGGTGCGAGCCTCCCAGCCGCGTTCGCCTGGCAGCGCGAGCGCGCTCCCGCCGCCGAGACGAACCGGCTCGGCGATCGCCTCGGCCTGCCCGTGCCCGAGCATCTGCAGCGCGGTCGCGTCACCCGGGTAGCTGTCGAGCGGGAGGATCGGACCGGTGGCCTGGGCGAACTTCTCGCCGTACAGGCTGGTGAGCTGTTGGGCGAGCTGGCTGGTGTAGAAGTCCGGCTCGGCCAGCGAGGTGTTGGACGACGAGTTGGTCTGGGCCACCCGCGGCGCCGCCAGCGCGTCGGGCAGGCTCATGCCGAAGTCCACGTGGTTGATCAGCGTCTGGACGACCGTCTCGATGATGGTCGAGCCGCCCGCGGCCCCGATCGCAAACTGGGGCTGGCCGTTCTGGATCGCGATCACCGGCCCCATGCTCGACCGCGGCTCCTTGCCGGGCGCCGGGAGGTTGGGGTCGGTGGCGCCCGCGGAGGGCGCGGCGAAATCGAAGTCGGTCAGCTCGTTGTTGAGCAGGAAGCCGTAGCCCGGCACGACCTGGCCGCTGCCGCCGAAGAAGTTGATCGTGTTGGTGTAGGCGACCACGTCGCCCCACTTGTCCTCGGTGACGAGGTTGTTGGTGTGATGGGCCTCGGGTGACGCCGACGAGGGCGACGACGACGAGCCACTCGGGCATGCCCCGAACGGGGCGAAGGGTGATCCGGGCGCGACGGGCGAGGTGGCCGCGGTGCTGCCGATGAGGCAGCGGCGTGTGGCGGCGAACGCCGGATCGAGCAGCCCCGACAGGGGGACGTTGACGAAGTTCGGGTCCCCGACGTAGGCGTTGCGATCCGCGTAGGCCAGCCGTGACGCCTCGATGTACTGGAACAGCGCCTGGGTCTGTGACTCGGAGCCGAGCGGGAAGCCGTTGAGGATGTTGAGGATCTCGCCCTCGGTCGAGCCGCCACTGGACGGCGGCCCCATCCCGTAGACGTCGAGCCCGCGATAGTTGACCTTGGTCGGTGCCAGGATCCGAGTGCGATAGGAGCGCAGGTCCTGCATCGTCATGATGCCCGGCTCGGTGACCACCGTCTGGCCCGGCGTCAGGACCGGGTGATCGTCGGCCTGGACGATCGCCTGACCGATCGGCCCGTCATACAGGGCCGACGGACCGCGGCGCGCGATCAGCTCATAGGTGTGCGCGAGGTCGGGGTTGCGCAGCCACGTGCCCACCGGCAGCGGATCGCCCGACGGCGTGAGCAGCAGGGCGCGGCTCGCCGGATAGGCCTGCAGCGTCGAGAGGCTGGACTGCTCGAGCTGGTTGAAGTCGAAGTTGACCGCGAAGCCGTGCCTGGCGACGTGGATCGCCGGCCGGAGGTCATCGCCCAGGGAGAGGCGGCCGTAGTCGCGCACGGCGGTCGCCCACGTGGCGAGGTTGGAGGGCACGCCGGTGGCCAACGGCTGGTCCGAGGCCGCCGTGTAGTTCATCGGCTTGCCCGTCGTGGGGTCGACGAACATCGTGGTCGTGCAGGCCGCCGGGCAGGTCTCGCGGCCGTCGACCGTCGTCACCGTGTGCGTGCGCGCGTTGTAGATGACCATGAAGCCACCGCCCCCGGGGCCGGCGACCCACGGCACGGTTACCCCGAGCGCGCTCGCGGTGGCCACGGCCGCGTCAACCGCGTTGCCGCCGCGCTTGAGCACGTCGATGCCGGCCCGGCTGGCGCCGACGTCCATCGAGGCGACGGCACCTCCGCTGCCTGAGGCGACCGGGGTCACCGCCCCGCCCGCCGCGCCCGTCGTTGCGGCCATGAGCGGCGGATGCGGCGGCCGGTGCCGCGGCACAGACCGCGGCGCACAGCATCGATACGAACGTTGCGATTCCTCGTCGGCCCATCAATCCACCCACCTCTCGCTCAACCTCTGGATACCTCCAACGTTCCCACGGGGAAGCGGTCGGAAACCCGGGGCGGTGGTGCGCTGACGCGGTCGAATCCGGGCCGGCGGGCGTCAGGTCAGGCGATGCGGCGCCCGCCGACGGCGACCAGCAACGCGATCACGACCACGGCGCCGCTGAAGATCTCAAACGTCTCAGACAGGCCGATCGCGCCGGCCGTGATCCCGGCGGCCACGGCCGGGAGGGCGAGCGAGAGGTAGCCGACGACGTAGAAGGCCGACATGACCTCGGCGCGGCGGTCGGGCGGGATCGCGGCGCTGAGGTGGCGCAGCGCGCCCATGAAGGCCAGCCCGAAGCCGACGCCGCCGAGGGCGCTGGCCCCCAGGAAGAACGGTGCCGATCCCACCGCCACCGCGGTCGCGGTGAGCGTCATGCCGATCGCCACCAGCGTCGATCCGGCGATGGTGAGCGTCCGGTTGGTCAGGTTACGGCCCGCCAGTTGGGCCAGCGCGCCGGAGCCCATCAGCGCCGCGGCGGCCACACCGCCGGCGAGCTCGCCGTGGGTCTGCAGGAGCTGTCCGGCCAGCGCGGGGCCCAGCGCGAGGTACACGCCGGCGATCGACCAGGAGCCGATGACTCCGAGCGCCGCCAGCGCGAACGGCCCGCGGGTCTGATCCGGGATGGCCGGACGCTGGGGGCGGATCACCGTCCGGCCGCGCCGCGACACCGGCTCGGGCATCACGCTGACCAGCGCGAGCAGGAGCACGATCATCGCGGCCACGACCACGAAGGGGACGACGCGCGGCGCCGGCAGGAACTGCACCAGGGCGGAGGAGAGCAGCGCGCCGACGCCGAGGCCGGCCAGCGCGACGACGCCGTTGACCAGCGCCGCCGTGCGCGTGTTGGCCGTGGGGTGCAGATCGATCAGGGCCGCTCCAGCGGCGCCGAGCGCGCCTCCGGTGGACAGACCCTGAAGGGCCCGGGCCACGAACAGCCAGGTGACCGAGCCGGCGGTGGCGAACAGCAGCGCCGACACGAGCAGCCCGAGCAGGGACCAGGCCAGGACCGGCCGGCGGCCGGCCTGATCGGAGAGCGAGCCGACCAGCAGCAGGGAGATGAGCACGCCGATGGCGTAGGTGGCGTACACCAGCGACAGGACCGGGGTGGAGAAGTGCCACTGCGCCTGGTAGACGCCGTACAGCGGTGACGGCGTGGCCGACGCGTAGAAGGCGATCGCGATCACGGCGGCGACGGCGCCGAACGCGGACAGGCCGGAGAGTCGCGGCACCCGCGCCCGCACGCGGACACCCGAGATCGCGGCTGGAATGGGGGAGCTCATCGGTCCTCCTGGATAGGTTCAATTACCGAACTCATGTCGTGGTCGGCAGCGTAGCACATATGGGTTCGATAATTGAACCCATAGGCCGCCGCGATCAACCGATCGGTTGATCGGAAGATCACCCCCGGTGATCGCCGATTGGAGCCGAGCAGCCGATGTGCCCGGGGCGCCCAGGTGGGACTCTGTTGTCATGACCCCGACCCTTGAGAAGACCAGGGCACCGACCGCCACCGATGTGGTCGTGTCCGTCGACCATCTCCGCGTGCGCTACGGCGACACGCTCGCCGTCGACGACGTCTCGTTCACGATCAACCGCGGCGAGATCTTCGGCATCCTCGGCCCCAACGGCGCCGGCAAGACGACCACGGTGGAGGCCATCGGCGGCCTGCGCCGGCCCGATGGGGGATCCATCAGCGTGCTCGGCCTCGACGCGCTGCGCGATCGCCGGGAGTTGCGCCAGCGGGTCGGGATCCAGCTCCAGGCATCAGAGCTCCCCGACAAGCTCCGCGTGGGCGAGGCGCTCGAGCTGTTCGCCTCCTTCTACAGCGATCCCGCCGACCCCGGACGGTTGCTGAAGCTGCTCGGCCTTGAGGCCAAGCGCAACGATCGCTTCGCCAACCTGTCGGGCGGCCAGCGCCAGCGGCTGTCGATCGCGCTGGCGCTGATCGGCCGCCCCGAGCTGGCCATCCTCGACGAGCTGACCACCGGTCTGGACCCGCAGTCGCGCCGCGAGACCTGGAAGCTGATCGAGGGCATCCGCGACGAGGGAGTGACCGTCATCCTCGTCACCCACTTCATGGAGGAGGCCGAGCGGCTCTGCGATCGACTCGCCCTGCTGCATCACGGGCGCGTGATCGCGATCGACACGCCGGCCGCCCTGGCGGCGGGCTCGGCGGGCCGCCAGCGGATCACCTTCCGTCCTTCGGGCGTGGTCGATGTCGCGCGCATGCGCGAGCTGCGCGACGTCCGCGACGTGGTCCGCCACGGCGACCGCTTCACCGTCGAGGGCACCGGCGACCTCGTCGCCGCCGTGATGGAGGCGCTCATCCGTGACGGCGTCGTCCCGTTGCAGACGCGCATCGAGCAGTCGACGCTGGACGACGCGTTCGTCGCGCTCACCGCCGACGCCGACGCCGACGCCGACGCCGCCCCCGACACCGCCCCGGAGCGTGCCGACCTGACCCGAGAGGAGTCCCGATGACCGCCGTCGCCGCCACCGCCGCACGGGCCCGGAGCCGGCCCAGCGGCTTTCGTCGCCTGCTGTCGACCGAGCTGAAGCTGTTCGCGCGCGAGCCGATGCTGCTGTTCTGGGGCCTCGTGTTCCCCGTCGTCCTGCTCGTCGTGCTCGGGATCGCCGGGGGCGACAAGCCTCAGCACTCGCTGGGCAACGTCAAGCTGATCGTCGCCTACACGCCGGTGGTGATGATGTTCACGGTCACGATCCTCGCCCTCAGCGCACTGCCGGCGGCGCTCGCGTCCTACCGGGACAAGGGCTACCTGCGACGGTTGTCGACGACGCCGATCGGAGCCGTCCGGCTGCTGGCCGCGCAGGTCATCCTGAACTTCGCGCTCGCCGCGGCGGCCGTGGTCCTGGTTGCGCTCGTCAGCCACTTCGCCTTCTCGGTGGCGCTGCCCCAGCAGATCGGCGGATTCGTGCTGGCGATGGTGCTGACGCTCGCGGCGATGCTGTCGCTGGGCACGCTGGTGGCGGCGGTGGCGCCGACCCAGCGCATCGCGGCGGCGATCGGCTCGCTGCTGTTCTTCCCGCTCATGTTCTTCGCCGGGCTGTGGGTGCCGCAGGCCGCGATGGGGGCGGGGCTGCGGGAGATCAGCCACTACTCGCCGCTCGGGGCCGCCGTTCCGGCGGTGCAGAACGCGATCGCCGGCCATTGGCCCGGCACCGTCCATCTGCTGGTGCTGGCCGGCTACGCGGTGGTGCTGTGCGCGGCCGCGGCTAGATTGTTTCGCTGGGAGCGATGAGCACCGGCAAGCCACTGTCCCGTCGCGACGAGCGGCTCGAGTCCTGGGAGCGGCGAGAGGCGCCGTTCCTCCGGTTGCTGCCCTACGTCCTGCTGCTCCTCTGCACCGCGTTTGACATCGCCACGCGCCACGGCCTCGGCGCGCCAGATGCGCACCGACCTGGGTTTGGCGGTCGCCGCGGGCGTCGTGATGACCACGATGGACCGCGTCGACCGCCGGACCTCGTGGACCGAGCCCCAGACGGCCGTCGGCCCGGTCCTCGCCACCGCCGTGTTCGCGGTGCTGCTCGGGCTCTCGGCGGCGCTGGTCATCCGCCAGCCGCTGTACGGCTTCTACACCTGGACCGGGTATTTCTGGGCGTGGCGGCTGTTCACCGGCCGCGGTCGGCTGGTCGGCGTGGCGCTGGTCGCCGCCGTCACCGCCATCTCTCAGACCGGAGCCGGCCCGTACGACACCGTCTACGCGATCGGCGGGTTGGTGGTCGTGTACCTCATCAACGCCAGCGTGGCCAGCGCGCTGACCTGGTTTGGCTGGATCGGCAACGAGCAGAAGGAACAGCGGGTCCGGGAGCTGTCGGCCCTCACCGAGGCCAACGCCCGGCTCGAGGAGAGCCTGCGCCACAACGCCGACCTGCAGGAGCAGCTGCTTACCCAGGCGCGGGAGGCGGGCGTCTCGGAGGAGCGGCGGCGCCTGGCGCGGGAGATCCACGACACGCTGGCCCAGGGGCTGATGGGCATCGTCACCCAGCTCCAGGCCGCTCAGGGCGCGGGGGCCGGCGAGAGCGACGGGACCGGGGCCGCGAGCGGGCCAGGGCACGCCACGTCGAGCTGGCCATCGACCTCGCGCGCGAGAGCCTCACCGAGGCACGCCGGTCGGTCCGGGCGCTCACCCCTGAGCCGCTGGCCGGGGCGCGGCTGCCCGAGGCCATCCAGGACGTCGCCCGGCGCTGGTGTGAGCTGCACGGGCTGGAGATGTCCTTCACCGCCACCGGCACCCCCCGGGTGATGCGTCCCGAGATCGAGGTGGCGCTGCTGCGCACCGCGCAGGAGGCCCTGGCCAACGTCGCCAAGCACGCCCACGCCACCCGGGTGGGTCTGACGCTGTCCTACATGGAGGATCTCGTGACGCTCGACGTCCGCGACGACGGCATCGGCTTCGTCACCGTCAACGGCAGCGGCCCCCGCCGCCCGCGCGACGACCAGGGCGGCTTCGGGCTGCCCGGGATGCGCCAGCGCGTGGAGGGCGTCGCGGGCACGCTCGAGATCGAATCCGAACCCGACGGCGGCACCGCCATCTGCGCGGCCGTCCCCGCGGTGTCGGTCGGCGACGGGCGATGAGCGCGCCGATCCGCGTGATGATCGTGGACGACCACCCGGTCGTGCGCAACGGGCTGAGCGGCATGTTCGCCGGCGACGCCGACTTCGAGGTCGTCGGCGAGGCCAGCGATGGGTCACAGGCGGTGCGCCGGGCTCGCGCGCTCACGCCCGACGTCATCCTCATGGACCTGCGCATGCCCGAGATGGACGGCGTCAGCGCCATCGCCGCGCTCACCGAGGCCGGCGTCCCCGCCCGCGTGCTCGTGCTGACGACCTATGACACCGACGGCGACGTGCTCGCGGCCATCGAGGCGGGCGCCACCGGCTATCTCCTGAAGGATGCGCCGCCCGCCGAGCTGTTCCGCGCGGTGCGCGCGGCCGCGGAGGGCGACGCCGTGCTCTCGCCCTCGGTGGCCACCCGGGTGGTGGGCCAGATGCGGGCGCCCAGCCAGGAGCCGATCAGCCAGCGCGAGCTCGAGGTGCTCGAGCTCGTGGCCCAGGGGGCGAGCAACCGCGACACCGCGGCCAGGCTGTTCATCAGCGAGGCGACGGTCAAGACCCACCTCATGCACATCTACGCCAAGCTCGGGGTCAACGACCGCGCCGCCGCGGTGGCCGAGGGGTTCAACCGCGGGCTGCTCATCCCGCGTCACACGCGCTGACGACGTGGCCGAGATTCGCGACATCGCCCCGGGGCTGTGGGTGTGGAGCCGGGCGCATCCCGAGCTGGACGCCCGACAGCGACTTCGAAGGGCCGGTGACCTCGCACGTGCGCTGTCGCCGGCGATGAGGTCGTTCTGCTCGACCCGCTGGCGCCCGAGCCCGGCGACGGCGAGGCGTGGGCGCGGCTGGACGCGGCGCCGCCCACCGTGGTCATCATCCTCAAGCCCGATCACGTCCGTGACGTGGACCTGTTTATGCGCCGCTACGGCGCCCGCGCGTTCGGGCCGTGGCTCTTCTATCCCGGCGAGGCGCCGCGCTGCGAGGTCACGGCGATCGAGCCGGGCGTCGTCGGTCCCCGGCGGACTTCAGGCGCTTTACGACGGCCGCGGACGGGCGCGAGACGCCGATCTGGATCCCCGAGCACCGGACGCTGGTCTTCGCCGACGCGCTGACAGCGCCGCAGGGGGAGCTGCTCGTGTGGGACTGCCCCGCGCTGCAGGAGCGCGCGCTGCCCGCGCTGCGGGCCCTGCTGGAGCTGCCGTTTGAGCGCGTGATCGTCTCCCACGGGGACTCCGGTCCACGATCGCGCGGCCTACGAGCGGGCGCTGACGCTGTGAGCCATGGCAGCGGAGGGCATGATCAGCCCGCATCTGCATGTCGTGACCGAGCGGCTTGACCTGCGCAGGACAGATCCGGCGACCGACCTCGACGAGCTCTTCCCGATCTTCAGCGACCCGGACGGCTGGTGGTTTGACCCGGAGAGCCGGCACGCCGACCGCGCCCGGACGGAACGGTGGCTGACGCGCGCGGCGGCGCGGTTTGACGAGGACGGGCTCAGCTACTGGACGGTGCGTCGCCGCGACACCGGGGCGATCGCGGCGCGGACCGGCCCCTCTGACCCAGGCGTCTGGCGCCCGAGCGCGGGGCCGGCCCGCCGGTGAGCCGCCGCGCGTCGCCTACGCCGCAGGCTCGAGGAACCCGGTGATCGAGCGCATGCGGCCGTCGTCCGCGAGGTTGACGAAGTCCACGCCGATCGCGACCGGAGCCCCACCGTCGGCGGCGAGCGACCAGGTGAAGCGCACGCGATCGTGGTGGGCCTCCGGGCCCGCGACCAGCGCGAAGCGATGGCCGGGGAACTGCGATTGGGCGGCCCCGATCATCGTGCTGATGCCGTCGACGCCGGAGCCCTCCATGACGGGATCGACGTAGTCGGCGTCGTCGGTCACGGTCTCGGCGACGAGCTCGCGCCGCCGGTCCGGGTCGGTCTCGTTCCACATCGCGATGTAGTTGCTGACCAGTGTGCCGGTGTCAGCCATGAGGCCCTCCTTGCAGGGGTTGGTGTCGGGCCACAGGCTCCCAGCGATGGCGCGGCTGGTCGATTACCCGGGACGTAGTATCCGCGCCGTGAAGCCGATCATCATCGACTGCGATCCCGGCCACGATGACGCCGCCGCGCTGCTGCTGGCGTTGCCAGCGACGAGGTTGAGCTGCTCGGGGTGACCACGGTCGCCGGCAACCAGACGCTTGAGAAGACGACCGCGAACGCCATCCGGGTCCTGGACTGCGCCGGGCGCGCCGACGTGCCCGTCGCCGTGGGCGCCGACCGCCCGCTCATGCGCGAGCTGCACGTCGCCGCCGACATCCACGGCGAGACCGGGCTGGAAGGGGCCGAGCTGCCCCCGCCGAGCCGGGCGCCCGAGGACGGCCCACGCCGTGGACTGGCTGGCGGCCACGCTTCAGGCGGCGCCCGCCCCGGTGACGCTGGTGCCCACCGGGCCGCTCACCAACATCGCCCTGCTGTTCGCGCGCTACCCGGGGATCGAGGCGCGGATCGAGCGGATCGTGCTCATGGGCGGATCGATCGGGGAGGGCAACGTCACACCCGCCGCCGAGTTCAACATCTGGGCCGACCCGGAGGCGGCCCATCGCGTGTTCTCCGCCGACGTCGACCTGACCATGGTCGGTCTCGACGTCACCCACCAGGCGCTGCTCACGCCCGACCACCTCGAGGTGCTCGAGACCGCCGGGAGCGCCCGGCAAGCTCGTCGCCGACCTCTATCGCTTCTTCCTGTCGATCCACGGGACTCGCTACGGCTGGGTCGGCGCGCCGGTGCACGATGCGGTGGCGGTCGCGCACGTCATCGACGGGTCGCTGCTGGAGACCACGCGTTGCGCGCGTGGCGATCGACACCGGCGGCGAGCTCTCGCGCGGGCGCACCAACGCCGATGTGCGCCGCCAGACCGACTGGCCGCCCGTGCACCACGTCGCGGTCGACATCGACGCCGAGCGGTTCCTGGCGCTGCTGGTCAGCGGATCTGCGCCCTCGGCCAGGCGCCGGCGTCGCCGTCCCAGTAGGGCTGGCGAGCGCGACCCCCAGCGGCCCGCGCTAACGACCGCATAACGCCGTTACGCCGCCGTTATCCGTGCGGGGCTACAACCATCATGGGCCTCGTGAACAGGCCCTCGCCAGATGCGCACCGCCCTCGCCCTCATCACCATGCTCTGCCTCGCCGGCTGCGGCGGCGGCTCGGGACAGTCCGGGGCCACGGCCACCAACGCGAAGGCCTCGTCTGACCAGGCCCTGAAGTTCTCCAACTGCATGCGCTCACACGGCGTGCCCAACTTCCCGGACCCCGGCTCGGGCGGCGGCATCGAGATCCCCCTCGGTTCCGCGCTCAAGCCGCAGTCGCCGGCCTTTCAGGCCGCGCGCAGGACGTGCGGCAAGCTCCTGCCCGGCGGCGGCCCGGGCGCACACAGGCCCACGAGGGCGCAGTTCGTGGCCGCGCTCGCCTTCGCGAAATGCATGCGCGCGCACGGACTGCCCCACTTCCCCGATCCGCTGTCGTCCTCCCCCGGATCGGGGCCGCTCATCGCCCTGCAGGGCATGATCTTCAGGCCCGGCCCGGGGTTTGATCCCCGGTTGCCCGCCTTCCAGCAGGCCGCCTCGCACTGCGGGCTCAGACTGCGCAAGGCGCCTGTCACCGGCTGATCGGCCGTCAACCGCCGGCCATGACCTGCCGGCAGTGGCCCATCAGGATGTCGTACTCCTCTGACCGCGTGATCTCGAGGTACTCGGTGTCGGTGACCGCCTCCAGGTTGTGCCCGGGCGCCCAGTAGAAGGACTCGCCGGCCGCGTAGTCGCGCGCGCCGTCCGCGCCGTGGACCCGCATCGTGCCGCGCATGATGTAGCCCCAGTGGGCGCATTGGCAGCGGTCGTCCGGGAGTCCGGCGAACAGCGGGTCGGTACGCACGCCCGCCTTGAGCCGGATCAGACAGACGGCCAGGCCGTCGAAGTCCTGGCGCCGGATCTCGGTGCCAGGGCCCGCCAGCTCGGTAGGCAGGTCCTCCCAGGCGATGCCATCGGCCATGCGGGCCTCCTTGTCTCGGTCGGCATCCAGCGGATTCCGCGGTGCGGTACCCAGTCTCTCGCACCGGAGCTGCAGACGAATCGCGTCGTCTCACTGAAGCGCTGGAGCACACACCACCAACTTCCATGGTGTGTGCTTCCAGCGCGTCAGCGGGCTGAACTCTCAGAGCACGCAGCGCCGGACGCGACAGTGTGTGCTCTGCGGCTTCAGAGACTCGAGCGCCGTCAGGCGGGGTTCTAAGCTCCGGCGCATGGCCACCCGAGAGGCCGCCTGCAGCTGCGGTCAACTCCGAGTCGAGGTGGACGGCGACCCCGTGCGGGTGTCGGTGTGCCACTGCCTGGCATGCCAGCGACGCACCGGGAGCGCCTTCGGCTACCAGGCGCGCTGGCCGGTGCAGTCGGCCCGCATCACCGGGGCGTCACGCGAGTATCTCCGGGTCTCGGACGACGGCGAGGAGGAGCGCCGGTTTCACTTCTGCCCCGAGTGCGGCGCCACCGTGTACTACTTCACCGATCCCGAGCAGGTCGCCATCCCCGTCGGGGCGCTGGGCGATCCCGGGTTCCCGCCGCCCACCGTGTCGGTGTGGGAGTCACGCAAGCACGCCTGGGTGACGCTGCCCGCGGCCGCCCAGCGCCACGACTGAGGAGCTAGAGGACGTCGATCACCGGGAACGCCGGGTCCTGGTCCAGGCAGGCCCGCAGGTAGAGCGCGACCCCGATGTCACCGGTGAACAGCGCGTAACGGCCGCGGCCGACCGCCTGTCGCTCGCGCCGCACCTGCTCGACCGCATGCACGGCAAAGCGCCGGGCGCGATCCAGCCACATCACGTCGCCGGTGAGGGCGTGCAGGCGCAGGAAGGCAAAGCCGTTGCCGGCGGTTCCGTGGCAGAGCCCGGGACCCTTGCGCAGCGGCCCGGCGCGCCAGGTGAGCTCGCCCCCGGCGAGCGCCAGTTCCCACGGGAGCAGGTCGCCGATGGTGGTGATGATCCCGGGCGCGCCGTGGCACCACTGGACGCGGATCCGCTCCGGTTCCTCGTCGGGCGTCGGCGGCCAGTTGACCAGGCCGTCGTCGCGCATCGCCATTCGCTCCAGCAGTCGCGCCACCCGTTCGCGCAGGACCTCGTCGGAGACGAAGCCGCGCAGGGCGTGGACGTTGCTGGCGAACCCGTGCCCGGGGCCCAGGTACTGGGCGACGCGGCCGTACATCGTCTGCGTCCACAGGTCGGTGTCCTCGTCCCACTCATGCCACAGCAGCTCGGCGCTCTCGCGCCATTCGTCCTCCAGGCCGCAGGCGCGCGCCGCCAGCATCGTCCCCGGCGACCCCCACAGCAGTTCCCACGTGGGGTGCGCGCGGTTGGCGTGGATCAGCTCGCGCAACCGCTGCCGATCGGCCACGGGCGATCCGATGCGCTCGGCCGCCACCAGGATCCCGGTCTCGCCGCAGAGCAGGCTCGGCGGGTGCGGGTCCTGGGTGAAGTCCGGCGTCGCGCGGTAGCGCTCCAGGGCGTTGGCGACCGCGCTCGCCCCGTCAAACCCCGAGCCGAGCCTCCACAACGCCCACGCCATCCCGGCGGAGCCGAGGTAGAGGCCGCTCCAGACCTCGCCGTCCTCAGGGTCGTCGCGGGGATGAAACGGCCACTCGCCCTCCGGCGAGGCGGCCGCCTCGGCGTCGGCCACGATCTCCTCCAGGGCCTCCTGCGCCCAGCCGGCGGTCCAGAACCGCTCCGTGACCGGCTCATGCTCGGATTCGCGCCACAGCATCGTCAGCCATCTTCACAGGCCCTTGACTTAGAGCGCGCTCTAGCCACTGAACGGCGCAGCAAGGCGCTACGGTGGGCGCTGATGCGGATCGCGACGTGGAACGTCAACTCCGTCAAGCAGCGCCTGCCGCGCCTGCTGCCGTGGCTCGACGAGCGCCGGCCCGACGTGGTGTGCCTGCAGGAGACCAAGCTCGCCGACGCCGCCTTCCAGGAGCTCCTGGCCGACGAGCTAGAGCAGCGTGGCTATGCCACCGCGCTGCACGGTGAGGCGGCGTGGAACGGCGTGGCCATCCTTTCGCGGGTGGGGCTCGACGACGTGGTCACCGGGATCCCCGGCGGCCCCGGCTTCCCGGACCCGGAGGCGCGGGCGGTGTCGGCCACCTGCGGCGAGATCCGCGTCACCTCGGTGTACGTGCCCAACGGCCGCGAGCCCGACTCCGAGCATTACCACTACAAGCTGAACTGGCTGGGCGCCCTGCGCGCGATGGTCGCCGCGGGCCCGGAGGCCGCGATCGTCGCCGGCGACATGAACATCGCGCCCGCCGACGAGGACGTCTTCGATCCCGAGGCCTACATCGGCGAGACCCACGTCACGCCGCCCGAGCGCGAGGCCCTGGCCCAGCTGCAGTCACTCGGCCTGCACGACGTCGTCCGCGACCGCTGGCCCACCGAGCGGGTGTTCACCTACTGGGACTACCGCGCCGGGATGTTTCACCAGGACCTGGGCATGCGCATCGACCTGGTCCTGGCCAGCGGGCCCGTCGCGGATCGCGTCAAGGCGGCGTGGGTCGACCGCCAGGCCCGCAAGGGCTCGGGGCCCAGCGATCACGCCCCGGTGATCGTCGATCTCGACGAGGCGCCCGACGGTGACATCGGCCCCGTCGTCCCGCCGCCGTCGGCGCCGGCCAAGCGCGGCGTCAAGAAGAAGCTGCCGCAGCAGTCGCGTTAGCGCCGTGGCCGGTGACGCGGCGGGGCGTTACTCCCGCGGGCGGTCACGATCGCGCGAGGGCTGGACCCGCTTGGGCTCGCCCGGCATCTTGGGATAGTCGGGCGGATAGGGCATGTCGGTCAGGCCGCCGGCCAGATCGCGCTCATAGAGATCCAGCAGCGGCGCCAGCGAGTACGCGGCGTCGTCGATGGCGGCGTGGACATCGCCCTGCTCGGCGAACCGGGCCGGCATGGTGGCGACGGTGAAGTGCTCGGGCGCGACGTGGGGCAGTTCCTCCCAGGCCAGCGGCGCCGACACCGGCGCGCCGGGCTTGGGGCGGATGCTGTAGGCCGAGGCGATCGTCCGATCGCGGGCGTTCTGATTGAAATCGATGAAGATCCGCGCGCCGCGCTCCTCCTTCCACCAGCTCGTCGTCACCCGGTCGGGCAGGCGCCGCTCCAGGGCGCGGGCAAAGGCGATGGCGGCGTGGCGGACGTCGATGAAGCTCCAGCGGGGCTCGAGCCGGACGTAGATGTGGATCCCGCGGCCGCCCGAGGTCTTGGGGAAGCCGGTGTAGCCGAGCTCCGCCAGCAGCTCCCGCGCCTCGGTGGCGACGCGCGCTGCGTCGGCGAAGTCGGTACCGGGCTGGGGGTCGAAGTCCAGGCGCAGCTCGTCGGGGTGGTCGACGTCGGTCCGGCGCACCGGCCACGGGTGGAAGGTGATCGTCCCCATCTGGCCCGCCCAGGCGACGACGGCCAGCTCGGTGGGGCAGACCTCGTCGGCGTCGCGACCCGAGGGGAACTGGATGCGGGCCGTCTCGACGTACTCCGGCGCGCCCTTGGGGACGCGCTTCTGGTAGAAGGCATCGCCGCCACCGCGGTCGCGCGTGGAGAGCACGATCCCCGGGTGCACCCCCTTGGGCCAGCGCTCGAGCGTCGTCGGCCGATCGCGCAGCGCGCGCATGATCCCGCCCCCGACGCTGACGTAGTAGTGCACGATGTCGCCCTTGGTCACCGCGGCCGTACGCTCGGTCTCGGGGAAGATGACGCGGCTGGGGTTCGAGACGCGGACCTCGCGGCCGTCCGCATCGACCATGATCTCCTCGGGCTTGGCCATGTCCGGAAGTTCTACGCCACCACCGGGACGTGGCGCGCTCCGAGCGCGTTGGCCAGGGTCCGGTGGGCCGGCCCCGACCCCACGACAACGCACCGGGAGAGGTCAACGCCGGCGCGCGCAGGCGAAGGCCACGGCCAGCCCCGGGAGCGGCGGGCGACACCAGCAGCGGGGCGGACCGCCGCCGTGGGGACAGAGCGCCCGGGACACCTCGCCCGACACGACGCCGCTGAGCCGCGTCGCCGCGCCGTTAAGGTCGTCCGGCGTCCCGTCGGGGCGCCAGTCGAAGACCAGGTGCGGGGCGCTGGGCTCCGCGGCGGTTAGGACCGCCTCCCAGCCGGCGCGCTGAAGCGCCGGGGCGGCCACGAGCACCGCGGCCCCGCGCGGCTCATCGGGGGCGGTCCGCGTGAACGGCACCTCCTGCACCGCGGCAAAGCCTTCGTCCAGCGCCGGTGGCTCGAGCTCGCGCAGGGCGCGCATCTGGGAGGTCGGGGCCATCACCCCCTCGGTCGTCCGTGCCAGCACCCGGACCTCCTCGGGCGTGGGCAGCGACCCGTGCAGCGCGATCAGCCGCGAGACGAGGTTGACCTGGGCGAGGGCCAGCGGCGTGCTCAGCCAGACGCAGCGGACCGCCACCCCGTGGCGGGCGGCTGTCTCGATCACGTGGCTGCGCGCGGCGCGGCTGAGATAGGTGTTGTCCAGGACGATCCGCCGCTCGCCGGAGCCCAGCCGCTGGTCCAGCGCCTGGGCGATGTCGCTCAGTGAGCCGCCCCGCTCGTCGCGGTTGAGGCGCTCGTAGCCGCGGGCGACGTAGTCGTGGGCCAGGCGCGTCTTGCCGGCGCCGGGGATGCCCATGACCATGACGATGTCGGCGCCCGGGCCGCCGGCGGCGGCGCGACCGGCCGGGCCGTGGCCGGGGCCGGGACCGGGTCGGCCCGCGCGTGCGCCGGGCTCAGCGCCGCCCGGTCGGCATCGGTCAGCACCGAGGCCAGGGCCGCCGCGCGGGCCGCGCTGCGCGCCGTCTCGGGGCGCCGCGCGCCGGGATCGCGACCACGGTCGGGGAGAGGGACAGCAGCCACGCCAGCGCGATCTCGGCGGGCTGGGCGTCGTGGCGCTCCGCCACCTCGGTGAGCGCCTCGCGGCGCGCCAGCGAGGTCGCCCGGCGCGGTCCGCCCAATGGCGAGTGGGCGATCAGCGCGATGCCCAGCTCGCGCGCAGCGCTCCACCAGCCCGCCGCGCAGCGGGCCGTCGGCAAACGACGCTGAGCGCCACCTGCACGGCGCTGATCGGCGCGTGCTCGAGTGCCTCGTCGAGCTGGGGCCGGTTGACGTTGGAGAGCCCGATCCGGGCGACAAGGCCGTCGGCGTGCAGCCGCGCCAGCGCCCGCACCGACGTCGCCCACGGAGTGCGCGGGTCGGGCGCGTGCAGCAGGTAGGTGTCGATGGGCAGGCCGCCCAGCGCGGCGAGGCTCGCCTCGCAGTCTGAGCGGATGGCCTTGGCCCGGCCGTCGGGCACCCAGCCGCCGCCCGGCACGGGTCATGCCGCCCTTGGTGACGATGCGAGCGCTGTGCTCGGCCCCGCACCGTCGCAGCGCCTGCGGCCAGCAGCCGCTCGTTGTGGCCGAGCTCACCGGCGTCGTGGCCATAGGCGCGCGCAGTGTCGAACACCGTGATCCCGGCGCCGAGCGCCGCCTCGATCGTCCGCCGTGCCCGGTCGGGGTCGCGGTCGGCGTCGGTGGACAGGCGCATGCAGCCCAGACCGATGCGTAGCTCCGAGGGCGCCAGCCAAGCCACCGGCACAGCCTATGGGCCGACGTATGCGGTCAGTTTGCTGACCCCATCGTGTGAGCGCTCACAAGTTGAGGTTTCGGCCTTGGCCTCAGGGGTACCCGAGCCGCCGCGAGGGTTGATCGGGAGAGGGAGACGGAGATGGCTTTCAGGCTGACTGCACGCGCCGCGACGGTGGCGCTGACCGGCGCATTCGTGTTGGTGGGGAGCGGTGTCGCGCAGGCGGCAACAGCGCCGGGCAGCGATCTGGGCCCCGTGGGGTGGAGCTCGGGCTCCGGGGATCCCAACCTGGGTGTGCTCAACGACGGGACGCGGACGCTGAACTTCGACGGGGGCTGGCGCTTCAAGCTCGTCAACACCGCCGACACGAGCGATCCGAGCGGTCAGTACGGCAACTCGTCTGATCCCAAGGCGGCCGCGCCGGGGTTCGACGACGCCTCCTGGCAGCAGCTCACGCTCCCGCACGACTGGAGCATCACCCAGGCGCCCGATCCCAGCCAGAGCAACGCCACGGGCTACTTCCCCGGCGGCCTGGGCTGGTATCGCAAGACGTTCACGCTGCCCGCGTCGATGGCGGGCAAGCGGCTCTCGCTGGACTTCGACGGCGTGTTCGAGAACTCATACGTCTACCTCAACGGCCAGCTCGTCGGCAACCACCCCTACGGCTACACCGGCTACAGCTACGACATCTCCGGCCTGGTCCACGCCGACGGCCACACGCCCAACGAGCTGGCGGTGGTCGTGCAGAACCAGGAGCCGAGCAGCCGGTGGTACTCCGGCAGCGGGATCACCCGGCACGTGCACCTGACCGTGGCCAACGCGCTGCACATCGCGCGCTGGGGCACCACGGTGACCACCCCCGACCTGGCGACGACGATCGGCTCGCACTACGCCACCGTGCACGTGGCGACCCAGCTGGCCAACGACGGCACCCAGGCCGACACCGTGAACCTCCACTACGTCGTCCGCGACGCCGCGGGCCATGTCGTGGCCGACGCCACGACCGCCAACGTCGCCGTGCCGACCGCGGGCAGCACGAGCGCCGCCGACATCCGGGTCGGACAACCCGCACCTGTGGTCGACCACGGACCCGTACCTGTACACGGTGCAGACCAGCGTCACCGGCGCCGGCGCGCCGGGCGGCAGCGCGTCGGGCGCGCCGCTGGACGCCGCCACCGCCACCTTCGGCGTCCGCTGGCTGGTCTTCAGCCCCACCCAGGGGGTCATGCTCAACGGCCAGCCGCTCAAGCTGCACGGCGTCGATCTGCACAACGACGAGGGCGCGCTGGGCTCGGTGGACAACTACGACGCGATGTATCGCCAGATGAGCAACCTCAAGGCGATGGGCGTCAACGCCTTCCGCACCTCGCACAACCCGCCGTCACCCGAGCTCATCGACATCTGCCAGCGGCTGGGCATCGTGATGATGGTCGAGGCCTTCGACGCGTGGGACGTGGGCAAGCTGTCGGCCGACTATCACCTGTTCTTCAACCAGTGGAGCGACTACGACATCGAGGAGATGGTCAACGAGGCCAAGAACTCGCCGGCCGTGATCATGTGGTCGATCGGCAACGAGATCCCGGACTGGACCTCGGCCCAGGCGCTGCCGATCGAGCAGCGGCTGATCGCCGACATCCGCTCGGTCGACACCACGCGGCCGATCGTGGCCGGCTCCGACCGCTACCGCAGCGTGCCCAAGCCGGGCTCGGTGGCCGACCAGATGCTCCAGAACCTCGATGGCCTGGGCCTCAACTACGACACGGCCAAGACGATCGACGGCCTCCACGCCCAGTACCCGTCGAAGTTCTTCTTCGAATCGGAGTCCTCCTCGGAGACCTCGACCCGCGGGTACTACCAGGACCCCAACCAGCTCAACACCGGCCAGAACTTCACCCCCGGTCGCATGGAGCTCTCCTCCTATGACAACAACATGGAGTCCTGGACGCTGAGCAACGAGTACGACCTCAAGAAGGTGCGCGATCGCCAGTTCTTCACCGGCCAGTTCATCTGGTCGGGGTGGGACTACATCGGCGAGCCCACCCCGTACACGACGTTCCCGGTCAAGACCTCGTTCTTCGGGCTGGTCGACACCGCCGGGTTCCCCAAGGACGGCTATTACCTGTTCCAGTCACAGTGGACGACGGCGCCGATGGTGCACATCGTCCCCATGAACTGGACCGACTACAAGCCGGGACAGACGGTGCAGGTGTGGGCCTACGCCAACGAGCCCACAGTGCAGCTGTTCCTCAACGGGAAGTCGCTGGGCGCCAAGTCGTTCACCCAGAAGTCCACGACGTTCGGCGCGAGCTACCTGGAGACCACGCGAGTGCACCGGCGACGACAAGACGTTCACCGGTGGCGCCTGCCCGGGCAGCTATCAGAGTCCGAACGGCAGCTCGGGCAACCTCAAGCTCGTCTGGAACGTCCCGTTCGAGCCCGGCCGGCTCGTCGCCGTGGCCAGGGACGCGGGCGGGCGCGCGGTCGCCCGCGACGAGCAGGACACCGCGGGCCGGCCCTACGCCCTGAGCGTGAGCCCGGACAAGACCGTGCTGCGCCCGGACGGCAAGTCCCTGTCCTACCTGACCGTGCGGGTCGTCGACCGCCATGGCGTCGAGGTCCCCGACGCCGACAACTCGGTGCTGACCTCGGTGACCGGGGCCGGGACCTTCGCCGGGGCCGACAACGGCAAGCAGGACGACGCCGAGGGCTACACGTCGCCGCGCCACGACGCCTTCAACGGCCAGGTGCTGGCGATCGTCGAGTCCGCCGCTCACCCCGGCCCGATCACCGTCAAGGTGTCCTCGGCCGGACTGCTGCCGGCCACGACGACGCTCTACGCGCAGAACGCCGGCCGCTCCGGTGTGACCGCGGTGGCGCCCGTCTACGTGCGCACGCTGCGGGGGACCGGCGTTTCGCTGCCGGCCCGGGTGCAGGTCATCAACGGCGATGGCACGACCGCGACTGAGCCCGGTCAGCTGGTCAGATCGCGGGCCCGGCGACCACGCACGGCCGGGGGTGTACATGGTGACCGGGACGGTGCGCGGCACCCGGATCCCGGCCCGTGCCCTCGTCACCGTGGCCGGCGTGGCGTGGGTGCAGAGCGTGCATGCGCGGGTGCCCGTGGGCATGGCACCGACGCCGCCGGCAGCGGTGAAGGTCGTCTACACCGACGGCGTGACCCAGTACCTGCCGGTCGACTGGCCCCGTGTGCCCGCCCAGCGCGTCGCCCATCCGGGCCGGTTCTCCATCCGCGGCCAGGTGGTCGGGATCTCCGTCCCGGCCCGGCTGCTGGTCACGGTCACCCGTCAGGTCAGCACCGGCCAGAACCTGGCGCTGGCCAGTGGGCCCGAGCACCCGACCGCCGACGCCAGCTTCTCCGGCGGGGCGTTCAACGGCGACGCCTCGGACTTCGGCACGAGCACGACGCTCCCGGCGGCGCTGCTTGACGGCAACACGACCTCGGGCGGTTGGTCTG
The DNA here is from genome assembly GCA_963764125.1 of uncultured Solirubrobacteraceae bacterium. Taxonomy (GTDB): domain Bacteria; phylum Actinomycetota; class Thermoleophilia; order Solirubrobacterales; family Solirubrobacteraceae; genus Palsa-465. The sequence continues at coordinate 53,777 of CAVXRR010000011.1, forward strand.
ACCGCTACGGCAAGGGGCCGACCCAGACCCTCAACGAGTTCACCAACGCCCGCGCCGGTGACTGGGTGAGCGTGAGCTGGCCCAAGGCCCAGACGTTCGGCGAGCTGCGGCCGTACTTCACCGTGGATGCCGCCGACCAGCTTCCCGCCACCGTCCAGGTCTCGTACTGGAACGGGCTGGGCTGGGTGCCCGTGCGCGATCAGCACGTGCAGTTCGCCACCAGCTCAGACCAGCCGTCCTCGATCACGTTCCAGCCGGTGAGCACGACCCAGGTGAGGCTGGACATGACCAGCCGTTCGCCCGGGAGCCCGACCACGGGCAACCTGACGATCAGCGAGCTGCAGGTGATCGGAGACGTGTTCGGCCATTGAAAGGCAACACTGCTGTCCGACGGGATCCCGTTCGCGGCAATCTGATCGCGATAGCGCACCAGAACCAGCCGTGAGACGATGGGCCCATGGCGGTCCAGGAAGACCAGATGCGCGCGGCGGCCAGGCCGCCGCGCAGCTCATCGAGCCCGGGATGCGCGTCGGCCTGGGCACGGGCCGGACGGTGGCGCGACTGCTCCCGGCGCTGGCCGAGCGGGGGCTCGCCGGCCTGCGCTGCGTGGCTACGTCACCGGAGACCGAGCAGGTCGCCGCCGGCCTCGGCCTCACCGTCGAGCCGTTTGACGCGCTCGACGGGCTGGACATCGCGATCGACGGCGCCGACCAGGTCGCCGCCGACTGGTGGACGGTGAAGGGCGGCCATGGCGCTCACCTGCGCGAGAAGATCGTGGCCGCCGCGGCGCAACGGTTCGTGGTCATCGTCTCCGAGGACAAGCTCGTCGATGCCGTGCGTGCACCCGTGCCGCTCGAGCTCGATGCCTTCGGCCTGCACTCGACGCTGCACGCGCTCGGCGCGGTGACGCTGCGTGCCGGCGCGGCGCTCACGCCGGAGGGTGGGGTGGTGGCCGACTACACCGGCGAGATCGCCGACCCGGCGGCGCTGGCGGCGTGGCTGGACGAGATCCCGGGCGTGGCCGGCCACGGCCTGTTTGCGCCGAGCATGATCCACGACGTGTTCGTGGGCGGGCGCGCACGACCGCTGGACCCCGCCGCCGCCGCGGCGCGGCACCGCCCGGCTGACGACCAAGCCCACCTCCCTGTCGGTCCCCGACGCCGTCGCGCGCCTGCGCGACCTGCTGGACGCCAAGGGGGTCAAGCTCTTTGACGTCGTCGATCACAGCGGCGAGGCGGAGGCGGCCGGGCTGACGCTGCGCGAGACCAGGGTCGCCATCTTCGGCAACCCCCAGGCGGGCACCCCCGTGATGCAGGCGGTGCCCGAGGCGGCGCTCGACCTGCCGCTCAAGGTCCTCATCTGGCGCGACGGCGATCAGACCAAGCTCACCTACGCCCCGCCGAGCGAGCTCGCCGCCCGCTACGGCCTCAGCGACGATCTCGCCGCGCGTTTGGCCGCCATCGACGCCATCACCGACGCGCTGGCCGCCGGCTGATCGCGCCCCGCTCGCGGCGCGCAGGCGCGGCTCAGGCGGCCGGCCGGAACGCCGCCGGGGCATCGGCTCGGGCGGCGGCGGCGGCGTGCGCCGCTCTGGACAACGCCGTCGACGATGTGCAGCGCGGTCTCGACGAACCCGCCGGCCTCGCGGTAGCGGATCACCGGGTACTCGGGCTCCTCGGGCTCGACGCCGACCACGGCGCCCGAGCTGCCGTCGGGCAGCGTGATCGTGTAGCCCACCGGGTAGGGCATGGCGATGCGCAGGAAGTGCTCGACGATCTGGGGATCGAACTGGGTCCCGGCGCCCTCACGGACCGCCTTGACCGCGACGTGCGGCGCGTTGGCGGGCTGGTAGGGACGGTCGGCGGTGATCGCGTCATAGACGTCGGCCACGGCGGCGATCCGGGCGAACTGGTGGATGTCGGTGCCCTCACGCCCGGCCGCATAACCCTGGCCGTCCCAGCGCTCGTGGTGGTCGCGCACCACGGCGCGCGTGAGCGGCGAGATCCGCTCGGAGTCCAGCAGCGAGGCGCCCGCGGCGGGGTGGGTCTTGATGAGCTCCCACTCCTCCGGGGTGAGCCGGCCGGGCTTGTTGAGGATCTGCTCCGGGATCGCCAGCTTGCCGATGTCGTGGACCAGCAGGCCCATGGTCAGCTGGGTCATGCGCTCGACCATCCGGTCGTAGCGCACCTCGCCGCGGTAGTCGACCCAGCCGTCGGTCCGGTCGATCCGCTGGCCGAGCAGCAGGCCCAGCGTGGCGACCCGCATCGAGTGGCTGTAGGTGTAGCTGTCGGCGCTGGCCAGGTCGTCGAAGGCGAGGGCGGCCTCCGGAGCGTCGGCGAGGGCGTCGATGAGGCTGTCGGCGGCGTGCTCGATCTGCTTGAGCGTGGTGAAGGGAAGCTCGGAGAGGTCGGCGGCGACGGCGCGGGCGGCCTCGAAGCAGGCCGCGACGGCCTCCTCGGTGGCGGCGCGGATGTGATCAGGCAACGGCATCGCGGGGATGATGCCCTCGCCCATGTCGTCCTCGATCCACAGGGCCCGGATGCCCAGCGAGGACAGGCGCGTGGCCAGGGACGGTGGACAGGCGGACCCCGCGGCGCAGCAGCGGCGCGGCGCCGACCGCGGCGGACGGGATGTCGCGGGCGAGCTCCATGCCGTCCTGGATCCAGTCGATGCGTACCAGTCTCATGCGCGGGTTAATCGGCAGTTGGCGCCAGAACTTGCGGGTGGGGTGCGATCTTGCACTGAAAGGCCGCAAAAGCGGGCGGTCTTCAGTGTGTATTCCCGCTCCGAGCAGGGGATAACGGGGTATCGGTGATCCGTCCACGGGGGCGCGCGGCGGGCTAACCCGTTCTTCACAGACTCGTTAGAGCACATCCATCAACCCTGGATAGCTTTGCCGTCACGCGGCTGGGCCGCCCGGCGCACCTGGCGACGGCCCGCAGTCGCTGTCCCACGGTCGCTGACTCCCGGCGACGGCTCGTACGCACATGGTTGTCGACACGCTCCGCCCGGACACGTCCCCGTCTCCCGCTGCCCCGCGCCCCGCCGCGGGGCCCGGCGCGCTGACCGGCTGGCGCGGCGCATCCCGGCCAACCGGTGGACGATCGCGGCGCTCGTGCTGGTGCTGACGCTCGCGTCCCTGGCCCTGCGCGTGGGGCAGCTGCGCTTCCACTACTGGATCGACGAGGCCATCTCGGTCGGCATCGCCTCGCACCCCCTCAGTGCGCTGCACGACCTCCTGCGCCAGGACGGCTCGCCGCCGCTGTACTACCTGCTCCTGCACGGCTGGATGGCGCTGTGGGGTCGCGGCGAGGTGGCGACCCACGCGCTGTCGCTGGGCTTCGCCCTGCTGACCGTGCCCGTCGCCTACTGGGGCGGGGCGGGCCTGTTCGGCCGGCGGGCCGGGATCTATGCCGCCATGCTCGCCGCCGGGCCTGCCGTTCCTCACCCAGTACGCACAGGAGACGCGGATGTACTCGCTGCTGGTGCTGCTCTCGCTGCTGGTCGCGATCGGCTTCGTGCAGGGGTTCGTCCGCCGCCGCGGCGCTACCTGCCGCTGCTGGCGCGTGTCGCTGGCCGCGGCGCTCTACACCCACAACTGGGCGCTGTTTCTGGGGCTGGCCACCTTCCTCGCCTTTCTCGTGGTGCGTGCGGCTGACCCCTTCCGAGGCGCCGGGCGCGGCCCCTGTGGCGCGACGGGGCGCTCGTGTTCGCCGCGGTCGCGCTCATGTATCTGCCCTGGCTGCCCACGCTGCTCTACCAGGCCCAGCACACCGGGGCCCCGTGGGCGCTGGCTCCGGTCGTGTGGTCGCTCCCGCAGGGCGGTTACTTCCTGGTCGGCGGGCGTGGCGCGGCGATGGCGATGTGCTCGCGGCCGGCTCGGGGCTGGTCGGGCTGAGGGACGGGGGCCCGCTCGCAGCGGCCGACCGCCGTGGCCGCCATCGGACTGGGCATGCTCGGCGTCGGGACGCTGCTCATCGCCTGGCTCTACGCCAAGACGAGCCCGCCTGGTCGGGCCGCTACCTGGCCGTGATCGTGGGGCCGCTGCTGCTGCTCGCCGCGCTCGGGCCTGGCCCGGGCCCGGAGCTTGGGCATGATCGCGCTGGTGCTCGTGTGCTGCTTCTGGGTCCTGGACCCGAGGCCCAGCTCGCTGGATGCCAAGAGCAACGTCGCGGCCGTGGCCGCGGCGATGCGCCGCACATCCGCCGGACACGCTCGTGCTCTCCACTCAGCCCGAGCAGGTCCCGGCGATCGCCTACTACCTCCCGGCGGTCAGGCGCTTTGCCACGCCGCTCGGCGCCGTCCCGGATCCCGCGTGATGGACTGGCGCAACGCGCTGACACGGTTTGAGCACTCGTCGGTCGCGACCGTGCTGGCCCCGCTGTCCGGGGCCTGCCCGCGGGACGGCGCGTCCTCCTGGTGGTGTCCGGCGTCGAAGCAGAAGACCCCGATGTGGATGGCGCTCATCCATCGCAGCTCCCGCGCTGGCTGTCCTACCTGCGCCACGACCCCTACCTGAGGCTGATCAAGGTGTCGGCGTTCAAGGCCCACGCCAGCAACCTCCCGGTGCGGGGGTGGCTGTTCGCCGTCCGCTGACGGCCGTCGCGGTCAGCCGGCGACGGCGATCTCGACCGGCTCGCCGCTGAGCGCGACCCGCTCGATGAGGTCGGCGGCCGCCTCGGTCCCCGGCCGGACGCGCAGCCGCTCGCCCGCGGCCGGACCCGTTCGCGCAGCTCGCCGTCGGCGAGCAGCCGGTCCACCGCGCCGGCCAGCTCGTCGCGCTCGAGCGCGTAGGTGGGGAGCCGAATGCCGTAGCCGGTCTCGTGCACGCGCTGGGCATTGTCGTGCTGGTCCCAGAAGATCGGCAGCACGAGCATCGGCTTGCCGAACCACATGCACTCGGTGACCGTGTTGTTGCCGCCGTGGGTGATGACCGCGTCGACGTGGGGAAGGACCGAGGTCTGGGGCAGGAACTCCTCGCCGATCATGTTGTCGGCGAGCTCGTACTCGTCGTGGCGCGGACCACGGCTGACGATGTAACGGTGCGGCGTGTCGGCCAGCAGCTCCACCAGCTTCTCCATGAGCTCCAGGTCGGCCGATCCCAGCGAGCCCAGGCTGAGGTAGATCAGACGCCGGCGGTCGGGGTCGGGGTCGGGGGGGTCCACGGCGCATCGGTGCTGCGCACGCATGTCTGGAGGTTGTGCCAGGTGCGCCCCAGCGAAGCGCCGCGCGGGATAGTCCAGCTCCTGCGGATACAGGTACAGGTTGAGCCACGGGGACTCGTGGATCATGTCCGTCGCGGGGAGGGGCGGCGCGCCCCGCTGCACGCAGAACGCGGAGAACGAGGCCTGGAGGTCGCCCACCTGCGCGGCGTACTCGGTGCGGAAGGCCTCCCAGCCTGTGCGGTCGTCGACCGCCAGGCCCGAGAACGTCGGCGGAAGCTCGGGGTCGGCGACCTCCAGCGGGTTGCAGGACACGATCCGGACCCAGGGGCGGCCGCTGGCCGAGATGGCGGGGAAGGAACAGACGTTGTCCTCGACGATCGCGTCGGGCCCGAGCTCGTCGAAGATCTCCGCCCAGGCGCTCGTCCACGTAGCGGGCGCCGTCGGTCAGCGCCTGCCAGGTGGGCAGGATGAAGCCGCCCAGCTGCTCCTGGGTGTCTGAGCGGAACACCGGCGCGGTGTCGCGGATGAAGTCCTTCCAGAACTGGCCCGGCGCCTCGGGGAATTGAGGCGCGTCCGGAGCCGCATGAGACGTTCCTCGAAGCCCTTGGCCTCGAGGGTGCCGGCAAACGACGCCTCGGCCACGAACACGACGCGGTGGCCCCGCCGGCGCAGGACGTCGCCGATCCCCACGCAATTGTTGGTGGGACCGAACGCTCCCTCTGGGAAGAACACGATCGTGCGGCTGCCTCTCCTCGATGGCGCGCAGCCTAACGAGCCGGGGAGGGCCCGGTCTGCTATGGGTCAGGGCATGACCAAGATCGCAGTCACCGGAGGGAGCGGCAAGGCCGGCCGCATCGTCGTCCGCCACCTCGCGCAACGCGGCCACCAGGTTCTCAACATCGACCAGGTCGGCTCGCCGGAGTCCAATCACCCCGAAGACCCGATCCCGTTCCTGCGCGCCGACCTGACCGACTTCGGCCAGGCGCTGGAGGCGCTCAGCGGCGGGGACACGCTGCCGGGCATCGAGGCCGTCGTGCACCTGGCCGCGATCCCGTCGCCCGCACATGCCCCCGCGAGCGAGGTGTGGCGTGTGAACGCCACCAGCACCCATGCCGTGTTCTCCGCCGCGCAGCGGCTCGGCCTGCAGCGCATCGTGTGGGCCTCCAGCGAGACGACCCTGGGCCTGCCCTTTGACACGCCGCCCGACTACGCGCCGGTCGACGAGAAGCACATGCGCCCCGAGACCAGCTACGCGCTCTCCAAGGTGGTGGGGGAGGAGATGGCGCGCCAGTTTCACCGCTGGAGCGGCATTCCGATCATCGGCCTGCGCTTCTCCAACGTGATGGTGCGCTCCGACTACGCGCGGTTCGCCGCCTGGCAGGACGATCCTCACGCCCGCAGATGGAACCTGTGGGGCTACGTCGACGAGAGCCACGTCGCCCAGAGCGTCGAGCGCGCGCTGCAGGCGGACATCGACGGCGCGGACAACTTCATCATCGCCGCTGCCGACACGGTCATGCGAACGCCCAGCCGAGAGCTGATGGCCGAGGTCTATCCCGGCGTGCCGGTGGACGCCAGCGTGTCGGGCCACGACACTCTGTTGGACATCGGCCGCGCGCGCGAGATCCTCGGCTACGACCCGCAGTTCAGCTGGCGCGAGCTCGAGTCGAATGCGCCCTACGCCTTGATCGGGACCGCCGCCTCCGGGGTGGCGACGTGGAAGCTGAAGCTCTCCTCGAGGTAGAAGCGGACCAGGTCGGCGTCGTGGTCGAGGTAGCCGATCGAGAGGTCCTGGCCGGACTCGAACAGGAAGTCGTCACCGCGCAGGCTGACCACGACCGCGCCCTCCAGGCCCGGGCGCCCACACGAGCTCGCCCTCGAGGATCTTGCGCAGGTGCTCCAGCAGCGGGTACCCGCCGTGCTCGGCGGTCTCGACCACCCGCTTGTACTCCTCGCTGCCGAGCGCCAGGGCGTACGGCCCGCTGACCCCGTTGCGCAGCAGCTGCTCGACGGCGCTGGCCACCGGGCGGGGATAGCCGCTCGGCTCGTTGCCGAGCTGGAGCCCCTGGTGGGGCGAGACCTCGGCGATGCCGGCGATCGACGCCTCCGCCCAGCCGTGGAACACGGCCCTGTTCTCGGCCACCGCGATCTGGTGGGCGGCCCGGTCAAGCGACTCCAGGTCGGCGTCGGCGGCGCCGCGGTCGTCGTCGCGCAGCTCGGCGCGAGTGATGGCGAACTCGGCCCGGACCTCGACCAGCGGCAGCACCCGGCGCTGCAGCGCGCTGTCACGCCGTCGCACGGCGCCTTGGCCACGGGCTGCGACCCGACCGAGGTTGGTGGCCGAGTACTCCCAGCCGTGCGGGCCGGAGAAGTCCACCAGCTTGCGCGCGGCGAGCGCGCGCCCCGAGGCGCTCGCGGGCCTCGTCGTCGAGCAGCTTCCAGTTGGAGTCGCTGATCGGGGCGTGCGAGCGAAGCAGGTGGTTGCTCATCGCAGCGCTCCCTCAGGCTCCCGATTCCCAGCGAGCCGGTGCCGTCATCGGCGTGCCGGCGTCAGTCGTCGTCGCCGCCGTCGCCTCCGCCTCGGCTTCCTCGCCGTGCTCGACGATGTCGCCGGTCTTGAACAGGATGCCCTGCGCGATCTCGCGCCAGATGGGGGAGCGGCGCAGCAGCGCCTCGAGGTCCATGCTGAAGTGCTTGAACTCCTCGCCCGACCGCGTCGCGCATGACCGCGACCGCCTCGGGATCCTTCTCCACCGCCAGGCGCTGCTCGTACCAGCCGATCGCCTCCGCCTCCTCGGTCAGCGACGCGCACAGCCGGGCGAAGGTGCGGGTCGCGGCTGGCAGCTCCTCCGGCGGCTCGTGGTATTGGTCAAACCCCATGGGCTCTCCTGTGGTCGGTCGCTCGGTGAGGACACACGCTACGCACGAGTCGGTCCGTACGCGCCGCGCACGCGGCCGACATCGGCGGCAGCTCTGGGATCATCGCGCAATGATCACCGACGATGTCATCGCGCCGCGACTCGCTGACCGCCTCGGCGCGCGTCGCCACGGCGCCGATCGCCGCCGGCGGGCTGATCGCCGGCTTCGGGGTGGCGGTGGCCACCGGCTCGCGCCCGCTCGGCGGCGCGGTGCTGGCCGCGTGCGGGCTGGCCTGCATCGCCGTGTGGCTGCGGCGCGACGGCGCGCGCGGACGGCGCAGCTGACCGCCGCCGGGCTGGCGGCGTTCGCGCTCTCGCACCTGCTGGGGCTGGTGATCGGCGCGTGGCCGGCGGTGCTCGTGGTCTCCGCCGGCGACGGCGGCGCTGTGCTGGCGGCTGTCCGACTCGCGCCGTCCGGCCGCTGCGCCTCAGCCGCTGAGCTGGAGCTGGCTGACCGAGAACATCGCGCCGTCGGGGTCGGCCAGGACCGCGCGCCTGAAATGCGCCTCCTCGAACGGGCGCGGCCACCACGGTGCCGCCGAGTGCGGGCGCGGCCGCCGCGGCCGCCTCGGCGTCGGCGATCCAGAAGTCGACGCTCCAGCTCGGCGGCGGACCGCGTCGCGCGGCCGACGCGCAGTCATCGCCGCCACGACGTCGCGCGGGACCGGCTGCTGCGGGCTCGCCGCCGACGTAGCCGGGCAGCCGCCACAGCCACACTCGACGGGCCCGAACGCGTCGGCCTCGCCAGCCGAACAGCTCGCCGTAGAACGCCTGCGCGGCGTCGGGGTCGTCGGTGCTCAGCAGGCTCATCGCCCAGGCCGAGGGCTCGTTGACGCGCGCCGCGCCGGGCGCGGTCCCGGCCTCCCAGACGGCGAACACGGCGCCCGACGGGATCGGCGAGCACGGCCAGCCGGCCGGCGGGCGGCGCGTCGAACGGCTCCACCAGCACCGTGCCCGCCGGCGGCCGCGCGCGGGCGGCGGCGTCGTCGGCGCTCGGTCACCGAGACGTGGGTGTTCCAGGCCGGCGGCAGGCCGCCGGCGCCGGCGGCCGGCGAGGTGCCGACCCCGGCCACGTCATGGCCGCCCACGCGGGCGACGAAGTACTCGCCGGGAGGGTCGCCCGGCATCGGCCCGGGGCCGGCGAACTCCCAGCCGAAGATGCCGGCGTAGAAGCGCCTCGCGGCCTCGAGGTCGGCGGTCAGCGTGTCCACGAAGCACGGCACGCCGGGCGGGTAGTGGTCACGGCGGCTCATCTGCTGCGTGCTCTCTCGTGCTCGTGGTGACGCCGCCACCAGGTGTAGCGGCTCGATCTGCGGATCGATCGGGAGGTGACTCGCTTGTCGCCTACCTACTTGAGTTGGAAATCATAGCACTAGGTCGGAAACTACAAGTTAGGAATCTCTTCATGAGCCGAGAAGCGAAGCTACGGAGACTCGTGCGGCATCGCCCGGGCGCTCGACCTCGTCGGCGAGCGCTGGGCGCTGCTGGTCGTGCGCGAGCTGATGCTCGGCCCCAAGCGGTTCACCGACCTGCGCGCCGGGGCTGCCGCACGTGGGCGCCGACATCCTCGCCCAGCGGCTGCGTGAGCTCGAGCAGGCCGGCCTGGTGCGCCGGGCCACAAGCTGCCGCCGCCGGCGGCGCCAGCGTCTACGAGCTGACCGAGTGGGGCGTACGAGCTCGAGCCCGTGCTGCTGGCGCTGGGGCGCTGGGGCAGCCGCGCGCCGCTGCCCGGCCGGCCCGCCGCCGCTCGGCGTCGACGCTGCGGTGGTGGCGCTCAAGACGATGTTCGATCCCGCCGCCGCCGGCTGGGTCGAGCGCCGAGTACGAGCTCGCGCTGGGCGAGCAGCGTGTTCACGCTGCGGGTGGCCGGCGGCACGGCTCGAGGTCGCGCGCGGCGAGCCGCGGCGGCATCACGCCGGCGCTCGTGATCGAGACCGACCCCGGCACGCTGGCGGCGGTGCTGTGGCACGGCGCCCCGCTCGAGCGAGCGGGCGCGGTCGGACGGCGGCGAGCGCTCGCGTTCACTGGGGGTCGACGCCGGAGGCCGCCGCCGGCTTCGTGGGCCTGTTCGCCGCCCGCCCGCTGTCCGGCGCGCAGCAGCTCGCGGCGCGCTGGCTGAGCAGCGGCGCTCGCGACTCGTTCTGGGTCAGCGCGCGGCCCGCTCGAGCTCGGCCGCGCGCCTCGTCGCCGCGGCCGAGCCTGCGCCAGCAGGTCGGCGCGGACGCTGGGCAGCAGGTGGTAGTCGGCGCAGCGCCGGCTCGTCGACGAGCGCGTCGACCAGCTCGAGCGCCGCCTCCGGGCCCGTACGCCATCGAGACCGCGACCGCGCGGTTGAGCTCGACGACCGGCGACGGGGCGAGCTGGGCCGAGCGCGTCGTAGAGGGCGACGATCCGCGCCCAGTCGGTCTCCTCGGCCGTCGCGGCCCGCGCGTGGCAGGCGGCGATCGCGGCCTGCAGCGTGTAGCGGCCCGAGCGCCGCCGCCGCAGCTGCTCGGCGCGAGCCAGCGCGGCCAGCCCGCGGCGGATCAGCAGCCGATCCCAGCGCGAGCGGTCCTGGTCGAGCAGCAGCACCGGCTCGCCGCCGGGGCCGACCCGCGCGCGGAGCGCGAGGCCTGGATCTCCATCAGCGCGACCAGGCCGTGCACCTCGGGCTCGCCGGGCAGCAGCTCGGCGAGGATCCGCCCCAGCCGCAGCGCGTCCTCGCACAGCGCCGGGCGCATCCAGTCCTCGCCGGCGGTGGCGGCGTAGCCCTCGTTGAAGATCAGGTAGATGACCTCGAGCACCGAGGCCAGCCGCGGGCCGAGCTCGTCGCCGCGCGGGACCTCGAGCGGCACCCGCGCCTCGGCCAGCGTCCGCTTGGCGCGCACGATGCGCTGGGCGATCGTCGCCTCGCGGGACCAGGAAGGCGCGCGCGATCTCGTCGGTCGTCAGGCCGCCGAACAGCCGCAGCGTCAGCGCCGCCCGCGCCTCGGTCGAGAGCACCGGGTGGCAGGTCGTGAACAGCAGGCTGAGCAGGTCGTCGCCGATGTCGTCGTCGAGCTCGGCGTCGATGTCGGGCGCCGATGTGGCGAGCTCGCGCTCGAGCCGGCGCGCCCAGCTCGTCGTGCTTGCGCTCGGCCATCGCGCGGCGGCGCAGCGTCGTCGATCGCGCGGTGCTTGGCGGTGGCCATCAGCCACGCGCCCGGGTTGTCCGGGATGCCCGACTCCGGCCACTGCTCGAGCGCCGCCACCAGCGCGTCCTGGGCGAGATCCTCGGCCAGGCCGACGTCGCGGACGATCCGGGCCAGGCCGCCGATCAGCCGCGGCCGACTCGATCCGCCACACGGCGTCGATCGCGCGCCGGCGTCAGCGCGCGTCGGCAGCGGCGTCGATGGACGCTCGGCGACTCGGCGTCACGCTCGTCCTCGTAGTCCGACATCTCGTAGACCTGGCGGACCTCGATCACGTCGCCGTCGACGGCCGGGCAGCGCGTGGCCCACTCCACCGCCTCCTCCTGGACTTGGCCTGGATCAGCCAGTAGCCGCCGATGAGCTCCTTGGCCTCGGTGAACGGGCCGTCGGTGACCGTGGGCTTGCCGCCGGCGAAGGACACGCGCGCGCCCTTGGCGGGGGCTGCAGGCCGTCGAGCGCGAGCAGCACGCCGGCGCGGGTCAGCTCGTCGTTGAACTGGACACCGAACGCCGAGGAGATCGCCACGATGTCCAAGTACAACGAGGAACTGGCCGGGCGGGCGTGCTGCTCGCGCTCGACGGCCTGCATCCGCCGCGAAGGGCGCGCGCGCGTCAGCTTCGCGGGCGGCAGCCACGGTCACGACGGCCCGTTCGCCGAGGCCAAGGAGCTGATCGGCGGCTACTGGCTGATCCAGGTCCGGTCCAACGAGGAGGCGGTCGAGTGGGCGCGCCGCAGCCCGGCCGCCGACGGCGAGGTCATCGAGATCCGCCAGGTCGTCGAGATCTCGCGACTTCCCGACGGACGTCCAGGCCGCCGAGGCCGAGCAGACCTCGGCGAGCCGCTCGTGCGCTGACGACCGACGCGCGGCGCGCGATCGAAGCGGTCTGGCGGATCGAGTCGCCGCGGGTGATCGCCGGCCTCGCGCGGATGGTGCGCGACCTCGGCCTGGCCGAGGAGCTGGCCCAGGACGCGCTCGTCGCCGCGCTGGAGCAGTGGCCGCGCGTCGGGTGTCCCGGCCAACCCGGGCGCCTGGCTCATGGCCACCGCCAAGCGCCGCGCGATCGACCTGCTGCGCCGCCGCGACCGCCGAGCGCAAGCACGACGAGCTCGGCCGCGCGCTCGAGTCGACCGCGACCGGCGGCGCCCGAGCTCGACGCCGGCTCGACGACGAGATGGGCGACGACCTGCTGCGGCTGATCTTCACCACCTGCCACCCGGTGCTGTCCGCCGAGGCGCGCGTCGCGCTGACGCTGCGGCTGCTCGGCGGCCTGACCACCGACGGAGATCGCCCGCGCCTTCCTGGTCCGCGAGGCGACGATCGCCCAGCGGATCGTCCGCGCCAAGCGGACGCTCGCCGAGGCACACGTGCCGTTCGAGGTGCCCGCGGGCGCCGAGCTCGGGCCGCGGCTCGCCTCGGTGCTCGAGGTCGTCTACCTGATCTTCAACGAGGGCTACTCGGCCACCGCGGGCGAGGACTGGATGCGGCCCGGCGCTGTGCGAGGACGCGCTGCGGCTCGGCCGCATCCTGGCCGGGCTGCGCCCGCGCGAGCCCGAGGTGCACGGCCTGGTCGCGCTGATGGAGATCCAGGCCTCGCGCATCGCCGGCGCGGCGGGCCCGCCGGCGAGCCGGTGCTGCTGCTCGACCAGGACCGCTCGCGCTGGGACCGGCTGCTGATCGGCCGCGGGCTCGCCGCGCTGGCGCGGGCCGAGCGGCTCGGCGGCGGCCTCGGGCCCTACGCGCTGCAGGCCGCGATCGCCGCCTGCCACGCGCGGGCCGCACCGCGGAGCGACACCGACTGGGCGCGGATCGCCGCGCTCTACGCCGCGCTCGCCCCGCTCACGCCCTCGCCGGTGGTCGAGCTCAACCGCGCGGTCGCGGTGGCGATGGCGTACGGGCCCGGCGGCGGGGCTGGCGATCGTCGACGCGCTCGTCGGCGAGCCGCGCGCTCGACGACTACCACCTGCTGCCGAGCGTGCGCGGCCGACCTGCTGGCGCGGCTCGGCCGCGTCGACGAGGCGCGCGCCGAGTTCGAGCGGGCCGCCGGGCTGACCCCGAACGAGTCCGAGCGCCGGCTGCTCAGCCAGCGCGCGGCGGAGCTCTAGGCGGACGGGCGGCCGGAGCTCTAGGCGGGCACGGGCGGCGGAGCTCTAGGCGGGCAGGGCGGCGCCCCGGCGCGCCCGGCTCCCCTTCGACGGGCATCGGTGGCGCGAACAACCCCACGAAGTCCGTGGCGGCCTCGGGGCTGCCCGTGACCCGCAGGGCGCCCTCGCTCACCGCGCGCTCGATCGGATGCCCGTGCCAGACGACGGCGGCCAGCGTGGCGGTATCCGTCTCGATCGAGGCGACCGGCGTGACGCCCGCCGCGGCGTGACCGCGCGCGATGTCCAGGCGGCCCGCCGCCACCTCGAGCGTGAACACCTGGCCGCCCAAGGTGAGCTCGTACACCGCGTTGACCCAGCCGGCGGCGTCGGGATCGAACGTGGTCTCGAGCGCCACCACCGCGGCGTTGACGCCGAGCGGGGGTGGCGGGTCGGGCAGCGGGGCCCGGCTGCCCCAGCGCCCCAGGGCGATGAGCACCGGAGCGAGCTCGGCCCCCCATTCCGTCAGCTCGTAGATCTTGGATGCCGCCGGCGGCGGGAGCGTGCCGCGGCGCACGACGCCCGCCTCCTCCAGCTCACGCAGCCGCGCGGCGAGCATGTCGGGCCCGACGCGCGGCAAACCCGTCCGGAGATCGGTGAACCGCTTGGGCCCGAGCACGAGCTCCCGGACAACGAGCAGCGCCCAGCGCTCCCCGACGATGTCCAGGGCCCGGGCGATCCCGCATGAGTCTCCGTAGGTGCGCTTGGTCTGACGCATGAGGTTGGTTTCTCCAACTAGATGGTATTGTACTCCAACCGATCGCGTAGCCACGACGAGTACGAGAGGAACTGAGCTGATGAGCCGACGTGACGCATACCCCGCAGGCGTGCCGTGCTTCGTGGACACTCTGACCGCCGACGTGGAGGCCGCCAAGGGCTTCTACGGCGGCATCTTCGGCTGGGAGTTCGCCGGGCCGGGGCCGATGCCCGGCGATCCGCCCGGCGCGTACTTCGTGGCGCGGGTGGGCGGTGATGACGTGGCCGGCGTCGGGACCCTCCCGGCCCAGAGCGCCGGAGCCGTGCCCCCCGCCTGGAACACCCACGTCGCCGTCGACAGCGCCGACGAGGCGGCCGCCCGCGCCACCGCCGCCGGCGGGTCGGTGCTGGTCAAGGCGTTCGATGCGCCGCCGGCCGGGCGCATGGCGGTCATCGCCGATCCGGCCGGAGGGGTGCTCACCGTGTGGGAGGCCGGCGACCGCGCCGGCGCCGCGCGCGTCAACGAGCCATCCGCGTGGGCGATGAGCCTGCTGACCACCCCGGATCCCGACGCCGCCAAGGCGTTCTACGGCGAGCTGTTCGGCTGGGAGGCGGACGCGTTCGGTCCGGTGTGGCTGTTCCGCCTGCCCGGCTACGTCGGTGGCGAGCCCGCCCAGCCGGTCCCGCGCGATGTCATCGCGGCCATGCGCCGCGGGCGAATCCGCCCCTGCGGCCTGGGGCGTCGACTTCTGGATCGCCGATGCCGACGCCGCCGCGGCGGCCGCGCCCGGCCTGGGCGGTCGCGTCGTCGCCGAGCCCGCCGAGCAGGCGAACTTCCGCCGCGCGGTCCTGGCCGCTCCCGACGGGGCGACGTTCTCAGTCAGCCAGCTGCAGCTCAGTGGATGAGCCGGGGCCGGCGCGAATCTGACAGCCGCCAGCACAGCGCCGCGGTGACCGCGGAGACCACGATCACCGACGGCCATGCCCCGATCACCCGCCCCAGCAGGTGCGAGGCGGCAAAGGCGATCAGCCCCGTCGCGGTGAGCGTCGCCGTCACCCGTGTCCCGTCGCGGCGCGCCCACACCGCCATGCAGGCCAGCCCGCAGGCGGCCAGGACGACGCCGCCGAGCGGACGCGAACCCGTGCCGACGGCCACGCCGAACCCGGCCACCAGCCCCGCGGCCGCGATCGGCGCGGTTGGCACACGGTCCAGGCGGTCGGCGAGTCGCGGCGGGCTGAGCTCGTCTGTGGCCATTGCGCGATGATCTCAGAGCCGCCCACCGGCGCGTGCCGTCGGCCAGCGGGATCGGCGTCGCTGCGTGCAGCGCCGGCCGGCGGGTAGCGTGTGTCCTCACCTCGATCGTCCACAGGAGAGCCCATGGGTTTCGACCAGTACCACGAGCCACCGGAGGAGCTACCCGCCGCGACCCGCACCTTCGCCCGACTGTGTGCGTCGCTGACCGAGGAGGCCGAGGCGATCGGCTGGTACGAGCAGCGATTGGCGGTGGAGCAGGACCCCGAGGCGGCCTCCGTGATGCGCGACGCGGTCGGCGAGGAGTTCAAGCACTTCAGCATGGATCTCGAGGCGCTCCTGCGCCGCTCCCCCATCTGGCGCGAGATCGCCCAGGGGATCCTGTTCAAGGCCGGTGACATCGTCGAGCACGGCGAGGCGGCCGAGGCGGAGGCGAGCGGTGACGAGCTAGGCCCGGCCGGCGACGGCACGGGATCGCTGGGAATCGGGAGCCTGAAAGGAGCTCTGCGATGAGCAACCATCTTCTGCGCGAGCACGCGCCGATCAGCGACTCCAACTGGAAGCTCCTCGACGACGAGGCGCGCGACCGCCTGGGCGTTCTGCTGGCCGCGCGCAAGCTCGTGGACTTCTCGGGCCCGCATGGCTGGGAGTACTCGGCCACCAACCTCGGACGGGTCGAGGCCGTGGGGAAGGCGCCCTGCGACGGGGTCAGCGCGCTGCAGCGCAAGGTCCTGCCGGTGGTCGAGGTGCGTGCCGAGTTCGCGATCAGCCGCGCCGAGTTGCGCGACGATGACCGCGGCGCCGACGACGCGGATCTGGAGGCGCTTGACCGGGCCGCGCACCAGATCGCGGTGGCCGAGAATCGCGCGGTGTTCCACGGCTGGCCCGAGGCCTCCATCGCGGGCATCGCCGACGCGTCACCCCATCAGGGCCTCCAGCTCGGCAGCGAGCCCAGCACCTATCCGCGCCCGGTGGCCAGCGCCGTCGAGCAACTGCTGCGCAACGGCATCGGCGGCCCGTACGCCCTGGCGCTCGGCAACGAGGAGTACAAGCAGGTCGTGGAGACGGCCGAGAACGGCGGCTACCCGCTGCTGGAGCACCTGCGCAAGATCGTCGAGGGCGAGCTGGTCTGGGCGCCCGGCCTGGAGGGCGCGGTCGTGGTCAGCATGCGCGGCGAGGACTTCCTCTTCGAGTCAGGCCAGGACCTGTCGCTCGGGTACCTGGACCACGACGCCGACGCGGTCCGGTTCTACCTCGAGGAGAGCTTCAGCTTCCACGTGGCCACCCCGGAGGCGGCGGTCCCGATCAAGGCCTGATCCACTCCGCGAGGCCTGATCACTCCGCGGGGGTGATCACTCCGGCGGCCCCAACGCGCCGTCATCGAGGTCGCGCCAGCTGAACTGGGGGTCGTAGCCCAGGACCTCGCGCGCGTGGCGGATGTCGAGCAGCGTGTCGTTGCCCGACACGCCGTCGGCCAGCGGCACATCCGGATAGACCTCGGCCATCAGGTCGCGGCTGGGCCTGCGCATGACCGTGTCGGCGGCGGCGATGACGAAGTTGTCGGTCCCGTCGATGTCGGCCTGCAGCGCGCGCTCGACACTCTCGGCGACGTGGCTCTCGTCCACGTAGCCCCACAGGTTCCACTTGCGGGCGTGGGGGTCGTCCTGCCAGGCGGCGAACCGCGCGTAGTCGGATCGCACCATCACGTTGGAGAAGCGCAGCCCGATGATGGGGATGCCGCTCCAGCGGTGAAACGCGCGCGCCATCTCCTCCCCCACCACCTTGGAGAGCGCGTAGCTGGACTCGGGGCGCATGTGCTTCTCGTCGACGGGCGCGTAGTCGGGCGGCGTGTCGAACGGGAGGCCCAGCGTGGTCTCGCTGGAGGCCCACACGATCCGCTGGAGCCCGAGCCGCTGCGCGGCGGCGAACACCGAGTGGGTGCTGGTGGCGTTCACCCGCCACACCTCGCTGGCGGGGGCGTGTGCGGGCGACGGGATCGCCGCCAGATGGACGACGGCCTCGATCCCAGGCAGCGTCTCGCCGCCGCTGAGTGCCTCCAATGCCTGGCCGAAGTCCGTGATGTCGGCGCGCAGGAACGGGATGGGATCCTCGGGGTGGTTGGACTCCGGCGAGCCCACCTGGTCGATGTTGAGAACCTGGTGGCCGCGTTGGAAGAGATGGCGGACGACGACGCGGCCGGCCTTGCCGCTGCCTCCGGTGACTGCGATCTTGGTCATGGCCTGAGCTCTAGCAGACGCGGGCTCGTTAGGCTGGCGCGATCGACCAAGACGGCCGCACCATCGTCTTCTTCCCGGAGGGAGCGTTCGGTCCCACCAACAACTGCGTGGGGATTGGGGACGTCCTGCGCCGCCGCGGCCACCGCGTGGTGTTCGTGGCCGAGGAGTCCTTCGCCGGGACGCTCGAGGCCAAGGGCTTCGAGGAACGCCTGATGCGGCTGTCAGACGCGCCCCCGCTCCCCGAGGCGCCGGGCCAGTTCTGGAAGGACTTCATCCGCGACACGTCACCGGTGTTCCGCTCCAGCACCCAGGAGCAGCTCGCCGGCTTCATCCTGCCCACGTGGCAGGCCCTGGTCGAGGGCGCGCGTTACGTGGACGAGCGCCTCAGCGCGATCTTCGACGAGCTGGCGCCCGACGCGATCGTCGAGGACAACGTCTGCTCGTTCCCGGCCATCCCGGCCAGCGGGCGCCCGTGGGTTCGGATCGTGTCCTGCAACCCGCTGGAGGTCAAGGACCCCATCCTCCCGCCCACGTTCTCGGGCCTGGCCCTTAAGGACCGGACGAACTGGGAAGCGTTCCGCGCAGAGTACGCCGCGCAGGTCGGAGACCTCCAGGCGTCGTTCTCGGAGTTCTGTGTGGAGCGCGGCGCACCCCCGCTGCCCGCGATGGAGATGATCCACGAGTCGCCGTGGCTCAACCTGTACCTGTATCCGCAGGAGCTGGACTATCCCCGCGGCGTTTCCCTCGGTCGCACGTGGCACAACCTGCAGACGTGCGTGCGCGACACCGATGCCCCGTGGACCCCGCCCGAGGATCCTGACCAGCGGCGGCTGATCTACCTCAGCCTCGGCTCGCTGGGCTCGGCCGACGTGGAGCTCATGCAGCAGCTCGTCGCCCTGCTCGCCGACACCCCGCCCCGCTACATCGTCAGCCGCGGTCCGCGCCACGACGAGTACGAGCTCGCCGACAACATGATCGGCGAGGAGTTCCTGCCCCAGACCTCGGTCCTTCCCCACGTCGACGCGGTCATCACCCACGGCGGCAACAACACGGTCACCGAATGCATGTGGTTCGGCAAGCCGATGCTCGTGCTGCCGATCTTCTGGGACCAGCACGACAATGCCCAGCGCGTGCACGAGACCGGCTACGGCATTCGGCTCCCCACCTATGCGCTCGAGCGCGACGAGCTGGCCGGCGCGGTGGACCGGCTGCTCGCCGACGGCGCGCTGCGTGAACGGGTCCGGACCGCGGGCGAGCGGCTGCGCGTCCGGCCGGGGACCGAGGCGGCCGCCGACCTCATCGAGCGGGTCGCCCTCAGCGGCGAGCCGGTCGAGATCGCCGTCGCCGGCTGACCGCGACGGCCGTCAGCGGACGGCGAACAGCCACCCCCGCACCGGGAGGTTGCTGGCGTGGGCCTTGAACGCCGAGACCTTGATCAGCCTCAGGTAGGGGTCGTGGCGCAGGTAGGAGAGCCAGCGCCGGGAGCTGCGATGGATGAGCGCCATCCACACCGGGGTCTTCTGCTTCGACGCCGACACCACCAGGAGGACGTGCCGTCCCGCCGGCAGGCCCCGGAGCAGCGGGGCCAGCACGGTCGTGACCGACGAGTGCTCAAACCGTGTCAGCGCGTTGCGCCAGTCCATCACGCGGGGATCCGGGACGGCGCCCAACGGCGTGGCAAAGCGCCTGACCGCCGGGAGGTAGTAGGCGATCGCCGGGACCTGCTCGGGCTGAGTGGAGAGCACGAGCGTGTCCGGGCGGATGTGCGGGCGCATCGCCGCGGCCACGGCCGCGACGTTGCTCTTGGCATCCAGCGAGCTGGGCCTCGGGTCCAGGACCCAGAAGCAGCACACCAGCACCAGCGCGATCACGCCCAAGCTCCGGGCCCGGGCCAGGCCCAGCGCGGCGAGCAGCAGCAGCGGCCCCACGATCACGGCCAGGTAGCGGCCCGACCAGGCGGGCTCTGTCTTGGCGTAGAGCCAGGCGATGAGCAGCGTCCCGAGGCCGAGCACGCCCAGTCCGATGGCGGCAACGGCGGTCGGCCGCTGCGAGCGGGCCCCCTCCCTCAACCCGACCAGCCCCGAGCCGGCCGCGAGCACGATCGCGATCGCGGCGCCACGCCCGCCCACCAGGAAGTAACCGCCCTGCGGCAGTGACCACACCACCGGAGCCAGCGCCCACGGGGCCCCGGTGTGCTGGGCCTGGTAGAGCAGCGTGGGCAGCCAGGGCAGATACATGAGCGCGACCGCGGCGAACACGAGCGCCCCGTCGCGCCACAGGGGCCGGCCCGGCGCCTCGGAAGGGGTCAGCCGCACCACCACGAGAAAGGCGAGGAAGGTGGCCAGCCCCAGAAACAGCGCCCAGTTGTGGGTGTAGAGCGTCGCGGCCAGCGACACCGCCAGCAGCGGCAGGTAGCGCCGCCGGCGGCGGACGAACCCCTGCACGAAGCCGATCGCGACCAGCAGCGAGAGCAGCACCAGCAGCGAGTACATCCGCGTCTCCTGTGCGTACTGGGTGAGGAACGGCAGGCCGGCGGCGAGCACGGCGGCATAGATCCCGGCCCGCCGGCCGAACAGGCCCGCCCCGCCCCAGTAGGCCACCGGCACGGTCAGCAGGGCGAAGCCCAGCGACAGCGCGTGGGTCGCCACCTCGCCGCGACCCCACAGCGCCATCCAGCCGTGCAGGAGCAGGTAGTACAGCGGCGGCGAGCCGTCCTGGCGCAGGAGGTCGTGCAGCGCACTCAGGGGGTGCGAGGCGATGCCCACCGAGATGGCCTCGTCGATCCAGTAGTGGAAGCGCAGCTGCCCCACGCGCAGGGCCAGGGACGCGAGCGTCAGCACCGGCACGAGCGTCGCCACCGTCCACCGGTTGGCCGGGATGCGCCGCGCGCAGCCGGTCAGCGCGCCGGGCCCCGCGGCGGGGCGCGGGGCAGCGGGAGACGGGGACGTGTCCGGGCGGAGCGTGTCGACAACCATGTGCGTACGAGCCGTCGCCGGGAGTCAGCGACCGTGGGACAGCGACTGCGGGCCGTCGCCAGGTGCGCCGGGCGGCCCAGCCGCGTGACGGCAAAGCTATCCAGGGTTGATGGATGTGCTCTAACGAGTCTGTGAAGAACGGGTTAGCCCGCCGCGCGCCCCCGTGGACGGATCACCGATACCCCGTTATCCCCTGCTCGGAGCGGGAATACACACTGCAAGACCGCCCGCTTTTGCGGCCTTTCAGTGCAAGATCGCACCCCACCCGCAAGTTCTGGCGCCAACTGCCGATTAACCCGCGCATGAGACTGGTACGCATCGACTGGATCCAGGACGGCATGGAGCTCGCCCGCGACATCCCGTCCGCCGCGGTCGGCGCCGCGCCGCTGCTGCGCCGCGGGGTCCGCCTGTCCACCTCCCTGGCCACGCGCCTGTCCTCGCTGGGCATCCGGGCGCTGTGGATCGAGGATGACATGGGCGAGGGCATCATCCCCGCCATGCCGCTGCCTGATCACATCCGCGCCGCCACCGAGGAGGCCGTCGCGGCCTGCTTCGAGGCCGCCCGCGCGGTCGCCGCCGACCTCTCCGAGCTTCCCTTCACCACCCTCAAGCAGATCGAGCACGCCGCCGACAGCCTCATCGAGGCCCTCGCCGACGCTCCGGAGGCCGCCCTCGCCTTCGACGACCTGGCCTCGGCCGACAGCTACACCTACAGCCACTCGATGCGGGTGGCCACGCTGGGCCTGCTGCTCGGCCAGCGGATCGACCGGACCGACGGCTGGGTCGACTACCGCGGCGAGGTGCGCTACGACCGGATGGTCGAGCGCATGACCCAGCTGACCATGGGCCTGCTGGTCCACGACATCGGCAAGCTGGCGATCCCGGAGCAGATCCTCAACAAGCCCGGCCGGTTGACCCCGGAGGAGTGGGAGCTCATCAAGACCCACCCCGCCGCGGGCGCCTCGCTGCTGGACTCCGAGCGGATCTCGCCGCTCACGCGCGCCGTGGTGCGCGACCACCACGAGCGCTGGGACGGCCAGGGTTATGCGGCCGGGCGTGAGGGCACCGACATCCACCAGTTCGCCCGGATCGCCGCCGTGGCCGACGTCTATGACGCGATCACCGCCGACCGTCCCTACCAGCCCGCCAACGCGCCGCACGTCGCGGTCAAGGCGGTCCGTGAGGGCGCCGGGACCCAGTTCGATCCCCAGATCGTCGAGCACTTCCTGCGCATCGCCATGCCCTACCCGGTGGGCTACACGATCACGCTGCCCGACGGCAGCTCGGGCGCCGTGGTCGGCGTCGAGCCCGAGGAGCCCGAGTACCCGGTGATCCGCTACCGCGAGGCCGGCGGGTTCGTCGAGACCGCGCTGCACATCGTCGACGGCGTTGTCCAGAGCGGCCACGCCGCCGCCGCGCCCGAGCCGATGCCCCCGGCGGCGTTCCGGCCGGCCGCCTGAGCCGCGCCTGCGCGCCGCGAGCGGGGCGCGATCAGCCGGCGGCCAGCGCGTCGGTGATGGCGTCGATGGCGGCCAAACGCGCGGCGAGATCGTCGCTGAGGCCGTAGCGGGCGGCGAGCTCGCTCGGCGGGGCGTAGGTGAGCTTGGTCTGATCGCCGTCGCGCCAGATGAGGACCTTGAGCGGCAGGTCGAGCGCCGCCTCGGGCACCGCCTGCATCACGGGGGTGCCCGCCTGGGGGTTGCCGAAGATGGCGACCCTGGTCTCGCGCAGCGTCAGCCCGGCCGCCTCCGCCTCGCCGCTGTGATCGACGACGTCAAAGAGCTTGACCCCCTTGGCGTCCAGCAGGTCGCGCAGGCGCGCAACGGCGTCGGGGACCGACAGGGAGGTGGGCTTGGTCGTCAGCCGGGCGGTGCCGCGCCGCGGCGGCGGGGGGTCCAGCGGTCGTGCGCGCCCGCCCACGAACACGTCGTGGATCATGCTCGGCGCAAACAGGCCGTGGCCGGCCACGCCCGGGATCTCGTCCAGCCACGCCGCCAGCGCCGCCGGGTCGGCGATCTCGCCGGTGTAGTCGGCCACCACCCCACCCTCCGGGGTGAGCGCCGCGCCGGCACGCAGCGTCACCGCGCCGAGCGCGTGCAGCGTCGAGTGCAGGCCGAAGGCATCGAGCTCGAGCGGCACGGGTGCACGCACGGCATCGACGAGCTTGTCCTCGGAGACGATGACCACGAACCGTTGCGCCGCGGCGGCCACGATCTTCTCGCGCAGGTGAGCGCCATGGCCGCCCTTCACCGTCCACCAGTCAGCGGCGACCTGGTCGGCGCCGTCGATCGCGATGTCCAGCCCGTCGAGCGCGTCAAACGGCTCGACGGTGAGGCCGAGGCCGGCGGCGACCCGCTCGGTCTCCGGTGACGTAGCCACGCAGCGCAGGCCGGCGAGCCCCCGCTCGGCCAGCGCCGGGAGCAGTCGCGCCACCGTCCGGCCCGTGCCCAGGCCGACGCGCATCCCGGGCTCGATGAGCTGCGCGGCGGCCTGCGCCGCCGCGCGCATCTGGTCTTCCTGGACCGCCATGGGTCCATCGTCTCACGGCTGGTTCTGGTGCGCTATCGCGATCAGATTGCCGCGAACGGGATCCCGTCGGACAGCAGTGTTGCCTTTCAAGGGCCGAACACGTCTCCGATCACCTGCAGCTCGCTGATCGTCAGGTTGCCCGTGGTCGGGCTCCCGGGCGAACGGCTGGTCATGTCCAGCCTCACCTGGGTCGTGCTCACCGGCTGGAACGTGATCGAGGACGGCTGGTCTGAGCTGGTGGCGAACTGCACGTGCTGATCGCGCACGGGCACCCAGCCCAGCCCGTTCCAGTACGAGACCTGGACGGTGGCGGGAAGCTGGTCGGCGGCATCCACGGTGAAGTACGGCCGCAGCTCGCCGAACGTCTGGGCCTTGGGCCAGCTCACGCTCACCCAGTCACCGGCGCGGGCGTTGGTGAACTCGTTGAGGGTCTGGGTCGGCCCCTTGCCGTAGCGGTCAGACCAACCGCCCGAGGTCGTGTTGCCGTCAAGCAGCGCCGCCGGGAGCGTCGTGCTCGTGCCGAAGTCCGAGGCGTCGCCGTTGAACGCCCCGCCGGAGAAGCTGGCGTCGGCGGTCGGGTACTCGGGCCCACTGGCCAGCGCCAGGTTCTGGCCGGTGCTGACCTGACGGGTGACCGTGACCAGCAGCCGGGCCGGGACGGAGATCCCGACCACCTGGCCGCGGATGGAGAACCGGCCCGGATGGGCGACGCGCTGGGCGGGCACACGGGGCCAGTCGACCGGCAGGTACTGGGTCACGCCGTCGGTGTAGACGACCTTCACCGCTGCCGGCGGCGTCGGTGCCGTGCCCACGGGCACCCGCGCATGCACGCTCTGCACCCACGCCACGCCGGCCACGGTGACGAGGGCACGGGCCGGGATCCGGGTGCCGCGCACCGTCCCGGTCACCACGTACACCCCCGGCCGTGCGTGGTCGCCGGGCCCGCGATCTGACCAGCTGACCGGGCTCAGCGCGGTCGTGCCATCGCCGTTGATGACCTGCACCCGGTCCGGCAGCGAAACGCCGGTCCCCCGTAGCGTGCGCACGTAGACGGGCGCCACCGCGGTCACACCGGAGCGGCCGGCGTTCTGCGCGTAGAGCGTCGTCGTGGCCGGCAGCAGTCCGGCCGAGGACACCTTGACGGTGATCGGGCCGGGGTGAGCGGCGGACTCGACGATCGCCAGCACCTGGCCGTTGAAGGCGTCGTGGCGCGGCAACATGTAGCCCTCGGCGTCGTCCTGCTTGCCGTTGTCGGCCCCGGCGAAGGTCCCGGCCCCGGTCACCGACGTCAGCACCGAGTTGTCGGCGTCGGGGACCTCGACGCCATGGCGGTCGACGACCCGCACGGTCAGGTAGGACAGGGACTTGCCGTCCGGGCGCAGCACGGTCTTGTCCGGGCTCACGCTCAGGGCGTAGGGCCGGCCCGCGGTGTCCTGCTCGTCGCGGGCGACCGCGCGCCCGCCCGCGTCCCGGGCCACGGCGACGAGCCGGCCGGGCTCGAACGGGACGTTCCAGACGAGCTTGAGCGCCCAGCTGCGTTCGGACTCTGATAGCTGCCCGGGC
>CAVXRR010000012.1:0-159016 GCA_963764125.1 uncultured Solirubrobacteraceae bacterium
CGCGCACGCGCCCGGCGGCCTGATGGCGCGTTTCGACGTCTACACCGAGGACGGCGAGCCCGTCGACATCACCGGCCTCGCCGGAACCCGGCTGCTGCTGGGCGAGAGCGCGCCGGACGCGATGGTCGTCCGCAACGTTGTCAAGGCAACCGGCGAGGAGCGCTGGCTGCTCAACAAGGCGACCGCCGTCATCGGCCCGGAGGGCGAGATCCTCATGGCGGTCAACCTCATCGAGGACATCACCGAGACCAAGCGCCACGAGATCGCCCAGCGGCTGATGGCCGAGACACTGCGCACGCTGGCGGAGAAGCCCGACCTGACCAGCACGCTGCAGGCGATCGCCGACGCCGCGGTCCCGAGCCTGGCCGACTGGGCCTCGGTGAACATGGTGGAGGAATCAGGGGCGATCCGGACGCTGGCGATCGCCCACCGCGACCCGGCGAAGGTGCGGCAGGGGTGGTACCTCAACCAGCGCTGGCCGTCGGACCACGACGAGTCAGGCGGGGTGGGATCCGTGATCCGCACCGGGGAGCCCCTGCTCGTCCACGAGATCACCGATGAGATGCTGGCCCGCCGCGCCCAGGACCCGGAGCATCTGGGAATCCTGCGCGAGGTCGGCCTCAACTCGGCCATGATCGCTCCGATCCGCAGCGGGGAGCGGGTCCTCGGCGCGCTCTCCTTCGTCTCGTGCACGTCGCGGCGGTTTGACGAGCGCGACCTCGAGCTGGCCTCCGATCTGGGGCGCCAGGCCGGGGTGATCGTCGACAGCGCCGAGCTCCAGGCCGCGCAGAGCCACATCGCGCAGACCCTCCAGGCCGGGCTGATCCCCCGGTCGCTGCCGGCGGTCTCGGGGGTGGGAACTCTCCAGCGCCTACCGGGCCGCTGGGCGCGGGGTCGAGGTCGGGGGCGACTTCTATGACCTGCTGCCGTTCGACGGCGGCTGGGTGGCGGTCATCGGCGACGTCGTGGGCAAGGGCGCCGAGGCCGCCGCGCTCACCGCGCTGGCCCGCCACACGCTGGCGGCGATCGTCGCGGCCACCGGCGACGTCGCCTACGCCCTGCAGATTCTCAACCGCCGCCTGCGCGAGCGCAGCGATGAGTACCGCAGCCTGTGCACGGTGGCGGCCGTGGTCGTCACCAACGACGACCAGGTCACGATCGTCTCGGCAGGTCATCCGTTGCCGCTGCTGCGGCGGGGGGTGGCGGCATGGCCGGTGGGCCGGCCCAGCCCGATGCTCGGGTACGTCGACGACGTCCAGCTGCTCAGCGCGCCGGTCCAGGTCGACCCCGGAGACCAGCTGATCCTCTACACCGATGGCGTGCTGGACGCGATCGGCGCGAGCGGTCGCTTCGGCGAGACGCGGCTGCTGGAGACAGTGCGCTCCCTGGGCGATGGCGTCGCCGCCGCCCACCGGATCCTCGGGGTCATCGACGGATTCCGCGACTCCGATCAGGCCGATGACATCGCCATCCTCAGCCTGGCGCGGGCTCCCGTTCCCGCCGTACGCCCACTGGGCTGACACCAGGCTCACCATTCCTCACACAGGGCCGTCCGCCCAGCTGGCGAACATGTACGCGCCGATGTCAGCGCGTGAAGCGACGAGGACCCGCACCCCTCGCACCCGGCGCGCGCCGCGGGTGGCGCTCATCGGCGTCGTGACCGCCGCGGTGGCGGCGGCTGCCGCGGGCGGCGAGGTGGCCTGGCTGTGCGTGGCGCTCTCGCTGGCCTGCGCCGCCGCACTGGGTCAGCGCCTGGCGGTGCTCGAACGCGAGCGTGACGCGCTGCGCCGCGACGCGCTGTCGGATCCGGTGACCGGCGTGGCCAACCGGCGGTCGCTGCAGGCACGCGCCGACTACGAGATCGCCCGTCACCGGCGGGCGGGACAGAACTTCGCGCTGGTGATGCTCGACCTCGACGGCTTCAAGGCGCTGAATGACCGCTTCGGGCACGCCGCCGGCGACGACCTGCTCCGCGACGTGGCCGGGGCCCTGCGGCGGGCCATGCGCGCCCAGGACACCGTCGCCCGGTTCGGCGGCGACGAGTTCTGCGTGCTGGCGCCCGAGACCGACGAGCGCGGCACGGCGGGCCTGGCGGCCAAGGTATCCCAGGCGGTCCGCGACGTCAGCGTGGGGATGGAGACGGTGGGAGGGAGCGTCGGCATCGCGCTGTTCCCATCGGACGGCAAGACGGCCGCCGAGCTCATGCATGCCGCCGACGAGCGGCTGCTGGACGCCAAGCGGCGCCGCCCGGCGGGTGCCGCGCGCCGGCAGTCCCGGGCGGCGTAGGGCCGTTAACTGTGCCGCGCGGCCCGGAGGGGCCGCGCGGACACTGCGGATTCGGGCTCCGAATCCTAAGAAAACGCTGATCAACGGGGCACACGGGAGTCACCCGCGCCGGACGGCGCGGCCATAGAACACGGCGACCCGATTTCTTGAGAGTGAAGGGAGCCGTGAGTTGTCCAGACGTTCGAGGTTTGCCGGCGCGGCCATCGCCGCGGCCGCCGTGGCGGCGATAGCGCTGCCCGTGGCGGCCAGCTCGGCCCACTCCAGTGGCCACCACGACGGTGACCATCCTGGCCATCACGACGGCGACGGCCGCGATCATCACGGGCGCGGGGCCATCAGCCATGTGCTCCTGATCTCCGTCGACGGCCTGCATCAGTCCGATCTGCGCTGGTTCATCCGCCACAACCCGGACTCCACGCTGGCCGCGCTGGCCGCGCGCGGTGCCGAATATGCCCACGCGCAGACGCCGGTCCCGTCTGACTCCGACCCCGGCATGACCGCCCAGATGACGGGTGGCGACCCGCGCACGACCGGCGTCTACTACGACGTCGAGTACAACCACGCGCTGCTGGAGGCGGGGACCACGTCCTGCACCGGGCAGGCCACCGGCGCCGACGTCATCTACGACTCGCCCGACGACAAGGATGTCACCAAGCTCGATGCCGGCCAGGGGCTCTCGGGGCTGCCGGGAACGATCCTCCAGATGACCCAGACCCCGCAGGACCTGCTCAACCCGGCGACGTTCCCGGTGGACCCGCAGACCTGCCAGCCGATCTCGCCGAGCGGCTACCTGAAGGTCAACACGATCTTCAACGTCGCCCACGACAACGGCCTGCTCACGGCCTGGTCAGACAAGCACCCCGTCTACACGTCGTTCAACGGCCCCTCGGGCAACGGGATCACGGATTCCTTCGATCCCGAGATCGACTCGACGGCGCTCATGCCCGACGGGACGCCCTACCCGGGGAACATCGCCTGGACGGGCGACAACGCCGCCACCATGCAGTACGACTCCTACAAGGTCCAGGCCGTCCTGAACTGGATCGACGGCTACAACCACAGCCGCACCGCCCACGTCGGAGTGCCGGGGATCTTCGGCATGAACTTCCAGACGGTCTCGACCGCCGAGAAGCTGCCGACCTCCGACGGGCTCACCGGCGGCTATGTGCCGGGCACCAACATTCCCGGACCGCTGCTGCAGCGGGCGCTGAGCTACGTCGATCAGCAGCTCGGCATGATGGTGAACGAGCTGCGCTCCCAGGGGCTGCTCGGCGAGACGGCGATCCTCGTCTCGGCCAAGCACGGCCAGTCCCCCCAGGACCCCAACGATCTGACCCGGATCAACGACGGGCCGATCATCGACGGCATCAATGCCGCGTGGCAGGCCGCGCACCCCGGTGCGGGGAACGTCGTGGCGGCGGGCACCGATGACGACGCCGTGATGATGTGGCTGAACCCCAAGACGCAGCAGGCGGCCGACTTCGTCCGCAACTACCTGCTGACCCACCCGGCCACCGGGAACACGGTGGACGGCAACCCGCGCACGCTCAGCCAGTCCGGGCTGCGCAAGGTGTTCGCAGGCGCGGCCGCCGCTCGCTACTTCGGTGTGCCGGTGTCCGACCCGCGCCACCCCGACATCTGGGGCATCGTCCAGCACGGGGTCGTCTACACGGGCGGCAAGGGCAAGATCGCCGAGCACGGCGGCGCAGACCCCCAGGATCGTGACGTCCCCATCCTGCTGTTCGCGCCGCGGGCCGTGAGCCCGGGCGTCTTTGACCAGCGGCTGGAGACGACCTCGATCGCCCCGACCGTCATCAGGCTGCTCGGGCTGAACCCCTACCAGCTGCAGGCGGTTCGCATCCAGGGCACTCCGGTGCTGCCGGGCGTGCACTAGGTCTGTCGCCATGACTTCGCCGGGCGCGCGCCGACGCGCGCCCGGCGAGGGCGTCGGGGGCGGGGCGCTGATTCGGGCCGTGGGGGCGTCCGGGTAGGCTGGCCTCAGCCGTGCAGCGCTCCGCCCCCATCGACGGGTTCTCGCTCGCCTACGAGCGTCATGAAGACGGCGCGGAGGCCGTCGTCCTCCTGCACGGCTGGCCCGGTGACCGCCAGGACTGGCGCGAGGTCGTGCCACGCCTCGTGGCGGGCGGGCGCGCCACCGTGGTGGTGCCCGACCTGCGCGGCTTCGGCGCCTCCGATGCGCGTCCGGCCGAACCCCCCGAGGCCTACGCGGCGGCGGGGCAGGCTGCCAGCGTGCTCGGGCTAATGCGCGAGCTGGGCCTGCGCCCCGCGGTGGTCGCCGGCTATGACGTCGGCAGCCGGGTCGCGCAGCAGATCGCGCGTGAGGCCCCCGAGCTCGTGCGCGCGCTGGTGATCGCACCGCCGCTGCCCGGCGCCGGGGCGCGCGTGCTGTCGGAGGACGCGGTGCGCGAGTTCTGGTATCAGAGCTTTCACCGCCTCCAGGTCGCCGAGCGCCTGCTCGACGGCAACCCGGCGGCGGTCCGGGCCTACCTGGAGCACTTCTGGTCACACTGGTCGGGCCCCGGCTACACGCCCGACCCGGCGCAGCTCGACCGTCTGGCCGCGGTCTACGGCGTCCCCGGCGCCTTCACGGCGTCGATCGGCTGGTACCGGGCCGGCTCGGGCACGGTGGCACGCAGCCTGGCCGAGCGGGCTCCGGCGTCCGAGGACCGGATCGCCGCGCCGACCACGGTGCTCTGGCCCGGCCACGACCCCCTCTTCCCGATGCAGTGGAGTGATCGCATCGACGCGTTCTTCAGCGCGGCCACACTGCGGTCGCTGCCCGATGCCGGCCACTTCTCGCCGCTCGAGGCGCCGGCGGAGTTCGCGACGGCGATCGCCGAGGCGCTCGGCGACTGACCAGCTGCGACGCGCGCGTGTGGCGATCTGGCATGCTCGCCGGTCACATCTCGGTCACATCTCGTTGTGCGCCGCCGGAGAGAGGAAAGCTGCAGCATGAAACACCGTGTCCCTGGACGTCTTGTCGTATCGCTGCTGGTCATCGTCGTCGCGGGGGCGCTCGCCGGCGCCGCGCTCGCCGCCAAGCATCCCGCTGCCAAGCAGCTCGTCGGCCCCACGAAGGGGCCGTCCGGGCTGAGGTTCTACTCCCCCGGCAAGCTCCCCGCCGGGCCCCACGGGTCGCTCATCTGGGAGCGACCGCTGCACGGCCCCGCCGCGCTCGCCCACGCGACCAATGCCGCGGTGCTCTACAAGCAGGTCGGGATCCGCGGCAAGCTCGTGGCCGTCTCGGGCATCGTGTCGGTGCCCAAGGGCACGGCCCCGAAGGGCGGGTGGCCGATCGTCACCTTCGCTCACGGCACCACCGGCATCGCTCCGTCGTGCGCGCCCTCGCGTGACACCGGTCCCAGCAGCGGGGCGCACGGCACCGACCTCAGCACGGCGCCACTGTTCAACACGTGGATCAGGGACGGCTACGCCGTCGTGCGCACCGACTACGAGGGCCTGGGCGGCCCCGGGGTGCACCCGTACCTGATCGGCCGCTCGGAGGGCTACGGCGTCCTGGACATCGTGCGTGCCGCCCGTCAGCTCGTCCCCACGCTGAGCGACCGCATCGTCATCTCCGGCCACTCGCAGGGTGGCCACGCCGCGCTGTGGGCGGCGTCGCTGGCGCCCAGCTACACGCCCGACCTGCACCTGCTGGGGACGGTGGCCTTTGCGCCGCAGTCCCACACCGCTGCGGAGACCAGTGTCCTGCGCAACGTCACGTCCCCGTCGCTGACCGGCCTGGCGGCGATGATCCTGCGTGGGATCTCGGTGGCGGACCCCGGCCTGGACATCAACGCGATCCTCTCACCGCAGGGCGCCGCGCTGTATCCGCAGACGCTGACCAAGTGCCTGGACCAGCTCGACCAGCCCAACTCGCTGGGCGGCCTGCCGCTGGATCAGTTCCTCTCCCAGAGCGCGGACCTCACGCCCGAGATCAAGGCACTGGCGCTCAACGACCCGGACAACCTCAAGATCAAGGGCCCGGTGCTCATCGAGCAGGGCCTGGCCGACACGACCGTGATCCCGTCATTTGATCAGCAGCTCTCCCAGGAGCTGGCCAAGAACGGGGCCAAGGTGGCCTACCACACCTACCCCGGCGCCACGCACGGGGGCGTCCTGACCGCCGCGGCCAAGGACGCCACCGCGTTCCTGCGCAAGCACCTCGGGAAGGGCTGAGCGTCGTGACGGAGCCGATCCGCCGCGCCGGCATGCAGGACGCCGACGCGGTGGCGCGGCTCCTGCGCGACTTCAACATCGAGTACGACGATCCCGCGCCCCCGCAGGAGCAGATGGCCGAGCGCGTGCGCGTACTGCTTGCCCACGGCGACACCATCATCCTGCTGGCGGGGGAGCCGCCGTGCGCGCTGTCGGTGACCCGTTTCCGGCCGGGGCTGTGGAGTCCCAAGCTCGAGTCCTACCTGGCCGAGCTCTACGTGGTGCCCGACCGCCGCGGGCAGGGGATCGGCCGGGCGCTGATGGACGAGACGATGCGGGCCGCACGTGCGCAGGGCGCGGACACGATGGAGCTGGGCACCGGTGAGGCCGACGTCGTCGCGCGCGCCCTGTATGAGAGCCTGGGCTTCACCAACACCGAGCACGGCCCGGGCGGGGTGCCGACGGTCAGCTTCTTCTACGAGCGCGAGCTCTAGGCCGCCCGCGTCCGGGCCCCGCCGCTAACCCGTGGCGTTCGGAAGCGCCCTGAGGAACTTGGCGACGACCGGCCCGTCCAGCGGCCCGCCGTTGATCCCGCCGCTGTCCTGGACGACGATCGCGAAGGCCAGGTCGCCGTCATAGCCCATCAGCCACGCGTCGAGCTTGAGCTTCCCGCCCGCCTCGTACTGGGCGGTGCCGGTCTTGGCGTGCGTGGCGCTGGGCAGGCCGGTGCCGGCGGCGGTCCCGCTGGCCGCGACGTGGCCCATCATCAGCCGCAGGTCGTCGGCCACCGAACCGGGGAGCGGCGCGGGAGCGATGTGATCGTCGGGCGCTCCGGCGACGAGCCGCGGCGCGCGGACGGCGCCGCTGTCGACGGCCGCCGCCACCGTCGCCATCCCCAGCGGGGAGAAGGTGACGCGCGGCCTGGCCGATGGCCGACGCCGCCAGGTCCGACGGGCCGCTGGGCGCCGGCACGTTGGCGTCAAACGCGGTGAGACCCAGGTGGGGCGTGCGGCCGAGCCCGAACAGGTTGGCCACCGCGGGGAAGTCGCGCGCGTGCAGGTGCGAGGTCGCCAGGCTGATGAAGGCGGTGTTGCACGACTCGGTGAAGGCTCCGTCCAGCGTGCTGCACCGGCTGGTCGCCCTCGGCGTTGTGGAAGACCTCGCCGTCGACGGTGACGCTGGGCGGGCAGCTCGCCGCCGATGACGGCGAGAGGCCCTGCCGGATGAGCGCGGCCGAGGTGAGCACCTTGAAGGTCGAGCCGGGCGGGTAGGCGCCCTGGAGCGCCTGGTTGTAGGCGACCGAGGCGGGGTCTGAGACCGACGGCCAGCACCTGTCCGGTGGAGGCGCGGATCGCCACCATGGCGACGCTCTTGTGCACGCCGGCCAGCGCCGCCTCGGCGGCGCGCTGGACCCGCGGGTCGAGGCTGGTGCTCAGCGGGACGCCCCGGGCTGCCCGGGAACGCGGCGAGGGTCCTGACCAGGGCGCCGCCGGCTGTCTCGACGATCACCTTGGTCGTGGGCGTGCCGGCCAGCTGTCGCTCGGCCGCGTACTCCAGGCCGGTCTGGCCGACCTGGCTGGAGGCGTCGTAGGGCGGCCCGAGAGCCTTGAGCTGGTCGGCGGTGATGGGGCCGACGGTGCCGACGAGGTGGGCGGCGAGCTGCGGCGTGATCGCGCTGCGGGCGGTGGCCTGCTGAAACTGGGTGCCGGGCACGGCATAGACGTTGTGGGGGCCGGGCTGGCGCCTTGAGCTGCTCGAAGCGGGCCTGGGTGACCTGGAAGACGGGCTCGAAGAACGTCGGGTGGGCCTTGGCCTGGGCGAGCGCCGGCCTGGCCTGCGGCGGCGGTGGCGCCGGCGCCGAGAGATCGCGCGGCCACCTGCTGCGCGTTCTTGATCCGGCTGCCGACCACGCCGACGTCGACGAGGTGCTCGGCGGCGATCAGCGGCGCGCCGCCGGCCCCGGTGATGCCGGCGCGCGGGGGCCAGTCCTGAACGGCGGCCAGGCGCTCGGTGCCGGGCAGCGCCGGGTTGATCGTGGCCGGGCGTCCACGCCACCTTCCAGATCGCCGTTGCGCTGCACCAGGTGCACGGTCGTGGCCGTCCTCCAGGCGCCGACGCGGGGCAGCGGCGTAGCTCTCGGTCACGCGGGCCTGGGCCTTGGCGCCCTTCTGCGTCACACGCCCGGCGACGAACGGCGCGCCGTGACGCCGAGCGCGCTGAACGCCTCGGCGTTGACGGTGGTGAACGTCGCGGGCGGGGTGGCGACGAGCTTCTGCATGGCCGTCCAGTCGCCATGGCTCCACGCCGTCAGGTAGCTGTGCAGCGTGGCCTGGGGCGTCGACGAGGATCCGCCGCACGCGCGTCAGGCGCGCACGACCGCCGCCACCGCGGCGCCGCCACGGTCGCGGTGAGGCGCCGATGCCCAGAACACGGATCGAGAATACTCGAGCCCGCTTGACATGCCTAAGGGCATTAGGTATATTCCTAATGACGTTAGGAACCTCGGAATCGCACCGGAGGACACATGAAGACCACGCAGCTCAACGACCGCCTCATCCAGCTCACCCGCTACGGCTTCGTCAACGCCTACCTCGTGCGCGAGGAGGACGGCTTCACCCTGGTGGACACGACCATGCCCCGCACCGGCGACGCGCTGATCGCCGCCGCGGCCGCCGCCGGGGCCCGATCCGCCGCATCGCGCTGACCCACGGCCACGGCGACCACGTCGGCTCCGTGGACGAGCTCAAGGGCAAGCTCGGCGACGAGGTCCCGGTGCTGATGCCCGAGCTCGACGCCCGCATCCACGCCGGCGAGAAGGTGGTGGAGGGCAAGCTCACCGGGCAGCTGGCCGAAGCTGGCGACGGTGCCCGACGTGCGCCTGGCGGCCGGCGACACGCGTGGGCAGCCTCGAGGTCATCCCCAGCCCCGGCCACTCGCCCGGCCACGTCGCCTTCCTCGACACGCGCGACCGCACCCTCATCGCCGGCGACGTGTTCACCACGTTCGGCGACGACCGCCGTCTCCAACCACTTCTACTGGCGCTTCCCGCTGGCGGCGATGGCCACGTTCGACAAGGCCGAGGACCTCGCCTCCGCGCGGGCGCTGCGGGCCCTGGACCCGGCGCTGCTCGTCGTCGGCCACGGCTCCGCCGTCTCGGCGCCGACGGCGGCGATGGACGCCGCGATCGCCCGCGCCGCGCGCTGATGCCCCGCGCGGGGCTCGACGCGGAGGCCGTGGTGGCCGCGGCCGCCGCCCTCGCCGACGAGCCGGGCTGCCGGAGCTCACGCTGGCGCGGCTGGCCGGCGGCGCTCGGGATCCGCACCCCGTCGCTGTACGCCCACGTCGACGGCCTCGGTGACCTCCGCGCCCGGCTGGGCGCGCGCGGCGCCCGGGAGATGGCCGGCGCGCTCCAGGCGGCCGCGGCGGGGCGCTCGGGCGCCGATGCGCTGCGCGCGGTGGCCGCCGCCTACCGCGCCTACGCCCATGCCCACCCCGGGACCTACGCGGCCATGCAGGTCGCGCTCTGACCGCGAGGACAATCAGGCCGCGCGGCGCGGCGGCGGTCGGAGTCTTCCTCGCGGTCCTCGACGGCTACGGGATCGTCGGCGAGGACGCGATCCACGCCGTCCGGGCTGTGCGCTCGGCGCTGCACGGGTTCGTGACGCTTGAGCGGGAGGGCGGCTTCGGGATCCCGCTGTCGCTGGATGAGAGCTTCGCCACACTGGTGGAGATGATTGACGCGGGCTTCGAGCGGAGAGGCTGATGGCGATGGAGATCGCCGTCGCCGACAACCCCGAGGCCGCCCGCTACGAGCTCACCGTCGATGGCGAGCGGGTGGGCTTTGTCACCTACCGGCAGTCGCCGGGCGTCATCGCGATGCTGCATGCCGAGGTCGATCCGGCGCGTGAGCGGCGGGGGCTGGGCTCGGCGCTGGTCCGCGGCGCGCTCGACGACGTCCGCGCCCGCGGGCTGTCCGTGCGTGCCGTGTGCCCGTTCGTCCAGTGGTTCATGGAGACGCACCCCGAGTACCGCGACCTGCTGGCCTGACCCGCCGGGGCGGGCGGGCTCAGGTGCGTGCGGCGAGATCCGAGGCGCGCGCCGGAACCCCCGGCACGTGCTCGGTGGCCGCCACCGACAGGGGCTGGCCGGCGAGCTGACCGCCGGCGCAGTCGCCGGCCGCCACCACGGTCCGGGGCTTGCCGCGGATGGCGGCGCCGCCCACGCCCGCCAGCGTGAGCAGGAGGCTGGCGATCCCCACCGCGATGTGGAACGCGTCCTCGCCGGCGGTGGCGGTCGCGTGGCGGACGAAGGCACGCTGGGCGGCGGGCACCGCGGCCGGGTCGATGGTGCCGAAGGTGTGGCGCGCGGCCTCGTGCATGGCCGCCTGGCTGGATGCGGGCAGGCGGTGACCGAGGCGGTGGTGCAGCTGCGCGCCGTAGAAGGAGGCGACGACCGCGCCCACGGCGGCCACCGCGACCAGGCTCCCGGTCCGGGCCACGGCGTTGTTGACGGCCGAGGCGATGCCCGCGTCCATCTCGCTGGCGTCGGCGAGCACCGTCGCGGTGAGCGGAGACACGGTCAGCGCCAGCCCCAAGGAGAACACAAGCAGCGCCGGGAGGACGTCGGTGAGCAGGGACACCGTCGTTCCGTAGCGTTGCATGAGCCCGAAGCCCGCGGCCACCAGCAGCGGCCCGATGGTGAGGAACGGACGGGGCCCGAAGCGATCCGCCAGCCGGCCCATGCGACCCGACAGGAAGAACATCACCACGGTGGGGATCAGCCCGGTGACCCCCGACTTCAGCGCGCTCCACCCCGCCACCTGCTGGAGGTAGATGGTGACGAAGAACCCGAGCAGGCCGATCCCGCCGTACATCACGAACGTCTGGGCGTTGGCCACGGCGAAGTTGCGGTGGCGAAACAGCTCGAGCGGCAGCATCGGCATCTTGGTGTGGGCCTCGTGCCAGATGAAGGTGGCCAGGAGCGCGAAGCCGGCCAGCAACGCGCCCCACACGCCGGGATCCGACCACCCCAGGACCGGCTGCTCGATGAGCCCGAACGAGATCCCGGCCAGGCCGAACGCGGCCAGGGCGGCCCCTGTCCAGTCGATACGGACGTTGGGCATCCCGTGGGCACGGCCGGGCACGGCCACGCGCGCGAGCAAGAGGGCGATGACCACCAGCGGCACGTTGATGATGAAGATCCAGCGCCACGACGTGGAGTCGACGATCTGGCCGCCGACGATCGGCCCGGCGAGGATGCCGATGCCGCCCCACGCCGTCCACGTCCCGATCGCCCCGCCGCGCTCCTCCTTGGGGAACACCGAGACGATGATGGCCAGTGCCGCCGGCGTGAGCAGCGCTCCGGAGACCCCCTGCAGGGCCCGCGCGGCGATGAGCACCCCGATCGTTGGCGACGCCGCGCACAGCGCCGAGCCGATCCCGAATCCCGCCACTCCGGCGGTGAACACGCGCCGCTCGCCGAGCCGGTCGGTGAGCGACCCGGCGAGCAGGATGAGCGCGCTCAGCGTGAGCAGGTAGCTGTTGGAGACCCATTGCTGGGCCGCGAACCCGCCGCCGAGGTCGCGGCTGATGGCCGGCAGCGCCACGTTGACCGCGGTCGAATCCACGGCGGCGATCGCCGAGGCCAGGATGGCTGTGACCAGCGCGAGTTGCTTGGTGCGCGCGCTGAGGGGCGCAGCCATCAGCGGCGGGCGCCGTTGAGCGGAAGCCGGGCGCGGAACACCGTGCGGCCCGGTCGCGACTCCAGGGTCAGGCTGCCGTGGTGGCGCTCGACGAGGATGCGCCGGGCGGTGTCGAGGCCCAGGCCGGTGCCGCTGCCGACCTCCTTGGTGGTGAAGAACGGGTCGAACACGCGGTCGCGGATGTCGGCCGGGATGCCCGGGCCGTCATCGGCGATGTCGATCTCCGCACAGTCGCCGTCGGCGCGGGTGGTGATCGTGATCTGGCCGCGCTCGCCGAGCGCGTCGATGGCGTTGTCGAGCAGGTTCGTCCACACCTGGTTGAGCTCGGCCCCGTGAACGGTGAGCTGCCCCAGCGCCGGGTCGTAGTTGCGCTCCACCTTGATCTCGGTCCGCTTGAGCTTGTGCTTGAGCAGGATCAGGGTCGAGTCCAGGCCCTCGCGCACGTCCACCTGCACCAGCTCACCGCGGTCCATGTAGGCGTAGGTCTTGATCGCCTTGACCAGCTGGCCCATCCGGTCGGTGGAGTCGCGCAGCTCGGCCGAGAGCTGGCGGGCGCCCAGCGAGGCGGCGATCCAGCGCAGGGTGGCCTCGGTCGCCGGACCGGCCGCCTCGGCCACGCGGGCCACGAACGCCGGGTCGATGCCGCCTGAGACCAGGGTGTCGGAGATCCGCCACGGCTCGGCGATTCCGGCGGCCGACAGAGCGTCTGACAGGGCGTCGTCGGCGTCCGCGGCGTCGAGCGCCGACAGGGGCTCGTGGTTGGCGCACCTCGTCGCCGCCTCGCGCTGGAGCGCGACCAGCACCGCGGCCTGCTCGCGCTCGATGCCCGATTCCACGAGCAGGCCCACGGTGCTGGTCATCACGTCGAGCGCGTCGGCGAGGTCCGAGGCCGCGCGCTTGGCCGCCGAGGCCGGGTTGTTGAGCTCGTGGGCCAGGCCCGCGGACATCGTCCCCAGCGCCGCCAGCCGCTCACGGCTGGACTCCCGCTGGTTGATGCGGCGCGTCACCGGGCGCACCATGGCCATCACGCGCATGAAGACGGGCCGGTGAGCGCGCACGAGGTCGACGAACGTCCCGGGCTCGATGACCGCGACGCGCACGTCGCCGCGCGTCACCATCCGCACCGCCGACGGGCCGCCGACGAGCGTCGGGATGGCCCCCATCCAGGTGGGGGCGACGTGGTCGCCGATCGGCTCGTCACCGGTGCCGTCCTGGACGAGCGCCTCGATCGTGCCCTCCAGGATCAGGATGAGGCCGGTCCTGGTCTCGTCCTGCTTGGCCATCACCGTCCCCGCGAGGATCTCGTGCACCTCGGCGGCGTCACACCACGTCTGGAGCTCGTCGTCTGAGAGCTCGGTGAAGAGGTCGATCGGGCGCAGGTCGGCGACGGTGGGATGGCTCATGGCGTCATGCCTCGGCCAGATACTCGTGGATGAGCGAGACGGCCATCGAGCCC
Source organism: uncultured Solirubrobacteraceae bacterium (assembly GCA_963764125.1). Classification (GTDB taxonomy): domain Bacteria; phylum Actinomycetota; class Thermoleophilia; order Solirubrobacterales; family Solirubrobacteraceae; genus Palsa-465. The sequence goes on from CAVXRR010000012.1 coordinate 13,623, forward strand.
TCGCCGACGGCGGAGGCGACGCGCTTGATGGAGCGGGCGCGCACGTCGCCGGCGACGAACACGCCCGGCACGCTCGTCTCCAGCGTGCGCGGCTCGCGCTGCAGCGGCCAGCCGTGCTCGCGGGCGTCGGGCCCGGCGAGGATGAAGCCACGCTCGTCGCGGGCGACGACCCCGTCGAGCCAGTCGGTGCGCGGCACCGCGCCGATGAAGACGAAGCAGGCGTCCACATCCTCGGTGCGCTCGAAGGGCCCGTCCCCATTCGTCCCGCGCAGCCGCAGGCGCTTGAGCCGGCCGTTCTCGCCGGCGGCCTCGATGGCCTCGGTCTGGGTGAGCACCTCGATGTTGTGCAGGGCCGCGATCTGGGCGATGAGGTACGCCGACATCGACTTCTCCAGCGAGTTTCCGCGCACCAGCATCGTGACCCGCGAGGCGTAGCTGGCGAAGTGAACCGCCGCCTGGCCCGCCGAGTTGGCGGCGCCGATGACCACCACATGCTGCTGTGAGCAGGAGCGCGCCTCGGTGAGTGCCGCGCCGTAGTAGACCCCGGCGCCGGTGAAGTCGGCGAAGCCGGGGGCGGGCATCATCCGGTAGGAGACACCGGACGCGACGAGCACGGTGTTGGCCGAGAGCTGCACGCCGCCCGCGAGCTCGACGATCCGCCCGGCGCCCTCGACCTTCAACGCCACCACATCGGACACCGTGAGCAGCTCCGCCCCGAGGCGCCGGGCCTGGTCGGTGGCGCGCCGTGCCAGATCGGAGCCCGACAGCCCGTTGGGGAAGCCGAGGTAGTTCTCGATCCGGCTGGACTGACCCGCCTGCCCACCGGGCGCCTCGCGCTCGACCATGACGGTGCGCAGGCCCTCCGAGGCGCCGTAGACCGCGGCGGCGAGGCCGGCGGGCCCGCCGCCGACGATGACGAGGTCGTAGTGGTCAGACGCCGGGGCGGCCGCGACGCCGAGGCGCTCGGCCAGCTCGAGCACGGTCGGGCGCTCGAGGACGCCGCCGTCCTCCAGGAACACCACGGGCAGGCGGTCCTCGGAGACCTCGGCGACGGTGAGCAGCTCCCTGGCCTCGCCCTCGCGCTCGACGTCCAGCCACCGGCCGGGGATGCGGTTGCGCGCCAGGAAGTCGCGCAGGTCGTGGGTGTCCTTGGAGAAGCGATGGCCGACGACGCGCACCCCGCCGGCCTCCAACGCCGCGCCCGCCTGCCACGTCGTCAGCAGGTCCTCGACGACGGGGAACAGGTCCTCCTCGGGAGGGTCCCAGGGCTTGAGCAGGTAGTAGTCCAGCGCCACCTCGTTGATGGCGGCGATCGCCGCCTGGGTGTCGGCGTAGGCGGTGAGCAGCACCCGCTTGGCGTCGGGGTAGACCTGGCGGGCCTTGACCAGCAGCTCGGTGCCCTCCATGCCGGGCATCCGCTGGTCGGCGACGATCATCGCCAGCGACTCGCCGCGGCGGCGCATCTCGTTGAGCAGCTCCAGCGCGTCGGGCCCTGAGCCGGCGCGGAGGATCCGGTAGTGCTCGCCGAAGCCGCGGCGCATGTCCCGGGCCACGGCCGCCAGGACCGTCGGCTCATCGTCGACGGCCAGGATCGTCGGGCGGCGAGGCTCGGAGGTCGACATGCGGCGGGGCTAGGACAGCATTGGCGACGGCGGGATGCGCGTCGCGCCGGTGACCTCGGGGATGAGCATGCCCAGCTCGTCGACGAAGCACCAGCACCACTCCTCGCCGGGCTCCAACGAGCGGATGATCGGGTGCGAGCTGGTCTCCGCATGGCGGCTCGCGTGACGGTTGGGCGAGTCGTCACAGCAGCCGACATGGCCGCACTCCAGGCAGATCCGCAGGTGCAGCCAGACGCCGCCCTCGCGCAGGCAGTCCTCGCAGCCGTCGACGGCCTGGGGAAGCTCGGTCACCTGCACGGTATTGAGATGGGTGCAGCTCGGTTGCCGGTCGCTCATGTCCTGAGCATCGCAAACTCGTCAAGTGGGGTGGGTCGGCACCGGCTCCCCGGTCGGGAACCGCACCCCGCCGTCGATCCGCAGACCCACCGTCTCACCCACGCGCGGGGCCGGCAATCCCGCCACCGCATACAGCCGCCCGGTTTCCAGCGTGAGCTCGAGCCGGAACCCGTCCTCCAGCGCCGTCGCGCGTGTCACGCGCGCCTCGTAGGGCCCGGCCGGATCCAGGATCACATGCGGCGGCCGCGTGAGCACCGTCGCGTCGCCGTCGCGGATCGCTCCGTCGTAGCCGAGGAAGCGGGCCACGCCGGGGCTCGGCGGGCTCTCCAGGAGCTCCCGGGGCGACCCGTCGGCGACCACCCGCCCGTCGATGAGGATGAGCAGCCGGTCGGCCAGGGCCCACGCCTCGGCGCGGTCGTGCACCACCACCAGCGTCGCCCGGGTCTGCGAGCGCAGCGCCGAGAGCGTGTCCTCCAGCAGCGCGGCACGCACCTCGGCGTCCAGGCCGGCGAACGGCTCGTCGAGCAGGAGGATGTCGGGCTCCACGGCGATCGCCCGGGCCAGATGTACGCGGCGGCGCTCGCCGCCCGAGAGCGTCGGGGCGAAGCGCTGGGCGAGATGGGCGGCGCCGATCGACTCGAGTGCCCGGCGTGCGCGCGGGCCGCGATCGCCTCGCGGGACACCCCACCAGCCCAGCGCGGCTGTCATGTTGGCCAGCACGCTGCGGCGGGCGAGGTCGGGAGCCTGCAGCGCGATCGCGACCCGGCCCTGGCGTTCGATCTGGCCCGTCGCGGGTTCCAGGAGCCCGGCCAGGGCTGCGAGCAGCGTGCTCTTGCCCGCCCCGTTGGGGCCGAGCAGCGCCACGATCTCCCCGGCGTAGAGCTCCAGGCTGGCGCCGCTCACGACCTCGCGCCGGTCCCGTCGCACGCTCACGTCGCGGCAGCGCAGCAGCGCCCGCTCGGCGCTCGGTCCGGTGCTCACGCCGCCGTCCGGAATCGCAACCGCAGGCCGCCGCTCTGGTGCTGCAGGAGCGCGACGCTGCCCATGAGGACGAGGATCATGCCCATGAGGACGATCGCGATGGCCAGCGCCATGGGGTAATTGGCGGCGTTGACCTCGTACAGGGTCGCGCTGGCCAGCGTCTGGTCGTAGCCGTAGATGTTGCCGCCCACGATCGCGATCGCCGCGACCTCCGACAGCGATGTGCCCAGCGCCGCGATGATCGCCGCCACCATGCCCACGCGCGCCTCGCGGACCGCGAGCACCGCCACCTCGACGCGCCCGGCGCCGAGCGCGCGCGCCTGGCTCAGCAACCCGTCGGGGAGTCCCTCGATCGCGGCCGCCGTCAGGGCCACCGTGTAGGGGAGGGCGAGGATTGTCTGGGCGATGAACACCGCCCGCCGGGTGGAGAGCAGGCCGAGCGAGCCCAGCGGTGCCGGCACCGCGAACAGCAGGAACAGGATCGCGCCGACAAGGGCCGGCGGCACGCCCAGGCTCGAGTTCGCGAGGACGCGCATGAAGGAGCGGCCGCGAAAGCGGCCGAGCCCCAGGGCGAGCCCGATGGGGACTCCGATCACGGTCGCGATCGAAGTGGCGACCACGGCGACCTGGAGCGTGAAGCCGATGATCTGCATCAGGTACGGGTTCCCGTGCCAGATGAGTGGTCCCGCGGCGCGGAACTCATCGAGGATCAGGCGCATGCTCAGGCGTCCCGAAAGCGCAGCCGGAGCTGTCCCGTCCGCTGCTGGAGCACGGTGAGGGCGCCCACGAGCACGATCACGACAGTCATGAGCATCAGCGCGATGGCGGTCTCGCGGGGGTCGTTCGGCGTGAAGGTGAACTCGGCGAGCAGCGCGCTCGCCAGCGACTCGGTGCGTCCCTGGAAGTTGCCCCCGACGATGATGATCGCGCCGACCTCGGAGACCGCCGCCGCCAGCGCGGCGATGATCGCCGCGAGCACGCCGATCCTGGCCTCACGGAGCGCCAGCCGCGCCAGTTGGATCCGGCTCGCCCCCAGCGCTCGGGCCTGGTCGATCATGCCTGGCCCGAGCCCCTGGATCGCGGCGGCGGTGAGAGCGATGATGTACGGGAGGGCCAGGATGGTCTGGGCCACGTACATCGCCTTGATCGTGAACCCGAGCCGCAGCGAGCCGAGCGGGCCCTGGGGCAAGATGAAGATGAGCACCACCACGCCGACCACCACCGGGGGCAGCGCCAGGCCGGCATTGGCCAGCAGCTGGAGAATGCGACGCCCGCGGAAGCGGCCGAGGCCGATTGCGGCGCCGATCGGCAGGCCGATGAGCACTGCGGCGGTCGTTGAGACGGCCGCCAGTCGCAGCGTGACCGAGAGCAGACCCATCAGGAAGGGGTCCCCATGCACGATCAGCGGAACGGCGCTGCTGATCTGGTGCCACAGGTACGACACGTCGCCCCTACTTGGGCGGAGCCTGCACGTAGACGAGCTGCCCGTTGGTGAGGCGGTAGACCACGCCGGTCTGCACGCCGCGCCCGATCGTCCGCTGACCGGGTCGTGGCAGCGGGGCGACGGTCTGGCCCTTCTCGATCCGGATCACCTTGGCCTGGTTGGCGCGCAGCCCGTTCTTGGTGATCGTGCCCTGCAGATGCAGGGAGGAGAGCGCCGCCAGCAGGAAGGCCACCGAGAGCACGATGCCGAGGTCGAACAGGTTGACGAGGCCGTCCAGTGGGTCGCCCGCGCGGTCCGCACGGCTGCGGGATCGAGGGTTGACCGTGATCACGTGGCACCTCCGACGGGTCGAGGGTCGCTGATGATGGCGGCGACGTATTCCAGATCGGACAGGTCCTGACCGTACATCCGGTCGCGCGAGAGCGACAGGCCGAAGGCTACGGCTCCGATCAGCAGGCCGACGACGGTGACGCTGAAGGCGATCCGCAGGTTCTGGCTGAGCGCCGCCGTGTTGCCGTTGGCCAGGCCGGTGAGCGCGGGGGACAGCGGGATCAGGGTCCCCATGAGCCCCAGCGCCGGGCCGGCGCGGACGAGCAGTCGGGTCCGGGCCAGGCGCCGCTGGGAGTCGAAGTCGAAGTCGGCCAGCGCCTTGTTGAGCTGGTGGTCGCCGCCGTCGGTCCGGGCGTGCGCGACGATGAAGTCGAGCGTCCGGCGCATCGCGGGGCTCCGCGGGAGCGTGCTCACCGCCGACGCGGCGGCCGTCCGATCACCGGTCATCAGCGCCTGACGGGCCTTCTCCGCGCCCTCCGAGAGCGCGGCGAAATGCCGCCGGCTGCGACCGCGCAGCTCGACGGCGTAGCTCCCGAGCTCGAAGATCACCGCAGCCAGCGCCAGTAGCGCGAGAATCAGCACCGGCACCTGGAGCGCGCTGGCGACGTGGAAGATCACCTCGTCGATGTCGTGGCTGGTGAGGGCGAAGGTCATCATCATTGGTCGGGCGATGGTGCCATGACGGTGTGCTCAATGGCCGATGCGAAGTGCGGGCCACCACCGCGGGCGCCCGAGTTCCCGCTGCGCCCCGAGGCCGAGCAGAACCACGATGGCCAGCGCCGCGCCGACGATCGGCAGGACCGACGGGCGCTCCGGTGCCTGCCGGGCCGGGGCGCTGCCGCTGGACGCGGGGACGACGTGGACCAGCGGGCTCTGATCGGCGGGCAGGGGGACGACGTCGCTGATGAGCTCCCCGCGCACCAGCGTGCCGGATGAAGGCACCGTCGGCGCGGCGTGGTGCGTCGGGGCGGCTGGTGGCCGGTGGCCGGTGGTGGTCGTCCCCGCCGGCTGCGCCGTCGATCCCGCTCCCCCGGACGATCCTGAGGAGCCCGATGAGCCAGCTGCCGGCGTGGTCGGGGTCGTTGTGGTCGGGGTCGTCGTCTGGGTCGTGGTGGTCTGGCTCTGCGTCGACGTGCTGTGGCCGCCCTTGCCGTGGGTGTGCTGCTTGCCGTTGGTCTGGGTCCCGCTCTTCTTCTGCTTGCTCGGCGGCGCGCCCGGCGTGGGTCCGCTGCTCTTGTCGGGCCCCGTCGTGGTCGCGCCGGTCGTCGTCGGCGCGGTCGAGGCGCCGGGCTGGTTGACGGTCACGGTGAGCTGATCGCCACCGCCGCCGCCGTTGGCATCGGTGACCTCGACGTTGACCGCCCAGACGCCCGCGGTGGTGAACTGGACCTGCGGCGTGGCCTGGGTGGAGGGCGCGGCGCCGCCGCCGAAGCTCCAGCTGTAGGACAGAGCGCTGCCGTTGTTGCCACTTACCGATGCGCTGAAGGCGACGGTGCCTCCCACGGTGACCGTCGCCGGCGACGCGGACGCTGTCACGTTGAGTGGCGGCCCCTTGAACACGTTGATCGCGAGTGGGGCATTCTCCTCGACATGGTCGAGATAGTCCAGATCCGAGGCGTTGCGCTGTGGCCGGTCGTACTGGGTGTAACCGACCGATTGGACCACGGGGTTCTGAGCGGTGTTCAGGAAGTCGCTGGGAGTGGCGAGATCGGGAGGCGTGATCTGGGAGTCAGCGCCGGTCTGGGGGGACCCGTCGGAGCCGAACACCGTCACCCCGGTCACGTCGGCAAGGGCGATTGGTGTCTGGAGGCAGCCGAGGATCGTGCCCAGCGTCCAGCTGTTCGTGGGGTTGGGGTCGATCGGCTCCCGTCCGGTCCGGCCGTATTCCTCCAGGGTCCCGCCGGAGTACACCGGGCACTGGCTCGGGTGGGCGAGCAGAAAGGCCGGTGAGACGGAGTCCTGGGTGGGTGGTCCGCTCGGGCCGTACACCGTGGCCTGCACCACCGGCGCGGAGTCATCGGCGGCCGCGGCGGCAGGCAGGACGAGCAGGCCGAGGCCGGCCAGGAGGCCCAAAGCCAACCGCCGCCCCGAGATAGTCCCGGGGCGGCGGCGATCAGGCGTGGGTGGTGCCGGCACGCGAGTGCGCCGCTGCGTCACTCCACTAGCGTACGGAGACCGTCTTCAGCCTGGAGAAGCTGGAGGTCTGTCCCTTGTGGGTGTACTCGAGCTGGAGGACATAGCTCCCCTTCTTCAGCTTGGCCCTGATCGTGAACTTCGTCTTGCCCTTGCGGATCGACGTCTTGCCGATGCGGGAGAACTTCCTGCTGCCGCTCTTCTGGGCGAACAGCGCCAGCTTGCCGCCGGAGGTGGCGGGAGGCTGGCCGATGACGCCGTTGAGGGTCAGCTTGCCGTTCTTGATCGTCACCTTCTTGAAGCTGACGGTGACGATGTTGCCCGAGACGGTCAGGTTGCGGGTCCCGCTCGTGGCGGTGGTGAACTGGCTGCCGTCGCGGTAGCGGGTCTCGATCTGCCACTTGCCAGGGGCGAGGTTGCCGTTGACCGCGTAGGTCTTGGCGCCGCTCTTGACTGGGGAGCTGCCGATCGTCTTGAAGGCGCCCTTGGAGCCCTGCTTGCGGGCGAGGACGTCGACCGCGCCGTTGCCGTCGGGTGCAGCAGGCCCCATCGAGCCGGTCGCCGAAACGCCGCCGGTGGAGGCGGTCGCCTTGGCGATGGTGATCGTGCCCGTCACGGTCACGGGGACGGCGGTGGTGGCCGACGGCGACAGCGTGTCCCCGTACGCCGGGTTCAGCGACGCGTTCTCGACCTGGGAGATCAGTCCGGTCGTGGCCTGGTAGGACCCCGACGACGGCGGCGTGAACGTGATGCTGTAGTTGCCGTTGGCATCGGTCTTCCCGCTCGCGACCGGAACGCTCGTGAGCCCCTCGAGCTCGCTGATGCTGACGGTCTGGCCCGACAGCGCCGGGAATCCCACCTGGAGGTTGGTGATGTTCCCGGTGACCGTCGCGGTCTTGCCGGCGGTGATCATGCTCGGGAAGCCCAAGGCGCTGATCTTCGGCGATGCCGTCGCGACGAACACCGGCGTTCCGTTGTCTCCCGACGTCCCCGTCAGGTAGCCCTTGAGCTCTGACTGGATGCCCGGCGAGGTGATGAAGTCGATGAAGTCCTGAGCGGCCGTGAGGTTCACGGTCTCACCGGGCTTCGACGGGTTGATGATGTAGGCGTGGAAGTAGTTGATGAGGGCGTTCGCGCCACCTGGCGCCGAGGCGGCGTTGTCACGCGCGACGATCTGCAGGTTGGTGAGCCCGGCGGTGCCGGCCGGCTTTGAGGCCAGGTAGTCGACCGTGCCGCGATCGCTGAGCGTGTAGCACGAGTTCAGCGGGCGCGGCGCGAACGAGCAGGTGTTGGTGGCCACCATGTTCTGCCCCTGCGAGCTGCCGCTGTTGATCTCGTACCAGGCCGGGTTGTGCGGGCTGGCGACCGTTCCGCTGTCCGGACACGGGTCGCCCTGAGCGCCGGTGGTGACCGGCGACATGCCGCCCCCGTCCGCGTCGCTGACGGTGCAGAGGGTGACGCCGGCCGGCGTCAGTCCCGCGCTGTTCATAAGCGCCCAGAGCGCGTGCTCCTCGACGGTCGTGCCGGACGCCGTCAGCCCCCCACCGCGCGAGACGAACTCGGCGGTGCCGGCGACGCCCGCGCTCGCGATGTCCGCCATGGCCTTGGCGACGTTGTGCTCGTCGGTCAGGGCGCCGGCGGGATCGCCCGTCGGGCCGACCAGGACGAAGTCGTTGGTGAAGATCGCGCGGCCGAACTGGTTCTGGTAGGAGAACCCGTTGGCGACGAACTGGTTCTCCAGCGCCGCCGCGTGCACGATCAGCACGCTCGGGCCGCCGTTGCCGCTCTGCGCGTTCTGGATGGCGGTGCCGGTGGCCGAGCCGGTGTACTTGAAGGTGAACTGCGGGAACGCGGCCTGGAACTGTGGCTGGAGCAGATTGGGCATCAGGCCGGAGTCGCTCATGTCGCTGGTACCGACGATCGACAACGTCGATGCGCTGTCGGCGCTGGCGAGCGCCGGGGCCAGCATCAGGACGGCGGCGGCCAGCAGGCCGAGGACGGGGAGGGCCAGCAGCCGGCGCAGGCCGGGGCGGGCGGGAAGGGCGGCGGGAAGCGGGCGCCGACCTTGGGAAACGGGATGGGTCATTTCGCCAGCATATAGAGGCTGCTTATGTAATGCCTAGGTTCGCGAGCCGACACGAAAGCTGCGCGTCACGACACTCCCGTCCCCGCCGAGGCGTTGCACCGGTTCAGGCCGTACTGGGCGGCGAGGGCCGGCACAGGGCTGGCCCGCAGCGCCGCCAGGCCCTGCGACACCGCCGCCAGGTCGCCCTTCCTGGCCGCGGCGGCCACCGCGCGGTACTGGTTCGCGGTGGCGGTGACGGCCGCCACGTAGTGGTTCAGGACGGCTCGGTCCTTCACCGGACGCGGCAGCGCCCGGGTGTCGGACGCCTCCTTGGCCACGATCGGCACGACCTTTTCGAGGTATGCGGCCAGCGCGGCGGCCGAGCCGGCGCCGCCGGCGGGCGGCGAGAGGGAGCGGGCGGCGCGCAGCGCGTTGGTGCAGATCCCGTTGGCGCGCGCGACGACGTCCTGCTTGGTGGCGGTGTGCCCGCCGCACCCCGTGACGGCGAGGCAACCGGCGGCGGCGACCGCCGTCAGCCAGCGCCGGCTCACGTCTGGCCCCGGGAGATGATGAGGTTGGCCACCAGCCCGGTCCAGCCGGTCTGGTGCGAGGCGCCCAGGCCGGCGCCGGTGTCGCCGTGGAAGTACTCGTGGAACGGGATGAGGTCCTGCCAGGCGGGGTCGCCGGGGGGCAGGCGGTAGCCGCCGAGCACGGTGCGGCGGCCGTCAGGCCCCTTGCGGAAGATCCCGATCAGCCGGTCGGCCAGCTCGTCGGCGACCTCGGCCAGGGTGAGCTGGTCGCCGTCGCCGGTGCCGGTGGGGAACTCGATCGATGAAGCCGTCGCCCAGGAAGCGGTGGTAGACGCGCAGCGTCTCGATGAGCAGGAAGTTGATCGGGAACCACACCGGGCCGCGCCAGTTGGAGTTGCCGCCGAACAGGCCGGTGCGCGACTCGCCGGGCTCGTAGTCCAGGGTCTCGGTGACGCCGCCGACCTCGATCGTCAGCGGGTGCTGGAGGTGCCGGCGCGACAGCCCGCGCAGCCCGTGGTCGGAGAGGAACTCGTCGGGGTCGAGCATCGCCGCCAGCAGTCGCCGCAGCTTGGCCTCGTCCACGGTCGAGAGCATCCGCCAGCCCGCGTGCGACGGTGACTCCAGATGGGAGACGACGTCGCCGAGCGGCACGTGCTCGACGAACCACTTCACCCGGGCCGAGAAGTCCGGCAGGGCGGCCATCGTCTCGGGCCCGATCGTCGTCACCGCGGCCAGGGGCAGCAGCCCCACCACCGAGCGGGCGCGCAGGGGGATCGAGTCGCCCCCGGTGCGCAGGAGGTCGTAGTAGAAGCCGTCCTGCTCGTGCCACAGGCCCTTCTCGTTCAGCGCCGAGGCGATGAGCGCGAAGTGCTCGAAGAACTTCGTGGCCAGGTCCTCGTAGACGCTGTCGTGGCGGGTGAGGGCCAGGGCCATCTCCAGGAGGTCCTGGCAGTACATGGCCATCCACGCGGTGCCGTCGGACTGCTCGAGCACGCCGTCGACGGGGAGCTGTGAGCGGTCGAACGGGCCGATGTTGTCCAGGCCCAGGAAGCCGCCCTCGAACAGGTTGTCGCCCTCGATGTCCTTGCGGTTGACCCACCAGTTGAAGTTGAGCAGCAGCTTGTGCAGCACCCGGGCCAGGAAGTCGAAGTCGTCGTCCCCGGCGATCTCGTGCACGCGCAGCGCGGCCCAGGCCTGGACGGGCGGGTTGACGTCGGAGAAGTTCCACTCGTAGGCGGGCAGCTGGCCGTTGGGGTGCACGTACCACTCGCGGCAGAGCAGGATCAGCTGGGACTTGGCGAACTCGGGATCGACATGGGCCAGCGCGACGCAGTGGAAGGCCAGGTCCCAGGCGGCGTACCACGGGTACTCCCACTTGTCGGGCATCGAGATGACGTCGCGGTTGTTGAGGTGCGTCCACTCGTGGTTGCGCCCCGACAGCCGCTCGGGCGGGGGCGGGGGAAAGGCCGGGTCGCCCTCCAGCCAGCGGCGCACATCGAAGTGGAAGAACTGCTTTGACCACAGCATCCCGGCGAAGGCCTGGCGCAGGATGAGGGCCTCGTCGGCGGATGCGGCCGGCGGAGTCAGGTCGGCGTAGAAGGCGTCGGCCTCTCGCTCGCGGAGGGTCATGATCTGCGCGAAGTCCTCGCCCAGGCTCGTGGCGGCGCCCTGGCAAAGGCGCAGCTCGATCGTGGCCGACTCACCGGCCGCCACGGTGAGGCGATGGTGCAGCGCCGCCCTGGTCCCGCGCTGCGCCGGGTTGACCGTCGCCGCCCCGCGGGTCACGTGATCGTTGATCCCGTCCTTGGGATACGGGGCGGAGTGGGACGCGTCGTCGCCGAACAGCCGCGCCGCGTTGGTCTCGTTGTCACAGAACAGCGGCGTCGGGTCGCCGGAGCTGGCCAGCGTGCGCCGGCCGAGCTCGGCGTGGTCGGCCACCAGCGCGCCGTCCGCCGCGCTGATCTCGGGCTGCGACCTGTCCGCGTTCCATGACCAGGTGTTGCGAAACCACAGGGTCGGCAGCACGTGCAGGGTCGCGGGGTCAGGTCCGGCGTTGCGCGCGGTGATGCGGATGAGCAGATCCTCGGGCGTGGCCTTGGCGTAGTCCGCCGTGATCTCCCAATAGCGCCGGCCGTCGAAGATCCCGGTGTCCAGCAGCTCGAACTCCGGCTCGTCCTTGGTGCGCCGCCGGTTCTCCTCGACCAGTCGCTCGTAGGGGAACTCCGCCTGCGGATACATGTAGCGCCAGCGCATCCACGAGTGCGTCGGCGTGCTGTCCAGGTACCACCAGTAGTCCTTGGCGTCCTCGCCGTGGTTGCCCTGAGGGCCCTGACAGCCCGAACACCCGCTCCTTGAGAATCGGGTCGCGCCCGTTCCAGAAGGCCAGCGCGAAGCACAGCAGCTGCCGGTCGTCGCAGATCCCGGCCAGCCCGTCCTCGTTCCACCGGTAGGCCCGCGACCGGGCATGGTCATGGGGGAAGAAGTCCCAGGCGTTGCCGTCGGCGCTGTAGTCCTCGCGCACCGTGCCCCACGCCCGCTCGCTCAGGTACGGGCCCCAGCGGCGCCACGGCGACGAGCCCCCGGGTCCTCGTTCAGGCGGTCACGCTCGGCGCTCATGGGCGCCAAGTGTCGCTGAACCGCCCGGCCGCGCTCGCCACCGCCGCTGCACGGGCAGCTACAGGTAAGCGCCGCCGTCCACGTCCGCCTGCGAGCTCGACGCCCTCCTGCCGCTCATCGGCGGTGGCCAGGCGCAGCAGCGCGGCGTAGCTCACCGAGCGGCCCGCGATCACGCAGGTGTGGCCCGAGCGCACCCAGCTGATGAGCCGCGCGGGACCAGCTTGCTGGAGGGTGAAGCGCACGCCGTAGCGGCGTCACGGACTGGCCGTGCACGCCCGACAGGGGCGCCCCGTCCGTGATCGCGTAGCCGATCCGGCTGCCGTGGCGGCCCGTGTAGAAGACCGTGGTGATCTTGCGCCCGTCGACGGTGTCGGTGCGGGCCCCGCTGACGGTCCAGCCCTTCTGCGGGCCCCAGGCGGGGAACGGGATCCCCGCGGCCGTGAGGGCGAGGTTGCTCGCCCTGGCTGGGGTCGACGGCGGGCGCCGGGAGCGTCGCCGAGGCCAGGGCGAGCCGCGCCGCGACGGGCACCGTCGGCGCCGCGCCACCACCGCTGACCAGGATGACCACGGCCGCGACGGCCGCCGCGAGGGCGGTGGCCCCGGGCAGCGACGAACGCGCGCCGCCAGCGCGGCGCGCGGCGCGGGGTCGCCGGCGCCGGTCCCAGCGCCGGTCAGCTCGTCGAGGTGCGCGCGCAGGGAGGCGGGCGCCGGCTCGTCGAGGGCGCGGAGCATCGTCACCGCGCGTTCCTGCTCGGCGAAGTCGGCGGTCAGCTCCGGCGATTGCCGTATCTGGGCGAGCAGATCCGCCTGCCGGTCGGCCGGCAGCGAGCCGTCGGCGAGGCGCGTCAGCTCACCTTCGGGGTGCTTCACGCTCGTCTGTCATGTCGTCTTCCATCGGTGCAAGACTCCGTTCGGGCCCCGATCCTTCCCGGGTATCGCTGCTCGGCGGTGACGGCTCGTCGGAGAGCTGACGGGCGATCCGCTGGCGGGCGCGGTACAGCCGAGTGGTGATGGTCGCCTCCCGCGTGTCCAGCGCCTTGGCCGCCTCGCCGTAGGACAGGCCGAGGATGTCGACCGCGACGAGCGCCATGCGGAAGTCCTCGGGCAGCTCGGCGACGGCCTCGAGGATCTCGCTCACCTCCACCGCGCGCTCGGGCTGGTGGGTGCCGCGCGGGTCGGGCGGCTGCATGTCGTCGAGCGACGCGCCCGTCTGCGGCCGGCGCGACGCGGTGCGCAGGCGCGAGTAGAAGGTGTTGCGCAGCGCGCGCATCAGGTAGCCGCGCTCGTCGCCGCGGATCACGCGCGGCCGGGCCAGGACCCGCGCAAACGTCTCCTGCACCAGGTCCTCGGCGTCTTCCCGGGATCCGCACAGCGCCCAGGCGGCTCGATAGAGCGCGTCGAGATGCTGGCCAAGCGACTTCGGGTCCAGGCGGCGCACCATCAGGTGCATCGCTACGCGGCCGGGCTCGGCCGGGACAGCCCGACTCGGGCGCCTGGCCGTAGAGGCCGCCCACCATCATCTGGGCCAGCGGCTCGACGATCGCGTCGGGATCGGGCAGGCCCACCGCGTCGCCCACCAGCGCGACGTGCAGCACCCGCTCATAGCCCCACATCAGGCACGCCGCCAGCGCCCGGGGATCGGCGCCGTCCGGCGCCCGCCCGCTGGCCCGGGCGCCGCGGATCACCCTGGCCGTGCCGGCCGCGACCGTCTCCAGCGTCTCGAACCACAGCGTGCGGATCTCCGCGTCGTGAGGCCACTCCTCGCTGACGGTGCGCAGCAGCGCGCCATGCGTCTTGCACACCTCCACCCACTGCTGGAGGCTGACGCGAATGGCGGACTCGGCGTCGCCGCCTGACTGCGAGTGAAACGGCCGCACCGCCACCATCACCTGATCCATCACCTCGCGCAGGCACTCGGCGATGACCGCGGTCTTGGAGGCGAAGTAGACGTAGAAGCTGGTCCGCGAGACGCCCGCGGCGTCGATGATGTCGGCGACGCTGAGCTGGTGCAGGGGGCGCTCGCGGAGCAGCTGCTCGGTGGCGTCGAGGATCGCCGCGTGCGCCCGGGCCTGAGTAGCCACCGACACCTCCGTCAGGCTACCGTTCCCATCATGCGCCGCTGCCTGTTCGAGCCCGAGCACGTCGACTACCGCGAGTCCGTGCGCCGTTTCGTCGCCGAGGAGGTGACGCCCCACCAGGCCCAATGGGAGGCCGACGGCATCGTGGACCGCGAGCTGTTCGCCAAGGCGGCGGCCAAGGGCATGCTGGCCATGCAGGTCCCCGAGGAGTACGGCGGGTCCGGGGTGGACGATTTCCGCTTCAACCAGATCGTCGGCGAGGAGCTGGGCGTCGCCGGATCGGGCGGCAGCGGGCTCGGGCCTCACGCTGCACAACGACATCTGCCTGCCCTACTTCCTGGACCTGTGCGACGCCGAGCAGCAGCAGCGCTGGCTGCCCGGCATCGCCGACGGGTCGCTCATCACCGCCGTGGCCATGACCGAGCCGGAGATGGGCTCTGACCTCGCCGGGCTGCGCACCACCGCGCGGCGCGACGGCGACGCCTACGTCGTCAACGGGTCCAAGACGTTCATCACCAACGGGATCAACTCAGACCTCATCATCACCGCGGTCAAGACTGACCCCACCCAGCGCCACGCCGGTATCTCCCTGCTCATCCTGGAGCGGGGGATGGAGGGCTTCGAGCGCGGGCGCAACCTGGAGAAGGTCGGCCAGCACGCCCAGGACACCGCGGAGCTGTTCTTCGAGGACGTCCACGTGCCGGTGGAGAACCGGCTGGGCGAGGAGGGCCAGGGCTTTCGCTACATGACCGCCAACCTGGCCCAGGAGCGGCTGAGCATCGGGCTCTCGGCGCTGGCCGCGGCGCGCGGCGCGCTGGACGTCGACCCTGGAGTACGTCAAGGAGCGCACGGCCTTCGGGCAGGCGATCGGGTCGTTTCAGAGCTCGCGCTTCGCGCTGGCCGAGATGGCCACCGAGATCGAGGTCGCCACCGCCTTCTGCGATCAGGCGGTGCTGGCCCTCAACCGCGGTCGAGCTCTCCCCGTCAGACGCCGCGATGGCGAAGTGGTGGGCGACCGAGCTGCAGGGGCGGGTGATCGATCGCTGCGTGCAGCTGCACGGCGGGTACGGCTACATGCTGGAGTACCCGATCGCCCGCGCCTTCGTCGACGCCCGCGTCACCCGGATCTACGGCGGCACCACCGAGATCATGAAGGAGATCATCGGGCGCGCCCTCGGCGTCTGAGGGCCGCCGCGCCGGTGTCGCCCCACGCCACGCCTGACCACCCCCGCCGCGGCCGCCGCCCGCGGACCTACGGCGCCGTGCTGGAGGCCACCGCCACGCTGCTGCAGCACCACGGCGCTGGCCGATCTCAGCGTGGCCCAGATCCTCGCCGCCGCCGACGTCGGGCGCACCTCGTTCTACGAGCACTTCACCTCCAAGGCCGACGTCGTGGTCAAGCTCATGGAGAGCCTCTCCGACGAGGTGGCCGACGAGCTGGCGCCGATGTTCGAGCGCGGCGAGCGCTCGCCGGATGAGGCCTTCGCCCTGGGCCTGGGCAACCTCGTGGACGCCGCGCCGCGCTCCGCGCCGCTCGTGGTCGCGGTCTCCGAGGAGTGGCCCGCGATCCCCGAGCTCAAGGAGATCTGGTTCGCCATGCTCGGCGACTTCACGATCCGGCTGGCGCGCATGATCGAGTCAGAGCGCGCGGCCGGCGCGGCGCCCGGCGGGCCCGACGCGCGGGCGCTGGCGGCGTCGCTGGTGTGGACCGCCGAGCGTTCGTTTCACGTCGCGGTGGGCGGTGGGCATCCGACGCTGGTGGACGCCCCGACGGTCGTGGCGCCGCTGGTGCAGCTGTTCGTGGGGACGATCTATGGGCGGCCGGTGCGGGCGGTGTAGCGTGGGGGGTCGTGCAGGCGAAGTCCCACAACGGTGCTCGCCGAGGGCGCGTCCGCCACACGGAGCTCAGCCCGGGTGGCCGTGCCGTAGATGAAGAACTCGGGCGTGGCGCCCACCGAGGCGTTCCAGCCCAGCTCACCCAGCGCCCGCTCCAGCGCGGCCGGGTCGTAGAAGCGCTTGATGATCTGAAACTCGCGCCCGTCGTCGAGCTGCGCGTCATCGTGTCCTCGTCATCGGACGGGAGCACGTGGTCGGCCGCGGTGGAGCGCTCGGTGCGGGCGCTGTCGATGAAGAGCACGCGCCCGCCGGGCTTCAGGCACGCCCGCCACCATCTCCCAGAACGGCGCGAAGCGATCGGCCGGCACATGGGAGAGCCAGAAGGCGAACACGCACGCGTCGTAGCGCTCGTCGGGGGACCAGTCGAACAGGTCGGCCTCGAGGTAGCGGACGCTCGCGTCGCCCACGCGGGCACGGTTGATGGCCAGCACCTCGGGCGCGGCGTCCACCGCGGTCACACTGTCGGCGTAGCGCACCAGGTGGCGCGTCCACAGCCCGGTGCCGCAGGCCAGCTCGAGGACGTCGCCGCGCGGGTCGAACCGCTCGAGCACCCGCTCGAGCTCGCTGGTCTCGGCAAACCAGCGGGTGTTGGACTCGGGTCCGCGGTCAAAGCGGCCCTCGCGCATCCACCACTTGTCGTACTCCAGCGCCCGGGCACGGTAGTAGTCGAGCTGCTCGGTGAGGACGGCGTCGTCGGCCACGGCGGTCCGGAACCTAGCAAGACGGCCGGCCTGTACACTGCCGGTATGGCCACCACCCGCGCGATCACCGACGAGGCGCAGCTGCGCGAGGTCATCGGGGAGCCCACCGCGCTCGTCGTGACCAAGATCACGGATCGCCTGAACCCGCTGCTCAGGCAGTTCATCGAGCGCTCGCCGTTTGTGTGCGTGGGGACCTCCCGCCCCGACGGGGGCCTCGATGTCTCCCCGCGCGGGGATCCGGCCGGCTTCGTGCGGATCCTCGATGAGCGGACGCTGCTGCTGCCCGACCGGCCCGGCAATCGCATCGCCGACACGCTCACCAACCTCCTCAATGATCCCCGCATCGCGCTGCTGTTCCTCATTCCCGGGATCGGCGACACGTTCCGCGTCAACGGCACCGCCGAGATCATCGACGACCCCGACCTGCTGGCCGACAGCACGGTCGACGGCAAGCCACCCCGCCTGGGCCTGCTCGTGGCCATCGAGGAGTGCTACACGCAGTGCCCCAAGGCGATCATCCGCTCCGAGCTGTGGAATCCCGAGCGCCACGTCGAGCGCTCCGAGCTCCCGAGCAGCGGCGCCATCTTCCGCTCGCTCAACGATCCGAGCTTCGACGCCGAGGAGTACGACCGCGAGCGCGAGGCGCGCTACAAGCGCCGCGAAGGTCTCTACTAGGCCTCTTCGACGTCCATCCGGGTCACCAGCCCGGATCGCATCGTGTAGACGTGCTTGACGGTCCCCGAGGCCACCACCTGGCCATCCAGATCGCGCACGGTCTGCTCGACCTCCACCTCGATCCGGACGCCATCCCCGCCCGCCCGGGTCTGGAAGCCGACTGGGGTCACGTGGGGATCAATGGCCGCCCATTGACGCGTCCAATAGTCCCGGACCTCCTCGTGGCCGTGGACACGGGAGCCCTCCCAGGCGTTGGGCCAGTCGACATCGTCGGCCATCGCGGCCAGGACGGCGTCGATGTCACGGGCGTTGAAGCCGTCATACATGGTGCGCAGGAGCTCTTCGGAGGTCATGGCCCGGAGTCTAACGCAACTCAGGAGTTGCGCGTCTGCAGCCATTGCGCGTAGACCTCGATGAACGCCTCCATGGCCGCGTTGACCCCCTCCACGTCGCGGGTGGCGACGAGGTCGAGCAGCAGCCCCCGGGTGACGGCGATGCCCAGGCGCGCATGTGCGCGCGCCTGCGCGCGGGAGAGCCCGTAGGCCATGTTGATCTCCGCCGCCGGCTCCAGCCAGTCCTCGACGATCCCGTCGAGCATCGCCACGGTGTGAGGGCGGCCCTGGATCGCCTGGCCGTAGAGCTCGAAGAAGAGACGCTCGTTGGGCCACAGCGACGGGTCTGAGATGTGCTGCCACCAGGCGCGCATGGCCTCGGCGACCGGCACGTCGGCGGCGGGGGCGAGATCGGCGAGGATGGCCCGCTGACGGGCCTCGACCGCGTGCACGATCGCCACCCACAGGCCCTCCTTGGAGCCGAAGTGGTGGATGAGCATGCGGTGGCTGGTGCCCAGCGCGCCGGCGAGCTGACGCAGGCTGAGGTCCGTGATGCCGTTGTGCGCCACGTAGTCGATGGCGCCCTCCAGCAATGTCTCGCGTGGGCCCTTGTCAGTCAACGCCGGCCAGTGTACCATGTGGTACATGGAACCTGTACGAGTCACAATCAACGTCACGCAGCCGATCGAGGAGGTCTACGACTTCCTGGATGTCATGGCCAACCACGAGCCGTTCACCAACCACATCCTCAAGGACTGGGAGTACTCGGGCCCCGACCGCGGGGTCGGCAGCAAGGCGCGCGTCCACGTGAGCGCCGGCGGTCGCACGGACACCGTCGACATCGAGGTCGTCGACGCCGAGCGCCCGACCCGGATCGTCGAGTGCAACATCGGCGCCGGCGGCAAGCGCGTCGCCAGCGGCACCTACACCCTGTCGGCGCTGCCCGACGGTGGCACCCACGTGCAGTTCGAGTACAGCTGGCAGCAGATCCCGCTCTCAGAGCGCCTGATGTCTCCGGTCGTGCGCGGCATGTTGCGCCGCGCCAACGAGCGCGCGATGCACCGGCTGGCAGAGCGGTTGCAGGCCGTCGTCGGGGTTTGACAGGACGTCCCGCGGGCAGGATCCTCCCCACACCGATAGGGGAGGGTTGAATGGCCGAGGTCGCCGATCAGCAACGCGCAGCATCGCCGCGAGGCGCAGCTTGACGCGGAGGGGATGGAGCGGGGAATTGGCTTCCTCGGCCTCCTGTGGGCCTCCGAGGGGTCGCTCATCGGATCGGGATGGCTGTTCGGCGCCCTGACGGCGGCCTCGATCGCCGGGCCGTCGGCGGTCATCGCCTGGCTTGCCGCGTCGCTGATCGTCATCGTTCTGGCGCTGGTCCACGCCGAGCTGGGTGGCCTGTTCCCGGTCTCAGGCGGGACGAGCCGGTTCCCGCACTACGCGTTCGGCAGCCTGGCGGGTGGCACGTTCGGCTGGTTCTCCTATCTGCAGGCCGCGAGCGTGGCGCCGATCGAGGTGCTGGCAGCGGTTCAGTACCTGTCCAGCTTCAGCTGGGCCTCGAGCTGGTACAGCAAGACCGGCACGCTCAGCGGCGTCGGGATCCTCGTCGCGATCGTGCTGATGTTCTTCTTCGTCTGCGTGAACCTGATCGGGGTGGGATGGCTGGCCCGGGTCAACAACTCGCTGACGTCGTGGAAGGTGCTGATCCCGGTATTGACGATCATCATCCTCATCATCTTCAAGTTCCACGGCTCGAACTTCAGCCACGGCGGCGGGTTCTTCATCAATGGCGCCGCGGTGAAGAGCATCCTGATCGCGATCCCCACCGGAGGCATCGTGTTCTCGCTGCTCGGCTTCGAGCAGGCGGTCCAGTTGGGCGGGGAGGCCAAGGAACCCCAAGAAGGACCTGCCGCGAGCGGTGATCCTCTCGATCCTGATCGGCTCCGCGATCTACATCCTGGTCCAGATCGCCTTCATCGGGGCACTGGACCCGGCGCTGCTCGCCAAGGGCCGGCACCTGGACGGGCCTGATGCCCACCACTGCGCACAGCTCGGCGATCAAGGCCTTGGACGCCGCTCCGTTCTACTCGGTGGCCAAGGTCGCGGGCCTGGCGTGGCTGGCCTTCATCCTGCGCCTCGACGCGTTCATCTCTCCCGCGGGACGGGACTGATCTATCTGACATCCGCGTCCAGGATCAGCTTCGGCCTGAGCAAGAACGGTTACATCCCGCGACGCGTTTGAGCGCAACTCGGCGCGCACGCGCGTTCCGGTGTTCGGCATCGTCGTCTCCGCGCTCATCGGATTGCTGTTCCTGCTCCCGTTCCCCAGCTGGAGCAAGCTGGTGGGGGTCGTCACCAGCGCCTCAGTGTTGATGTACGCCGGGGCGCCGCTGTCGCTCGGCGCGCTGCGGCTGCAGAAGCCGGACCTCCCCCGTCCCTACCGCCTGCCCGCCGCTCACATCCTGGCGCCGCTGTCGTTCGTCCTGGCGACGTTCATCGTCTACTGGGCGGGGTGGAGCACCTACACGACGCTGATGGTGGCGCTGCTGATCGGCTACGTGCTGATGGCGGTCTCGGCGGCGTTGCACCTCAACCCCAACCAGCCGCGGGTCGACTGGGGAGCGGCGGTCTGGATCTTCCCGTACCTGATCGGGATGGGAGTCATCTCCTACTTCGGCACGTTCGGCGCACCGGACGGCGGCCGGGGCGGGATCATCGGCGGCGTCGGCATATTCAAGACGGTGCTGGTCGGCGGCACCAACGCGCTCGGGCTGTACGGCGGGTTGCTCGTGTCGGCCGCCTGGAGCCTGGTCATCTACTACGTCGCCATGTCGCGCCGGCTGCCGGCCGCGAAGGTGGACGAGTACGTCGCCGAGGTGTACCCGCCGCCCGCGTCGCGGAATAAGGATGTTCGGGGGCGCGCATGCGCGCCCCCGCCGACGGCGCATGCGCCGTCGGAGCCTGGTCGCATGCGACCAGGCCTTCCAGCTAGCTATGTGGTGACGAGAACCTCTTCGTCTGAGTAGATCTCGCCGCGCTCGGCCTTCTCCACCAGCGAGGCCGGCGGCTCGAAGCGCTCGCCGTAGCGCTCGGCCAGCTCGCGCGCGCGGGCGACGAAGCCGGCCAGGCCGCCGTCGTAGCCGTTGATGTACTGGAGCACGCCGCCGGTCCAGCCGGGGAAGCCGATCCCCATGATCGAGCCGATGTTGGCGTCGGCCACGGACTCGATCACGCCCTCGTCCAGGCACTTGACCGTCTCCAGGGACTCGATGAACGAGCATCCGCTCCTCGAGGTCTGAGAGGTTGATCTCCGACGGGTCGCCGGTCACCGGGAAGGCGTCGCGCAGTCCCGGCCACAGGCGGGTGCGCTTGCCGTCCTCGTACTCGTAGAAGCCCGCGCCCTCCAGGCGGCCCGGCCGCTGGAACTCGTCGAGCATGCGGTCGATGACCTGCTCGGACGGGTGGGCGTCCCAGCCGCTCGACGATCGCCTGCGCGGCCTCCTTGGCGGCGTTGCGGATCTTGCGCATGAGCTTCATGTTGAGCTCGTCGGAGAGCTGGAGCACCGGCGCCGGGTAGCCGGCCTGCGAGGAGGCCTGCTCGATCGTCGGCGCCGGCACGCCCTCGGTCAGCATCGCGATGCCCTCGTTGATGAACGTGCCGATGACGCGGCTGGTGAAGAAGCCGCGGCTGTCGTTGACGACGATCGGCGTCTTCTTGATCAGCTTGGCCACGTCGAGCGCGCGGTAGCAGCGTCTCGTCGGAGGTCTGCTCGCCGCGGATGATCTCCAGCAGCGGCATCTTGTCCACCGGGCTGAAGAAGTGCAGCCCGATGAAGTCCGCCGGCCGGCTGACGTTGCCGGCCAGCTCGGTGATCGGCAGCGTGGAGGTGTTGGAGCCCAGCAGCGCGTCGGACGCCAGGTGCGGCTCGATCTCGGCGAACACCTCGGCCTTGACCTTGGGGTCCTCGAACACCGCCTCGATGACCAGCTCGCGCGCCCGCGGCGGCCGCCGGGTCGGTGGTGGCGGTGATCCGGCCAAGCAGCGCGTCGGCGTCCTCCTGGCTCGGAGCGGCCGCGCTCGACGGCCTTGGCCACGAGCTTCTCGAGTAGCCCTTGCCCTTGTCGGCGGCCGCCTGGTCGACGTCCTTGAGCACGACCTCCAGCCCCGCCTTGGCGCACACGTAGGCGATGGCGGCGCCCATCATGCCGGCGCCGAGCACCACGACCTTGGTGGGCGTCGAACGTCTCGATCTCCGACGGCCGGCCGCGGTCGCCGGTGGCGCGCTGCAGGTCGAAGAAGAACGCCTGGATCATGTTCTTGGACACCTGGCCGGTGACGAGGTCCACGAAGTAGCGGCCCTCGATCGCCGAGGCGTTGTCGAAGTCGACCTGGGCGCCCTCGACGGCCGCGGCCATGATGTGGTGGGGCGCGGGGTAGTTGGCGCCCTTGATCTGCTTGCGCAGGTTGGCCGGGAAGGCCGGGCAGGTTGGCCGCCAGCGACGGGGTCGACGGGGTGCCGCCGGGGATCTTGTACTTCTTGTCCGCGTCCCAGGGCTGCTGAGCCTTCCGGGATTGGCGGCGATCCACTTCTTGGCCGCGGGGATGAGGTCGTCGCGCGTGGGCACCACCTCGTTGACCACGCCGATCTCCAGCGCCTTGGCCGGGCGCAGGCGCTGGCCCTGGAGCAGCAGCCCCATGAGCGCGTTGACGATCCCGAGCATCCGCACGGTGCGCACGACGCCGCCGGCGCCGGGGAGCAGGCCGAGCTGGACCTCGGGGAAGCCGACGACCGCCTTGGGGTCGTCGACGACGATCCGGTAGTGGCAGGCCAGCGCGATCTCCAGGCCGCCGCCGAGCGCCGCGCCGTTGATGGCGGCGACGACCGGCTTGCCCAAGCGTCTCCAGGCGGCGCAGGACCGCCTTGCCGTCGCGCACGAAGCCGGCGATCTCGTCGGCGTTCGTCCTTGGTGGCCTTCTTGAGGTCGTTGAGGTCGCCGCCGGCGAAGAACGTCTTCTTGGCCGAGGTGATGATGACGCCGGTGATCGAGTCCTTCTCGGCCTCGAGGCGGTCGACGGTGGCCCGGATCGACGCCGCGTAGGCGGCGTTCATCGTGTTGGCCGACTGGTTGGGGTCGTCGAGGGTGAGGATGACGACGCCGTCTGCGTCCTGGTCCCAGCGGATGGTGGTGCTCTCAGCGCTCATCTCAGACACGCTCCACAACCGTGGCGATGCCCATGCCGCCGCCGATGCACAGCGTGGCCAGCCCGTAGCGCTTGTTCTGGCGCTCGAGCTCGTCGACCAGGGTGCCCAGGATCATGCCGCCGGTGGCGCCCAGCGGGTGGCCCATGGCGATGGCGCCGCCGTTGACGTTGACCCGGTCCATGTCAAAGCCCATGTCCTTGACGTAGCGCAGGACGACGGCGGCGAAGGCCTCGTTGATCTCGACCAGGTCGATGTCGTCGGCGGTGAGCCCGGCCTTGGCCAGCGCCTTGCGGCTGGCCGGCGCGGGGCCGGTGAGCATGATCGTCGGGTCGGCGCCCGATACCGCGGTGGCCAGGATCTTGGCCCGGGCGCGCAGCCCGAGCTCCGAGCCGGTCTTCTCGTTGCCGACGACGACGAGCGAGGCGCCGTCGACGATGCCCGAGGAGTTGCCCGGCGTGTGGACGTGGTTGATCTTCTCGACCCAGTGGTACTTCTGCAGCGCGACGGCGTCAAAGCCGCCCATGTCGCCGATCGCGGCGAACGACGGCTTCAGTCCGGCCAGCGTCTCGACGGTGGTGCCGGGGCGGATGAACTCGTCGTGGTCGAGCACGACCTGGTCGTTGATGTCGAGCACCGGAACGACGGAGTTGGCAAAGCGCCCGTCGGCCTGCGCGGCGGACGCCCGCTCCTGGGAGCGCACCGCGTAGGCGTCGACGTCGTCGCGGCTGAACTCCTCGACGGTGGCGATGAGGTCGGCGCTGATGCCCTGCGGGACGAACGAGGTGTCATAGGCGGTCTCGGGGTCCATGGCCCACGCCCCGCCGTCAGAGCCCATCGGTACGCGGCTCATCGACTCGACGCCGCCGGCCAGCACCAGGTCCTCCCAGCCGGACGCGACCTTCTGGGCGGCGATGTTGACGGCCTCCAGGCCCGAGGCGCAGAAGCGATTGAGCTGGACGCCGGCGACGGTGTCGGGCAGGCCGGCCTTGATGGCGGCGGTCTTGGCGATGTCCGCGCCCTGGTCGCCGATCGGCGTCACGCAGCCGAGCACGACGTCGTCGACCCGGCTGGGGTCAAGCTCGGGGTTGCGGCTGAGCGTCTCGTGCATCAGACCGACCACCAGGTCCACCGGCTTGGTCGAGTGCAGCGACCCGTTGACCTTGCCCTTTCCCCGCGGTGTGCGGATGGCGTCGAAGATGAGCGGTTCGGTAGCGGCCATGGGTCAGCTCCTTGGAGGTGTCAACGGACTGAACACGGTGTTCGGAAATCCTGCCTGCCATGTTACCCGTGGGGGGCGAGCAGCAAGCCCAGCGCCTGGTCTGGATCCATCCGCCGGAAGCTCTGCGCCGGCTGCGGCTCCTCTCCTTCTCCCGCGGGGCGGCCAAGCATCGCGTCTATATGGGCGTCGCTGTGTGCGCTACCTCTCACAACGACATCCGCGTGGCGGGTCTGCCCGGTGGGCGAGTAGATGAGCGCGTTGCGAAGGCGCCGTTGTGCGCTGTGGCGCGTCTCGGGGTTGACGGCGGACTCGGGGCGCTCTGCGCCGGACGGGGCCGGGGCCGGGGCCTCGGGGACGAGCAGGCGGGTGACGGCGCGGTCGTTGATCGCCTGAAGGATCGGCTCGGCCGCGTTGGCGACGACGACCTCCTTGTGCGCGGGATAGACGTCGAGCTTGCGCAGGGTGCCGTGGTCGGCGCCGACGTGGAAGGCGAAATAGTCGGCGTAGGCGAAGAAGGGGTCGCCGGCGGCGCGCAGGCGGTCATAGAACGCCGTGACCGCGGCGAGGATGAGCGTGCCCGCGCCCGCCGCGCCCAGCTCGTCGTGGATGACGATGCCGAGGCGATCGTGCTCGTCAAAGCCCGGGAAGACGTCGCGGATGCTCGCCGGCCGGTCGTCGACGGTGATCTGGAACTCGTCGCTGCGCAATGCGCTGGTGTGCATCAGTGGCCTCTCCCGGAAGTGCGCTGGCCAGATCTTCTCAACCTGCTTGCGCGTGTATCTATCGTGAGGATCAGTGAGCGCCGCTGACTTCCCCATCGAGCCGGGCGAGGGAGGGGCCGAGGTCGAGACCGAGGTCCGGTCGGGTCCGTTCGCGGGCCGGACCGCGTGGGCGCGCAACCTGGAGGCGCCGCTCCGCGATTTCCTGCGCACCGAGACCGGCTCGGCCGCGATCCTGCTCATCGGCGCCGTGGCGGCGATGGTCTGGATCAACGTCGACGCGTCGTCCTACGCCAAGGTCTGGCACACGGTGCTGAGCGTGCGGATCGGGGGCGCCGGGGTCAGCCAGGACCTGCGCCATTGGGTCAACAACGGGCTGATGACGCTCTTCTTCTTCGTGGTCGGCCTGGAGGCGCGCCGCGAGTTCGACCTCGGTGACCTGCGCGACCGCCGCCGCCTGGCCCTGCCCGTCGTGGCCGGGCTGGGCGGGATGATCGTCCCGATCGCCATCTTCCTGGCGATCAACGCCGGCGGCGCGCCGCGCGGCGCCTGGGGGACGGCGATGTCGACCGACACGGCGTTCGCCCTCGGCATGCTCGCGCTGGTGGGGTCGCGCTACCCCAACAGCCTGCGGGCGTTCATCCTCACCGTGGCCGTCGTCGACGACCTCGTGGCGCTGGTGGTGATCGCGGTCGCCTTCACCGGCACGGTGC
Organism: uncultured Solirubrobacteraceae bacterium; assembly: GCA_963764125.1. Classification (GTDB taxonomy): domain Bacteria; phylum Actinomycetota; class Thermoleophilia; order Solirubrobacterales; family Solirubrobacteraceae; genus Palsa-465. The sequence continues at coordinate 39,217 of CAVXRR010000012.1, forward strand.
ACACGGTGGCGCTCGGGGTCGGGATCACCATGTTCATCCTCATCCTCGTGCTGCGCAACCGTGGCGTGCACAACGGCGGCCCCTACCTGGTGCTGGGCGTCGTCGCCTGGGTGGCGTTCCTGGAGTCGGGGATCGACCCGATCGTCGTGGGTCTGGCGATGGGGCTGCTCACCATCGCCTATCCGGCGGCGCGCGAGGACCTGGAGCGGGCCACCGATCTGTTCCGGGTCTTCCGTGAGCAGCCCACCTCAGAGCTCCAGCAATCCGCGCGCGTGGGCCTACGCTCGGCCATCTCGCCCAACGAGCGCTGGCAGCAGATGTTCCACCCCTTCACCAGCTACGTGGTCGTGCCGCTGTTCGCCCTGGCCAACGCGGGCTTCGTGGTCAGCGGCGCGTTTCTCGCCCACGCCTACGGCTCGGCGATCACGCTGGGGATCATCGCCGCCTATGCCGTGGGCAAGCCGATCGGCGTGACCGGCGCGGCGGCCCTGGTGACCAAGTTCTCGCACGGGCGCATCCGCCCGCCCGTGGGCTGGGTGTCGGTGCTGGGCGGGGGAGCGGTGGCCGGCATCGGCTTCACGGTCTCGCTGCTGATCGCGTCGCTGGCCTTCACCGGCCCGCGCCTGGCCGAGGCCAAGCTCGGCGTGCTGACCACGCTGGTGGTCGGCCCCGCGGTGAGCTGGGCGATCATCTGCGTCACCTACCAACTGCCCAAGAAGGTCAAGCTGCGGCTGCTCATCGGCCGCGGGGAGACGATCGTGGACCTCACGCCTCCGGTGGACTCAGAGCGCGATCACATCCGCGGGCCGGCCGACGCGGCGGTGACACTGGTCGAGTACGGCGACCTCGAGTGCCCGTACTGCGGCCAGGCCGAGAACGTCATCCGCGAGCTCCTGTCGGACTTCGGCGACCTGCGCTACGTGTGGCGCCACCTGCCGCTCAACGACGTGCACCCCCACGCCCAGCTTGCCGCCGAAGCATCGGAGGCCGCCGGCGCCCAGGGCAAGTTCTGGGAGATGCACGACATGATGCTGGCCAACCAGGATGAGCTCACGCTGCGCCAGATCATGGGCCACGCGCAGGAGCTGGGCCTCGACCTCGACAAGTTCAAGGAGCACCTGCGCAAGCGCAAGGGCGCGCCGCGCATCGCCGAGGACGTGGAGTCCGCCGACCTGAGCGGCGTGTCGGGGACGCCGTCGTTCTTCATCAACGGCCACCGCCATCAGGACGCCTACGACATCGACACGCTGTCCAAGGCGGTGCGGCTGGCCCGGGTGCGGGCCGCGATCACCGCGTAGGCGGGGGGTGGCCCGGATGCCGGGGTGCCTGGGTCCCGCGAGCCCGCCGGCACGGGCGCGAGCGTCCTCACCGTCCTCTTCGCCTTCTCGTAAGGCGCTCTTCGTCTTCTCGTAAAGCGCTCTTCGCCCGGCGGCGCACGCTGCGGGGCATGACTGCAAAGCGTGTGATTCCCACCCTCGCCGCGACGGTTGCCTGTGCACTTGGCACCGTCCCGGTCGCGTCGGCCTCGACCGACGTGCAGACCGCGTCCAGCGCAAACTGGGCCGGCTACGTGGTCGGAGGCTCGTCCTCGGCCACCCGATACAAGAGCGTCTCCGGTAGCTGGGTGGCACCGACCGCGAAGTGCACAAGTGGTCAGGGCTATTCGTCGTTCTGGGTCGGGCTCGGTGGTTCGGGCTCGGGCTCGAGCTCGGATGCGAGCTCGGCCTCTGACCCGGGCGCGTTCGATGGCTCGGGCTCGGCCTCTGGCTCGGGCTCGACGACGGGCCTGGAGCAGGCGGGCACCGAGGCCGACTGCGACGCCAGCGGGTCGGCCACCTACTCCGCCTGGTATGAGCTGGTGCCCTCCCCGCCCGTGAAGGTCGACATGGCCGTTCATCCGGGCGACCACATCACCAGCAAGGTGACGGTGGATGGCTCAAACGTGACCATCCAGCTGTCCAACTCCACCACCGGCGGCTCGTTTGAGAAGACGCTGCCGGGAACCAGCCCCGATGTGTCGAGCGCTGAGTGGATCGCCGAGGCGCCCTCCACGTGCAGCCAGGGCGTGTCTGACTGCACGCCGCTGTCGCTGGCGGACTTCGGCACCGCGCAGTTCTCCGGCGCGAGTGCCACGACCACCGATGGTCACACCGGGACCATCTCGGACGCCAACTGGCAGACCGCGGCGGTCACGCTGGACCCGAGCGCCTCCCAGCAGGGCTTCGGGGCGCAGTTCACCTCGTATGGCTCCGGCTCGGCGGGGGCGACTCCGTCGTCGCTGTCGAGCGATGGGTCCTCGTTCTCCGTGGCGTACTCCGCCAACGCGAGCTCCGGCTCGTCGTCAGGGTCCGCCGGGTCGAGCGGCTACGGCGACTCGTCGGGTGGCTATGGCGGCTCGTCGGGTGGGTACGGCGGCTCGTCGGGTGGGTACGGCGATCCGTCGACCGGCTACGGCGACCCGTCGGCCGGCTATGGCAGCGACGGCGGCTGGGGCGGCTACTCCGGCGGCTACGGCGACTCATCTGGCGGCTGGGGCGGCGACAGCGGCTACGGCTACGCCTACGTCCCGGGGGCCTACAGCTACTAACCGGCTCGGGGGTCTTCGCCTACTGACCGGCTTGGGGCTGTGCGGACTTTTCCCGCTATTTCATGGAAAAGTCCGCACGGCCCCCTGAAGCTGCCCGATCAGCGGGGCGGCGAGGCCTGCTTGAGGGCCCGCTGCGCCGCGACCACCACCGACTTGCGGTTGGCCCGGGACAGCTCGTAGAGCTCGACGGCGGCCAGCTCCTCACGGGAGGCTCCGGGGAGGCGGGCGATGATGTCGCGCGCCTTCAGCTTGCCGTAGCCCGGCCAGGGCTCGGCGATACGGACCTGGGCACCCGCGCCGTCCTCGGCTCCGGGCTCGGAGAACGCCTCGACGAGTTCGGGCTCCGTCGACACGTGGGTTGGCTCGGGCTCAGGCTCGGGCTCGGGCTCGGGCGGCGGCGCGGCCGGTGCTGACGGGGCGGGGGCCGACGCGGCGGCGGCCGGCGCGGCAGGCCGCGCGGGTGCTGACGTGGCCGGGGGCGGGGGCGGCGACGCGACGGGCTCGGGCTCGGGCATGAACTCGCCGCTGACGACGTCGGGCTCGCCATGGCCGTTGTGGCGCCCCAGGCGTTCGGCGACACCACCGACGATCCCGCCGGCTACGTCGATCGCCTGCTGACCCACTCGCAGGGTCAGTTCAAACGCGCGTGTGGCGAACCTGTACTGGCGGGTAAGGATGGAGCCGAGCACGAGTGCCTGGCTACCCGACGCCCCCGCACGGTAAGCAAATGCCGGCGCTACACCAACCATCCCCGATCACGTAGGCTGCGCGTCGCAGGTGAGGAGAACCCCATGGTAGAAGTGGATCTGAAGGCGCTGCTCGATCCGAGGACGCTGGTCGGCGGCGGGCTGAAGCTCGTCGAGCGCTTCGGCGACGAGGCTTACTTCGCGGCCGTCTGCATCCGCAGCGGGATGGTCGGCCCCGAGCTGCCCCACAAGGTGGCCCAGATGCTCCTGGCCTTCGAGCGCCACGGGATGCTGGCCGGCGCGGTCACCATCGGCGCCATCCGCCACGGCGACCGGGTGGCCATCCGCGACGAGCGCGGCGACGTCACCTACAAGGAGCTCGACGCGCGCACGAACGCGCTGGCCAACGCCTGGCACGACGATGGGCTCAAGCCGGGGGACGGGGTGGCCATCCTCGTGCGCAACCACCGCGGCTTCCTGGAGTCCGTGTTCGCGGCGGCCAAGCTGGGCGCGAAGATCATCCTGCTCAACACCTCGTTCGCCGGCCCCCAGATCCGCGAGGTGGCCGAGCGCGAGGGCACCGACCTGCTCGTCTACGACGACGAGTACGCCGAGGTGCTCGAGGGGGTCGATCCGCCCCACGGGCGCTGGCGCGCCTGGGTCGAGGACGAGGCGCAGCACCCTGAGAAGGTGGACGACTCGCTCGAGTCGCTCATCGCTGACGGCGACACCGGCGCGCCGCCGCGGCCGGGCCGCGCGCCCAAGATCGTCATCCTGACCAGCGGCACCACCGGCACGCCCAAGGGCGCCCCGCGCGACGAGCCCAAGTCCCTGGGCATCATCGGAGGGCTGCTCAGCAAGGTGCCGTTCCGTGCCCGGGAGACGACCGAGCTGGCCGTGCCGATGTTCCATGCGCTGGGCTTTGCCGGTATGGCGCTCGGCCTGGCCCTGGGCTCGACGCTCGTCGTGCGCCGCCACTTCGATCCCGAGGCCACGCTCGACAGCTTGGAGGACAACCAGGCCACCGCGCTCATCGTGGTCCCGGTGATGCTCCAGCGCATGCTCGAGCTGCCCGACAACGAGGTCGCTGCGCGCGACACCTCGCACCTGAAGGTCATCTTCGTGTCGGGCTCGGCGCTGAGCGTCGACCTGGTGAAGCGCTCGATGAAGGCGTTCGGGCCCGTGGTCTACAACATGTACGGCTCCACCGAGATCGCCTACGCGACGATCGCCACGCCCAAGGACCTGGGCGAGGAGCCGGGGAGCGTCGGCAAGGTGGTGCGCGGGGTGGTGGTCAAGATCCTCGACGACGACGGCGAGGAGGTGAAGTCCGGCGCCACCGGCCGGATCTTCGTCGGCAACAGCGCCCAGTTCGAGGGCTACACCGGCGGTGAGACCAAGGAGCAGATCAAGGGCCTGATGTCCTCGGGCGACGTGGGCCACTTCGACGCCAAGGGCCGGCTCTTCATCGACGGCCGCGACGACGAGATGATCGTGTCCGGCGGCGAGAACGTCTTCCCCGCCGAGGTGGAGGACCTGCTGGCCGGCCACGACGCGATCGCGGAAGCGGCGGTGATCGGCGTGGACGACGAGAAGTTCGGCCAGCGGCTGAAGGCGTTCGTCGTGCTGCGCGACGGCAAGCAGCTCACCGAGGACGACGTCAAGGGCTACGTCAAGGACAACCTGGCCCGCTATAAGACCCCGCGCGAGGTCGTGTTCATGGACGAGCTGCCGCGCAACCCCACCGGCAAGGTGCTCAAGCGCGAGCTCCAGGAAGCCTAGTCGTGCCACCGACATACGGGCCGCCGTTCGCCTCCTACCAGGCCGAGATCTTCCTGCGCGGGATGGCCGGCGAACGCCCCGGCCAACCCCTGGCCTGGGCCGAGCTGGCGGCGGAGGCGCAGCGTGTCGCCGACCCCGAGGGGTGGGACTACGTGGCCGGCGGCGCCGGGACGGCGGACACGATGCGTGCCAACGAGGAGGCGTTTCGCCGCTGGCGGATCGTCCCCCGGATGCTGCGTGATGTCTCCGCGCGGGACCTGTCGGTGACCGTGCTCGGCACCGAGTGCCCGGCGCCGCTGGGGCTGGCCCCCGTCGGGGCCCAGGCGATCGTCCACGCCGACGGCGAGCCGGCGTCGGCGCGCGCGGCCGCGGCGGTCGGCCTGCCGATGACGGTGAGCACGGTGTCGACGATGCCCATGGAGGAGGTCGCGGCGGCGGCCGACGGACCCAAGTGGTTTCAGCTCTACTGGCCCACCGACCGGGATCTCGCCGCGAGCTTCCTGACGCGGGCCGAGGCCGCCGGCTACCGCGCGATCATCGTCACGCTCGACACCTTCCTCCCCGGCTGGAAGCCGCGCGACCTCCAGCGAGCCTGGCAGCCCTACCTCCAGGGTGTCGGGATCGCCAACTACGTGGCCGACCCGGTCTTCCGCGCCCGGCTGGCCAAGCCGCCCGAGGAGGATCTCCAGGCCGCGGTGGGCGAGTTCGTGGGGGTGTTCACCAACCCGCGGCTGACCTGGGAGGACCTGGAGTTCCTGCGCAGCCGCACCACGCTGCCGATCGCGCTCAAGGGCATCCTGCACCCCGAGGACGCCCGTGCCGCCCGTGAGCACGGGATGGACGCGGTGGTGGTCTCAAACCACGGCGGGCGCCAGGTCGACGGCGCGATCGCCACGCTCGACGCGCTGCCGGCCATCGTCGACGCGGTGGGGGACGACATGGACGTGCTGCTCGACAGCGGGGTGCGGTCGGGCGCCGACGCGGTCAAGGCGCTGGCCCTGGGAGCCGACGCGGTGCTGGTGGGCCGGCCCTATATCTGGGGTCTGGCCGTGGGCGGCGAGGCCGGCGTCCTCGGCGTCCTGCGCGCCCTGTTGGCCGAGCTTGACCTCACGATCGGGCTCAGCGGGCACGCCGGCCCCGGCCAGCTTCACCCCGGGGTGCTGGCGCGGGACGCGCGCGTCTGAGGTCTGACCCAATCCAGGGGTGCGGGCTCGCGCCAGATGGGTATGTAGCGGGTCGATCCCTCCACCAGTTCCGGCCGGTTCTGTGACGCACTCTTTTCCGGTAGACTGTGGAGCCAGTCCATTTCCTACCGCGGGAGGTAGAAGTGATGGAGACAAAGGTTGCTGCGCGCTGGGCGCGGCGGTCAGCGGTACTGCTGTTTGTCGCCGGTGCGTGTGCCACCTTCGGTGTCTCGGGCGCGAGCGCCCTGCCGGGCATCGGTCGCGCGCCCCGGCTGCCCGTACGCGGGCCGTCGGTCAGCCTCGGCTGTGCCAGTGCGCTGTCGGCCGGCGCGGTGCACTGCTTCGGGCAGGCCATCCGGCCCACCACGCAGGACGGCCCCCAGGTGATGGCCGGCCCGACCGGGCTGGGCCCGGCGCAGATCCAGTCGGCTTACAAGCTGGCGGGCCTCAACGCCGCCGGACGGACGGTGGCGATCGTCGATGCCTACAACGACCCCAACGCGGCGTCTGACCTCAACACGTTCCGCAAGGCCTACGGCCTGCCGGCATGCACGACGGCCAACGGCTGCTTCAAGCAGGTCAACCAGAACGGCGCCACCAGCCCGTTGCCGTCAGGCGACTACGGCTGGGCCGAGGAGGAGAGCCTCGACCTCGACGCGGTCTCGTCGGCCTGCCCCACCTGCCACATCCTCCTGGTGGAGGCCAACTCGGCCAGCACCTCGGCGCTGTCCAAGGCTGAGAACAGCGCGGCCAAGGCGGCCGGAGTCGTGGCCATCTCCAACAGCTACGGCGGCTCGGAGGCATCCTCGGAGACCTCGACCGACAGCTCCTACAACCACCCGGGCATCGCCATCACCGTCAGCTCCGGCGACGGCGGCTACGGCGTGGAGTACCCGGCCGCCTCTCAGTACGTGACCGCCGTGGGCGGCACGACGCTGACGCAGGCGTCCAACTCCCGTGGATGGACGGAGAGCGCGTGGTCGGGTGCCGGCAGCGGCTGCTCGTCGTTCGAGACCAAGCCGTCCTGGCAGCACGACGCCGGCTGCGCCAAGCGCACCGTCGCCGACGTGTCGGCCGACGCCGATCCGAACTCGGGTCTCGGCGTCTATGACACCTACAACAACTGCGGGTCGAGCAGCACGTGCGACACGCTTATCGAGGAGGGCGTCGCCCAGGGCCTCGACGGCTGGGCCCAGGTCGGCGGCACGAGCCTGAGCTCACCGCTCATCGCCTCGGTGTACGCCCTGGCGGGCAACACCGCCACGATCACCTACGGCAGCTACCCCTACAGCCACACGAGCTCGCTCTTCGACGTGACCAGCGGCTCGAACGGCAGCTGTGGCGGCTCGTACCTGTGCACCGCCGGAACGGGCTACGACGGGCCCACCGGGCTGGGCACGCCGAACGGCACGGGCGCCTTCTAGGCACGCAGCGACACCGCGGACCCCACCCCACCGCGCCCCATCGCGGGCGGGGTGGGCGGTCCGTGTGGCCGTAGACTCGGCGGCGATGATGATCCTGCCGCCCGGCCACGCCGAGGAGGTCCAGCGCCGGCGGGCGTTCGCCCCGCGCGAGCGATGGATGATCCGCGGCGTCGTCGCCGCTGTCGCCGCGCTGGCCGTGGTCCTGGTCATCGCGCTGGCCACGGGGGAGACGACATCCGGGAACGGCTGCGTGTCGGTGAGCCTGGCCTACTCCACGGGCGGCGATCACATCACCCGCTGCGGAGCGGGCGCCAAGTCCCTGTGTCAGGGGGTCGGCCACTCCGGCGGGATCACCGGCGTGCCCGGGCAGACCGTCGCCGCCGCCTGCCGCAAGGCCGGGCTGCCCGTCGGCTGAACGCGCCGCGGGCATAAGATCCCGGTCGTGACCGACCCCGCCGCGTTCCGCGCTCAGTTCCCGGTCCTGGATCACGTCTCGTATCTGAACGCGGGCACCGAGGGCCCGCTGCCCCAGCGCGCGGCCGATGCGGTCACCCGGCGCATCGAGGCCGAGGTGACCGGCGGCCGGGCCGGCAAGGCGTACATCGAGGTGATCCGGGGGCTGGCCGGCGACCTGCGCGCCGGGTACGCCCGCGTGCTCGGGTGCGACGCGGCCGACGTCGCGCTCACCGGCTCCACCACCGACGGCGTCAACACCGTCCTGGGCGGGCTGTCGCTGCGTCCCGGCGACGAGATCGTCACCAGTGACGAGGAGCATCCCGGGCTGCTGGCTCCGCTGGGCCGGCTCAAGCGCGTGGCCGGCGTCACCGTCACGGTCGCGCCGTTCGCCAAGATCGCCGAGGCGGTGACCCCCTCGACGCGGCTGGTGGCCTGCTCGCATGTGTCGTGGGTGAGCGGGCAGGTCGTCGACAGCGCCGCGCTGGCCGCCACCGGCGTCCCGGTGCTGCTGGATGCCGCACAGGGGATCGGGGCGGTGGCGGTCGATGTCCGCGCGCTGGGCTGCGCCTTCTACGCCGGGTCGGGCCAGAAGTGGCTGTGCGGCCCGGAGGGGAGCGGTTGCCTGTACGTGAGCCGCGAGCGGCTCGAGGAGCTGACGGTCCCGTGGCCCGGCTACGGCTCGGTGGCCGACGCCTCGCACGCGCTGGACTCGGGCCCCGCCGAGAACGCCGCCCGCCTGGACCACGGCTTCCCGCCGGGACTGCGCAGCGCGTGGGCGCTGGCCTCGCTGAGCGTGTTCGAGGACGCGGGCTGGGAGTGGGTTCACAGCCGCTCCGCCGAGCTGGCCGCGGGGCTGGCCGACAGCCTCGCCCAGCGCGGCCTGGAGGTCGGTCCGCGTGGGCGCTCGACGCTCGTGGCCTGGAAGCCGCGTGCCGACGACCTCGATGCCGAGGTGGCCCGGCTGGCCGAGGCCGGGTTCGTGGTCCGCAGCATCGTCTCGCACGGGCTCATCCGTGCCTCGGTGGGGGCCTGGTCCTCGGAGGAGGAGCTGGCCGCGCTGGTGGACGCCGCGGCCGCCTGAGCGGTCCGCGTTACTCCGCGATCCGCTGGGCGTGGGTGTAGACGTTGATGGTGCCGCGCCGGGCAAACCCGCACAGCGTGAGCCCGCGATCGTCGGCCAGCTCGATGGCCAGCGAGCTCGGTGCGCCGACCCCGATGAGGATGGGGGCGCCGGCCACCGCCGCCTTCTGCACGAGCTCGAAGGACAGCCGGCCGCTCACGCAGAGCACATGGCCGCTGAAGGGGAGGTCGCCGTCCATCAGCGCGCGGCCGACCACCTTGTCCATCGCGTTGTGGCGGCCCACGTCCTCGCGGGTGTAGAGCAGCTCCCCGCCGGCGTCGAACAGGCCGGTGGCGTGCAGGCCGCCGGTGCGGCGAAAGCCCGGCTGGTCGAGACGGTCGGGGAGCTCGGCGGCGAGCGCCCGGCGGATGGTCGGCCCGGCCGGAGACGGGCGCGCTCAGCACCGCCACCTCCTCCAGCGCCCCCTTGCCGCAGACCCCGCACGAGGAGGTGGTGTAGAAGCGGCGCACGCCGGGATCGCGGGTGAGCGGACCCGCGACCTCGATCGTGTTGTTGGCCAGATCGTCGGTGAGGGCCGCCTCGCGGGCACGGTCGATCAGCCCTTCGCCGTAGAGGAACCCCAAGGCGAGCTCCTCGTCGTGGCCGGGGGTGCGCATCGTGACGGCCAGCGCCGCGCCGTCGACGCGGATCTCCAGCGGCTCCTCGATCGCCACGGTGTCCTCGACGCCGTCGTGCGTGACCGTCTTGTACACGGCCGTGGACGCTAGACGATGCGCCCGGGCGCGCGTGTGCGTCAGGGTCCGTCAGGCCGCGGCGAGCTCGCCGCTCAGTTCCACCACGAAGCTCTGGGACTCGCGCTCGAGCGTCCCGTCCTCACCCACCCGGTAGGCGCCGGTCCGCCGCAGGGGCGGCGAGTAGCAGTGGATGGTCACGGCGGGCCCGGTGCCGGCATGCAGCACCCGGTGGATGGCCACCGGCGCCAGCGTGAATGTGGTGCCCGGCCCGATCTCCCGTGACACCGGCTCGCCGGCGAGGGTCAGCCGGTCCTCGCGCACCCGGCCGGAGACGACGGCGATCCCCGCGGCCGACTCGTCGTGGTCGTGGAAGCCCGTGTCCTGATCCTCGCTCCAGCAGATCACCCAGGCGTTGACATCCTCGTCGTCCCAGATCTGCTCGTAGACGCGGACGTCCCCGGTGTGGCGCACCAGGTGGCGCCAGCGTTCCGGTGACTCGGCCAGCGCGGTGGCAAAGCGCCTGAGCTCGTCGAGCGACAGGCTCATGCCGAGGCTCCCACCGCATGCATGACGCGCGGCGGCGTTGTGCATCAGCGCACGGTCGCGACCGGTGTGGAGCGGCTCGATGACCGGCCGGTCTGAGCCATACACGAGCTGAGCGGGCCCAACCCAATCCGCCATGGCGTCGACGAGCCCGGGGCCGTAGCTGGAGGTGTCATAGAAGGTGAGCGGATCGCGCAGGTCGACGGTGGGGCCTCCGCGCGTGGCCAGCCGCTCTGACTGCAGCGGGGCGCCGCCCGCCAGCATGGCGAAGACGACGGTCAGCCCCGGCAGCTCGCGCCGGCCGTGTGCGGCGAAGGTGAGCCAGGCGGCCTGCATCTGAGCGACGTAGTCGGTGAGGGCGCGCCACCACAAGGGGTCGGTGAGCGGCGCCTCGTGGGTGAGCGGGCCGGCCGTGCCGCCCGGGTGCACGAACAGCGGGACCCGGTGTGACTGAACGCGTTCCAGCACCGGTCCCAACGCATCGAGCGCATCGCGCCCGGCCAGCGCGCACGCGGGCACCGAGATGCCGGCGCAGCCGCAGCGCAGCGCCTCGTCGACATCGGCGGTGTCGGGGCCGTCGACCGGGATCGGGCCCCAGGCGGCGAAGCGGTCGCCGAGCGCCAGCACCCCGTCGAGGTGGGCGGCGATGACCTCGGCCGCCATGCCGTGGGGGAGCGCCTCGATCCCGATCGGGCTCGACAGCGCCACGACCGCGCGCTCGATGCCGTCCGCCTCCAGCAGCTGCGTGCGCCGCGCCGAGGACTCCGCGGCCGTGTCGATCACGTACGGCAGCTCGCCGCCGCAATGCAGGATGGTGAGGCCGTCGGTGCGGCGGACGAAGGGCAGGCGGTCGCGCCCGGCGAGGGCATCGAGAAGGGGCGTGGTCCAGACGTGCTGGTGCAGGTCGACGGTCATGGTGGAGCCAAGATAACTAACTCCATCAATTTTATCAAGATTACGTTTGGCGCTGGTCGTGGCGGTTCACGTGGCACTGGTCGTGGAAGTGCTCGAGCTCGTCGAGCGGCTGGACGCCGCCCGGGCCGGAGGCAGTCCGAGAGCCTTGGACAGCGACGTGTCGGCGGTCTTGACCTTGGCCGCGTCGGTGAGGAGCGCCCGGGTCGCGGCCTCGGCGCTCGAGGCGTCGTGCTTGGTCGCCGCGGTCGAGATGGTCGACAGGTCGCCCTTGATCGCGTGGAAGCCGGCGACGAGGCTGGTCATCCGCTTCGTGTACTTGGCCGGTGCCTTCATGGCCGCGAGCTGGCTGGCCTGCTGCTCGGCGCGGGTGGCGAGCTCGGTGAACTCCGTGGCCAGCTCGCTGTCGGACTTGGCGCCGGCGCCGGTGATGTCCTTGGCGATGTCGGTGCCGAGCTTGCGGAATGCCTTCTGGCTGGCGGCAAGGCCGGTCTTGAAGTCGACCTGGCCGGCCGACGACGACGACGTGCCGGACCCACAGCCGGCAACGGCGACCGCTGCCGCCATCGCCACCGCGCACACGAGCCTCCCGGAGATCACGCGGGCACGGTATCGCACGGGGCGACCGTCGGCAGGACGCGTTCCGGTCTATCTTTTCCGGCCATGAGCGGCGACGATCCGTCCGTCGAGGACCTGCGGCGCCGGCAGCGCCAGCAGGAGCGTCTGGAGTACGACCAGATCCCCGAGGCGGATACCGACGCCGAGGCCGATCGCCATCGACGGCGCGCCGAGAAGGCCGCCTACCTACGCAGCAAGCTCGAGCAGCGCCAGCGCGCCGAGCGCGACGCCGAGGACGATCCAGATCTGCCGCCTGCGGCCTGACGGCCAGGCCGCCCGGAAACCGCGAGCGATCGCGGTCAGATTCTCCCCAGCACGAGCAGGACGAGCAGGACCAGTGCCACGAGCCCGAGGAGGCCGCCGAAGAGCGCCACCTTGAGCAGGACGAGCACGATCGCGACCGCCACCAGAACTCCGATGAGCCCTGTGATCATCTTCTCCCTCCGGTGGGTTGGTCGCCACGTATGGCCCGAAGCGCATCGGTCCCTACCAGCGCCGGACGTGGCGGTGTTCTCACCTTCGCCAAATTCCTACCCAACCCTCTCCGGGCTCAACCGGGGGTTGACGGCCATGCGAACATACGTTCGTGACAAGCGACGGCAGCCCCTACGCCCGGTTTCGCCGGGCCCTCGAGACGGGCAACGAGATGCTCGTTCTGGGGGCCGCTCGGGAGCTCCCGCAGATCGCGCTCGACGACGCCCTGCGCATCTGCCTGGTGCTGCGCGACGGCGACCCCGAACGCTACGACCGCGCCGCAGTGCGGTGGCTCGGCCGCTTCGCGCTGGAGGCCCGCGCCGCCACGATTCCCGACCTCCGCGTGGCGGCGGCGGCGCTTCAGGCGCTGCCCACGCGCACCGCCGAGGCCATGGAGCAGCTTCAGCGGCTGTGCGTCGCGCGCGGGATCGGCTGAGCCGCGGGTTCCAGGCCCACGACGTGCTGCAGCCAGGCGGCGAACATCCGCCGCGCCTGCCCGGTCGTCTGCGCCTGATGCTCGCGCACCTGGCCGATGAGCCGGGGCAGCGCGCCCGGGCCGAGGAGCTGCTCCAGGCTGCGGGCGTAGGCGGGGACTTCGCCCCACGTCGTCGCCAGCGCCGCGTCGATCTCGAGATGGAACTGCATCGCGTAGGCGTTGTGGACCGCGAAGGCCTGCTGGGCGTAGGCCTCTGAGCCGGCCAGCCGGACCGCGCCGTCGGGGAGGTCGTAGGTGTCGGCATGCCACTGCAGCGCGACGAACTCGCCGGGGAGCGTTGCGAACACGGGGTCGCTGTGCGCCGCCTCGGTGAGGCGCACGGGCAGCACGCCGACCTCGGCCGCCGGGCCCGGGAACGCTCGTGCACCGAGGCTCGCGGCCAGTAGCTGTGCCCCGAGGCAGACGCCCCAGTACGGCGTGCCGGCGCGCACGGCCTCGCCGATGAGCCGCTTCTCGGCGGCCAGCCAGGGCAGACGGTCGTCCTCGTAGGCCCCCATCGGGCCGCCCATGGCGATGATGCCGGCGTAGCCGCGCCAATCGGGGAGCCGGTCGCCCTCGTCGACCTCGACGCGATCCAGCGCCGCTCCCCAGGCCAACAGCTCGTCCTCGAAGGCCGCCGGCGGCTCGCAGGCGATGTGCTGGAGGACGAGGAAGGTGGCCATCGCCGGCAGCCTAGAGGCTGGAGGCAACGTCGAGGCCTGCCGCGCGCGCTACGCGTCAGACCATGATCTTGCCGCCGGCGATGTCCAGCGTGATGCCGGTGATCCACGCCGCCGCGTCCGAGGCCAGGAACAGCGCCGCCGCGGCGACGTCCTCGGGCTGACCGATCCGCCGCAGCGGGAACGAGTCCCCCCAGCTCCCGGCGCTGGTCCTCGGTCATCCAGTTCCGCATCCGCTCGTTCTCGACCGCCGAGGGCGCGACGCAGTTGACGCGGATCCCCTGCGGCCCCATCTCGCCGGCGAGATGGCGCGTCAGCGCGATCACCCCCGCCTTGGCCGCGGCGTAGGCCGCGTTGGAGCGGGCGGCCTGGCGGGCTGCCGCCGACGACATCGTGATGATCGAGCCACGCCGGTGGTCGAGCATCACCGGGAGGAAGGCGTGGATGGAGGCGAAGGTGGCGGTGAGGTCTGAGTCCACCACCTCCCGCCAGTGCCCGACGGTCTCGTCCGCCGTGGGGACGGGCATGCCGTTGCCACCGGCGAACGCCGCCAGGATGTGGACCGGGCCGAGCCGCTCGGCGATGGTGGCGGCGGCGCGCTGCAGCTCATGCTCGACGGTGCAGTCGGCGCGCACGGCCAGTGCCGCGCCGCCGGCGGCGGTGATCGAGTCGGCCACGCCGGCCAGCGCGTGCTCGTCGCGGCCGATGACCGCGACCTTGGCGCCGTTGGCGGCCAGCGCCCGCGCGGTCTGGGCCCCGATGCCGCGCGAGCCTCCGGTGACGACGGCCACGCGACCGGCGAGATCCGCATAGCGTCCCGGTGCGGCCGCAGCGACGCTCATCGCGGCGCCTCCGGGCCGGCGGGGGCGGCGAACGGCGGCGGACCGCCGATGGGGCTGAGATGGACGCCGGCCAGCCGCCAGCGGCCGCCATCGCGGACGGCGACGTGGGTGGCGCGGAACTCGCCGTTGACGGGGCGGCCCTGGAACTCCGCCTCCTGGACATGGCGTCCGATCCGGATCGCGCAGTCACCGTGAACGCGGGTGACCGCATCCTCGAAGGCCAGCGCGTGGGTCCGCAGGCCGCCACCGCGGTAGCGATCCAGCCACTGCTGCTTGTCCAGGACGAAGCCCACCGGCCCGACGAGCGTGAAGTCGTCGGTGGCGAGCGCGTCCAGGGTGTCGGCGTCGCCGTCGACCTCGGCGCGAGCGACAGCGCGGTCGAGATCGACGAGTTCCTGGAGCGGGATGGTGTGGTTGGGCATGGGCTCCTCCTCGAGTGGCTCGGTGGGTGGGCGCTGTGGCGCGCGGTACGGCGTCGTCGTCGAAGCATAGAGATCTAACGATTAGATGTCAAATCCTTTGATCACGCTGATATGCTCCACGCCCTCATGCCGGCGCCACGCACACCGCCGATCGGGCTGCGCCTCTCCGCCGTTGCGCGCGTGGTCAGCCGCGCCTTCGATGACGCGCTGGGCGAGGCCGGCGGCTCGATGCCGGTGTGGCTCGTTCTGCTCAACCTCAAGATGCGCCGGCAGGTCGCCAACCAGCGCGAGCTCGCCGCCGCCGTCGGGATCCGCGAGGCGACGCTCACCCACCATCTCAACGCGATGGAGTCAGACGGCCTGCTCACCCGCCGCCGCGACCCCGGCAACCGGCGCGTGCACCTGGTGGAGCTGACCGAGGCCGGCGAGGCGGCGTTTGAGCGGCTGCGCGATGCGGCGCTGGCCTTCGACCGGCGCCTGCGCCACGGGATCAGCGCCGCCGAGCTGGCCGGATTCGAAGCGGTGCTCACCCGGCTCGCCGCCAACGTGGCGCCGGCCGGCATCCGAGCGCGACGCGGATTAACGGCGGGCGGCCGAGCGAGCCATCAGGACCCCCTGGCGCAGCCTCTTGACTGTCGCCGGCGCCTGAGGGTCATCCGTCGCCGCGGCCGAGGTACAGCAAGACCTCACGGCGGCCCGGGAACGCCCCGGGCCAGGGATCGTCGCGGTGCAGGCGCTGGGCGTAGGCGTCGAGCTGCGCCGCGGCCGCCGGCGTCCCGATACGGGCAAGCGCTCCGCCCCAGACCAGCGCCGGGACGGGCTGCGTCGACGCGTTGAGCCGTTCGGCGATCACGTCGACGTCGCCGGCGTCGAGCCGGTCGAGGAGCGCGCGCAGCTCGTCGGTGAGCCGCGGGGTGACGCCGCGGGGTGAGACGTCGAGGCTGACCTGCGACGCCAGCTCGCCGATCCGGCCCAGGTCAGCGGCGGACATCGCTACGGCGACTGCAGGACCTTCGGGGTCCCGTCCTTGACCTCGATCTCCTGGGTCGCGGTCTTGACGATCTCGCTGTCGGGCGAGCCCGGCGGCGGCTTGAGGTGGATCCTGAACTCGAGCTTGCGATAGTCGTCGGTGTCCGGTCCGTAGGAGATCGCGGGCGGGTCGGTGTAGGCGTAGGCGTCGGCGGCGATCGTGCGACGGACGCCTGGCCCGTTGCCCGTGTTGGTCCCGACCTCGGAGTTCGGGTCCCAGAAGTGGTCGGCGTTGGACGCGTCGGTGTAGTGCATGTCGTTGAACCACGGCCCGGGGGTGCCGCCCTTGGTGGTGGTGATGCGCGCCTCCTGAAGGAAGGTGACGCGGCCGGTGCCGTGGTCGGTGCAGACCGAGGTGAAGCGCCCGATCGTCTGGAACTTGTGCCCGATCATGTGCCAGCCCCGCTGGCCCGCCAGCGGCTCGGTGAACTCGCCCAGCGTCTTGTCGGCGCCCCAGTAGTTCGTGACCGGCCAGTACTGGCTGATGCCGTAGCTGCCCTCGATCGCCCCTGAGCTCTTGATCCGCAGGATCGCCGGCTGCTGGCGGGTCGTGGCGTCAACCACGGGCTGGGCCGGCGTCGCCGTGGTACCGGCGGTCGGGGTGGTCAGCTCGGCGCCCTCCTCGACGGCATCGTCAGCCGGCGTGTCGGAGTTCGGCGGCGAGCTCAGCAGGTGCGCGGCGAGGCGCGCCGCGCCGCCGGGGCCGAGGCCGCGCCCGGGCGGCAGCGCCGGTGAGCTGGCGGCACGGGCGGCCAGGGCACGGTTGCCCACGCCCGCAGCAAACGCGGGGCCGGCCGCGATGCCCCGATGCCGCGACGCGGCCCCTGCGGCCCGGCGGGGCTGCTCGAGCTGTTCGCGCATTGCGCTGCGACGATCCCACAGTCCTTCGCGCGGGTCAAGGCACGGACGACTGCGCCCCGGGGTCGGTCTTGATCCGCTCGCGTTGACCAGCGACGATGCGGGGGTGGTCATGCGAGCGCGAACCGAGCCGGCCCGGACCGAGCGGGCTCAGCGCGGAGGGTCCGCCGCGAGGCTGCCCGGCGGACGGGGCACCGAGCTCTCGGGCCTGATGGCGGCGGCCGGCAACCGCGCCGTCGGGCGCCTGGTGCGCTCCCTCCAGCGAGACGACTACACCAAGCCGGTCGCGAACGCGTCCGGGACCGGGATCACGCGGCTGGAAGTGCACGGCCTCAAGTACGGGATCGACGACTTCCAGGCGTCCTACGGCGGTCTGGCCAGCGACGAGCGCAACAAGACCAGGGAATCGCCCGGCCACATGGCGGTCGTCCTGGTCCCCGACACGCTCGAGCTCGACAAGCCGGTCCAGGTGATCGTGCACTTTCACGGCTGGGGGTTTCGTGGCGGTGACCCGTACGCCGGGTATCTCGTCGCCGCCAGGGGGAGCTCCGCCCCCGGCGGCACGGTGCGCGACGTCGAGCAGGAGCACTGGGAGCAGCAGATCTCGAGCCTCGCCGGCCAAGGTCCGCAGGTGGTGGCGATCCTGGCCCAGGGCCGGGGCAAGTCGGACTTCGGCAGCTTTCCCACCTTCGAGTACGTCCGCGACGTGCTCCAGAAGTCGGGCCGCACGGACCTCGACAAGCTCGCCGACGCCGCCAACTACTCCATCGTCCTCTCGGCGCACAGCGGCGGCGGGAGCACGAAGGTCGTGCCGATCCTCGGCGCCAAGGAGGCCGAGACACGAGACCGAGCCGGACTCCCGGCCCAGACGGCGTCCAAGTCCGACGACCGTGTGGTCAACCAGCTCCAGCCGGTCGACCTCGTCGTCCTCTACGAGGCGCTCAACGGCGACAACGACGTGCTCGGGGTCTTTGACTGGGTCCAACGGCAGCTCACCCGGCTGGTTCCGCAGCTCGGCACGTCGCCGGACCAGGCCCTGGCCGCGACGCCCGTACTCCGCGGCTACTACGGCGATCGTGACGCGAGCGCGTACCGTGAGCCCTACCGGTGGCTCGCCTGCCTGATCAAGGAGGAGATCCAGTCACGCGTCCCCGTCGCCTTCCAGCAGGCCGTGGCCGATCGGTTCCGCATCATCGAGGTGCAGGGACCCCTCCTGGATCCGCCCCCGAAGAAGAAGCATGCACGGACGCACAAGGCCGTCGAGCACGAGCAGGTCATCAGCGGGCTGGGCACAGCGAAGTCCGGCTCACTGGCGGACGCCCTGCGGGCCTCGCGCGACCCTACGATCGACCGCGCTCAGGCCGTCGTGCCCGACGACGAGGAGTGCAAGAAGCTCAAGCGCAACGCCAAGGCGCGGGCGGACGAGCGGGCCAGGAAGGCGAAGGAGAAGGCCGAGCAGCAGGCCAGGGAGAAGGCCAAGGCGGCCCAGTGATCACCACGCGGGACGCGACGCGGGGACGACCGTCTCGACGAGGCCCGTGACCACGTCATAGACGTGCCCGGAGACGGCGATCCGCGGGCGAGATCTGCGGCGTGCCGTGCAGGCGCTCGACATCGCGGGCGACGGTCGCCGCCGGGTCCAGCACGGCGTGGTCGCGCAGGCTCTCTCGTCGGCGCCGATGCGCTCAGCGTAGCGGTGGCGGAACCCATCGTCGGCGAACGCGCCGGCTCCGCACTGGGTGTGGTGGATCACGGCGACCTCGAACAGCGGGCCGTCGGGCAGCACGCTCTCGGTGATCTGGCCGATGAACGCGATGTCGTTGATCACCTCCGGTGTGACCCGCCCGCCGACGTTGCGCACGACCATCGCGTCGCTGAGGCCGAGGCCGAGGACGTGCGCGGGGTCGACACGCGGATCCAGGCACGTGACCACGAACAGGCGCAGGGCGGGGAAGACGACGGCGCCGTGGTGACCGCCGGCAGCGGCGAAGGCGCGGTTGCGCTGAAGCGCGGTGTCGATGTTGGCCGCTGGGTCGCTGTGCGGGCCTCGGCGGCGTCGGCGGCGTTGAGGATCATGATTGCTCATGGTGGGTCCTTTGCGTGGGTTGGGGTCAGCTGTGGGCGTCAGCGGTCTGCGGTGAGCCGATCGCGGCGAGGCCGGGGGCCCCGTCGTCGCCGGCGACGCGTGGGATGGGCGGGCAGCAGCGCGAGGGCCATCAGTCCGCCGGCCACGGCGACGCCCGCCGCGAGGTAGTTGGCCGTGCGCAGGCCGTGGAAGAAGGCCGAGGTGGCGGCGTCATGGACGGCCGTCGGCGAGCGCGGGATGGCCGGCGTGCCCGAGGCGTGCCAGCGACGGTGAGGGCGGCACCGACGGACGCGTGGGCGGTCCGGGCGACGGTGGCGGGCAGCCCGAAGGGGAGCGCGCTGGTGAGGCGGCTGGCGTACAGCGACGCGTACACGCTGCCGATCACGGCCACCCCGAGCGTGCCGCCGAGCAGCCGGGTCGCGTCGTTGATGGCGGACCCGACGCCGGCCTTCGCCTTGGGCACCACGCCCATGATGGCCTCGGTCGCAGGCGCGCTGGTCAGCCCCATGCCGGTGCCCGAGGATGACCATCTGCGCCGCGATCGTCCCGTAGCCGGTCGTCGCCGATGTGGTCGTGACCCAGAGGTAGAAGGCAGCCATGGCGAAGAGGCCCGAGGCGACGACCAGCTTGGTGCCGACCCGAACGGCGAGCCTGGCGCCCGAGGATCGAGGCGATGGCGACGAACGACGCGACCGGCAGGAGCCGGATGCCGGTCGACAGCGGCCCGTAGCCCTTGAGGAACTGGAAGTACTGGGTGACCAGGAAGATGAATCCGGAGAGCGCGAAGAACGAGATCGCGACCGAGGCGCTGGCGGCGGTGAAGCGGAGGTTGCGGAAAAGGCTGAGGTCGAGCATCGGGTGGTCGGTGCGCCGCTCCCATGCGATGAACGCGGCGGCGAGCGCGGCGGTCAATGCGAAGCCGGCGAGCGTGCGTGTGCTCCCCCAGCCGTGGCTCGGGGCCTCGATGATCGTGTAGACGAGCAGCGCCACGGTGGCGGTTGACAGCACGAACCCGGCCCGGTCGATGGGGGGCGCGTGCGGATCGCGCGAGGTGGGGACGTAGCGCGGACACGAGGACACCGCCGAGAGCGGCGACCGGTGCCATGGCGAAGAAGATGCTGCGCCAGTCAAAGAGCTGCAGCAGCCATCCGCCGGCGATCGGCCCGAACGCGATGGCCGCGCCGGTGATGGCGCCCCACAGGCCGATGGCCCGGGCACGCTCACCGCGTTGCGTGAACACGTTGGTGATGCAGCGACAGCGTCGAGGGGAACACCATCGCCGAGCCCACGCCCATCACGGCGCGCGCCACGATCAGCTGGCCCGGCGCTGTCGGTGAGGCCGCCGGCCAGGCTGGCCAGGCCGAAGACGGCGAGCCCGGCGAGCAGCATGCCCTTGCGCCCGAACCGGTCCGAGAGGCTGCCGGCGGCGAGCACCGAGGCGGCGAACAGCAGGTTGTAGGCGTCCACCACCCACTGGAGTTGAGAGTTGGAGGCGTGCAGCTCGCGCACGAGGGTGGGCAGCGCGACGTTGACGATCGTCGTGTCGACGTTGATGACGAACGCGGCCAGCAGCAGCGAGGTGAGGATCAGGGGCTTGTGTTTCATCGCTCCTCCTTGGAGAGGGGGCCGGGTTGACTCGTGGCGATGAGGTTGTAGATCATGTAGACAAGAAAGTCAAGTAGAAGTATTAGAAACTCAAGTTTCTGCTAGAGTTCATCCAGCAATGAGGTCCTATGACGAGTACTGCGCGCTGGCCAAATCGCTCGACCTGGTCGGCGACCGCTGGACGCTGCTGATCGTGCGCGAGCTCGAGTTGCGCGGCGCCTGCCGCTACACCGACCTGCGCAACGGCCTGCCCGGGATCGCCACCAACCTGCTGGCCGACCGGCTCCGCGAGCTCGAGCACGAGGGGCTGGTCGTCCGCGAGGAGGCGCCGCCGCCGATCGCTACCACGCTGTTCCGGCTGACCCCGCGCGGCACTGAGCTCCGGCCCGTGCTGGAGAGCCTGGTTCGCTGGGGCATGCCTCTGATGACCGAGGACAACGGCGGCGACGCCGTGCGCAGCCACTGGCTGGCCTGGGCGATCGAGCTCATCCTGACCGACCGCCGGCCGGATGCCGCGCCGGTGACCGTCGAGCTTCAGGTCGCCGATCAGCCGATCATGCTCGAGATCCGCGACGGGAAGATCGCGACCCGGCTCGGACCGGCGGGCGATGCGGTCGTCGACGCGACGATCACCGGGGAGCCGCGCCCGGTCATGGGCCTGCTGCTCGGCATCCTCGGGGTGCGCGAGGCGAAGGCCGTCGGCGTCAGCTACGTGGGCGACCCGGCGATCCTGGAGCGGATCGGCGCCGACGCGGGGCTCGTGGCACCGAGCGCCTCACCTTAGGTGGGGCCGGTGGGCCGGTGGGGCGGGTGGGCCGGTGGGGCCGGCCGGCTGGCCCTAGGCGAGGGCGGGGAAGGCGCGCAGGTCCGGCTCAGCCCACTCCGCGCGCGCCCTCTCGCCGGCGAGGACGGGGGTGCTGTAGTGGCGGCTGAGGAGGTCCCTGGTCAGGAGCTCCGGATGCGCCGCGATGAACCCGTCGAAGGAGTCGGAGGGATCGATCGAGCGGTGCAGCGCCACCACGTGAACCCACGAGCGCGTGATCGTCTCGTGGTAGCGGTCCGGCACGCCGTGTAGCCGTGCGACGTGCCGGACCGCGGTGGACACGGCCGCGTGGGCGGTGTGGACGTCGTAGTGGTCGAGGCACGCCCACGCCAGCTCGAGGTGCTCTCGATGCCCGAAGTCTCCTCGGGTCTTAAGGATGCGGTGGAGGATGTCGATGCCCGGCTGGTCCATGCCTGTCTGGGAGTATGGCGGAGGTGATCTCCGTCAAACTGAGTCCATGACTGGGCTTGCCGCAGCTGACGAACTGATACCCCGGCTGCGTGGCGTGTCGCACGCCGTCGCGTCTGTACTGGCGATCGCCGCGGCAGTGGGTGTAATCGTGATCGCGCCGGCGGGGCGGGCGACGGTCGCCGCCGCGATCTACGGCGGGAGCCTGATTGCATTGTTCGGCTGCAGCGCGCTCTATCACCGCTGGCCTGGGCCGCCGCGATTCAAGCCGGTGCTGCGGCGGATCGACCACAGCACGATCTTCGTGTTCATCGCCGCGTGCTACACGCCCGTTGCGCTGGTGCTGCTGCATGGACCGCTCGTGTGGGTGATCCTGGGGGTCGCGTGGGCGGGTGCCGTGGCGGGGGTTGCCTTCTCGCTCGGGTGGGTCCATGCGCCGCGTGCCGTCACCGCCGGTAGCTATCTCACGCTGGGTTGGCTGGCGGTGGTGGCGATCCCCCAGTTGCTCGGGGATCTCTCAGTGGCACCGCTCGTGTTGCTTGGCGCCGGTGGGCTGCTGTACTCCGCGGGAGCCATCATCTACGCCCGGCAGCGACCCGATCCGTGGCCGCGGACGTTCGGTTTTCACGAGATCTTCCATGCGCTCGTGATCGCTGCGGCGACCGTGCAATACGTCGCAGTGGCCGGCTGGGTGCTGACGGGGTGACGGCCCTCGGGGCGCTAGCCGGCGCCGGCGGTGACCATCGTGTCCGGCCGGGCGGGGAAGGTCAGCCGCGACGGGGGGGTGCCGGGTTGGAGGTCAAGCAGCGTCGTCAGCAACAGCAGCGGAGTCCCGCGGCCCATGCCTGGGGACGCGACGCCGTGGGGAATGCCACCGGAACGGTGGTCAGAGCGCACGGGAAGCCGGCGAACACCTCGGGCAGGCGATGCTCGAAGTACGGTGCCGCGGCGAGGATCGCGGAGGCGATCGCGCCGGCCGCCTCGTGGTGTCCGTAGCGGGCGAGCCCGGCGGCGATCAGCGAGTTGTCGTGCGGCCAGATCGTCCCGGTGTGGTAGCCGAGTGGGTTGTAGCCGCGCCTCGCGCGCGCCAAGGGTGCGGACGCCCCAGCCGGAGTAGAGCTGCTCGTCGAGCAGTCGCTCGGCGGTGGCGGCTGCCTCGCTGTCGTCGAGGATTCCCGACCACAGAAGGTGGCCGATGTTGGATGTCAGGCTGTCGACCTGCTGTTTGTCGCCGTCCAGCGCGAGGGCGTGACAGCCGCGCTCGGGCATCCAGAAGTCGCGGCGAAAGCGCGCCTGAAGGTCGCTCGGCGCGCTGCTCGAGCCGCTCGGCGAGCGCGTCGTCGTCCCAGACCTCGCGGGCGAGGCGCGCTGAGCGCCGTTGCGCGTCGTAGACGTAGCCCTGGATCTCGCAGGTCGCGATCGGCCCGCGGGCGAGCGTGCCGTCGGCGAATTGGATCGAGTCCCAGCTGTCCTTCCAGCATTGGTTGACCAGGCCGGTGGTCGGGTTGCGGCATTCGTACTCGACGTAGCCATCGCCGTCGAGGTCGCCGCTGTCCTCGATCCACGCCAGGGCCGCGCGGGCGTTGGCCTCCAAGGCGAGGACGAGTTCGTCGTCGCCGGTCCAGCGGTGGTACTCGTCCAGGAGCACGAGGAACAGGGGCGTGGCGTCGGCGCTTCCGAAGTACGGCGAATGGGGTCGTTCGCCGCGCGCGGTGAGCTCGCCGAAGCGCAGCTCGTGCAGGATCTTCCCGGGCTCCTGCTCGTGGAAGTCGTCTCGGCGCGTGGCCTGGCGAGCGGCGAGGACGCGCAGGGTGGTTGCGGCGAGTCCCGGGAGGTAGGGCAGCGCCTGGAAGCTCGTGATCAGGCTGTCGCGACCGAACAGCGCCATGAACCACGGCAGGCCGGCCGCGGGCAGCGTCGCGCCCTCGAGCCAGGTCGGGGTGCATGCGGAGCGCGCCGAGATCGCTGAGGCTCGCCCGGTAGGTGCGCAGGAGCGCCGGGTCGTCGGCTTGCAGGGCCGGCGCGCCGGCCAGCCAGGTCTCGAGTTCGGCCGACTCTTGCCTGTGCGCAGGTCCTCGAGCCGCGCCGCGCGGCTCGCGCCGCGCGAACACGATCCCCGGCTGGGCGGCGACGGGGCGAGATCGTGAAGGTGGTCGACCACTGCTCACCAGGTGCGAGCTCCAGGTCGTACTCGAAGCCGGTGCGGGTGATGGTCGCCGGTGCGCTGGCTGGCGATCGTGACCGAGCGGCGAAATTCGGCGTGTTGGTAGGCCAGCGTCAAGCTCGTAGCTGTCGTGGGTGCAGGTGACCTCTCGCGGCGCGACCGCGCCGTCCTTGACCTCGAACAGGTCGGCGAAGTCGGCGTCGACCTCCAGCGCGACACGGAGGCGGCTCGTCTCGTGGAGGTGGTTGGTCACCGTGACCTCCTCCATCCACACGTGGTCGACGAGGCGATGGCGCACGACCGAGCACGGCGCCTGCTCGTCAGGCCCGACTCTGGGCGTCAGGAAGAACTGGGCGTCGAAGTGCGCGCTCTGGTGGAGACTGAGCAGCTCGAGCGGCGCGTCTCCCACCCGGAGGACCCAGCGCGATATGAAGCGCGTGTCCTCGGAGAAGAAGCCGTGCTCGCGACCCTCGTCGGCGCGGACGTCGCCGAGCCGGTCGCCGACGACGAACGTGCTTCCGTCCAGGACGCTCAGCGTGCGCTCAGACACTGCGCGAGCGCCCGCGGCATGCCCGTGGGCATGACTGACCGGTACGTTCGTTCGTAGGCGGCGGCGACGACTTCGACGTCGCAATGCTGGCTCACCCAGGTGCGGCAATCCCGCGCATCGATCCGCGGCAGCTGGCCGACCGCGTCCGCCATCGCACGCTCGTCGTCGACCAGGAAGCCCGTCGTCCCGTCGATCACGAGCTCGCGAGCGGCGCCCTCGCGGAAACGCGATCACCGGCGTCCCGCAGGCGAGCGCTTCGACCATCACCATCCCGAACGGCTCGTCCCAGCGGATCGGCATGAGCAGTCCGCGGGCGCGAGCGAACAGCGAGCGCTTGGCCGCGCCCGCCGACCTCGCCCACGAAGCGGACGCGCTGGCCATCGATGTGGGGGGCGACCTCTCGGTCAAAGAACGCCTGCTGTCCGGGCTGGATCACACCCGCCAGCACCAGCGGTACATCAACGGCGCGAGCGGCGGCGATCGCGCGGTGCGGCCCCTTCTCCGGGGTCATCCGTCCGACCCAGAGCAGGTAGTCGCCCTTGCGCTCCTGCAGCGGCCAGGCCCGCAGGTCGATCGGGTTCGGGATCGAATCGATCGCACCCAATCCGGGCGGTGCCGATGCGAGCTGGGCCCGGCTGATCCCCACCAGCGTCGCCTTGTGCCCGTGGCGGGCGTAGAACGCCGCGGTGTCGGCGGTGAACGGCCCGTGCAACGTGTGCACGAGCGGTGTGTCGATGCGGTTTGCCATCGCGAGCCCGGTGAAGCCGCAGTGGTCGTGAACGACGTCGAAGCGATCACCATCGGTGGCGCGGTCGATCGCATCGAACGCCCGGCCGACATGGTCGACCTCAAACAGCGAGCGCTCGATCTCGTCGGGATGGGAGCTCGTCGAGCAGAGTCACGACGGTCGCGCGCGACGCGGAACCTGGAGCGCAGAACAGCGTCACCTCGTGGCCGCGGCGCGACCAGCGCCTCCGTGAGGGTGCTGACGACCGACTCCACGCCACCGTACCCCGGCGCCGGGACGGAGATCCACGGCGGAGCGAGCATCGCGATCCGCAGCGGTAGCTCCGGCCGGACTGTCCAGGCGCGCCGGCGCAATCGATCGACGGGCTGTGCGGCCGGAGCTCGACCGTCCCAACGGCTGACGATGCGACCTCCGTGCAGGCGGTGCACGTCACAGCTTCCATCGACGCTCCTCGCGTGCCTCTCAGGCAGGGCGCTCACAAGGCAGAGAGGTCAAGAAAGGACCGGGAGAGCGCACGATCGCCAAACCGGAGAGGGCACGCGATGGACAGTCCCACCGTACCACGCCGTCCTGAAATCCGAGTGCGGCGGTCGGAATATGGTAATGTCGTGGTGCGCTCAGAGAGCCCTCGCTCTTCTCGCTTCCCGGGCGACATTGTCAGCCAGAAGGGCAGAAAGCCGGTTGGCCAATGGCCACCGCACCAAGATCCCACAGGCCCGCGCGCAAGCGCGGCGCCACGCCGGCGTCGATGGAGTTCCTCATCGTTGAGGACAACGGCGGCGACTATCACTGGACGCTTCTGGATCGGCACGGAGCTAGCCTCGCGCGGTCCGGCAGCTTCGCGTCATACGAGCGCACCGAGGAGGCCGCCCGCGTCGTTCTCGCCGGCGCCGGTTCGGCGCGGCTGGACCTCCGAGCGGCGAATGGCAGCTCGGTTGAAATGCCCGGCTAGACGAACCCACCAAGTCACGCCAGTAACGCTGACGGAGCAAGGGACGCTGCAGAGCTGCGGCCGGAGCTCCGTCAGCGAACAGTTTGAAACGCGCAGCCTGACTCGATCAACCCCGCCTCCTCCACTATCGGCACTGCAATCCGACCCCGGCACTCGGATTTGATGGCGAACATGGTAAAGTGGACGCATTGATCGCGTTCCCGGCGTTTGCCCGCGGGGTTTTGGCGATAGTGCGCTCTCCCGGTCCTTTCTGACCTCTCCGCCCTGCGAGCGTTCTCCCGGAGAGGCCCGTCAGGTGCGAGCACATGGATGATCTTGCAATCACTGAACTCGTGACGAGATTGTCGCGTCCGCACGCCTCCGGTGGAGTTGTCATCGAGCGCGCGGCGATCCTGGCCGCGGGCGTCGACGCCCCCGCGGTCATCGACTGGATCACCGCCCACTCCGGCACGGGTGAGACCAGCGCCTCTGCGGATCGGGGTCGCGGGCTGCACGGCTCGCGCATCGGCAATGGCGACGCTGCCGCTTCGCCCAAGCCGCAGCGCTTCGTGCTGCCCGCCGAAGCGCTGACCTGACCACGGTTGCGCACGCCGTCGCCTAAGCTGGTGCTGTGAACGCGCCAAGCCCAGGCGACCTCGTGACGGTGACCGACGGGACGGCGGAGCTCGACGGGCTGGTGTTCGATACCCCGAGCAGCTCCAAGGTCGTTGTCGCCGTGGTCGACCCCAACCGTGGCCCGCTCTTTCGTACGGTCAACCCGAACGTGTTGGCCGAGCGCGAGCAGGAGGGTCCACACGACCGGGCGCTGCGCCTGCTCGTGCGCCGGACGCCGCTACCCCAGAACGATGTCGCGCGCGGTGGAACGCGCGGCGGCCAACGCCGCGCGGGCTTCGCGCGCGGCGCGGCACATCGCCCGACCGGCAGGTAGCGCAACGGCGCGAGGGCTTTGATGGTCGCGGGGGCCGACTGGTCCACGCCGATCGGGCACGGGGGCAGTTAGCGGCTGACACCGCGCCGCAGGGGCTCGACAAAACGGCGCGCCGGGGAAGGGTCCGAGCGGGGCGCGGATAGCGGTCTATGCAGGGACTTTTGGTAGATAGTGATCGCTGTAGAGTCAATATCTACCACGCTCAACGCGTACGCCGGGGCTTTCTGAGCAGCGGCGCGGGCGATCGCGCTGCTTCGTCTCTGTGGCGTCGCGTGTCTACAGCCCGTTGAGCAGGCCGCGCAGCGTTTCGGTGTAGGTGGCCAGGGCGGCGCGGCCGTGGTGGGTCAGCGCGCCTCTGTGGATCCCGACCTCAGGAGCCTGCGACGGCGCCCCTCGTGAAGTACTCGGCCTCGGCCTCACCGAGCGGCGTGGCCGGAGGTTCGCCATGGAGGTACTCGGCGGCGATCGCACCCCAATCCGCCTCGGCGCGAAGCTGACCGAGCACGACGACGACGATCGCGTGCATGCGCCGGATCAGCGCCGTCTCGGCCGGCAGGGTGAACTGGCTCAGCTGGTTCCGGGCCTGGGCTTGGCGCTCCTCGTCCACCGGCCGCCGGTCGCGGCCGCGAGGGCCGCCCTCGCCGGAGAAACGCCGCTGACCGGGAACCGCGTACCACCGCGTCGCGCGCCGCATCAGCTTCAGCACCAGCTCGTCGTCGACGAGGTCCGCCCCCTCAGCCCGCAGATATCCGCCGGCGACCAGCGCGGAGTGCAGCGCCGCCGCATCACCGGCCCGGACCGCATGGGCGATCCCCCGCTCGGCCGCGAGGCGGGCGGCGCCGGCATCGCGCAGCAGCCCGTAGTCGAGGAAGCCGACGCGGCCGTCGGGGCGCAGGAGGTAGTTCCCGGGGTGGGGGTCGCCCAGCGCGATCCGGTCGCGGTAGAGCAGGCCGAAGTAGAAGCGGAAGACGATCTCCGCGTAGCGGTCGCGCTGGGGCTCGTCGAGGCGGCGAACCACCTCGAACCGCTCGCCTGCGATGTACTCCGAGACGAGCGCCCGGCGCGTCGAGAGCTCGGTGTTGACCGCGGGCACCGAGATGAAGGGGTGGCCGCGGCGCAGCCGCCCGATCCGCCGCTGGTTCTGCGCCTCGAGCTCGTAGTCGAGCTCCTCGACGATCCGCTCGCGCAGCTCTGACGCCAGCGCCCGCACATCGAGGCCGGGCGCGAGCCGCTTGACCAGCGGCAGCAGCAGCATGGCGTTGCGCAGATCGGTCTCGACCGCCTCAGCGACTCCCGGATATTGGACCTTGACGACCACCTCGTCGCCGGCGAGCGTCGTCGCCCGGTGCACCTGGCCGATCGATGCCGCCGCGAAGGCGCGCTCGTCGAACTCCGAGAAGACACGCGACAGCGGCCCTCCGAACTCGTCTCGCAACAGGCGCTCGAGCTTGGAGAACGGGACCGGCGGGACGTCATCGCGCAGCTCGGCGAGCTTTGCCTGCAGGGCGTCGCGCTCCTCCTCGGGGAGGCCGTCGAACTCGACCATGGAGAGCACCTGCCCGACCTTCATCGCCGCTCCGCGCATCTGTCCGAGCTGGTCGACGAGCTGGTTGACCAGCGCCGCGGTGCGCTCATTCTGCGCGGCGGCGGCGCGCTCCGGCGAGCGGACACGATTGATCGTCCGCATCCCCGCCCACCGCGCGCCCTGGCTGGTCACCAGGCCACCGACCCGGGCCGTTCGCGCGATCCGCCCGGTCGGCAGCTTGCGCGCCTCGGGCGGCGGTTCCTTGTCCTCGTCGGTCATTCAGCTGAGTCGTCGCGAAGGGACCGTGCCTGGCACGGCTTCGGCGACGGCCACGGCGGTGGAGGCCAGGACGCTCGCGTCAGCTCGGACTGAGGTCGAGGTCGCGCATCACCCGAGAGCCGCGGGGTCGCGGACCTCATCCTCCCCGCCGCCGCACAAGCGTGAACGCTTGAGCGTCTCGGTCATCGCGACCCTTCTCTGCGGTTGGCATTTGCACGACCCACGCGCGAGGCTACCACCGGGGGAGCGCCCTGGAGTGCGCTTGTTCGGGCGGCCTCGCGGGCGCCCGATGAGATTCGCGCGCGGGCGGGGTGTCACGCCCGCGGAGCGGGCGGTGTCTTCATGTCAAACAGGTCACACGAACATGGAGGACACCATGGCGCTACGCGTTGCAAAGGCTGAGGTCCCCACCGACCTCAGCGACAGCATGATCAAGCAGTTCGGTGTCGTGCCCGAGCCCATCGAGGTGACATGGCACAACCCCAAGGTCGCCCAGGCCTCCCTGGAGCTCGGGGTCAAGGTGGGCGAGTGGGATGCGGCCGACGAAGGCCTCAAGTCGCTCGCGCACATCGCCGTCGCGGCACAGGTGGGGTGCTCCTTCTGCCTCGATATCGGCTACTTCCAGGCGGAGAACCAGAACCTGGACATGACCAAGGCGAGTCAGGCGCCGCGCTGGCGGGAGTCGTCGGCGTTCACGCCGCTGGAACGCGACGTGCTGGAGTACGCCGAGGCCATGACGAGCACCCCGCCGACCGTCACCGACGAGCTGTCGGCGCGTCTGCTCGACGCGCTCGGCCCGGCGGCGCTGATCGAGCTCACCGTGTTCATTGCCTTCTCCAACCTCTCGACGCGGAGCAACACCGCGCTCGGGATCGAGTCCCAGGGCTTCTCCACCGCGTGCGAGATCCCGCCGGCCTCGCGTGCGGAGATCCCGGCGTAGCGTGGACGTCATGACCGCCGACCCGTTCGTCGCCCATCGCGGCCTGCTCTTTACGGTCGCCTACGAGATGCTCGGGTCGGCGGCCGACGCCGAGGACGTCCTGCAGGAGGCGTGGCTGCGGTGGCGCGGTGTCGACCAGTCAGAGGTGCGCGACCCGCGGGCCTACCTCATCCGGGTCGTGACCCGCCAGGCGCTCAACCAGATGCGAGCGCTGTCGCGCCGCCGCGAGGAATACGTCGGCGAGTGGCTGCCCGAGCCGCTGCTGACCGGCCCCGATGTGGCCGAGGACGTCGAGCTCGCCGAGAGCGTCTCGATGGCGATGCTCACCGTGTTGGAGACACTCGGGTCGACCGAGCGGGCCGTGTTCGTCCTCCGCGAGGTCTTCGAGATGCCGTACGGCGAGATCGCCG
Source organism: uncultured Solirubrobacteraceae bacterium (assembly GCA_963764125.1). GTDB lineage: Bacteria > Actinomycetota > Thermoleophilia > Solirubrobacterales > Solirubrobacteraceae > Palsa-465. The sequence continues at coordinate 69,422 of CAVXRR010000012.1, forward strand.
AAGCCGTCGGGAAGTCCACGGCCACGGTTCGGCAGATCGCGCGCCGAGCACGCGAGCACGTGGCGGCCCGGCGGCCGCGGGTGCCGGTGAGCCGCGCCGAGCAGCAGGCGGTGCTGAAGCGACTCCTGCTCGCGCTGCGCACCGGGCGCGTGCAGGAGCTGATGGAGGTCATGGCGCCCGATGTGGTCCTGATCGTCGACGGCGGCGGCCTTGCGCCTGCCGTGCGGTCCCCGGTCTACGGAGCCGAGGCGGTGACGAGGCTGCTCGCGCGCGCCAACCGGGCGGTGGAGAGCTTCGAGACGAGCACCGGGTGGATCAACGGCGAGCTCGCGGGCCGGCTCGCCTTTGACGGCGAGCTGGGCGCCACGGTCAGCCTCGTCGTGGAGAACGGTCGGGCCACGCGGATCTACGTGATGCGAAACCCGCGCAAGCTGGCGCGACTGGACCAGGCGGCCGAGCTGGCCCGGTAGGTCGGAGGGTGACGCGCGACTCCGATGGTCCATTGCACCCGAGCGGTGCGGTTGACCATCGGGGTCACCTGCGGATCCGCGGCCGTTTCATCGAGCAGGATCGAAGAAGCAATGGCTGCCCACCGGTCCTACGCTTGCCGCGTACCGTCACTGACATCTCGAGAGAGATAGGAGCGCACATGAAGGCGATGACATGTCAACAGCTGGGTGGGCCGTGTGATTTCGAGCATCGGGGGAAGACCGCCGATGACGTGATCAAGGCGCAGGATCAGCATCTGAAGGACATGGTCGAGGGCGGCGACGCCTCCCATGAGAGTGCACTGAAGGCGATGAAGGGCCGGTGGAAGAAGCCGATCTCCGGCATGGGCTGGTACCGGCAGGTCAAGCGCGACTTCGCGGCGCTGCCGGAGGCTGAGGCGCCCGCCGCGCGGACGACCTGAGACACTGACCACCCGAAGGCGAACCCAGCGACGTCGAGGAGTGGATGAGTGATGACGAGGCCCAGCAATGGATAGACCGGTCTTGTTCTGCTACGACGGCTCTGAGGGATCGAAGGCCGCATTGACGGTCGCCGCCGAGCTCGTCATGCATCCCGCCGATGCGGTCGTGTTGTCGGTGTGGACGCCGGTCGCGGTCCAGCTGGCCCGAGGAGGCTCACTGCTGGCCGTCGTCCCCAATGAAGACCAGCTCGACGAGGAGGAGATCGCCGCGGCGCAGCGGATCGCCGATGAGGGCGCCGCGGGCGCCCGGGGGCGTGGCTACAACGCCTCCGCGCGCGTCGCGGAGGCGACTGAGTCGGTGGCCAAGACGATCGGCGACGTCGCCCGGGAGATCGACGCGCGACTGATCGTCTGCGGTCAACGTGGACGGGGCGCATTCGCCAGCGCCCTCCTGGGCAGCGTCTCACACCAGCTCTCCGCGCATGCGGAACGCCCGGTGCTGGTCGCGCCCCAGCACCCGGCCGGATAGCGCCCGCCGTCCGCGCGTCCGCACACCGTAGATAGGAGGACCCGCGACCGCTGCGGCTCAATGCTGCGCGGTCGCGGGCCCCTGCCGCGCGCACTCGGGGGCGCGGTGCGCGGGCGGTGCATCCATGCGGGCGCCACGTTAGTGCAGAAGCTGCGAACTTCGCGTGAGGATTCGCTCAGGAACAGGGTCTTGCGTGGGCCACGGTGCGGGCAGCGAACGGGCGCGATGCTGTGCGCCGTGGGAGGCACAACGTGGCGAGTCGCATTGGCGGCGGCGAAATCCGAGACCGCCAGACCGCCGAAGCTGGTTGCCACCGCGACTGCCACCACGGTCCAGGCGGTGGCCGTCGAGACGAGGCGCTGGGCCAGCCCGTCCACCGCCAGACGTATGAACAGCCCGGTGCGCGAGCGTCCCTCATGCGCGACGAGGTCGTCGATCAACGCGGCGATCTCCGGGCCGTGACGGTCGCGGACCCGGCGCGGGTAGAGGAGCAGGATGGCGCTCGTGAGGCGGTGTCTCATGGGCCACCCAGGGCGATCCGCTCGAGCCCGAGGGTCGCGATCCGGGCCGATTCCGCCAGACGCTCGGCCAGCGCCGTACGGCCCGCCGGGGTGAGTGTGTACGGGTAGCGCCGGTCCTCGGCCGGCAGGCGCTGCACGTAGCCGTCGGCCTCGAGCTTGGCCAGCGCCCCGTACAACGTCCCCGGTGAAAGGGCCACGCCGGAGAAGCTCTCGATGTCCTTGATCAGCGCGTACCCGTGGCGGTCACCACCGGCCAGGCTGGTGAGCACCAGGACGCTGCGTTCGGCCAGCCGCACGCGAGTCAGAGTACGCCGATCCTGTCCGGGGGCCAGTAGGTGAAGAACGTGAGGCCGATGATGTCGCGCTGCGCAACCGGACCCCAGTACCGGCTGTCATCGGAGTCCCCGCGGTTGTCGCCCATCATGTAGTAGTCGCCGGCCGGGATCCGGATCGAACGGGAGAGCGTGCATTCGGCCGCTTGGCCGCAAGCGGCGACGTAGGCGTCCGGCTCGCGCCGGCCGTTGCGGATCACGTGGCCGTCGACGATCCGCAGCACATCACCGGGGAGGCCGACGACGCGCTTGACGAACGTCTGTGTCGACTGGCTGGGCAGCGGCCGATCACACGGTTGCGGGAGTGCAGCCCCATCGGCGCTGAACCCCTGCCGAGGGTCGGCACACTGACCTGACCCGAGGTCGGCGCCGCGCGGTGGATGGAAGACGGTCACGTCCCCGATCCCGGGGTGGGTGTCCAACCGGTTGACCAGAATCCGCTGGTTGATGGCCAGCGTCGGCAGCATCGATCCGGTGGGGACCCGGTACGGCTTGACCACAAACGCCTGGATCAGCAGCGCGAGACCGAGGGCGACGGCGACGGTGAGCAGCAACTCCAGCAGCGACCGCAGACGGCGCGTCAATGACTCGGATCTCGTTATAACGGTTTCCGAGTGTATCAGCCTATCGGTGGTGCCCAGGTCGCCAGTGCGCGAAGATAGGGAGCATGAGTGATCACGACAGTTTTGAAGATCGGCTGCGCGCCATCGCCGATGAGGTCAGCCGGTCGGTGCAACGGTTCTCCGAGCTGGACATGGACGAGCTCTCCCAGCGCTACGGAGTCGACGCCGATCGCGCACGCGCGTTCGCCGACGCCGCCGGGCGATGGCTGAACGACCATCTCTCCGGCGGCGATCCGCTGTTCGGTGACGCCCCGCACCGAGATCCCGACAGCGCCGTGCATCCGCTCGACGCAGATGCGGGTCTGCAGGGGCCGCCTGAGGCCGGGCCGACACAGCCCGGCTCCGGACCCGGTCCGCATCCCCTGGACATGCCGACGGAGCAGCAGGGCCTGGCGCTGAGCGCCCTGGATTCCGGTCGCTGGACGGTCCGGCCGGGCAGCAATCAGCTGGCCGGCACGGGCGCCGGACCGGCACTGTCCGACGTCGTCGGCGAGTTGCGCGCTCGGGATTGGATCACGGTCGACGGCACGCTGACGCTGGTCGGCCGGCACGCATTGAGTCGCTGGTGTCGCACCGCGGAGGGTCCACCGCCGGCGCCGCCCACCCCGCCCGCCCCGGCCCCGCCGGCCGCCTAGCCCGCGCGGGCCGCGTCGTCGCCGTTCGGCGCGTCGGTCTCTTCGCCGAGGTGGCGGCGTAGACTGGGCCCGCGTGTGGAGCGGCACGGGGGATCTCGTCGGTCGCGCCGATGAGATCACGGCGATCGGAGATGCGCTGCGCGACCGGGCGGGGACGCATCTGGTCGTCGTCGAGGGTGCGCCCGGGATCGGCAAGACGCGCCTCTTGATTGCGGCCGCCGAGGCCGCGCGCATGAGCGGCGCGAGGGTTCTCACGGCTCGCGGCAGCGAACTCGAGCGCGAGCTCCCGTTCGGGGTCATGCGCCAGTTGCTCGATCCGGTGCTGCGTGGCTGCGGGCCTCGCGAACGCGCGCGGCTGCTCGACGGTGCCGCCGCGATGGCGCTACCGGCGCTCGTCGAGCACCCGGGCGCGGGGAACATGGACGCGTTCGCAGCCTTCGCGGGTCTGTACTGGCTGGTTGACGCGATCGCCGCGAGTGCGCCGCTGCAGGTGTGCGTGGACGATCTCCACTGGGCCGACGAGCCGTCATTGCGCGCGCTGGCCTACCTGCTGGCGCGGCTACAGGGGGTCGACGCGCAACTGTGCGTGACGTTGCGGCCCCACGAGCCCGGCAGCGAGCAAGCGCTCATCCAGGATCTCTTGGCCTCCGCGCCGGCGGCGGTGATCCGGCCGGCTCCGCTCGGCTCACAGGACGCCGCTGTGCTGGTGCGGGCCGTTCTCGGCGTCCACGCCGACGATCAGTTCTGCGCCGCATGCCACGCGAGCACGGACGGCAACCCGCTGCTGCTCAGTGAGCTCGCCCGTGAGCTGCAGGCGCGTGGAATCGAACCGACCGCGTCGGCCGTCGCCACCGTGCCGACGGTGATCCCGCGCGGGCTGGGCCCCGCCATCCTTCGCCGCATCCCCCGGGTGCATCCGGCCGCGCTGGCCGTGACCCAGGCGGTGGCGATCCTGGGCGACGGCGCCGAACGCGCGCACGTCGCGGCGCTCGCCGGTCTCGATCCGGGGGCGTGCAACGCGATCCTGGAGGATCTCGCCCGTGCCGGGGTTCTCGCCGAGACCGAGCCGCCACGGTTCGAGCACCCGCTCGTGCGGGCTGCGATCGCGGCCGCGGCCCGACCCGAGGACCGCGCCACGCTCCATCTCCGTGCGGCGCGGTTGCTCTCCGCCGACGGCGTCGCCCCCGACCGGCTCGCGGTTCACCTGACCGAGGTCCCGCACGCGGGAGACGAGTGGGTGACCGAGACGCTGCGCGCCGCCGCGGCCGAGACGCTGTCACGCGGGGCGCCGGCCCTCGCGGCGCGGTTTCTGCGCCGGGCGCTGCACGAGCCGCCGCCGCCGGCGTGGCGCCCCGAGCTGCTGCTCGCCGCAGGCGAGGCCGAGGTGCGCGCGGGCGATCCCCGTGCGGTGGCTCATCTACGCCAGGCCCTGGAGTCCGCGCCGGATGACGCGACGCGGGCACACGCTGCGCTGGTGCTGATCCAGGTGCTGGCGCGATCGGGCGAGCTGAGCGCCGGCGCCGAGCTGGCCCTGCGCGTGATCGATCGGCTCGATCCGCGAGACGACCTGCGGCTGCGACTCGAGGCCGAGCTGCTCAATCTTGCGTTGCTCGACCGCGGACAACGCGCGCTCGGGCTCGAGCGGCTCAACCAACTCGACCCCGACGCGCTCGGCAACGCTCCGGGGGCCTGCATGCTGCTGGCCGTCGTCGCCAGCAACGCAGCGGCACGCGGCGAGTCGCGGGCGGAGACGATCTCGCTCGCTGAACGGGCGCTCGCCGGCGGCTGGCTGCTTGAGTCGGTCTTCCTCCATATCCATGCGGCCAGCGCGCTCATTCTCAGCGGGCGCTATGCGCAGTCGACCGCCGTGTGCAACGACTTCATCGCGCATGCTCGCGCGCGGGGGGACCTGCCCGGTCTCGCGCTGGCGCACGCCTTCCGCGCGTCGGGGTACTGGCACGCCGGCTCACTCGACGAGGCGCTTGCCGACAGTGAGCTCGCCACTCAGATCGCCCCTCCGGAAGTCGCGGCGGTCGCAGCGTCGTTCGCGCTCACCTTCCGGATCGAGGCGCTCGTGTTACGGGGTGATCTCGAGCGGGCGCGGATGACGTTGCCCTCGGCGACAGGTCCGCCCGACCAGCTTCCCGGCGCGCTCCTGCTCAGCGCACGGGGGAGGCTGCGGCTGGCGGAGGGGAGAGTGGTCGAGGCGCTCGAGGACATGCGCGCCGTCGGGCTCCTGCTCGATCGCTGGCAGGCGCCCAATTCGGCGTTCTCACCGTGGCGCGCGGAGGCGGCGATCGCGCTGCACACGCTGGGCGACCGGATCGCCGCGCAGCAGTTGATCGATGATGAGCTGCGCAGCGCCGGCAGATGGGGTGATCCCTGGCTGCTCGGGCAGGCGATGCGTGCGCAGGCGCTCGTCGGGCCGCCCGCGCGGCGGGTCCCGATCCTCAGCGACGCGGTCGAGCTGCTGCGGCCGTCCGAGGCTCGCCTCGAGCTGGCGCGCACCCTCGCCGAGCTCGGAATCGCCGAGGACGAGGCGGGCCGGCAGCGCGTGGCCCGCGAGCACCTGCGCGAGGCCACCGAGATCGCCGAAGAGTGCGCCGCGCCCGCCGTCGCGCAGCGCGCTCGCGCGGCGCTCATCGCGGCGGGCGGACGGCCACGGCGCTCGGCCGCGACCGGCCCGCTGGCGCTCACGCCGACCGAGCATCGGATCGCCTACCTGGCCGCGGACGGCACGCCCAACCGGCGGATCGCGCAGTCGCTGTTCATCACCGAGAAGACCGTCGAGACCCACCTGGCCAACGCCTATCGCAAGCTCGGCATCCGGGTGCGCGGCGAGCTCGCCGACGCTCTCGCCGCATAGGCGGTCGAGGCGCTCACGGCTGCGGGAAGCGGCGCGGATCAGGCGACGCGGTATCTGATCCACCACACCGTGAGCCCGATCGCCACCGCAGACAGGGCGATATAGATCCCCGCTTCGCTCGCCTGGAGCGGCCAGAACCGGCTGGCCGGTTCGTAGACGAAGCTCTGGAACACGTGATGGCGGCTGAGGCACCCGGTGTCGAGCGCGCCGTGCCCGTTGAAGCAACTGGTGATGACCGTGCTGGGGATCGCGTGACCGTGGGCGTCGGTGAAGCCGTGGCTGATGTCCCAGGCGTGAAAGATGCCCGTGGGGCCGCGAGGGACGGGCACGAGCACGTGCATCGCTGGGATGAGGTGCTGGCGCGTGGTTCTGAGGATCAGCCTGACGACCAGGTAGGCGCCAAAGCCCGCGGAGACGGCGAGCCCGGTGCGACGGGTACGGGCCCCGATCGCGAGCGCGGTCGTCGCCGCGAACAGCGTGTAGGCGATCGGCAGCACGCCTTCGAGGTCAAAGCTGTTGGGGTCGACGCGCCCCATGAGCGCGTCGAGCGGCTGGCGGGACCAGGTGGCCAGCGCGGTGATCAGGGCGCCGCAGAGCACGGCGCCGAGCACGAGCGCGACCAGCCGGATGGTGAGCCACCGGCGGGGCGTGATGCTCTGGGTCCAGGCCAACCGGTAGGTCCCCTGATCGAGCTCGAGCACGATCGGCGTGGCCAGCAGAACGCCGATCAGCCCGGAGGTCAGCCCCAGCCACCCGCCGAGCTGGTTGAAGGTGTCGAACTGGGATTCGAAGTTGCCGCTCAGCAGACCGCAGCTCGCCGGCCGGGTCGACGCGCCGGTGCACGCCGCGAGCCCGTTGGTATCGAACACGGAGCGCATGTGGCCGCCGCTGATCAGAAGCAGGGCTGCGAGACCGGCCAGTGCGAGTCATAGACGTGGCCGCCGGCGCGGACCAGAGCGGTTGTCTGGCGCTCGGTGCTGCGTGAGTCCACCACCGCATGCAACCGTTCGATCTCGTCGACGTCCCGGCGCGGGCCAGTCAGGAGGCGGTGGGACCGAACGATCTCCTCGGCGGTGCCGGCCAGCGCGACGCGGGACTGCGAGAGGATCACCAATACGCCTTCAACACCGTGTTCGGATTGATGGCGAGCGTGCGCACGGCCTCCTTGACCGTCGGCAGCTGATCCTCCGCGCACAACATGCCCAGGCTGATCGCCTGGCGGACCTGCTGAACGATCTGCAGGTACGCCGGAACGCCGGCCGGCGTATCCTCGGTGGGGGGTGTTCGATCACGTCGCCATCGCCGTCGCGGACCTCCCTGCGTCCGCGCGCTTCTACCGCACCGTTCTCTCCGTGCTGGGCGCCGAGCCGAGCCACGCGGACGCCGAGCTGGTCGAGTGGGAGGACTGGGACATCGGCCCGACCGACCGCGAGCACCCCGTGACCCGCGGCCTGCACGTCGGCTTCCGAGCGCCGTCGCGCGCGGCCGTGGACGCCTTCTGGCAGGCGGGGATCGACGCGGGCTACCGCGACGACGGCGCGCCGGGCCCGCGCACGATCTACGGCCCGGACTACTACGGCGGCTTCCTGCTCGACCCCGACGGCAACAGCGCGGAGGCGGTGCACACCGAGCGCGCGGACCCCGTGCCCGGCGGCTGCGTCGACCACCTCTGGATCCGCGTCCGCGACCCCGCCGCGTCCAGGCGCTTCTACACGACGATCGCCCCGCACGCCGGGCTGCGGATCGGTGTGGACAAGCCAGACCACGTTCAGATGGTCGGCGAGAACTTCAGCCTGTCGCTGATCGCCGACGAGCGGCCGCTCACCGAGCACGTCCACATCGCCTTCCCGGCGCAGGACGACGCGACCGTCCGGGCGTTCCACGTCGCCGCGCTGGCCGCGGGCTACGAGGACCACGGCGGTCCCGGCGAGCGCGCCGTCTACCACCCGGGCTACTACGGCGCGTTCGTCCTGGACCCCGACGGGCACAACGTCGAGGTCGTCAACCACAACCGCTGAGCCACGGCCGAGAAGGGCGCAGACGGGCCGCCCCTTCGAGCTCGCGCGAAATCGACACGCCTAGTTCACGAACCGGTTACCTGCGCGCGCGACGGCAGTACTTAAGTTCCCGCTGCCGATGTCAGCGCACAAAAGGGGAACAGCCAATGCTCAGCCGCTCCAGTGGCGGGAATGGCAGTGAAGGGTCGGGTCCGCAGGTCACACGGCGACGCCGACAGGTCTCGAGAAACCGTTTCGGCGTCCTCGGCCGGGCCGGCCGCCGACGCCGCATCATCGCGGCCGGCGCGACGGCCGTGGTCCTTGCCGGCGCGGGGGTGACGTACGCCGCGACGGGGTCTGATCAGAACCAGGTCGGGACCGAGTACGCGAACGGTATCCAGGTCTCCGATAACCAGCTCATCAAGCCGATCGGTGACCGTCTGGTCACCCAGTTCGGCAAGTTCATGGGGTCGACGGTCAGCCCGGACGGGCGCTTCCTCGCGGCCACCAGCGCCGACAAGCCGGTGGTCCTGCAGATCTTCGACCTGTCGAGCTACAAGCTCATCTGGACGGTGGGCAGCGCGACCGGGGTCAACGAGACGCTGGCCGACGGAAGCGTGGGTCAGGTGGGTCCGACCTACTCGCCGGATGGGAAGTTCCTCTGGCTCCCGCAGCGCAACGCCCTGACTCGCTTCCCGGTCAACGCCGACGGGACGCTGGGTGCGCCGACCACCATCTCGATTCCGGTGGTGAACGGCCAATCCGCCCTCGTCGGGCAGACTGAGTACTCGCCCGACGGGTCTACGCTGTACGCCGCGCATCAACGGCCAGAACACCGTCGTCGCGCTCGAACCCCACCACCGGTGCGATCGAGCACACGTGGAATGTCGGTATCGCCCCGCGTGAGCTCAGCTTCGTCGGTGGCAACCTCTACGTGAGCAACGAGGGTGGGCGTCTGGCGCAGCCCGGCGACACGACCATGGGCTCCTACGGCACCCAGGTGCCCGCCAACGGTTTCCTCGGCACATCGACGACCGGAACCGTCAGCGTCATCAACACCGCGGACCCGTCGGCGGCGGTCGGCTCGATCGCCGTTGGCCTGCATCCGACGGCGATGTATCAAAGCGGCAGGGCGTTGTTCGTCGCCAACACCAACAGTGACACCGTCTCGGTCATCGACACGAGCATCGGACCAGGTCGTGCAGACGATCGAGGTCAAGCCGTGGCCATCATCCTCGGTGGGGTATGAGCCCAACGGCATCGACACTGACCAGGGACGGTCACCTGCTGGTCACGTTGGGGAGGGCTAACGCGGTCGCGGTGTATCGCTACGACGGCAGGCCGAAGTATCCGGTGAGCTACATCGGCCTGCTCCCCACCGACTACTACCCGGCGGCGGTGGCGACGCCGCCGGCAGCCAGATCGTCGTCACCAACACCCGCGGAATCGACGCGCGCGGCCCAGCTATCACCACGTACAAGGGGCCGGGAACCGTCCCGGTGAGCGGCCATGACACGCACAGCACCACCGCGTCCCTCACCCGCTTCACGCTCCCGCGCGACCGGGCCATCGCACGGTACACCGATACCGTGTTCGCTCAGAACGGCTGGGGCAGGGACAACGTCCAGCAGGCCAGGGGCCGCCACAGGGCCAGGGCCATCCCGGTCCCGACGCGGATCGGCGACCCGTCCACGATCAAGCACGTCTTCTTGATCGTGAAGGAGAACCGCACCTACGACCAGCTGTACGGCGACATCAGTGCGGGCAACGGCGACCCGACGCTCACCCAGTTCGGTGAGAGGGCCACTCCGAATCAGCACGCGCTGGCCAAGCAGTTCGGTCTCTACGACAACACCTACGACGTCGGCACCAACTCCGCCGAGGGCCACAACTGGCTGATGCAGGGCGACAACCCCGAGTACACCGAGTCGTCGGCGGGTGAGTACCAGCGCAGCTATGACACCGAGGAGGACGTGCTGGGCCACCAGCGCTCGGGCTTCCTGTGGAGCGCTATCGAGTCTGCGGGGGCGACGGCCAGGAACTACGGCGAGTTCGAATACATGGAGGGCAAGCCGCCCGGGACGTGGCAGCAGTACTACTGCGCGAGCAAGAGCGTCCAGAACGGTGGCGATCCGTCCCAGCTGACGAGCCCGGATCTGCAGGGCAACTATGGCTCGGTGATCCCGTCACTCAACGCGATCGCCGACCCGCAGTCCCCGCCGTTCGACCTCTCGGTCCCCGACATCTATCGCTACCAGATCTGGAAGCAGGACTTCGAGAGCAAGCGTCCAGCCAACTTCAACATGATCTGGCTCTCCAGCGATCACACCGGAGGGCCGACCTATCCCGAGGCCGGGGTGGCCGACAACGATCTCGCCACGGGTCAGATCGTCGACACGATCTCGCACAGCAAGTACTGGAAGAACTCCGCGATCTTCGTGGTCGAGGACGACAGCCAAGACGGTGCCGACCATGTCGACGGCCACCGCGCCCCGGTCCAGATCATCAGCCCCTGGGCGCAGCACGGCAAGGTCATCAACACCTACTACTCGCAGATCAACATGGTCCGCACCATCGAGCAGATCCTCGGCGCCCAGCCGCTGAACGAGAAGCTCGCGGCGGCGATGCCGATGTACGGGGCGTTCACCAACAGGCCCAACTACACCCCGTTCACCGCGGTGCCGAACCAGATCCCGCTCACCGAAGGCATCACCAGCCCGCCGGCCTGCGGTCTGGACACGCTGGGCACGACGGGCGCGGCGAGGAGGGCACTGGCGAGGTCTGAGGCACGACAGAACGCCGTACCGGCCGACGAGAAGGCCACGGCCGCTGCCTGGCAGACCTGGCTCGCCGGCCAGCACCTCACGGGCAACGGTGCGATCCCCGACTACGCCAACCCGGAGCAGATGAACCGGTACACGTGGTATCAGGCCCATGATTGGAAGGTGCCCTATCCGGGCGACTCGAAGATCTACGCGCCGTCCGCGGTTCCGGGCGCCTACATCCCGAGCTCGGAGACGAACTGACCAGTCTCGGGACAAGCGGCGGACAGCAGTCCGATCCGACGGCCCGCCGGAGCTTCGGCGGGCCGTCAACTGGCGAGACGAGCGGGACGCCCCACGCGGCGGGAGAGGGTCGAGCGAAGCCGCTCGCCGTCCATGCGCACGCGATCGTCAAGTCCTTTGGCGAGGTCGTCGCGCTCGACGGCGTCGGCCTCGACGTCGCGCCAGGGCAGGTGCACGGACTCGTCGGACCCAACGGGGCCGGGAAGACGACGCTGCTGGCCCTGCTCCTCGGTCTGGCCCAGGCCGACGGCGGCGAGCTGGAGATCTTCGGCTCCCCGGTACGCCGGACGCTCGCGCTCCCCGAGGGCGTGGCCGGGTTCGTGGACGGACCGGGCCTCTATCCATCGCTGACCGCGCGGCAGAACCTCGCCGCGCTGGCTCGCCTGCGGGGCGAGGGCTCTGGAGGCATCGATGACTCGCTCGACCGAGTCGGGCTCACCGATGTCGCGGACGACCGCGTCCGCGGATTCTCGCTCGGGATGCGACAACGTCTCGGGCTCGCCGCCGCACTGCTGACGGTCCCTCGGCTGCTGGTGCTCGACGAACCCGCCAACGGCCTCGATCCAGCCGGGACACGCCACGTACACCGTGTGCTCACCGAGCTGGCGGCCGGTGGCACCGCGATCGTCCTCTCGAGTCACCGGATGGATGATCTTGCCGCGCTCTGCAGCGAGATCACCCTCCTCGTCCGCGGGCGGGTGGTCTTCTCCGGTGCGATCACCGAACTCGCCGCCGGCGCCGACGAGTTGGACTACCGGCTGCGAACATCCGATCCGGCCGCGGCGCGCCGCGTCGCAGCCGAGATGCCGGGGCTGAGCCTTCTCCCGTACGACGACCTGTACCAGCGTCGTGACGCTGGGGCGCTTCTCGTGCGTGCGGCGGGACCGGCCCTCGATGATCTGGTCGCGCGCCTGGTTGGCGCCGGTGTGGGTGTGCGCGAGTTATCGCCTGTCGTGCCACCGCTGGAGGCGGCCTTCCTCGCCCTGACCGCAGCCGCGAATCCGAGCGAGGACGGGGCCCGGTGACCAGCCGCAGCGGTCACGCTGCCGAACGCCGATGCACGACCGACACCCGTTCGCCGCGGCTACCAATTCGAGCTGACCAAGCTGCTGGCCCGGTGGCCGATCCGTCTGGCGGTACTCGCCTGCTGGCTTGGTCCGGCGGTGCTGGTGGCGGTCATCAGTCAGCAGAGCTCGCTGCCGTCCGACACGGTCTTCGGCCGCTGGATGGGTCAGACGGGCTGGGCGGCATCGCTGGTGGTGTTGACGTTCTCCGGCACCTGGGTGCTGCCGTTGCTGACGTCGCTGGTCGCCGGCGACGTCTTCGCCCAGGAGGACCGACTGGGGACGTGGCGACACCTGCTGGTCGCCGTGAGGGCGCCGCGACGGATCTTCGCCGCCAAGGCGCTGGCGAGCCTCACCATCATCGTGTTGCTCGTGGCCGGACTGGCCTGTTCGGGCATCGTCGGCGGACTGGCGGCGGTCGGCGACCGGCCGTTGGTTGGCCTTGACGGTCAGCTCCTCGCGCCGGGGCAGGCGGCTCAAGCGGTGCTGCTTGCCTGGCTGATCGCCCTCGCGCCGACGCTGGCGTTCGCGGCGATCGGGCTGCTCGGCTCGGTGGCGTTCGGCCGGTCTCCCATGGGACTGGTGATCCCGGCGCTGCTCGCCTTGGCCTGCAGATCGCGCAACTGCTTCCGCTGCCCGTCGTGGTGCGCGTCGTCCTGCCGAGCTACGGGTTCATCGCCTGGCGCGGGCTATTCACCGACCCGGTCCAGGCCGGCCCACCGATCGTTGGCGTGGCGGTCAGCCTCGTCATCGCGGTGGCCGCCTGCGCGCTGGCGTATCGGCTGTTCATGCGCCGCGACTTCACCGATGTCGCCTACGACGGCGCCGGCAGGCGTGCCTCGTGGGAGCGGTGCTGCCGTTGGTGGCCATGCTCGCTGTCGCCGCCGGCGTCACTGCCGCCGCGACCTCGGCGTCCAGCTCCGGGATCGATCGGACCAAACTGGACCGGGGGCTCTCCACGGCGTTCGCGCATCTCTATCGCATGCAGACCGCGAGAGCTGCATCGACCCAGCGTCACGGAGGCGGAACTGCGGACCAGCGCCTCGTGCGACAAGGGCGGTGGTCTTGTCGCGAACGTTGGGGCGGGCAATGACTGGCGGTGCGTCGTCTCGTGGCGCCTCCCGGGCACCGCGGCCATCGGGTCGGCGATCTATCAGCTCGATGTCACGCCGGACGGCCGCTACCGCGCTGACGGGGACGGGCCACAACAGGTCAACGGGTTCTTCCCGGTGCACACGGCCACGGGTGATGTACCCAATCCCCTGTGGCAGTTCGACGGCTCCATCGATCTGTTGGCTCGCTGACCGGCTGAGCGCCGCGGACCGGCGTGGCCGCGCGCGCTCGTCCTACCCGTTCTTCGGCGGGCTTGGCTGCTGTGGAAGCGGTGCGTCGTTGGGCGGCGGCAGCGTGCTGCCGTCGCGCAGATGGATGTCGCCCACAGGTGACGGTTGCCCGGCCGGAGGTGGCGGCGGAGGCTTGGCCGCGACCGGCGGGCTGGGAGCAGGGGGCACGGTCAGAGGTGTTCCGAACGCCGGTGGCGGCGAGCTGCTCGGTGCCGACGGATCCACCAGGTCAGCCAGGCTCGGAGCCTGATCGACCCGTGGTACGCCGAGTGCCGGGAGGCCGAGCAGATCGATCGCGGTCCTGGGAATACTGGCGTGTCCGCACCAGCGATTATCGATCGTCTGCTTGACCGCGCCGCCGAACAACAGGAGCGGAACGCGCGGCCCGTAGGCGAGCTGGACGTTGTCCGGCGTGTATTCGAGCACGGGCGTCGTGACGTGATCGTCGTATCCGCCCCAATCGTCCCAGGTGAGCATGAACACCGTCTCGTCCCAGCCCCCAGCTTGGACCACCGCGTCGACCGACTGCCAGATCAACTCCATTCCGGTGGTCACGTTGGCCGGCGGATGCTCGTCGCTCGGACTGTTGTGCCACAGCATCACGAGCGACGGAAGCGGCCCCGCCTTGGCGTCGGCGAGGTACTGGGCCGAGTCAACGACGTTCGCCGACGCCTTGAGCTGCGTGTAGAAGCCGACCGGATACTCGCCCGACGCGGCGTAGATGCGCCAGGAGACGCCATGCGCGTCGGCGAGGCCGGGGAGCGACGGCATGTCCCACAACGGCGGAGGCTGACGCCGAGACGGATTCTTCAGGGTGGGGGACTGTCCCCCGACGATGATCAGGTGGTTCGGCGTTGAGTTGGTCCCGAACTGCGAGCAGTGGTTCTCGAGGAACGCACCCGTCACCGCGAGATACAGGTAGTACGGAAGCACCTTGGCGGTGTCGAACTGCACATGAGTTGCCGTTCCCGCGCCCGTCAGCCACTCGAAGTAGGCATGGCGGTCGTGCGACTGATCCTTGGCGGGCGGGTTCGGGGTGATGGGCCAGTCGGTGGCCACCGCGCCGCCGTAGGGCGCAAGCCCTCTGAAGTAGTTGTCGACGGTGTGGTTCTCCTGAACCATGATGACGACCCGCTTGACTTGCCCGACCGCTGCTTCTGCCATTGCGCCTCCCGCTGACCTGGATCGTGAGGATGGATGGTCCTCGCCGCACGCTAGAGGTCGTCTGCTCGCAGCGTGTTACGGACCCGACACCGTCGCCGCGCCTCGCCCCACGGCCCGATGCGCTCAGCTCGAACTGCGCTGCCGCCGCAGCCGCTGTGCCATCACGCGCATGACGAGCTGCGCGAAGTACGGCGTGTCGTGGACCAGCACCCAGAAGTGCCGCGCCGGGATCTCGATGACCGAGACTTCGGTGGCGGCGACGGCGCCGAGCGAGCGCGGTGCGTCCTCGATCAACGCCATCTCGCCGAACAGGCCCGGCGCTGCGACCGTCTCGACAAGCCGATCGGCGTCCTTGAGCTCGACGGCGCCGTCGAGCACCACGAACAGGCTCTCTCCCGGATCGCCCTGCGCAAAGATCAGCTCCCCGGCGCCCAACGTTCGCGGCTCTCGGCCGTGTGCCAGCAACTCGTAGTGGTCGTCGGCGCTCGTCACCCCTGACATCTCTGCCTCCCGAAGTACGCTGGCTTTTCGGGGCGATCATATGGCGCGATCGGCCGCGGCGGGAGGGCCCGAGCGCAAAAATGCGCTGACATCCGGCCCGCGGGCGGTTAGGCTGGGTGCCATGGACCGGGTGGTGGTGTCCCCGGCAAGGGTGTTCGGGGGAAACGAGGACAAGGAGCTGCTGGGCGCGTACGTGCCGACGCTCGTCCTGGAGTGGCTGCGCGACCAGCCGCTTGAGCGCCACCGCGCGCTCGACTGCACGCTCGTCTTCGCCGACATATCCGGCTTCACACGGATGACCGAGCTGCTGGCTGCGCAGGGGAAGATCGGCGCCGAGGAGATCGCCGAGATCATCAACGCCACCTTCGAGCCCCTGCTGGCGACCGCCTACGCATACGGCGCCGGGCTGATCAAGTTTGGCGGTGATGCGACCCTGCTGCTCTTCCAGGGTGCCGGCCACGCGGCGCGTGGATGCCGAGCGGCGTGGGAGATGCAGCAGGTGATGCGTGCCACCCGAAGCCGGCGCACGAGCCGTGGTCCGCTCCGCCTCCGGATGTCGGTCGGCATCCACAGCGGGGTCTGTGATTTCTTCCTGCTCGGCCACGACGACCACCGCGACCTCGTCGGCGCAGGACCGGCGGTGACGGCGGTGGCCCAGATGGAGAAGGTGGCCGGGCCAGGACAGATCGTGGTCAGTGCGGGCACCGCCGCGGCGCTGGCGGCCAGTGGGCTGCGGCGGCCCGCGAGCCCGCTGGCGGACGGATGGCTCTTGCGCCGGGCCCCCGAGGTCCCGACGCCCGGCCGACCCACACCGCCGCTGGACTTCGCCGGCCTTGATCCCGGCCTGGCCCTCTCCCGGAACCTGCGCGAGCACGTGCTCGGGCGCGGGCTGGGCAGCGAGCACCGGAACGCCGCGGTCGGCTTCCTCACGTTCAGCGGGGTGGACCGGGTGCTGGCCGAGCACGGGGCCGCCGCGACGGGGATCGCGCTTGATCACGTCATCGCCACGCTGCAGGCGGCTGCGGCCGCCAACGACGTGACCTACATCGCCGCCGACATCGGATCCGATGGAGGCAAGGTCCTGCTCGCCGCCGGGGCGCCGCGGCGGGTCGGTCGCGACGAGGACAGGATGATCGCGACCCTCCGATCGGCGCTCGACGCCGCCGGTCAGCTCCCGGTGAGCGCGGGCGCCGCGTCAGGCCGCGTCTTCTCCGGGGATTACGGGCCGCGTTATCGCCGGGCGTATTCGCTGATGGGCGACTGCGTGAACCTCGCCGCCCGCCTGGCCCAGCACGCCGCTCCAGGGCAGCTGCTCGCCACCCGGGAGCTCGTCGCGCAACTCGAGCGGGAGCTTCGCCGTGACGGCCCAGCCGCCGTTCGCGGCCAAGGGCAAGCGCGCCCCCGTACGCGCCCTGAGCATCGGCGCGCCGACGGCCTCCCACGAAGGGTTCGACAGGGCGCCGTTCCGCGGGCGCGACGCGGAGCTCGCGACATTGGTGAGCGCGGCGCGCGCCGCGGCCGACGGGGTCGGTCAGGTGATCGAGGTGATCGGTGAGGCCGGCATCGGCAAGTCGCGGCTGCTGACGGAACTGGAGGCCGCGGCCGACGCCGAGGTGCTGCGGGCCGACGGCGACGTCTATGCCGGAGCGCGACCGTACGCGCCGTTCGAGCGCCTGCTGCGCGAGCGGTGGGAGGTTCCCGCCGGCGCTCCGCAGTCCGAGCTCGCGGCCCGGCTGACACAGGTCGTCGCCGAGCGAGCTCCGCACCTGGTGCCGTGGCTGCCCCTCATCGCGGTCGTGGCCGGCGTCGAGGTCGCGAGCACCCGCGAGGTCGACGAGCTCGATCCCGCACACCGCAAGCAGAGGCTCGAGGAGGTGACCAGCGAACTCCTGGGCCTCCTCCTCCCGGGCGCACGGATCCTCATCTTCAACGACGTCCACCTGATGGACGACGCCTCGCGCGACCTGATCACGCGTCTCGCCGCCGACACCGGCTCACGCTGGTGGCTGCTCGTCGTCAGTCGCACCCCGGACACCCGGAGCCCGCTGGCGGAAGCCTCTGTCGAACGCATCGAGCTCGGAGCCCTCGACGCGATGGTGGTGGCCGACATGCTGGCTCACGCCACCGCCGATTCGCCGCCACCGCCGCAGAGACTGGCCGAGCTCGCCCAGCGCGCGGGCGGCAATCCACTGTTCGTGCGCGAGCTGGTCGCCCAACTTCGGCAGGGAGCCGATCCCCTGAGCTGCCGCGTTCGGTGGAAGCCGCGATCACCATGCGCATCGACCGGCTGTCCTCGGCCGATCGCCGCACGCTGCGCTCAGCGGCAGTGCTGGGGATGGAGGTCGATGTGGCACTGCTGCGAGAAGTGCTTGCCACCGATGGGGACCCGTGGGACGCCGACCCGGTAGCGCGGCTCTCGGAGTTCCTGGAGCCGATCGCTCCCGATCGGTACCGCTTCGCCCACCAGCTCGTTCGGGCGGTCACCTACGAAGGGCTGCCGTACCGCCGCCGGGCCGAGCTCCACAGCCGTACCGCCGCCGCGATCGAGCGCGCGGCCGGCGAGCAGGCGAACGAGCACGCCGACCTGCTGTCGATGCACTGCTTCCACGGCGGCCGGTTCGCCGCCGCCTACGCGTACGCGCGCCTGGCCGCCCAGCATGCCCGGGCGCGCTACGCCAACGCCGAGGCGGCTGAGTCCTACCGGCGCGCGCTGGCCTCCGCGGCCCGCCTCGAGCATGTCGACACCCTGGTGCTGGCAGACGTCGAGGAAGCGCTCGCCGAGATCTACATGGAACGCGGCGAGATGACGGCTGCCGATCTGACATTGCGACGCGCTCTGCGTCGTGTCCGCGACTCGCCCATCCGGCGGGCTCGGCTCCAACTCAAGGTGGCCGGCCTCCGTGAGACCGAGGCGCGCTTCCGTGCCGCCTTCCGGTGGGCCGACCAAGCCGAGCGCAGCCTCGCCGGACTCCACGGACCCGAGGTCCGAGTCATCCGCGGCCAGCTGGCGACCCGTCGCGCACGGCTGAACTACCGTCGGGCGCGCTACGCGGGGGCCATGTCCTTTGCCAACGTCGCCATCGCCCTGTCCGGCGATGATGATCGCCCCACGCTCGCCGAAGCCCTCGAGTACGCCGACCTGAGCGCGGTCGAGCTCGGGCTACCGGCGGGCCGGCGTGCCGAGGAGGCGCTCACGATCCACGAGGAGCGCGGGGACCTCGCCGCGCAGGCCCGGGTCGAGAACACGCTGGGAATGCTCGCCTACCATCGCGGGGAGTGGCCGAAGGCGCTGGAGCACTACGCGGCCTCTGAGCAGGCCGACATCCGGTGCGGAAAGCTCTGGAATGCCGCGACTCCGGCGGCCAACCGGGCGGAGATCCTCGCTGACCAGGGCCGGCTCGAGGAGGCACGGCAGGCGCTCGAGCGGGCGATGCTGACCTGGCGCGGCGTCAACGCGGTGTCGATGATCGCCTTCGGCGAGTACCAGCTCGGCCGGATCGCCGCGCGCCTCGGCAACACCGTGGAGGCGATGCTGCGCTTCGACACGTCCCGGCGCCACTTCAGCGAGCTCGGCGAGCTCACCGAGGTCGTGGTCGTTGACTCACTGAGAGCGGAGGCGCTGTCGCTGGCCGGTGACCCCGAGGCGGCGCTCGCGCTCGTGGACGCCGCACTCGCGCGGGCGCAGACGCTCGGAGGCGTCGGCGCGATGACGCCGCTGCTGCATCGGGTGCGCGGGGCTTCGCTGCAGGAGCTGGGTCGGTCGGCCGAGGCCGAGCGCGCCGTGCGCGAGGCACTCGACGCGGCGCGCAGCCGCCTCGCGCGCCACGAGATCGCCTTCGCGCTCGCGGCGCTCATCGACGGCGAGATGGCCGACGACGACCCGGAGGAAGACGCCTGGCGCGCCGAGCTCGCACTGCTCAGCGAGGAGTTGGGGATCGACCCCCGGCCGCGGTGGAGCAGGCACGCGGCGCGGGCGTGACGGCACACACGCGGGCGTGACGGCATCCCTGTAGCGACACGCCGGGGTGGTCGGCGGTTTGGGCCGGGCCACCCCGGGCGGTCACATCAGATGGGATCAGCCGTGCGCCTTGGGGTCGCTGGCTGTCGTGGTGAACGACTCGGTATACGTCGACGGCGTGTTCTCGGAACCCGGCGTGTACGCGGCCCACGTGTCCTGTTGGGCATCGACGAAGTTGATGCACGGGAAGGTCCCGGCGGGCACGACGACGTTCCCGCCCGACTCGTTGTTCTGGCTGTCATCGTCGCCGTCCACGTCGTCGCAGAGCGGCAGGTTGCCGTAGAACAGGCCGTCGGGCCCCTGCGACGCCTGGCCGCCGGTGTTCGTCTCAAACGGGGCTGTCGCTCCGAAGCACACGTTGCCGAAGTTGTTCGGGTCCAGCTGATGCTCCTGGTCGGCGGCCGCCCCGGTCAAGACGAGGGTGACCGTCTTGGTTTCGCCGCCGGGGTTCGTCACGCTGTAGACGAGAGTGTCTCCGGCGCCCACCTTCGCGCAGGGCAGCGTCTCGGTGTCGAAGAAGGCCTGTACCGTCTCGGCTCCCGCGGACGGCGACGCCGAGCTGATCGTCGCGCTCGTTGACCCGTCGCCGCTCGTCGTGTTCGTGGTGCACTGGCCGCTGCCGGACTGGCACGTGTTCTGCGTGCCGACGAAGACGTCCGCCGACCCGCTGCTCGGCTTGGTGAAGAGCCTGCCCGAGTACGCGGCGACGATCGTGTTGTCCCCCAGGGCCAGCGCCGAGGCCGGAACGGTGATCGTGGCGACGCACGGTTCCCGGCGCAGCAGGCACTGCAGCTTGGGCCTGACGGTCCCCAGCACGGTGCCGTTCGTCGTGTCGGTGAACTTCACGTTGCCGATCGGCCCGACCAGCAGGCCTGGGCGCACGCTGGCGGTGAGTGTCGTGGACCCCGAGGGATCGACGGCACTCGGCGCGGCGACGAGCGTCGTGGTCGTCGCGACGCGGAAGTCCTTGGCCATGCTCGGCGCCGCCGTCGCGCCGAGCCCGGCGACCGCGATCGCGGTCATGGACGCAATGACCACGAGCCGCGAGCCGGCCCGCGTGGCGTGTCCTCGCATCATCAGCCCCCTCTCCCGGCGTGGAGCCGAGAATCGCATTCAGCCACCCGATCGCGGACCGGGCAGCCTGGTCCCGGGCCACCCGGTCGGCGTTGGACTGGGCGGCCTCCTCGCGCAAACCTATCCGGTCCGCCGAGCTTTGTGGAGCTTTTTCCTAGCCGATCACTGCCGACCGTCTTCGTCTCGCCACACGTTCACCGAGACGGCCGCGCAGCGTCTTGCTGCTGCTACCGGCTCTTGCGGATCCAGGCCAAGCGCCCGCGCCGGCGCGTGCCGGACTCGGGGTGCATCAAGCGCTGAAGATCGCGGACGTGGGCGCTGATGGTGACTGTTGCGGTTGCGGGATGCATTTTTCGGACCTCCGGTTTAATTTCCACATCACACGATAGCGTTCGATTTTCGTTCAAAAGACGACTCTTTCTGGCTTTAGCGATCGATGGCATCGATCGTATTTCGGGGTGCGCAGAATCGGCGAATCCATCTCAGAGATCGAGACGTGATTCTGGACCCTGGGGAGATGTTCGTTGTCCCGCGTGGCGTTGAGCGTTGCCCCGACGCCGAGCACGAGACCGAGGTGCTCCTCACCGAGCCTGACGGGACCGTTAACACTGGGGATGCCGGCGGGGACCTGACGGCGGTGCCGCTCGAGCTCTGAGACGAGCCGTCCGGGATTCACAAGACGCCGGTCGCGTCAGCGGCGTGTCCGTTGCGCTAACCCACCAGTTCCTTGAACGCCGGGTCTTCGCGTATTGGGTCGAAGTCGGAGTCGTTGACGGCGAGCGAGGCGCAGCTTTTCGAACCCTCGATGGCGAGCCGGAGGTGCTCGATCGCGTCGGCGGTTCGTCCGGCAAGACTCTCGCAGCACGCCACGTTGTAGAGCAGCCCGTGGTACTCGGGATGAGCCTTGATCAGCTCACGGCCTCGGTCTGAGGCCTCGGCGTACTCGCCTGCCTCATACAGTGGGCCGAGCGGCGCCCAGATCTCAAAACCACTGGGCTCGTACGCCTTCCCCGGCGTGCCGCCGACGGCAATGATCGTCGTCCCCGGCTCCTCGGCGAACGCCGTGCGCTTGACCTCGGGCGGGACGAAGAGCAACGTGCCGACGGGCGCCTGCACCGACTCGCCGTCGAGCTCGAACCTGGCACGGCCGCGTTGCACGAGGTAGAGCTCCTCGTCTCCGTCCTCGTCGCCCTCGTCGTGCTCATTGATGATTCGGTCGCCCGCCTCACGACCGGTCCAGGCGTTGACGCCGAAGGACGTGATGCCGAAGTGGTAGCGGATTGGTCGCGAAGCACAGCGGCCGTCGCTGATCTCGTCGATCTCGTCGAGGTGCGCCATTGAGTACTGACTCATCGGGCCTCCTGCATCGTCGTCTTGAGAAATCCGGGCAATGGGGCCGAGGCTAGCGATTAGCCCGCCCGTCGCGGCTGCGTCCGACGAGACCGCCCCTGCGACCTTCGGCGACAACGCGCTAGCGGTATCTGTTCGTCGGCACAATGGGGGAATGCTCATCGTGTCCGGTCACCTCGTCCTCGATCCAGCGGACCGAGACGCCCATGTCATGGCGAGTGTTGATGCTGTGCGCCTCGCCCGTCAAGCACCAGGTTGTCTCGACTTCGCGGTCTCGGCCGATCCGGCCGATCCCACCCGGGTCAATATCTTCGAGCGGTGGGCTGGCCCCGAGGACCTCGAGGCGTTCCGCGCGAGTGGCGACCCCGATGACAACACAGTCGATTTCTCCCGCATCCGCCGATTTGAAATCGAGCAGTACAGCGTCGAATGCCGCATCTAGCACCGGCTTTACGTAGACGCCCGCCGGTGCTGCTTGGGGCTGGTTAGACCGCGACTCGGCCGCCGTCGACCGGGACGATGGCGCCGTTGACGAAGCTGGCGTCGTCTGAGGCGAGGTAGACGATGGTGTTGGCGATCTCTCGAGCATCGGCCGCGCGTCTGAGCGGGAGGGTGGCGGCGAGTTGGTTGATCCCTTCCTCGCCCATGGCGGACGTTCCCGGGGTGCGGGTGGGGCCTGGCGATACTGCGTTGACGCGCACGCCGAGCGGCCCGTACTCCGCGGCCCAGGCTTTGGTGAGGAGCTCCAGCGCGGCCTTGGAAGCGCCGTAGGCGGACATTCCGGGCAAGCCGAAGCTGGCGACCATGGTGGAGACGTTGATGATCGCGCCGCTGCCGCGCTCGATCATGCCGGGCACGAACGCGGCGGTCAGAGTGAACGGTGCCACGATGTTGAAGTCCAGCACCGACTTGACGTCTTCGATCGGGATCTCGTGGCTTGCGCCGAAAGGGAAGATCCCGGCGTTGTTGACGAGCACGTCCACGTCCCCGGCGGCCTGCGCGAGACTCCGGGCACCGTCGGGCGCGGAGAGGTCGGCGGCGATGAAGCGCGCCTGGCCGCCGTCGGACTCGATCGCGTCGACGACGTCCCGGCCGCGCGTCTGGTCGCGGCCGGTCACGATCACGTGCGCGCCGGCGCTGCCGAACTGTTCGGCGGCGGCCCGGCCGATGCCTGAGGTGCTGCCGGTGACCAGCACCGTCTTGCCTTCAAAGCTCATCGCGACTCCTATGGACATGGACGAAATAGTCCAAGTTGGTGGAGGGCGGAGCTTAGCAACAACATGGACCGAATAGTCCAAGTAGGGCTAGACTGGTCCTCATGCAGCAAGCCGCCGAGAACAGCACGGGGACGCGCGACCCGCGAACGGATCGTCCGGGCTGCCGCCGAGCTGGTCGCCGAACGCGGCGTTGCCGGCACGTCCCTGGATGACGTGCGCGAGATCGCGCACGCCTCCAAGAGCCAGCTCTACCTCTACTTCGCCGACCGCGACGAGCTTCTGCGCGCGGTCGCGGCATCAACCTGCGACACCGTGCTCGAAACCCAGGCCGACGCTCTCGCCGGTTTTGACTCGATCACCGGCATCGAGCGCTACCTGGACGAGATCGTCGCGCTGCAGGTCGAGCGCAACACTCCCGGCTGCCCGATCGGCTCACTCGCCGGACAACTGATCGAACGCGACGAAGCGTCGCGCCTCATCCTCGCCGACGGGCTCGGACGCTGGGAGCTGTCCCTGCGGATCGGACTGGAGGCGATGGCAGCGCGCGACCAACTCCGACCCGACGCCAATCCCGCCCTGCTCGCCTCACAAACGCTCATGCTCCTCCAGGGCGGGCTGCTGCTCAGCCAGGTTCGTCGCGACCCATCCCAGATGCGCGTCGCTGCCGACACCGTGCTGAAGCTCATCCAAGCCGCATCTCTGGCCTCAACGCCCCCGCCGGATGCGACGCCCGGCTCTCGGGGCTGACCACGCCCGCGACATATCGCCAGGCCGAGCGAGCAACGGCCACCGCACTTGATGGGGCTCAGCGGAAGTCCTCAGGCTTCACCGGCGTCGTGGGCGAGCAGGGCGATCTGGACGCGGTTGTTGAGCTCGAGCTTCTCGAGTATGCGCGAGACGTGCGCCTTGACGGTGGCGACGCTCATGTACAGCTCGCGACCGATCTCGGCGTTGGACGTGCCGAGGCCGACCGCGCGCGCGACCTCGCGCTCGCGCTCGGTGAGGCGCTCGAACTGCTCACGTGCGTGGCGGGCGCGCCCGCCGCTATCGGGGTCGGTCACCTGACCGATCAGCCGGCGGGTGATCGCCGGCGAGAGAGTCGGCTCGCCGGTGGCAACGGCTCTGATGGCGCGGACGATCTCGGTGGGCGGGGTGTCCTTCAGCAGGAATCCGCCGGCACCGGCGCGCAGGGCGCGCAAGACGTAGTCGTCGGCCTCGAACGTGGTGAGGACGATCACCTCGGGCGGGTCGGCCTGTGCTCGCAGCAGCTCGGTTGCCGCGAGACCGTCCACCGTGGGCATGCGGATGTCCATCAGCACGATGTCGGGGTCGAGCCGTGCGACCGCGTCCATGACCTCACTACCGTCGGCGGCCTCGCCGACGACGGCAATGTCCTCGGCTCCTGCGAGCAGCATCGACAGAGCAGAGCGGACGAGCGCGTCGTCATCGACGATCAGCACCTGGACCTCGTGACTCATCGCCGGATCAGCCCGCCGGCCCGGTCGCCGATGACGCCCACGGGAGCCACGCATGCAGCCGGAAGCGGCCGTGCTCGTCGATGCCGTGCTCGAGGTGGCCGCCGGAGAGCTCGGCGCGCTCGAGGAGGCCGACGAGCCCCGTGCCCGATCCTGGGATCTGCGCCACGCCTGCGGCGAGAATCGGCGCCGGGTTGCTCACTTCGATCGTGAGCCCTTGGGCGGGCGCGCCCTTAACGACGAGGTCGACCGGAGCGGACCCGGCATGCTTGCGCGCGTTTGTGAGGGCCTCCTGGACGATCCGTAATGCGTTGCGGCCAGCTACCTCCGGGACCGCGGCCAGATCGGCGACACGCAGGTCGACGTGCAGGCGCATACCCGCCGCTCGCGATTCGTCGACGGCGCCGCCCCCGGCATCCAGGCGACGATCGATCGCGTCAACCACGCTCTCAGGGCCACGGGCGGCACGCTGACCGGGGTCGCCGCCGTCGATCGCGACTTCGTGCACGCCGCGCTCGGCAGCTTCCCCTATGTGCTCGCGCTCGTCGTGGCGCTGACGCTGATCCTGCTCGCGCGAGCGTTTCGCTCGATCGTTCTCGCCGTCAAGGCCGCGCTGCTGAATCTCGTCTCGCTCGCCGCATCGCTGGGAATCGTCGTGTTCGTCTTCCAACAGGGCCACGGCTCGTCGCTCTGGAACATCAACGCGACCCAGTCCGTGACGGTCTGGATCCCGATGATGATCTTCGCGTTCCTGTACGGGCTGTCGATGGACTATGAGGTGTTCATGATCTCCCGGATCCGCGAGGCCTACGACGAAACGGGCTCGACCGACAGGGCGATCGAGCTCGGCCTCGCGCGCACCGGCAAGCTCGTCACCAGCGGCGCGCTGATCCTCATGTTCGCGTTTCTCGTGCTCTCGACCAGCCCCGGCTACGAAGTCAAGCTGCTCGCGGTCGGATTGGCAGCCGGAATCATTCTTGACGCCACCGTGATCCGCGCCCTCCTCGTGCCGGCGCTGATGCGGCTACTCGGGAACGCCAACTGGTGGATGCCCAACTGGACGCGCGTCGCTCTCGGGATTCCAGAGCCCGAGCCGAACAGTGCATCTCGTGTAGTTCAGCCGGCGTCGTAAACGCCGCTCGGACCCTCACCGAATAGCAGGAGGAACAGAGCATGACGACCGATCCGCCCACGATGCAGGCCATCATCCAGGACGGCTACGGAGCGCCGGAGCGCGTGCTCCGGCTCGATCAGATCGCCAGACCGTCACCCGGCGCCGACCACGTCCTCCTCCGCGTCCGGGCCACGAGCGTCAACACCCCGGACTGGGCCACCGTCGCGGGAATGCCCTACGTCTTTCGCCTGCAGTCCGGGCTGCGGCGACCGAAGCATCCGGTCCGGGGCAGCGACGTCGCCGGCACCGTGGCGGCAGTAGGCCCGCGAGTCACCGACCTCCAACCCGGCGACGAGGTGCTCGGGTCCCTCTGGGGCAGTGCCAACGGCTCGCAGGCTGGAGCGTTCGCGCAATACACCGTCGCGCCCGCTTCGCAGCTCGTGAAGAAGCCTGCCGGACTCAGCTTCGAAGCGGCCGCCGCGTCGGTCATGACCGGGCTGACCGCGATGAGCGCGATGCGCGACGCAGGCCAGGTGCGCCCCGGCACTCGGGTCCTCATCAACGGAGCCTCGGGCGGCGTCGGGACGATGGCCGTCCAAATCGCCAAGTCCCTCGGCGCCGAGGTGACGGGGGTGTGCAGCACCCGCAATGCCGAACTGGTCCGGTCGCTCGGCGCGGACCACGTGATCGACTACACCAAGCAGGACCTCACGCACAGCCAGCAGCGTTACGACGTCATCTTGGACAACGTGCTGAACCACTCGCCGAAGGCCACCGCACGGCTGCTGACGCCCAATGGTTTGCTCATCCCGAACAGCCTCGGGAACACCGGCGGGCTGCTGGCCGGCCTGCCGAGGCTGGCGCGAGCAGCGCTGATGGGCAAGGGTGCCACCAACGTCAAGTTCGTCACGCTCGCCGTGAGCCGCGAGAACCTGCACGCATTGGTCCGCCTTCTCGACACCGACAAGGTCAGGGTGATAATCGAGCGCACTTACCCGCTCGACAACGCTGCCAGTGCCGTCGCACGCGTGCTGGGACATCACGCCAGCGGCAAGGTTGCCATCGTCGTATAGCCGAGGCGACTGTCCCGCCGCCGACCCGTCGCGCTGGCGGCCGCATGGCGCAGTGGCTCGATGGTCGGACTGGTTGGGTTAGGGCGGTGGTGGTGAGTCGGGCCTCGGTGGTGAGTCGTCGATGCACAGGAGGCGGAACTGGGTGCGTCCCGTGGCTTTGAGGACCACTCTGACCGGGGTGGGATACGCACCACGGCCGCGCTCAGCACCGTAGGGCTCAATGCGAGTGACCCGATACTCGGCGCCGTGGTGCACGACCACGCACTCGCCGGCCGCGACCACGTTGCGGTACCAATCGACGTCCGCGCCGTAGGTCAGCTCAGCCAGAGGAGGCGACTCCGGGTTGTGCGGCGGGCCATTCGGAAATCCTGGGCCTCGACTGGGTGTCGATGCCTCACCCGGTTGGGATGATGAGCCTCACCGCGACCGGGCCGAAACTCGCCGGCATGGTCGAGCGATTGGCGGGCATGCCGCCCGGCACGATTGGGTTTCGCGCGAGGGGCGAGATCAAGCGCGACGACTACGACGAGGTACTGGTGCCCGAACTCCGGCGGGCGCTTGAGCGCGGGGGTGGACTGCGGAGCCTCTACGTGATCGAGGATCTCGACGAGGTCGAGACGAGTGCGCTGTGGGCTGACGCGAAGCTCGGCTTCAACCTCGGCGTCCGACACCACGCGGCATGGGTGCGGTCGGCCATCGTCACCGACATCGAATGGATGGCCCACGCCACGAAGCTCTTCGCCTGGATGATTCCGGGTGAGGCGCGAGTCTTCCCGCTCGCCGAACTGGACCAGGCAAAGGCCTGGGTCGCTGGCAGCTGATCCTCGCAAAAGCAGGATGGGACGAGTCAGGAGGCGGCTCCCGTCACCTCTCGGGTCGCAGCTTTCCAGAGTGGACGCTTGCGTCTGGGATGAGGGCCCGCAGGAGCTCGCGGCGCCACTCGCCCGCGGTGTCGTCGTAGAGGCCGGTGTCAGTCGTGGGTTCGGAAGATCGGCCAGGCGATCTCGGTGTCCCATTCGTCGGAGTTGGCGGTCTCGGTGATGCCTCGTAGGTAGTTCTCGCGTAGCGGGCCATCGACGCTGATCTCGTGCTTGATCACGTATGCGCCGAGTTTTCCGTAGGTGAGGTCGATATCGCTCAGGGGGCCGTGGTGCCGGGTGACCGCGAGCTCGGCGCCGGGGATCAGCAGTGAGACGACCCGTCCGATCGGTTTGACGATTCCGTCGGTCGGGATGAACACGGTCGCTTGGCCGCGGCTGTGTTGGAAGATCTCGCTCGCGTACAGGCCTCCGGTTGGCCCGCTCGCGGTGAGGCTCTGCGCCCGGAGGGTCGCGTGGAGTTCGCCGAGAGCTCCTTGCCACCAGTCGAAGATGTCGTCGCGATCGACGGTCTGTTCGATGCCGATCGCGGGGGTCGGTTCGACGGTGCGGTGCTCGATCGGATGCGGCGCTTCGGGTTGCAGCAGGTCGCGCAGCTCACCGACGGCCTCACGGGTCTGGGCGAGCTCGAGCTCGAGCCGATCGAGATGCTCGACGATCAGCCGGTTGCGCTCCTCGGAGTCCGGCGCGGCGAGAACAGACTTGACGTCTGCGACCGGCATCTGCAGGCCGCGGAGTCGGCGGATCACCTGGGCGAGCGGGATCTGGTCCTCGGAGTAGTAGCGATAGCCGTTGTCCGGGTCGACTTCGCTTGGCTCGAGCAGCCCGACCTCGTGGTAGTGGCGCAGCGTCTTGACGCTGAGGTGCGAGGCGCGGGAGAAGTCGCCGATCGTGACGCGCGTCCTCATGGGCGCAGTATCGACCCTCCCCCTGCCGGAGGGTCAAGTCGACATCTGGCCCTTGACTCTCCAGTGGGTGGACGCCGCAACATTCTCAGTGTCGCCGTCCCGACGGCAACACGACCACAACCAGGAGGCTCCGATGAGCAACACCAGCAGCGTCTCAGGGCTCGAACGGGTCCCGGACGTGATCCGCCGCTACTTCGTGCTCGACGCCGACCGCGAGATCGACTCGATCGTCGCCCTGTTCAGCGATGACGCAACCGTTGTCGACGAGGGCGAAACGCGTCACGGGACCGCCGCGATCCGCGCCTGGCAGACAGGGCCAGCGTCGCAATACACCTACACCACCGATGTCCTCGGCACCGACGCGCTCGCCGCGGACCGGTTCGTGGTCACGGGCCGGCTGACGGGCAACTTCCCCGGCGGCACCGCCGAGCTGAAGTGGGACTTCACCGTCGCCGGCGACCGAATCAGCCAGCTGGTCATCGCACCATGACGACCGCATCGAGCATCCAGACCGAGAATCTCGCCGGACACTCCCGGAGCGGCGGGCAGACCGCCTGGCATCTGGGCGAGAGCAGCGCGATCGCCGTCGAGTTGGCTTAGTCCTCATTTCGCGGCCGCTCAGGCATCGTTAAGACCCTCCAATTTTTGCTAGTGCTAGTCCGTTAGGCGCGCGAGACGGTGAGATGCTCGTCCCAGTCGATCGCGTACCGCTGCTCAGGGCCGATCGTCCGCTCGAAGTTCATGAGCTTGAAGAAGAGCGGCATGACTGTCTGCATGATTCGGCGTCCGACGGGGCCGGGTGTCTTGGCGCTGTTTGTTCGAGCGCCACGTCGGGTGATCTTCTCGACCCGCTCGCGGCGTAGCCCTTCATACGCGGTGAACGCGGAGATCGGATCGGGAAGGTCGCGCAGGCAGCGAGCTAACTGGATGGCGCTCTCAATCGCGAGCGAAGCACCCTGACCGGTGCTGTTGGACGGTGCGTGAACGGCGTCGCCGACGAGCACCATCCGGTCGCGATGCCAGTGCGGGACGGGGGGCATGATGTGGATCGCGCCGAGGATCTGCAGGGTGTCCTCGGTCGTGAGGTTCGCCAGCTGGTCGCCCGGAATGTCGCCTGCATATGTCTCACGCAGCGTGGTGAGCCAGTCGGCGGCGGGAGTCTTCCGCGCATCCGTCGTTGACAGGTATTGCTTTGACGGAAGGTTCGCTCCCCAAGTAACCCGGCCGTCACCGGTTCTCCAATACAGGTAGTAGGCACGTTTGCCGAACGCGAACGTCATCACGCCTGGGTCGAGGTCGAGGCCGAGCTCGGCGCTGCCTTGAAATCCGAGCAGTCCGGTGTAGCCAGCGCCAGGGGCAGCTGGGTCAATCAGGGTGCGTACGGTCGACCGGACGCCGTCCGCGCCGATCAGCACGTCTGCTGTGGCGGTGGTGCCGTCGCTGAAGCTGGCTGTCACGCCGGTCGCGGTGTTCTCGACAGTCACGAGCCGCTTGTCATAGTGGAACTCAACGCCGGCCTCGACCGCACGGTCACGCAAGACGCGTTGTAGGTTCCCACGGCCGACCATCTGCATCGGCTCCACGCCGTCCAGACCGGGCAGCTCGAGCCCCCGTCCGTTCACCGACATGATCTGGCCGGTGATCGGGAGCGCGATCGCTCGGACGGCGTCATCGACTCCGATGATTCCCAGGGCGCGCATGCCGTTCGCCGCGAGCGCCAGGTCGCCACCGATCCCGTCCGACGCCGCGGGGTACGCCTCATAGACCGTGGCGCTGATTCCCGCCTGCTGGAACGCGGTCGCTGCGACGGGCCCGGCGATCCCGCCGCCGATCACGATCGCGGTGGATGCTGCAGTCATGCGGTTCTCCTGTAGGTCAATGGAGGGTCGTGAGTTCGGTCCGGCACGATCGATAGCTAGTGTGTAGCACACTAGTGTCTTATCTACTAGTCTACGCAACTCGTTGCCGGGATACGCTTCGACTGACCGATGCCCAACCAGCGACCGCCCTCCCCGCTTGGCCTCGCCGTGCTTTGCCTGCTCTACGGCGGGCCGCTTCACCCGTATCGGATGCAGCGACTACTGAAGGAGTGGGGCAAGGATCAGGTGATCAACGTCGGTCAGCGGTCGAGCCTCTACAAAACGATCGGACGGCTGAACGAGTCGGGGCTGATCGCCGTCCGGCAGACCGAGCGCGACCAGCAGTACCCCGAGCGAACCGTGTACGAGCTCACGCCGGAAGGGCGCGACTACGCGCTCAAGTGGCTGGCCGAGATGCTCGCGAACCACCGCAACGAGTTCCCGACGTTCCCGGCAGCACTGTCCTTCGCGATGCTGCTCGGGCCCAGCGGTGTGCTGTCGGCGCTGCGTGAGCGCGGCGGATCGTTGGGCGCAGCGGTCAGCGAACTGCGGGCAGCACTGACTGAGTATGCGTCCGTGGTGCCACGCGTCGCCCTGCTCGAGACCGAATATCAGCTGGCGATCACCGAAGCAGAGCTGCGCTGGGTGCAGCAGATCAGCGACGAACTAGCCGGCGGATCGCTGACCTGGTCCGACGAGGACTTCGCCGGGGCTGAAGAGGCGTACCTCTCCGATGCCTGACCCCACGGCGCCGCGAGCCGCTAGACGGCCCGCGGCGCAGGTGCCACGGCAGCTCAGTCAAACTTGACCAAGTCTTTGAAGATCAGTTGACCCCAGGTATTTCCGCGCGCCTGGACGAGCAGTCCACCTTCCGAAAGCCCGCCAAGCTGGATCGGCGAGAAACCGAGATCTTCCGCAAGCGCACCGATCTCCACTGCCGCGTCGTCGTCGTCACTTGCCAGGAACACGACTCTCTTGCCACCATTCACGGCCGGATCTTGGTCGAGGACGCCAGCGACCAAATGGTTGAAACCCTTGACCAGTCTTGCACCAGTGAAGGCCTGCGCGACGACCTTGGAAGAAGGCTGTCCTCCCAGTTCCTCAGGGGACACGCCGTAGGCATTGGTCACATCGATGATGGTCTTTCCCCTCCAGCTCGGCAGCGCCTTCGCGACCTCCCCGTGTGATTCGAAACGGACAGCCAGAAAGACGGTGTCCGCCTTGACCGCTTCCCCGAGTGTTGTGGGAATGATCTCGGGTCCGATCGCGGCCGCGGCGGATGCAAAGCTTTCCGGGTCGCGAGTGGTTGCAACCGATACTTCGATGCCGCTTCGGGCAAACGCCTTGGCAAGAGCTTTGCCGATGTTGCCGAAGCCGATAATTGCATAGCTCATATGTTCTCCTTTTGTGTTGCCATGCCCTACGGGCTCCGAATATCGAGTGGAGTGACCGGCCGGGCGTAGTGCGTCAGATTTGCGCTAGGCCGCCGTCGACGTGGACCTCGCTGGCGGTCATGAAGCTGCTGTCTGGCGACGCGAGAAAGGCGGCCACCGCTGCGATCTCCGCCGGTTCGGCCATGCGCTGGAGCGGGTTCATAGAGGCGAAGGCCTTCTGGCCTTCTTCGCCGAGAGCTTCCTTTGCAAGTTCGGTCGCCGTCGGTCCGGGCGTCAGCACGTTGACCCGGATGCCGGTGCCCTTCAGGTCGTGCGCCCAGGTCTTCGCGAGGTTGCGCACTGCCGCCTTGCTCGCGCTGTAGGCGGTGAATGCCGGGGCGCCGGTGGTGCCGGCGCTCGATCCCGTCAGGATGATCGAACCGCCCTCGCCCATCAGCGGTAGCGCCTTCTGGACCGTGAAGATCGAACCCTTCACGTTGGTATCGAAGATTTCGTCAAGGTGCTCGGCGTCGATCTCGCCGAGCGGAAGCTGGCTTCCCGCCCCGGCATTAGCAAAGACGATGTCGAGGGCTCCGCGCTCGGCCTTCACCGCCGCGTAGAGTCGGTCGAGGTCGTCAAGATCCGAGACCGAGCCTTGCACCGCGCGGGCGTTGGCCCCGAGGTCGGCCACAGCTGCGTCGAGCGCTTCCTGCCGGCGGCCGAAGATGAAGACGAAGGCGCCCTCATCGATGAAGCGCTGTGCCGTGGCGCGGCCGATGCCGGTAGCGCCGCCGGTGATCACGGCGGTCTTTGCACTCAGTCTGGTCATGCCGTCGAGCTGTTCCACAAAGACTCCAGTCGCTTAGTCGTTCCGATGCTATACACACCGATCTGTATGCTTAACGTATCAGCTCGGAGGCTATGCACACCGCCCAGTACCGACCGAGCTACGCTGGGCGTATGACGGAATTGGAGAAGGGGCCGCGAGGCCTGCGCCGCGGCAGGGGCGCACGAGAACGCATCCTCAGCGCTTCACGACAGCTGTTCCGCGATCAAGGCATCAATGGCACCGGCATGGACCAGCTCTGCGCGGTGGCCAAGGTGTCCAAGCAGACGCTTTACCAGCACTTCCCCGGCAAGGACGAGCTGATCGCCGAACACCTACGGCGATTCGATCCCGACATCCTGCCCGAGGTTTTCGACCGCACCGACCTCACGCCCCGCGAACGGCTCCTCGCCGCCTTCGACATCGACTCGCCGCTGTGCCCGTTCATCGCAGCGGCCGTCGAACTCCACGACCCGGGTCACCCGGCCCGCGTATACGCCCGCGACTACAAGAGGGCCCTCGCCGCGCGGCTCGCCGAAACCGCGCGCGAGGCCGGCGCCACCAACCCCGAACAGCTCGGGGAGCAACTGGCGCTGCTCCTGGACGGCGCCGCGGCCCGCAGCCGAGTCCTCAACTCCTCAACCTTCTCCACCGCCGCCGCCATCGCAGCCGTCCTCATCGACAACGCCATCCCCACGCCAGCGGTACCGCCTGACATGACCCAAGCGGCGGGCACTGCATAGGCGGCGCGGTTGGCTTTGCGGAGGCATGGTTGGCCGCGCGGTCTACTCCACGGACACCCCAGATGGAGCAATCCTTCAGTCGAGACCAGGCGTACGTTTCGTGGCTGCAACTGGCGCCGGGAATTTGATGCGAAGGTCTTCGTCGCGCCGGTTCTTGTTCGTGTTTTGGGACGGGGGCGGCAACGTGCCGCTGCAGCTCGGGCTCGCCAAGGGCTTGGTCGAGCGTGGGCATGACGTGCGCGTCCTCACCGAGGACTGCGCTGCCGCCGACGTCGTGGCCGCAGGTTGTCGCTTTGAGCCGTTCGTCGAGGCTCCAAACCGCGCGAGCCGCACCGAGGACCTCGTCCGCGACTGGGAGGCCCGCACGCCGCTCGGCGCGTTCGCCCGCGCTCGCGACCGGGTGGTCATGGGGCCCGCGGCGGCCTACGCGCGCGACACGGCCGCGGCGCTGGAGCGTGAGGCGGTCGACGCGCTAGCCAGCGACTACCTCCTGTTCGGGCCGCCGATCGCCGCCGAGCGGGCCGGCGTGCCGACGGCCCTGCTGGTTCACAACATCTACATCGTTCCCGAGCCCGGAAAGCCCGCCCCCGGGCCCGGGCTTCCTGCCCGCACGGAGCATGCTCGGACGGGTGCGGGACCGCGCCGTCAGCCACGCGCTTGTCGCGCTGTTCAACCGCGGGCTACCACCCGTCAACCGCGCGCGGACAGAGTACGGCCTGCCGCCGTTACGCGATGTCCTTGAGCACTTCGACCACGTCGAGCGCGTGCTCGTCCTGACGAGCGAGAGCTTTGATTTTCACGGTGACTCCCATCCGCCGCATCTGCGGTACGTGGGATCGACTCTGACCGACCCCCGGTGGGTCGACGACTGGCGCTCCCCCTGGAACGAGGACGACACGCGTCCACTGGTCATCGTCAGCCTGAGCTCCACCTACATGGCCCAAGAGCAGGTTCTGGCGCGTGCGATCGACGGTCTCGGCCGACTTGCCGCGCGCGTCCTTGTGACCACCGGCCCTGCAATCGATCCCGCATCGCTGCGCGCAGCGGGCAACATCGCCGTGGTTCGCAGCGCGCCCCACGCCCAGCTGTTCCCGGGGACAGCAGTCGTCGTCACTCACGCCGGCATGGGCACCGTGACTCGGGCATTGGCCGCTGGCGTTCCGCTCGTCTGCCTACCGATGGGACGCGACCAGCTGGACATCGCCGCGCGCGTGGTTTACGCCGGCGCCGGTATCCGCCTGCGACCCAGCGCCAAGCCAGATGCGATCCGCGCAGCGGTCGAGCACGTGATTGGCGAGCCGAGCTTTCGGACGGCCGCGCAACGCATCGGCGCGACGATAACCGCCGACTCTGCCGCTCAACGCGGCCTCGCCGAACTTGAAGCGCTCGCATCGGGCTAGCCGCGCCGTGCGTATCTCGGGCACGGAACGGCCTGATCGCCAGCATCTGTAGGGAACGATGAAGCGGGAGCGACGGGACTCGAACCCGCGACCTCCGGCGTGACAGGCCGAAGAGAAGTGTGCCGTTGCCGTAGGTACGGGCGGTTTGTGTTGTCAGAAAGGCTGATTTAGCGGTGATTCTGGGGCAGAACGTTGCCCGTGACCGTTGCCCGGACGGACCGGTGCCTGCACCGTTGCCCGGCGCAATGCCGTCCGATCCTGGGCGTATCTTTGGTCGTGCGATGACCCCGAATCCGGGTGCTCGCCCGTTCATTCGCCACCGATCGACCGGACCGTTCTGGTACGGCAAGTGGTCGCGTAACGGCCAGCCCGTCGTCCGAGCGCTCGGGCGCGCCTGGGCTGAGTCCGACAGCAATGGTGGCTGGCGCCTGAAGCGTGGCCGTCCACCCGAGGGAGTGCTCACTGAGGCGCAGGCTGCTGAGCGGATGCTCGCGCTGGTCCGTGAGCACGACGCTGACCAGACGCTGTTCGAGCGCGACGCTGAGGAGCGCCGCCGGCGGGGCGTCACCTTCCGGGAGCTGGCCGCCGAGTACCAGCACTGGCTCGAGGACATCAAGGGTGCCAAGCCCTCCACGCTCCGCGACCATCGCCTGCTCCTCGCGGAGCCCGGCAGCGCCTACCGCCGCGGCTCTGGCGCCTCTCGCGGTCTCGTGATGGCCGCGCTCGGCGACCGTCCGGCGCGCGAGGTGACGACGCGTGAAGTGGAGGACCTCCTGCGATCAGTCGCCGGGACCGGCGTGGCGCCACGGACCGTCAACAAGGTCCGCCAACTCGTCTGCGCGATCTTCAACTACGGGTTGCGGCCGAGCACCTATGGCCTCGCGGTCAACCCGGCGACGCATGCCGATCGTCGCGTCGAGCCGGAGCGGGCGGTCCTCGCCTTCTACTCGCCGGAGCAGATCGAGTCGCTCGCCAGCTCGCTGGCCGCCGGCGCCCACCGCGATCCCTCGCGACCCGCGCTCAGCGAGGGCGAGATCGCCGCACGTGCGAGCGAGGACGTCCAGGACGCCGAGCTCGTCCGTGTTGCCGCCTACGCCGGACTCCGTCGCGGCGAGCTCGTCGCGCTCCATTGGCGCGACGTCGACTTCGCGGGCCGCAAGCTCGTCATTCGCCGCTCGCTCTCCGGAGACACTGAGGTCAAGTCGACGAAGAGCCGGCGTGTCCGCGAGGTCCCGCTGCCCGACCAGGCGGCGGTTGCCCTCGAGCGCCTCAGCCGCCGCGGCGAGTTCACCGGGCCCGACGACTACGTCTTCTGCAGCCGCATGGGGCGCCGCCTCGACCCGTCCGCGCTCCGGCGTCGCTACGAGCGCGCGCGGGACGCCGCTGGTCTCGAGCCGCTCCGCTTCCACGACCTCCGCCACACATATGGCTCGCTTCTCATCGCCGGTGGCATCGACCTGGTGAGCGTCAAGGCGGCTATGGGCCATTCCCGGATCACGACGACTGAGCGCTACCTCCACGCCCGTCCGGCTGGAGAGCTCGCGGATCGCTTCACTCGCGCCCTCGCCGGTTCCGCTCCGGTCTCACTTGCCGACGCCGCGTGAGCGAGGGCTGGCCCCACCGCCGCGTCGCCGATCCCGACGGGCGAGAGGTCGTGTTCGATGTGGGCTCGCATCTGCACCTCGTCCGGAGGATGCGTAGCGAGCTCTTGGACCAGGTGGACGAGATCCTCGCCGCTGTCGCGGCTCCGGACTTTCGCGAGGACGACCCGGTACCGGGGCGTGAGCGGTTCTATCGCCAGAACTTCTTTGAGGCAGGCCGGTGGCTTCGGGTGGTCGTAGACTTCAACGAGGTTCCAGCGTGGGTCGTGACGGCTTTCGTCGGAGACCGAGATCCCCGGAACACACAACGATGAGCGTGACCATCGCAGGCATCGAATTTGAGCACCACGCGTACGACGAACGCGGGGATGTGCTCTACCTCAGTGTGGACGGCTATAACGCTGGCGGTCTCCCCCCGCACGCGGATGCGACTCCGGAGGGTCATGGAATCGAGTGGGATGAAGACTGGCGAGTGATCGCTATGACGCTCGTGAACTTCAAGTGGCTGATTGATCGCGACGGCGAGTTGAAGATCACCTGGCCGGACGGCCGCATCACGCGGGATAGTGCGCCGCAGGTCCTCGCAGCCGCAGCCTGAGCGCGTAGGCCCCCAGCTGGCCAGTAACTCTTCCAACCGCGGCCGGAGAAACCGCCACGTGCGTCCGAGCCGGCTGGCGGGAAGCTCTCCGCGCCGAGCAAGCTGGTAGATCGTCGAGACCGGCATCTTGAGCAGGTCGGCAACCTCGCGAGCCGTCATCACCTCGTCCCGCGTAAGGGCGCGGGTTTTTTCGCATGTCCTGAGGTGCGTTCGGCGATCGATCCCGACAGGGTGGGGGCGTAGGCTGACATCGTCGGACCTCCTTCGTAGGTCTCGGCCGGGCCCCGGGGTGTTCCAGCACCGCCGGGGCCACTTGTTCTGATTACTCACGTAATCTACCGCGCAGCTCGGACGGGTCCGACTACGAAAGTAATCTATGAGTCATGGGCCGGCAAGTAGACCTAGACGACCTGGTCGACGCCAACGGCGTCGCCGAGTTGCTCGGTCTGGCTCACCGCAACACCGTGAGCGTGTACCAGCATCGATACGAAGACATGCCGCGGCCCGTCCTGAACCTCGGTAACGGCAGAGTCAAGCTCTGGTTGCGCCCAGAGGTCGAGAGGTGGGCGGCGGATCAAGCCGACCGCACCCGCCGCCGTCGTTCCGTCGACCAATAGCCCCCCGAGCGTCTGACCCAATTTCCGAAGACGCAATCTGGTTGTGTGGGTGCGTCTCGTCCCGTCGCTCATCCACTTGCGGTGGGGCGACGGGCTCGGAGGCCCGTCGTCGCACCGCAAGTACCGCGACAGGAACCAGCGGATCACCAGTCACCGTGTACGCCTCGCCACGCTTTCAAGAAGCCGGCCCCACTGGCTGGATGAGACCCTGAGCGCGCATCGGGGTCTTCATCGGACTGGCGTCGGGACCGCCGACCAGGCCAGCATGCGGACGAGCGCAAGCGTGGCCAAGCACTCGTCCGCCCGGACGTGAGTCAGCACACGAACGCGATCGCGGCGCCGGCCGAACCGGAGACGCGCTTGTCGCCGGAAGCACGGCGGACGTGACGGCGTGCAGAATCGGGCGATTGCATAGGCGCGGCCGACAGTCGGAGTCTCGAGATTGGCGACGAGCATGTCAACCGCCGCGTCGGTCGGGAGTCCCGCTTTCGACTCAGCACCCGTGCGCCGCCGCGACAGTGGCGGGCGTGCGAGGCGCTCCGTTTGGATCAGGACTGAGCGCGTCGAGGTCCGCCCGTGGTGGCTCGTATCACCGGCGTCGCTCGGCGGTCCGAATGCACAAAACGCGATCACCTCGTCGATGCTTTGCACGACTGGTTCCCGTGGAAAGGGAATCGGCTCGATCTGCGGCGCGCTTGTTCAGACGCGTTTGCGCCTGAGTTATCGCACCCAGCTCTGGTCGACTAGGAAGCCCCAGGCCGGGTGAAATTGGTAGTTGCCGAGACGCTGGGAGACAAGGTCGACTTCTCGGACGTTCACGGTCGGTACCCAGTCGGCCCGGTTGGTCAGAGTGTGATCGATCGATGTCCAGACCCTGTTTGCGGCGGCGGGCGCGTCGAGTTCGAGGAATGCGGCCTTTCGCATTGTCCGGTCGAGCGCCGGGTCGCAGACGTAGCCGTTGCTGTCGCTACCGTTGCAGCTGAAAAACGGTGGGATGTAGGAGGACGGGTCGGGGTAGTCGGCGATCCAGTCGCCGGTGGCGGACAGTTGGAAGTGTGGGTACATCGCCTTGGTGATGGACGCGATCGGCACGAGGTGGAGGGTGGTCCGGTAGCCGAGCGAACGCAGGACGCCGGCGGTGTAGGCCGCTACGTCGGGTGGAATGTAGCCCTCGTCGGGTGAGCCCCAGACGGTGACATGCTCGCCGTGCGTCCCGGACTGCGTA
The DNA here is from genome assembly GCA_963764125.1 of uncultured Solirubrobacteraceae bacterium. Taxonomy (GTDB): domain Bacteria; phylum Actinomycetota; class Thermoleophilia; order Solirubrobacterales; family Solirubrobacteraceae; genus Palsa-465. The sequence continues at coordinate 108,321 of CAVXRR010000012.1, forward strand.
ACCAGGCGCTTGGCGTGGGTGACGTCGGGACCGGTATAGGCTCCGGTTGCGCTGGGGTGTGTGGTGTAGGGGCAGTAGCGGCGGTATCCGGGCAGCCCGGGTGCGAGCGGCTGGCAGGTGGGTGTCGCGAACGCGGGTCCGCCGTACATCTGAGCGATCGCCCGGCGGTCGATGGCGTAGTTGAGCGCCTCCCTGGCAAGGGCATTGGCGAATGGGGCGAGGTGCGTGTTGATGGCAAAGAATTCGACAGCGAACAGGGGGTGCGTGTGCAGTTGGGCAGGGGATTGGATGGCGAGCTGGCGGTAGTCGGGCAGCGGAATCAGTCCGTCGAACCAGTCGGCTTGTCCGTGTTGGACTGCGCTCGTCGCGTCGTGCTGTGAGGGCAGGTATCGCCACACGATCATGTTCGGATTTCCGCTCGGTTGGGCGGCGTGGGACCACTCTCGGAAGAAAACGTTCCGAGCGAAATAGACCCCTGTTCGGTCGGCGCGGGCGATCCGGTACGGGCCCGTGCCAGGGATCGGGTTCAGCGCGGTGTCGTGGTTAGATGTGCCGGGTGGTACCGGCGCGGTGTAGTCCTGCTCGGTCAGCGCGTAGAGGAACTCGGGGTCGGGGGCGGTGAGGTGAAAGACAACCGTGCGGGCCGCGTCGTTGGTGACGATCCCGCGCGCGAGGTCGCAGCTCTTGGGCCGCGCGACGCACCCGGCGGCGCCGACGATGCTGGTGTAGAAATCAGTGCCGGGCGAGCCCGCACGGAACAGGCGCTCGATCGCGCGGCGGAAGTCGCCGGCGCGGACGGCGGTGCCGTTCGAGTAGCGGATCCCCGGTCGCAGCCAGAACGCGTAGGTTCGGCCGCCGTCGGTTGATGGCGGTAGCGTGAGCGCGAGGTCCGGTACAAGGCGCAGACCGTTGACACCGCCGGTGTGGTCGAACGTGACGAGCGTGTCATAAGCCAGGCCGCCGAACGCTGGCGGCTCAGTGAAGTTGAAGAAAGCGGGATCGACCGACGGGAATGTTACGACCGAGGCGATCACGAGCGTTCCCCCGTGGCGGCCGGCTCCGCTCCCGTCAACCCCCAGCCAGAGCCGGCCGCCGCCGGCGGTCAGCGACGTGGGCATGCCGCCAACGGCTACGGTCGCCGACACCGCGTCGCGACGTGGATCGATTCGCGAGACGCTCCGGGAATACTGGTTCGCGACCCACACCGATCCGTCGGCGGCGATCACTGCGGACGGACCGCTGCCGACGGGGATCGTGGCGCGGACCGTAAGGGTGGCCGGGTCGATCCTGGAGAGGGTCGAGTCGAGGCTGTTCGCGACCCACAAATCGCCGGCGGCGAACGCCAGCGAGGCCGGCCCGGTTGCGACGCGCACCGTCGCTAGGACTCGTTCCGAGCTGGGACTGATTTTCAGCAGCGTCGCCCTGTTGTAGTCGGCCACCCAGAGCGCGTCCGCTCCGAAGACGATTGCGGTGGGGGACACGTCGAGCGGGATCGTCCGCAGGCGAGCTCCGGTGCTCGGGTCCACCTCGTAAAGCGCCCGGGTCGATGAGTCTGCTACCCACAGCCGCCCGGCGCCGAACGCCAGCGCGTCCGGGTTGGAGCCGCCGAATCCGATCGTCTGGGTCACGGTCTCCGTCGCCGGGTCGATCCGCAGGATCGTCGCGCCGACCGTGTTCGCGACCCACATCGCTCCGTCGCCGCTCGTGATGCTCGCCGGATCACCACCGACCGCGATCCGGTCCACGACGACACCACTGTGCGGATCGATCCGGGAGACCGTCCCGTTGCTGGCGTCCGCCGCCCAGACCGAACCTGAACCGGTGGCGACCGCCGAAGGCGGCCCGGCCAGCGGCGTCGCCGCCGCGACCCGGGCCGCTCCGGTGCGCACGGCTACGACCCCGCTGGCCCCCGGCGTCAACGCAGGTTGTCGGTTCACAGCGCCTGCGCTAAGCGCGAGCCCGACCACGACGGCTGCGAGTGCGAGTGCGAGCAAAGCGCTGAACGCGACCGTGCGACGGCTGCGCGACCCTCGCGGCCGCAGAAAGGGGCGTGGCGTCTCGAGTGATGGATCGTGCTGGAGGATCCGCCGCTGGAGCTCGTACAGCTCGCGCCCGGGTTCGAGGCCGAAGTCGTCGACGAGTCGTCGGCGCGCTGTCTGGAACGCGTTGAGCGCGTCAGTCTGACGTCCGGCGCGATACAGCCCGAGCATCAGACCCGAGAGCAGCCGTTCTCGTTGGGGATGCTCGGACACGAGCTGCTCGAGCTCGGGGACGAGTTCCGCCCCGCCGTCCGTCGCGAGCTCGGCTTGGATCCGGGATTCCAGCACGCTGAGCCGCAGCTCCTCCAGGCGCTGAGCCTCCGCACTGGCCAGCGGCACCTCGAGCATGTCGGCCCACGCCGGCCCCCGCCACAGCGCGAGTGCCTGGGTCAGCGGATCGACGGCTGCGCGGTGATCGCCGGCCTCCGCTAACCGGCGGGCGCTGGCCACGAGGCGCTCGAACTCATCGACATCCAGTTCGCCGGGCCCTACCCGGAGCATGTAGCCGCCTCGCGCTCGCGGCAGCCGATCGTGGCCGAGCAGCTTGCGCAATCGGTAAACGTAGGCGTCCAGCGACTCGGCAGCGCTCGGCGGGAGCCGCTCCCCCCACATCGCGTCGATCAGCTGATCTCGCGAGACGACCTCGTTTGCGTGCAGCAGCAGCACCGTCAGCAGCGTCCGCTGCTTGCGCCCCCCAAGTGACAGCGGGCCCCGCTCCACGGAAACCTCAAGCGGCCCAAGCACGGCAAACCGCATACGAGCCCAATGAAACCAGTTGCATAGCCGAATTGCCAGGTTTTTGCCAGGCACGCGCACGATGATCCAGCCGTTCACCAATCAATCCGCTGGGGGCTGGCGTGTCGACTCGAACCCGAAACCTCTCGTTGGTGCTGCTCACCAGTCTCGCGGCGCTCGCGCCCGCGGCCGGATCGGCAGGCGCAAATACCATCAAGGGCGGCGGCGGTGTGTCTAGGTGGACCCGGAACGTCCACGAAACGCGTTTGCCAGCAGGCTGGAACGCGTCGAGCCGCCCGGAGCAGCGCAGCTTCAGCGAGTTCAGCAGGCCGCTCGGCTTCGGCTTCGGCTCGTCCTTAGTCGCATCAGCCCCGGTCGGCAACGGCCCATCCACGCTCGCGAGCGACCCGGCCACGCACACGATCTACGTCGCCAACGGCAACAATGACAACGGCCCCAACGCCGGCGGGAACACGATCTCGGTGATCGACACCCGCCGCTGCCGGGCGCAGGACATCTCGCGCTGCAAGGGGCCTTGGCCGACGATCACCGTCGGAAACCTGCCGAGCGGAATCGCGATCGACGAGCGGACCGACACCGTCTACGTGACCGACGTCGGCGACAACACGGTGTCGGTGTTCAACGGCGCCAGCTGTAACGCAATCCTCACGTCGGGCTGCGGGCAGGCGCCCGCGGAGGTCCCAGTCGGGTTGCAGCCGATCCAGATCTTCGCCGACCCGGCCAACCACACTGTGTACGTCGCGAACTTCGATAACGGCGCCGGGGATAGCACGACCGTCTCGATGATCGACAGCGCGACCTGCAACGCGACCGACCTCGCCGGCTGTCCGACCGCCGAGCCCCCGACGGTCGACGTCGGAGCAGCGCCGGATGACGTCGACGTGAACCAAGCCACGCATACCGTGTACGTGACCACGATCGGCGCGCTGAACGGGTGGTCGGTGTTCGACGCGAACACCTGCAACGCGACCGTGCAATCGGGGTGCGGCTCGATCGGCTTCCTAGCCGGCGATCCCGCCGGCCCGAATGCCGCGCAGGTGGACTCAGCGAACGACACTTTGTACACCGCCAATTTCGACAACACGATCTCGGCCTTCGACCTGCGTCACTGCGACGCCAGCGACCTGCCGGGCTGCGCCACGCAGACGCCCGGCACCGTGACGCCGTTCCCGAATTCTGGCTTTGAACACGATCTATGGGTCGCCGTCGACGTCCCGCTCCACAGCGTGTACGTCGTCTACCAGAAAGACGACTCCCTGATCGTGCTCGACACGAACGCCTGTAACGGAAGCCACCTCGCGGCGTGCGCGACGCTCAGCCCACCGACGATCCACACCGGGACAGACCCCGAATCGGTCGTCCTCGATAAACCGACCCAGACGCTGTACACCGCCAACGAGCTCGACAACGACGTCTCGGTGATCGACGCGTCGCGGTGCAATGCCCAGACCACGACCGGCTGCCGGCATCCCGCGCCCGCGTTCACGTCGCAGCCAGGCGGGCTCGCCGTCGACGCGGCCGCCCACACCCTCTACGACACCTCAGGCGCGAGCTCTGTAGCGATGATCAACACGAGCCTCTGCAATGCCGATTCGCTGGCAGGATGCGCGCAGACATCTCCGACCGTCGCAGTCGGCGACTTCCCGGACGCAGTTGCCGCCGACCACCGGACGCACACCATCTACGTCGCTAACCACGGCTCCGGCGCCAGCGGCACCGTCTCGGTGATCGACGATCGGACCTGCAATGCAACCCTCTCGGCAGGGTGCGCAAACCCGTCGACCCTCCAGGTCCCGGGCGGAAACCCCGACGACGTCGCCGTCGATCCCGCGACCGACACGATCTACGTCGCGACCATCACCAGCAGCGGCCCCGACCTCGTGTCGCTGTTCAACGGCGCGGCCTGCAACGCCACCCACAACGGCGGTTGTGGCCAGACGCCCTCGACTGTCGCCGTCGGCAGTTCGGGCGACGCGCCCCACAACTCGAGTCTCAACCTCGCCGTCAACCGGGCGACCAACACGATCTACGCGTCAAACGTCTTCAACACCGGACCCGGCAGCCCGCCGCCGTTCCTGGGCAACAGCGTCTACGTGATCAATGGGGCCACCTGCGACGCGACGAACACAACCGGCTGCGGCCAGACCCCAGCCACGGTCACCCTCGCCCCCAACCCGCCGATCGGGTCCAACCCGTCGGGAATCGCGGTCGACCAAGCCACGAACACGATTTACACCGCGAACATCGCCGACGGCGAGCACGCCGGCACCGTCTCGGTGATCAACGGTGCGACCTGCAACGGCCAGGACACCAGCGGCTGCGGCCAAACCCCAGCCACCGCTCCAGCCGGCTTCGGCGCAAACGGCATCGCCATCGACCACAAAACGCACAACATCTACGTCACCAACATCGAGGACACCAGCGTCTCCGAGATCAACGGCACGACCTGCAACGGCTCCGACACCACCGGATGCAACGAGACCCCGAAGACCGTTGCCGTCGGCAACTACCCAGGCTCGATCGCCGTCGACCCCGCAGTCGGGAGCGCCTACGTCACCAACTTCGACAACACCGTGTCGGTCATACAACTCATTCACCAATCCCGGTAAGAGGCATCTCGGCGAACAGGTCGGTTCGCTCGGACCTGCCCCCAAGCACGTTGCCACAGACCGACCCTGAGGACTGCCAGCACAGTCGGGTCGTATCGCGCCGCTCCTGTTGCAGGATTGCGGGAGTTTTCCATGCCGGCGCCGTGCCCACCGAGTTGGACGAGCGCCAGCAGCCTGACGGTCGGTTCCAGCGCCGCCCGTGTGCCGGACCGATGCGGCAGTAATCCCAGTTGCCTGCCCCCGCGTGCCGCACGCGTGAACCGGCGACGTCGGGTCCTGGTTCCTCTCGCCTCGCGACTCCCGCCGCTCCGGCCCGGCGCCCTGCTCCGCGCAGATTGCACGCCGCCCAGTTCTCCGACATGACCCGGTGCGAGATGGCCGGCTGACGCTCCCTCAGCGTGCCTGTTGCTCGCCGAGAGCAGGGCGCGGGCGAGACGTCCGGATCGCGAGACTTGCCTACGCAGAGTTCGCTCGCCGGGCCCCCGTTGGGCTCCGGGGCTCCACGCGCCCGGCGCTCTGGCAATTATGAGACGACCTCGCCTAGGTTGGGTGGGTCAGGCGGCATGTCGACGCGCTCCACGCCCGTTAGGCGGGTTCCGAGCGGCGGGTGAGGCCGCGGCATGTCGCACGGCCTCAGTGCGCCTGCGTCGTCAGGGACCTAATGGTGATTGGCGTTCGCGATGAGGTGCCGACCGGCGACGCCGCGGTCGCGGCCGAGGGCCGTCGCCGGTTTGCGCCGCACCAGCTGCGGCACGCCCACGCGGTGGAGATGTCGCGCGAGGGGATCTCGCCGATCGTGATCCTGCGCCAGCTCGGTCACGCAGAGCTCGCAATCACGTCTCGATACCTCCGCGGAATCGACAACACTGAGATCACCCGAGCCGTCCACCAGCGATCCGAACCGATGATTCCGTGGTGCAGCTGTTCGCGGAGCCCCGCCGGCGCGCGCGGCCAGCCGCGTGTCGGTGCGCGCAGGACACAGAACAGTCGTCCGACCGGCAGCGTCTGACGCAGCTCGAGCCACGGCTCGAGGCGTGACCACGGCCAACGGCGCATTCCGACCTCGCGGCGCTTATCGCCTTTGCCGTCCGCTCAGGCGATCCGGATGCTATGCGGCCGCGTCGTCCGTAACCACCTGGCGCAGGAGGTCTCCCAGCTGACGTTGCTCGTCAGGGGAGAGACGCTCAAAGCCGCGGGTCGGTTGTCCGACGCGGGTGAGCATCCGTTCGCGCAGCCGCCGTCCGGCGGCAGTAAGGACGACATGTTTGACGCGCCGGTCTTGGGAGCTCGGCTGGCGGGCGACGAGTCCGCGCGCCTCGAGTCGGTCAATGAGCCCGGTGACGTTGGAGTTGTCGCACGCAAGGACCGCGGCGAGCTCGGTCATCGGCATCGGCGAGTCCAGTTGAAGAAGAGCTCCCGCCTGCGCCGGGTGGAGGTCAAGCTCAGCGGCGGCGATGAGAAACCGGCGCCGGTGCTGTCTAAAGAGAATGCGAAACAGTCCCCAGACCTCAGCCGGCGATTCCACCTGGCCGATGTCCACGGTCGTCTCCACCCCCGCCATTCTATTGAGAGTCTCGATGGTTGACAACCTCAACCTCTTGCTAGATTCGCAATCATGAACGCACGGGCCGCGATCGAGGTGGAGAACTTGGTTCGGGAGTTTCGAAAGGGACCGCGCGCCGTCGACGGGATCGACCTCGCCGTCTCGCCGGGGGAGATCTATGGGTTCCTCGGGCCCAACGGGGCCGGCAAGTCGACGACGGTGCTGATGCTGACCACCCTGCTCCCGCCGACGAGCGGACGCGCGACGGTCGGCGGGTACGACATCGTCCGTCAGGGCGCGCAGGTGCGGGCCACCATCGGCGCCGCGTTGCAGGAGGCCGCCCTCGACGCGATCCTGACCGGGCGTGAGCATCTCATCCTGCAGGCCACCCTCCAGGGGCTCCCCGCCCCCGAGCGGCGCCGGCGCGCCCAGGCGCTGCTCGAGCGGGTCGGGCTGACCGAGGCGGCCGACCGGCGCGTCGGCGGCTACTCGGGCGGTATGAAGCGCCGGCTGGACCTCGCGCTGGCCCTCGTTCATTCCCCGAGGATCCTGTTTCTCGATGAGCCGACCACCGGTCTCGACGTGCAGAGCCGCACGGCGTTGTGGGAGGAGGTGGCGCGGCTGGCCCGCGATGAGGGCATGACCGTGTTCCTTACCACCCAGTATCTCGAGGAGGCCGACATCCTGGCCGACCGGATCGGGATCATCGACCACGGATCGATCGTGGCCGAAGGCACGCCGGCCGAGCTCAAGGCCGAGATCGGCAGTCCGACCGTCGAGGTGACGCCGACCGATCCCGAGGCCGGGGATCGGCTCGGCGAGTTACTGGCGGGCTTCGGGGAGATGCGGCGCAATGGCCGCGGCAGCGTCACCGTGCAGCTGCCGGGCGGCGAGTCTGAGCTGGCCGAGATCGTCCGGATTCTCGATCGCGCCGACTGCACGTCCAGGCCCTCCAGCTCCATCAGCCCTCGCTGGACGACGTGTTCCTGGCTAAGACCGGTCGTAAGCTGGAGGGATCGGGAGGCGGGGCCGTGGCTGAGACCGCCGAGCAACCGAGCGGGCGCGGGCGGAGGCGACGTGGCCGTTGAGACGACCGGCAGCGCTCCCGGCGCCGCGAGCTTGGCGCGGGGGGCGAGCTTCGCCGACCAGAGCATTGCCCTCGGCCGGCGTGCGGTGCTCCGGACCGTTCGCCAGCGCGGTCTCGTGATCTTCCCGATGGTCTTCCCGTTGATCCTGTTTGCGATCAACGGCTCGGCGCTCAGTCCGGCGACGCACATTCCGGGCTTTCCGACCGACAACTATCGCGACTTCCTGATCGCGATGCCCTTCATCCAGGGAGCGATGTTCGTGTCGATCACGGCGGGCGTCGATCTCGCCCGCGACATCGAGAGCGGCTTCCTCAACCGGCTGGCGATGACGCCGCTGCGCGGCGAGGCGCTGCTCCTCGGCCAACTCGGGGGCGCGCTCGTGGTCGGCGTGATCCAGGCGGTCGTCTACCTGCTCTTCGGACTCGCCACGGGCGTCACGCTCGTCAGCGGCGTCGGGGGCGCGCTCGTCCTCCTCGCCCTCTCGATCCTGATCTCGTTCGCGTTCGCCAGCCTTGGCGAGTTCCTGGCGCTGCGGTTCGGCACCGGTGAGGCCGTCCAGGCGATCTTCCCGCTGCTGTTCGTGACGCTGTTCCTCAGCTCGTCGAGTCTGCCGCGCAACCTGATCAAGGCCAGTTGGTTTCGTGAGGTCGCGACGTACAACCCCATTTCGTATCTCCTCGAGGGGCTTCGGAGCCTCGTCATCACCGGCTGGGATGCTCAGGCACTGGCGCTGGGGTTCGGGTTCGCGGTCGCGCTCCTGGTGGTCTCGCTGGGACTCTCGCGATCCGCGATGAAGACGAGGCTGGCCCGGAGATGAAACGCTTCTTCAGCGTCGTCCACGGAGTCGCCTGGCGGTCGATCCACAACACGATCGTCAACCCCGCGATCCTCGTGCCCTCGATCGTCTTCCCGCTGTTCTTCCTGATCGCGTTCGCGGGTGGTCTGTCGCGAATCGGCGACGTGCCCAACTTCCACTATCCCCCCGGCTACACGTCGTTTCAATTCGTGTTCGTCTTCTTGCAATCGGCGGCGTTCGGCGGTGTCTTCACAGGGTTTGCCGTTGCGCGTGACTTCGACTCGGGCTTCGCCCGCCGGTTGCTGCTCAGTGCGCCGCGGCGTGGAGGCATCATCGTCGGCTACATCGTCGGCGCGCTGCTGCGCTGGGTGCTCACCGGCACCGTCGTGACCATCGCTGCGCTCATCGCCGGGATGAACGTAGACGGCAGCGGTGTCCAGCTGATCGGCCTGCTGGCGCTCGGCGTCGCGCTCAATCTCGTCGCCGCGCTCTGGGCCTGCGGGTTGGCCATGTTCCTCCGCACGGAACAGGCCGGGGCCCTTATTCAGATGCCGGTGTTCGTGCTCCTGTTCCTGGCCCCCGTGTACGTCCCCCTGTCCTTGCTCGCCGGTTGGATTCACACCGTTGCCAGATTCAATCCGGTGACCCCGGTACTGGAGGCCGGCCGCGGCCTTCTGGCGGGATCGCCAGTCAACGTTGCGATCGCGTTTGCCGGACTGGCCGCAGCAGGGATCATCCTCGCCGTCTTCGCCCGGCGGGGACTCATGTCCGCCGAACGGGCCGGCTGACGCAGTTTCTTCGCTGTCCGGCTCCACCGCGGCGGGCCGTAGCATCGGTTGCGTGACCTCCGCGAGCAGGCCTGCGTGTGACGCGAGAAGCGGGCCTCCGGCTAGGGCGGTCCGCACGATCGCATCGGTCTGCCGGCCGGCACCCGAGCGGCCCAGTCCTACGGCGACGAAGGGATGGCGTTGCTGGGTGAGGCTGTCGGAGAGGACCGCGCCGCCCTAGCGCATACTCGTCCGATGGAGCTCGACGTCAACCGGCTGCGCCGCCGCTCTCCGGGGCCGCGCGTCCTAGTTCAACTCGACCAGTCCACGCTGTCTGAGCTCGCGATCGGCGATGCGCACGCCGCCACCCGCGAGCTGCTGATAACTGGGGTGCAGGCCGACAAGCTGGTCTGCCCGAAGTCCTTGGGAGCGACGGATGAGACGCTCGACCTGCCGCAGTTCTGGTCGGTGGCGGCCCGGGACGCGCGGGAACCCGCGATTTGCATATGAGCACCCCCATCGAGGGTCACGCTCGATCACATAGACAGCGGTACCCCACGACGAACACAAGGTCCTGCGGCCACCCGGATCCGCGAATATCAGGCTGACACGCGTCGCGCACAGCACCCGGGGCGCCACCCACCCAGCCGACCCACACTCCCGCCACACTCACGCGGCCGCGAGAGATTCACACGTCCAGGTTGACAAACGACCTTCCATATCATGCAGTCGGCGTGGCCTGCGCGGGTCGGCAGCGCCCGCTTACGGCGAGAACCGCGTCTCCGGCTACGGCGGCTCGCGCGATCGCATTCGTCAGCTGGCCGTCGACCGAGCGGACGAGCGCTAGGGCGACGTTCCGCGCGTGAGGCGGTCGGCACCCGCGCGACTACAAAGCCACGCGAGCGATCGTCCGCGTCCGGACCCGCGTTGTTGCCAGACGCGCCCGAAGGCGCCGCGACCGGCCGTCTCGCTATGCGCGCAAATGAGCCTCGCGTCCAGGGCTTTTTTATGGTCGCTGTCCGGCGTGATCGTTGCCGCTGGCTGCTGTTGGGGGGTTGGGGAGTCGGCGGGGTAGGACGAGGAAGGCGACCACGGCTCCGAGTGCGACGGCGGCGGCGCAGACGATTGAGCCCCGGCTCAGGCCGTGGACGAAGGCTTGGTGGGCTGCGTTGATGATCGTCGCTTGGGCGCTGGCTGGTGCGTGCGCTGCTATCTCGAGGGCGGCCGCGGGCGACTGACGGGCGGCGGCGAGGGCTGGGGCTGGAAGGCTCCCGTGCAGGAGCAGCGTGAGTTGGGGGCTGTACACGGATGCGAACACGGCGCCGACGACCGCTACCCCGAAGGTCCCGCCGAGCTCGCGGGTGACATCGTTGACCGCCGACCCGACGCCGGCCTTGCCGGGCGCGAGCACGGCGAGGATGGCGTCGGTCGACGGCGCGGTGGCGAGGCCGAGTCCGATTGCCATCAGGAGCATGGAGATGATGACCGGGCCGAAGAACGGCGTGTCGCTCCCGACGGTCGAGGCGATGAAGAATCCGGCGCCCATCAGCAGGAGGCCGGCGGGGACGATGATCTTGGTGCCGAGGCGGCGGGCGAGGATCGGAGCGACCGGCGCGGCGGCACCGACGCCGAGGGCGAACGGGAGTGTGTGCACGCCGGCCGAGAGCGGGCTATATCCGTGGACGAGCTGGAAGTACTGGGTGATCAGGAAGATGAAGCCGAACAGGCCGAAGAACGCCACCGTGATCGAGAAGCTCGCGGCGCTGAAGCGGATGTTGCGAAACAGGGTGACGTCGAGCATCGGCTCGGCGACCCGTAGCTCCCAGGCCGCGAAGATAGCCAGTAGCGCGATACCGGCGCCGTAGCCCGCCAGTGTGATGGGACTCAACCAGCCATGGGCGGGCGCCTCGATCGTGGTGTAGATAACCGCGGCGACCCCGGCGATCGAGAGTGCGAAGCCGACTAGATCCAGTCGCGGGGCTGTGGGATCGCGGCTGGTCGGCACAAGCCACGCACCGAGCGCTAGGGCCAGTCCGGCGATCGGGACGCTGACGAAGAAGACCGAGCCCCAGGAGAAGTGCTCGAGCAGCAACCCGCCGGTGAGCGGGCCGAGCGCGACAGCGAGGCCGGTGATTCCGGTCCACACGCCGATCGCCGCTGCTCGCTCCTTGGCGTCGGTGAAGACGTTGCTGAGAATCGCCAGCGTGGCCGGGAAGATCAGCGCGGCGGCTGCGCCCATCAGACAGCGGGCTACGATCAGCATTCCGATGCTGCCCGAAAGGCCGGCTAAGGTCGAGAAGCCGGCGAACGCTGTCAGCCCGACTTGGAGAGCGCCTTTGCGCCCGTATCGGTCGCCGAGGCTCCCGCCGACCAGTAGCAGCGCGGCAAAGACCAGTGAGTAGGCGTCGACGATCCATTGGAGCTCGCTGGTGGTGGCGTGGAGCTGTTTGCTGATCGTGGGTAGCGCGACGTTGACGATCGTGTTGTCGACGACTGCGAGAAAGACGCTCACGCAGAGGACCGCGAGGATCGTCCACCGACGGCGGTGGACCGCGTCGGCGTCCATCGGCGCTCCGCGGCTTCGCAGCAGCCAGCCCGTCAGTGCTCGAGCCGGCTCGCGCCCCGGACCCGCCGTCATCTCAAACATTTGTTCTTCCCACATGTAGCTTTTTACATGTCAAGGTATACGGGTTCTCATGAGACCTGTCAAGGCCGACATGTGCGATACTGAGGCTCATGTCGCTGCGCTATGCGCTGGTTGGCCTGCTGGCGTCGAGACCCTCGAGCGGCTACGAGCTGAGCAAGCGGTTCGCCGTCTCGATGGCACACGTCTGGCCAGTCGGGCACAGCCAGATCTATCCCGAGCTGTCCCGCCTGCTCGCCGATGGGCTGATCGAGCAGACCGAGCAAGGTCCGCGGGGGCGAAAGACCTACGCCGCCACGCCGGCAGGGATGGAAGCCCTGCGGGATTGGATGGCGACCGAACCCGACTACGGGTGCCGCAGCGACGCGAACCTGCGCGAGTTCTTCCTCTGGGCGCTGCCACCCGCCGAGGCGCTGGCCCATCTCCAACGCGACGCGGACGTCTACCGCCAGCGCCTGGGCGACCTCGAAGAAATCGCCCGGACAGTCAACTGGGATGCCGACGCGCCAACTCGCGCCTCGCGGCTTGCCCTCGAGATGGGCCTGCGCAACTACCGCATGCTCATCGACTGGGCGAACTGGACCGCGGAAGAAATCACCGCCGGCGCGCTCCAGCCAGGCGGACCGGTACCCGGAGAACGCGACCAGGCCGCAAGCCACAGCGGTTGACCGGCTGCTAAGCGACGGCTCGAGCCACGGTGCGACAACCCGCACTTCGCCTTGCCCGGTAGCCCAGGACCGCGCCCAAGCGATCCGGCACCAGCTCGCCCTTAGCCGCGATCGTGTCGGCGGCAAGCAGAGGAGCAGCAGTGTGGAAGACGACGACAGTGCTACAGATGGTGCGACGCAGTCGTCACGCCGACGCGACCGCTTCAGGCGTGAAGCGGCCATCGGTGCCGGCTAAGCGGTCGCTGTAGACCGCCACCGGAGCCACGCGCAGTGGCGTTGTGCCTACGTGTAAGTCCCGTCAAGGTTGGTTCCGCTCGTGGAGGCGAGCGATGGGCGGTTGGTGGCCGAGGGCTGAGTGTTTGCGGTGATGGTTGTAGTGCCAGAGCCATCCGTCAAGGGCGGCGGTGCGCTCCGCGCTGGAGCGGTAGATCGCGCCGTAGGCCCAGCCGCCGAGGAGGGTGCGGATGAACCGTTCGGCTTTGCCGTTGGTTTGGGGTCGGTAGGCGCGGGTCCGGAGGTGGCGGATCTTGAGGGTGCGGCACGCGGCGGCGTGGATCGTTGAGCGGTACGCGCCGCCGTTGTCGGTCAGAACCCGCTCGACGGTGATGCCGGGGCGGGCGTAGAACGCGACGGCGCGTCTGAGGAACCCGATGACGGTCCGCCTTTGCTGGTCGGGGAGGACTTCGGCGTAGGCCAGTCGGGTGCAGTCATCGATGGCGATGTGCACGCACTCCCAGCCCGCGGTTTGGCGCCTGACGCCGGGGGGGTCCTTGCGAACCGGTCGCTTGCTGCGGGCGGCGTCTCCGGTGAACCGGCAGCCGGCGCCGCCCTGGATCCGCCCGAGGCGCTTGATGTCGATATGGATCAGCTCACCGGGCCGGTCGCGCTCGTAGCGCACGGCCGGCTCCAGGCCGAGGCGGCCGAGCTTGCCCATCCCGATCCGGGTCAGGATCCCCGAGACGGTCGACAGCGGCATGTCGAGGCACTCGGCGATCTCCGGGCCGGTGAACCGCACCCGACGGAGAGCTGCGATCGCCTCGACCCGCTGCTCACCGGTCCGGTGTGGACACCGGTGCGGCGCCGAGGAGCGATCCCGCAGCCCGAGCTCACCCTCGGCGCGGTATCGCCCCACCCATTTGCGGGCGCAGCGGACACTGACTCCGGCGGCCTCGGCCGCCTGCGTCAGCGTCCGCTCCCGATCAACGACAGCACGGCAGAGCTCCCGGCGGCCTTTCAGACTGAGCGCCGCATTAGCGTGCAGATTCATCCGGCGTCCTCCTTGGGACTGAGGTGCTTGGCAGCTCTCAGCCTCCAAGGGGGCCCGGATGGACCAACCTACTCAGGAACTACACCTACGCATCCCCTGGTTTTGGCCTCTGAAGCGGAGCCCTGCTACCGGAGAGGAGGAGGGAAGGTGCAGTGAGCTGGGCGGGCGCGTCAACTTGACCGAGCGCCAGCGAGGTCGATCGCGGGAGCCGGCGCAGCCAGCGGTCTGTGTCGCGCGGATCGCAGTACCGCTGGAGACCGCGTCGCTCTTCGTAGCTGTCGTTGGGAACGGTCTCGCGGTCCGGGCGATCACTGGCCGTCAAGCCGTCATCTAGGCTCAGTCTCGCGGCGGCGCCGACACCCGCGATGCTGCCGATCGCGTTCGGCCCTCGGGTCAAGACGGCGGTGGCGATCCCATCGGACGAACGACTCGTGAGTCGGCGGCGTAGCCACGCGATTCCTGGGCCACGGATCGGATCGTGAGCTCGGGACGCCTCAGTGGGACCCCGGAGTGCTGCCTCGGGTGAGAGACAGCAGTCGAGCGATTGCCGGAATTCGATCGACGAGCACACCCACCCGCTGGTCAGTCCGCCTTCGCGTTGAGCGGGTCGACGCCTTGCTGTTCGGGTTAAAGCTCCCGGCGCTCGAAGCTGATCACGCCCGCACCCAGGACGATCACGAACCAGCACGCGACCCAAAGCAGATAGCCAAACGACGGTGCGCCCTGGGCGAAGAAGGGGTCGCTGTGCCCGCCGTCGGCCAGCTGCTGGGTAATGACGGCGGGCGGTTGCAGATAGTAGATGGCGGCGTGCCACAACCCGTCGGTGGGCAGCAGGAAGTGCCCGATCTCACCGATGCTTCGCAACGTCGCGATGTTGAAGTTTGTACCCAGCGCCCCCACGACCCCGGCCAGCCATCCCGCGCCGAAGACGGCGATACCGATGACGCCCGCGGCGATCATGGGCACCCGCGTACTCAGGCCGATCGTCAGCGTCAGCAGGAGCGCGCCCTCGGCGAACAGGTAGACGCCAACGAGGACCGGGCTCGGCGGGGTAAAGCCGCTGACCAACCGGATCACCCCGAACTCGAGGACGCAGACGCCGGCGGCATACCCGGCAAGCAGCGTGGCCAGCCCGAGCCACTTGCCGAGGAGGACCTCGGTGCGCCGGACCGGCCGGGTGACGATGGTCATCAAAACGCCGGATTCGACCTCTGAGGAGATCGACGGTGAGGCGATAGCCGACGCGCTGAGCGCGAGGATGAAACTGAACATGAACATGAACAGGATGAGCGCGTCCGGGACCGCGAGGTTCGTCTCGCCGGAGGTGAGGTTGCGAGTGTGGCTCAAGCGGTCAAAGCCCCACGCGCTGAGCCCGACGATGACGACGGTGATGGCGACAAACGCGGCCAGCAGGCGCCGCCGGACGGCCTCTTTGATCGTGAGCGCGGCGACGGCTAACGCGGCGTTCATCGCTCCTCCAGCAACTCAAGAAAGCGCGACTCGAGACTCTGTTGCTCGGGGATCACGGCCTCGACCTGCCCGCCGCGCGAGACCAGGTCGCCGACGAGTTCGGCGACGCGTGTCGGGTCGATGCCGTCGACCACGGCCCAGTCGGCCTCTCGGCGCCACTGGCCGAACTGGCCCAGGGCGCTCCACCAGTTCTCGCCCAGCCCGCCGACCTTCAGCCGCACTCTGCTGTGGTGTCCCAGCAGCTCATCCAGGCTTCCGGTGGCCACGGCCCGCCCCTTGTCGATGACCGCGACGCGATCGCACACGTGCTGGGCCTCCTCCAGCAGGTGCGTGTTGAGAAAAACGGTGGAGCTGCGCTGACGCAGCCCGCGGATAATCTCGCGCACATCGTGACGGCCGACAGGGTCAAGCGCGCTGGTGGGCTCGTCGAGGAGGATCAGCGCCGGGGCGCCGAGGAGCGCCACGGCGAGGCCGAGCCGCTGCTGCATCCCCTTGGAGAACGTGCCGACGCGGTCGTCGCCTCTCGCGAGCAGGCCGACGGTGTCCAACACGCGGCGTGCCTCCTCCGCCCACGTCGCCTTGGGGAGGGCCAGGAGGCGGCAGTGCAGGCGGAGCACCTCTCTGGCGCTGAGCAGTGGCTGGTAGCGAAACAGCTCCGGGAGGTACCCGATCTGCCGGCGGGTCTCGCGGTCTCCCACGGGAGCGCCGAGCACGAGCGCCTCGCCCCCGCTCGGGCGCGTCAGCCCGAGCAGGAGCTTGACCACGGTGGTCTTCCCCGCGCCGTTGGGACCGAGGAAGCCAAAGACCTCGCCTCGCGGGACCGTCATCGACAGCGCGTCGACGGCGACCGTGCCGCCGAAGGTCTTGCGCAGAGCCTCCGTATGGATCGCCGGTGAGATCGCGGCCTGCATCGCGCCATCCCCGGCGCGGGAGGACGGCGCCTCCGACAGGCGGGTGGCGGGCCTGGGCGCCGAGGGCGCTGTGCTCAGCCGAGTTGGCCCGCGACATTCAGCACGTCGTTCGCATCAAGGAGCCCGACGACGACGTGGAGCATGCCTGCGCCGTCGTCCCAGACCACCGCCGAGGCGGCGTTGGAGGCGTCGGTGAGGAGCACGCCCGGCCGGCCCGCGATCTGCACGGAGCGCTCCGAGGCGCCGGCCGGGACGGGCACCGGGAGCGTTGTCCTGAGGTCACCGAGGAGGCGGATCTCCTCCGCCAGTTGAGGCGGGAGGCCCGGCTGACGCAGCAGAAAGGCTTCGATCTCGCCGATCGTCGCCCCAGTGGAGCTAGCAGTCGGGCTACGCATCGTCGCAACCCCTAGGGTGGGTGCGTTGACGCCGTTGTTCCCCCCATACTCCGCGATGACGGCCGGTCCGGCGTGAAGGGTCACTGAGCTGCCGGCGAGACCCGCGGCTGCGGAGTTGAAGGTCACGGACGCGGTGACGCGCGGCTGCACGCCGAACTGCTGAACGACGCCCACTCCGGCCGGGAGGTGGACGGGCAACGTCACGGGGAACCCGGCCTCGGCGGCGGCCTGGGCGCGCGACGACGCCCGCTGGGCGGCGCCCGAGGACCACGTCAGCGTTCCGAACCGGAGCGTGCTCGAACCGTTCGGCGTGGTGAAGCCCCCGAACTGCTGGCTGTCACCCAGTCCGGTGAGGGTCGCGATCGCCCGCAGGTCGCTCCGGCTCACTGACACCGCAGCGATATGGGTCGGCGCAAAGATGTTGCTGAAGGTGCCCGCCGCGGCCGTCCCGACAGCGAGGGCCCCGACGGCGCCGATGGCCAGGCCGGCGCGCAGCGACACCCGTGGCAGCGAGGCTCGTCGCGGCGCGACCCGCACCGGCGAGCGGTGCCGGTCGGTCTCGTGCGTCTCCGAGGACACCACCTCACGTTGCAGCCGGGCCCACGCATGATCGACGTCGGGAACGAGCTGCGGGGCCGAGAACAGCTGGGCCGTCCGCACGGTGTCGCGGGCGATCTCCGCGCGCCGGGTGCGACAGCGCTCACAGTGAG
Organism: uncultured Solirubrobacteraceae bacterium; assembly: GCA_963764125.1. Taxonomy (GTDB): domain Bacteria; phylum Actinomycetota; class Thermoleophilia; order Solirubrobacterales; family Solirubrobacteraceae; genus Palsa-465. The sequence goes on from CAVXRR010000012.1 coordinate 125,984, forward strand.
CCACATGGTCGGTGACCCGGTCGGGAACGGCCAGGGGCTCGTCATCGAGCCGCCGCAGGACCCCCTCTTCAATATGTCTCACGATCCATCTCCTTTCGAAGCGCGGCCTCTGCCCGTCTGAGCAGGGTCCCCACGTGTCCAACCTTCACCCCGAGCGCCTCGGCGATCTCCACGTAGCTCATGCCGCCGTGGCGCATCACCAGAACCGCGGCCGTGCGCCGGGGCAGCCGGGCCAGAACGCGGCGTACTTCGGCCCGCGCCTCGCGATCGATCACCGTGTCCTCGGGGCTCGGCAGGGGCGTCACGGCATGCACGAGAAGTTGGCGCCGGTCTCGCCGGCGCTCTCCGCGCAGCAGGTTCAGCGCCGTGTGCACCGCCGCGACCCGAACCCATCCGGCCGCCTCGTCGTACTCGCCCGGGAACCGTCGGTACGCGGCGAGGAACACCTCCTGGGCGACATCCTGGGCGCGTTGTGAGTCGCCGAGCACGCCCTGGGCCAAGCGGACCACGGCGCGGTAGTGGGTGCGAAAGAACGACTCGAACGCCCTCGTGCCCCCAGTGGCATCGAGGCGCTCAGCCCGCTCGTTCTTTCGCACCGGCAACCCCATCACACTCACTAAGCACCGCCGCGGCCCCAAATGTGACACCGCGGGACAGACCGCGCGGCACCGCCGCGGTCCGAGCCGGTCGACGTCGTGCCGCTCCGGTGCCAGGCGCCCGGGTGGAACTCACACACGGGCCGCGATGCTACCTCTGCGCGGCCGATCGCCGCGAGGCCTTCGCGTAAACCCGCTCCCGCGGAAGGGTGCCACCCAGCTGCCCCAGGCCCGCCAATCCGGCGGCCGCGTCATTGCCGACTCACTCGAGACGAAACGAGTGCTTCGAGGGAGAATCGTCACGTGCGGTCTCCCATTGACCCGCGGTCGTCCGTGCCCCGATCAGGCCGCCGGTCACCAACGCCGATCCGCGGCGGACGCGGATGCACTGCATGGGTAGCGTGCCCTTTGCGCACGCGTTCCTGTGCGCCCTCCTATCGGCGACCTGAAGGGCCCGACGAACCCGCCCTTTCGTCGCCGGAGGACTCGCCAGCCGCGTCCCCGACGGGAACGCAAATGCGATCGTGCGGCGCGTGGGGACGTCGGCGTCAGATTGGGTGAGACCGCAACTCCGGAGCGGCGCCGGCGCTACCGGATCGGGTGAGCGCTTTGTCGCTCCTGGCCATGCCAGATCCCGGCTGCCCCTCTGCGCGGCGCTGCCCGACAGGCGTTCAGCTACCGGTTGTCTCGGCTATGCGTGACAGTCCCAGCCCATTTAGAGTCAGGGCGGAGGGACTGCCGGGCTGGCTCCCCCGCGCTGCCCAAGACTTCTTCGTCCCCGAATTCGTTGCGGAGCACGCCGGCTTCGGGTGCTGCCTTCTCGCCACGGCCGTCGGCGACGACGCTGCGCCGCACATGGGCAAAGCGACCGCCAGCTGGGGTACGGTTAGCGGGTCAGACTGCTGACGCGGGCGAGCGCCGGCTGGGGCTCGGTGACGGACTGAGGAGTCAGGTCCAGCTCCGCGGCCGGGACGGGCCGGCTGATCGCATAACCCTGGGCGAGGTCGCAGCCCAGCTCGTGGAGGAGTCCGAGCGCCGTCGGATCCTCGATACCCTCGGCGACTACCTGCAGGCCGAGCGCGTGCCCGAGTTCGGCCAACGCCCGCACCAGTTCCGCTTCGCGGGTGCGAACGTTGCCGGACAGCGGGGAGATGAACCGGCGGTCGAGCTTGAGCTCAGCGACCCGGAGGTCGCTGACGTAGGCCAATGAGGTGAATCCGGAGCCGAAATCGTCGATCGAGATCTGGACGCCGAGCGCCGCCAGCCTACCGACGGCGTGCTGAGCCCGGGCGAAGTCGTCGATGATGCTCGTCTCGGTGATTTCGAGCAACAGCGCCTGAGGATCCAGGTTGGTCGCCGCCAGAAGCCGCGCGACCGTCTGGGGAAGCTCGGGATCGATCAGGTCGCTGGCGGAGATGTTGACCGACACCCGCAGGTCGTGGCCGGTGGCGCGCCACCGCGCGCACTGAGCCAGCGCCTCTGACAGCACCCAGTGGGTGAGCTGGTCCATCATCCCGGCCTCTTGAGCAAGGGAGAGGAATTTCACTGGTGCGATCAGCCCGTGTTCGGGATGCTGCCAGCGCACGAGCGCTTCGACGGTGCTGACCTGGCCGCTACGCAGCTCGAGCTGGGGCTGGTAGTGCAGGACCAGGTCGCCGGCGGCGAGCGCGGCCTGCAGCTCGTCGGCCAGTTGCAGCTTGTCGCCTCCGCGGTCGAGCCGACGGTCATAGCGCGCGTATGCCGCTCCATCGAGCTTGGCGCGGTACATCGCGATGTCCGCACAGGTCATCAGCCCTTCGGCGTCGGTCGCGTCGTCGGGGCTCAGCGCGATGCCGACGCTCGCGCCGATCCGGGCGGTGACGGCGGCTAGCTGGAACGGCTCCTCGAGGCTGTGGCTCAGTCGCGCGGCGATCTCCTGGGCCTTATCGGCGTCGGCGTCGATCAGGAGCGCGACGAACTCGTCGCCACCGACTCTGACGAGTAGGTCGTTGTCGCGCAGCGAGCGGTCAAACCGTGCAGCGACCTGCGTCAGGACCTCGTCGCCCACCGGATGGCCGAACACATCGTTGATGCGCTTAAAGCCGTCGAGATCGATGAACAGGAACGCGAGCTGGGGCAGGTCGCCATCGCAGTCGGCAAACACGGCGTCCAGCGCGGTGAACAAGCGCCGCCGGTTGCCCAACCCGGTGAGATAGTCGGTGATCGACTGCTGGTGGCGGACATGGCTCTGAGCGCGCAGCAGCCGCACCGACCGCCACGTCCGCGCGACGACAAGCACCAGTGTCGCCGTCGCCAGCCCGATCGCCACGTGATTGACGTGATCCACGGTGCCCAGCAACAGAACCGCCAGGCCGGCGGTGGCCGCCAGCCCCGGCAGGACAAAGCCAGGGGACCGCTGAATCGCCAGCGGATCCGGGCGTCCGACCCGCACCCACATGGCAAGCGACATCAGCAGCGACGAGACGGGCCACGCGACCGCATTGACGATCGTCGCCACGTGGGTGGCGCCGATCGAGGACTGCAGCAGGGCGAACGTGTCACCGCAGACGTTGACGGTCAACCCCAACGCGATCAGCAGCCACGGCGTCTTGCGACGGCCGGACATCGCCGCGGTACCGCCGATGACCAGCAGCAACAGCAACACATCCCCGACGGGATAGGCGAGGTTGACCGCGGCGGCCAGCACCGACTGGTGAGTGCTGCGAACGATGCTCGAAAACGCGAAGGCAGCGCACACCGCGCCGGCGCCGAGCCCGGCGACCGCGCCGTCAAGCCAGTTGGGCGAACTCAGCCGGCGCGTCTCGCCGCGCACCAAGAGCACGACCGCCACATAGGAGAACGGGAAGAAGCTGAGATAGAAGGCGTCAGCGGGCGACGGGGACGGCGGCGTCGCACCACCAAGGGACTCGATCGTCAGCGCGATATCGCCGAGGCTCCAGCAGATCACCGCCACGCCCAGCACGAACGAGACCACCGACCCGGACCGCCGGCTGCGACCACCCAGGACGCAGAGCGCGCCGCACACCAGCTCAAACACATCGACGGCCCAGCCATCGACCGCGGTCGAGTAGGCCGACGCCGGCCGGACCGACAGCCACACGAGGTATCCGACCAGCAGAACACCCAGGATCCCGTACACCAGCCACACCGGCCGGGGTCGCCGACGCCCCGCCGGATATGACTGATCCTCAACTTTGACTTCCCACACCATTGTCGTTGACTAATCGACACCGGAGGCGCCAGGCTGAAGCGGTCCCCCGCCAGCACGCCTGAGCGTCCGCTGGACACCCTCCGACAACGCTCCCAGATCTACGATCAGAGTGGGGTCTGTCCCGTCCTGGCGCCGCATAGCGCTCGTGCAGGTCCAGTGATGCCGGCGCCGCGCCGGAGTTGCGAAGTCGCCCAAAGCAGGCGCGCCCGACCGCGGTCGGATGATCCCTTTCGTCCTCCAACCGCCAATGCAGCGCGCGATCGTGTTGGCGACCAAGGGCTGGTCAGCGACGACGCCGCCGCGGACGAGCGCTTGTCGCGCATCGCGATCGCCGGCGTCGCTGACTCGAGACCCGGGCGCGAACTCGGTCGAATCGCTGATCAGCAGGAACGCGAGGCCGGGACTTCACACGCAGGTCCCGGCCTCGGTCGGTCCCGACCAGATCAAGCGTTGGACAGGCGTGCGCGCATCTGCTCAGCCGGATGCTCCGGCGGGAGCTCTGCAAGCACACCGACCTCGACCCCGCCGCCGCACGCGATGGTCGGACAGCTCCTGGCCATTACCACCGCTGCTTCAAGGTTGTCGGCCGTGACCACAGAGTATCCCCGATCTGCGTCGACTCGCCGGCCTCGCCGAGAGCCGTCGACGGTTCGAACACCGGCCAACCCGGATCCACGACATTCGGTGCGATGACGTCATTCAGGAATGCTGCCCACGCGGGCGACCCACTGCGGTCAGCAAACGGGTCACGGCCCTTGGCAGGGCGGTAGCTGAAGATGTACTGCGGCATTGCTTGTTCCTCCTTCGTCGGCACCGACCCTTTGCCGGCGCTGTACCTCGAAGACGAACCGCAAACGACCGAAATGGACACACACCGACAAGGCCCTCCGGTGGACGTTGGTCGGCCCCCTGAGCGACCTGCGCTTGAGAGCGATGGTCAGGCGGCGAACGTCTTGTCGCCGTGGCGGGCGGCGACTTCGTGCACGGTTTGGATGAACGTCTCGAGCGGCGCATCCAGAGTCCCGGGTCGCCAGGCGAGGGACACCACGGCGGGTTCGGCGTCGCTAACGGGGACGTAGGCGATGTCGCTGCGGGGGTAGTGGCGGGCGACGGCTGAGGGCACCAGGCATACGCCGCGGCCGGCCGCGATCAGCGTCAGGATCTCAAGCACGCCGGCGCTCTGAGCGGCGACGCGTCCGGGTAGCCCGTGACGGTGCTGTTCGGCGAGCCACCTGGGCGGACGTGCGCCGTGCTCGGGGACCATCGGGTTCGTGATGAAGCTGTCGTCGGCTAGCTCTGCGAACCTCACCGAATCACGCGCGGCGAGCGGATGGGCGGCGGCAAGTGCGACGACGCGCGGCTCCGATCGAATCGGCGCGACATCCAGCTGGGTTTGGCCGGGTTGCAGACGAGTGAAGGCGACATCGACCGTCCCGTCGAGCACTGCGTCGACGTTTCCGAGTAGAAGCTCGTTGACTGAGACGGCGAGCGACGGCTGGCGTTCGGCGAACGCCCGCAGGACGTCCGGTAGTAGGTCGCTGCCGGCCGAGCCGTAGAACCCGACCCTTAGCCGGGGAGCGCCGGCGGTGCGGGTGGCCTGGATCGCATGCTCGGCGTGGCGGAGCGTCTTGCGGCCCTCAGCCAGCAGCGCCTCGCCGGCGTCGGTGAGGTGGACGTTGCGGCTGTTGCGATCGAGCAGCGTGACGCCGAGCTGCATCTCGAGACGCCTTATCTGCTGAGACAGGGACGGCTGCGCGATGTGTAAGCGCTCGGCCGCGCGGCCGAAATGCAGCTCCTCGGCGACCGCGACGAAGTACTGGACGAGGCGAAGGTCGAGGCGCTCCATAGCCACAGCCTATTGATCGTGCTTCGATTGGTCTTGGACTTGTCGCGGGCGTGAGGGCATGCTTTTGACTCGCCCGACACTCGAAGGAGGCAGATCAGATGTCCGGTGTAAGAGAGCCGCTGGCGACGCGTCCGACGCTGTCGGCTGCCGCGTCGCGTCTGATGGTTGACTCGGCTGTGGCCGAGGCGGAATCGATGTCGGTGCCGGTTACGGTGGTGGTCGTCGACGAGTCGGGTGTCACCAAGGAGATGCTGCGGATGGACGGCGCGCCGCTGGTCAGCGTCCAGACCGCTATCAACAAGGCGTACGCCGCGGCGGCGATCGGGATGCCCCCCGACGACTTCTATGCGGCGATCGAGTCCGACGGGGCCGCGGTGGCCGAGTTTGGAACGAGGCCGGGTCTTGCGCTGATCGCCGGCGGCCTGCCAGTGATTGCGGACGGGAAGGTGGCGGGCGCGATCGGGGTCGCCGGCGCGATGACCGGAGCCGAGGATCGGCGGATCGCCGAAGTCGCGATCGCAACCGCCGCCGGTTGACATCGCCCGCGGTCGTGAAGCTTCTCGCAGTCATGCGCCCACGCGATGGCGTCGATGCGCACCGAGCGATCGCGCCACACGCCGAGTCCGAGCTGCGCGCACTCTGGGAGCTGTATCGCGGCGGGACTGTGCGTGAGATGTACTCGCCGGGAAGTCCCGGTGCCGTGCTCGTACTTGAAGCGGACTCGGTTGACGCGGCGCAGCAGGTGCTCGCACAGCTACCGTTGGTGGCCAACGAGATCATGACGCTCGAGCTGATCGGACTTCAGTCATTCGCGGCCTTCCAGATGTTGTTTCGAGATTCATCGCAGCAGCTGACCGAAGGCATCGAATGAGCGCGATCACGGGCGTGGCGGACGCCGCTCGCGAGCTGACCGCGCGGGCCGATGGGCTGCGGACGCAATGCGAAGCACTGGCAACATCGACGCAAGATGAGGCGACACGCGCGACGCTCGCCCGAGTCGCCGACCGGCTGAGCTCATCGGTCGTGCGGCCGCTGTGCGCGGCGCTCGAATCGACGCCGGATCCCCGCGGACCGGACCCGGCGGCGAGCGCCGCGGATCTTGGCCACCAGCTGCATCTACTCGCCGTCGAGGTCACGCGACTGCGAGTGCGAGCCGCCGGCGCTCTGTCGCTTCAAGAGGCGGCGGCGGCGCTGCACGATCTCGCCTGTCAGGCCGTTGCCGATGACGTTGAGCGCCTCGAAGCCAGGCGGAGCGAGCTGGCGGCGCTGATGGCGGGCCTGCCCTGCACGGTCCAGTCAGCACCCAACGGGCCCTACCTGGTCACCAACGTGACGATGATGACCGACTGGCTCGGAGTTTCACTCGACCCCACGTCGCAGGCAGCGGTGTGTCGATGCGGGGCGTCAACGATCAAGCCATGGTGCGACGGCTCCCACGCCCAGATCGGCTTCGAGGACACCAAGGCCGATACCCGGGTGCCAGACCGGCTCGATCGCTATCAGGGCATCGGAATCACGATCGGCGACAACCGCGGCACCTGCGCGCACTCGGGATTCTGCACCGATCGGCTGCCGACCGTGTTTCGAACCGACAAGGAGCCATTCGTCGCCCCCGCGGGCGGCCGCATCGACGAGATCCTCCGCGCCGGGCGCGACTGCCCGTCGGGAGCACTCAGCGCAACCATCGATGACGGCGATCCCGTCGGGCGATCGGACTCGGGGCGCGAGCCGGCGATCGAGGTGTCGAAGGACGGCCCCTACAGAGTGACCGGCGGGGTCGAGCTGCTCGACCACGACGGGGGACCTGAGCCTCGCAACGAGGGCGCCTCGCTGGAGCACTACAGCCTCTGCCGCTGCGGGAAGTCGCAGAACAAGCCGTTCTGCAGTGGCATGCACTGGTACGCCGACTTCCACGACCCTCCGGCACCCGACCAAGCCACGCTATTCCAATGGGCTGGCGGCTTCCCTGCCCTGCTGCGGCTCACCCGGCGCTTCTACGAGGTCCACGTCCCAGCGGACCCTTTGCTGTCCGGGCTGTTCTCGCAAATGTCCCCCGACCATCCCGAACGGGTCGCCGCATGGCTGGGCCAAGTGTTTGGCGGCCCGCACGCCTACAGCGAGCGCTACGGCGAGTACGACAGGATGATCAGCCAGCACCTCGACAAGGCGCTCACCCCTGAGCAGCGCGCGCGCTGGGTGCTGCTGCTCGGCCGTAGCGCCGACGACGTCGGGCTCCCTGCCGATGCTGAGTTCCGCGCCGCGTTCACGGCGTACCTCGAGTGGGGATCGCGGATCGCGCTCGAGAACTCCCAGCCCGGTGTCCATCCACCACCACGCATGCCCGTCCCCCGCTGGTGGTGGGTATGCGACGCCTACCCCTGGTCGCGACCTCACGCCACCCCGGACGCGGTCCCAGAGCAGCAACTCCCCGAACCACCAGCCGCCGACCAGCCACTCTCCTACGAAACCCACATCAAGCCACTGTTCCGCGAGCGCGACCGCGACTCGATGCGCTTCGCGTTCGACCTCTGGTCCCACGACGACGTCAGCACGCACGCCGATGCGATCCTCGCACGCCTACAGGCGGGGACTATGCCGTGCGATGGCGCCTGGCCGCCAGACCGTGTCGCCGCGTTCCAACGCTGGGTCGGTGCGGGTAGCCCGCCATAGAGGCGTCGGTTGAGATCGGAGAACAAGTCCTGACTGTCCGCCGTACCTCGGTCGTAGCTGCGGCGGACCGTTCCTTTCTACATCGGCAGCAGCTCGAAGACCTCTATCGCGCGCTTCCCGTCATTGTCGGACAGGAACGGCAGGCCGTCGGTGAACGCCTTCGCTTCAGCGAGATCGTCGGCCTCGACGATCGAGTAGCCGATCAGCTCGCCGGCGGTTCCCTCAGTGCCGTCGTCGCGAACCGACGCGCTCTCTCCGAACGGGGTGCCGGCGTCGACGAGCGCCGGTCCGAGCTTCTCCATCCAGGCGGCAAACGCGGCCATCCGCTTGGCGCTCGCCTCCGGCGTGAGGTCGGGGGCCGGGCCACGGTAGAGGTAGATGAACTTCGCCATGTCGATCGTCCTTTCGAGAACCGGCGTGCCCCAGGCACGCCTTTTACCTCATTGACGAACGGCACCGGCGCGGACGGACAAATCCGCCCCTCACGTCCCACGTGTAACGGACGGGCGGGAGGGACGGCCGTCAGCTCACGCTTCTACGCCGGCGTCGCCGCGGCGGGCGTCGAGTTCGTGCAGCCGTGATTGGAGGAACCGGCGCTCGGGGTCGCTTTCCGTTAGCTGGAGGGCGCGGGCGTAGGCGGCGCGTGCTTCGTCGTTGCGGCTGAGGCGACGCAGGAGATCGGCGCGGGTGGAGTGGAAGTACTGGTAGTTGTCGAGGTTGAGATCGTCGAGGAGGGCAAGCGCGGCTGCGGGTCCTTCGATCTCTGCCAGCGCGACGGCGCGGTTGACCGTCACGACCGGCGAGCCCGTCAGCTCCTCGAGGCGGAGGTAGAGAAGAGCGATCTGCTCCCAGTCGCGTCGCTCGTGCGTGTGGAGGTCTGCGATCGCTGCCTGCAGGACGTAGGGACCTGCGCCTTTGAGCGCGAGTGCGCGCTCGAGCAGCTGCTGTGCTTCGATTATCTGCGTTTCGTCCCAGAGGGAGCGGTCCTGCTGGTCAAAGACGATGAGCTCGCCATCGCGAAAGCGCGCGGCTCGACGGGAATGGTTGAGCAGCATCAACGCCATAAGCCCGACTGCTTCGGCTTCGTCGGGCATCAGCTCCACGAGTGCGCGCTCTAGGCGTATGGCTTCGGCGGCGAGGTCGACGCGCCCGCCGCCCCAGCCTTCGTTGAAGATGAGGTACACGACGGCGAGGACGGCGTCGAGCCGCTCTGGCAGCATGTGCTCGGCTGGCACGGCGAACGGGATATTCGCGTCGCGGATCTTGTACTTCGCACGTGTGAGGCGCTTGCTCATCGTCTCGAACGGGACGAGAAAGGCGCGCGCGATCTCCTCCGTCGACAGTCCTCCGAGCGTGCGCAGGGTGAGGGCGACTTGGGCATCGAGCGCAAGCGCCGGATGGCAGCAGGTGAAGATGAGCTCGAGGCGCTCGTCAGGGAATGTTGCCGTGTCGTCCATCGGTTCCTCCGGTGCGTCGCGAAGCTCCCGCTGCAGCTGTTCGGTTTTCGCGACGAGCGTCCGCTCGCGGCGGATGCGGTCGATGGCGCGGTTGCGGGCGGTCATGATCAGCCAGCCGGTCGGGTTCTCGGGCTGGCCGTCGCGCGGCCAGCGCTCTGCGGCCAGCGCGAACGCCTCCTGTGCGGCGTCCTCGGCGAGCTCGATGTCGCCGAGCAAGCCGACCAGGGTGGCCAGCACCCTTCCCCACTGATCGCGGAAGACGTCCTCAAGCACCCCCGAGCTCCTGCTCGAACACGGGACGGACCTCGATCGCCGCTGTGGTGTCGAGCTCCTGCAGCTCGGCGGCGACGGCGAGTGCCCCGTCGAGGTTCTCGGCCTCGATCAGGATCAAGCCGCCGAGGAACTCCTTGCTGTCAACGAACGGGCCGTCGGTCAACAGCGTCTTTCGAGCCTCGAGCCTGACGGTCGTCGCCGACGCCGCCGGCTTCAGGCGGATCCAGCCGGTCACGTTGGGTCGGTCCAGGACAGCGGTGAGCCCGGGCTGCATCTCGCGCGGGCGGGGTTCCCCATAGGTCTCTCCCCGGCTGTAGGCAAGTAGTGCGTACTTCATGTGCGCTCCTTTCTCGAGCTTGCGGTTTCTCCCCCTAGACGAACGGGGGCCACCCGGACGGACACCTCGGCAGGTTGGTCGATCGACCTGTCCGTCCGCGCGCCGGCTGTTCGTCATCAGATCAGAAGCCGGCATCTAGCGCCGGCCGCGACCGAACAGGAGCACGATGACCAACACACCCACAGTCACCGGCCGCGTCAAGCGGCCCGCGAGCGAAAAGGGGAAGCCGCGACTCGGCTGGGTCATTGCCCTGACCTCGGCCGCGTATTTCATGGTCGTTCTTGATGCGCTCGTTGTGGTGACGGCGCTGCCGCGTATGCAGCGGGACCTGCACGTTGGCGTTTCCTCGCTGCAGTGGACCGTCACCGCGTACGGGATCGCCTTCGCTGCCGGAATCATCACGGCGGCCGCGCTGGGCGACCGGTTCGGCCGTCGCCGCGTGTTCGGCTGCGGCTTGGCGCTGTTCACTCTCGCCTCGGCGGCGTGCGCGGTCGCCCCGACCATGTCCGAGCTGATCATCGCCCGCACAGTGCAAGGACTCGGCGCCGCGGCGGTGCTTCCGCTCAGTCTCACGATTCTGACGACAGCATTCCCGCCTGAGAAGCGGGGGATGATCGTCGGCGTTTACGGCGGCCTCGCTGGTCTCGCCGTAGCGCTCGGGCCGATCCTCGGCGGCGTGATCACGGAAGCAATCAACTGGCACTGGATCTTCTGGATCAACGTCCCGATCGGGCTTGCCGCGGTGCTCCTCGGCCAGCGGTTCCTGCCGGAGAGCCATGGCGCCCAGGAACGGCTCGACCTGCCCGGCGTCTCGCTGGTGACCGGTGGCGTGGTCGCGCTCGTGTGGGCGCTCACTCGCGCCAACGATGTCGGCTGGACCAGCGCAGAGACCATCGGCACACTCGCCGTCGGCTCGGTGCTGCTCGCCGCGTTTGTCCGGTGGGAGCACCGCGCCACCGAACCGATGGTGCCGCTACGGCTGTTTGCCAGCCGCGAGTTCGCGGTCGGGAACCTCACGAGCTTCCTGATGTCGGGCGCCACCTTCGCCGCCGCGTTTTTCCTCACAGAGGAGTTTCAGCTCGCGCGCGGCTACTCGCCACTCGGCACCGGACTGCGCCTGCTGCCGTTCTTCGCCACCCCGATGTTCGTTTCGCCAGTCGCGGGCGCCCTCTCCGACCGGATCGGGCGGCGGCCGATCATGGCCACGGGCCTCGCACTGCAGGCGATCGGCTTCCTATGGGTTGCCGCTCGCGGCTCGCTGACAACCAGCTGGATCGAGCTGGACATCGCGCTTCTGATTGCCGGCATCGGCATCTCGATGGCCCTCCCCACCGTGCCGACTGCCGTCTTGAGCGCGGTCGCTCCGCAGGAGATGGGAAAAGCGTCCGGGATCAACTTCATGGCGCAACGCTTCGGCACCGTCTTCGCGATCGCGATCGCCAGCGCCGTGTTCTCCGCCGACGGCCACCTCGGCAGCCCCGCCGGTGTCACCGCCGGCTTCAGGCCCGCTCTATGGGCATGTGCCGCGTTCGCCGTCCTGGCGGCACTGACCGCGCTTGGCATCAGCCCGCGCCGCACGACAGCCCTCGCCCCCGTCAAGGTCGCCGACCTGCCGATCGCCGCCTGAACCCAACCACCCAACAACCACCCACTGCACACGGGAGACATACGATGCCGAACATCCTGCACCGCCTCACGATCGACGCGCCGCCAGAGCGCGTGCACCAACTCGCAGCCACCAGAGAAGGAATCCAGCAATGGTGGACGGGCCACCCGGTCACCGGCGACGACAGCATCGGCGGCCAGCTGTCCGTCTACTTCCGCGAACCCGCAGATGCCGCGGCGGCAATCTTCGAAGTCGAAGGACGCAGCCCGGGACAAATCGTCTGGCGGTGCGTCAACGGCCCGCAAGACTGGATCGATACGCGCATCACCTTCTCGCTGAAGCCCAGGCCGGACGGCAGCACGACCCTGCTGTTCAGCCACGAAGGCTGGCAAAAGGAGAACGAGTTCATGAACGGCTGCTCGACCAACTGGGCCGCCTACCTCACGAGCCTCAAGACCGGAGCCGAAGGCCACGGCTTCAACGCCTACCCGGGCGGCGAGATCAGCCGCTGGGACTGAAACACCAGGCGCGGGCGGCCCCGGGCCCGGGCCGCCAGCGTCACGTCCGCAAAAAAGACGCGACCCGAGCGGGCCACATAATCTGAGCCGCCCAGCACCCCGGAGCACGACAGAGCAGCTCCTGCATTGATCTCACCACGAGCATCTCCCCGACGCGCCGAGCGTCCCGCTTTGCGCGCGGAATCCAGAGCGGCCGAGATTGCTAGCTGCGACCGGCCCGGCAGCAAGCACAAGGCCGAAAGTGGCCACCTCGACTCAGCCGTCGACATCGCTGCAATGCCGCTGAAGCGGCCATGCGCGGGGGCGACGTCACGCTGCTGCAAAAGGCGTCATCCACCAGCGGGACCGGCGTGGCTGCATTCGCGCGTTGGCAGTCGTCCGAGCCTGCGATCGCATCCGCCACGGCGCCACGTTATAGCCGGCTATAGCTTTGGCGACATAGCGATGGCCGCATCGCGTCACGTTGGGGCTGCATTCAGGTCCCAGGATCCAGGCTGCCGAGCCGGCCCTGCATATGCAGTCGGCGTAGCCTGCCCGGCCCGGCGAGCGCCCCCCTTTCGGCGACAACCGGGCCCCCAAGTCTGCCGCCAGGGCAGGTCTCGGACCAGCGATGCCACGATCGCGAGCGGATCACCCCGCGGGCGGTACGTTGCGTTGACGCGCAGCCACGCGCCGTTCACAGTCGCCCGAGGCAGGAACTCGACCGTCGTTTAGAGTCCACGAAGGGTGGCGGACGTGACGGATCCGATAGCAGCTGTCCTTGCTCGGCTACACGCCATCGCGAGTCAGCTCCCGGCCGTCGACGGTGTGGGGCGCTTTAACCACCTGTATCTCGAGGAGACCGTCGCAGTCGACACCGCCACGGCCACTGCAGGATTCGAAGATCCGCAGTTCATCCGCGCCTTGGATGTCATCTTTGCTGGCCTGTACTTCGCCGCCATCGACGACGCCGGCGCCGAGCGGCCGCTACCGCGCAGCTGGGCACCTCTGTTCGCCGCCCGCAGCGACGAGCGTGTGGCGCCGATCCAGTTCGCGCTCGCCGGCATGAACGCGCACATCAACCACGACCTTGCCCTCGCCCTCGTGTCCACCTGCGAGGCGCAGTCCGTCAAACTCGACCGAGATTCGCCTCAACACCGCGACTACCTCAAGATCAACGACACCATCGCGACCACCGAGACTCGGGTCAAGCACGAGTTCCTCACCGGCATGATCGGGGTTGCCGACGAGGCCTTCGGGCGCATCGATGACGTCGTCGCGATGTGGAGCATCACCGAGGCCCGCGACGCCGCCTGGACCAACGCCGAAGCGCTCTGGGCCCTGCGCGACCATCCAGACCTGACCGAAGCCTTCCAGGACACACTCGACGGCACCGTCGGCTTCGCGAGTCGCGGCCTCCTCATTCCCACGCTCCCGCAGGACTGACCGGCGCCGAGCAGGCCGCAGGGACGAAACCACGTCAACCAGCCTCGCGGCCCCAGTTCATCGCCTTTCGTCTCTGACGACGATGCGGCCGCGCGTCTTTTGGCGGGGAAGGATGCGTCGCACGTCGCGGATGCTGGCGAGTTCGTCGGCCGTCAGGGTGGGTCAGCCGTGGCCGGACCCCCGCCGCGCGGTAGCTAGGCAGAGCGGGCCACATCGCCCAGTCCACCGGACGCTAAGCACCGACTGCCGCAACCGCGAGCACGCCGCATAATACGCACGATCGCTACCGGTAAAGGACTCGCGTCGCACCACGCACGAGGGCGAGTGCTTGGCCACGCAGGCAATCGTCAGCTCGAGCCCGACGATGCCGAGCGGGGCCGCCCAGCTCTCCGCGTGTAGACCGCGACAGAGCGAACGGTCATCGTGGCGCCCGAGGTGGTCTGGGCGGTGGGCGTGGTGCAGCTGCACACGCCGTCGGGATAGCTTCCACCGATCGCCAGGTCAAAGATGATCGAATAGCCGTGGTCGACTCCCGCGGTCCACGCGGCCTGTCCGACCTGCTGCTCATTGGCTTGGAAGAACTCCCGGCCGTCCAGGTACCACCGGATCTGCTCGTCGGCTGGGTGCCTGCGGTCAACCACGGCGGTGTAGGTGTGGAAGCTCGACTGGCAGGTCGGGCAGGGCAGCAGGCCGCTCGACAGTCCGGTGAACTCGTGGCAGGGACCGAGCGTGCCGTCGGAGTTGACGTCGTTCAGGTTGCCGCAATGAAGCGTTGCAGAATGCTCGCTGAGCGCGTTGACGTCCTCGAGAACGTCGATTTCACCGGTTGCGGGCCAGTCTCCGGGGCCAAGCATCCAGAACGCGGGCCAGTAGCCGAGCCCGCTTGATGGATTGGGCTGCCTGATCTGCGCCGTCACCGCCATCTCTCCCCCGGCGGGAGCGCCAAAGCCGCTACTGATGGTCTGAATCCGTCCCGATGTCCACGACTGGCCCTGCCCCAGCGCGGTGATGTCGAGATTGCCGCGACCGTCGAGATGCACGTTCGCGGTCGAGTTGGTCATGGTCTCGATCTCGCCGGTCCCGAAGATTCCCTGCCCGGTGTCGTACTTCCAGATCGAAGGATCAACTCCAGTGGCCGCCGGGCCGTTGAACTCATCTGACCAGACGCGCTCCCACCCACCCGCTTCCTGCGCCGGCGGCGAGCCCTGGCCTGCACCCCCTCCCGTCGTTGCGCTCGCGATCGCCGGCAAGACGCCGACTGCCGTCGCCATCAAGAACAGAATGCCCAACAGCGAACGTCGCATCGCATCTCCTCCACACCGATTCGCGCATAGAGACGTATTCCCAGGAGTTGCCGTCGCGAACCATCCAGTCGCGCGGACCTGGCCGCGCCTGGTGGGGCAGCGCTCCTCCGCGCTCGGGGTGCCTTGTTGGAGGCGGTCAGGCGGCGGCCCGGCGGCGCGGAACTTTTGCATGGGCAGCACGGCGATTCTGGAGGTCGTCGTCTCGTCCCTCCTTTTGGCGACATGGAGCCACCTCAGATGATGATCGTGTCGTCGCCTCAGCGTTGGGCGCCCCAAGGTGAGAGCGGTCGCCGCCGGCGACCCTCCTAGAGGCTGCTGCCCAAACGGGGCTTCTCCGACCCAAAGCGCGCGGCCGAGTCGTCCAGGACGCGTGGGACGAGCCGTCCAAATCGCGCGGTGGTGCGGGGGGATCGAAGGAGCGGTGGGGTTGCGCTCGCGGGTGGGCGACGCTAGCTCCGGGCCGTGGCCGGGATCTGGAACACGCCGTCTGAGCGGATGTGCCAGTGGTCGGTCGGGAAGTCCTGCGCGGACAGGATCTTGACCAGCTTGGTGCTCGCGCCCGGGCGATCGGGGCGCGGCAGCCCGCCGACGAGGGTGATCGGGATCCACCGGGCCGCCCGCGCGCGGCCGCGGCGGTCCAGCGTCACCCGCAGGATCGCGCTGTCGTCAAGCACGCCTCCGCCGGAGAGCGTGTGGTAGCCGACGAAGTTGGCAAGCGAGTACGCGATCAGCCGGCCGCGGTAGCGCTCGACGCCGCGGATCACATGCGGCCCCGAGCCGAGCACGATCGAGGCGCCCGCGTCAATGGCGGCGTGGGCAAACGCGCGAGCGTCGCCGCGGTTCTCGCCGAGGTAGAACTGCGTGCCGTATGGCGTGTGCACCTGATCGGCGCCCTCGGCGCCGGCGTGGATGATCACAACCACGATCGCCGCATGCCGCCGCGCGCGGCGCACGAGCGCTCGCGCGCCGGCAACGTCGAGCAGGTTCGCATCAGAGGCGTAGGGGGCGAAACCAAGGAACGCGACCCGGATCCCGTTCGCGCGCAGGTAGGTGATCTCCCCGGGGAAGCCGGTGTGCGCGATCCCGGCACGATCAAGCGCGGCGACCGTCTGCGCGCGGCCCGAGGCGCCGAAATCCATCGAGTGGTTGTTGGCCTGGTTGACGAGGTCAAAGCCAAGGCGGCGCAGCGCCAACGCGTAGCTCGGCGGCGCCTGAAAGGCGAAACACACCCCGCTGGGCAACGACGCGCACTTCGACACCCCGCCCGTCGACAGCGTCCCTTCCAGGTTGCCGAGCGTGATGTCACCGGCGTGCAGGTCTCGCGCGACCGGCGCCATCGCCCGATCCAGCCCGCCCGGCGGAAGGCCACGCTCGGTGCTGATCGCCATGTCTCCGACCCACTGCAGCGTGACTGAACGCGGCGAACGTTTCAGCCGGTGCACGGGCCGCCCGGACGCGCCCGCGGCCAGCGACAGCGCCACCACCAGCACGACGAGCGTGATGAACGACCGCACGCGGGGATCATCGTCGATCAGGCTGCCAGCACGAGCTCGCCTCTGGCCGCTCAGCGCCACACCGACCAGGGCGCGGTGCTCGGCCGCCACACCCACGACCGGTATGCCACAGGCTTCGGAGCATCCAGGGGTCGCCACTCCGGCGGCCAGCGTGCAGCCAGGCCCGCCAATAAACCGCTCGCCGACGGCCAACGCTGCCTGACGCGCGGATCGTCGCCGAAGCGCTCGCGGGGTCATCGGCGGGCGCCAGATCAAAGCGATCGTGGCGGCGACGGTCGAACATCACGACGCGCAATACGATCATCCGGCGGCCGAACTCCGACGACCGTCTTCGGCGGCCGGCCTGCGACTCGCGGGGCAGGTTCGCCTCGGCGCCTGCGCGCGCGGAAGACTCGACTTGCGACGACTACAAAGGCAAACATTCCCGAACTGTTTTCCGCTGGCAGGACCGCCCGCGTGGGCAATATCCCCTGGGCTGTCGCCTCCTCCGGGAACTAGGGCGGCATGACCTCGGCTCCGTCCTCGTGGCGTGCGAGGTTCGGGTCACGCGTCGGAAACGGCGCGATCAATCGGTTTGGACAACCCAGCGCCGACTCGCGCACGTAGGGCAGCAGCGCCGGCCCGCTCTCGAGCGCAATCAGCTCGATCCGCTCAAACAGATCGCGCAGGATGGTGCGCACCGCCGCGAGGTCGGGCGCCTGCCGGACCCCCCGCGCGAGGGTGCGGCTCAACGCTGCGAGGTGGCGCAGGACCGCCTCCTCGGCATCCCCGAGCGCGCCGCCT
Organism: uncultured Solirubrobacteraceae bacterium; assembly: GCA_963764125.1. Lineage (GTDB taxonomy): Bacteria > Actinomycetota > Thermoleophilia > Solirubrobacterales > Solirubrobacteraceae > Palsa-465. Next base: position 143,524 of record CAVXRR010000012.1, read on the forward strand.
GCCGCCTGAGCTTCCGCAGCTAGGGGCCGCGCCGCAGTCGCAGGTTCAGCCCGGGCGATCCATATCTGGTCATTCCCGCCTATTGCTTTTGCTTAGCGACTGCCTGTACGATCGCCCGTTGAAAAGGCATCCCCTTGCTGGAAGGAAGCCGTTGCTGGGTGTGCAACGTTGGGGCAGTTCGGAGCCTGCGAGACGAGCAGGAAGTAGCGCACCCTGCGCGCGCCCGTTCGTGCTATTTCGGCCGCGACGGGGGGGACCAGAACGATGCAAGGGCATCCGGCGACTCACCGTCTACTTTGCGGTTCTGCTCGTGACATCCCTTCTCGGGGCGGGCGTTGAACCCACTGGCGCGAGCGCGGCTCCAGCGAACTATGTCCAAGCTGTTCTCGCCGATCACCCCGTCGCATATTGGCAGTTCAACGACCCTCCGGGGACCACGCAGGCCACAGATTCGTCGGGCAACGGAAACACGCTCACTTACAACATCTACGAGGTGACACCGGGGGTCGATGGTACCGACGGCGCGCTCTCGGTAGGCGGCGGCGATACGTCTATGACCAATTCGGCGATTAGCCCATTGGTCGGCGACGCTCCCCGGACCCTGGAGGCATGGTTCCAGACGATACCCGCGTCGTACGCGCCGAACCCCGCGGGCTGCGTTCTCACGGCCGGGTCCCAGGCACATGCCCAAGCCTTCTCCCTGTGTGTCGGATCTGGACCGTCTAACTCTCCCGCCCCTGGTGCGCCTGGTTTCTACCTGCAGACATTTGATGCCGACCTCTTCGTGCCCGTTTCTGGCCTTACCGACGGCAATTGGCACTATCTGGGCGTGACGCTGAGCGGCAATACGGTCAGCATTGTCATCGATGGTCAGCAGCCACAGGGGTATGTCTGGAACGGCTCGACTTACGGAGCCATAAGCCAGCAGCCATTCACGCTCCCGAATACGCCCAACACCGCTTCGACTCCTCTCGGATTTGGCACCAACGGATGGACGGGCGGGATGAACGGCAATATTGATGAGGTGGCGGTGTATCCAGCCGCCCTTCCCGCTAGCGAGCTGGTCAATCACTACGATGCGATGACCAACGGCAGCCCGCCGCCGCCGCCACCACCGGCACCGCCACCGCCGCCGCCGCCACCGCCTGATGTGAGTGGCGGTGGTCCGCCGATGGCGACGTGCGCGGATCATGTTCGTAGCTTTGGGCCGTTCACTGTCTACGGGGCGTGTTTCACGGAGCCGAAGCCCGGCGTGTTCCTCGCGAGTGGGCGTGTCAGGCTGAATGGCGTGGATATCGATCCGGGCGCGTCGGGATCGGTGACGATCGACACCAGCGCGCTGAGCATCACGGCGACTGGGAGCGTCAGCGTCCGGCTGGGGACCTATCAGATCTTCCACAAGACCGGGACGTGGACGAAGAGCATCAAGTTACCCCTGACGTTTAGCTCACCGTCTGGGTTGAAGGTGAAGGGTCTGCCGATCTCCGGCCAGCTCGATCTGGCGCCTGTGCCGGACGGGATGGACGTGACGGCACAGGCCGGGATCGGATTCCTGCATCTGACCGGGGACGTGGGGTTGCATGTGAGCAACCAGGCGGGGTTGAGCGTGAAGAAGCTCGACATCAAGGTTGGGGATGTGCCGCTCGGCCCGCTCGCGAGCATTCAGGGCGGGTCGCTCGCGTATTCGCGGACGAGCGATGGGCACGACAAGTGGGGCGCGATGGTGACGGTGAAGCTCCCGCCCGGGTTCCCAACCATGATGGGAAATCTCGAGATCCTGGACGGGAACCTCTCCGACATCGGTGTGAGCGCGAACGAGATCAACCGCGACTTTTTCGGGATCGTGTTCCTGCAGAGCCTCGGCTTGGATGTGAAGCTCGTGCCGCATCTCGCCGTGACTGGCAGCATCGGTTTGAGCGCCGGCCCGAAGCTCCCGGTACTGAATGTGAAGGCGTTGAGCCTCAGCGCCTCGCTAGCTGCCGATTTCGGCCAGCCCGTCGTGCTCACGGCCAAGGGGACGCTTAAGGTCGCGGACAAGGTCGACCTCGCGAATGCGACTGCGCGCTGGGCGGTGCCGAACCAGTTCAGCGCGACCGGGCACATCGAGGGCAATGTCGGCCCGTCCTGGCTGGGGGTTCACGCGAGCGCGGACGCGTCGGTCGCGGTCGCCTCGGATGGATTCGCGGTCAAGGGCCAAGGCTCGGTGTCGGTCGGTCCGACGAACGGCCAGGGCCTTGTGTACGTGTCCGAGAAGGGCATCGTGGCGCTCGCGTACGCCAGCGGGCCGACCGTGCTCGGAGTGACGATCGCGCCCGTATGCGCCGGCGTCGGGTACCACTGGGGAGGAAGCGTCGACTGGTACGCGGACGACGGCTGCGCCGGGGCGATGAGCTTCAGCTCCTCAGGGCACTTCGCAAGCAAAGACGCGCACCAGGCGAGCTCCTCCTACAAGATCAAGGTGCCGCCCGGCGAGACGCAGGTTGAGCTTGGCGCCACCGCCGTGCACGAATATCCGGAATTCACGCTGCGCTCACCGAGCGGGCAGCTCATCTCCGGCGTCGCGGGCACAATCGGAACGCTTGGCCGCGGCACCTACCTGTTCGTGGCCGACCCCGCCCGGGACGGGACGTACGTGCTCATATCCCGCCCGGAGCCCGGAACCTGGACGCTCACACCGACCGCCGCCTCGGTCGAGCTCACGGATGTCGCCCGCGCAACAAGCCCGCCACCCGTCCACGTGACGACCCGCGTTCGTCGCCGCGGCGCGCTCTGGCTACTGACCTGGCACGCCTCGGCTCTTAGCGGCGCGAATCTGCGCTTCAGCGACGTCGGCCCGTTCGGCGAAAAGACGATCATCACCACCAGCCGTAGCGCTGGCAGCGTCACGTTCGCGAACTTCAACGACGGCGTCGGCGGCCGCCACCACATCGAGATCCTCGTCGCTCGCAAGGGGCTGCCGCAGGCGGCAATCGTCGGCAGCTCGTTCACTATCCGACCCTCCCGGCCGCCGAAACCTCACGGGCTGCGGCTGCGCCACGAAGGGAGCACCGCAGTCCTGACCTGGGCCCGAGCGCCCGGCGCATACCAGTATGCGATTCTGATCAACACCAGCGACGGACAACGCAAGTTCTACGACCAGCCCGCCAACCGGCGACGCGTCACCCTCGGGGAGGTGTTCGCGCCCGACGTCGTCAGGGCCAGCATCCGAACGGTCGCCCTGACCGGCATAGAAAGCCGGTCAGCCAAGATCAACCTACGCGCGTCCGTCAAGCCCCGGCGTTAGGCCCCGGGCGGACCCCGCTTTGCGTGGAGTTCGCGCATGCCGGATGGCGCGGATCCCGCCAAGGTCACGGCTCGAGTCGAACGACCGAACCGGGGTGCTGTCAGCCAAGTTATCCCTCGGCTGCTAGGACCGGAGCAGCTGTGACCCCGTGACGCTGCCGTCGCCGGCGACGCGAAGCAGCCGCGATGTCCAGGGCGAAATCACCTCGGCGGACTGCGCAGCCGGACATACGCAGTCATGAGGCCGTACCCGCCACACGACCGCGCGAGCACGAAGGCGGCTCTTGGCGGGCGCGTCGCGACGCACCCGCTTGTCGCCGTGGTTGTCGGGAAAACCCAGGTCGCCAACGCTGAGTTGTCAGAAATCGACAACAGCCAGATTTTGTGGGAGATCAAATCAGTTCAGCGAGGCGCTCGATTGTCGCCAGACGGTCCTACAGGACGTCGACGCCGGGACGGCTGACGCGCACATTGCGCCGTTTTACATGCCCATTCCTTTTCCCGACAACCATCGCCAATCTCGGGTCTCGCCCCGGGGCTCCCCTGCGGACAAAGGCGATCGGCACTCCCGCCCCGATCGGTGCGAGCCGGTGGGATGCTTTGTCGCCTTGCAAGCCTCGAACTAGTTCTGCGAGGGCAGGGCGATTGCCTTTGGAGCGGAGCCGGATAGCGTCGCGACTGCAACGGCGAGGTTCGAATCGCCGGCAACTCAGGCTCCGGGGCGCTCACATCGCCCCCGACCGCGGAGCGTTCGGATCGGCGCTGCGTATGCAGTCGGCCGATTCTGCGGACCATGGCCTGCCCCCCGAATGGGCGAACACAGCGGTCGCTTACGCCGCCTCGTTCCTGCCAGTCAGAGCGCGGGCCCGACATAGAACCAGCGGCGCCCTTCGCGGGCGAATCTGCTGTTCTCGTGCTGGCGTCCGTACTGGCTGCGGGCTGAGTCCCAGTAGTGCGCGAAGAACTCGACCGTGCCTGCGTCGTCGTCTTCGGTGCCGCCGGTCAGATCGCGGATCCGCAGCCGGCGCCATTCGACCGCGGGATCGAGATCCACCGACGCCGGCCGTGTCGCCGGATGCCACGTCGCCAGTAGATAAGCCGTGTCACCGACGGCGAACGCGCAGTAGCGAGAGTGCATTAACTGCAGCGCCGTGGACGCCGTCGCGGTGCCGCGATGGAGCGGGCCGCAACACGCGGCGTAGGTCGTCCCGGCACCGCACGGGCAGTTGGTCTGCATCGTGACGGAGTATCGCGCAGCGGGTCGCTCAGCCGGAGCGCGACGACGCATCGGTATTGATGGCCCCCGAACGGGCGCTTCACGGTCATCCTTTCGGCGACCCGGGCCCTCGGCCTGAGAGGACGATTGAGCGGACTACCGACACCCGATGAGGAGGGGCAAGATGCAATCCGCTCTGCATGACGCCGCTGGCCATCGCCGTTCCCCGATCACGATGCCTGGCTTTCACGAGGGTCGTGCTCCCCGGAACAAAGGCCGCCGGTATCCCGCTGATCCGCCGACGGTTGAGGAGATCATCGCGGTGATGCGCGCGGCCGGCTCCGGTCCCGATGGCGCTCGGCTGCGAGCGTTGATCGTGATCTTGTGGCGCGCGGGATTACGGATCGGGGAAGCGCTTGATCTCGCCGAGGCCGATCTGGATGCGTCACGCGGCGCGGTTGTGGTGCGTCGCGGTAAGGGCGGTCGTCGGCGCGAGGTCGGAATGGATCGCTGGGCGTGGACCCAACTGGAGCCGTGGATCGCCGTCCGGCGCCGGTTGCCGGTCGGCGCGCTGCTGTGCGTGATCCGCGGCGCGACCGCTGGTCGTCACTGGGAGTCATCTTCAGCGCGCAAGCAGCTGGCGCGCACCGCCGAGAAGGCAGGCGTGCGCGGTCGGTTCGCACCGCATCAGCTCCGTCATGCGCACGCGGTCGAGATGGCGCACGAGGGCGTGCCGCTGATCGTCATTCAGCGACAACTCGGGCACGCCAACCTCGGCGTGACGTCCATTTACCTGCAGGGAATCGACAGCTCGGAGCTCATTCACACCGTCCACTCGCGGCCCACTCCAGTGATCCCGGCCACTGCTGGCCTTGGACGACTGCTCTAGGCCAAGACGAGCTGGCCGGTCACTGATTGACACGCCCGCTTTCCGCGCAACGCGGGGCGCGCTGGCGGGATCCGTGAGATGCCTGTCGGGCCACGAAAGGAGGTCTCGCCCGTCGGGCTGTCTCGGGCAGGTTGGTCAACATCACAGCCGTTTCCGTTGGGCGATCCAGTGGTGCGCGGTCGCTGAGGGCGGGCTGCTGGACTTCGTCCATCCCACCGGCCGGCATGGCGATGAACTTCGCGCCTGGTCAGCGAGGCGATGGAATCGTCGTCACTGCATCGATCCCCTCTGCCGGCATGGTGAGTGCCAGACGTGCGGCCATGGCGGCTAACTGGTCAGGCCTGCTGAACTGGGCATGGCGCGTGGCGGCTGGCGGCCGACTGTCACCCCTCGCGTTTGGCGGGGGACGATCGCGGGCGCGGGCTGTTTATCTGCTTGTTCTGCTCGCGGATGTACCAGGCGGTGACGATTACTCCGGCTCCGATGACCGCAATTCGCACGGCGGTTGAGTCGGCCACGAACGATCCGGTCGGAACGGTTAGGGCGAGGACGATCTGGCTGAGGCCATCGATAGCCAGAAACAGCCCGACGATCGCGGTCAGCACGGTCAAGAAGCGTCGTCGGGCTGGGTTGGCGAGCCGAGCCTCGAGGTCCGGGTTTGCTTGTGCCGTCTGCTCGGCGAGCAGGAGCAGTAGCGGCCGGCGGAGTGCGACCGACAAGAGCGCCGCGATCCCGATCGGTCCAGTCACCACCCCCCGGCGGAGCTCAAGCGCTAACGGGTCGCCGTGCGTCAGGGCAAACGCGGCGAGCGCGATGACGGTCGTGACGAGTGTGACGACGCCGATCAGATCAATCCGGCGACGGGCGATCCAGAGGCCGAGTAGCCAGATCGCAGGGACGGCAGTGATGACGAGCAGTGCCGTCGTGCTCGAGCCGACGAGAGCGCGGATCAGCAGGTAGCCGGCCAGCGGCAGCAGGAGCCCTGCCGCGAGCCGGTGGGGCGAGAGACGTGGAGGACGCTGGTTCACGGCAGGTCCTCTGCGCGCCGAACGAAGAACCCGGCGACTTGGCGGTCGGCGTCCAGCACAACTCGGCCGATCCCATCGGCGCGCTCGAGCGCGATTGGAATATCGACGCCGGTGTAACCGTCGCGGACCGATACGACGGGCGTTCCGAGCGCCTGCACCTCCCCGCCCTCATGGTGCACCTTCTCGCGCACATCAGCCATCAACTCCGTGGAGCAGACATCGAGCATCCGCTCCCCGAACACGGCACGCGCATCTTCGAACCTAGCGTCGAGGAATGCCTGCAACACCTCAACGGCGCGTTCGACGGCGCCCTCCACCGCCACCGCTCCCGTCCCGTCAGGGGCCGCGCGCCCACCGCCAAAGCGCTGAAACGCAGCTTGGCGGCTGACATGCAGCACCTCGCCGACCTCCGCCCACGTATGGCCCGTTTTGCGCGCCTGCTCAACCAGTGCGCGCAGCGTGTCCTCGACGATCAAGTCGAGGCTTCGTGTAGCGGCGATCGCGCGCATCACCTGACCGGAGGCGTCGCCATCGGAACGAAGCACGTCGTTGACCAGCTGGACGTTGGTAGAGAGCAGCATCGCCATCACCTCCCTGTCGAATTGCGCCGGATACCGCGGTTCATCCATGCTGTCAAGGTAGCCTTTACATCGTCATCTGTCAAGACTAGCTTTACAAAATGAGAGGCGTCGCTTAGCCAGAATTTGGTGGAGAGCGCTCGCTCAGTCAGCGCTATTTCCTGAAAGCGCAACCCCAGATCGGCGAGCCACGCGCCCATCCTCGCCAGGCCGGTGAGGGCCGGAGTGTGGATCGGAGGTCATGGAGTGGAATCTGGTCGGCGGCGGGAGGTCGAGTGCATGCTGATCGGAATAAGCTCCGCTCGCGGCGAAGAGGCAACCATCGGGTAGCCGGGCTTCAATCGATATTCAGGAGGCCACTGGTCATGCAGATAGGAATGGTTGGACTCGGGAGGATGGGCGCGAACATGGTCCGGCGCCTGATGCGCGACGGTCACGAGTGTGTCGTCTACGACGTGCGGGCGGAGTCGGTGGCTGCGATGGCGGATGAGGGCGCCGTCGGGACGGCGTCGCTCGGGGAGTTGGTCGAGAAGCTCGCGCCTCCCCGAGCGGTGTGGATGATGGTTCCGGCCGTGATCACCCACGACACGATCGAGCAGCTGGCCGAGGTGGTCGAGAAGGGCGATGTGCTGATCGACGGGGGCAACAGCTACTACCGCGATGACATCGATCGTGCCGAGGCGCTCGAGGCCCGCGGTATCCACTACGTGGACGTCGGGACCAGCGGGGGCGTCTTTGGTCTTGAGCGGGGCTATTGCCTGATGATCGGAGGCAGGGACGAAGCGGTGAAGCTGCTTGATCCGATCTTTCGCACGCTCGCGCCTGGCCTGGGCTCGGTAGACCGCACTCCGGGGCGGGAGGGAGATCCCTCGACGGCCGAGCTCGGTTATCTGCACTGCGGGCCGTCCGGTGGCGGGCACTTCGTCAAGATGGTCCACAACGGGATCGAATACGGGCTGATGGCCGCCTACGCGGAGGGCCTGAACGTCCTGCACCACGCCAACATCGGCAAGACCGCGATGGAGGCGGACGCGGAGACTGCCCCGGTCAGGGACGCACAGCGGTTCTACTCCTTTGACTTCGACATGCCCGAGATCGCCGAGGTCTGGCGGCGAGGGAGCGTGATCGCCTCCTGGCTTCTGGACCTGACCGCGACCGCGCTGGTGGAGTCCCCCGAGCTCGCGGAGTTCAGCGGACGCGTGTCCGATTCCGGCGAGGGGCGCTGGACCGTGGCCGCCGCGGTCGACGAGGGGGTTCCGGCGAATGTGCTCAGCGCGTCCCTGTTTAGCCGCTTTGCCTCGCGCGGCGAAGCCGACTACGGCGACAAGCTGCTCTCCGCGATGCGAAAGCAATTCGGTGGCCACGCGGAAAAGCCCTCCGCAGGAGTGTGATGGAACCCTCTTCTGCGCTATCCCCCGCGCTGTAGCGGCTCTCGGATCGGGTGGGCGCGGTGCGCTGATGCCATGGCTCGCTGAACTCGTGGACGGCCCGCTCACCGGTGAGACGTTTCAAATCGACGACGACTACGCGGACACGCCACCGCCCCAGATCACGGTCAAGGGATGTCGATACCGCTACTGCGGATGGCGCGACAGCTCGCCGCGGTACAGCTACCGGGGCGAGGGCGGCGGGAACGGCGGCGGTCGATCTCCTCTGCGCTTGTCGGGCCGGCAGCTTGAGAAAGCCACTCGACCGACACGTGAGCCAAGGGTTGCCGGGCCTCCATCGCGCTCGCACTAATCACGGCCCATCGCCGAACTCCCGCGCGCTCGGCCCCCCTCGCCTCAACGAGCAGCTCGAGGCTTCCGACCATCACCAGCGCGCCGGCGGCCGCCTGGGCCGCCCGCGAAGGCGATCACGCGCCGGCGGCCGCCTGGGCCGCCCGCGAAGGCGATCACGCGCCGGCGGCCGCCGGGCCGCCCGCGAAGGCGATCACGCACCGGCGGTCGCCGCGACCGGATCGGCGGGCGCGAACTGCGGCTAGTCCTGTCAAGACCGGTCGAATAGTGGTCCAGTCACGCCGGTTGAAAACTAGGCCGCTTGAGGGTTGGGGCGACGCTGCTGCTCCCCCTTCGATGCTGTCTTAGCCGGGTAGACGCAGGCCCCGCCAGGGGCCGAGCACACCCGGCGTCTGAGAGGGTGGTGCGGGTGCGACAAGTGGGGCGCGCATTTGTGGCCCTCGAAGGGCATGCGGCGCGGCAGGTCTAGGAGCCCCGGGTCCTGCTCTTTGCTCGGTCAGTCACCCGCACCAGGCTCAGGATCTCACCGAATGACCCCGATGGCTAGTGGCTCGCGGTGCGGGTGGGTCGGGCGTCGAGGTCTTTGCCTCTGAGGCGGTAGCTGTCGCCTTTGAGGCTGAGGATTTCGGCGTGGTGGATGAGCCGGTCGATCATGTCGGTGGCGGCCATGTCGTCGCCGAAGATCTCGCCCCACGCGCTGAACGGCTTGTTGCTGGTGACGATCATCGACGCGCGCTCATAACGGTTGCTGACCAGCGAGAACATGAGGTTGGCGGCCTCGGGATCAAATGGGATGTATCCGACTTCGTCGACGACGATCAGCGGGATGAACGAGAGGCGTTCGAGCTCGGCCTCGAGCTGGCCTTGGCGTTTGGCTTCCCCGAGCCGCGCGACCCATTGGATGGCGGTCGCGAAGGCGACGCGCTGCCCGGCCAGGCAGGCGCGGATCCCGAGCGCGGTCGCGATGTGGGTTTTGCCGGTGCCGGGCGGGCCGAGGAGGATGACGTTTTCGCGCGCGTGCAGGAAGTCGAGTTGCTCGAGATGCTCGATCACCGTCTTCTTCACCGAGCGTTGGAAGGTGAAGTCAAACTCTTCGAGGGTTTTGCGGGCGGGGAAGCGCGCGGTTTGATCCGGCCTTCGCCGCCGTGGCTGTCGCGGGCGGAGACCTCGGTGCCCAGCAACGCTTCGGCGAACTGTTCATAGCTCCAGGACTCTTCGCGGGCCCGGTCGGCCAGCACCGGCAGCGCCCGGGCCGCGGCCGGGGCTTTGAGCGCCCGGAACAGGTGAGCGAGCTCGGCCTGCTTGGTCATGCCGGGATCAGCGCGTCATAGCGCGAGAGGGGTCGGATCTCGACCTCGACCTGATGGCGCTGTCGGCGCCGGTGGCGCTGGCGCTCGAGCTGGGTCTGGTGCGCCGGGTCAGTCAGGGTGAGCCCGCCGGCGAACACACGCGGGTGGCGAGCGGCGAGTTCGCCGGTGTCGAGCACCACCGCGGTCACCTCGGTCTGTGAGACGCGGACCTCGACGCGACGCCCCGCGAACGCCGGGTCGATCGAATAGTCGTTGCGATCGACCCGCACCAACGGCTGGGCCGGCACCCGCAGCGCCTGCCGGCGATCGGTGTCAGGCATGCGCGCCGGCAACGGCCGCATCCGGGTCTGCTCCTCGGCCAGTCGCTCGGCCGGGACCGCCCGGATCGTGCGGTGCACCCGGCCATTGGCCTTCTCCGTCCAGGCGTCGAGGCGATCCTGGAAGTCAAGATGGTTAGCGAACACCCGACCGGGCTCGAAGTTGGTGCGCATGAACCGATGCGAACGCTCCAGCGCGCCCTTAGCCTGCGGATCACGCGCCTCGAGGATCACCCAGCCCACCTCAAGCTGCCCACAGAACGACGCGAACGCTTCGGTCGGACGGCCGCCCGCCGCGATCGCGGATTCGCGGTCCCACACCAGCTTCTCGGGCAGCGCCCCCAGCCGGGTCAGGTTGCGCGCCAGGCCCCACAAGATGTCCGGCGCTTCCTTGCTGAAGATCAGCGCCCGGGCGATCGCCCGCGACCAACACACCTCCGAGGTGACCACCCAGCCACGCCGCCGCTGCCCGTGTCCGACCGGAACATGCTCGGCCGGTTCCCACAGGTCGCATTGCACCAGCTCCCCCGGGCCGATAGATCGTCCGCTGAAACGTCCGCGGCACCAGGAACCACGGCCGGACCTCCCGGACAAAGTCATCAAACACCGTCTTGTCGCCCGCATACCCAAGCTCGCCCGCCAGTTCCTGCAGCCGCTGCGACTGCATCCGCGGATCAGCCACGAGCTGCTCACAGATCCAGTCCTTGAACAGATCAAGCTTTGACCCGACCGGCTCACGGTGATACCTCGGCGGCGCTGACGCCGCCAACAACCTCGCGACCGTGTCACGCGCCAACCCCGTCCGGCGACTGATCTCCCGAGCCGACAGCCCATCAACCCGGCGCATCCGTCTCACCTCAGCCCACTGCTCCGCGCCGACCACCCTTCCTCCTCGCCGATCGACAACGATCCAGCGAGAGTCAGAGACCGACCGGACAACACCGGCCCCGCACCACAGTGGCCTACTTTTCAACCGGCGCAGGTGGCCTAGTTTTCAACCGGCGCCCACAAGTCCCCGATCCGAGGTCCTGCGAGACCTTTGATTGCTAGCCGGAAGACCAGCAATTTCAAGCGCCTGAGCGTCTAACCGCATCACTGGCGGGCTACCGCTCGCGGCCTATGTGGGCAGCCCCGTGAGGGTGGCTGCTTCAGACGTAAAGCGATCACAAGCGCAAAAAGCCGCCGCCGGGAAGCCGGCTGACGCAAGACACGCGACACAGCGTTGCTTATGCATGCTGGAGATTCCGCGCGCTATCACGCGCGCCCTGCTTACGGCGACCAGCGAGACCGCCAGCCGGCTGCCCACGGGGTTTCCCCCCAGAGCCCCCCAGGCGAGTGCCTTGGCGAGGCTCGCTTTCCGCGCAACTCAGGAGCGCGGCTAGGAAGCGCTCGATTCGCGCGGCGCACCGAGACCAGGGCCCGTAGCGTCATCGCTGCGATGCACAGGCGGCGGCCCGTTCGAGCAGCGCGGCCCGCTGCCGCGAGTTCGCTGTGTGCTCCGCGGCCCGCTGGAACTCAGCCCGGGCCTCATCGGGGCGGCCGAGTTTGTCGAGCAGGTCGCCCCGCACGGTGGGCAGCAGGTGGTAGCTGTCGAGGGTGGGCTCCTCCCGAAGGCGGTCCACGATCTCGAGGGCCGCCTGCGGACCGAACGCCATACCGACGGCCACGGCGCGGTTGAGTTCGACCACGGGCGAAGGCATCAGCTGGGCCAGCCCATCGTAGAGGGCCACGATCCGCTCCCAGTCGGTGTCGTGGGCCGTGCGGGCGCGTGCGTGGCAGGCGGCGATGCCGGCCTGCAGCGTGTATGGCCCGATCGGGCCGCCGGTCCCGTACGCGCGCTCGAGCGCCGCCAGGCCCCGGCCCACCAGGAGCCAGTCCCAGCGCGAGCGGTCCTGCTCGAGCAGCAGCACCTGATCGCCCGTAGGCGAGATCCGCGCCCGCGTGCGGGACGCTTGCAGCTCCATCAGCGCGACGAGCCCGTGGACTTCCGCCTCCCGCGGGAGCAGCTCGGCCAGGATGCGCCCGAGCCGCAGCGCCTCTTCCATCAGCTCGGGCCGGATCAACCGCTCGCCCGCGGTGGCCGAGTAGCCCTCGTTGAAGATCAGATAGACGACCTCGAGCACCGAAGCCAGCCGCTCACGCAGCTCGCCCCGGCCCGGTACCGCGAACGGGACGCGCGCGGCCGACAGCGTGCGCTTGGCCCGCACGATGCGCTGCGCCACGGCCGACTCTGACGCCAGGTAGGCCCGGGCGATCTCCTGCGTAGTCGAGCCCGCACAGCAGCCGCAGGGTCAGCGCCACCCGCGCGTCGGGGGAGAGCACGGGATGGCAGGCGGTGAAGATGAGCCGCAGAAGGTCGTCGTCGAACGGGTCATCCGCCGCGGCCGCCAGGTCCTCCTCATCAGCCGGCGAGCGCAGTTCCGTATCGCGCCCGAGCTCCTCGGTCTTGCGCTGGTGGACCTCCGCACGCCGCAGCCTGTCAACGCCGCGATGCTTGGCGGTGGCCATGAGCCAGGCGCCCGGGTTCTCCGGGACGCCCGACTCGGGCCACTGCTCCAGCGCGGCGATGAGGGCCTCCTGGGCAAGGTCCTCGGCGAGCGAGACGTCGCGTACCGAGCGGGCAATGCCCGCGATCAGCCGCGCGGACTCGATCCGCCACACGGCTTCGATCGCGCGCGAGACGTCCTGGCCCGCCACGGCTCGGGCTACGCGCCGGCTTCAGTCTGGGCGCGCAGCCGCTCCTCCCTCTCGCGCAGCTCGGGCGTGAACTCCTCGCCGAAGTCATCGGACTCGAACACCGGACGGATCTCCACCACGCCATGCTCCCCCGTCGGATTGGGGATCCGCCTCACCCACTCAACCGCCTCATCCATCGACCTAACCTGCCACAGCCAGTAGCCGGCAAGGAGCTCCTTGGTCTCGGCGAACGGCCCGTCGATCAGTTTGCGCTCGGGGCCCGAGAACTCCACGCGCACGCCCGCCGAGCTCGGATGAAGACCCTCCCCGGCCAGCATCACCCCAGCCCTCACGAGCTCCTCGTTGAAGACCGTCATCTGCTCGAGCAGCTCCTGGCTCGGCATCGCTCCCGCCTCGCTCTGCTCCGTCGCCTTGATCAACACCATGACTCGCATCCGCATGCCTTCCTATCGGTTGGATTGCCTCTACCTCTACGTCGAGCGAGCGAGGCAAAATTCGACATCCACCCTAAACCCGTTGCGGCGGCTACGCCGTGCGCGCTTCGGCGTGTCGCCACCGACGTCCGCAATTGCGGCGCCAACCTCATTGCAGGTCTTATGGCCGCAGGAACCGATTCCCCGCAACTCGCCAATACCGCAACTGCGGTGCCCTGGTCGCACCTAGGCACGAGGACCAACGGAGAGCCTGCAGTTGAAGTCCTGGTTACGGCGATGACCAGGGCTCAGGTCGGGGCGGCCGGCACGATCGCTTCGCTCATCGCCAGGTGCGTCGGCGGCATGGTGCGCTACCTCGCTGAGCGGTGGCGGGCTGTCCTTTCCGCATGGCCGAGACTACGCGGACCATCCGCTCCCGGTCGCATTAGGATCAGCGACGATGTCGACGGTCGAGATCCGCCTCCCTGGGCTCGTAGCGCTCGAGCGTACGTTCGAGATACCGCTTGATCATTCCGCGCCGGAGGGCGCGAAGATCGACGTGTTCGCCCGGGAGCTGGCCGACCCTGAGGGGCGCGAGAGGCCGTTCTTGGTGTACCTGCAGGGCGGGCCTGGCTTTGAGGCGCCGCGCCCCACGCGGCTCCCCAACGGCCCGGGTTGGGTCGACCGGGCGCTCAAAGACTTCCGCGTACTGATGCTCGACCAACGTGGCACCGGGCGATCGACGCCCGTCGGCGCGCTCGGAGGGATGAGCCCGACGGAGCAGGCGGAGTACCTCTCCCACTTCCGCGCCGACTCGATCGTCCGGGATGCCGAATGGATCCGCCGGGCGCTTGGCGTCGAGCGCTGGAGCGTACTCGGGCAGAGCTTCGGTGGCCTCTGCGCGACCACGTATCTGTCGATTGCGCCTGAGGGCCTGCGCGAGGCGCTCATCACCGGTGGGCTCCCGCCGTTGGGCAATCGCGTGGACGAGGTCTTCACCCGCACGTATGCACGCATGCGCGAACGCAACCGTCGCTACTACGATCGGTACCCGAGTGACCGCAGCGGGTGATCAACCTTCATCTCCAGCTCGAATCAGAGGCGGTCCGCCTGTCCAGCGGAGACCGCTTAACCGGGCGCCGCCTGCGCCAGCTCGGACAGATGCTCGGCTTCAGCGACGGCGCCGAGAGCTTGCACTATGTGCTCGAGCTCCCGGTGGGCTCGCCAGCCTTCTGTCACGACATAGACCATGCGGTCAGTTTCAACCGGAACCCGATCTATGCCATTCTCCACGAGGCATGCTGGGCGGACGGTGGCGCGACTCGGTGGTCGGGCGACCGGGTCATGCCCGATGACTTCCGTCAAACGCCCGAGCTGTTTACGGGCGAGCACATCTTCCCTTGGATGTTCGAGGATTACGGCGCACTCGCGCCTCTGCGGGAGGCCGCCGAGCTCCTGGCTGCCCGGGAGTGGCCACGCCTGTATGACCCCGACGTGCTGGCCGCCAACGAGGTCTCGGTGGCAGCCCTGATTTACGTCGATGATCCGTACGTGGAGCGCGGTTCTCCGAAGAGACCGCAGCCCACATCCGCGGCGCACGCGTGTGGCTGACCAACGAGTACCAGCACAACGGGCTGCGAGCCGACGGCGAGCGAGTGCTCGGCCGGCTGATGGACCTGGCGCGCGGACGGGCGTGAGCGGCGCGATCGCCTGAGCGACACTAAATCCCAGCCCCGGGAGGCTGCGGGGGCCCGTTCACCTAGAGAGAGTCGTGAGCACCCGCGCGCCGGTGTCGCGGACAGGCGGTCCGAAGCGGAAACGACCGGCGGTGCCGCGGAGGCTCCCTCAGGCGGTCAAGCAGCGGTTGACCAGGCTTGGCCTCAGCGAGTGCCTACGTCTGAGGGCACCGGTGCACTCGCAACGCGCGGAAAGCCGGCGAGCGCGTCGATGATTCAGGACTCGTCACGCGCGCTGCCAGCGAGCGACTGCTTGGCCACGATCGGAATCGTCAGGGCTAGCCCGGC
>CAVXRR010000013.1:0-153832 GCA_963764125.1 uncultured Solirubrobacteraceae bacterium
GATCCATCGGACGCGGCGCCTCCATGTCGGCCTTGACGAACTCGATGGCGTCGCGCTGGTCGGGGGTCTCGGTGTAGGGGAAGGCGTCCTCGAACTCGCGCTGCCAGTCGGTGTCGACCGGGAAGGGGTGGCCCTCGCGGCGCCGGCGTTCGGCGTAGAGGTTGAGCAGCTCGCCGGCCAGCTCCTGGGCGGCCCGGCGCGCCCGGGACTTGATCGTCTCCCAGCGGGCGCCGCCGAGCTTGGAGAGCGGCGGGTGGGCGCCGCCGGCGCCGACGTAGCGGCTGATCTTGGCCAGCTGGTCGACGGGCACGAACACCCGATCAGAGCCGGCGTACTCGAGGTACAGGTAATCGCGGGTGACATCGGCGACGGTCTTGGTGTCAAAACCGGCGAAACGGGCGATCCCGTGGTCCTCGTGGACGACGATGTCGCCGGTGCGCAGGTCGGCGAAGCTGCGCAGGACGCCGCGGCGCCGTTCGCGGCCGGGCTTCTCGGCGGCACGGCGGCGCGCGAAGAGGCGATGGTCGGGGATGACGGCGAGGTGAAACTGCGGGGCGATGAAGCCGGCCTGGAGCCGCGCCGCGGCCATGGTGATCTGCCCGGCCGTCCGAGGGGTGTCGTCGCCGTCGCCCAGCCACCGCGTCTTGAGGCGGCCCAGGTTGTAGGCGAAGCGCTCCCCCTCCCCCCTGCGCGCGAAGGTCAGCACCGTCCGGTAGCCGGAGCGCGCGAGCTTCTCCAGCTCGGGCTCGGCCTCCTTGAGGCCGCGGGCGGCGATGTCGGCGGCCTGGGCGCGGAAGGCAAAGGGCTGATCCTGGTCGATGCTCGACAGGCGGATCCGGACCCGGTCGTGCAGCTGGGCCAGGATCGCGTCGGGCGCGACGTAGAGGTGGTGGGCGTCGTCGTCGTGGAAGGCCGCGGTCACGTCCTGCCAGTGGTCGGCCAGCGCCGGGGCCACGTCCTCGGATCCGGAGATGAGGACCGCCGCGTCCGCGGAGGTCAGCTCCAGGAACGAGTGGAAGTTCTCCACCGGGAGCAGCTCAGTGATGTCGGGACGCTCGGAGGCGTCCTCCAGCGCGGCGATCTCGGCCAGCTCCCGATGCTCGAGCGCCAGCTCGGCCGCCGGGGCGACCTCGACGCACTCGGCGTCGTCAAGCGAGCGCTGGGTGAAGGTGGAGAACCAGCGCAGGGCCTCGATCTCATCGCCGAACAGGTCGACGCGGACGGCGCGGTCCTCCGTGGCCGGGAACACGTCGAGCAGGCCACCGCGGATGGCGAACTGCCCGCGGTCCTCGACCTGGTCAACGCGCTCATAGCCGGCGGCGACGAGGTCCATGGCGGTCTCGTCAAGGTCGATGAGCTCCCCGGCGCGGAGCACGAAGCCGTGCGGGCGCATGGACGGATCGGGCACCTTCTCCGACAGCGCCACGGCGCTGACGACGACGACCGGGGCCGCGTCGCCCGGCTCCTTCTGCCATTCGAGCAGGGCGTCGAGCGCGGCGATGCGCAGGCCGACGAGGTGAGGCGGCGGCGCCAGGTGCGACTCGTAGTTGACGCCGCGGCTCGGGTAGTAGCGGACGACGCGCGGGTCCAGCCAGGTCCTCAGCCCCGCCGCGAGGTCGCGCGCGGCGCGGTCGTCGCCGGCGACGACGATCGCCGGCTGCGCCGGGTCGCGGTCCAGCAGCGCGGAGACCAGGTAGGGCCGCAGCGACTGGGAGACGAACGCCTCGCCGCCCTCGCGCAGGAGCGCGGCGGTCTGCGGGTCGTCATCGGCGTGGGCGAGGAGGGAGGAGAGCATCAAGAGCTGCTCTTCTCAGTCTAGGCACCCGCGCCTACGCGTCTGGAGGGTCTTGCACGACTCGCTCGGCCGCGTCGGCGGCCTTGTCGATGAGCGCCTCGACCTCGGCCCTGGGCTCGCGGAACTTGCCCAGGACGTAGGCCGCGACGCGGTCGGGATCGGTGGTCGGCGGGCGCCCGACACCGACGCGCACGCGGTGAAAGTCGGCGCTGCCCAGCGAGGCCTTGAGCGATTTCAGGCCGTTGTGACCGGCCAGACCGCCGCCGAGGCGGACGCGGATGTCTCCGAAGGGGAGGTCGATCTCGTCGTGGATGACGAGGAGGTGATCGAGGTCGACCTTGAGCTCGCCGCGGGCCGGGCCCACCGACGTGCCGGCCTCGTTCATGTACGTCTGCGGCATGAGCACCGCGACTCGCGCGGAACCGGTCCCGCCCACCCCGATGCCGGTGCGTCCTTCGGTGAGCAGGCCGCGATACCGGGACTTGGGCTTCCCGAGATCCCAGCGCTGGTTGAGCCGCTCGGCGACCTCGAAGCCGATGTTGTGCGGCGAGCCCTTGTACTCGGCGCCGGGATTGCCCAGGCCGACGATCAGCCAGTCGACGGGGGCGCCGCGGCGCCCCGGGAGGCGCATGGCGGGGCTACTCGGAGCCGGAGTCGCCGGAGGACTCGGCGTCGCCGCCTTCGGCACCGCCCTCGCCCTCTTCGCCCTCGCCCTCGGCGCCCTCCTCGCCCTCGCCGACGAGCTCGGTCTCGGACTCGATCTCGTCCTCGGCCTCGAGCTGGAGGCGCGGCGGGCTGAGCGTGGCGATCACCGTCTCGACGTCGTCGATCAGCGTGACCGTCGACGGAGGCGTCAGGGCCTCGAGCGTGAGCGTGTCGTTGATCTCCATCGCGGACACGTCGTGGGTGAGGGAATCCGGAATGTCGGTCGGCAGCGCCTCGATGGTGAGCTCGCGGGTGATCTGCTCCAGCACACCGCCGTCCCTGATGCCCGGGGAGTCCTCGGCGCCGGTGAGCTCGAGCTGCACCGTGGCCTGGATCTTCACGTCCAGACGGACGCGGAGCAGGTCGAGGTGCACCGTGTCGCCGGTGATCGGGTGGCGGACGAGCTCCTTGACCACGACGGGGCTGGCCGCATCGCCCCCGATGGCGAGGTCGAGCACGGCGCCGGCGCCCTGCAGCACGTGGCGCAGCTCGCGGGCGGGCACCTGGAAGGAGACGGGCTCGTCGCCGCCGCCGTAGACGACGCCGAGGACGTTGCCCGCGCGGCGCAGGCGGCGCGCCTCGCGCGACCCTGCCGGCTCGCGGGGGGAGACCTGAAGTGCGGTGGTGTCGGTACGTGCCATGAGCGGCGTTCGATGGTAGCGCCATCCGCCGAAACCGGCCCGTCGATGGCCAAACGCCCACCCGGCGCGTTCAGAGATCGCCCCCGGGAACCCCGCCACGGCAGGCTAACGGTGCGCTAATCTTGCGCCATGAGCGGGGCTGCCCTCATGCTCTGGATTGCCGGCGTCCATCTCCTTGGACTCGGCTGCGTGGCCTTGCTGATGTTCCCCGCGCTCAAGGACACGCCGATCGCTCCCGAGCGCCGGCCTGACGAGGGCGACGACGGCTGGGGCCGGGGCCCCAAGGGTCCCCCGGAGGCGCCGAAGCCTCCGCGCGGCGGCATCCCGCTGCCCGACGCGGTGCCCGCACGCGTGCGTCTGCGCGAGCACGGCCGCCTGGGCGAGCGCCTGCCCCACCGTGAGCGCCGCCCATCACGTGAGCCCGCCCGCCGCCCGGTCCGCGAGCCCCACCGCGCGTCTAGAAGTGAGTGGGGCAATCGGCGTCGCTCGCGATCCGCCGGCTGACGACCAGCAGTTGGATCGTGAAGCCCTGAACCACGCTGCCCGCGTGGCGGACCCGCAGGCACTGGACGCGCGGTAGCGAGTTCCCCGCCACCCACGCCACCCGCGCGGTGCCGAGGGTGGAGGTGATCGAGAACGACGACGACGGGTTGATCTCGGCGATCGAGACGTTCCCGGGGTGACGCAGCGCGGCCGTGTTGACGGCGGCACGCGCCCGGCATGCCGCATTGTGTGCGCAGCCGGTGATCAGCGAGATGACCTCACCGGTGTCGCCGCGGGCCTCGGCCTGGACGAGGCTGGTGATGGCCGCGTTCTCGGCGTCGCCGACGTTGAAGGCTCGGGTAAGCAGCGTCGCGATGGCCAGGAACACGATGATGCCGAGGACGATCGAGGCGATGACCCAGCGGCGGCGCACCGGCGCCACGGTAGCCGACGGGACTACGGGTCGCTGAGCTCCATGAACCGCTGCACCGACGCCTCCTGGTGATCGAGGCGCTCGGCCAGCAGCAGCGCATGCTCGGCCGCCAGCTCCAGGAAGTCCTCGACGCACCGCTCGGGATCGTCGGCGAGCGGGTACACGCGGCTGAGGTCCTGCTGGGCGCAGGCGATCCCCATCGGCGGCCGGCCGTCGGCGAGGGTGCGGGCGCTGCACACGGGGGTGACGACGAGCTGGGACTCGGTGGCCACCAGGGCGGTGGGCAGCAGCCGGTGGGCGGGGAGCTTGACCGAGAGCTGCACCGAGTGGTCGATGGCGACGCCGCTGCCGACGAGCTCGCTCAGCGGCTCACGCCACACGTCGAGCACGGTGTCGGCGCCGACGAGCGCATCGCGCAGCGCGGTGGCCTGCTCGACGTAGAGCCGCTCGGCCTCGTCGCGGTCACCCGCGTCGGCGAGGTCCAGGTCGCAGGGGACGCGCAGCAGCTCGTTGGCCGAGACGGTGGCCCCCGCTCCGCGGGCGCCGAAGGCCACGTAGGTCTGCAGGGTGCCGAGATCCCGCCGCCCGTGGAAGATCACCGTCAGCGCGTCGCTGAGCGGGAGTCCGCCGACCCGGAGCGACACGGCCACCGCCGAGCTGTCGTCGAGCAGCGCCCGGCGCAGGAGCTCTTCCGCTGCGCCTTCCTCGCCGGCCGGATCCTCGTCGAGCATGCTTCCTCCTTCACAACTCAGCAACGTCCTCGCCTGTATTTACCCAGGCCGGTCGGTCGTTCACAACCGCCATCTGGAGAAGGAACGCTGTCCACCTGGCGAGACGTCCGCGAACTTGTGCATTAGGGTTTGCCCGAGATGTTTCTCCTCAGGCTCTTCTACAAGCCGCTGGCCATCATCGGCGCGATCATCTCGGGCAGGCTCGGCCAGTCGATTTTCCGCAGCATCTGGGCCAAGATCGACGACGAGCCGCCCCCCGCTCCGGGCAGCGGTCTGGGCAGCACGGTGAAGGTGGTGGGCGCCCACGCACTGCATGCCGGGGTGATGGCGGGGACGGCCGCGGCGGTGGACCGCACGCTGGCGCGGTTCTTCCATCACACCATCGGGATCTGGCCCAAGAAGCAGCCGGAGCCCGAAGAGAAGGACTAGGCCGGCAGGTACCAGGGCGCGAGCCCCTCGCGCGCCCAGTCGGGCATCGGGGTCTTGGCCGCGGTGGGCGGATCGATGAACACGTGGCGGATCTCGGCCTCCAGCAGCCGCTCCTCGCTGTGGGCGCGGCGAAAGGTAAAGGCGGTGGTCACGCTGGTCGTCCCGATGTTCGTCACCGTGGCCTGGACGATGACCTCCTCGTCAAAGCGCGCCGAGCCCAGGAAGCGCATGTTCACCTCGGCGACGACGATGTCCACGCCGCGGTCCAGCATCACCGTGTAGCCGCCGTAGGCCGCGCGCCACAGCTCGGTGATCGTGTGATCGATGTAGGCCAGGTAGTTGGCGTTGAAGAGCACGCCCTGAAGGTCGCACTCGGAGTAGCGGACCCGGAGGCGGTGGATGAAGGGCTCAGCCACCGCCCGCCTGCCCTGCCTCAGCCATCGCCCTGGCCCCCGCCCCCGCCCGGGCCGCCACCGCCGCGGCCGCGGCCGCCCCCGCCGCGGCCGCGGCCGCGGCCGCCGCGGAGCACGAACCCCCGCTCGGCGAGCTGGCCCAGCGCATCCTCGAATGCGGCGAAGTCACGACCCGTGAGAGCGTCGATGGGGCGGCCGCGGGGACCGTTCGCGCGCACCCAACGGCGCAGCACGGCCGGGCCGGCCCGCTCCTCGGCTTCGGCGAGCAGGTCGAGGAGGATGGGGAGCTCGGAGCGATGGTCGAGCTGGCCCGAGAGCAGCGTCAGCGCGTCGACGCCGAGCACCTCGCACAGCTCGTCCTCGGTGAGCCCGAGCAGGTCCAGCAGCCGCACGGCGCGGTCTGACTGGATCCGGCGGCTGGCGGCCGGATCGTCGGGAGCGCCCACGCGCTTAGAACAACTGGTTCTCGCCGCCGAAGACGTCGCTGACGGACCCGTCGGTGAAGATCTGGCGGATCGAGTTGGTCAGCAGGTCGGCGCAGGACAGCACCCGGATATTGCTCGGCGCGCCCGGCGGCAGCGGGATGGTGTCGGTCACCACCACCTGCTCGAAGCCCGCCTCGGACAGGTTGCGCCAGGCATTGCCGGAGAAGTTGCCGTGGGTGGCGGCGGCGTAGATGCGCCGCGCGCCGGCGTCGCGCACCGCCTGGGCGGCCGCCGCCAGCGTGCCCGCCGTGCCGATCATGTCGTCCACGAGCAGGGCCGTCTTGTCGCGCACGTCGCCGATGATGTAGCTGATCTCGGCCACCTGCTGGGCCGGGCGCTCCTTGTTGAGGATGGCCAGGTCGGCGCCGATCTTGTGGGCGAACTGCTTGTTGAGCTTCACCCGGCCGGCGTCAGGGGCGACGACGACGAGATCCTCGAGCCCGAGGTCGTCGAAGTACTGGGTGAGCATGAACAGCGCGGTCATGTGGTCGCACGGCTTCTGGAAGAACCCCTGGATCTGGCCGGAGTGCAGGTCCATGGTGAGGATGCGGTCGATCCCCGCGGCCTCCAGCATCCGGGCCACCAGCCGGGCCGAGATCGGCTCCCGTGGCGCGGACTTCTTGTCCTGGCGCGAGTAGCCGTACCACGGCGTCACCGCGATGACCCGGTGCGCCGATCCGCCCACGGCCGCGTCGACCATCGTCATCAGCTCCATGAGCGCGTCGTTGGCGCTCAGGCCCGCGGCCTCGTTGGCGCACGTCGGCTGGACGATGAACACGTCCGCGCCGCGCACCGACTCCTGGAAGCGGCAGTAGACCTCGGTGTTGGCGAACGTCTTGGTCGTCGCGTCTGAGAGCTCGACGCCGAGCTTGTCGGCGATCCGCGCGGCCAGCTCAGGGTTGGCCCGCCCGGTGACGAGCATGAGTCGCTTGTCGTACTCGCGGCGCAGGATCGTCGGCACTTGGGCGGTCTCCGTGACGCTCATCTCGTCTTCGACCATGATACGTGCGGGGGCCGACGGCTCCGTGGTGCTCACTGGCCCTCCTTCGATTCGGCGGCGGCTTGCTGGCGACGCCGTTCAGCGTAGCCGTCGATGTTGGTCTGCCGGGGGCGCGCGACGCCCAGCGCGCCCGGCGGCACGTCGGTGGTGATGACCGATCCGGCGGCCGTGTAGGCATCGTCCCCGATCGAGACCGGGGCCACGAACGTGGTGTCGACGCTCGTCTTGACCCGGCTGCCGATCGTCGTGCGGTGCTTGCGATAGCCGTCGTAGTTGGCGGTGATCGTGCTCGCGCCGAGGTTGCTCTCCTCGCCGATGTCGGCGTCCCCGATGTAGGAGAGGTGCGGCACCTTGGTCCCGCGGCCGACGTCGGAGTTCTTGATCTCCACGAACGTGCCGGCCTTGGACCCCTCGCGCAGGATGGTCCCGGGACGCAGGTAGGCAAACGGCCCGACGCTCACCTTGTCGCCGATGACCGCGCCGGTCACGTAGGAGTGCAGCACCCTGGACCCGTCGCCCACGGTGGCGTCGGTCAGCGTGCTGCTGGGGCCGATGGTCGAGCCCTGCCCGATCGCGGTCGCGCCATGCAGGCTCGTGAACGGGGCGATGACCGTGTCCTGGCCGATGGTGACGTCGGCGTCGATCACCGTCGCCGACGGGATTGACGATCGTCACCCCGGCGAGCATGTGGCGCTCGTGGATCTGGCGCTGGGCCACGGCGGCCACCTCGGCCAGCTGGACGCGATCGTTGATCCCCAACAGCTCGTCGGGATCCGACAGCTCGTACGCGCCCACAGTCCGGTCGTGCGCGCGCATGATCGGCAGCACGTCGGGCAGGTAGTGCTCGCCCTGGGCGTTGTCGGCCCGGACCTCGGCCAGCGCGCTGGTCAGCGCCGCGCCGTCAAAGGCGAACATCCCGGTGTTGACCTCGCGGATCTGCAGCTCCTGTTCGGTCGCGTCGCCCGCCGCCTTGGTCTCCACCACGCGCTCCACCGTCCCGTCCGCGGCCCGGACCACGCGCCCGTAACCGCTGGGGTCGGCCAGGACCATCGTCGCGATCGTCGCCGCCGCGCCCGAGCCCTCATGAGTCTCGACCAGCGCCCGCAGCGACGCGGGCGTGATCAGCGGGGCGTCGCCGTTGACCACCACGACCGTGTCCTCGCCCGCGATCTCGTCGATCGCCGCCCGCACGGCATCGGCGGTGCCCAGCGGCCGCTCCTGCACTGCCAGCGACACCGACCCGTTGAGCGTCGGCGCCAGCCGCCGGTCGGGCCCGTCGACCACCACGATCCTGGCGGCCCCGGCCGCCCGCGCGGCGGCCACCGGCCACTCGATAATCGGCCGGCCGCACAGGGGGTGCAGGAGCTTCTGCACCGCCGAGCGCATGCGCGTGCCCTGCCCTGCGGCAAGGATGACGACGACGGGCGCGGTCACAACCTGGATCGTATGCACCTCGCGCGGCTTCTGTCTCCCCCTTTCTCCCAGAACCCCGCTCCTACCAGCGAATCCGTTCGCGCACCGGTGGCGGTCCGGCACCGCGAGTCGCCGGCGATCGCCGTACGATCGCCCTGGGCCGCCCGCGACGATGAGTTTTCGTCTCACGATGGGTCATTACCTGTGACGCAGCAGCCCATCAAACGAAGGAGAGCCGGATGTCAAGCTCAGTGGTGAACGTCGTCGCGATGACCGTCCCGCGCTCCGGTGCGATGAGCGTGAAGCCATGCTGATCTACTCGATGGGCGTCTCGGTGGACGGCTTCATCGCCGACCGCGAGGGCGCGTTCGCGTGGACGGTCCCCAGCGAGGAGCAGTTTGGATTCCACCTCGCGCAGATACGAGAGCTCGGGGGCTTTCTGTTGCGGCCGCAGGCTCTACGAGACGATGCTGGTGTGGGAGACGGATCCGTCGCTGCGCGACAACGAGCTCAGGGCCGCATTCGCCGACGTCTGGTCCGCGATCCCGAAGGTCGTCTTCAGCCGCACGCTCGACCGCGTCCAGGGCAACGCCCGGCTCGCCCGGGCCTCGGTCGCCGAGGAGGCCGCCGCAGCGCTCGACGCGACCGACCAGGACGTCGCCATCGGCGGCGCCGGCCTGGCCGCGGCGGCGATCGAGCTCGGACTCGTCGACGAGCTGCGCATGCTCCGCCATCCGGTCCTCGTCGGCGGCGGCACGCCGTTCCTGCCCCCGGTCACCGACGACGTCCCGCTCGACCTGATCGAGACCCGGACGTTCGGCGCGCGCGTGATCTACGAGCGCTACGGGCGCGCCCGCGATCAGTCGGACTGACGCCGCCGTCCGTTTACTCGGGCAAAGGGTCCAGGCGCGGTCACAACCGGGATCGCATGCTCCTCACGCGGCCTCTGTCTCCCCCTCTCCCTCAGCACCCTGCTCGTACCAGCGAATCCATTTGCGCACGGCGTTGTCCGACACCCCGTATTTGCGGCCGACGGCCAGCATGCTCATCGTCCGGACGTCCTCCTTGAGCTGCTCATACGAGGGCCGCTCGACCTTGCGGAGGTGCGGCTGCGGGATTCCGCGCAGCCGCTCGCTGTAGACCGTCCCCCAGCACTTCTGGGAGCAGTAGCGGTGCGGCATGGTCGTCGGCATGAACGTCTGGCCGACACCCCGGACAGGTCCGTTCGTGCGGCACGATTGCGCCCGCAATGCGTGTCGAGCGTGGCGGCGCAATTGGCGCAGACGATCTGGAGGTTCTCCAAGCCGGTGGTCATTGGAGACGCCGTTGATGTGGTCCAGGACGAGGGCCATCCGGCGGCCGTTCCAGATCTCACCCTGGCCGCACAGTTCGCATACGCGCTGCTTGAGCCCCGCCGCGTAGAGCCGGTCGTTTGAGCTTCCCGCGCGGGTAGCGTCGAGTTCTCGACCATCACTTCTTCGAGCGGCTCGGGCGCGAGCTGCGATTCGCACGCCCGCGAGCCGCGTTCGGGTCGAAATGGTCTGTCGTGATCTCCCAGATCGTCGGCCCAGCGCTGAGCGGTCCGGATAGTTGGCGCCTTTCGCCTCGTACCCCAGGAGGCGCAGCGTCGCGGCCCACGTCATCGACTGTGCGACCGCCGCCCGGAGGTCAGATTCGGAGAACGGAGGGGGCCACGGCATGGCACGAACATTAGTTCGTGTACCGGACGGAAGAGGCCGCGATTTGCAGCGATTTTGTTACAGACTGGGGAGCCCGGATTTGAACCGGGACCTCACAGCTCCAAAGGCTGGCGGGCTGCCGTTACACCACTCCCCATCGCTGAGCCCGGTGCAGTATGAGGGTAACTCACGCGCCGAGACTCGAACCTGGACCGACGCAGAGGAGTACCTTGTGCGCCATGGACGACGACCAGATCCACGGCCGCATCGAGCAGCTCGTCTCAGAGGAGCACCAGCTCTGGAACCGGGAGTCCTCCGGCCAGGCCACCGACGAGGACCGGCGGCGCCTGGACGCCCTGAAGGTGTCGCTGGACCAGTGCTGGGACCTGCTGCGCCAGCGCCGGGCGCTGCGCGAGGAGGGCGGCAACCCCGACGACGCGCAGGTCCGCGGCGAGAGCGTCGTCGAGAACTACCGGCAGTAGCCGGCCGGGGGCGCCCAGTCGATGGCCTCGTACGCCCTCAACGAGGCGGCGGTCAAGCACGCGGAGGAGCTCATCCGCAAGCGCCAGTACGTGCTCTCCAGCGAGTGGAACCAGGTCCAGCCCCGCGCCGAGGCCCAGAACGCGTATCTGAAGAACCACTCGTGGGAGGAGTACGCCCAGTGGCACCTCGGGCTCACCGAGGGCGCCAGCGACGAGACCAAGGCCCGCTACGCGTTCGTCTACGGGGACTTCCGCCGCGTGCACCGGATGGGGCTGATCGCCTCGGTCTACCGCGCCAGCGAGTGGCGCCACAAGGCGGTCGAGCTGGCCGCCCACGACCTGCTCCAGCTGCTGGACTCCGTCAGCGGCTGACGCGGGCGCCCCGGCCCGCGGCCGCTCGCCGCGGCCGCGCCCCGGCGGCCGCTCAGCCGCCGAGCAGCGCGCGCAGCTCGGCGTCGAGCAGCGGGTCGGCCAGGGCGGCCCGCACGTCGGCCGGGCGGCGCAGCCCCCGCTCCGGGCGCACCAGGCCCACCGGCGCGCCGGCCTCGTTGATGGGCGCCAGCACCAGCCCGATCACCTCGGGGCTCTCCCACGTCTCGTCGGGCAGGGCGAGCACCTCCGGGATGCCCCGCGCCAGCGCGAGCAGGTAGAGCCCGCCGTCGAACACGGGCGCGATGGAGGCCTCGCAGCCCGCGGCCAGGTCGTCGAGCACGGCGGCGGCGTGCTCGGGACGCCAGCGGGGCAGCACGGGCCAGACGATGAGCACGGGGCCGCCGTCGGCCCCGTCGAGGACACGGCGCACCGCGTCGGCGAGCCCCTCATCGTCGCCGGCGGTGGACACACCCCCGGCGCTCACAGCC
This sequence comes from uncultured Solirubrobacteraceae bacterium, assembly GCA_963764125.1. Taxonomy (GTDB): domain Bacteria; phylum Actinomycetota; class Thermoleophilia; order Solirubrobacterales; family Solirubrobacteraceae; genus Palsa-465. The sequence continues at coordinate 11,550 of CAVXRR010000013.1, forward strand.
TGCGCCCACTCCGTCGGCCCGCGCCACCAGCAGGCGCTCGACCGCGCCCGCCGCGCTCGTCGCCGAGCAGCTCGGCCAGCTCCGGACGCGCCCGGGCCGCGCCCGCCATCACCAGCACGGACGGGGCCGCCGCCACCGCCGCTACCCCTGCTCGAAGCGGTACATGGTGCCGCCGGGCGCCGGAGCCTCCCCGGACAGCCGGTTGACCGCGAGGGCCAGCACGTCGGCGAACACCGCGGTGCTCTGGCCCATCAGCTCGATCAGCGTCGCCACCGGGGTCGGCTCCCCGGGCACGACCTCGTTGGCGTAGTCGGTGACGAAGCCGACCAGCGCGAACGGCAGCTCGAGCTCGCCGCACAGGACCGTCTCGGGCCCGCCGGTCTGGCTGACCGCCACGACGCCGCAGCCGGCCAGCTGGGCGATCTCCGCGGGCGTGTTGAAGCGCGGCCCGTCGACATGGCCGTAGGCCCCGCCGTCGCGGGCGACGTGGCCCGCGTCAGCCGCGGCAGCGAGCACCGCGGCGCGCACCCCTCGGAGAACGGCCCGCCGTGGAGGATCCAATGGCCGCGGGCCGGGTCGCCCGGCTCCACGAAGAACGTGCACAGCGAGCCGTCGGGCAGCCGGTTGGAGGCGAAGTGCAGATCGTCGAAGACCACGAGCGAGCCGAGCTCCAGGCTCGGGTCCACCGCGCCGCACGCGGTGCAACCGATCACCGCGGTCGCGCCCAGGTCGTGCAGGGCCCAGATGTCGGCGCGGTGGGTCACCTGATGCGACAGCCGCACGTGACCGGCGCCGTGGCGCGAGACGTGGAGGACGTCGACGCCCGCGAAGCGCCCGCGCGAGACCTCGATCGTCCCGAACGGCGTCTCGTGCAAGAGGAGCTGGGCATCGGCGAAGCCGGGCAGCGCGTGGGTCCCGGATCCGGTGATGATGCCGATCGGCATGGCGCGCGATCCTACTTGACCCCCGGCGTCTCGGCAGGCTGGGGCGTTCAGACGGCGATGCGCGCCCGGTCGATCGAGCGGCGCTGGGAGTTGAGCTGGTCGTGGCGGTGCGCGATGCCCGAGCTCAGCCGCTGGCGGCGCTGGGACTCCAGCTGCGACTCGATGTCGGCCGCGGGCAGCGGCCGGCTGATGAGGTAGCCCTGGATGAGATCGCAGTCGAGCACCCGCAGCGCGTCCCAGGTCCAGCGGTCCTCGACCCCCTCGGCGACGAGCCGGATGTCCAGCTTGCGCGCCAGCTGGATGAGCGCGTACACGATCGCCGCGTCCGTGGCGTCGGTGCACATGCGCGAGACGAACGAACGGTCGATCTTCAGCTCGCCCACCGGGAGCGCCTTGAGGTGGGCCAGCGACGAGTACCCCGTCCCGAAGTCATCGAGCGACAGCTCGACGCCGAGCTCGCACAGCCGTCGCATGACGGCGCCGATGCGATCCGGGTCGGCGAGGACCGAGGACTCGGTGACCTCGAGCACGAGCGCCTCGGCGGGGACGCCGTGGCGGGCGAGAGCCGCCTCGATCTCGTCGGGGAACGTCGCGTCGAGCAGGTCGGCGACCGTCGTGTTGACCGCCATCTGCAGCTCGTAGCCGGCGTCGTGCCAGCGGCGGACCTGGGCGAGCGCGAGCTCGACGACGCGGCGGGTCAGCTCGCGCGAGAGGCCGGCGTGCTCGGCGGGGCCGACGAACTCCGACGGCGGGAGCCAGCCGCCCGTCGGCGCGGCGCCAGCGCGCGAGCGCCTCGACGCCGACGATGCGCCGCGTGCGGGCGTCGGCCTTGGGCTGGTAGTGGACCTCGATGGCGTCGCTGGACAGCGCCGCCGCCAGCTCGGCGGCGAGCGAGAGGCGCTCCAGGGAGTGGGTGTCGCGCTCGTGCGCGTAGAAGTCGTAGCGGTCGCGGCTGGTCTTGGCCTGGTACATCGCGATGTCGGCGTGGCGCATGAGCTCGTCGGCGTCGCGCGCGTGGTCGGGGAACGTGGCGATCCCGAGGCTGCCGGTGACGCGCAGCGACGAGCTCGCTCACCGTGAAGGGCTCGCGCAGCGCCCCGAGGATGTCCTGGGCGATCTGGACGATGGCGGCCTCGCCGGGCGCCGGATAGACGAGCACCGCGAACTCGTCGCCGCCGAGCCGGCCGACCGTGTGCAGGTGGCGCAGCGCGTGCTGGAGGCGCGGGCCGATCTTGCGCAGCAGCTCGTCGCCGGCGTGGTGGCCGAGCGTGTCGTTGAGCTGCTTGAAGTTGTCGAGGTCGAGCATGAGCACCGCCAGGCCGCGGCCGGAGGCCTCGCTGGCGGCGATCGCCTCCTCGGTGAGGGCCATGAAGCGGCGCCGGTTGGGCAGGGCGGTGAGGTCATCGGTGCCGGCCAGCCGCCGCGCCTCGGCGAGGCCGCGCGCGTCGCGGAAGGCGACCACCATGCGCCCGATCGCGGCGAGCATGGTGACGGTGGCCAGGCCGAACGGCAGCGCGCTGAGCCGGTGCACGTGGTCGATGAGCAGCAGCCCCAGGGCGGCGAGCATGAAGCCGCTGGGCACGAGCAGCACCGACCACGATGCGAACTTGGGCTCGGGCCGGCTCGGCGGCACCTGCCAGGCGACGAAGGCGAGGGCCGACAGGGCGAGCAGGTAGGTGAGGTTGGTGACCGCGCTCGGGCGCCCGGCGGTGCCCGGTGGCCTGGACGGCGTAGAGGAAGTCGGCGCGCGGCGAGCAGCGCGAAGGCCGCGCCCAGGCCGGCCCAGCCGCGGTCGATCCGCCAGCCGCGCAGCGCGATGATCCCCACGACGAGCCCGACGAGGAGCAGGTCGCCGATCGGGATAGGTCAGCTCCATGGCCAGCGTCGCGGCGCTGCCGTGGCCCGACAGGACCGTCGGGACGATGATGGCGGCGCCGATGGCGGCGAGGCCCCCGCCGGCGACGATGCCGTCCAGCCACACGCCGGCGGGCGGCCGGTTGCGCCCGCGGATGCCGGTGAGGCCGACGATCCCCGCCGCGACGAGCGGATAGAAGGCCAGCCACAGGAGGTCAGACACCGACGGGACGGGCGGGTTGGCCACGTGCGACAGCCAGGTGGTCCACAGGACGTTGCCCGCGGAGTAGGCGGTGACGCCCGCGGCGACCAGGGCGAACGAGCGCCGGCGGGCGTGGATGCGCAGCGGCCGCAGGCAGACGATGGCCACCACCAGGATGCCGATGGCCGAGCCCGCCCAGTCGTGGATGACCGGGTCGGCGGCCGCGCCGCCGACGCCCGAGCAGCGCGTTGGCGGCGGTGACGATGAGCAGGACGGCGAGGGCGACGAAGGCAGCCGCCAGCAGCCCGCGCTCGGCAGGCTTCAGGTCAGCGGAGCGCGGAAGCGCGCGCCCAATTCGTGCCCTCATGGTCCGGATCGCATCGACCGTGGCGACCGGGAACTTGAGCGGGGCGTCAGGCCACGCCAGCTCCGGCCGGTGGCTCGGCCAGATATCGTCCAGCGCGTCGGCCTTGTGGGTGTCCTCGTAGACCTCGTAGGCCTTGAGCCGGCCCCAGGCCATCCGGCCCCAGATCACGTAGCGGTTCTCATAGACGATGGTGCCGTCGGCGTCGCGCAGGTAGTCGCGCCCGCGCACGCACACGGTGGTGCGCCAGGGGAAGCCGATCGCCACCACCTCGTCGGGGAAGATCTGGATGCCGACCGCGGCGAAGCGCTGCAGCCAGCGGGCGACCTCGTCCTTGCCGCGGAAGGTCCCCGACCAGGAGTTGCGGCCCGGGAAGGTGAGCTCGACGTCGGGCGCGTCGAGCAACAGGGTCGGGCGGACGTCGCCCTGGCGGGTGCGCCCCATGACGAACGTGATCAGTTTCTTGGCCAGCCAGGACTGGAGCATCGTCGCTCTCCTAGATTGATCGCTCTAGCGAGTAAAATAGAGCGATCTATCTAGTGGCGCAAGGGCGGCCGGGTGGCTGGACGCCGGTGCGGCGAGGACCACAGCCGGGTAGGAGGAGCGGATGACGGAGACGAGGGAGCGGATCATCGACGCGAGCGCCGAGCTGCTGCGGCGGCAGGGGTACGCGGGCGACGGGGGTCAAGCAGATCGTGGCCGCGGCCAAGGCGCCGTTCGGGTCGATCTATCACCACTTCCCCGGCGGCAAGGAGGAGCTGGGAGCGGCGGCGATCAGGCGCTCCGGGGCGCTGTACGAGCTCCTCATCCCGGCGGTGTTCGATCCGGCGCCGGACCTGGTCAGCGCGGTGCGGCTGTTCTTCGAGGGCGCCGCGGCCCACCTGGAGGACAGCGAGTACGAGGACGCCTGCCCGATCGCCACGGTCGCGCTGGAGGTGTCGAGCACGTCGGACACGATGCGCGAGGCCTGCGCCGACGTGTTCGAGAGCTGGATCGCCGCCGGGCTGCCGCGCTTCACCGCGGAGGGGCTCGACGAGGCCACGAGCCGCGAGCTGGTCATCGGGATGATCGCGGCGCTCGAGGGCGCGTTTGTGCTCGCCCGCGCCACGCAGAGCACCGAGGCGCTGCAGGTCGCCGGCGAGCTCTGCGCCGAGGCGACGCAGCGCGCGCTCGACGCGCGTTAGTGGCGCACGCGCCCGCCGCCGGCGCCGGGCTCGGTGGCCGGTCCGCGCGGCGCGGCGATGCCCAGCACCCGCATCGCCTTGAGCCCGAGCGAGAGCTTCTCGCGCCCGTCGGTGGAGGACACGTCGAGGCCGGTGAGCTCGCGCACGCGCTCGAACCGGTAGCGGATCGTGTGGCGGTGGGTGATGAGCCGGCTGGCGGTGGCGTTGACGTTGGCGTCGCAGTCCAGGAAGGTCGCCAGCGTGCCCAGCAGGTCGGTCTCGTACTGCTCGTCATAGGAGACGAGCGGCCGCACGGTCTCGTCGTAGAAGCGCTTGAGCTCGGCGGGGTCGCTCATGTAGGGCAGCAGCAGCTGGTAGGTCCCGGTCTCCTCGTAGGCCATCTGGGTCCGCTCGGCGTCGCCCTCGACCACGTTCAGGGCCAGCAGCGCCTCGTTGAAGGCACGCTGGAGGTCGAGCGGGTCCTCCACCCGGCGGCTGCGCCCGAGCGCGAAGGCGAACCCGCTCAGCCCGGCCTCGAGCTCGCGCAGGACGGCCGCGGACACGCGGCGCCCCGTGTCGCCGTCGGGATCGGGGATGAGCAGCACGACCTCGCCGGCGTCGACCTCGGTGGGCGCGGCGATCGAGCCGGCGGCGATCGAGCGGCCGCCGCGGCCGGCCACGGCCAGCAGCCGGCGCCGCCAGTCGTCCTCGGTGGGGTTGCGGGCGTGGGCGCGCACGACGGCGACGCTCGCGCCCGGCGGAGAGATCGGTGCCGAGCTCCTTGCCGCGGGCGAGCAGGTCGTCGCGGTCTGCGATCGCGCGGGCCAGGACCGCGCGCTGGAAGGTGGTGGCCGCCTCCTCGGACGCGCGCTCGGGCGCGCGGACGCGCTCGACCTCGGAGGCGATGAGCGTCGTCACCAGGCGCAGCACCGCCCCGTCGGGCGTGCCCTCGCGGGTGCGCATCCGCAGCTGGCCCACCGGCGACTCGGCCACGCGCAGCTCGACGGTGGTCACGTCCTCGGTGTCGCGCATCAGCGAGCGCTCGTCGGCGGGGGAGCGGGCGGCGACCGCCAGCACGGCCGCGGTGCGGTCGATGAGGATGAGGCTCGCGTCCAGCGCGCGGGCGGCGGCGCGCAGGATCTCCGGCAGGCCGGCCCCCGCCTCGACGGCGTCGGTGATCGCGGCGAACGCCCCGAGGTCCGGGGTGCGTGATCCGCCGCGCTCCGCGCTGTCGGCCAACTCGTTCACCCCGCTGGCCCTCAGAAGAGCCGCGGCCACTCGAGGATGATCAGCGCGCCAAGGACCACGCCCGCGCCGATGAAGGCGGCCAGCACGTAGAACGACAGGATGACGGCGGCCACCCGCTCGACCGGACGGCGATACGCGGTCACGGCGGGGACCACCAGCAGCATGACGAACGCGATGAGCCCGAGGAACCCGCAGCCGGCGGCGACGATGTATGTGATCGTGGTATTGGTCACGTCTCGCACCCGTGATTGTGCCGAAAGGTAGTCATAACCGGGGTCGAGGGGTCCGAACCGGCGCAAATTGCGGCCAAACGCTCATTCGTTCGCCGCCGAGCGCGCCGTCCCCTCCGCGAACCGGATCGGCGCTGACCACCGCGGGGTGATCGGCGCGCAGCCGCGACGCGCCGCTCGCGCGCGCGAGGACCGTCCGCTCCCCAGAACAGCCCGATCACCGTCGGGCCCGACCCGCAGACGATCGCGTCGTCGGCGCCGGCGCGGACGACCGCGCCGAGCGTCTCGCCGAGCCGCGGGGCGAGCGACAGCGCCGCCGGCTCCAGGTCGTTGACGATCAGCTCGCGCCGAGAACGAGCCGGTGAGCCGGGCGCGCACGGCGTCCAGCTCGTCGGCCGAGCGTGGCAGGCGCAGCCGGTCGGCCTCGCGGTAGACATCGGCGGTCGAGAGCGGGAACGGCTGCGGGAGGACCACGACGCCGTAGGGCGGCAGCTCCGGCGCCGGCAGAGACGGTGACCCGCGCCGGCACCGAGCCACGGGCCCGGCACCAGCTGGCTGGGCACGTCGGCGCCGAGCCGGGCGGCGATCCGCAAGCGCGACGCTCCGGCGGTGTGACCAAGCCGCGGCGCGAGGCGCAGGAGCGCCGCCGCGTCGGCCGAGCCGCCGCCCATGCCGGCCGCCACAGGGATCCGCTTGGTGATGGTGACCCGCACCGGCGGCGCCTCCCAACCCGCTCCGCGCAGGGCAGCCAGCGCGTCGCGCACGAGGTTGGGGCCGTCAACGCCGTCGCAGACCACCTCGTCCTGCGGCCGCGCTCGTCACCTCAAGCTCGTCGAACAGCGAGACCGAGTCAAACAGCGTCACGAGCTCGTGGCGCCCGTCGTCGCGCGTCGGCCCGAGGTACAGGCAGAGGTTGATCTTGGCGGGCGCGCGCTCGCGCGTCAGGACGGTCATGCGCCGAGCCGGCCGCCGAGCTCGCGGAACTCCTCGGGGGCCAGGCGCTCGGCGCGCTCGTCCGCGGGGTGCCCGAGCTCGATCAAGGCGGCGCGGGCGCGCTCGCGCACGTCCGGGGCCGAAGCCTCGCGCCGCCGCGGTGCCAGGGCCAGCGAGCCGGCCAGGGCCTTGCGCCGGTGGGCGAAGGCGGCGTGCACCAGCCGCGCTCACGTCCGGGTCGGCCGCCGGCCCCCGGCGGCGCAGCCCCAGCAGCACCGAGTCGACGTTGGGCACCGGGCGGAACACGTGGCGTGAAACCGGGCCGCAGGACCTTGACCTCGCAGGCGAGCTGGGCCAGCACCGAGGGCACGCCGTAGGCCCCCGTGCCGGGCGCGGCGGCAAACCGCTCCCCCACCTCGCGCTGGACCATGACCACCCACTGCCCCACGCCGGGCAGCTCGGCGATCGTGCGCAGGATGACCGTGGCGGCCACGCCGTAGGGCAGGTTGGCGACGACCTTCGTCGGCGGCGGGATCGAGCGCTGAGAGGTCGAAGCCCACCGCGTCGGCGATGTGCAGGGTCACGTTGTCAAACGGGGCCAGCTCGCGAGTCAGCCCCTCGCGCAGCCGCCCGTCGACCTCGACGACGTGGAGATGGCCGGTCTGCCCCACCCGCTCCGCCAGGCGGACCGAGAGCACGCCTGGGCCGCCCCCGACCTCCAGCACCACGTCGCTCGGTGAGAGCTCGGCCAGCCGCTCGATCACGTCCAGGATGTTGCGGTCGATCAGGAAGTTCTGACCGAGCTCACGCTGGCGCGCGGAGCGCGCGCTCACCATCCGAGCAGCGCCGCGGCGTTGGCGTCGACCGCACGCTCGAGCTCGGCGTAGCCCACGCGCCGCTCCAGCGCCAGCGCCTGGGCCGTCATGGCCACATTGGCGGGCTGGTTGGGCTTGCCGCGGACCGGCTGTGGCGACAGATAGGGCGCGTCGGTCTCCACCAGCAGCCGGTCTGAGGGGACGCGCAGCGCCGCGGCGCGCAGCTCCTCGGCGCGGGGATAGGTGGCGTTGCCGGCGAAGGAGAAGAACCAGTCCTCGTGGCCCAGGCACTCCTCGACGCGCTCGGCCATCGAGAAGCAGTGCAGGATGACCCGCAGGCCCTGTGCCTGCTCGGTGAGGATGGCCAGCGTGTCATCGTCGGCGGCGCGGGTGTGGATGACCAGCGGCTTGCCCGTGGTGCGCGCGAGCTCGATCTGCGCCTCGAAGGCGCGGCGCTGGTCCGACGCGGGCGCGTAGTCGCGGTAGTAGTCAAGGCCGGTCTCGCCGATGGCCAGGCACTTCTCGTGGGCGGCCAGCGCCTCGAGCTCGGCGAAGTCCGCGTCATCGAAGCCGGTGGCCGAGTTGGGGTGACGGCCGATCGCCGCGTACACCTGGGGGAAGTCCTCGGCGGCCCCCAGCGCCGCCCGGCAGGAGGCGCCGTCGGTGCCGACGGTGAGGATGCGCGTCACGCCGGCCTCCTCCGCGGCGGCGACCAGCTCGGCGTTGGGCGGCTCGCAGAAGTCCAGGTGGGTGTGGCTGTCGATCACTGCGCGGGAGCGACGGCCCGCTTGGGAAACAGCGGCTCCAGCGCGGCCACGGTCCGGCCGCCGCCCGTGGGGGCGAAGGCGGCGCCGGCGATCGAGATGTCGGGAGCGTCCAGCGCGTCGAGCAGCTTGCGCCGTGCTCTCGGGGATGTAGGCGGCCAGCAGCACGCTGATCACCCGCACCGCCTCGGCCAGGGAGGCGAGCGTCCGGTCCAGGGCCTCGGCGGACGCGGGGTCCTTGGCCAGCTGCCACGGCGCGCGCTCCTCGACGTAGCGGTTGCAGCGGCGCACGCGCGTCCAGATCTCCTCGAGCGCCGCGGTCACCTCGGCGCGGTCCAGCAGCGCCGAGACGCGCTCGCACAGGCCGTCGAACTCGCCCGCCAGATCGGGGTCGGTGGCGACGTCGGGCACGACGCCGTCGCGGTAGCGGCGGATCATCGCGATCGATGCGGCTGGCGAGGTTGCCGTAGTCGTTGGCCAGCTCGGACTCGTAGCGGGCCTTGACCGCGTCCATGCCGACCGACGCCGTCGCGCGCCGAAGGCGACATCGCGCATCAGGTAGAAGCGCAGCGCGTCGATGCCGAACTCGTCGATGACCTCGAACGGGTCCAGGACGTTGCCCAGCGACTTGCTCATCTTGCGCCCGTCGGCGCCGAGCAGGAAGCCGTGGACGAAGACGTGCTCGGGCAGCGGCAGGCGCGCGGCCATCAGCATCGCCGGCCAGAACACGGTGTGGAACTTGAGGATGTCCTTGCCGATGATGTGGTACGTGGCCGGCCAGAAGCGATCGGTGAGGTCCTCGCCCGGGCGCGCGTAGCCCAGCGCCGTGTAGTAGTTGAGCAGCGCGTCGAACCAGACGTAGAAGACGTGGTCGGGGTCCCACGGCACGGTGACGCCCCACTGCAGGCGCTGGCGGCTGAGCGAGATGTCCTGCAGCCCGGAGGTGATGAACGCAGCGCCTCGTTGTAGCGGACCGACGGCATCACGAAGTCGCGGTGCTCGGCGTAGAGCTGCTCGAGCTGCTCCTGGAAGGCCGACAGCCGGAAGAACCAGTTCTCCTCCTGATGGAGCTCGAGCTCGATCTCGTGGATCGGGCAGCGGTTGCCCTCCAGGATCTCGTTCTCGACCTTGAAGTCCGCGCACCGCGGGCAATACCAGCCCTCGTACAGCCCCTTGTACGTGTACCCGTTGTCGTGGACGCGCTGGAGCACCTCCTGCACGCGGCGCTCGTGCTCCTCGTCGGTGGTGCGGATGAAGAAGTCGTTGGAGGCGTCCAGGCGCGGGGCCAGCGCCTTGAACCGCTCGGCGTTGCGATCGGCCAGCTCCTGGGGCGTGACGCCCTGGTCGCGGGCGGCGTCGGCGACCGGCTCGCCGTGCTCGTCGGTCCCGGTGAGGAAGAACACGTCCTCGCCGCGCTGGCGCATGTGCCGCGCCATCACGTCGGCCGCGATCGTCGTGTACGCGTGGCCCAGGTGGGGCTGGGCGTTGACGTAGTAGATCGGGGTGGTGATGTAGAAGCTCATGATCGCTCTTCCAAGGCTAGTGAGCCGGACACTACCCGCGAGATGACGGGCGTAGCGGCGGGCGGTCGCGGGCCTCGGTCAAGCCCGGCCTCGAGGAGCGTCGCCGTCAGCGCGACGCGGGCCATACCGCGGAGACGCGGCGCCGGGGCGGCATCCGGTTCGCCAGCGATCTGGTTAGGCTCCGTGTTGCCGATGGCCGAGCACGTAACGGAAGGTGGCGTGGACAAGCTCGTTCACGCCCGATTCTTCTCAGCAGAAACCCCGGGGGTGATGGTCGAGGTCGGAGCGGCACACCCTGACTACCTGTCGCTCAGTGCGCTGTATCGGTCACTGGGGTGGACGGTGTTGTCAGTCGAGCCGAACCCGGAGTTCTGCGAGCTGCATCGTGGCAAGGGCCACCACGTTCTCCAATACGCCTGCGGCCAAGAGGACCAGGACGACGTCGAGTTCACGATCGTTGATTCGCATGGCGCCGCGTACGAGGGCGGCAGCGTCTCCTACGAGTCGTTCTCGGCGCTCGGCATCAAGGATGAGTACGCCCAAATCATGCCGTCCGACCTGGCGGTGAAGACCATCCGCGTCGACGTGCGCCGCTTGGACACCATCCTGCAGCGAACACGCCCCGGGTATCTCGCGCATCGATTTGCTGGCGGTGGACGTGGAGGGGTGGGAAATCGAGGTACTACGCGGTCTCAGTTTTGACCAGTTCAGGCCAAGAGTGCTGATCATCGAGAACCTGTTCAACGACAAACGGTATCGGCAGCACATGGCCGAATTGGGGTACGCGCTGTGGCGGCGCCTAGCGCCTAACGATGTCTACATTCCAGCCGGGGAGATCCGGGCGACGGATCGGGTGCGCGCCTTCCTGCAGACGATCCGCGGGTAGCGGACAGAGCTGAGCGTTCACTGTGTCATGGGTGTATCCGCAGCTTCACGGTGCGGGTTCACTGTGGCACACCCCCCCGCCAGTGCCACTCCGGGCGAGATGAGTCCGACGGAGCCCCGCACACCTCGCCGCCGGCTGGCGCCGAGGCCCGCCCGACGCCGCCGACCTGCCGAGCGGCACGACCCGCCGGCCGAGAACCTTGCTGCAGGAGACCTACGACGACCACACCGCGCCGGCCGGAGGTCCGGGCTGCAGCGGGTCTACAGTGAAGACGGTCGTTTTGATGAGACATTGAGCTTCGGTGACCGCCCGCAACCTGAGTAGGAGCTTCCAGAATCATGTCCGCCACCGCCACCCGTCTGCTGGACAACTACATCGCCGGGCGCTGGACCCCGGCGCAGGCCGCCACGGAGGTTCTCGACGTCACCAACCCGGCCACGGGTGAGACGCTGGCCCGCGTGCCCCTCTCGGGCGGCGCCGACCTCGACGCAGCCGTGCAGGCGGCCCGGGCGGCGCTACCGGAATGGCGCGCGGTGTCGACGATCGCCCGGGCGCGCAAGCTGTTCGAGCTGCGCGAGCGGCTGGTGGCGCGCCACGAGGAGATGGCGCGATCGGTGACCACCGAGATGGGCAAGACGATCGCCGACGCCACCGCCGAGGTCGCGCGCATGATCGAGATGGTCGAGGCGGCGTGCGCGGTCCCGACCACGATGCAGGGCCGCATCCTGGAGGACGTCTCGCGCAACATCGACGCCGAGACGATCCGCCAGCCGGTCGGGGTGTGCGCCGCGATCGTGCCGTTCAACTTCCCGGCGATGGTGCCGTTCTGGTTTTTGCCCTTCGCCATCGCCTGCGGCAACACGTTCGTGCTCAAGCCGTCTGAGCAGGTGCCGCTGACCCAGCAGATCGCCTTCGAGGAACTCGACGCGCTGGGGCTGCCCGCCGGCGTGGTCAACCTGGTCAACGGCGGGCGCGAGATCGTCGAGGGCATCCTCGCCCATCCGGGCATCGACGCGGTGTCGTTCGTCGGGTCCGCGCCGGTGGCTCGCCTGGTCTACGAGGGCGCGGCCAAGGCGGGCAAGCGCGTCCAGGCCCTCGGCGGGGCCAAGAACCACATGGTGGTCATGCCCGACGCGGTCATCGACAAGACCGTCGACGGGATCCTCGGCTCGGCCTTCGGGGCCGCAGGCCAGCGCTGCATGGCCGGCTCGGTGGTGGTCACCGTCGGTGACGCGCACGAGCAGCTGATGGGCCCGCTGACCGAGGCGACCAAGGCGCTGCACGTCGGCGACGGCCTGGATGAGGCGATCGAGGTCGGGCCGGTCATCTCGTGCGCGGCCCGCGACCGGATCGCCGACTGGGTCCAGCGCGGCGTGGACGACGGCGCCACGCTGGTCGTCGACGGGCGCGGCGTCTCGGGCGAGGGCATCGCCCCCGACGGCGCCTTCCTGGGCCCCACCGTCCTTGACGACGTCACGCCGGAGATGGACATCGCCCGGGAGGAGGTCTTCGGTCCGGTGCTGTGCGTGATCCGCGCCGAGTCCCTTGACCAGGCGATCGAGATCGTCAACTCCAGCCGCTTCGGCAACGGGACGTCGATCTTCACCGAGTCCGGCGCGTCGGTGCGGCGCTATCGCCACGACGTCGAGGCCGGCATGATCGGGGTCAACATCGGCGTCGCCGCGCCGGTGGCGTTCTTCCCCTTCTCCGGCTGGAAGGACAGCTTCCTGGGTGACCTGCACGCCCACGGCACCGACGCCGTGGAGTTCTTCACCCGCAAGAAGACCGTGACCAGCCGCTACTTCTCAAGCGGCCAGGGCTCGGGCAGTTACTTCGTGGAGCGTTAGCTCGGCTGACGGGTTGGCCTGCCGTGGGCGGTCGCGGCGATGCGTGGGGAACGTCAACGGCGGCCACGATGGAGGGGCGCGGCGCTCGGAGCGAGTGTGGCGGTCCGTCGGCGGGACCGTGGGAGAAAAGTATTGCCAGACGATACTCATCTCCCAAGACCCCCTGCAAAGCGCCACTATTGGACCTGATGAGGCCCTCCCGTCCGCCCTCGAAAGCCCGCCGTTTTCGAATTGCCGCCCCGCCCCGCCAGCCGCCACCGGCCCCGTCCGGCTGCGCCCTGATACGCGCGACCGGGCGGCTACTCGGCGGAGGCCTGCGTGAGGCCCCGGTACAGCGCGTTGGCGCTGACCCCGGTGAGCTCCGCCACGACCCCGGCGGCGGGACGCGGCTTGGCGCCGGCGTCGACGAGGCGGCGCAGCGCGGCCAGGGGCGCGTCGATCCCGGGAGCGCTCTCGGGCGCCGGGCCGACGACGAGGACGATCTCGCCCTTGGGCGCCTGGCCGCCGTAGCGCTCGGCCAGCTCGGCGGCGCTGCCGCGGACGACCTCCTCGTGGATCTTGGTCAGCTCGCGGCACACGGCGGCGGGACGGTCGGGGTCCACCGCGGCGAGTGTCGCCAGCGACGCGCCCAGCCGGCGCGGTGACTCGAAGGCCACCACAGTCTGGGGCTGCGCGAACACGCGCTCCAGCTCCCCTTTCTTGCGCGGGAGGAAGCCGACGAACTGCCAGCGCTCGGCGGGCAGGGCGCTGGCCACGAGCGCGCTGAGGGCCGCCGACGGCCCGGGCAGTACCTCGACGGCCAGGCCGGCGGCGACGCAGGCGCGCACGAGCACGAAGCCCGGATCGGAGACGAGCGGCATGCCCGCGTCTGACACCAGCGCCACCACGGAGCCGGCGCTCATCTTGGCCACCAGCTCGGTGGCGCGCTCGGCCTCGTTGTGCTCGTGGTAGCTCACGAGCTTGGCGCCGACGCCGTAGCGATCGAGCAGGACGCGGGTGCGCCGGGTGTCCTCACAGGCGACGAGATCGGCCTCGCGCAGGGCGGACAGGACACGCAGGGTGATGTCCTCCAGGTTGCCGATCGGCGTGGGGCAGACGATCAGGCGGCCGGTGCTCACGCGTGCAGCTTCGCAGGTGCGCTGGAGAGACTGCCCCCGCCCGCCCCCGCGGGTACCGGCGGACGGAGCCGCTCGCCGGCCCGCGCGACGGCGTGCAGCAGCGCCTGCCGGGTCGCCTCCTCGGTGGCCTCGCTGTGGCGGCTGATGGGCGCGGCCACCCCGATCGAGGCCACGGCGTGGCCCTCGTCGTCGAGGATCGGAGCCGCGAGCGCCCACGCGCCGTCAAACGTCTCCTGCCAGCTGATGCCCCACCCGTTGGCGCGAACGAGCGCGAGGCGCTCGCGGATCACCGCCTCGTCGAGCGGCGTCCCCTCGGCCAGCGGCTCGCGCGGGCGCATCAGCACCTGCTCGATGAGGGCCTCGGGCGCGAAGGCGAGCAACGACCGCGCGGTGGCGCCCGCGGTCAGCGGGACGCGCGTGCCCAGCTCGGCGGTGACCCGCAGCCGCTGGGGCGAATCGACGGCGGCGATGTAGAGCGCCGTGCCCAGGGCGGGCTCGGCGACGGCGAAGAGGACGAGCTCGCTGGTGGCATGAGCCAGGGCCCGGAGCTCGGCATCGACGATCCCGGGCAGGTCGAGTGAGGCGCGCGCCCGGTCGCCGAGGCGCACCGCGCCGATCCCCAGCCGGTAGGCGCCGGCCTCGTCGCGCAGCACGTAGCCCGCGCGCTCGAGGCCGCGCAGGATGCGGTTGAGGCTGCTCGACGGCATCCCGAGATGGCGGCGCAGGTCGGCCTCGCTCCAGCGCTCACGGGGATCGCCGAAGGCGTCGAGCACGCGCAGCGCCTTGTCCAGGACCTTGGGCGTGTCGGGGTCGGCGTCGGTGCGCGGGCGGGCCATCAGGCTTGCCTGGCCCGGGCCGAAGTGCTACGTTGGCGGCGAATTCCGGGAAACATTTACCGATATACGGGAAAGCGTACCAGATGATCAGAACCGGCGACGAGTACAGAGAATCGATCCGCGACGGGCGCTCGGTGTGGATCGACGGCGAGCGCGTCACCGACGTGACCACCCACCCCGCGTTCCGCCCCATCGTCGACGCGCGGGCGCGCATCTACGACATGGCCCACGATCCGGCCACCCATGAGCGCATGTCCTACGTGGACGCCGAGACGGGCGAGCGCTGCCCCACCGGCGCCAAGCTGCCCCACACCCGGGAGGACTGGCACGCCAAGCGCGCCGCCGTGGACTGCGTGCTCGATGACCTCGCGGGGATCGTCACCCGGGTCGGCGACGAGACCGTCGGGGAGATGTGGTCGCTGTATGACGGCCAGGACGTGCTCGACGAGATCGATCCCCAGTTCTCCGCGCACATCCGCCATCACGTCCGCCACGCCGAGCTCGCCGACCCGTTCCACGTCTCGGCCAACACCGACCCCAAGGGCGACCGCGCCAAGCGCCCGCAGGACCAGGACCCCGATGTCCTGCTCCACGTCGCCGGCGAGACCGACAGCGGGATCATCGTCCGCGGCGCCAAGTTCGAGACCGCCGCGGCCTACGCCAACCAGGCGTTCGTCAAGCCGACGATCGGCGACTGGGGCGACCAGGAGCTGTCGGACTACGCGGTCGGCTTCATCGCCGACATGGGCGACCCCGGCATCCGCCACATCTGCCGCTCCTCGTTCGCCCAGCGCGGCGCCGCAGAGGACTACCCGCTGTCGGGCCGCTTCGACGAGATCGACACCATGATCGTCTTCGACGATGTCGAGATCCCGTGGGAGAACGTCCTCTTCTACCGCCACACGCGCGCGGCCGCGTTCATCCGCGCCACCCTGCACCGCTACAGCATGTTCGCCTTCGTCCAGCGCCACCTGCGCTTCGCGGACCTGCTCGTGGGCGTGGCGGCGCTCAACGCCAACCAGACGGGCGTCAAGGCCCACCAGGGCGTGCGCGAGAAGCTGGCCGAGCTGGCCTGCTACCGGGAGGGCATCCACGCCCACCTGTCGGCGGCGATCGAGCTCGGCGAGCCCAGCCCGGGCGGGCTGCTGATGCCCAACCAGGCGCTGCTCTACACCGGCCGCGTGCTGGCCTGCACCCAGCTGCCGGCGATGATGCACCTGGCCCGCGACCTGTGCGGCGGCCAGCTCTGCGTGACCCCGAGTGCGGCCACCTTCCAGGATCCCGAGGCGGGGCCGTGGCTGGACAAGTACCTCGCCGTGGGTGACGTCAGCGCCGAGCAGCGCCGGCGGCTGTTCGCCTTCGCCCGCGACCTGCTCAACTCCGACTACGCCGGGCACCGGCTCACCTTCCAGCTGTTCGCGCAGTCCCCGGCGTTCGCCCACCTGCTGGCCGTCTACAACAACTACGACTTCGAGGGCCCGATGGACCTCGTGCGCCGCTACGCCGGGATCGACCCGGACGGCCGGGCGCGGCGGCGCCGGCGCGGGCGGCGCCAACGGCGGCCACGTCGCCTCAAGCGCGGCGGCCTCATGAGCGACCTCAACGTCGTCCACGCCGCGCAGCTGGCGCGGGTCTCAGACCGTGGCCAAGCGCGCCGCGGCGCGGCCCAGGGCGAGCTTGACCTCATCGCCGACGGCGCGGTGGCCATCCGTGGCGGCGCGATCGTGGCCGTGGGCGACACCGCCGAGGTCCTGCGCGACCACGGCGATCCGGGGGTCCCCACGCTCGACGCGACCGGCCAGTCGGTGCTGCCGGGTCTCATCGAGTGCCATTCCCACCCCCTGTTCGCGGGCAGCCGCCACGCCGAGTACGCCAAGCGGCTGGCCGGGGCCAGCCTGGCCGAGATCGCCGCCGCCGGCGGAGGGATCTGGGCCAGCGTGCTGGCCACGCGTGAGGCCTCAGACGACCAGCTCACCGCCCAGCTCGCCGCCGCCTACGGGCGGATCCTGGCCGGCGGGGTGACGACGCTGGAGGTCAAGTCCGGGTACGGGCTCACCGCCGAGACCGAGCTGCACCAGCTCAAGCTGCTGGCGGCCAGCCGGTCGCTCACCCCGTTGAAGCTGATGATCTCGTTCCTGGGGGCGCACGTCGTGCCCGCCGGCATGGAGGCCGAGGCCTACACCGATGACGTGCTGGCCATGCTTGAGACGGTGGTGGCGCAGGGCATGGCCGACTTTCACGACGTCACCTGCGAGGCGGGGCTGTTCACGCCCGAGCAGGCGCTGCGCATGCTGCGGCGCTCGCAGGAGCTGGGGATCCGCACGCGCACCCACTCCGACGCGTGGGCCAGCTCGCAGGGCTGGGAGACCGCCGTCGCCGGCGGCGCGCTGTCGGCCGAGCATCTCACCTACACGCCCGACACGGAGATCCGCGCCGTTGGTCAGACCGACACGGTGGCGGTGCTGCTGCCC
Organism: uncultured Solirubrobacteraceae bacterium; assembly: GCA_963764125.1. Classification (GTDB taxonomy): domain Bacteria; phylum Actinomycetota; class Thermoleophilia; order Solirubrobacterales; family Solirubrobacteraceae; genus Palsa-465. Next base: position 28,748 of record CAVXRR010000013.1, read on the forward strand.
CAGGCCGAGCTCGTCTACATGACCGAGCGGCGGGCCAACGCCCGGCTGTTCATCGACACCGGGGTGCCGGTGGCGATCGCCACCGACTACTGCTCCTCGATCCACGCCACCTCGCTGCCCGCAACGATCGCGCTGGGCGCGCCGTGGTTCCGGATCACCCCGGGCGAGGCGATCGTGGGGGCGACGCTCAACGCCGCCTACGCCCTGGGCGCCGCCGGCGATCGCGGCTCCATCGACCCGGGCAAGCGCGGCGACCTCACGATCCTGTCCGTCGACCATCCCGAGGAGCTCTGCCTGGCCGCCGGCCAGGACGTCGTCTCCCGGGTGGTCATCGGCGGCGAGGTGGCCCACGTCGCCGGGGGCCGCGACCCGCTTTCCAACCCCGCCACCGTCTGAGGAGGCCCATGGTCCACCAGCGCATCCGCCCGTTCAACACTCGTGAGACCTATCCCGACCAGGAGCTCGACAACGATCTCTGCCAGGCCGTGGTCGCGGGCAACATGGTCTTCCTGCGCGGGCAGGTCGGCCAGGACCTCGACACCTCGGAGTCGGTGGGGATCGGCGACGCGGCCGCCCAGGCCGAGCAGGCGATGAGCAACATCGCCCGGCTGCTGGAGGAGGCGGGCTCGAGGCTGGAGGAGGTCTGCAAGATCGTCATCTACCTCACCGACATCCGCTACCGCGAGCCGGTGTACCGGGTCGTCGGCAGGTGGCTGAAGGGCGTGCTACCCGGTCTCCACGGGGCTGGTGGTGGAGGCGCTGGCCCGGCCCGAGTGGCTGGTGGAGATCGACGCGACCGCCGTGATCGCGTGATCGACGTCGCACGAGCTCGCCGCCTTCGCCGGCCGTGCCCGCGCCCACGGGCGCCGAGGAACCGCGGATCGACGTGGCTGGAGCGGCGGCTGAAGGGCGCGCCGGGCGCGCGGCGGCGCGACGGCGCCGGCAACCTCATCTGGAGCTTTGGCGACGGCCGGCCCGAGCTGCTGGTGATGGCCCACGTCGACACGGTGTTCGACGCGGACACCGAGCTGCGCTTCGAGCGCGACGGCGACTTCCTGGTCGGCCCCGGCGTGGGCGACAACGCCACCGCGGTGATGGCCACGGTGTGGGCGCTCGAGCGCATCGCGCCGCCGGCGGGACTGGTGGTGGCGTTCACCGTCGGCGAGGAGGGGCTGGGCAACCTGCGCGGCGCGCGCCAGGTGTGCGGCGACCTCGCGCCCGGTGCAGGCGATCGCCGTCGAGGGTCATGGCCTTGACCACGTGGTCATCGAGCACGTCGGCAGCCTGCGCGCGCGGCTGGCGGTGTCCGGGCCCGGCGGGCACTCCTGGCGCGATCGCGGGACGCCCAGCGCGCTGCACGCGCTGATCGAGCTCGGCGCCGAGCTCGTGGACGAGGGGGTGAACGTCGGCCGGATGTCCGGGGGCGGCGCGGTCAACGCGATCGCCTCGGCGGCCGAGATGTTCGTGGAGCTGCGCTCGCTCGACGACGCGGTCCTGTCAGCGTTCGAGGCGCGGCTGAGCGCGCTGACGGTGGCGCCGCCGCTGTCGCTGCAGTGCGAGGTGGTCGGGCGCCGCGGCGCGGGTCAGATCAGCGCGGATGATCCGCTGGTGCGCAGCGTGATCGCGGCGCGGCGGTCGCTGGGGCTCGGCGAGGCGTTCGGCGCGGGCTCGACCGACGCCAACGCCGCGGCGGTGCTCGGGATCCCGGCGGTGGGGATCGGGTGCGCCAACGGCGAGGGGATGCACACGGTGCACGAGCGCATCGATCTGGTGTCGTTGGAGCTGGGGGTCCGCCAGCTTGAGGCGGTGCTGGCGCGCTGCCGCTGCGACCTCTAGGCGCCAGCCGCCGCGCGGCAGGGTGCGCAGGCCGATGTCCCCCATCGTCGCGTTGATGGGGTTGAGGTCCATCGGGCACGCCGAGAGGACGACCAGCACATCGATCTCCGCCTTGAAGGTGACGCTGTCGCCCGGCGCGCGCGGGCGAGGGCGCGAACTCGAGCTCGCCGTCCGCCGTCCACGGGATGTTCATGAACAGGTTGAGCGGCGCCGGGGCGCGCGGCAGCGACGCGCCCGTGCTCGGCCAGCGCGGCGGCGAAGTTCTGGGCGCAGCTGGCATGGTCGGGCGCGCCGCCGAGCAGCCGGTAGCGCTCGGGGTCACACGCGGCGATGAGCGTGTCGTGGACGCCGGGGCTGGTGTCCTCGACCAGGGTGACCAGCGGGCGGCGGCGGGTGCTGTAGATGGCGTCGCCGACCCGGGGCACGAGGCGGCGCAGCGCCGCGCGGGTGTGCTCCATCGAGGCGTACTCGTCGTCGCCGTCGCGCGGGTGGGCCAGCGCCCACATGTCCACGACCTGGCCGCCGTCGCGGTTGATGATCTGCAGGCGCTCGCCGGCGCGCCAGCGGGATGGCGGTGCCCTGGCGGGCGGGCAGGATCGTGGCGGTCGGTCATCGCGGCGCGATGCTCCCGTCGGGCGAGACGCGCTCGAGCACGGAGCGCACGGCCGCCGACCACCTCGTCGGCCTCGGCCTCGCGTCATCACCAGCGGTGGCGAGAGCACGAGCGTGTGGGCGCAATCGCGCACCAGGACGCCGGTCTCGCGCCGGATCACGTCGTGCGGAGCGCGTGCATCGAGATCGGGGTCGCGGGTCTCGCTTGTCGGCGACCAGCTCGATGCCGAGCATCATGCCGACTCCGCGCACCTCGCCGACGACCGGAAGCTCCTCGAGAGCCGAGAGCCCGTCGAGCAGGTAGGCGCCCACCTGGCGCGGCGCGGTCGAGCAGACCCTCCGCGCTCGATGATCTCGAGGTTGCGCAGCGCCACCGCGCACGCGGTGGGGTGGCCGTTGTAGGTGAAGCCGACCGGGAAGCCATGGTCACGGGCGAGCACCTCGGCGATCGGCTCGGAGACCAGCACCGCACCGAGCGGGACATAGCCGCTGGTGATGCCCTTGGCGGTGACGATGAGGTCGGGCTCCACGCCGAAGTGCTGGGCGGCGAACCAGCTCCCGGTGCGACCGAAGGCGGTCACCACCTCGTCGAAGATGAGCAGGATCCCGTGCGCGCTGAGCAGCTCGCGCACGCGCGGCCAGTAGTCGTCGGGCGGGACGAGCATCCCGCCCACGCCCATGATCGGCTCACCGATCATCGCGGCGATCCGGTCGCCGCCGATCTCCTCGATCGTGCGCTCGAGCTCTCGAGGCAGAAGTCCGTGGGGTCGCGCCCGTCGAACAGCTCGGAGCGGTAGGGCCACGGCGGGGTGAGGTGGCGCACGTGGGGCAGCATCGGCCCGAAGCCGTCGTGGTAGATCGGCAGGCCGCTGGCGGAGCCCGACCCGTACCCGATCCCGTGATAGGCGCTGCGCCGGGCCAGGATCCAGTCGCGTCCCTCATGGCCGCGGCGGCTGTGGACGTAGCGCGCCATGCGCAGCGCGGCCTCGTTGGCCTCCGAGCCCCCGCTGGTGAAGTACACGCGGGACGAGCCCGTCGGGCGCGAGCTCGACGAGGCGCGAGGCCAGCTCGATGGCGCGGTCGTTGGAGAACTCCCAGAAGCTCGTGAAGTACTCGAGCCGGCGCATCTGCTCGGCGGCGACCTCGGCGATCTCGGCGCGGCCATGGCCGATCTGGGCGAGCCACAGGCCGCCGGTGGCGTCAAGATACTCGCGGCCCTCGGCGTCGCGCAATCGGCACCCCGAGCCCTCGGTCATCACCACCCGCTCCTGGTTTGACCCGGGCAGGTAGGGGTGGATCAGCAGTCGCCGGTCTTGCTCGATGAGCTGCTCGGCCGTGCTCGCGGCGGACATGGTCGACATCTGTATCCCCTCTGTCGGCGTCTGACTGTGCATTGTATACTCCGTGCGCTGCGCCTATGCCCGTTCATCACAGGAAGCGCTCGAGGCCGTGGTGGGCGAGAGGTTCCATGCGCGAGCGCAGGCCTCGCTGCGCCCGCTCATCACCGCGGAGCTCGTCGCCGAGCACCGCCGGACGCCGCTCGGGCAGCACAGCGAGCCGCTCCAGCGGGTCCTCAACTATCTCGGGGCGTTTCCCATCGACGGCAAGCTCATCACCGAGCACGACGGCGCCGACCACTGGTTCGTCTCCCGCCTCAGCGGCTTTCCCGCCGTCGGCGCGGACCGGATCATGGGACCGTTCGACAGCGAAGGCGAAGCCGTGGACGCGGTGTTCCGCCGGCGGCTGGCCGACGTCTTCGGCCTCCGGTTCGGCGACTGATGACGCGGTTCGCGCATGGGCGCTCGGCTACCCGGATCGAGCTATGCGTCGGGCCCGGGCAGACCGTGCGCTTCCATGTGAGCGGGGCCGGGAGCCGAGACGGTCGAGGCTCAGCTGGTCAAGCTGATCCACGGCGACACCCAGCCGGACGGGCCGGGCTTCCGGGAGGTCGAGGTCCCCTCCGACGTCGACGGCACCTATCCGCTGCGGGAGCAGCCGACCCAGCACGGTTCCTACGCGCGGCATCCCGGGCGCCGGCCCCGATCCTTGCCGGCACGGCGGACGACTGGCGTCAGCCTCGTCGCGATGGTCCAGCCGCGCGCGGACACCGGCGTGCAGCCGCTGTTCTCGGCGTGGGACGCGGCGTCGGAGTCCGGGATCGCGCTCGTGCTCGAGCCGGGGCTGCGTCCCGCGTTCTGGACCACCGGCGGGCGCGTGAGCCCTCGCCCGAGCCGCTGGTGGCCGGCGTCTGGTACGCGCTGTGCGGCTCCTGGGTCCCGGCCCGTGCCTCGGTGTCCATCCGCGCCGTGCCGGTGGTCAACTCCTACAACTCGCGGTTCGGGCCGGTGACGCGGGTGGCGCCCGGCGGCCGCGGAGCTGCGCCGGGGCCGATGCGCCGGCCGTGGCCGACGTCGACCTCCTGCTCGGCGCGTTCGACGCCTCCGACGGCCGGGTCGTGCGCGGCGCCTACAACGGCAAGCTCGCCCTCCCCTGCGTCTACGCCGGAGCGCTGGGCGAGGGTCAGCTGACCGCGCTGGCGGGGAGCGGCGCGCGGCCGGCGGTCGACGACGGCCTGCGGGCGTGGTGGGACCTGAGCCGCGACATCGAGACCAGCGTGGTCTCCGGGGGACTCCGCGACAGCGCCGACGGCCGCCTGGTCAACCAGCCCACACGCGGCGGTCACCGCCCACAACTGGGACGGCTCCTGCTACGAGTGGCGCTCACGCCACCGAGCTGTACGGAGCGGTGCACTTCCACGACGACGACATCGACGACGTCGGCTGGGTGACGACGTGCGCGCTGCGACGTTCCCGGACGATCTCGCCTCGGGCGTCTACGCGCTGCGGCTGCGCGCCGGCGAGTTCGAGGATCACACCCCGTTCTTCGTGCGCGCGGCTCCGGGCCGGGAGAGCGCGGTGGCGCTCGTCCTGCCCACCGCGAGCTACATGGCCTACGGCAACGAGCACCTCGCCACCGCGGCGCCGATGGGCCAGGCGATCGTCGGCCACACGCCGGCGCTGCAGCCGCTGGACCTGCTGCTGATGGAGCATCCCGAGCTGGGGCTGTCGATGTACGAGCTGCACAGCGACGGCAGCGGGGTCGCGTTCAGCTCCCGCCGGCGGCCGATCCTCAACATGCGCCCGCGGCACCGGTTCAGCTTCCTGGGCACCTGGCAGTTCCCGGCGACCTGTACATCGTCGACTGGCTCGAGCACCGCGGCACCCGGTACGACGTGCTCACCGACGAGGACCTCCACCGGGAGGGCGTCGAGGCGCTGCGCCCGTACCGCGCGGTGATCACCGGCTCGCATCCCGAGTACAGCTCGGAGCAGATGCTCGACGCGTACGAGAGCTACGTGACCGGAGGCGGGCAACGTCATGTCGATGGGCGGCAACGGCTTCTACTGGGTGATCAGCTACTCGGCCGAGAAGCCGTGGGTCATGGAGGTCCGCCGCGGGGAGAACGGCGTGCGGGCGTGGCAGGCGGCGCCGGGCGAGACCTCGCACAGCACGACCGGCGAGAAGGGCGGCATCTGGCGCAACCGCGGCCGGCCGCCGCAGAAGCTGTTCGGGACCGGCTTCACCTCCGAGGGCTATGCCGGCTCCTTCCCCTATTACCGCATGCCGGATGGCGGGCTTCCCGAGATGGCGTGGATGTTCGACGGGCGTCGCGCGCGAGCGAGCCGATCGGGGACTTCGGCCTGGTCGGGGGCGGCGCCGCCGGACAGGAGATCGACCGGGCCGACGTGACGCTCGGCACGCCGCCGGACACCTACCTGGTCGCGTCGGCCTAGAACCAGAACGACTCCTACAAGGTGGTCCCCGAGGAGATCGACTTCATGTTCGACGGGGTGGGTGGCACCGAGCACCCGAACGTCCGCGCCGACCTGACCTACTTCGAGACGCCCGGCGGCGGCGCCGTGTTCGCGACCTCGTCGATCGCGTGGTCGGGCGCGCTGTCGCAGGCGGGCTATGAGAACAACGTCTCGCGCATCACCGGCAACGTGCTGGATCGCTTCATCAGGGGAGGCGGCGATGGCTGAGACGTTCGTCCTGCTGCACGGGTCCTGGCACGGCGGGTGGGCGTGGGAGCCGACGGCCTGGTGCCTGCGCGAGCTCGGCCACGACGCGTACGCGCCGACCTACCCGGGTCATCTACGCCGGGCGCGCCGCGGGCCGGCATCCGCCACCAGGACTACGTGCGCGGCGGTGGTCGACTTCATCGAGGGGCGCGACCTGCGCGACGTCGTGCTGGTGGGCCACAGCTTCGGCGGCTCGGTGGTCAGCCGCGTCTCCCAGGAGATCCCCGAGCGGCTGACGCGGCTGGTGTTCCACACCGCGTTCGTGGTCGCAGGACGGCGCCAGCGTCAACGACAACTTCCCTGAGGACCAGACCGACGCGTTCGCGGCCGCCGCGCGCGGCGAGCCCCGACAACACCGTGGCGTGCCCCTGGGAGGTGTTCCGCGACCTGTTCATCCAGGACGCCTCGCCCGAGGCGGCGCGCACGGTGTGGGAGCGGCTCGTCCCCCAGCCGTTCTCGCCCTGGGCGGAGAAGCTCGACCTCGCGGAGTTTCACCGCGGCGAGCTTCCGCGCAGCTTCATCGCGGTGGCCGACGACCTGGCGCTGCCGCCCGGCACCTGGCATCCGGGGATGTCGTCGCGGCTGGGCGCGTTCAAGCTGGTGGAGATGGGCGGCAGCCACGAGGTGATGTTCACCCGGCCGGCCGAGCTGGCGCGGCGCGCTGGTCGAGGCCGCCGACGACTGACCGGTCGATGGCCGGCGCCTCGGCGGCGCGCGAGGATGGCGTAGGTACACGACTAATTCGCGCGCATACGGGCTAGCCGTTGACGCGCTACGCACGCATACCGTGCATAGCGCGTCACAGCGCCGGCCGCTGCGGCCCGCGTCCCGTCGCCTGACGTACACACTCGACGCGAACGTATGACAGCACGGTCTCGACTCAACGCAGCCGTGCCGCACGGTGGCGCGGACCGGGACGGCCGGCCGCCCCCGAGCGCGACCGCGAGGAGGACTGAGTTGAGAGCTGCTCGGCTGGTGGAGATCGCGCAACCCCTCGTGATCGAGGACGTGCCCGAGCCGCGGCCCGGCCCGCGCGAGGCGGTCGTCAAGGTCGCCGTCGAGGGCATCTGCCGCACCGACTGGCACACGTGGCAGGGCGACTGGTCCTGGGTGGGGCTGGCGCCGCCGCTGCCGATCACGATGGGCCACGAGTTCGCCGGCGAGGTCATGGAGGTGGGCGGCGAGGTCACCGCCGTCCGCGCCGGGGACCGGGTCGCGGTGCCCTTCCACGAGGCGTGCGGCGACGTGCGGCTACTGCCGGGCGGGGCGGACCAACCTGTGCGACGCCATGGAGTTCCTGGGCATGACCCACGACGGCGGCTACGCCCAGTACGTGCGCGTGGTCAATGCCGACCTCAACTGCGTCCCGCTCCCCGAGGCGGTCTCCTTCGACGCCGCGGCGGCGCTCGGCTGCCGCTTCATGACCGCCTGGCACGCCCTCCAGCACCAGGCCAGGCTGCGGGCGGGCGAGTGGCTGGCCGTGCACGGCGTGGGCGGGCATCGGTCTGTCGCGCGGTCCAGATCGGGGCCGCCAGCGGCGCCGGCGGTGATCGCCGTCGACATCGACGACCGCAAGCTCGACGCGGCCAAGCGCCAGGGCGCGGCGCTCAGCCATCAACGCGCGCGAGACCGACGTGGTCGACGGCGATCAAGGAGGCCACCGGCGGCGGCGCCGACGTCGCGCTCGGCGGGCCTGGGCACGGCCTCGCTGGTCCACGCGGCGATGATGAGCCTGCGCAAGGGCGGGCGCCTGGTCCAGGTCGGGCTGACCAGCAAGGAGGAGCAGGGCATCGTCGGGATCCCGCTGGACGAGCTGATCGAGGCCGAGCTGACGATCGTCGGCAGCGTCGGCAACCCGCACATCCACCTCCCGGCGCTGCTCAGCCTCGTCGGCGACAAGCGGCTCGATCCGGCCGGGCTGGTGACCGAGCGCGTCGGGCTGGACGGCGCGCAGGGCGTGCTCGAGCGGATGACCAGCTTCGACACCGTCGGGTTCGCATTGATCGAGGCTCTCTGAGCGGCGGGATGGGTTCTTGTATACTCTGCACACTGAACCTCGGTGCGCCGACCCTCGAAAGGCCGCTTGATGTCCATCTCCAAAGGCCGTGTCGGGCGGCGCTCGGACCGATACGGGTTGCGCCGTCGCGACGACGACGGCGACGCTCCGCCGAACGGCCGCCCTCGCTGGCCGAGCACGTCTGCCGCGTCATCCGCGAGGACATCCTGACCGGCCGCCAGCCCGCCGGCGCGCGCCTCACCGAGGCGATCGTGATGGAGCGCACCGGGGTCAGCCGCACGCCGGTGCGCGAGGGGCTGCGCATGCTCGAGGGTGAGGGGCTGGTCATCACCTACCGCAGCCGCGGCACGTTCGTCACCTACCGCCTCACCCCCGACGAGGCCCGGCTGCTCTACGACGTCCGCCTGGTGCTCGAGCCCCATCTGGCCCGGCTGGGCGCCGAGCGGATGACCCCCGAGGTGCTGGCCTCGGTCGAGGACGTGCTGGCGCGGTTCGTCGAGGCGCTCGACGCCGCCGAGGCCCGCGAGGCCGGGCAGCTGGACGCCGACTTCCACCTCACGATCTACGAGGCGTCGGGCAGCGAGCTGCTCAGCGTGCTGCGCGGCTACTGGACGCGGCTGCAGCTCGAGCTGTCCGAGCGCGTCTACAACACCGAGGTGCCGCGGCGCTTCCTGGACGAGCACCTGCAGATCCTCGAGGCGCTCAAGGCGGGCAAACCGGACCTCGTGGAGGAGCGGATGAACAAGCACATCGAGCACGGCCGCGCGGTGCTGATCAAGGCGCTGGCCAAATGACGCGCCCTGCAAGTTCGGACTGGCCGTCGAGAACTTCACGCCGGCGCCGCGGGTGCCCGACCTCGACGCGATCGTGGCCTACGGGCGGCGCGCCGAGGAGCTCGGCTACGACTCGCTGTGGGCGTGGGACCACATGTTCCTGGGCACCGGGCGCCCGTTCCCGTTCCTGGAGTCGCTGACCACGCTCACCGTGCTGGCGCGCGAGACCGAACGGGTGGAGCTCGGCACCGGCATCCTCGTGCTGCCGCTGCGCAGCGCGGCGGTGCTGGCCAAGACGGCGGCGACGCTCGAGCTCGTCTCGGACGGGCGCCTCACCCTGGGCATGGCGGTCGGCTGGTACGAGCGCGAGTTCGACGCCTGCGGGGTGCCGTTCAAGCAGCGCGGGCGGATCTTCGAGGAGAACCTCGAGCTGATGAAGCAGTTCTGGACCGGCGAGCGCGTCACCGGCGAGGCGCGCGGCGTGCCCTTCCGCAACGCGCTGATGCTCCCCAAGCCCTCCCCGCGCGAGCGGCCGCGGCTGCTCATCGGCGGCTACGTGGACAAGGTGCTCAAGCGCGTGGCCGAGCGCTCGGACGGCTGGCTCACCTACTTCTACGAGCCCGAGGCGTTCAGCACCGCCTGGACGCGGATCCGCGAGCACGCGCAGGCCGCCGGGCGCGACCCCGACGCGCTGGACAACATGGCCCAGCTCACGCTGTGCATCGACGACAGCTTCGAGGCCGCCGACGCCGCGCGCGCGCCAGTACATCAACGACTACTTCGACCTCCCGGCGTGGAGCGAGTCGACCGCCGAGTCGGCGATCCGCGGCACCCCCGAGCAGTGCGCCGAGCAGATCGCCGAGCAGGCGGCCGCCGGCGTGCAGCACATCTGCCTGGTGCCGTGCGACTACGACACCGAGCAGGTCGAGCGCTTCGCCGCCGAGGTCATGCCGCTGGTCTCCGACATCGCGGTCGGCGCACGATGACCAGCGCCGCCGACAAGCGCATGACGCTGGCCGAGGCGGCCGCGCTGGTCAACGACGGCGACACCGTGGTGGCCGGCGGCTGCTGCTACTCGCGCACGCCGTGGGCGATGCTGCTGGAGCTGCTGCGGGCCCAGCGGCGCGACCTCACCCTGGGGCGCAACCTCATGTGCTACGAGTCCGAGCTGTTCCTGGCCACCGGCGCCGCGAGCAAGCTCGTCTCGAGCTGGGTGGGGATCGGTCTGCGCTGGGGGATCCCCAAGGTGTTTCGCGAGTACGTGGAGCGCGACCCCTCGATCTACGAGGAGTGGAGCCACCTCAGCTTCGGGCTGCGGCTGATGGCGGCCTCGATGGGCATGCCGTTCCTGCCCACGGCGTCGCTGCTGGGCTCAGACCTGCTGGAGCGCCTGCCCGCCAAGGAGATGCGCTGCCCGTTCACCGACGAGCTGCTGGTGGCGGTGCCGGCGCTCGTCCCCGACGTGGCGCTGATCCACGTGCACACCGTCGACGCCGCCGGCAACGCCCAGATCGAGGGACCGGCCTACATGGACGTCGAGCTCGCGCGCGCGGCCAAGACCGTGATCGTGACCGCCGAGGAGGTCGTGCCCTCGGAGGCGATCGTCCGCCACGCCGACCGCACCCAGATCCCCGGCTTCGTCGTCGACGCGGTCGTCGAGGTGCCTTCGGGTCCTACCCGCACGAGTGCCACGGCCGCTACGAGGCCGACTTCGCCCACTTCGACGCCTACGCCGAGCAGGTGGTCGGCCGGCGGGGTCGCCGGCGTGGAGGCCTACCTGGCCGAGGACGTGGAGCGGCCCGGGAGCTTCGCCGGCTTCCTGGACATGATCGGGGCCTCGACGCTGCTCGAGCAGCGCCGGCGCGCGCGGGAGCTGGTGGCGGTAGCCGGATGACTCACGCCGCCGACAACAGGCGAGAGTGAATGGCGAGCGGAGGCGATCAGCGTGAGCGGCCGAGCCCACCCCGGTCGAGCTCATGACCATCGCCGGCAGCCGGCTGCTGCGCGACGGCCGCGTGGTGTTCGCCGGGCGTCGGCGCGCCGCTGGAGGCCAGCGTGCTGGCCAAGCGGCTGCACGCGCCGTCGCTGACGATCGTGCTCGAGGGCGGCTCGATCGGGCCGCGGATGCTGCCGGGCCGCCTGCCGGTCTCCACCAACGAGATGCGCGCCGCCCACGACGCCTTCATGCTCACCTCGATCAACGAGCTGTTCCTCTACGGCCAGCGCGGCTGCTACGACTACGGCTTCATCGGGGCCGGCCAGCTCGACCAGTACGGCAACGTCAACACGAGCTACATCGGCGACCCCGACCATCCCAAGGTCCGCCTGCCCGGCAGCGGCGGCGCCAACGACATCGTCTCGAGCTGCCGCGAGGTGATGATCATGACCCGCCACGAGCCGCGGCGGTTCGTCGAGCGCGTGGACTTCATCACCAGCCCCGGCTACCTGAGCGGACCCGAGTCGCGGCGGGCGGCGGGGCTGGTGCGCAACCGGCCGGTGGCGGTGATCACCGACCTGGCCCTGCTCGGCTTCGACGAGGAGACCGGGCGGCTCCGGCTCGACGCGCTGCAGCCGGGGGTCACCGAGGCCGACGTGCACGCCAACACGGGCTTTGAGCTGCTCGTGTCCGACACCGTGGCCGAACTGGCCGCCCCGACCGAGCAGGAGCTCGCCGAGCTGCGCTGGCTGCGCGACGGCGAGCAGAGCAACAGCCACGAGGAGAGAGGTGACTTCAGCCCCATGATCGGTCCATTCATCGACATCAAGGGCGCGGTCGACGTCCACGTCCACTCAGAGCCCGATCTCTTCCCGCGCATCGCCGACGATGTCGGGGTGGCGCGCCACGCGGCGTCGCTGGGCCTGCGCGCGCTGTCGCTCAAATGCCACTCCGAGCGCACCACGAGCCGCGCCTACCTGACCCAGCAGCTCGTGCCGGGGATCCAGATCGTCGGCGGCATCGTGCTCAACCGCGCGGTCGGCGGGATCAACCCGGCGGCGGTCGAGTCCGCGCTGCAGCTCGGGCGCCAAGCACGTCTGGATGCCGACGGTCGACGCCGCCAACCACGCCCGGACGTTCGGCTCCACCGGCGCCTATGACAAGCAGAAGAGCACGGTGGCCAAGTCCGCGCGACACGGGCATCGAGGTCTTTGACGCCGACGGCCACCCGATCGACGGGCTGATGGACGTGCTCGACCTCACCGCCGCAGTACAACGCGATCCTCTAGCACCTGCCACCTGTCGGTGCCCGAGATCCAGAAGCTGGTGGCCGCCGCCCGCGAGCGCGGGGTGGAGAAGATCATGATCACCCACCCCTTCTTCAAGGTCCCGGCGCTCGAGCTCGAGGACCTCAAGGCGCTGGTGGCCCAGGGCGCCTACGCCGAGTTCGGCTACTGCACGGTGTCGCCGATGTGGAACCACGCGCCGCTCACGCGCGTGGTCGAGGCGATCAAGGAGATCGGCGCCGAGCGCTGCATCCTCATGAGCGACGCCGGCCAGCGCCACAACCCGATGCCGGCCGAGTGCCTGCGCGTGTTCGCCCAGTCGGTCTACGAGTCGGACGTCAGCGAGGAGGACGTGGAGCGGATGATCAAGACCAACCCGCTCGACCTGCTCGAGCTCCCGCCCCCGCCGCCGGCGGCCGGCCGCCAGCAACGGCTCCGGCGATGGCCTGGGCGCCGCCCTGGCCAGCTCGGCGGCGGACTGAGGCGCGGCTGATGAGCACGCGCGTCGGACTGATCGTCCCCTCCTCCAACAGCGTCATCGAGGTCGACTTCTACCGGCGGCTGCCGGCGGACGCCACGCTGCACACCGCCCGCATGTACCTGGAGGAGACCACTCCGGAGGGCGAGTCGGCGATGCTCGACGAGCACCTGCCCGTGGCCATCACCGACCTGCGCACCGCGCGGCCCGACGTCATGGTGTTCGGCTGCACCAGCGCCGGCGCGCTGCGCGGCAACGCCTACGAGGCCGAGCTGATCAAGCGCATCGCCGACGAGACCGGCGCCGAGACGTTCAGCGTGGCCGCCTCGGTGCGCCGGGTCATCCGCGAGGCCGGGGGCCGGCGCGTGGGCGTGATCACGCCCTACGTCGACAGCCTCAACGACAAGATCCGCCAGAGCCTCGAGGACGACGGCCTCGAGGTGGCCGGCATCCACGGGCTGGGGATCACCGAGAACTTCGCCATCGCCGAGGTGGAGCCGGCGCCGGATCGCCGAGTTCGCCTCCGAGTGCTTCGCGGACTCGGACATCGACCTGCTGTTCGCCTCGTGCACCAACTTCCGCGCCATCGACGCGCGCGAGGAGATCCACGCGGCGCTCGGCGTCCCGGTGGTCACGAGCAACCAGGCCGCGCTGGCGGTGGTGCTGGATCAGATCGGCGCGCCCGCGACGGTCTGAGCGGTGGCCGCCACGATGTACGCCGCCGCCTTCGACTACCTCCGCGCATCATCGTGGACCGAGGCGGTGCAGCGCCTGGCCAGAGCTCGGCGACGAGGCCCACGTCATCGCCGGGCGGCCAGAGCCTGGTCCCGATGATGATGCTCCGCTTCGCCTCGCCGTCGGCGCTGGTCGACATCGGCGGCGCCGACGAGCGTACCATCGAGCTTGCCGACGACGGCACGCTCGGTGCTGTCGGCGCTCGTGCGCCACGTCGACCTCGAGCACTCCGCGGTCGTGGCCGAGCACGCGCCCGATGCTCACCCAGGCCGTGCGCCAGATCGGCAACGTCCGCGTCCGCCAGCGCGGGACGATCGGCGGCTCGCTCGCCCACGGCGAGCCCGCCGCCGAGCTGCCGTGCGTCCTCATCGCCCACGGCGCGCGCGGTGCACGCCCTGGGCCCAGACGGCGAGCGGACGATCGCCGTCGACGACCTGCCGGTCATGCAGCTCGATGACGTCGCTGGGCGAGGGCGAGCTCATCACCCGCGTCGAGGTCCCGACGCTCACCGACGGCCAGGGGTCGTGCTTCATCGAGATGGCCCGCCGCCCCGGCGACTTCGCCATGGTCAACGTGGCGGCGATCGTCACCTGCGACGAGAGCGGCACCTGCACCGCCGTGCGCCTGGTCCTGGGCGCGGTCGGCCGCCGCCCGGTCGACGTCTCGGAGGCCGCCCAGGCGCTCGTCGGCCATGCCATCGACGAGGCGTCGCAGCGAGGCGGTCGGCGCCGCCGTCGCCGCCGAGGCCGAGGTCGACCCGAGCTCGCATGCCGGCGTCGAGTACCGGCGCGAGATGGCCGCGCGTGCAGGTGGCCCGGGCGCTGCGCGGCGCCGCGGAGGACGCGCGAGCGGCGGCGGCACGGCGGTGGGGCGCCGCATGACACGCCGCGGCACACGATCAACGTCACCGTCAACGGGCGGCCGACCAAGCTCGCCGTCAGCGCCAACCTGTCGCTGCTCGAGCTGCTGCGCACCGAGGCCGGCTGCCCCGAGGTCAAGCTCGGGTGCGGGGAGGGCGTGTGCGGCACCTGCACCGTGCTGCTCGACGGCGAGCCGGTCAACGCGTGCCTGATGTTCGCGGTGCAGGCCGACGGCTGTGAGATCACCACCGTGCGCGGCCTGGCCGCCGACGGCGAGCTGCACGACCTCCAGCAGGCGTTCCTCGACCACGCCGGCTCGCAGTGCGGCTTCTGCACCCCCGGGATGCTGCTGGTCGCCAAGTGGTACCTGGACCGCCACCCGGCGGCCGATCGCGAGGAGCTGCGCCGCGCGATCGCCGGGAACCTGTGCCGCTGCACCGGCTACACCAAGATCCTGGATGCGCATCGAGGCCTACCGCGACCTGCGCCCGAAGGCGCCGATGGCGACTGACACCGGCCGCGCCACGACCACGGCGCGCGAAGTTCGCCGGTCAAGGTCGCCGCCGGCGCGGCCCGGTCCCGCGCGGGGGCCGCTCGGGCGGACGAGCCCGGTCCCCCACCGCGACTTCGTGGAGAAGGTGGCGGGCACGCTCCCCTACGCCGATGACTGGGGGTTCCCGGGCATGCTGCACGGCGTCGTGGTGCGCGCCCGCGTCCCCTGCGCGCGGATCGCGAGCATCGACACCTCCGCGGCCAGGGAGGTGCCCGGGGTCCGCGCGGTGCTCACCGCCGCCGACATCCCCCACAACGCGATCTCCGAGGAGGCCTCCGGGCTGGGCATCGACCAGATCGTGCAGCCGGTGCTGGCCGGGGACCGGATCCGCTACGACGGCGAGCCGGTGGCGTGCATCGCCGCCGAGACCCCGGTGGCGGCGCTGGAGGCGGCGGGGCTGGTGGACGTCGAGTACGAGGACGACGAGGGCGTGTTCACCATCGACGAGGCGCTGGCCGACGGCGCCCCGAGCGTGCACCCCGGCGGCAACAGCTACGTCACCTACCGCTCGGCGATCGGCGACCCCGACGCGGCGATGGCAGCGCGCCGACCACGTGATCGAGGAGACCTACCAGACCCCGCGCGTCGATCACGCCTACCTCGAGCCCGAGTCGGGGGTCGGCTGGGTGGACGCCGACGGCGTGGTCACCCTGCGGGTCTCCACCCAGGTGATCGAGCACGCGCGGCAGCTCGCCGACATCCTCCAGCTGCCCCACAGCCGCGTGCGGGTCATCGCCGCCTACATGGGCGGCGGCTTCGGCGGCAAGGAGGACATGACCGTCGAGCCCTACCTGGCCGCGCTGGTGTGGAAGACCCGCCGGCCGGTGCGCATGGTGTGGGAGCGCCAGGACTCCCTGCTCGCCCGCCAGAAGCGCCACCCGTTCCGCATGCACTACCGGACCGGCGTGATGGATGACGGGACGATCGTGGCCCAGGACATCAAGATCCTCGGCGACGCGGGCGCCTATCCCCTGCTCAGCTCCCGGGTGCTGTTCGCCGGCGGGGTCAACTCGACCGGGCCCTACCGCTGCGAGGACGCCCGGATGGAGAGCACGGCGGTGTTCACCAACACCGTCCCCGCCAGCGCGTTCCGCGGGTTCGGCGCCATGCAGGTGGTGTTCGGCTACGAGTCGCAGATGGACCTCATCGCCGAGCGCCTGGGCCTGACCCGCAGCAGGAGGTGCGCGAGCGCAACTTCGTGGAGCGCGGCGACATCCGCGTGACCGGCGAGCCGATCGAGACCGAGGCGGGAACGCGCGAGTGCATGCACCGGGCGCTGCAGGAGCTGGGCGAGCTGTCGACGCCGACCCGCGGCGGCCGGATCGGGCGGGGCTTTGCCTGCAGCATGCAGCCCTACGGCCGGTCGATGTTCTTCGCCGACCGCGCCTCGGCCTGGATCGGCCTCGAGCAGGACGGGACGATGGTCATCCGCGCCGGCGTGACCGACCTCGGCGCCGGGCAGGCGGCCTCGCTGGCCAACATCGCGGGCGAGATCCTGGGCGTCACCGTGGATCGCACCAGCGTGCACATCGGCGACAGCCACCTGACCCCGCTCACCGGCGGCACCTTCGCCACCCGGCAGCTCTACATGTCGGGCAACGCCACGGTGAAGGTCGCCACGGCGCTGCGCGACAAGCTGGCCCCCGTCGCCTCCGATCTGCTCGGCTGCGCGCAGTCCGAGCTGGAGTGGGCCAACAACCTGGTCGGCGTCACCGGCGACCGGGCGCGCTCGGTGACCATGGCCGAGCTCTCGCGCACCGCGGAGGCGCGCGACGTCATGCCCTATTGCCACGAGACGTTCACCGCCCAGAGCGGTGAGTTCGATGCCGAGGCCGGCCGCGGGCAGACCTACCCGGACTACACCCACGGCTGCCACGCGGTGGACGTGGAGGTGGACGAGCGCACCGGGGAGGTCAGGATCCTCAAGTACGTCGCCGTCCACGACGTGGGCCGCGCCATCGACATGCAGCGCGTCGAGGGCCAGATCCAGGGCGCGGTCGCCCAGGGCATCGGCTACGCGATGAGCGAGGAGATGGAGACCGAGGGCGGGGTGCTGCACTCGACGCTGTTTGCCAACTACCTCATCCCCACATCGCTGGACCTGCCTGACCTCAAGGCGATCGGCCTCGAGCTGTACCTGGGCAAGGGGCCGTTCGGCGCCCGCGGCATCGGCGAGCCCCCCATCGGGCCGTGCGGCCCGGCGCTGGCCAGCGCCATCCACGACGCGATCGGGGTCCGCATGCTCCGGCTGCCGATGATCCCCGAGCGCGTCCTGGCCGCGATCCGCACGGCCGCGACGATTCCGTGCCCGGACCCGGGAAGCAGGGCGCGTGAGCGCGGTCGCCGCCGACGGGCCCGCGGTGGCGCTGCTCCAGCCCCAGCCCGGTGGACGCGCTGGAGCGTCGACGCGGCGCGGCCGATCCCCGCGCCTTTCACGCCAGCATGCCGGGCTACGCGCCGACCGCGCTGCGCTCCGCCCCGGCCGCGGCGGCGGCGCTGGGGGTGGCCGAGGTGCTGGTCAAGGACGAGTCGGCGCGACTGGGCGCTGCCCTCGTTCAAGGTGCTCGGCGCGTCGTGGGCGGTCTACCGCGCGCTGCTCGCGCGGCTGGGCGCGATCAGCCGACGGAGGTCGCCGACGTTCGCGGCGCTGCGCGATGCGGTGGCGCCGCTGCGGCCGCTGTCGCTGGCGCGCCGCCACCGACGGCAACCACGGCCGCGCCGTCGCCCACATGGCCGCGCTGCTGGGCCTGGACGCCGCCATCTACGTGCCCGACAACATGGTGAGCGCCCGGATCGACGCCATCGCCGTCGGAGGGCGCCACCGTCACCGTCGTGGACGGCGGCTACGACGACGCCATCCGCCGCTCGGCGCAGGACGCCTCGGACCGAGCTGCCTGGTCATCTCCGACACCTCGTGGGAGGGGTATGAGGAGGTGCCGGCGTGGGTGATCGAGGGCTACGGGACGGTGTTCGCCGAGATCGAGGAGGAGCTCGGCGGGACGCCCGCGGCCCGGACCTCGTGGCCGTGCCCATCGGGGTGGGCGCGCTGGCCGCCGCGGTGGTGCGCCACTACTGGTCCGCGGCGGCCGAGCGCGCCGCTGATCATCGGGGTCGAGCCGACCTCGGCGGCGTGCGTGCTGGAGTCGGTGGCCGCCGGGGAGATCGTCACCCTCGACCACCCCCAGGACTCGATCATGGCCGGGCTGAACTGCGCCACGCCGTCGCTGATCGCCTGGCCGTCGGTGTCGCGCGGGATCGACGCCTACGTCGCCGTGCCCGACGCCCGCGTCCCCGAGGCGATGCGGCTGCTGGCCGCCGACGGGATCGTGGCCGGCGAGACCGGCGCCGGCGGGCTGGCGGGCATGCTGGCGCTCGCCCACGACGCTCGCTGCGCGCAGGCGCGCGAGGCGCTGGGGCTGGGCGCGCGACAGCCGCGTGCTGTTGCTGTGCACCGAGGGGGCCACCGACCCCGAGGCCTACGCGCGGCTGACCGCGGGCGCGGCGGAGGCGTGACGGTGACCGGCGGCCACGGCGACGGCACGCGCACCGTCCGCGCCGCCACCATGGCCCTGCTGCGCGAGCGCGGCATGACGACGATCTTCGGCAACCCCGGCTCCACCGAGCTCGGGCTCCTGCGCGACTTCCCGGCCGACTTTCGCTACGTGCTGGCGCTGCACGAGGGCGTCGCGGTGGCGATGGCCGACGGCTACGCGCAGGCGACCGGCCGCCCCGCGCTCGTCAACCTGCACAGCGCCTGCGGCGTGGGCAACGCGATGGGCGCGGTGGTCAACGCGTTTCACAACCGCGCGCCGCTGGTCATCACCGCCGGCAACCAGGATCGCCGCCACCTGGAGCTCGAGCCCTACCTGTTCGCGCGCTCGACCGCGCTGATGGAGCCCTACGTCAAGTTCAGCCACGAGCCGCCGCGCGCCCGAGGACGTGCCGGCCGCCATCGACCGCGCCTGGGCGCTGGCGCGCACGCCGCCCCAGGGCCCGGCGTTCGTGTCGATCCCCAGCGGGGACTGGGACGCCCCCGCGCCGCGCCGGCGCCGGCGGCCGCGTCGGCCGCGCCGAGCGCGACGTGCTCGTCGGCGCCGACGCCGGCGAGGATCTGCTGGACCGGCTGGCCGAGCGGATCGAGGCCGCCGACGCACCGGCGCTGATCGTCGGGCGGGGGCGTGGACCAGGCGGGCGCCTGGGACGAGGTGGCCGAGCTGGCCGAGCGGCTGAGCGCCCCGGTGTGGACGGCGCCCCAGGCGCCGCGGCTGGGCTTCGCCGAGGATCACCCCCTCTACCAGGGCCACCTCGCCCCCGGTCGCGTCACCGCCGCCGCGCAACTTGCCGGGCGCGACCTCGCCGCTCGTGCTGGGCGCGCCGGTGTTCGCGTTCCTGCCGTTCGAGCCGGGCGAGCGGCGGGTCGGTTCCCGGAGATCATCCACGTCACCGACGATCCCGGCGAGGCGGCGCGCGCGCCGGCGCTGAGCGTGGTGGCCGACGTGCGGCTCGGTGGCGCGCGGCCTGTCCGAGCGGCTGCGACCCCGCTCCCCCGCCCGGCCGGTGGCGCCGCGGCCCGCCCCGGCGCCGGTCGACGCGCCCGCCGCCGGGACCGATCCCGCCGGCGTTCCTGATGGCCGCGCTGGCCCGGGCGCTGCCCGAGGACGCGGTGCTGGTGGAGGAGTCGCCGTCGAACCGCAACGACCTGCGCGCGCAGGTCTGGATCCGGCGGCCGGCGAGCTTCTTTGCCACCACGAGCGGCGGCCTGGGCTTCGCGATGCCGGCCGCGGTCGGGATCAAGCTGGCCTGCGCCGGAGCGCCCGGTGGTCTGCCTGGTCGGCGACGGCTCGGCCCTGTACGCGCCCCAGGCGCTGTGGAGCGCGGTGCGGCTCGGCGCCGCGGTGACGTTCGTCATCGTCAACAACGGGCGCTACGCGATCCTCGAGTCGGCCGCGCGGTTCGGCGGCATCGAGGGCCTGCCGAGCATGGAGCTGCCCGGGCTGGACTTCCTGGCGCTGGCGGCGTCGTTCGGCTGCCACGCGGTGCGCGTCTCCGAGCCCGCCGAGCTGCCCGGCGCCCTCGCGCGCGGCGCTGCGGGCGAGCGTGCCCGTGCTCATCGACGTCGTCGTCGACCCGGCCCCCATCCCCCTGCTCAGCACGGAGGCGCCATGACCCACGACACCCGCATCTCGCTCGACGCGGGCGCCATCGGCGCGCACGCTCGACGACCTGGCGCAGATCGGCAACCGCTTCTGCGGGACCCCGGGCGAGGTGCGAGGCGCGGTCCTACGTGCTGGGCCGCTTCGGCGAGCTGGGCCTGGCCGACGTGCGCGTGGAGGAGTTCCCCTACCTGGCCTGGATGCCCGGCGCCGGCGTCGTGCGTGGCCAGCGAGGCGGGCGGGGCGCGGCATGCAGGACCTACGACGCCCACCCGCTCCAGTACACCGCGCCCGGACCGGTGAGCGGCGAGGCGATCTACATCGGCGGCGCCGAGCCCGGGGACTTCGAGCGCCTGGACGCCGCCGGGGTCGACCTGGCCGGCACGGTCGTGGTCGCCCACTCGGTGTTCCCGTTCGACCTCGGCGCGCTGCTCTCCGAGCGCGGGATCGCCGGCTTCGTGCACGTGTGCGAGACGCCGGACGGGATCGTCGGCAACTTCACCGGGGCGCTGTACCCGCCGCCGCTGGCCCCGCCGTGGGAGGGCCGCCCGCTCCCCTACGCCGGCGTCACCATCGGCCACCTGGCCGCCCGCGAGCTCATCTCCACGCTCACCTGCGGGGCGGCGGTGCGAGCTCACCATCGGCCACGAGGGCAGCTGCGCGCAGGCCACCACCGCCAACGTCGTCGGGGTCATCCCGGGCAGCGGCGAGGAGGAGGTGGTGCTGTGCGCCCACTACGACAGCCAGGCCGAGGGACCGTGCGTCTATGACAACGGCAGCGGGCTGTCGGGCCTGCTCGAGACGGCGCGGGCGCTGCGCGATCTGCGACCGGAGCGGCGGGTGGTGCTGGTGGCCACCTCGGCCGAGGAGATCGGGGTGTGGGGCGCCACCGCCTACGTCGACGCGCACCGCGACGAGCTGGCCCGCGCGGTGGCGATGATCAACCTCGACGGGCTGGCCAGCGCCTACCCGGCCCAGCGCGAGGTGTGGTCGATCCACGGCGGGCTGCTGTCGCTGGCCGTGCAGACGGGCGCGGAGCTCGGCTGGCACGCCGATCACGCCTACCACCGGCGCAGCACCTTCTCAGACCACGCGCCGTTCGGCGATGCCGGCGTCCCCTCGGTGCTGTGCTGGCGTCCGGACTACCCCTACTACCACTCGCGCGGCGACGTGCGCGAGCTGGTCGACGAGGCGGCGGTCGCCGAGACGGCGAGCGTGTCGGCGACCCTGGCGGCGCGCCTGGCGCAGGGGGCGAGCCTGCCCGCCGGGGACTCGCCGAGGGCGGGCCGAGGCGCGAGGCGGAGGTAGCGCGTGAGCTTCTTCGGGATGCTCGGCCGCCAGCTGGCCGACGACCTGCGCCGGCTGCCCCAGACACGCCCGCGAGCGGCTGTCGGAGGCCGGCCGCGCCCAGCGCGCGGTCAACATCGCCGACCTGCGCGCGCTGGCGCGCCGGCGGCTGCCCGCGCGGCGTGTTCGACTACGTCGACGGCGCCGCCTGGGACGAGGTGACCAAGCAGCGCAACGAGTCCGACCTGCGCGCGCTGGCGCTGCGCCCGCGCATGCTGGTGGGCGCCACGGAGATCGACCTCTCCACCGAGGTGCTGGGCCGGCGCGTCGAGATCCCGCTGCTGGGCGCGCCCACCGGCCTGACCGGCCTCGTGCACCACGAGGGCGAGGTCGGGATCGCGCGCGCCGTCCACGGCGCCGGCGGCCTCTACGTGCTCTCCTCGGCGGCGTCGCGCACGCTCGAGGACGTGGCCGGCGGCCAGCCCGGGGCCGCGGTGGTTTCAGCTCTACGTCGGGCGCGACCGCGGGCTGGCGCAGGCGCTGCTGCGAGCGGGCGCGGGCGGCGGGCTACGAGGCGGTGGTGGTCACCGTCGACGTCGCCCGCCCGGGCCCCGCGAGCGCGACCAGCGCAACGGCTTCATCGTGCCGCCGCGGGTCACCGCGCGCGACGCTCGTCGACGGGGTGCGCCGGCCGCGCTGGACGGCCAACTTCCTCAGCCGCCCCCGGATCCTGTCCGAGAGCCTGCTCTCCAGCGTGGCGCAGGAGGGACAGGCGGGCGAGCATGGCCGAGCTCATCGGGCGCCAGTTCGACCCCGCGCTGAGCTGGCGCGACATCGCCTGGGTCCAGGAGCACTGGGACGGCCCGCTGCTGATCAAGGGCATCCTGCGCGGCGACGACGCCCGCCAGGCGGCGAGCCTGGGCCTGGCCGGGGTGATCGTCTCCAACCACGGCGGGCGCCAGCTCGACCACGCCACCTCGACGATCCGCGCCCTGCCGGAGATCGTCGATGCCGCCGGCGGCGAGCTGGAGGTGTACATGGACGGCGGCATCCGCCGCGGCGTGGACATCATCCGCGCGCTGGCCCTCGGCGCCCGCGCCTGCCTGGCCGGCCGCGCCCTCGTCTACGGCCTGGCCGCCGGCGGGCCGGCGGGCGCCGCAGCGCGCGGTGCAGATCCTGGTCGACGAGCTGCGCCTGGCGATGACGCTGCTGGGCTGCCCGTCGGTGCGCGAGCTGGACGCCGAGCTGGATCGGCCGCGGCGCCGCGCGCGAGACGAGGAGCGCATGGAGCACGTGATCGATCCCACGCGCATGCACCACGCGTGGAACCGCGACCGCGAGCCGACGCTGCGCATCGCCGACGGCGACAGCGTGCGCTTCGCCCTGCGGATGGCGGGCGCCGAGCAGATCCGCGAGGGCGACAGCTACGCCGACACCCGCTTCGATCGCCGACCAGATCTACTGGCTGCTCGGCCCGGTGTACGTGCGAGGGCGCACACCCCGGCGACACGCTGCGCGTGGACATCCTGTCGCTGCGCCCGGGCGAGTGGGGCTGGTGCGGCACCGAGCCCGACCTCGGCCTGCTGCCCGCCGGACTTCCCCGACCCGTTCGTCAAGACGTTTGACCTGCGCGGCCGCGACACGCGTCACCGTGTGCCCGCAGGTCGAGATCCCGCTCTCCCCGTTTCTGGGCACGATGGGCACCCATCCCGACGAGCCGGGCGACCTGCCCTCGTTCCCGCCCCATCGCGGCGGCGGGAACATCGACACCCGCCACCTCACCGTGGGCAGCACGCTGTGGCTGCCGGTGTGGTGCGAGGGCGCGCTGTTCTCCTGCGGTGACCCGCACGGGGTGCAGGGCGACGGCGAGGTGTGCCTGGCGGCGCTGGAGTGCGACATGGACGCGACGCTGCGCTTCAGCGTCGAGCGGCGGACCATCGGCGCGCCGCGATTTCGCACCGGCGGGCGCGCTGACGCCGCGGGTCGAGGGCGGCGGGCACCACGGGACGATGGGCATCGGCCCCGACCTCATGGAGGGGGCGCGCGCGGCCGTGCGCGAGACGATCGCCTGGCTGGTGGACGAGCACGGCCTCAGCCGCGAGGACGCCTACGTGACCTGCAGCCTCGCCGGGGACCTGAAGCTGCTGGAGGTCGTGGACGCCGGCATGTGGAACGTCGGCTTCACGCTGCCGCTGAGCATTCTCAAGGGGCGGGATGAGCGCGCGGAATGAGCCCTGCTGCTCGCCCGGCCCGCGAACAGGCCACATTTGTTGCATTGGTCTCATCAATCTTGTATACAACGCATACTCGGCAATGCCCGAGAGGGCATCTGATGTGAGGGAGAGGGAATGACCACGACTCAGTCGAGGGCTCCGCAGGCTGCGGAGAATCCGTCCGAGGGCGTCGAGATCCGGTCGATCGACTACGTCCCCGTCACCGAGCGGCACGGCAAGCCATGGCATCTGGGCCCGGTGTGGTTCCAGGGCAACGCGCAGATCTCCACGCTGGCCGTGGGTCTGCTCGGCGTCTCGCTGGGGCTCAACTTCATCTGGGCGGCGATCGCGATCATCGCCGGCGTCGCTCGTCGGGACGCTGTTCATGGCCTTCCACTCCGCGCAGGGCCCGAAGCTGGGCCTGCCGCAGATGATCCAGTCACGCGCCCAGTTCGGCTACTACGGCTCGCTGCTGCCGGTGGTGGTGGCCGTGATGCTGTTCATCGGCTTCAACGTGTTCAACACGATCCTCGGCGGCGACGTCATCAAGGCGCTGTTCCCGGGCACCGGCACGTTCGTGGCCATCCTGCCCGTGGTCATCCTTTCCGTGGTGCTGACCGATCGTCGGCTATCACTACATCCACACCGGGCTGCGCTACGCGACCTGGCTGTTCATCGTCGCCTACGCGGTGTTCACCATCGGCGTCGCTGGTCACGGTCTCACTGCCGGCGCACTCGTTCGACCTCGGCGGCTTCCACCTGGGCCTGTTCCTGGTCCAGTTCGGCGCGGTGGTCAGCTACCAGCTCACCTGGGCGCCGTACGTGTCGGAGTACTCGCGCTACCTGCCCGAGGACACGCCCACCAGCACGGTGTTCTGGTGGACGTACTGGGGCTCGGCGGCCGGCGCGCTGATGATGCTGCTGGGCGCGTTCATCCTGGCCCCCGACACCAGCCTCGCGCCGGTGACCGCGGTCCACGACACCGCCCAGAAGATCTTCCACGGCTTCGGGCCGATCCTGCTCGTGTGCTCGATCCCGGGCCTGGTCGCGGTGACCGCGATGAACATGTACAGCGGCGCGCTGTCGACGCTGACCACCGTCGACACGATCAAGCGCATCAAGCCGACGCTGACCGCCCGGTGGCTCGGCGTGGGCTTCATCACCGTCGTCGGCACCGTGCTGGCGCTGGTGCTGCCCGACAACTTCCTGAGCAACTTCAACAACTTCCTGCTGATCGTCCTCTACTTCATGATCCCGTGGACGGCGATCAACCTGATGGACTACTTCTTCGTGCGCAAGCACAACTACGCCATCAGGGAGCTGTTCATCCCCCACGGTCTGTACGGCGCCTGGTCGTGGCGGGGGCTCACCGCCTACGTCGTCGGCTTCGTGGTGATGATCCCGTTCTTCTCCACCACGATCCTCGAGGGCCCGGTGGCCAAGTCCCTGGACGGCGGCGACATCTCGCCGTTCATCGGGTTCCCGGTCGCGGCGATCCTCTACCTGTGGCTGTGCCGTGACCTCGACGTCGAGGCGGAGAACAAGATCGCCGACGAGCAGCGGGCGCTGCTCGAGGCCGAGGCCCGCGCCCACGTGGAGCTCGGCGGCCTGGCGGCCGAGGACCTGCTGGACGACGTCGGGGCCCGCGTGCCCGACGAGCTCAGCTCGGTGGCCGCGAGCACGATCCCGCGACTGACGCGTGACTGATCGCCGGCGGGCTCAGAGCTCGCCGGCGAGCCCGTCGTAGGCCAGCGCGGCGGCGCCGACCATCCCCGCCTCCACCCCGAAGCGGGCGGGCACGATCCGCAGGTCCTGACTGAGGAACGGGAGCGTGCGCTCGCGCCACCACGGTGCGCGCCGGCGCCAGCAGCAGCTCGCCGGCGGCGATCACCCCGCCGCCGATGACCACGATCTCCGGGTTGAAGATGTTGACGAGGCTGGTGATGACCACCCCCAGGCGGGCCCCGATCAGCTCCACCGCCTCGACCGCCGCCTCGTCGCCGTCGTGGGCGAGCTCGGTGACCAGCGGCCCCAGCAGCTCCCGGCCGTCGGCGATGGCGCGGGCCAGGCCCGACTGCGGGCGCTCGGCGGCCAGCCGCGTGGCCTCGCGCACGAGCGCCGGGCCGGAGGCGTACAGCTCGGCGCAGCCCCGCCCGGGGCAATTGTCCTTGCACAGCGGCCCGTCGAACTCGATCTCCATGTGGCCGAGCTCGCCCGCCCCGCCGCGCGATCCCCGGTAGATCCGCCCGTCGAGGATGAGGCCGGCCCCGATCCCGGTCCCCAGCGTGAGCACGATCGCGTCCGAGGTGCCTCGGGCGGCGCCGGCGCGGTGCTCGGCCAGCGCCGAGTTGTTGCCGTCGTTGTCCACGAACACGGGCAATCCGAGCCGTTCGGCCATCACGTCGGCGAACGCGATGTCGGCCAGCGGCGTGTGCACGCCGACCGCCACCTTGCCCGTCCGGCGGTCGATCAGCGCGGGCAGCCCGAAGCCGACGGCGTCCACCTCAGCCCCCGCGGACTCGCGGGTTTCGGTCACCGCGTCGACGGCCATGTCGAGCAGGGCGCGTTGTTGCAAACCCGGTTACGGTGCGCTGAACGCGGTGGTGAACGCCTAAGCTTGGGTCCACAGCGCCGGCGAGGAGTTTCGTACCGCCCAGGTCGACGCCGATGGTCCGCCGCGCTGGCATGTCGTCACTATATGCAGAGCTCGATGTCCAACGACCCCCGAAATCGAGCGCCCACGGAGGACCCGCCGTACCGGGTCTACCGGTCCGGTGAAGAGCGACGGACCCGGCCAGGCCGGCCCCGAGGAGCGCCCATACAAGCTCTATCGCTCGGTCCCGAAGGGGCTGCGGGCGCGCCTGCGCGGCGAGGAGGAGATCGCCGCGCCGCGCCGCGGCCGCGACGACGGCCCGGGTGGGGCCGGGCGGTCCGGGTGGGCCGGGGCGCCGCCGGGTCGCGGTCCGGGGCGGCGCCCGGGCTGTCCGTGGTGGCGCCGGCGCTGGAGCGTGCGCCGGGTGCTCAAGTACCTGGTGGTGGCGATCGTCGCCTGGCTCGTGCTCTCGCTGGTGCTGTTCCTGGTCAGCGCCCAGATCCAGAGCGGGTCGGTCCCCGACTCGGTCGGCGGCGGGCCTGTCGCCGGGCGGGAACATG
Source organism: uncultured Solirubrobacteraceae bacterium (assembly GCA_963764125.1). Classification (GTDB taxonomy): domain Bacteria; phylum Actinomycetota; class Thermoleophilia; order Solirubrobacterales; family Solirubrobacteraceae; genus Palsa-465. The sequence goes on from CAVXRR010000013.1 coordinate 55,721, forward strand.
CTCACCTCCACCGACACGGTGCTCGTGATCGGCACCGACCAGCGGCCCAAGGGCTCCAAGGAGCCGGGCGCCTTCGCGGGCGGGATCCGCTCGGACACGATGATGCTGTGGCGGATCGGCGGCGGCACCTCGCGGCGCCTGTCGATCCCGCGCGACACCCAGGTGCCGATCCCCGGCCACGGCGTGACGAAGATCAACGCCGCGTACTCCTACGGCGGTCCCGCGCTCGCGATCAAGACCGTGGAGAACCTCACCGGGGTCAAGATCAACCACCTGATCATCGTCAACCTCGCCAACTTCCCCAAGTTCATCGACGCCATCGGGGGCGTCACCGTCCAGACCGGGCGGATCTGCTCGAACATCAGCGGCGGGGCCAAGAACGGCGGCTTCTCGCTGTTCCTGCGGCCGGGCACCCACCACCTCACCGGCATCCAGGCGCTGACGCTGGCCCGCACCCGGGAGAACGCCTGCAACGCCAGCCTCCAACGACCTCACCCGCGAGGCCTACCAGCAGAAGATCCTCAACGCCATCAAGGGGCAGCTGCTGTCCCCGAGCATCTTCTTCCACCTGCCGTGGGCGTCCTGGGCCGCCCCGAAGGCCGTGCGGACCGACATGGGCGGGCTCACGCTGATGACGCCTGTTCATCGCCGCCGAGACCGGCGGGTCGGCGCCGACCGAGATCCTCCAGGACCATCACCTGCCGCTGCCCGACGTGCAGTCGGCCGCGGGGCAGGCGGCGATTCACAAGGCCGTGTCGAAGCTGATGAACGGCTGAACGGTCGCGGCCGTCCGGCGGGGGGATTTGTGAGAAACCCCGATCGGGCCGCGAGGTTTTGCGCGGAGTGCGCCCTACAGGGCGGTCTGGTGAAAAACCGCTGACGCGATTCGCGATTTCGCGCATCTACCCCCTCTCCGGAGACCCACGAGGGCGACCGGTTGGCTGCCCTTCCCCAGCCGCGGTTGACTTCGCGCCGATACCCCGCCGCAACGCCGCGGAGCCCGCAGCCGCCAGCAGCGGCGCTAGCTCTTGGAGGCCTTGGTCTCGGACTTCTTCGACGACGAGCCGGAGTCCGAGGACTTCGACGGACCCGCCGTCGGAATTGGAGCCGGAGTTGCTCTTCGAGTCCGACGAGGACGACGACGAGGAGGACTCGCTCTTGCTCGAGCTCTCCTTGGCCTCCTTCATCTCACGCGAGCGCTTGCGAGTGCCGTAGTCGGTGTTGTAGAAGCCCGAGCCCTTGAAGTGCACGGCGATCGGGTGGAACACGCGCTGCACCGACGCGCCGCAGACCTCGCACTTGGTCACCGGATCGTCGCTGATCCGCTGCATGACCTCGAACTGATGGCCCTTCTTGCACCGGTACTCGTAAATGGGCATCGCTTCAGAGAATATAGCTGGCACTCCTGGTCCCAGAGTGCCAAGCGGGGCGCCGGGCGGCCAGGGGCGGTCGGCGGCTACCATCGACGGCCGCCGCCCATGCCCCCTGAGCCCGTCACCATGGACAAGATCGTGTCGCTGTGCAAGCGGCGCGGGTTCGTGTTCCAGAGCAGCGAGATCTACGGCGGGATCGGATCCAGCTACGACTACGGGCACTACGGCGTTCTGCTCAAGAACAACGTCAAGGCCCAGTGGTGGCGGGCGATGCTGCAGGAGCGCGACGACATCCTCGCGCTGGACTCGGCGATCATCCAGCACCCGCGCACGTGGGAGGCGAGCGGACACCTGGCCGGCTTCACCGACCCGCTGGTCGACTGCCGCACCTGCAAGCTGCGCTTCCGCGCCGATCACCTCGACGTGTCCGCCTGCGGCCGCAAGCCCTCCAAGCACCCCGGGGAGACCCCGGACTGCGACCTCACCGAGGCCCGCGACTTCAACCTCATGTTCGAGACGACGGTGGGACCGGTCAAGGAGGAGGGCTCGACGGTCTACCTGCGGCCCGAGACCGCCCAGGGGATCTTCCTGAACTTCAAGAACTACCTCCAGTTCGGGCGCAAGAAGCCGCCGTTCGGGATCGCCCAGATCGGCAAGAGCTTCCGCAACGAGATCACCCCCGGCAACTTCATCTTCCGCACCCGCGAGTTCGAGCAGATGGAGATGGAGTTCTTCGTGCCGCCCGACGAGGCGACGACATGGTTCGAGCACTGGCTCACCGAGCGCCACGAGTGGTATCTGAAGCTGGGGATCCGCGCCGACCACCTGCGCCTGCGCCCCCACGACGCCGACGAGCTCTCGCACTACTCCAGCGGGACCAGCGACGTCGAGTACCTGTTCCCGATCGGCTGGCAGGAGCTCGAGGGGATCGCCAACCGCGGCAACTTCGACCTCACCCAGCACGCCGAGTACTCCGGGCAGAAGCTCGAGTACGTCGACACCGCCTCCGGCGACCGCTATGTCCCCCACGTCATCGAGCCCGCCGCCGGCGCTGACCGGGCGATGCTGGCCTTCCTCGTCGACGCCTACGACGAGGACGAGATCGGCGGCGAGTCAGCGCACCGTACTGCGCCTGCACCCGCTGCTGGCGCCGGTGAAGGTGGCCGTGCTGCCGCTGGTGCGCAAGGACGGCCAGCCCGAGCTCGCCCGGCGCGTCTGGACCGAACTGCGCGAGCGCGTCCAGGCCGAGTACGACGAGGGCGGAGCCATCGGGCGCCGCTACCGCCGCCAGGACGAGATCGGCACGCCGTGGGCGGTGACGATCGACCACCAGTCCCTGGAGGACGACACGGTCACGCTGCGCGATCGCGACAGCCTGGCCCAGGACCGGATCGCGATCTCCGACCTCGGCGACGAGATCGAGCGGCGGCTGCGCGCGCCGTGGACCTCGCCGAAGATCCCCTTCGGCGACGCAGACGCGCTCGCCGCCGCCGACGCCGACAGTTAGACCGTCACCCTGACGGCGGGCGCGACGGCGCCGAGGCTGACGGCGTCCGCCGCGACCCGGGCGACGATCACGTAGGTGCCCCGCGGCCTGCGCCCGAGCGATACCCGCGCGTTGAAGGTGCCGCCCGCGGCCTTCAGCCGCCGGGTCCAGATGAGCCTGCGGCGGCCCCCGACGAGCTTGTAGACGCTCACCGTGACCGGCTTGGCCGGCTGGATCGTGCCCGACACCCGCACGGGCGCGGCGGAGGCCAGCGCCAGCGTGAGCACCGGGGTCACGCCGATCACCACCAGGTTCGACACCGACGCCGGGCTTGACGCGTGGACGGCGCGCAGAACCGCGGACCGTGCGAACGGCAGCGTTGCCGTGTAGGCGCCTTCGGGGCCCGTCTCGACGGTGGCCAGGGCCGTCAGCACGCCGTCGCCGCTGATGCTCTGGATCTGCAGGGGCGCGCTCGCCAGCGGCGGGGCCGACGCCTGCGGTTTCCGCACGTAGCTCCCGGTGACCGTGACCGCGGTCCCGGGGGCGACGTGCGTCTGGGCCGCCGCCAGCGTGAGCACGTAGAGCGAGCCGGCGTGGCCATCGACCTTCGTGCGCACGGCGGGCAGGCGGCGGTACAGCTCGTCGCCGGGGCAGCTCGTCATGTCCCCGTCGCGGTGGCCGGCGATGCGCGGGAGCAGCACGCGCTGGCCGGGGGCGAACGGCGTGTAGTAGGCGTCTGACGGGTTGACCTCGACGCGCACCTTGCCCAGCGAGGGCACTCCGTGCAGCGCGAGCTTCCAGGCCAGGAGCTGCTGGAGCCCGGCCACCGCCGCGGCCGCCGGCTGGGCAAACGAGAACGTCCCGAGGATGGCGATGCCGGTCGACACGGCGTTGTAGCCGCCGGCGTGCGCGCCCACCACCGGCTCGTCGACGCCGCCGGCCCGGGCCTCCCAGATCCGCCCCCAGGCGTCGATCACGAAGTTGTAGGCGATGTCGAAGTAGCCGCGGGCGAACCGGTGGTAGTCGTAGATCGCCGCGCAGCATCGCCGGCACCTGCCCCGGCGAGTAGCCGTTGGGGTTCTCGGTGTGGTGCACGAAGGCGAGGTCGATCGCGCCGTAGTAGGGGCCCGAGGCGGGCGCGCGGCGCCGGCCCGCCCATGCCGAGCGGGCGATGATCGGCGGCTGGCCCGGACCGGCGGGCAGGTTGACGTCCACCAGCGGGTAGGGCGCATCGGTGATGTAGGGGCGCATCGCACCCGGCGCCTCGCCGGGCCGTTCGGCGGCGTCGGAGGCCACGAAGTGCAGCCGCACGCCGCTGACGGCCCCGGGGGCTGCGCAGCTGCACCTCATCGGCGGCGCCCGAACCACAGCGGCTCGCCGAACTGCGTGCTGCCGGCGGCCGGACGGTCGGGTTCGTGGCCGCGGACCGAGGCCTGCGCCCACGGGCTCCAGCGCCCGTCACGGCGCCGCGCCCGAAGCTCGACGTGGGCCGCGGCGGGGTCTGCCCACTGGATCCCCGCCAGCACGAAGCGCCGTCCCGCCGCGATGGCGGGAGACATCCCGGCGGCCAGTCTCCCGACCGTCACGGAGAAGACGCGACCGCTGCCGCGGCCCCGCGCCAGCGCGGCACTCGGCGCGATCGCCGCACCGACACCGACAGCGGCCGCACCGCTCAGCACATCGCGCCGCGACAATCTCGGCGCCTCGCTCACCGCTCCATTGTGCCCAACGCCGGCAGACGTGGGCGCCGCTTCAGCGCAGCAGGGCGGTCCCGCGCACGGTGAAGCCGCCGGGCGCGGGCGCCGCGCTCACGCCCGCCACCTTGATGCGCGGGTCTGAGAACACGGTGATCGTGGCCAGCCCCCCGAAGGGGACATTGGGCGCGACGATGAGCTTGCCGTCCTGGGCCGAGACGGTGGCGTCGACCGTGGCGCTGAGGCCGAGCAGGGTGGCCGTGCCCCGCAGGGTCAGGCGGCCGCCCGAGGAGGCGACCGGCGTGACCGACGTCAGGAACGGCGCCGCCGCGCGCAGGTCGGACTCGGTGATCAGGGCGCTCCCGGTCAGCACGTTGCCCTGCTTGACCAGGCTGGCGTCGTGCAGGGTCAGCAGGCCGTCGCGGAACACCTGGGTCGAGGCCCGCAGCGAACCGGCGTCCCCGGCCTGATCAAGCGTGGCGGTCAGCGTCGACGGCGACGCGCGGTAGCTGGCCATCCGCACCACCACGGAGTCGGCGTGATGCCAGAGCAGCTTGATGGCCGGGAACGCGGAGACCTTGACCTCCAGCACCTGGCCCGACCGCGACAGGCGGTCGTGCAGGCGCTGGGCGGCGATCCCCGGCAGGACGAGTTGGGCCACGGCCAGCAGGACCACCACCAGGCCGGCGACGGCCAGCGCCCCGAGACGGCGCATCGTTCACCGCGCCGCGGCGGTCACGCCAGCAGCGCGCGGGCCGCGGCCACCGCCTGGTCCATGAGCGGCCGCGTGTCCAGATCGGGCTCGGCCATGCGGCGGATCGTGACCCCGTCGGCGAGGGCGAACAGGAAGCTGGCGACATCGTCCGGGGAGGCGCGCAGCTCGAACTTGCCCGCCTCCCTGCCCGCGCGCAGCGCGTCGGCGAGCCGGGTGCGGGTGCGCCGGGCAAGCTCGGCCAGCTCGGCGGCGATCTCGGCATTGCGCTGGCCGAGGGTGAGCAGCTCGTAGAAGGTGACCATCGCCCGCGTGCCCTCGCCCAGGATCTCCTCCAGGCTGCGCACCAGGGCGTCGATCAGCTCGTCGGCGCCCGCGGCCCCGGCGACGGCCTGGTCCAGCGACTCGCCGCGGACCTCGGACTCACGGCGGACGACCTCGACCAGCAGCCGCTCCTTGGAGGCGAAGTAGTAGTGCAGCAGCCCGCGCGAGACCCCCGCCTCACGCGCCACCCGGTCAAACGTGGAGCCCGCGATGCCCCGCTCGGCGACGCTGGCCCGCATCGCCTCGACGATCCGGGCCGCCTTGTCAGAGGGCAGATCGCCGGCAAGCGAGCGCTCGGTTGCGGTGGCCCCTGGCATGCGGGGCAAGTCTACGGGCGCGGGCCCCGAACGCGAAAAGGGCGCCTCTGGGGGCGCCCTTACGCGGGTCCTGCTGTCCGGAGTGCGCGCGCTAGGCGGCGCTGACCGTGCTGGCCGGCGGCGGCGCCGGCGTCCCCGCCGGCGGCGTGTATTGGAACTCCTCCTCGGCACCGAACAGGGTGTCGAGCACCTTGGAGCGCAGCCCCTCCGAGAGGGCCAGCGCGACGACGGCGCCGACCACGAGGATCATGAGCTTGCGGCCGACGCCAGCCTTTCTCTTGGGCTTGGAGCGCTTGGGTGCGTCTGAGAGCGCCAGGGCGGCGTCACGAAGCGCCTCGGCCGCCGAGCGGAGCTCGTGCTGCAGCTTCTTGTCCTCGATCAGCGCCTTCTGCGGCGCCTTGGCGCTGCTCAGCCGATTGGCCGCGCTCCTGCCGGAGTCAAGCGCCGTACGCACGTTCTCGCGCAGCTCCGCGTCCTCGATGAGACGCTGGAGGTACGGGTTGGCCTTGGTGATGCTGGCCAGGTCGGCGGTATTGAAAGGCACCGCCTTTGCGACTTTCTTTCGTCGTGATGCCATGGTCTCCCTCAGGTCCTGGGCGGGTGAGTGGTCAGGATACGCGATACCCCCTTTGCGGCCTTCGATTCAGCGCGTTCTCAAGGACCTCGTCGATCGTTGAGACGAACACGAAGTGCAGCGACTTTCGCAGATGCTCGGGGATCTCGTCGATGTCGGGCTCGTTGAGCTCCGGGGCGATGACGGTGTGGACGCCACTGCGCTGGGCGGCCAGCGCCTTCTCCTTGAGGCCGCCGATCGGCAGCACCTGGCCCGTGAGCGTCACCTCGCCGGTCATGGCCAGGTCCGACCGCACCGGCCGGCCCGACAGCAGCGAGACCAGGGCGGTCACCATCGTCACCCCGGCGCTCGGGCCGTCCTTGGGAATCGCCCCGGCCGGAACGTGGATGTGGATGTCGTGGGCGGCAAACCAGTCGTCGGGCAGCTCGGGGAACAGCTCGGGCGCGTTGGCGCGCACGTAGGACAGCGCCGCCTGGGCTGACTCACGCATCACGTCGCCCAGCTGCCCGGTGATGGTGAGGTGCCCGCTCCCGGGCATGGCGGTGGCCTCGACGAACAGGACCTCGCCGCCCACCGGGGTCCAGGCCAGGCCGGTGGCCACGCCGGGACGCGAGGTGCGCCGGCGCGTCTCGGAATAGAACTTGCGCTTGCCCAGCAGCTCGCGGACCCGAGGCTCGGTGATGTTGGCCTTGCGCTTGAGCGTGCCCTCGGCGACCTGGCGCGCCACCTTGCGCACGACCGAGCCGATCTCGCGCTCGAGCTGGCGCACCCCGGCCTCGCGCGTGTAGTCGGAGATGATCGTCTTCAGGCCCGAGTCGGTAAAGGCGATCCTCGTCTTGGTCAGCCCGTTGCGCTCGATCTGGCGCGGCACGAGATAGCGCTTGGCGATCTGGAGCTTCTCGGCCTCGGTGTAGCCCGCCAGCTGGATGATCTCCATCCGGTCGCGCAGCGGGCCCGGGATGGTGTCCAGGTTGTTGGCCGTGGTGATGAACATGACCTCGGAGAGGTCGAAGGGGAGATCGAGATAGTGGTCGCGGAACGTGCTGTTCTGCTCGGGGTCCAGCACCTCGAGCATCGCGCTGGACGGGTCGCCGCGGAAGTCCGAGCCCATCTTGTCGATTTCGTCGATCATGAACAGCGGGTTGTTGGCGCCGGCATCGCGCAGCGCGCGGATGATCACGCCGGGCATGGCGCCGATGTAGGTGCGGCGGTGTCCGCGGATCTCGGCCTCGTCGCGCATGCCGCCCACGCTGATGCGCTCGAACGTGCGCCCGAGCGCGCGCGCCACCGACCGCCCCAGCGACGTCTTGCCGACGCCGGGCGGGCCGACGAAGGTGAGGATCGAGCCCGCGGGCTGGCGCCGGCGGTTCCCGTCGCCGCTGCCGATCAGCGACCGCACCGCCAGGAACTCCAGAATGCGGTCCTTGACCTGCTCGATGTCGTAGTGGTCGGTGTCGAGCACCCGCCGGGCATGGGCGAGATCGAGGTTGTCCTCGGTGGAGGTGTCCCACGGCAGCGAGGCGATCCATTCCAGGTAGGTGCGCACGACGCCGTACTCGGCCATCGCCGGCTGCAGGCGCTCCAGTCGCCCCAGCTCGCGCTCGACCTGCTTGGAGACCTCCTCGGGGAGGCGCAGCGCCTCCAGCTGCTCGCGCAGCTCCTTGACCTCGGCCTGGGCCTCGTCGCCCTCCCCCAGCTCGTCCTGGATCGCTTTGAGCTGCTGGCGCAGGAAGAAGTCGCGCTGGCCTTTCTGGAGCTCGGACTGCACCTGGGACTGGATCTTGGTGTCGAGCGCCACCACCTCCAGCTCGCGGGCGAGGATCTCCGACAGGCGGCGCAGGCGCTTGGTCACGTCCAGCTCCTCGAGCAGCGCCTGCTTCTCCTCGGTGGGCAGCCGCAACGCGCCGGCGATGAGGTGGCTGAGGATCACCGGGTCGTCGACGTTGGCGACCATGACCTGGAGCTCCTCGGGCAGGTAGGGCACCTGGCCGACGATGCTGGAGAACGTGCGCTGCACGTTGCGGGCCAGCGCCTCCAGCTGGGCGCTCTCGCGCACCCGGTCGCGGGCGTGGTCGACCTCCGCCACCAGATAGGGCTCGGTCTGCACCCACTCCGACACCCGCACGCGGGGGCCGCCCTGGACCAGGACACGCAGCGTCCCGTCGGGCAGGCGCACCATGCGCGCGATCGATCCCAGCACCCCGACCGAGTAGAGCTCGTCAGGCCCGGGCGTCTCGACCTCGGGGTCGCGACCGGCCACCAGCACGATCGACCGATCGCCGCGCAGGACCTCATTGACGAGCTCGAGGCTGCGCGGCTGGCCGATGTTGAGCGGGATGACCAGGTCGGGGAAGGTCACCGAGTCGCGCAGCGGCAGAACGCTGAGCTGCGCGGGCAGCTTGCGAAACCCGTTCTCCTGGTCGTGGTCGGCCTCGCCCGGCGCGCTTCCGACATCCAGGACGGTCATGGCCCGTCGCCGCTCTGGATCGGAACCTCGCGGCGCGGCTCCGGCCGTCCGATCAGCGGGAGCTCGACGCGCAGCATGCCGTCCTCATAGCGGGCGCTGATGCGGTTGGCGTCGACGTCGGCGCCGAGCTCGATGAGGCGGCGGAAGGATCCCCGCTCGATCTCGATCTGCTGATAGCCGTCGGGGGCCGGCTGGGCCGGGCCGCGGCGGCCGGCCAGAAACAGCTTGCGGCCCTCGATCTGCAGGGCGATGTCCGCGGGGTCCATGCCGGCGAGCTCCGCGGTCACGATCGCCCGCGGCGGATCCGAGGCGTAGGCGACGTCGACCGCCGGCCACTGGCCGGTATGCCGGCGCGACAGCCCGGAGCGCTCGAACACGTCACCGAACAGCTCGTCCATCTCGCGTCGCATCCGTTCGAAGTTGGCAAACAGATCACGCTCCGACATGGCCTAAGGGTAGCCGCGCTCACACGGTGTAGACGGCGCCCTCGGCGGCCAGGTCCACAGGCCCTCCGAAGCCGTCCGCGCCCTCTGACCGCGTGAGCTCGGGGTCGAGCTCGTCGGAGTAGTGGGTGAGCACGAGCCGGTGGGCGCCCGCCCCCTTCCCGTGCTCGCCGGCCTCGTGCGCGGTGAGATGCCCGCGCGTGCCATCGCGCTCGGGGCGCGGGAGCGTCGCCTCGATCAGGAGCAGGTCGGTGCCGTCGGCGAAACGCACCAGCTCGTCGTTGGGGCGGCAGTCGGCGCCGTAGGTGAACCGTGAGCCGTTGCAGGCCAGCTCGACGGCGAAGGTGGCGACGTAGTGGGGCACCTCGCAGAAGCGCAGCGTCAGCGCACCGAGCGACAGCACGTCGTCGACCGCGTACTCGTGCACGTCGAACGCGGTGTCGACGAGGTCCTCGTTGCCCCAGCAGCTCACGACCCGGCGCAGCACCTCTCCGCCGCCGGCCGGCAGGTACAGGGGCGGCCGCGCCGGATCCGCGGTGCCCGGCCAACCGGCGACCGGCACAGGCTGCTGGCGCGGGGCGTAGCGCAGCGCGTAACTGAAGGGCACCAGATCGAGGAAGTGGTCGGCGTGCATGTGGGTGATGACCACGGCGTCGACGTCGACGTAGTCGCAGATCCGGCGCAGCTTGGAGAAGACACCGTTGCCGCAGTCCAGCAGGACGCTGGCCCCCTGCTCCTGCGCCAGGTAGCCGCTGCATGCCCCCGCGGCGTCCTGCCAGGACGGCGACTTCCCAAGCACCGTGACCCGCACTCCACTCCTCCTGTGTCTCGGTCTGACACTCTAACCCTCGTGGCCGTGGTCTACGCGACAATCCCATGGCTCATCGGCGCCGTGTCGCACCGCTTCGAGGTGGCCGCGCTGGCCCTCGGAGGCCTGCTGGTGCTGGGCGCGCTCCTGTCCGGGTCTGGCCCGCCGGACGTTCGTATCGCTCACCGCGGTGTTCGTGGTCGCCGGATTCATCCTCGGCGACGGCGTCACCGGGGCGGTGCACCTCGACCCGCGCTCGCCGTTCGTGTCCGAGCTGGCCACGGTCGCGCTCATCGTCATCCTGTTCCGCGACGGGCTCGAGGTCGACGGTGAGCTGCTGCAGTCACACTGGCAGCCTGCCCTTTCGCAAGCTCGTGCTGGCGATGCCGCTGACCGCGGTGATCATCGCGCTGGGCACGCGGCTGCTGACCGGTCTGTCGTGGACGGAGTCGTTCCTGGTGGGAGCGTTGCTGTCGCCCACCGATCCGGTGCTGTCCTCGAGCGTCGTCACCAACCCGCGCGTGCCGGCGGTGGTCCGTCACTCGCTCAACCTGGAGTCGGGGCTCAACGACGGCCTGGCGCTGCCGGCGGTGCTGGCGCTCAGCGCGGCCCTGGCCATCGGTGGCGGCCACTTCGTGTGGTGGCGGTTCGTGATCGAGAACATCGTGCTCGGCTTCGCGGTGGGCGTGGCCGTGGGCTTCGCCGCCGCCTGGCTGGCTCCCCGCGACGTGCGGCTGCAGGACGGCGTCCCGGCGCACCAGCGCTCGCTGTTCGCGCTGGGCACCGCGTTTGCCACCTACGGGCTGGCGGTGCTGACGCCGCACGGCAACGGGCTGATCGCGGTCTACGTCGGAGCGATCGTCCTCGGCATCCGCCGCCCCGACGTCCGCCGCTACTTCGAAGCGCCAGGCCGCCGACATCGTCGAGCTGGTCAAGCTGGGGATCTTCGTCGTGTTCGGGACCCTGCTCACGCTGCACGGCCTCTTCGGCTCCGGCTGGGCGGCCGTCGGCGTAGTCGTCGTCACCCTGCTCGTCGCGCGGCCGGTGGCGGTGTTCGCCGCGCTGGCCGGCACCCGCACCGACACGGCGACGCGCGCCTTCATGTCGTGGTTCGGTCCCAAGGGGGTGGCCACCATGACCTTCTCGCTACTCGTGCTGGGCCAGCGCGATCGGCGCCGGCTCAACGATCTTCAACCTCGCCGCGCTGACCGTGTTCTGCTCGATCCTCGCCCACGGCGCGACCGACACGGCGGGCGCGGAGTGGCTGGCGAGGCGAGTGGAGGGCCGGGCGGCTGACGCGGGACGCGCTAGTGACGGTCGCGGTCGCCGTGGCGCGAGGTGTCCATCACCCATCCCATGAAGACGGCGAGCAGGATGAAGGCGATGAATCCGCCGATCAGCGGCCAGAACATGGCGCGAACCATAAGTTCGATCCCCGAGGTTACCGCCGGACGAGGGCCCCGAACGGTGGTCAGGCCCGCGTGGCAGCGCGACCTGCTCGTTGGGCGAGGGGAACGCCCAGGCGACCTGGAGGCGCCGCTCCTGGCGGAAGACGAAGCGCAGCTGGCTGGGGGGACGCAGGCCGTCCGGATGCGCCGGACGGAACGTGCGCAGGGCCTGCGTCGGCCACCGCGCACAGAAGGTTCTGACGAAAGAAGCAGTTCTCGCAGCTCGCCTTCGCGACGGGCGCCCGACCATTTGCCATACCTGTCCTCGACCCCATTCTCTCAATTCACACCGCAGGCAAGGCGGGCATCAAAGCGGATTCCACCCCCGTCTGCAAAGTCCATTTCCGGAAATCGCGGGTGTTTTCACATTGCGGGAAAAACCGCCAAAATGCGGGGACTTTGGTTGACGCGCGCGGGCGCGGCCCGCAATTTCCGTAGCTTTGGGGGTAGCCATGGACGCCGCCCCTGACGAACACCACCCCGGACACGTCGTGCGAGCCCGCCGCGCTCGCTCGCCGAGTACGAGCGCGCGGCGCTGGCGAAGATGAGCCCCGAGGCCCTCGGCTACATCGAGGGCGGGGCCGGCGACGAGGTCACGCTGGCCGACAACGTGGCCGCATGGCGGCGCTGGGCGCTGCGGCCGCGGATGCTCGTCGGCGCGAGCCAGCTGCGACCCCAGCGTGACGCTCCTGGGGGTGCGCCGGCCCATCCGGTGATCGTGGCCCCGACGGCCTTTCAGCGGCTCGCGCACCCCGACGGCGAGGTGGCCATCGCCCGGGCGGCCGCGGCCACCGACACCGTCATGTGCGTGTCGACGTTCGCCAGCGCCGGGGCGGCGAGCGTCGCCGAGGGCGTCCCCGAGGTGGCGCGCTGGTTCCAGCTCTACGCCCTCACCGACCGCGGCGCCACCCGCGAGCTGATCGACGACGCGGCGCGGCGCGGGTACGAGGCCCTGGTGGTGACCGTGGACCGGCCGGTGCTCGGCCTTCGCGAGCGCGAGTGGCGGGTGAGCCTGCGCGACCCCGTGGCCGACATCCCGCGCCACGACCCGGCGCAGACGCCCGAGGTCCCGACGGCGGCGCTCTACGGGCAGATCGACCCCGACCTGCAGCTGGTCAGACATCGAGCGCTTCGCCGCCGACAGCGAGCTGCCGATCCTGGTCAAGGGGATCCTCACCGCCGAGGATGCCGAGCTGGCCATCGCCCACGGGGCCGCGGGCGTGGTCGTCTCCAACCACGGCGGCCGCCAGCTCGACACCGTCCTGTCGGGCGCCGACGCGCTGGGCCCGATCGTCGACGCCGTCGCCGGACGCATCGACGTGCTCGTCGACGGCGGCATCCGGCGCGGGCACCGACGTCGTCAAGGCGCTGGCCCTCGGCGCCCGCGCCGTGCTCGTCGGCCGGCCGGTGACGTGGGGGCTGGCGGTGGGCGGCGCCGACGGCGCCCAGCACGTGCTCGAGACGCTGCTGGGGGAGTTCGTCAACGCGCTGGCGCTGGTCGGCTGTCCGCGGGCCGCCGACCTGAACGCGAGCTTCGTCGCGCCGGCGCCCTGGGCGGGACCGGCTAGATGACCATCCTGGTGACCGGGATCACCGGCTATGTCGGGTCGGTCCTCGCCGCCCGGCTGGTGCGCGACGGCCACGCGGTCCGCGGCTTTGCCCGCTCGCCGGAGCGGGTGGCGCTCGACGTACCGGTGGTCGCCGGCGACGCCGTCATCGGGTGAGGGGCTGCCGCGAGGCGCTCGACGGCGTCGACGTCGCCTACTTCCTCATCCACGGGATGGAGCCGGCCAACGGCGGGCCGTTTGCCTCGCGCGAGCGGGAGGCGGCCGAGCGCTTCGCCGCCGCGGCGCGCGCCGCCGGAGTGAGCGCGCATCGTGTACCTGGGCGGGATCGTGCCTCCCGGCGGCCCGCGGTCGGCGCACCTGGCCAGCCGCCTGGCGGTGGAGGACATCCTGCTCGACGCCGTGCCGGACTCAGTCGCCCTGCGGGCGTCGATCGTCATCGGCGCCCGCTCGCGGTCGTTTCGCTTCCTGGTCCGGCTGGTGGAGCGGCTGCCGGTCCTCGCCTACCCGGCGTGGCAGTCCAACCGCACCGCCCCGATCGACGAGCGCGACATCATCGCGATGCTGACCCGCGCCGCCACCTCTGACCGGGTGAGCGGCAGGCGCCTGGACGTGGGCGGTCCCGACGTGGTGTCCTACGGCGAGCTGATCGAGCGCATCGCCGACCTGATGCTCGTCGACCGCCCCGGGGTGCGGTTCAGGCGACTGTCGGCGACGCCGATCGCCAGCCGGGTGGCCGCGGTCATCGCCGGGGAGCAGTGGCAGCTCGTGGGCCCGCTGATGGAGAGCCTGGACACCGACCTGTGCCCGCCGACGATCAGGCCGCGGAGCTCCTGGAGGTGAGGCGGCACACACTTGACGCCGCGATCGAGCACGCCCTGGCCGAGTGGGAGCGTGAGGAGCCGCTCGCCGCACGGTGAGCACCGGCTCGCGGCCCGACGTGCCACGCCGGGCGCGGGGCGTTAGTGTGCCGAAGGCCCGAGCGCATGAGCACCGTTTCAGCCAAGATCGACATCGAGGCACCGATCGAGCGCGTGTGGGAGACCGTGATGGATCCCCGACGGCTCGGTGACTGGGTGACGATCCACAAGTCGGTGTCCAACGTCTCGGACCCGCCGCTGCGCGCAGGCTCGACGATGGATCAGTCGATGCACGTCCGCGGGCTCACCTTCAAGGTCCATTGGACGCTGATGGCGGTTGACAGTCCCCACCGCGCGGAGTGGGAGGGCGGCGGGCCCGCCCACTCCACGGCCGTCATCCGCTACGAGCTGGCCAGCGATGACGACGGACGGGACAACATTTCAGTACACCAACGAGTTCCACGTGCCCGGTGGACGTCTCGGCAACGTCGCCAGTCGCATGATCGTCGGCGCCACCTCCGAGCGTGAGGCCAGGAAGTCACTGGCGCGACTGAAGGCACTCGTCGAGCGAGATTGAACCCCGATCTGCACGACTGACGGTCATGGGTTGTATCGTGCATAAACGAATACGTCTAACCCTCGCCATGGAGGTGGCCCAAGTTGGCAGATTTCGTTGACAGTACCGTGAAGGACATCGACAGACGGCTGAGCGAGCTCAAGGTTGAGGTGTCAAAGCTTGAGGCCGCTCGGACGGCACTCGTCGGTGGGCGTCGCGGCCCGGGTCGTCCGTCGAGCGCCAACGGCGCCAGCGCGCACCACCCGTCGTCGCGCCGCGCGCCGCGCCGGTCGTCCCCGGGGACGCCGGGGTGGCAACACCCGCGCCAACCAGGCGCTGGCGCTCGTTCAGGAGAAGCCCGGAATCACGATCCCGCAGATCGCCGAGGCGCTCAAGATCGAGCCGAACTACCTGTACCGCGTCATGCCGAAGCTGGTGGAGGACGGTCAGGTCTCTCGGGAGGGCCAAGGCTGGCACCCCGCCGCTGCGAAGTAGAGCCCGCCTCAGGTTGGCCTGAGGCGAACGCCGCAGCCCGGACCGGGACACGGCACGAATGCCGCCGCGATCGCGGGTGAACGATCGCGGCGGCGTCGAGGACCGGAAGCCTCTCTAGATCAGCCCCAGCTGCGTGACGGCGTCACGCTCGTCATTGAGCTCCTTCACCGTCGCGTCGATGCGCGCGCGTGAGAAGTCATCGAGCTCGAGCCCCTCGACGATCGTGTACTCGCCCCCGGAGCAGGTGCACGGGTGGCCGGAGAAGATCCCCTCGGCGACACCGTAGGACCCGTCGGACGGGATCGCCATCGAGACCCAGTCACCGTCCGGCGTGCCCGTTCACCCAGTCGTGGACGTGGTCGAGCGCCGCGTTGGCGGCCGAGGCGGCGCTCGAGGCGCCGCGCGCCTCGATGATCGCGGCGCCGCGCTTCTGGACCGTGGGGATGAACTCGCTCTCGATCCAGTCGCGATCGCCGACGGCGTCGGCGGCGTTGCCGCCCTTGACCTTGGCGTGGAAGACGTCCGGGTACTGGGTGGCCGAGTGGTTGCCCCAGATCGTCATGTTGGTCACGTCACTGATCGCCGCGCCGGTCTTGGCCGCGACCTGGGCGATGGCGCGGTTGTGGTCCAGGCGCATCATCGCCGTGAACCGCTCCTTGGGTACGTCGGGCGCGTTTGTCTGCGCGATGAGGCAGTTGGTGTTGGCCGGGTTGCCCACCACCAGCACCTTGAGATCCGAGGCGGCGTGGTCGTTGAGCGCCTTGCCCTGCGGCTTGAAGATCCCGCCATTGGCCTCGAGCAGGTCACCGCGCTCCATGCCCTTGGTGCGGGGCCGCGCGCCGACGAGCAGCGCGATGTTCACCCCGTCGAACGCCTTGACCGGGTCGTCGTAGATGTCGACCCCGGTGAGCATGGGGAAGGCGCAGTCGTCGAGCTCCATCGCCGTGCCCTCCGCAGCCTTGACCGCCTGAGGGATCTCCAGGAGCGAGAGGTGAACCGGGGTGTCGGGCCCCAGCAGGTGTCCACTGGCGATCCGGAACAGGAGCGCGTAGCCGATCTGGCCGGCGGCGCCCGTCACTGCAACTCTGACTGAGCTCTTACTCATAAGTGAAGAACGTCTTACCTTTCTGAGTGTCGTTGTCAGCCGGCTGATGGTCGTGAATCAGCGCATTGAGGTCCAACCCGTACACGTCGCCGAGCTTAGCCTTGAGGTAGCTGGTGAACGGGGTGACCGACATCGGGCCACCGGCCTCGCGGGCCAGCAGCTCGGCGGTCGTGAACTTAGCCCCATGACGGTGGACGCGCTGTCCCAGCCACTCGCGCAGCGGGCCGAGCTCGCCGGCGGCGAGCTGGTCCTCCAGGTCCCCGATGTCGGCGTGCGCGCGCTCCCACAGCTGGCCCGGCGATGAGGTTGCCCAGCGCGTAGGTGGGGAAGTACCCGATCAGGCCCGCCGACCAGTGCACGTCCTGCAGCACGCCGTCGGCGTCATTGTCGACCGTGATCCCGAAGTACTCCTCAAAGCGCGCGTTCCATGCCTCGGGCAGGTCGCGGACGGCGAGCGTCCCGTCGATCAGACCCTGCTCGAGCTCGAAGCGCAGGATGATGTGCAGCGCGTAGGTGGCCTCGTCGGCCTCGACCCGGATGTAGCTGGGCTTGACCCGGTTGACCGCGCGGTAGAGCCGGTCAGCATCGAGGTCTGACAGCTCCCCACCGGCCAGCGCGGCGATCCGCGGGGCGAGCACCGTGCAGAACGAGCGGCCGCGCCCCACCATGTTCTCCCACAGGCGACTCTGGGACTCGTGCATGCCCAGCGACTCGGTGGCGCCGATCGGCGAGCGGCGCAGCCGGCGCGGCAGGCCGGCCTCGTACAGGCCATGCCCGCACTCATGCATCGCCCCGTACAGGCCCGTGGGGAAGAAGTGCTCGTCCCACCGCGTGGTGATGCGGACGTCGCCGCCGCCGATGCGAGTGGCGAACGGGTGCACCGTGTCGTCGATCCGCCACTCCGTCGTCGTCAAAGCCCATCAGCCCGACCACCTCGCGCACCAGGTCGCGCTGGCGATCGACGGGGAACTCGGCGTGCAGCGGAGCCTCGTCGACGGGCGCGGCGGCGGCGATCCGGGCGATCACCGGCACCAGCTCGGCCTTGAGCTCGGCGAACAGAGCCGACACCTCGCGTGGTGGGCAGCTGGGGCTCGTAGTCGTCGAGCAGGGCGTCATAGCGGACACTCGAACTCGTCGCTGCCGGCGTGGCATTCGACGTAGCGGCGCGCGAGCTCGAAGTTGTGCTCCAGGTAGGGCGCGAAGCTCTCGAAAGTCCGACTGCTCGCGCGCGACGATCCAGGCCTCCTGCCCGACGGAGGCCGCCCGCGCCAGCTCGGCGGCCAGCTCCGGTCGGCACGCGCCGGGCCTTGTCCCACTGCCGGCGGACGAGCGTGAGCAGCCGCGCGATCGTCGCCGTCGGGATCGGCGCCGTTGAGCTCGGCGGCGGCGCCCTCCAGCAGCCGCCCGGTCTCGTCATCGACAAACATCTCGTGGCTGATGCGCGTGAGCGTGGCCAGCGACTCGGCGCGCGCCTCGCCGCCCCGCGGAGGCATCATCGTCTGCTGGTCCCAATGGGCCAGCGACATCGCGTGGCCCAGGTCGGACAGCTGCCCGAGGCGCTGCTTGAGACCGTCAAGGCGCTCACTCATCTCATGTCTCCTGAATTTCGTGGGCGCAGATGCGCCTATGAGACCATTCCACCATGTTGAGGCGGTCAACCTCGATCAAGCTGTTCGACGCCTTCGGGATCCGGATCGGCGTCGACGGCAGCTGGTTCGTCGTCCTGTTCCTGATGATCTTCATCCTGTCGGGGCCGTTCCGCGACACGCTGCACAGCTCCGACGGCGTCGCATACGTGACGACCGTGGTGAGCGTGCTGTTGCTGTTCGGCTCACTCATCGCCCATGAGCTGGGGCACGCCCTGGTGGCGCGGCGGCAGGGAATCGAGGTGGAGAAGATCGATCTGTACCTGTTCGGTGGACTTACGCAGATGAGCCGAGACGCGGCATCGCCCGGAGAGGACTTCAAGGTCGCGATCGCAGGCCCACTCGCGACATTCGGCGTCATCCTATTGTGCCTCGCCATCGACCTGCCGATCGTGGGGGCCAGCCGGCTGGGTCACGCGATCGTGCTGGACTCCAGCCATCCGCATCACGCCCGTGCTGCTGTCACTGAGCTGGCTGCTGTTGATGAACGTCCTCCTGCTGGCGTTCAACATGCTCCCCGCCTTCCCCCTCGACGGCGGCCGGGTCGCCCGTTCGATCGTCTGGCGGGTGACCGGGGACAAGCGCCGCGGCACGGTGGTGGCCGGCCGCATGGGCCAGGGGCTGGCCCTGGTCATGGCCGGCCTTCGGGCTGTGGTGGACAGCGCGTCGGCGGCGAGCTTCGGCGGCGCTGTGGCTGATGGCGCTGGCCTACCTGATGTGG
Organism: uncultured Solirubrobacteraceae bacterium; assembly: GCA_963764125.1. GTDB lineage: Bacteria > Actinomycetota > Thermoleophilia > Solirubrobacterales > Solirubrobacteraceae > Palsa-465. The sequence goes on from CAVXRR010000013.1 coordinate 74,315, forward strand.
CAGTCGTGCCGGGGTGCGCTCGTGCAGTCGGCGCTGGTGGAGCGGATCGAGGGGGTCCGGGTCGCGGACATCATGGACACCCATCCCGTGGCGATCCCCGCGGCCACGCCGGTGACGCAGGCCGTGGACGAGTTCTTCCTGCGCTACCGGCAGCCGTGGCTGCCGGTGGTCGACGACACCGGCCATCTGCTGGGGATCGCCCGCCAGCGAGCGGGCCCAGGCCTCCATCGACGGCGGCGAGGCGTGGCTGACGACCGACGCCGTGCTCGAATCCGACGGCGCCCCGAGCTGGCGCGTGCAGGAGGACCGGCCGATCACCGAGCTGCTCGGCCTCCGAGACGCTGGGCAAGCTGGGCGCGCTGATGGCGGTGGACGCCGAGGGCGTCCTGCGCGGCGTGGTCACAGTCGACCAGGTCCGCCGGGCGCTCGCGGCGGCGTTCGGGCGCTCGATGGCCTGAGCGGCCCGGCGATCAGGGGCGCGGCGTGACGCCCGCACCCTCATTTATATTGGTCTGAATGCCCTCCCATGACGTACTGATCATCGGCGCCGGGCTGGCCGGTCAGCGCGCCGCGCTGGCGGCCGCCCAGACGGGCGCCACCGTGGCGATCATCTCCAAGGTCCATCCGGTGCGCTCCCACTCGGTCGCCGCGGCGGGCGGCATCAACGCCGCCCTCAATCCCGAGGACACGTGGGAGTCGCACGCGTTCGACACCATCAAGGGCTCGGACTATCTGGGCGACCAGGACGCGATCGAGATCATGTGCCGCGAGGCGCCGGACGAGATCCTCTGGCTCGAGCACGCCGGCGTGACCTTCCATCGCAACGAGCGCGGCAACCTCGGCACCCGCGCCTTCGGCGGCGCCTCGGCGGCCCGCACCTATTACGTCGCCGACATCACCGGCCACGCCATCCTCCACGTCCTCTACGAGCAGCTGATGAAGCACTCAGACACCGTGGACCGGTACGAGGAGTGGTTCACCACCGACCTGCTCCAGGACGACGCCGGCCGCTGCATCGGCGCGATCTGCCGCAACCTGCGCGACGGGCGCCTGGAGGTGTTCAACGCCAAGGCCGTCATCCTCGCCTCCGGCGGCGCCGGTCAGGCCTACCGCCCCACCACCAACGGCCTGATCGTCACCGGCGACGGCATCGCCCAGGCCTACCGGATCGGCGCCCGGCTGATGGACATGGAGATGATCCAGTACCACCCGACGACGCTGGCGGGCAACGGGCTGCTCATCACCGAGGGCGCGCGCGGCGAGGGCGCCTGGCTGCTCAACGCCAAGGGCGAGCGCTTCATGGAGAAGTACGCGCCCAACAAGATGGAGCTGGCCTCCCGCGACGTCGTCTCCCGCGCCGAGCAGACCGAGATCAACGAGGGCAACGGCTTCCCCGACGGCACCGTCGCGCTGGACATCACCAAGGTCCCCAAGCGCCGCGTCCTGGAGGCGCTGCGGGAGATCGTCAACATCGGGCGCGACTTCGCCGGCGTCGACATCACCAGCGAGCCGATCCACATCCACCCCGGCCAGCACTACATCATGGGCGGGGTCAAGACCGACGTCGACGGCCAGACCACGATCGCGGGGCTCTACGCCGCCGGTGAGGTGGCCTGCGTGTCGGTCCACGGCGGCAACCGCCTGGGCGCCAACTCGCTGCTGGACACGCTCATCTTCGGGCGCCGCTCGGGCGAGCACGCGGCCAGGCAGGCGCTGCAGATGCCGATGCCGAGCACGCCCGACCACGCGCGTCTCGGACACCGAGCGCTACATCAAGGACATCATCAACCGGCCCGAAGGCGGCCGCCGCGTGGCGTCGATCAAGGACGAGCTCGGCGACACGATGAACAAGTACGTGGCCGTCTTCCGCGACGCCGATGGGCTCAACCAGGCGCACGAGATCGTCCGCCGGCTCAAGGAGGAGGCGCCCAAGGCGTCGATCGACGATCGCGGCACGGTGTTCAACCAGGACGTGATCGGGGCGATCGAGCTCGGGTACATGCTGGACGTCGCCGAGGCGATCGTGGTGGGCGCGCTGGAGCGCAAGGAGTCGCGCGGAGCCCAGTTCCGCACCGACTTCCCCGAGCGCAACGACGACCAATGGCTCAAGCACATCGACGTCACCGTCAACGGCGACGACGTGCCCACGGTCAGCTATTCCCCGGTGACGATCACCAAGTGGGAGCCCCAGGAAAGGACGTACTAGCCCGTGCCTGAGTATCTGCTCAAGATCCGCCGGTTCGATCCCAAGTCCGGGGAGGCCGCCTACTGGGACGAGCACCGCGTGGAGCTCGGCGCCCGCAACTCCGTGCTGGACGCCATCCTGAAGGTCAGGGACGAGGTCGACGGCTCGGTCGGCATCCGCTGCTCCTGCCAGCAGGCCATCTGCGGCTCCTGCGGCGTGCGGATGAACGGCAAGCCGGGACTGGCCTGCAACACCCACCTGGAGGTGGCCGCGGCGCGGATGCACGGTGCCGGGTGGAACGCGCCGCGCCCGGCGACGTGGTCAGCCAGGATGCCGAGGAGGGCGAGGGCGCGACGGGCACCACCCCGGCGGGCGTCATCGAGGTCGAGCCGATGGGCAACATGCCCGTCATCCGCGACCTGATCGTCGACATGGACGCGGTGCACTGGAAGAAGATCCAGCGGGTCACGCCCTACCTCATCAACAAGGAGCCGGTCCCCGAGCGCGAGTACATCGTGCCCCACGAGAACATGGTCGACATCACGCAGACGATGGCCTGCATCCAGTGCGGAGCATGCGTGTCGGACTGCCTCTCGATGGAGATCGACCCGCTGTTCATCGGGCCGGCGGCGCTGGCCAAGGCCTACCGGTTCGTCGGCGACCCGCGTGACGCCGAGCACGCCGAGCGGCTCAAGGATCTCGCCGAGGATCGAGCACGGGATCTATGACTGCACCCACTGCTTCAACTGCATCGACGCCTGCCCCAAGGACGTGGCGCCGATGAGCCAGATCATGCGGCTGCGCCGCCGGGCGGGAGCGGACTTCGAGATCAACGACCGCAACAACGGCCATCGCCACGAGGAGTCCTTCGTGACCCTGGTGCGCGACTACGGCCTCCTGCACGAGGCGGAACTGCTGCCGCGCAGCTTCGGCGGCAACTCGTGGTTCGGCAAGTTTCACCCCGCCGCGGGCGCAGGTGCTGCTCAAGTCGCTGGGGGCGATCGTCCCGGCGGTCCTGCGCGGCAAGGTCAGCATCAAGACCGCGCTCCTCGGACACAAGATCGCCAAGCCCGACCTGGACGCCGTCAAGCGGGTGTTCAAGACGGTCGAGGGCCGCCAGCAACGCTACGAGCTCAACCTGTACGTGAGTGGCTACGAGGACGATCCCGAGCCCGTGGCGTCGGGCCGCCGCGGCACAGACAGCATCAGGAGAGGGACCCGAGTCCGCCTCGAGCGAAAGCGAGACGTCATGAAGGTTGCCTACTGGCCGGGCTGCGTGAGCCGCGGGTTCACGCCGGAGCTGCACGGCTCGATGGCCAAGGTCGCGCCGCTGCTCGACCTGGAGCTGGTCGAGCTCGACCGCGCCGCCTGCTGCGGCGCCGGCGTCATCGCCGAGCACAACCAGGAGCTGGCCGACACGCTCAACGCCCGCACCTTCGCGCTGGCCCAGCAGACCGACGGCGAGCTGATGATGAACATCTGCTCCACCTGCCAGGGCGCGCAGTCCGAGTGCCAGGAGCGCCTGGACGCCAACACCGAGTATCGCGATCACATCAACCAGAACCTCGCCGACGAGGGCCTGAGCTATGAGAAGGATCCCGCCCGCCCTCTGACCAACAAGAACCTCCTGTGGCTGCTGGTCGAGGAGATCGGCCTGGACACGCTGCGCGTCCAAGGTGACGCGCCCGCTCACCGACCTCAAGGTGGGCCCGTTCTACGGCTGCTACATCGTGCGGCCCGTCCACCGGCTGGGCATCGACGAGGAGCACCCGCGCGACCGCTACATGCACATGGTCATCGAGGCGCTCGGCGGCACGGTGATCGACTACGCCGGCGTCTACAAGTGCTGCGGCTTCCCCATCATCACCATGAACATGGAGGCCTCGCTGAAGATGGCGGGCCGCCACCTCGGGGACGCGATCGACGCCGAGGCCGACTGCCTGGTGGTGCCGTGCCCGCTGTGCCACCTCAACCTCGACCTGCAGCAGCCGCTGGCGGCCAAGCAGGTGGGGCGCGAACTCGGCCTCCCGGTGCTGCACCTGCCGCAGCTGCTCGGCCTCGCCCTGGGGCTGGAGCCCAAGGAGCTGGGCATGAGCAAGCACGTGGTCAAGCCGACGTCGGTGATCGACTGGTCGGCCTCGGTGGTCGCCGGCGCGACCGCCTGAGCGGTCCGGCACGGGGCGGCGCCGCGCCGGCGCCGCCCGTTAAACGCTGCACCCCGGGATCCTCCCTCGTCGATCCCGGGGCGCTACGTGGCCCTGTGGAGAGAAAAGGCGCGAAACCACCAGTGTCCTCGCGCCTTCCCGTCCTTGTTCCCTTGCCCGTCCCTCTTAGTCGCGCTGGCGACTGAGAAGATCAGCGCTGGGGAGTGTGCTCCGCCATCCGCGAAATTTCGTCCCCTTTAGGGGTGAACTTCGGGGGATCGGGGTAGAAAGAGGGGTGAGACCGCCTCCCCCCTCATATGCGGAGACTGAGGCCGAGGTCCACAGACCCACCCCGCCGCAATTGAGCATCGCCACCCGCCAGCCGATCGCCATCGCGGTCGCGCAGTTCGAGGACATCGTCAGCCGAGGGCTTCAGTCGCTGATCGACGGCGATCCGCATCTGCGCCTGGTGGCGACCGACGTCCCACCGGAGGAGATGGACGTCATCCTGGGTGTGCACGAGCCCGACGTGGCGATCCTCAACTTCGCGTCGCTGTCGAGCCCGGCCGAGCTGCGCGACCTGCACGCGAGCTTCCCCGACGTCCGGCTGATGGTGCTGGCCAACAACCCCACGACGGCCGAGTGCCGCCAGATGATCGGGTTCGGCGCCACCGCGTGCCTGGCCAAGACCACCGAGGCGCGCGACGTCCTGCACACGATCTACCTCGCCTCGCGCGGGATGCACGTGCTGCCCTCGGCCGGCGAGTCGAGCTACGAGCCGGCCGGGCCGACCCCGCTGACCGCGCGTGAGGCCGACGTACTGGAGCTGCTCCAGAGCGGGTGCTCCAACGCCGAGATCGCGGCCACGCTGCACGTCGGCGTGGAGACGGTGCGCACCCACGCCCGCCACATCTACCGCAAGCTGGGCGTGAGCACCCGCCGGGAGCTGCGCTCGACGGTCTGAGCGCTCGGGACGCCTGCGGGCGATGGCGGGGACGTCTGGGATGGCGGCATACCGGCCTGATCGATCGGGACGGGGCGACACGCCGGCCGCGCGTCGCCGCGCCCGGCGGCGCGCCCTGACCGGCATCGACCCGGCGCCGCCGGCCGGGCCCCAAGAAGGTCCCCGGCCCGACGGCGCCGCCGCGAGCCGCGCCGCGCCGCCCGGCCCGCCGGCCGCCCGCCGGGCGCCGCGGGCGCCGCGCGAGCGGCGGCCGTGGTTTGAGTGGCGCGGCTGGGACTCGGTCATCACCTACGTCGTCCTGGCGGTGATGCTCGCGGGGGTGGTCACCGGCCTGCACCGGCTGCTCGCCGCCGGCGTCCTGGTCATCGGAGCGTCGGCGCTGGTCTGGGGGGTCACCCACCGGCCCGGGCAGCGGCGCAGCACGAGCGGCTACGGGGTGCTGCTGGACTGGCTGATGAGCGTGCTGCCCCGGCCGCGTCTATCTCATCCTGTGCGTCGCTGGTGACCGCGCTGGGGCTGGTGGGCGTCGTCGTCGGCTGACGCGCCGGCCGGATGCGCGGCTACCAGGGCTCGCCGTAGCGGTCGCCGTAGGCGAACTCCGACACCGGGTTGCGGCTGAGCTGCTCGGGCCACGGATCGGCGCGGTAGCCGACCGAGATGTGCCCGGCGAGCGCGATCTCGTCGGGGATCACAGCAGCTCGCGGATCTGCGGCTCGGCCGGGACGAGCAGCGTGGTGAAGGCGGCGCCCAGGCCCTCGTGGCGCAGGCCGAGCAGGATGTTCTGCACGAACGGGTAGATCGAGGCGCCCCCGACGATGCTCGGCCGGTCAAGGGCCTCGTCGGTGATGGCGAGGGCGTTGACGTCGACGCACGACGAGCAGGTGCACCGGGACCTCGTCAAAGCGCCGCGCGTACTCGTCGGCGCCGCGGAGCATGCGCAGCCGCCCCTCGGGCAGGCCGCTGGCCTCGCCGGCGTCCAGCGCGGCCCGGCCGCCGGTCTTGATCATGTAGGCGTCCCACGGCTCCTGGTAGAGCTCGCGCAGCCGGCGGCGGATGTCAGGGTCGGTGATGACGATGACGCGCCAGCCCTGGCGGTTGCCCCCGCTGGGGGCGTAGCGCGCGTTGTCCAGCACGCGCTCCAGCACCTCGCGGGGGACCGGCTCGTCGGTGAAGTCGCGCGTCGACGGCGCGCAGCGCATCACCTCGTAGAGGTCGATCGGCCCCGGCCACGTCAGGCGGCGACGGCCGAGTCGGCGCCGTCGGCGGCGGCGAGCAGCTCCGCGATCTGGACCGCGTTGGTGGCGGCGCCCTTGCGCAGGTTGTCGGAGACGACCCACATCGACAGCGCGCGGGGATGGGAGTCGTCGCCGCGGATCCGTCCCACGAAGACCTCGTCGCGGCCCTCGGCCATGCAGCGGGCTGGGCACGTGCTCCAGCGCGATGCCGGGCGCGTCGGCGAGCAGCTCGCGGACGCCGTCGGCCGTGATCGGCTCGCGCGTCTGGACGTTGACCGCGATCGAGTGCGACACCCGCACCGGGACCCGCACGCAGGTCACGGCGATCCCGATCGACTCGTCCTCGAGGATCTTGCGCGTCTCGAACATCATCTTGCGTTCCTCGTCGGTGTGGTCGTCGCCCTCGGCGAAGTTGCCGGCGGCGCCGATCACGTTGAACGCGATGTGGTCCGGATAGAGCTCGGGGGCGGGCATCTCCAGGCCGTTCAGGCTGGCCTGGGCCTGGGCGTCGAGCTCGTCGATCGCCTTCTTGCCGGTGCCCGACACCGACTGGTAGGTCGACACCACCAGCCGCTCGATCCCCACCGCGCGCTGGATCGGGGCCAGCGCGACCATCAGCTGCATCGTCGAGCAGTTGGGGTTGGCGATGAGCCCGCGGTGATTGGCGAGCGCGTGCGGGTTGACCTCGGAGACGACGAGCGGCACCGACGGGTCACGGCGAAACGCCGACGAGTTGTCGATGACGACCGCGCCCGCGTCGATGAACTTCGACGCCCACGCGCGCGACGTGCTCGCCCCGGCGGAGAAGAGCGCGATGTCGATGCCGCTCAGATCGGCGTTGTCGTCCAGGAGCGGACGGTGTGGCCGTCGATCTGGTGCCGGCACTGCGCGCCGAGGCGAACAGCACGATCTCGTCGGCCGGGAACGCGCGCTCGCGCAGCAGGTCCATCATCACCCGCCCGACGGCGCCGGTGGCGCCCACGACGGCCACGCGGGTCATCGGGGCCCCTGCTCGAGCTCGATCCCGCCCTCGCCCAGCTCGAAGGCCGAGTGCAGCGCGCGCACCGCCTGCGGGACGGATTCGGCGCGGATGATGCACGAGATCTTGATCGGTGAGGTGGAGATCATCTCGATGTTGATGCCCTCGGTCGCGAGCGTCTGAAAGACCTTAGCGGCGACGCCCGGATGCGAGCGCATGCCGGCACCCGACGATCGAGACCTTGCCGATCTCGCGGTCGGTGTCGACGCGGGTGACGCCCAGCTCGGACTGGACCGGGGCCAGCGCCGCCTCGGCGGCCCGCAGGTCATCGGTGCCGATCGTGAACGACACCTCGGCGTCGCGGCCGTCGGTGAGCGGCTCGTTCTGGATGATCGTGTCCACGTTGCAGTTGGCCTCGGCGAGCGCCATGAAGATCGAGGCCGCCGCGCCGGGCCGGTCGGGCACCCCGACGAGCGTGATCCGGGCCTCGTCGGTGGAATGGGTGACGGCGGTGATGAGGGGGTGTTCCATGGTCTCGTCTTCTCCGAGGACAAAGGTACCGGGGCCGGGATCGAAGCTTGACCGGCAGTGGATCCGGACGCCGTGGGTCCGGGCGTACTCGACCGAGCGCAGCTGGAGCACGCCCGCGCCGGACGCCGACATCTCGAGCATCTCCTCGAAGCTGACCTGCGTCAGCTTGCGGGCGTTGGGGACGATCCGGGGGTCGGCGCTGAACACGCCGGCGACGTCGGTGTAGATCTCGCACACCTCGGCCTTGATGGCGGCGGCGAGCGCGACCGCGGTCGTGTCCGAGCCGCCGCGGCCCAGCGTCGTCACGTCGCGGCTGGTCGAGACGCCCTGGAACCCGGCGACGAGCACGATCTGATCGGCGCTGAGCGCCTCGGTGATCCGGTCGGCGCGCACGTCGAGGATGCGCGCCTTGGTGTGGGAGGTGTCGGTGACGATGCCGGCCTGCGAGCCGGTGAGCGAGATGGCCCGGTGACCGAGGTCGTTGATGGCCATCGCGCACAGGGCGCATGAGATGCGCTCGCCGGTGGACAGGAGCATGTCCATCTCACGGCGGTCGGGGTCGGGAGAGACCTCCTCGGCCATCGCGATCAGGTCGTCGGTCGTCTTGCCGCGCGCGGACAGGACGGCCACGACGCGCTTGCCGGACTCACGCTGGCCGACGATCCGCCGGGCGGCGCGCTTGATGCGCTCGGCGTCGGCGACCGAGGTGCCGCCGAACTTCATGACCACGGTTTCGGGGGTGCTCATGGACACGCCTGGAATGTACGTGGCGACGGCGTCAGACGGCGTCAGACGGCGCGGCGGCCGGAGAAGGCACGGCCCAGGGTGAGCTCGTCGGCGTACTCCAGGTCGGCCCCGACCGGAAGCCCGCTGGCCAGACGTGTCACCGAGATCTCCGGGAGGCGCTCGCGCAGGCCGGCGGCGATGTGCAGCGCGGTCGCCTCACCGGTGGTGGTCGGGTTGGTGGCGATCACGACCTCGCGGACGGCGGGTCGAGTCGACCCGGTCATACAGCTCGGCGATCTTCAGATCCTCGGGGTCCACCCCGTCGATCGGCGACAGCGCGCCGCCGAGCACGTGGTAGCGGCCGGCGAACTCGTGCGTGCGCTCGATCGAGATGACGTCCGAGGGCTCCTCCACGACGCAGATGAGCTCGGGATCGCGGCGCTCGTCGGCGCAGATGCGGCATCGGGGCCCGTCGGCGAGGTTGAAGCACACCTCGCACAGGCCGATCCGCTCCTTGACCTCGCGGATGGCGTCGGCCAGCGCGAAGGCCTCCTCGTCAGAAGAGCGCAGGATGTGGAAGGCGAGCCGCTGCGCGGTGCGGCCGCCGACTCCAGGGAGCTTGGACAGCTCGGTGATGAGCCGTTGGACCGGGGGTGCGTACACGTACGGCCGTGGAGACTAGAGGCCGGGGAGGCCGAGACCGCCGAGGCCGCCCGGGCCACCCAGCCCGCCGGCGATGCTGCCCATCTTGTCGGCGGCCAGCTCCTGAGCGGCGCGCATGCCCTCGTTGACCGCCGCCAGCACCATGTCCTGAAGCAGCTCGACGTCGTCGGGGTCGACCGCCTGGGGGTCGATCGTGATCGACTTGATCTCCAGGTCGCCGGTCACCTGGACCTTGACCATCCCGCCGCCGGCCGAGGCGTCGACGACCTCGTCCTTGAGCGACTCCTGGGCGGCGAGCATGTCCTCCTGCATCTTCTGGGCCTGCTTGAGCAGCTGCTGCATGTTGGGCTGGGGCATCAGTCCGTCTCCTCGTCGTCGTCAAGCACTTCCTGGGCGTCGAACTCCTCCACCAATCGTTTCACGAGCTCCTCGTGGGAGAGGCCACCGGGCTCGGCCGCGGGGTCGGCGGGCTCGGGCTCGTCGCGCAGCTCGTAACGGAGCACGAGCGGGGAGCCGATCACCGCGCGCAGCGCCTCGGCGGTGGCGCGGCGGTAGTCGTCCTGCTCGGCCTTGCGCTTGAGAAACGCCTTGCCCGAGGGGAAGGCCACGGTCACGTCCTGCTCCTGGAGGGCCACCGGGCGGGCGTCGGCCAGCGAGCGCCGCCAGCATCTGGTTGTCCTTGCGGACGAGGTCGATCACGGCCGGCCAGCAGGCGGCGACGGTCGCGAGCTCGGGAGGGCCGGTGGGGCGCTGGGGCGGGGCAGGTGCGGCCTGGGCTGGTTCGGGCGGGGCGGCGGCCGGTTCGGGCGGGGCGGCCACCGGTTCGGGGGCGGCGACCTGCTCGCGCGGGGGGGCGGGCCGCTCCGGCTCTGGCTCCGGCTCCCGCCCCGACGGGGCGGGCGGTGGCTCCGCTGCCGCGGTCACGGGGGCCGGGGGCGGCGCCGGGGCCGGGGGCGGCGCCGGGCTGGAGGCTTCCGGGTCGCCACCGTTGGACTCGCCGGTGTGCCGGGCGTTCGGTGCCGGAGCCGGGCGCTCACCGGCCAGCGCGGCCTCGAGGCGCTCGATGCGCGCCAGCAGCGCCGCGGCCGACGGGTCGACCTCCGGGGCGGTGGCCTTGACGAGCACCAGCTCCAGCTGGATCCGCGGCTGGGCGCCGTTGGCGGTCGCCTCCAGAGCGGCGGAGACGAGGTCCAGCAGGCGCACGATGTCGGTGCCGGCCAGCGCCTGGGCCTGGGTGAGCAGCCGCTGGTCGCGCTCGGGGGTGACGCGGAGCTCCTCGGGCACCTCCTCGAGCATCTTGACCGCCAGCAGCTCGCGGCCGTGGACCTCGAGGTCGCGCAGGATCTGACCCGGGTCGCGGCCGGCGGAGCTGAGCTTGGCCGCGCTGCGCAGGGCGGCGGCGGGGTCGTGGGCGATGACCGCGTCCAGCGCCTCGAACAGCTGCTCGGCGTCGGCCACGCCCAGCACGGCCAGGACGTCGGCGGAGCATGATCTGCTCGTCGCCGGCGTAGGTGAGGAGCTGCTCGAGCGTGCCGAGCGCGTCGCGGAAGCTGCCGGTGGCATGGCGGGCGATGAGCGCGACGGCTCCGGACTCGATGCTGATCTGCTCGGTGGCGGCGACGCGGCCGACGACGGTGGCGACCTGCTCGACCGTGGGGCGGCCGAAGTCGAAGCGGTGGCAGCGGTCCACCACGGTGGGCAGCACCTTCTGGGCCTCGGTGGTGGCCAGCACGAAGATCGTCCGCGGCGGCGGCTCCTCCAGCGTCTTGAGGAACGCGTTCCACGCCTGGGGCGAGAGCATGTGGGCCTCGTCGAGGATGTAGACCTTGTGGCGGCCCGAGAGCGGCGAGTAGGCGACCCGCTCGCGCAGGTCGCGGATGTCATCGACGGAGTTGTTGGAGGCGGCGTCCATCTCGATCACGTCCATCGACGTGGCGTTGGCGATCGAGACGCATGACTCGCACACTCCGCACGGCGTCACGGTGGGGCCGTGCTCGCAGTTGAGGCTGGCGGCGAGGATCTTGGCCGTGCTCGTCTTGCCGGTCCCCCGCGAGCCCACGAACAGGTAGGCGTGGTGGACCTTCCCGCGGGTGATGGCGTTGGAGAGCGTGCGCACCACCTGCTCCTGGCCGACCATGTCGGCGAAGGTGCGGGGACGGTGGCGGCGGTAGAGGGACGGCCCGGTGGACACAGTTATGTCGAGTCTAGATGTCGTCGCTCCCGGCAGCGGAGGCCGCGGGCGGACCGCCCTCCGCGGCCCGGCGGCGCCGCGCCGCCGGGCGAAAAATGGACCGTGCACCCTCCGTCGAAACCGGGTCCGAGGCGCGGCCGCTATCTGATGACTCCGGTCTGGCGCTCCCGTCGCGCCTGGAGGTGACCGCTTAAGGCTGCTTCCTTCCGGACCTGACCTGGTTCACAGCTCTCCATCGCAACGGGACCAAACCATCACCGCCTCAAATGGGGCGCTGACCTCGGGCCTCCAGCCCCTCGAGAGGGAATTCAGCCCCGCTAGAGCGGATTGTGGGTACAGGGCACCGCTAGCACCCCGCCTAGCACGGTCCGCCGTCCAATGCTAGTTGGTTCGCCGCGCCGGTGTGGCGGATGCCGGCGGCACGGCGCCCGCCGCTGGCCTCCAGGACGCGGTGTATCGTCAGCGCTCGATGTCGATCGGAATCATCGGGCTGGGCTATGTGGGCTGCCGCTGGCGGTGGGGTTCGCCGAGGCCGGCGAGCATCTGGTCGCCGTGGACATCGACGACGCGAAGGTCGCTGCCATCCGCGCCGGCCAGTCCTATGTCGAGGACATCACCTCCGACCGGCTGCCGGCGGTGCCTGGACCGGATCGACGCGACCACGGACTTCACCGCGCTCGCCGCGGCCGACGCGGTGCTGATCTGCGTGCCCACGCCGCTGACGCCAACCGCGAGCCCGACCTCGGCCCGTTGCTGAGCGCCAGCGCGGGCGCTGGCCGAGGTCGTCGCAGCCCGGGCAGCTGGTCGTGCTGGAGTCCACCACCTACCCGGGGACGACCCGCGAGCAGGTGCTGCCGCTGCTGGAAGCCAGTGGGCTGCGGGTGGGCCAGCGACATCAACCTGGCGTTCTCGCCCGAGCGCGTGGACCCCGGCCGCACCGACTTCACCTTGCGCACCACCCCGAAGATCGTCGGCGGGATCACCCCGCAGTGCACCGACCGCGCGGTCGCGCTGTACGAGACGGTGTGCGACGAGGTCGTGCGCGTCTCGACGCCCGGAGGCCGCCGAGATGGCCAAGCTCCTGGAGAACATCTTCCGCTCGGTCAACATCGCGCTGGTCAACGAGCTGGCCATCCTCGCTGACCGGATGGAGATCGACATCTGGGAAGTCATCGACGCCGCCGCCACCAAGCCCTACGGGTTCATGCGCTTCGATCCCGGGCCCGGGATGGGCGGCCACTGCCTGCCGGTGGATCCGTTCTACCTCACCTGGCGCGCGCGGGAGTTCCACATGTCCACGGAGTTCATCGAGCTGGCCGGCAAGGTCAACCAGCAGATGCCCTACTACTGCGTCGAGCGCATCGAACGGGCGCTGAACGACATCGAGAAGCCGGTCAAGGGCTCGCGGATCGCGATCCTGGGCGTCAGCTACAAGGGCGGGGTCGGCGACACCCGCGAGTCCCCGGCGCTGCGCATCATGCAGCTGCTCGCCCAACGCGGCGCGGTGCTCTCCTACCACGACCCGTTCGTCCCCGCCCTCCCGGAGCTCGGCCTGCAGAGCTCGGAGCTTCGAGGCGGTGACCGGCGCGGACGCTCTCGTCCTGGTCACCGCGCACCCCCAGGTCGACCATCGGCGCTCGTCGAGCCCGCACAGCTGTTCGTCGATCTCCGCGGCGCCACCCGCAGGCTGCAGACCGGCGACGTCGTGCGCCTCTAAGAGTCTTCTCACGCCGCCGGCCCCAAGCTGAACACATCGGCCCGTGCGGCCGGCCATACGGTGCGCTCGTTTCACAAGACAACGAGAGGAGCCGTGAATGCCGGATCGGGTGCGCCGCGCGGTCGGCGCCGCCAGGGCCTCCCGCCGGATCGGGGTCACACTCGCGGTAACGGTCGTCGCGCTCTGCGCGCTGGCCGGAACCGGTCTGGCGGCACGGGTGGTGGTTAGCTCAAACGACAACGCGTGGCCGTACGCCGCCACGCCGCCGTCTCCGGTGCTGGCCACGGTGGGTGACATCTCGTGCCAGCCCGGCGCGCCCAGAGTCCGAGAAGCCCACCGACACCTGCGATCAGGGCTCGGGTCCGTCGTGCGCGACGAAGCCCAGAACGCCACGGCGATGCAGGTGGAGGCGATGAAGCCCAACCTGGTGGCCGTGCTCGGCGACGAGCAGTACCAGAACGGCTACTACTCGGACTTCGAGAACTCCTTTGACAAGTACCTGGGGCGCCTTCAAGTTCCTCCAGCGGCCCTCTCCCGGCAACCACGAGTTCTATGACAACCACGGGCAGACGGGGGTCCGCGGCCTGGGGTACTTCGACTACTACAACGGCATCCAGCACACGAGCAACGGCTCGGAGGTCGACGACACGGTGACCAACCCGTCCACCGGTCACATCGTCTCGCAGCCGGCGCCGCAGGCCGAGGGCCAGGCGGGACAGTTCGGCCAGACCGGCAATGGCTGGTACTCCTACAACCTCGGTGGCTGGCACCTCATCTCGCTCAACGTCGAGTGTGCCGACGAACCGGGTGGCTGCAGCCCGACCGGCTCCTGGTTCGCGTCCGAGACCAAGTGGCTGGCCCAGGACCTCAACGAGAACCGCTCCGCCTGCACGCTGGCCTACTGGCACCAGCCGACGTTCAGCTCCACCGCGCCCGTGTTCACGGCCGACAGCGCGGAGGGCGCGGCGGCGGACACGTGGTGGAAGCTGCTCTACGCCCATCACGCCGACCTCGTCCTCAACGGCCACGATCACGTCTACTCGCGCTTTGCGCCGATGGACCCGGCGGGAACGCCGACCGGCGCCACGGCATCCGCGAGTTCATCGTCGGGCACCGGCGGCGAGTCGCTGGACACCGTGCTGCCGACCACGCCCAACCTCCAGGCATGGGCGGATCAGTACTACGGCGTGATGAAGCTGGCCCTGCATCCCCACGGCTACAGCTGGGACTACGAGTCGGCGCTGCAGAGCCCGGCCGCGCCGGCCGGTACCCCGGCCACCTACAGCGACGCCGGCAACGGCGACTGCCACGGGGGTGGGCGCAGCTGGTGAGCTGAGGTACTGCCCAGCCCACACCCTGGTCTGCATCTGTCGGCGGGGCGAGGCGCCGCGGCGGCAACCCCGGGCGAAGGATCGGTCACCGGCCTGATCGATCATTTCGCATCGGGGTTGCCCCGCTTCGCCGATGCCTCCCACCCCTGCTGAGGGCGCTGCGTAGAATGCCTCCTCCAAGGGCGCGTAGCTCAGTGGGAAGCGCTCGCTTCACACGCGAGAGGTCGCTGGTTCAAGCCCAGCCGTGCCCATCATCATCCGCCCAGAGCGGCCGGCTGAGCTTGCCGCCAGCGAGACCTTCTCGGGCCCATCCATCGCACCGAAGCGCAGTGCCTGGTGCTCCCCGGTCCGTCCGGATCGCGTCCTAGCTTTGGGCGTCACAGATCGTGGGCGGGTGGACAGGCGAGAGGAGCTGAGATGAGCACAACATCCAGACCAGGAGCGACGATTCTCCAGGTGAAGATCAAGCTGCTCGGAGTGTCGAAGCCACCCGTGTGGCGACGGCTGCTGGTCGGAGGCGAGATCCAGCTCGATGCGCTTACACGGCGCGATCCAGGTGGCGATGGGTTGGTCTGACTACCACATGCACGTGTTCTCGACCGACGCCTGCGACTACGGGGTGCCCGATCCGGAGCTGGGATTCCTCGACCAGCGTCGCGATGACGCTCTCGCGAGTGCTTCCGAAGCCGGGCGACCGGATCCGCTACACGTATGACTTTGGCGATGCCTGGGAGCACGAGATCATGCTCGAGAAGGTGCTCGGCGCAGAGCCTGAGCGGCTGTACCCGACCTGCGTCACGGGCAAGGGGGCCTGCCCACCTGAGGACTGCGGCAGCGTCTGGGGGCTACGCGCGCCTGCGGGAGGTGCTCGCCGATCCGTCCGACGCGGAGCACGCGAGCATGCTGGAGTGGCTGGAGCTGGAAAGCGGCTCTGACTTCGATGCGGCGGCATTCGAGATTGATGCCGTCAACGACTTGCTTGGCCGTCTGAGCGCCGTCAGGTGACCCATCGAGCGCGGTTCGAACGGGCGGTAGCCTGTGAGTATGGCTGTCCGGACAGGCGCGCGCACGGCGGAGGATCTGTGGAACCTGCCAGATGACGGGTTGCTGCACGAGCTCGTTGCGGGCGAGCTCCGAGTGATGGTTCCACCGGGAGCAGAACACGGTCGAGTCGCGGCCACCGTCGCGGACTGCTGTTCGCTCACGCGCGCGAGACTGGTGCCGGGGTCACGTTCGCCGCCGAAACCGGGTTTCTGCTGGCTCGCGACCCCGACACCGTCCGTGCGCCCGACGCCGCGTTCGTTACAACTGAGCGCGCGGAGGCAGTGGGCCGGACCGAGAAGTACTGGCCAGGAGCGCCGGACTTCGCCGCGGAAGTCATCTCGCCGAGCGACACATTTGCCGAGGTAGAGGCAAAAACGCTCGGCTGGCTCGAGGCGGGCACGCGGCTCGTGCTCGTCCTGAATCCCGCTCAGCGAACGGCGACCGCGTACCGGGGACAGCGAATCCATCCGCGTTCACAGCGGCGACGAAATCCTCGATCTCAGCGATGCGGTACCGGGCTGGCACGTCGCGCTGGCCGACTTCTTCGCTGATCGGCGCGCTCGCGTCACCCTGAAGATGGGCCCGCAAATGCGCAGAGCCGGCGACTCCGCGCAAGTGGCACAACTCTGATCTTTGTGCCGCTATCCGCGTAGATCCACGCGGATCTCCACCTATCCGATCTTCAGCGGCGGGGCCGCAATCGTCCGGAGAGCCTTTGGTTGCGAGGATCTGACTCATCGGCTCAACCGCTTCACACGCGAGGGGTCGCTGGTTCGAGCCCAGCCGTGCCCGATTCAGAAAGGCCCGTTGGTCCGGGGCCTTTCTTGCGTGTTCGAGGGATTTCAGGGCACTCACGCACCGCGTGCGAAACGATCGCTTCGTTGATGCGCGCAAACGGCGCGCAGCCGGACCCCGCCAGTGGAGAAGAATGCCCGCGAGGCCGCACTCGCGTCGGGGCCGAGCGGGTCGAGTCCGGGCCGAGGCGGGACCGGCCGAGCCTCCTGACCAGTAGTGGCCCATGCCGTGAATGGACCAGAGCTGCGCGACCGGACAGCCGGTCTGGGTGGGCAAGGACAGCACCGTGTACGCATGGTCGTTCGCGACGCTCGAGTGCCGCGTTCGGTCGGGGTCGGGAGCAGCGGACCGCGGTGTTGGTACTGGCGGACAAGATCGTCGGTGGTCAGCCACTGGGCCAGCGCTTGCTGGCCGCACCGGTACGGGACGGTGCCATCGCGGTCGCCGTGGAAGACGATGACCGGCATGACGCCGGCGCGTGACCCCATGGCGACCAGCGCAGCGCCGCGCCGACGCGGTGATGGTGCCGGCCGACCCGCGGGCTGGGCAACCGTGCTCAGCGGCGAGATATCCGGCGCCGGAATGGATACCGATCGCCGCGTACATGTCGGGATACGCAGCACCGAGCATGCTCGTCTCAAACCCTCCTGCCGAGATCCCGATCGCGTAGACACGGCTCGGGTCGATGCGCCAGTCGGCGATCACCGTCTTCGTCATCGCCGCGATCGCGCCGGCGTCACCCCGATCGCGACCCTCCGCCCCTGGATCCCAAATCCCCTTCCAGCAGCCGCCGTTCGCCCGGTCCACGGCATCCACGTCCGGATACAGGACGACGAACCCCCGCGCCGCCGCGATCTGGTCATACGCGGTCGCAGCCGCCTCCTCATCGGCCGTCATGGTGCAGCCGTGGAGCACCACCACCAACGGCATCCCCGGACGCGACCGGCGGCCCGATGGTACGTACACCACGTAGCGATACGCATCGCCACGAAACCTGAAGCGGTCCAGCCGAGACCCGTTCCCGGCCGAGCCTCCGGCGAGCGTGATGCCAAGGACAGCCGCCAGCCCCGCCCCACAGGCGACAAGTGCGATCACCATCCGTGAACGCGCCATTGACGTAGCCTCAGCTCAGTTCGAGAGAACGGTGAAGAAGTCCCGGCTGTAGGGCACGAGCAGACGCCCGTAGATGCCGTACTGACCCGGGACCACCGACACGGGCGTCAGCGGGGCGGCCGGGTGGTGGACGTAGAGGTAGCCCGCGACCCAATCCGGGTTGATGTCAAGTTGGACCGCGCGCTGGACTCCGGCCGCGATCATGGCGTCGGCGAGCTGACCGACCGTGAGGCCCTCACCGGCGGCCCAGACGAGCTGACCGTCGGCGCGGATGCCGAGTCCGCTGCGCGCCACCGCCGGCTGGTTGCCGATCGTCACCCCCCAGCACGCCGCGCCACAGCTGGCCACGGAGCCGGCGGGCACCCCGTGATCGATGAGAAGGTGAAGGTTCTGGCGCACCGAGGCGATCGCCAGGCCGTGCGCGGGAACCCCGTGCTCCCATGCTCCGATCTGGGTCGTGCCGTTGCGGTAGGTGACGATCGAGCCGTCGCCGGCGCTCAGGGCCAACCCGACGTGCCCGAACGAGACGAACCCGCCGCTGCCGGTCGAGAACTTGAACCCGCCGTTGAACCCGAGGATGAGATGGCGGATCTCACGGCCAGCCACCGCGTCGCCGTAGCGCCAACCGGTCCCGCCGGGATCGACCGTCCCGGCGTGCAGGGCCAGGTGAACGACGCCCTGGTTCATGCGGACGAGGGTCACCCCCTGGCGCCGTGCGATCCACAGGGCTGGCCGGTCCCCGATCGTCGTGATCGTCTGCCAGCGGGCAGTGAGCGCGGCCGGATACCGGTCGACCGGCACACTGACATGAACCCGGGTGGCGCGCTGGTCCGGCCGGGACGCCCCCGTGTGGAGCTACCGGTGGCATCTGTGCTGTGGCCGGCGCCCGACGCGGAGCCGTGGCGCGGCGCGGGCGAAGCACTGTGCTGCCGCAGGCCGCAATGGCGATGGCGGCCAGCACCGCCAGGCCGGGCCCGAGAAGCCGATGATGGAAGGCCACGCGCCCCAGACTTCCACGCCATCCTCAAGCCCCCTCGCGCCGGCCAGTGAGACATTGCTTACCGGCGGGCCTCACCGAACCATCGAGCTGTCCCCACCGGCATGTCGCGCTCGTCTAACACGCACCGGAAGCCCCCACGAGAAATGAATGGAGCCACCGATGCGCAAGATCACCGAGTCGACCTTCGTCTCGCTCGACGGCGTCACCGAAGACCCGCGCGCCTGGGCGATGGGCTATTTCAACGAGAGCGCCCAACAGGCAGCGCTTGAACAGTTGGTCGCCAGCGACGGGATGCTGATGGGACGAGGCACCTACGAGTACTTCACCGCGGCCCTGCCAACCGCCAGCCCGTACGCCGACGCGATCAACGCGATCCGCAAGTACGTGTTCTCCTCCACCCTGGAGAGGGCGGACTGGAACAACTCCCTGATCATCCCCGACGACCCCGTGGCGGCCGTCAACGAGCTCAAGCAACAGGACGGCCGTGACCTCATCATGTACGGGCACGGGCGACTCAGCCAAACCCTGCTCGAGCACCACCTCCTCGACGAAATCCGATTCGCGGTTCACCCACTGCTACTCACCGGGCGAGCGGCCGGCAATGGCAACGGGCAGGTACCCCCGCTGAAGCTCATCGCCGCAACCCCACTGCCGAGCGGCGTCGCCGTCCTCTCCTACGAGCCTGACCACAGCTGAGCCGGATGAGCCAGCGGGTCCCCAGCCCGCTGGCCCATAGGGGCGGCAGCGTACGCGGGCGAGACATCTCACCGTTCACCCCGACGCCCGCTCCCGGAGCCGGAGTCTCCTGCCACTGGATCAGTGCGGGCCCGTCCCCAGTTTCTGGGCGAGGGTGCCGCAGTCGGCAGCCGCCCGCGTGTAGGCCGGTGAGTGCATGTCGAGCGTGGACGGGAAGACCAGGAACGCGCCGTCGAAATCGGTGATCACGCGAGCGCGGTCCAAGGCGGAGATGGGTGGGCGCGAGGTGGTGGGGTCGGGGAACTGGGAGATCCCGTGCTGGCGCATGCAGACCGCGACCTTGCGCACCCTCGCCAGCGACGCCTCGGAGAACTTCGGCCCGCCGGGGCCGCCCAGGAGGGGCATGAACCGCTGACACGCCGTCCGTGCCGCCTTGAACGCGGGCGCTGACACATCGAGTCCGGGGCCGATCTGGAAGCTCTGACCGCCGGGGGTCGGGTCCGGGAAGTTGGGCACGCCGTGCGAGCGCATGCACTTGGCCATCGCCAGCCCCAGGTCCCGGCACCGGGCGCGGGGCTCGCGCTTGCCGCCGTGCGACGCCGGCGTGGTCGCGCTGCCGACCAACACGACGGTCGCGCTGCGCGAGCCGCCCGCGCATCCCGCCACCAGGACGCCGCTGACGAGCGTGGCGAGGGCGAGCAGCCGCACGTGCGGCCAGCGGGTCGGTGGTTGTGGATCGACGCTGTTGTGCATCTGGTCTCCTTTCGGTGTCCCTCGGGGTGAGCCGCACCGGTTGTAGGCCAGGGAGGTTTCCGCCCGGTCTCCTCCTCCCCACCGACATCAAGTGCCTTCGTCACGCGGCGTGTTACCGCCGTGAAACGCCGAGCCGGTACCGTCACCTGCCAAGGAGCGTCCAATGCGGGTGCTTGTGATCGAGGACGACGAGGAACTGGCGCTGACGGTCGCCGCCGGGTTGCGCGAAGCTCGGATGGCGGTCGACGTCGCGCTGGACGGCGAGGCCGGCCTCGCGCGCGCGCTCGTCCACGACTATGAGGTGATCGTGCTCGATCGCGACCTCCCGGGCGTCCACGGAGACGAGGTGTGCGCCCGGCTCGTCGCCGCCGGCGGCCGCAGCCGGGTGCTGATGCTGACCGGAGCGGCGGAGATCGAGGACCTCATCGAGGGGCTCGGGCTCGGCGCCGACGACTACCTCACCAAGCCGTTCGCCTTCGCCGTGCTCCTCGCGCGGATCGCGCGCGCTGGCCCGCCGGGCGCAGCCGAGCATCCCGCCGGTGCTGACCCACGGCGACATCGTGCTCGACACCGCCAAGCGCTGCGCGCATCGCGCCGGCCGGCCGCTCGCGCTGCGCCCGAAGGAGTTCGGGGTGCTCGAGCTGCTGCTCGGCGCCCAGGGCCGGGTCGTCTCCGCCGAGGAGCTGCTCGAACGTGTCTGGGACGAGGCCGCCGACCCATTCACCGGCGCGGTGAAGATCACGATCAGCCGGCTGCGCACCAAGCTCGGCGGCCCCGCCCGTCATCCACACCGTCGCGAAGGCGGGCTACCGCATATGAGCGTCGCGGCACGGCTGAACCGCCGGATCACCCATCTCGCGGTCGGGCGACACCTCCCGCACCGGACCGTGCGCGTCCGCCTGACCCTTCTGTATGGCGGGCTGTTCCTGCTCTCCGGCGCCGTGTTGCTGGCGATCACCTTCACGCTGTTCGTGAACGCCACCGGCTTCGTCCTCACCGACAACAGCGGGTGGACGGCCACGGTCGATAACCACGGACACCTCGTCGGCATCTCTCACCGCGTACCCGCGTCGCTGAGGTCGTGCATGCCGGGCTGCGCCGGGAGGCTGCCCCGGGCCTTGTCCGACCCCAACCCGCACCATCTCGTCGCCCAGGACAACAGCCGGCACGGGCACGTGCTGCGCTATCTGGCGATCGAGTCGGGGATCGCGCTGGCGGCCATGTCGGTGCTGTCGCTGGGGCTTGGATGGCTCGTCGCCGGGCGCGTCCTCCAACCGCTCGAGGACTCCTACCACGCCCAGCGCCAGTTCGTCGCCAACGCCTCCCACGAACTCCGCGCGCCGCTGACACGACAGCGCGCGCTGATCGAGGTCGCGCTGGCCAGCCCCGAGGCGAACATCGGCGCACTGCGTCAAGCCCACGAGCGCGTGCTCGCAGCCGAGCAGGACCTCGAGCAGCTCATCGATGCCCTGCTCGCCCTCACGCGCGGTCAGGCGGGGCTGGAGCGCCGCGAGCACCTCGACCTCGCCGCCGTCACCTCCCAGGTCCTGCTCGCGCGAGAATCCGAGCTCGCAGCGCTCGATCTCCAGGTCGGCACCATCATGGACCCGGCGCCGACGGCCGGCGATCGGCGTCTGATCGAGCGTCTGGTCGCCAATCTGGTTGACAACGCGATCCGCCACAACACCCGCGGGGGACGTGTCGAGGTCGTCACCGGGACCCGCGACCGCCAGGCTTTCGTGTCGATCGCGAACAGCGGGGAGGCCATCCCGCCCGAGCAGATCGAGCGCCTCTTCCAGCCCTTCCAGCGACTCGGGGGCGCCCGGACGCGCCCCAACGACGGTCACGGGCTGGGGCTCTCCATCGTCCAGGCGATCGCCGACGCGCACCGTGCCGAGCTCAGCGCGCGCCCCCGGCCCGAGGGCGGACTCATCGTCGAGGTCTCGTTCCCTTCGCCCATCGGCGGTGGCGGCGGGGTGACGGTCCCGCGCGTGTGGCTAGCCCGCGTCTGACGTGGCGGACGCGGCGTCGCGCTCGATCGCTTCGGTGTCGGCCTTCAGCTCCTTCTGCTGGACCTTTTCCGCGCGCTTCATCGCGCGCTCGACCTTGGCGCCCATGTCCGACACGGCGACCACGACCAGGCCGGCCGTGCCGGCATCCAGGTGCTCGCCCAGTTCCTTGAGATCGTGGCGGCTCATCCCCGCCGCGGCATGACCGGCCACCGCGCCGAGGATCGCGCCACCCGCGGTCGTGGCCGCGAGCAGTCCGCCTCCCACAGCCGCGAACGGGAACAGCACGACCACCAGCCCCGTCGCCAGCCCGACTCCGCCCCCGAGCACGCCGCCGACGCGAGTGGGCGTCTCGTGCTTCTTGACGATCTTGACCTTGCCGTCGGGGCGACGCTCGATGACGGCCGCGTCCCAGGCGTCGATCAGGCCCGCCTCGGAGTGGAGGTCGTGGACCAGCTGATAGTCGGCTTCTGCGTCCTCGACGCTGTCGTAGACCCCGACATACGCCAGCAGCGTGTCCATCGCCATCGCCTACCCCCCTTTCGCACACGACGGGGCGCCAACCTGACCGGTCCTGCGCACGCCATCGACTCTGATCGTGTTGTCGCTGGGATCCTCCACCGCCCGTCGGTGACGGCACGTCACCCACATAGGGTGAGATTGCGGTGGCTACGCGCCAACCACGCCGGCACGTTGGTGTTGGCCCACGAGGCTCACCCGTTAGAGTCGGTATGCGCCGCAGCACACACGCGGGCTACCGCCAACCGGGGGGGTTGCGCCATCGACCTGCAGCTCAACAACAAGGTCGCCGTCGTCACCGGCGCCAGCAAGGGCATCGGCCTGGCCGTCACGCGAACGCTGGCGGCCGAGGGCGCGCGCGTCGTGGCCGGCAGCCGGGGCGTGGAGAGCCTGGCCGGGATCGAGGGTGTGACGGCGGTCGAGGTCGACCTGATGGAGCCCCGCGGTCCCGCCCGCCTCGTCGCGGCGGCCGTCGACGCCTTCGGCAGGGTCGACGTGCTGGTGAACAACGTCGGCGGCGTGCACCCGCGACTGGACGGCTTCCTCAGCCTCACCGACGAGGACTTCGAGGCGTCGCTGCAGCTGAACTTCTTCGCCGCCCTGCGCGCGACCCGGGCGGCGGTGGCCGACATGAGCACCCGCGGCGCGGGTGTGATCGTCAACGTCGCCTCGGTCAACGCGTTCTTCGAGCCCGACAGCGCCGTCATCGACTACGGCGCCGCCAAGGCCGCGCTGCTCAACGTGGCCAAGTCCCTCTCGCAGGAACTGGGCCCGCAGGGCATCCGGATCACCAGCGTCTCCCCCGGCCCGGTGGCCACCGACCTGTGGCTCGGCGACGACGGGGTCGCCGCGACGATCGGCCAGGCCACCGGTGCAGGCGCCGACGCGGTCCGCGCCCAAGCGGTGAGCGGCATGCCGACCGGGCGCTTCACCACGCCCGACGAGGTGGCCGCCATCGTCGCGCTGCTCGCCTCACCTCGGGTGGCCAATGTCACCGGCGCCAGTTGGGTCATCGACGGCGGCCTGGTCAAGACGACCTGACCCACCACCTTCCAAGACATCGACCACGTCCCCAAGGAGCACCATGAGCAATCGCACGATCGTCCTCATCCACGGCCTGTGGATGACCCCCCTGAGCTGGGAGCACTGGATCGACCGCTACCAGGGCAAAGGCTACGAGGTCCTGGCGCCGGCGTGGCCGGGCCTGGACGGTGACATCGAGGCCCTCCGGACGGATCCGAGCGCGATCGAGCACGTCGGCATCGGGGAGATCGTCGACCACTACGAGGCGATCATCAAGGACCTGCCCGAGGCGCCGATCATCATGGGCCACTCCTTCGGCGGCGCGATCACGGAGATCCTGCTGGACCGCGGCCTCGGCGCCGCCGGCGTCGGGATCGACGCCGGCCGCCGTCCGGGGCGTGACCAAGCTGCCCCTGTCGACCCTGCGCGTGGCCTTCCCGGTCCTCAAGAACCCGGCCAACAACCACCGCGCCGTCGCCCTTACCGCCGAGCAGTTCCACTACGCCTTCACCAACACGCTGAGCGAGGAGGAGTCCGCCGAGGTCTACAACCGCTACGCGGTGCCGGGGCCGGGACGCGTCCTGTGGCAGGGCGCGCTGGCGAACTTCAACCCGCACACGCCCGACCGCGTCGACTTCCACAACGACGACCGGGCGCCGCTGCTGTTGATCGCGGGCGGTTCAGACCACGTCGTGCCCGCGTCGGTGGACCGGCAGATGGCCGCCAAGCAGGGCAAGTCCGCCGCCGTCACCGAGTACAAGGAGTTCCCGGGACGGTCGCACTACACCATCGGCCAGGAGGGCTGGGAGGAGGTCGCCGACTACGCGCTGGACTGGGCGACCGAGCACGCCGGCGCTCCGGTGGCCGCCTGACACGCCCTGGCCGCGCCGGCCCGGAACCCTGTGCGGGGCTGGGCCGGCGCGGGTAGCATCCCCCTGTGACCGAGCTGGAGAAGCCCGGGACCGGGGCAAAACCAACGCGAGCGCGCGGGCGCGAGCGCCGGTGGCCATGGGTCATCGGAGGGCTCGTCTTCGCCCTGCTCAAATCCGAGGGCCTCGCCCGCGCGGTCCTCCATCGCGGCAGCCTGATCGCGGTCGTCGCGCTGGCCCTCGCCGCGTCTCTGCTCAGGGTCCGCCCCGTCGGAACCGCCGTCGCCACGGCGCTGCTGCTGGCGCTCGCGCTCGGCGCCCACTCGCTCGGACTGGGGCTGACCCTGGGGTTCGGAGGGTTTGCGCTGCTGATCGCCCTGTTCTTCGCCGTCTCGACGGTGCTGCACGTGCGACAGAACCGCGCGCCGACCCGCTCGCGACGGTGAACCCGGCTCGCCATGGGCTTATGACCCGCCGGCGGGTGACCACCGGTGGAGAGGCGCTCATGGACGACGTCGCCCGCCGCCTCGCCGCCCTCGCCGGCGACGGCCGTCAGCCGGCGACGCGCCCGCGGCCGGCCTAGGCCCCTCTGTCCCCGGCGCGGGTCCGTGCACCACCTCGTGCTCCCAGGCGGCGGGCGGCTGGGTGTGCAGCCGCCAGTAGTGGTCGGCGATCTCGTCAGGATCGAAGGCGGTACCCGGCGCGACCTCGCCCATCACGGTCACGCTCGCGGCATGGACCCCGGCGGCGCCGTAGGTCCCGTGCAGGAGCGCCACGAGCGTCCGCACCCCGGCCTTCCCGAGCGAGAGGCTGGTGTAGGCGGGCACCGGCTCGGGCATCCCGCCGGTGATCACGATCGTCCCGCGGCCACGCTCGGCCATGCCCGGCGCGACGTGCGCGGCGGCGGTGATCGCGCCCACGACGTTGACCGCCCAGGCGCCGAGGTGCTGCGCGGCGGTGAGCTCGCCGATGGTGTCGGCACGAATCAATGCGGCGTTGTAGACCAGCAGCTCGGGCGGCCCGAGGCGATCGGCGATCTCGTCAAGCGCCCCGCGCAGGGCGGCCTCATCGGTGGCGTCCGCGGTCACCCCGTGCACGTCATGACCCGACAGCGCCGCCACCGCCGACGCGACGGTCGGCCCGGCGCGGGCGATGACGCCGACGGGCAGGCCCTCGCGGGCGATCCGCCGAGCCGCGCACAGACCGATGCCCGGACCGGCGCCGATGACGATCGCAGTGCCCACCTACCCAAAGGGTAGGAGAAACCTGAACTATTGAGAGTGCCACAGCACCATTTCGTCCGCGAGGCTTCAGGTGATGGAGACCCGCATCGTCACCAGCGCGCTGGAGCCTGCGCGCTTTGAGGTCCTCCCGTTCGCGCGGAGCATGGAGGAGGCCGCCCAGCTGCCCGAGAAGGTGCGCCTCACGGTCACGTGCTCGCCCAAGCACGGGCCCGACCGGTCAGTCGAGGTCGCCGCCCGGCTGCGCGAGCTGGGCCATCAGGTGACCGTCCACGTCGCCGCGCGGATGGTCTCTGACGGCGACCATCTCGACCGGATCCTGTCCGGGATGGCGCAGAGCGGCGCCGACGACCTGTTCCTCATCGGAGGCGACGCCGACCCGCCCCTGGGCGCCTACGCGTCGGCGGTGGAGCTGCTCGACGTGGTCGCCGGCCACCCGCTGCGGCCGCGCACGATCGGCATCGCCGGCTATCCGGAGGGCCACCCCGCCATCTCCGACGAGGTACTCGAGCAGGCCCTGACCGAGAAGCGCCGCCATGCCGACTACGTGGCCACGCAGATGTGCTTTGACCCCGGCGCCCTGCTCGCCTGGGTCGCGCGCCAGCGCGAGGGCGGGATGACGCTGCCGGTGCTCGTCGGCATCCCGGGCAAGGTGTCGCGCACGAAGCTGCTCGAGCTGTCGGCACGGATCGGCGTCGGCCCGTCGCTGTCATTCCTGCGCAAGCAGCGTGGGATCCGTGCGCTGCTGTCCAAAGGATCGACAGCCGACAGGCTCTATGAGAAGCTCGCCTCAACGGTCGACGACCCCGAGCTCAACATCGCGGGCTTCCACATCTTCACCTTCAACCAGCTGCTCGAGACCTGGCGATGGCAGCGCGCACACGACGTCGCGCGCTCTGACCGCGCCCGGGAACCGGCCCCGCCCGCCCCCCGGCGCTTAACCGAGCCCGAGCAGGGGCCGGCATAGGCCGCGCAGCGCACGGACAGACAAAGGAGAGAGACATATGACACCCACGGCCAGCAACCTTCAGGAGCTTCTCGACGCATCGGGCAACACCGTCGAACTGCTGCGCAACTCGCAGATCGGCGCCTACATCTACCCGGTCGTCCCCTACGAGTTCACCAACTGGCGCCGCGAGCAGCGCGCCTGGCGGGAGACCGCGGTCCTCTTCGACCAGACCCACCACATGGCCAATCTGTTCATGCGCGGGCCCGGAGCGATCAAGCTGATCTCCGACACGGGCATCAACAGCGTCGCCAACTTCCCGGTCAACATGGCCAAGCAGTTCGTGCCCTGCACGCCGGCCGGGCACGTCATCGGCGACGGCATCCTCTTCCATCTCGACGAGGAGGAGTACGTGTGGGTCGGGCGCGCGCCCGTGGCCAACTGGCTCGCCTACCAGGCCGAGAAGGGCGGCTACGACGTCGAGATCGAGAAGGACGATCGCTCGCCCTCGCGCCCGTACGGCAAGGCGGTGACCCGCGCGTACTGGCGATTCCAGATTCAGGGGCCGAATGCCTGGCAGGTCATCGAGAAGGTCAACGGCGGTCCGCTGGAGCAGCTCAAGTTCTTCCGCATGGCGGAGATGAACGTCGGCGGCCAGCGCGTGCGCACGCTGCGCCACGGCATGGCGGGCGCCCCCGGCCTGGAGCTGTTCGGCCCGTACGAGAGCTACGACGAGATCCGCGGCACGATCCTCGAGGCCGGACGCGAGTTCGGCATGGAGCCGTGCGGCGCCCGCGCCTATGCCTCCAACACCCTGGAGTCGGGCTGGATCCCGTCGCCGCTGCCGGGCATCTACACCGGCGAGGAGATCCGCGGCTACCGCGAGTGGCTCGGCGCCGACAGCTACGAGGCCACCAACGCCCTGGCCGGGAAGCTTCGTCTCCGACGACATCGAGGACTACTACGTCAATCCGTGGGAGCTCGGCTACGGGCCGTTCGTCAAGTTCGACCACGACTTCATCGGACGCGACGCGCTGTCTGAGATCGACGCCGACTCCCAGCACCACAAGGTCACGCTGGCCTGGGACGCCGAGGACATGGCCAAGATCTTCGCCTCCCTGTTCGACGTCGACGGCGACTCCTACCAGTTCTTCGATCTGCCGATCGCCAACTACGGCTCGTCGAACTTCGACTCCGTGCTCGACCCTGACGGCAACGTCGTCGGCTACTCGATGTTCAGCGGCTACAGCGCCAACGAGAAGCGCGCGCTGTCGCTGGCCACGATCGACCCGCGCGTCGAGATCGGCAGCGAGGTGACGGTCGTGTGGGGCGAGCCCGGTGGCGGCTCGCGCAAGACGACGGTGGAGCCCCACCAGCAGCTGCACGTGCGCGCCGTGGTCAGCCCGGTGCCGTATTCGGTGACCGCCCGCACCGAGTACGCAGAAGGCTGGCGCACCGGCGCCGCCCACTGACCCATGCGTCTGCCCGCCTCGGCACACACCCTGCAGGACGTTGCGCGGAGCCGCTTCGCCCAGGCGGAGCGGCTCGAGCGCGAGCTCGCGGAGGTGCACGACGCCTGGAGCCCCCGCCGCCATCCGTTCATGAGACGGTGGCGCGCGGGCGAGCTGTCGGGCGATGACCTGCGGCTGTTCGCCGCCGAGCACTACCACGCCGTCTGTGCCCTCGCCGACGCCGCGGCCGGGGCCGCGCGGCTGGCCGACGGCCTCCTGGCCGAGCAGCTCACCGCCTACGCCGCCGGCCAGCAGCGGGCGCTGTCGCTGTGGCTGCGCTTCGCGGCGGCCACCGGCTGGGCGGGGTCGGCCTGGTACTTCGGCGAGGACCCGCTGCCCGAGACGGTCGCCTGCGCCGGCGCGTGGCGCCCCGAGACGGCCTCGCTCGCCGAGCACCTCGTCACCATCTGGGCCGCCGAAGCCGCGCTGGCGCCGCTGGCCGCGGTCCAGTGCGAGGTGCTGCGCCGGCGCCATGGGTTCGACCACGCCGCGACCCGGTACTTCGCGCGGCGGGCGCGGCGCGGCGAGCACGACGCGGCGGTGGCGCAGGCGGGCCTGACCAGCCTGCTGCCGGTGACGTCGCCCCTGGCGCTCGTCTGCCGTGCCGAATTGGTCTGCCGCAGCTACCTGGAGCTGGTGGACGGGGTCGCCCGCCAGCTCTCCGGGGCGTAGGCGCGCCGGACGCTCTCCACGTAGGGGACGGGGGCGACCACCGCGCGCAGCTCGGTCTGGACGTGGCGCTCGACGGTGGGCTTGCCCGAGCCGCCGTGCTCCTCGCCCCACACGAGTGTCACCTCGGTGCCCGGCTCGGCATGCTGGGCGTCGAGCACCGCGAGGGTGAGCATCTTGCCCTCGCTGGCGCTGTAGCCGATCCAGGTCGAGACCCCCACCGTGCCGCCGTTGACGGTCACCTTGTCAAAGGGGTGCATGGCGTACACCGCCGACGGCCAGTCCATGAACTTGGCGCGCTCACCGTGGCCGAACATCATGCCGATCGTCCGGGCCACGTCGTCGTCGTCGAGCGCGAGCGTCACCTTGACCCGGTGCTCATCGTCGCGCGCCATCTGCTCAAGCGCGTCGCGACCGATGAAGTCGTGGTCGAACTTGACCAGATGCCCGTACCCGAGGTCCCACGGCGTGAAGTAGTAGTCCTCGATGTCGTCGGAGTAGAAGCTCCCGCCGATCGACGCCGCCCCCTCATACCCGGCGGCGGGGAGCCAGCGGCGGTACTCGGCGAGCGCATCGCCGGTGTAGATCGCCGGCAGCGGTGACGGGATCCACCCCGACTCGAGCGCGTTGGACGAGTACGCGCGGCCGCCGACCTGGCGCAGGCCGAACTCCTCGCCGGTGGCGACGATCGCCTCGCGGACGGCCTCGCCGTCATCCCACGGGCCGAACAGCTCCCAGCCGGCCTGCCCGGCCATGCCGTGGCGCAGCGCGCGGACGTCGCGGCCGGCGATCCGGACCGAAGTCATGTTGAAGAACTTCAGGTCGGGCGCGGGACGGCCGAGCACGGCGTCGATGACCTCCATGGCGCGAGGCCCCTGGACCTGGAAGCGGTACGAACGGCGCCGGCCGTCGGTCCGCATCGCACTCCGCTCGTCGCGCTCGAGCTCGACCTCGTAGTGACCGGTCTGGGCATGGAAGGTGACCCAGTTGAGCACCGGCGCGCGACCCACCATGTTGAACTCATCGTCAGCGAGGTGAAACAGGATGACGTCGCCGATGACGTACCCGTCCGGCGTGCACGGCACGAACTGCTTGGCCTTGTCGACCGCGAAGCCGGCAAACGTATTCACACCGAGGTGACCGAGGAGGGCGAGCGCATCGGGGCCCCGCACCGCGAGCTCGGCCATGTGGTAGGACTGGTTGAAGAGCACGCACGTGCGCTGCCACGCGAGTTGCTCGTCGCGCCAATTGGTGTACTCGGCCGGGACGCCGGGATAGACGTTGGGACCGGCCTGTGAGTTGCGCAGCAGAACTGCGGGACTGACCGTCTCCCCCAGCAGGTCATCGAGACTTCGCTCACTCATGGCTCTCGTCCTCCCTCTGTCATGTTGTTGATCCCCTCCACCGCCGGCCGCCGAGTCACACCTCACGTCGTCGGGTCCACGACAGCGGCCGCCGCGTCGGCCGCGGTCCCGAGATAGGCGGCCATGACCGCCGGATCCCGTCGCACCACGTCCGGCGCGCCGTCGGCGATCACCCGGCCGAACTCCAGCACCACCACCCGATCGCAGATGCCCAGCACGAGCCCCATGTCGTGATCGATGAGCAACGTCGACTGGCCCTGGTCGGCCAGCTCGCGCAGGCGCCGCCCCAAGGCCTGGCTCTCCCGGGTGTCCATGCCCGCGGCCGGCTCGTCGAGGCAGAGCAGCCCCGGCTGCCCGACGACCGCGCGGGCCAGCCCCACGAGCTTGCGCTGACCCTCGGAGAGCTCGGCAGGCATCGCCTCGGCCACCGGCGCGAGCCCCATCCGCGTGAGCACCGCCTCGATGTCGTCGGGAGCGGCGGTCGAGCCCGCGGCGACGGTGAGGTTCTCGCGCACGTCGAGGTCGTCGAAGAGGTCGGTGCCCTGCCATGTGCGCGCGCAGCCCAGGGCGGCGATGGCGTGGGGTGCCTGCCCGGCGACGGTGTGACCCCTGAGCTCGACGTCGCCCGTGTGGCGCACGAAGCCCGTGACGGCGTCGATGAAGGTCGTCTTGCCCGCGCCGTTGGGGCCGATGAGGCCGACCAGCTCGCCCTCCCCCACCTCCAGGTCGACGTCGGTGAGGGCGCGCACGCCGCCGAAGGCGACCGACAGCCCGCGGACGCGGAGCACCGGTCCGGCGTCAGGCATCGGGCGCCGGGCGCGCGGCGTCGACGTCGGCCTCCGGGGGCCGCAGCGCCACCTCGGGCAGGTCGGGGCTGAACGTGGGCCGGCGGTGGGTCTGGCGGTAGAAGGCGCCGGCGACGCCCTCGGGATTCTGGATGAGGGTGACGACGAGGATGACGCCGCCGAAGAGCAGGAACCAGTTGCCGTTGAGCCCGAACCACTTGTCCAGGGCGTAGGGGAACAGCGCCTGGGTGGAGATGAGCCCGGCGAAGGCCGCGCCCGAGATGAGCGTGATCCCGCCCGCGTAGGCGAAGGCGATGAGGCTGAGGGCCACCACGGCGTCGAAGCGGTCACCGCTCACCGACCCGAAGTTGTAGGCGTACAGGGACCCGGCGACGCCGGCGATGGTGGCGCTGATGGCAAACGCGGCGAGCTTGACGTTGCGCGGGTTGATCGCCGCGGCGGCCGCGGCGCGCTCGTTGGAGCGCACGGCGAGCATGCGCTGGCCCAGCTTGCCGCGCCGCACGTACCCGACCGCGAGGCACACGGCGATGGTGAAGGCGAGCACGAGCCAGCCGAAGACGGGGCTGGGCTGGTTGCCGTCCAGGCCGCGGAAGGGGGCCGCGGGCCCGAGGTCGAGCCCGAAGAGGTGCGGCTCGGGCACGGGCGAGCCGGTCTGCCCGCCGCCCCAGGTGGGGTTGGTGAAGCCGAAGTTCTCGATCGCCACCGCGGCGGCGAGCGTCACCACCGCCAGGCTGACGCCCCGGACCCGCAGCGCCGAGAAGGCGGTGACCATGCCGAGCGCGACCGCGGCCGCCGTCCCGATGATCATCGCGAAGGGAAAGCCGATCCCCGCGTTGACGGCCAGATGCGAGATGGTGAAGCCCGCCACCCCGGCCAGTGACAGCTGCACCACGGAGATCTGGCCGACGAAGCCGGTGAGAACCACCAGCGACAGGGCCATCACCGTCCCGATCAGAGTGTTGATCAGCGCCTCGCGGAAGTCGTAGGGGAGCACGACCAGGGCCACCGCGCAGACGGCGCCGGTGATGAGCGCGGTCCGCACGAGGTTGTTGGGTCGCGGCACCTGCGGCAGGCTGCGCTCCACCAGATCACCGCGCCGCGGCAGGCTCGCGCCGCGCAGGTACATCACCGCCACGGTGATGAGGAAGATGACGAGCTCGGCGACCCCGGGGATGGCCGAGCCGCCGGCCTGCGGGAACCACGACTGCGAGCTGGCGTACTGGATCAGCGACTCGATGATCCCCAGCCCGATCCCGGCGGCACAGGCAAGCCCGAACGACGTGAAGCGCGCGATGAGCGCGGCGGTCAGCGCGGGGACGATCTGCAGCGGGAGCGTCGAGGAGTCAAGCTCGGTGATCGCCGCCGCGAGAATGCCGACGGCGCCGGCGATGAACGAGGCCACCAGCGTGTTGCCGAGCGAGAGCAGGCGCGGCGACAGGCCGCCGAGCATCGCCGCCACCTCGTTCTCCGACGCCGCCCGGGTGGCCAGGCCGAACCGCGACCAGCGGTACGCGGCCGCCAGCGCCGCCGCCATCACGATGACGATCCCGGTGAGGATGAAGCGGTCCACCGGGATCACCGCGCCGAGCACGTGGACGGTGCTCTGGGGGAGGATCGTCGGCTCGGGCTGGGGAGTGTTGCCGAACGCCAGCAGCACCATCGCCTGGGCGATGAGCAGCACGCCCAGCGAGGACACCAGCTTGGCCAGCGGCGAGGCGTTGCGCAGCGGCCGGAAGGCGATCAGCTCCACCAGGACACCGAAGATGAGGACGATGACCAGGCTGCACACCAGCGCCGGGCCGGTGGCCATCTGGACGCCGGCGACCTGCCCGGTCTTCAGCGCCCAGTAGGCATAGCCGCCGACCATGGCCACGCCGCCTGTGGCCAGGTTGATCACCCCGGAGCCGCGGTAGGTGAGCACCACCCCGAGCGAGATCGCGGCGATGAGCGCCCCGGGCCCGAGCCCGAGCAGGATGAAGAGAAGGATCTCTGTCATGCCCGCTCAGGCAGGGGAAATCGGGACCCGCCCGCCCGGCCGCCCGCCTGCGCGCGCGCCCGCCGGGGACCGGCTCCGATCACGAGGGCGGCTGCAACCAGGACGCCACCTTCGCGAAGGCGTGCTTGCCGTGGTACTCGAAGAACTGCGCACGGTCGTTGCACACCGCCGGGGCCGACGGGTACTTGCCGCAGGCCAGCGCCGGCGCGCCCAGCGCGACCGGGCCCTTGAAGGCCTTGGCCTTGGCCAGGACCGCGTCCGGGGTGATGTGGCCGTAGCCGAGCTCGTTGAGGAACTTCACCGTGGTCAGGACCTGCGCGAACGAGACGATGTTCCACGGATCCGGCGCGTTGGCGGGCGTCGAGTACTTGGCCGCCACCTTCATGTACGGCGGCATCCCCGGGTCGGTGGGATCGCCGAACAGCGAGCTGGCGATCGCGTAGGTCCAGATCGGGAAGTCGCCGCCCAAACCGGCCGCGACCTGGCCGTTGAGGCACAGCGGCGCCGAGACGATCTTCTTGGTGTCGGTGATCCCCAGCTGCTTGAGGCCCTTGGCCAGGTTCACGCAGCCCGACGAGTCGCTGTAGGGGATGACCATGTCCGCCGAGGTCGCCCCGGCGCTGGTCAGCGGGCCGATCAGGTCGGTCGAGGACTCGTCGTAGGCGACCTTCTTGACCGACACGCCCGCCTGCTTGAGCGACGCGTCGATGGCGGCCGCGCCGTCGGTGATGCCGGCGATGTTGGGGTAGATGAGCGCGGCGGTCTTGGCGTGGAGCACCTGCTTGGCGTAGGTGCCGAACGGCCCCAGCACGTGGGTGACGTCGCCGAACATGATCACCGCGTTCTTCTGGACGGAATCCACCGGGGTGACCGCCACGCCGACGATGACCGGCTTGGCGCCCGCGATCGTCGAGTAGAAGGACTGGATGCCGATGGCCACCGCGCCCTCGTCGATGACGTTGATGCTCTTGTTGGCCAGGAGCTGCTGAGCGCAGGTCTTGCCCTCCTCCTCGGCGCTGGTGATGAAGCACGTCTTGAGCTGGACGGGGTGGCCGGCCACGCCGCCGAGCTCCGCGTTGATGTAGTTGACGGCCATCTGCGCGCCGGCCGTCGCCAGCGGGCCGATCGCCTGCTGCCCGCCCTGCTGGTTGATCCAGCCGATGGTGACGGGCGGCAGCGACGCGTTGGCCTTGCCGGCCTTGCCGCCGACGTAGCTCAGATAGTCGGTCACCGCCTCGGACCCCGCGCCACCCGAGCCCGAGCCGGTGGCCGCCGACGAGGTCGTCGTGGCCCCGGCGGCGCTGCTCGTGGCGGCCGCCGAGCTGCTGGTGGCGCCCGCAGCGCTGCTGCTACTGCTGCTGCTACTGCTGCTTCCGCAGCCGGCGACGGCCACGGCGGCGACCGCGACGGTGGCCGCTCTGACCAGCCAGCGATGAGCTTCCGTGATCACTTTTTCTCCTCTGAATGAAGTGGTGTTATGAGGCACAGCCGGGGAGGGCCTGGCTCACACGGCCGCGCGGGCTCCCCAGAGCTCGCGCGAGGCGATCCGGGCTCCCTCGGCGAGCGCGGCGAGCTTGGCCCACTGGATCTCGGGATGGACGCGGTGGATGAACGCGCCCTGGGCAAAGCCGCAGTCGGTTCCGGCCAGCACGTTCTCCCGTCCGACGACGTTGGCCAGGCGGACGAGCCGCTGGGCGACGAGCTCCGGGTGCTCGACGACGTTGGTGTGATGCGTGACCACCCCCGGGATGAGCTTCTTGCCCTCCGGGAGCGCCACGTCCTCCCACACCCGCCACTCGTGCTCGTGGCGGGAGTTGGCCTGCTCCATCGCGTAATAGCCGGCGGTGACCTGCAGGATGAGGCCGACGGTGTCCTTCAGCGGCGGGTCATACGCGTGCGGGCCGTGCCAGCTGCCCCAGCACACGTGGTAGCGGATCCGATCCTCGGGCAGCCCGCGCAGGGCATGGTTGAGCGCGTCGACGCGAAGCTGGGCCCAGCGGCGGTAGTCGTCGTCGGTCTGCCCGCGCGAGAGCATCGTGTCCCACTCGTGCATGAGGACGGCGTCGTCGACCTGGAGCAGGAAGCCGGCGTCGACGATCGCCTTGTACTCCTCGTGCAGCGCGTCGGCGAGGCCGTAGACGAACTCCTCTTCGGAGCCGTAGTGCTCGTTGGTGAGCCAGTAGGCGCTGGCCGGCGCCACCACGGGCAGGAAGGCCTCCGTCTCGGGATGATCCTCCAGGGCCGCGCGCAGGTTGGCGATGTCGCGGTCGAGGGCCGAGCGGTCGTAGGTGATGGGGCCGGTGCAGACCCACTGGACGACTTGGCCGAGACCGTCCCCACCCGGCCCGTCATCCCGCGGCGACCCCTCCGGCGCGATGTTGCTCGAGCGGGTGGCGGCCTCGTCGAGGGCGTCGAGCTCGGCGTAGGCGCCCGGGTACTGCTGCCGGTCGCGGCTGGGCGGGAGCATGCTCGCCCCCTCCAGCGTCACTGAGCGTGCCTCCAGTCCTGAGACGCGCTCATACAGGTAGGTGATCCAGCTCGTCTTGCCCATCTCGCCGTCGTCGACGACGTCGATTCCGGCATCGACCTGCTTCTGAACGATGTCGGTCACGGCGGTCCGCAGGACCTCCGCGTACTCCGCCTCGTCGTACCTCTCACCCGCATCGCGCGCGGCGAGAAACCTCAGCAGCTCGGGCGGCCGGATGAGGCTCCCGGTGTGCGTGGCAAGGATCCTGTCCATCGTTGCTCTTCCCCTCTCCCCACAGTGGCTGGCGGCCGTGATCGCGGGCCGATCCTTGCAGCGGCTAGGCCGTGCGCCGCGGGCCCGTGAGCGACCGTGCACGCACCGGCAACGCCCTTCGCGAAAGGTGTGCGCTGAGAGTTAACTCCTGCGTTTTCAAGGGTTTTGCCGGTGCTAGGATGGCCGCTCAGCGGTCCGCTTTGGAGAGAGGGGGGACACAGCGGCGATCCTTCGGATCGCAGAGCTAGGGCATGAGCTTGCTGATCGACACCGCCGCCGTACCGGCTCGCGACCGCGTCGAGTTCTGGGCGAACTCGTCGTATGAGGTCTACCATCCGCTCACCATCCGCACGGACGACGCCGAGCGCTTCCAGGCGCGCATGTGGGGTGAGTGGCTGGCCTCGGTTGGCCTGTTCCGGGTCGCCGCGCTGCCCAACACGATGAGCCGGACGCGCGGCGAGATCGCCGCCGGGGACCCGGAGTGCCTCCACCTCTCGATCCTGCTGCGCGGACACCTGCACGGCGCCCAGCACCACCGGGAGTGCGTGCTCTCCCCCGGTGACATGACCACCTACGACACCTCCGAGCCCGCCATCTTCCGCGCCGGGGAGCCGTTCGACCTCCTGGTGCTCAAGCTGCCCAAGTCCACGCTGGGCAAGCACGCGGCCAATGTCTCGCGCCAGACCGCGGTGCGCATCCCCGGGCAGAGCGGATTGCCGCGGCTGGCCGTGCGCTTCTTCTGCGGCGCGGCCGCCGGGCTGGCCGACGGCAGCATCGCCCGCAACGACACCGGCCTGGCCGAGCACGTCATCGACCTGGTGCGCCGTCTGTACCTGGAGGTCGACGCCGGCCAGTCCAACCGCCCGCACTCCCAGGCCGAGCTGCTGCTGCACGCCCAGGCCTACATCGACGCCAACCTGGGCAACCCCAACCTCAACCCCGAGCAGGTGGCCCGCGCCTGCTTCATCTCCACGCGCTACCTGCACCGGGTCTTCGCCGGCCAGGACCTGAGCGTGTGCGACTGGATCCGCTCCGAGCGCCTGGAACGCTGCCGCAACGACCTTCAGGATCCGGCCTACGACGACCTCTCGATCTCGGCCATCGCCAGTCGCTGGGGCCTGCCCAGCGCCCCGCACTTCAGCCGGCTGTTCCGCGACGCCTACGGCTGCTCGCCGCGCGAGTTCCGCCGCGCCGCGCCCCACGGCGACACGCTGCTCCCGGACCCGCTCGCCGCGCCACGCCGGGGTCACGCCCGGTGACCGCGGAGACCGCGGACACCGCGGTCGCCACCGCGACGCTCGAGATCACCGGCCTGACCGCGGGCTACGGGGGCGCGCCGGTGCTGCGCGACCTGAGCCTGACGGTGACCGGCGGCGAGGTGGTGGCCCTGATGGGCGCCAACGGCGCCGGCAAGACGACCACGCTGCGCGCCATCTCCGGTCTGGTCAAGCCCGACGCCGGGACCATCGCGCTCGAGGGCCGGGACCTGGCCTCGCTGTCGCCCACCGCCCGGGTGCGCGCCGGCGTGGTGCACGTGCCCCAGGACCGCGGCATCTTCTACGGGCTGACGGTGGGCGAGCACCTGCGGCTCGACGGCCACGACGAGGACCGCCAGGAGGCCGCGTTCGACCACTTCCCGGCGCTGCGCGATCTGCGCCAGCGCCGCGCGGGGCTCCTCTCCGGAGGCGAGCAGCAGATGCTGGCCATCGCGCGGGCGCTGTTGCGCCGGCCCAAGCTGCTGCTGCTCGACGAGCTCAGCCTGGGGCTGGCGCCGATCATCGTCGAGCGCCTGCTCCCCGTGGTGCGGGCCGCGGCCGACAACGAGCGGACCGCCGTGCTGCTGGTCGAGCAGCACGTGCACCTGGCCCTGGAGATCGCCGACCGCGGGTACGTGCTGTCACACGGGGAGCTGGTCGTTCACGACAGCGCCGAGCGGCTGCGCAGCGACAGCTCGCTGCTGGCCGCCAGCTATCTGGGCGAGCACCGCGCCTGACGGGCGGCGAGCGTGGGTCAGGTGGCCGGCGAGCGGGTCGCCCAGCGGCGCGCCCGGGTCCTCGGCGTCGCCCGCCCGGCGACCCGGCCGCGCGGGGGCTCGGCGTTGACCACCAGGACCGGCACGGGGCTGCGCCGCACGAGGTAGTGGCTGAGGCTCCCGAAGGCCGCGCCCAGGACGCCCCGCGGGCGGCCGCCCATGACGACGAGGTCGTGGCGGCCGCGCGCGATCTCGGTCATCAGCGCCTGGCGGATCGGCGGGGGCGCGAGCACCGTGGTGACCGGGATGTCGGCGGGCACGCGTGACAGTGCCTCGCACATGACCTGCCGGGCCTCGGCCTCCGCGGCGGGCATGACCAGGGGCAGCGCCGCGGCCACGCCCATGTAGGCGCAGGCCGGCAGGTGGCGCTCGACGGTGATCAGCGTCAGGCGGCTGCGCTCACGCTGCGCGAGGTCGATCGCCTGGCTCAGGGCCTCCCTGGCGTCGTTCGTGGCATCGACCACGACAAGGACGTCGCGAAACATGGCTCTCTCCTCTTCAACCGCGCCGGCGGCGCCGATGCGGGAAGCCTATATCGACTGGCAGCGCCATGTTGCACTCGGTCGCCCGGGCCCGAAAAAACGACTTGCTGGGGAGGGGGGTGGAAGTACGGGCGCTGTGTGCTGTGAGTAGTAGTGGGCGATGAGCATCACCACGTAACGCTTATCTCCCAGGACCAGCGGGAGGCGGCCATCCGAGCGCTGGCTGGGCGAGCGGCGGGGAACATCTCGCGGGCGCAGTTGTTGGGGGTTGGGCTCAGCGCAGGCGCCATCGATGCTCGGCTGCGGACCGCCGGAGATCACCCTCACAACAGGGGATCGCCGCCCACGCCACGTCCTCACCCATCGATGCCCGTCGTTGCAGCCCCCCGACATCACCCACCAGCGCGCCATCGCCACCACCAGCTAGCCCGCCACCTGAGGCCCGCATCCCTCCAAAGAAATCCTGGAGCGCAACCCCCACCACCCCGCCACCAAGCTGCTCACCCCGTTCGCTGAACCCCCAAGACCCCACCCGATCCACCGGCGAGGACGACTTCCTCGCCTTCGCCGCCAGGTACGGGCTGCCCACCCCGCAGGTCAACGTCTCCTCCAAGCGCCTCCAGAGATCCTCGACGCAGCTGGGCGCGGCTGACAAAACCGGAGCCGGCGCTCACGTCCCCACACCCCTGGTAGGCTTGCCCTAACGAGGGGACGACCGTCCGGGGTGTCGTCTCCGTTGCAGTCAGGTGACGCAGGCACGTGCGCATCGTTGACCTGACCCATCCGTTCGCGGACGGGATGCCGGTGTTTCCAGGGCTTCCAGAGCCGTCGTTTCGACCGATCGCATCGGTCGTGAAGGACGGCTACGCGATGACCGAGCTGCACCTGCTCAACCACGTCGGCACGCATGTCGACGCGCCCGCGCACCAGATCGCCCACGGCGACACGCTGGATGAGATCCCGCTTCAGCGGCTGGTCACCCATGCGCTCACCATCAACGTGTCTGACCGCGAGCCGGGTCCCATCCCGCTCGCCGAGCTGGAGTCCCAGCTGCACCACCTGCACCGCGGCGACATCCTCTTCCTCTGCTCCGACAACGCCCGCAACTGGGGGACCCCGGCGTACTGGACCGGCTGGAGCTACCCGGACCTCGAATGCACGCGGGCGCTGGTGCGGCGTGGCATCTCCGCGATCGGCTTCGACGGCCCGTCCGCGGATCCGGTGGACTCCACCACGTTCGAGTGCCACCGGCTGTGGCTCTCCTCCGGGCACATGATCATCGAGAACCTCGCGAACCTGACCGCGCTGCCCATCCGCTCCCAGGTCGTCGTGGCTCCCATCAAGCTGGCCCGCGGCAACGGCGGCCCGGCGCGCATCTTCGCGCTGCTCCCCGACGCCCCCCGCGGCCCCTGACCCGAACGCCCGAAACGCGCGAAACGCGCGAACCAAACGACCGGACCGCCCGTACAGCCGTTCAGAAGGGACCACAGGACCGGGGAATGGGGACACCGCGCCGTGACACGCGCGGTGGGGACACCGCGCGCTGACCCGCGCGGCGCCACCCGCTGCCGCTTCGCCCTGCCTCCGCTCGCGGCCCGACGGCCCCACCACCACGAGGAAAGGAAGGGACATGACACGGCTTCGTTTCAGCCGTATCGCGCTGCTGGCGGTCATCGCCGGCCTCGTGTGCGCCGGCGGTGCGTACGCGACGGTCATCGCTCTGCCGGCCGACGGCACGCAGGTCAACAACGATCCGGCCAACGGGATCGACCCCAACCAGAATGCCGGCGTCTCAGACGTGGTCGGCGGCTCGCTCGCCGCCAACGGGCCACGGGTTCCGTGGTCGACGTTCGAGCAGCAGTCGGGCAGCTCGCAGCAGATCTTCGTGCGAGCGTTCAAGAACGGCCAGTGGGTGACCCAGGGCAAGTCGCTGAACATCGACCCTAACGCCGAGGCCCAGGCCCCGTCGATCGATTTCGCGGGGGCCGGGCGCAACGTGCCCTGGACCTCGTGGTATGAGCCCAACCAGGCGCTGGGCGGCGCCAAGCAGATCTTCGCCAGCCGCTTCTGCGCCGCGGTCGGCCCCGGCTGCGCCGCGGCCAACACGTGGGTGCCCGAGGGCCAGGACCGCGGGTCCGGCGTTCCCTCGCTGAACATCCACACCGACAAGGAAGCCGAGAACCCGTCGGTGGCGGGCGGCGCGACGGTTCCGGGCAACGCGCCGGTGCCGTGGGTGGCGTGGCAGGAGCAGGACGGCAACGTCTCCGGCGCGGGCAACCACGACCAGATCTTCGTCTCCAAGGGCGTCAAGCAGACCGCTCCCAACAGCCCCTGCACCGGCTTCAAGCCGTCTGACGCGGCCAGCGTGAGCGCGTTCTGCTGGCAGCAGGTGGGACTGGACCGGCTGGCGGAGAACGGCGGCTCCTCGGCGACCAGCGACCCGACACTCAACGTCGATCCGAGCCGTGACGGCGTGGAGCCCGACATCACGTTCACCGGGCCCAACGACAAGGTCGCCTGGGTGGTCTGGTATGAGCAGAATCAGAGCTCGCTGGGCCTGCGCAGCAACGAGCAGGTGTTCGCCGCCAAGCTCGTCGCCGATGCCAACGCCGACGACGGCTTCCACTGGCAGGCCGTGGGTAACGGGACCGCCGGCCAGACCAACGTCCTGGACACGTCCGGAAACGGCTTCGGCGCCTGCGCGGCGTCGACGAGCGCGGAGGACGCGTGCTCGCTGAACGCCGTGCCGGCCAACAACGCCGAGGATCCGCGGGTGGCGACGGGCACGCTCGTCGCCGGGAATCCGACGGTGCCGTGGGTGACGTGGGCAGAGGACACGGGGTCGGGTCAGCACTCGATCTTCGTCTCCCGGCTCGTCGGCGACCATTTCGAGCTGTTCAACGGCGGCGCGCCGGTCTCCCCGGCCCACCGCGACGCAGAGAGCCCCGACATCACGTTCTTCGGCAACGTCCCGTACGTGTCGTGGATCGAGCCCCACGGCAGCGAGAACCGCGGGTTCATCGGGCACTTCCTGCAGACCGGCCAGTTCATCCTGGACACCCCGTTCGGGATCCTACTGGCGCCCCACCTCAAGCGTGCTCCGCTGATCGACGCGCGCGTGGCGCTGTCGTCCAGCTGCACGTCGGATCCGTTCACCAACGACGGCGCGGCCTGCCCCGTGGCAGCGGTCAACGCTCCGTTCGCGACGTACACCACGGCGGGCCAGCCCCAGCGGCTGCTCAGCCAGGCGGTGATCGGCGGGCCGAACGGCGCGCTCTTCCCCGGCTGCAAGCTGGCGGTGGTCCCCACCACCGACGGAGCCGACATCGAGAGCACCCTGAATTCCGGTCAGACCGTCGGGATCCTGGTGCAGCGCATCGTGGGCGCCAAGCGCGTCCACGGCGTCACGGTCGCGGTGCTGCGTCCCGTCGGCCGTGTGCCGCTCGGACGCCACCACGCCGGTCACGTGAAGATCCACTGGGATCTGAAGGTGAACGGGCACCGCCTGAGCAGGGGCAGGTACCAGATCCTCCTGCGGTCACTGGACAGTCACCGCACGGTGCTGGGCACCACCAACCCGGTGACCCTGACGATCCGGCGCTGACCGACGGGAGATGGTTGATCTCGCGGCCGCCATGGCCGCGGGGTCAGCCATCCGGGTGGGCTCGGCGCACAATGCGTGCCGGGCCCGCTCCAAATCGCAGATCGCGGGTATCTCCGTACTGCGGAAAGGACCGACTCTCATGCGATACGAAGATCCCTCCCCTCCCGAGTGCGACGCCACCCTCCAGGCCCTATCGACCGTGATCGACGGGTCCCTGTCGGGCCTGGCGCACTACCACCTGCTCCGCCAGGAGCTGGTCAACATCCGGGACCTGCCCGAGCGCCGCTACCGCGACCGCGTGCCGGCGCTGCCCTCTGACGGCCGCTGACGCCGCGGCTACCGGGCGGCGGCTACCGGGCGCCGACCAGCTCGGAGCGCTCGGCCAGCGCGAGCTGGGCCAGCTCGCTTCGCAGGCTCTCGACGAGCGGGGAGTCGGCCATGCGCTCCTCGAGCAACTCCGCGCAGTGACGGTAGTGGGCCAGCTTGCGGTGCGCCTTGGAGCCGCGATGCGCGGGAGGCAGAGCCGATCCCGCGCGCTGAGGGCGAGCGAAGGTGACACGCAGCTCGCGGGCCTTGGAGACCTTGTCGGCGGCGAACACCATCAGCGCCTCGTCGCCCGCCGCCTCCACCTGCTGACGCAGGGCGGCCTTGCGCGCGGCGAAGCCGGAGATCGCGGGGTCCTCGCTG
Source organism: uncultured Solirubrobacteraceae bacterium (assembly GCA_963764125.1). GTDB lineage: Bacteria > Actinomycetota > Thermoleophilia > Solirubrobacterales > Solirubrobacteraceae > Palsa-465. The sequence goes on from CAVXRR010000013.1 coordinate 116,880, forward strand.
AGGGCGACGACGAGCGCGGTGACCCGGACGCCGAAGCGCGCCCGGAGATCTTCGGCCTCGGTGCTTGTCTTCTCGATCGTGTCGTGGAGCACGCCGGCGGCGACGACGTGATCGGGCGCGCCCGCGTCGGCGAGGAGCGTCGCCACCTCGATGGGGTGCAGCACGAACGGAGCGCCGTCGGCGAGCCGCCGCTGGCCGGCATGCTGCTCGACCGCGTAGGCAAGGGCTGCCAACGTCTGGTGGAGACTCGGTCCGACAAATGGGACGTGGCGGCTACGACCCACAGCGGGGGCAGCTTAGAACAGTTCGCAAATTGCAAGTAAAAAGGTTGTGTTAGGGATGCGCGGACGCCTCACCCGGAGTATCTGGGCCCCGCCGGCGGCGGCAGACGCGTTGTCCGCGGCGGCGCATCCGGCGCACACCGGCACGCCGCTCTGGAACGTTCCACAACCTTGGGGAAGTTTCGGCGCGGACCCGACGTCTCTCTCACCATGGACCGGGGACATCGGACGCCTGGCGTCGTCATCACGGCTGCGCGCATTGCGGTGCGGCGGAGCGCGGGGACATGATCGCGGCAGCATTCGCGGTCCTCACGGGGTGCTTGGCGTGGGCGCTGATGGCGCGGGGCCGGCGCGCGGGTGCGGCGCGCCGGCATCGCAGATTCGCCCGCCACCCCGCGCCGACCTTCGTGTTCGCCGACCTCGTCGGCTACGGGGCGCTCACCGAGGCGCGCGGCGATGAGGCCGCGATGCGGGTGGCGCGGGAGTTCCGCCGTGTCATGCGCGCGCTCAGCCATGAGCACGGCGCCTGGCACGTGAAGTCGATGGGCGACGGCGCGATGATCTGCGTGCCCGACGCCAGCCGCGCCGTCGCACTGGTCGAGCGGACCCTCACCGAGGTGGGGGCCCGGGCCGATCTGCTGCCGGTGCGGATCGGCGCCCAACCGGCCCCGCGGTGATGCACGACGGCGACTGGTACGGAAGCGCGGTCAATGTCGCCGCGCGCCTGGTCGGAGCCGCCCGGCCCAACGAGGCACTGGTCAGCGACACCACGCGCGATGCCGCCGGCGTCGGCGTCCGGCGCGTGCTGGGCCGGCGCGACGTGGTCGGGCTGCGCGGGGTGCGGTCGCCGGTGGGCGTGTGGCCGCTCGCCCCCGATCGGCGAGAGCGCACGGCGCGCCATCACGAGGACCTCGACAGGTGGATGCTCCGTGGACCGCGTTAGCCAGAGCCTGCTCGCCGAGCTGACCGGCGGTCCAGTGACGCCGGGTACGCGACTGGCCGGCGAGGGCGAGCTGGCCGGCCGTCTCGGGGTGCGGCGCAGCACCGTCCGCGCGGCCATCGAGGCGCTGGTCGAGGCGGGCCACGTCGTCCGCGGGCGCGACGACGCGACCTACGTCGCCCGGGTGAGGAGCGGCGCACGCATGCCGCTGGCATCGGCCCCGCGACCCTGAGCCAGCGCGGCCACATGGGGCGAGCACCCCATTGCAAGGCGGCGCGGGCGCGCCAGCATTGCCCCATGGATTCGTCTGAGACACCCGTGACCGGCGAGAGGCGCTCCGCCGCCCTCCCCCAGCTCCAGGATCGGCTGTTCATCACTGACAGCGGTCTGGAGACGACGCTCATCTACCGCCACCACCTGGACCTGCCGGCGTTCTCCGCGTTCGTGCTGCTGGAGACCAATGCGGGCCGCCAGCGCCTGCGCGCCTACTTCGAGCGTCACGCCGCCATCGCGCGCGCCCACGGAGCCGGTTTCATCGCCGAGTCACCCACATGGCGCGCCAACCGCGACTGGGGGCGGACGCTGGGCTACGACGCAGACCGTCTGGCGGCGATCAACCGCGCCGCGATCATGCAGCTGGCCGACCTGCGCGCCCGTGCCGGGCAGAGCGCGGACACCTACCTCATCAGCGGGTGCATCGGGCCGCGCCACGACGGCTACGACGCGAACGTGCGGATGGGAGCGCCCGAGGCCGAGCGCTACCACGACGCGCAGATCCAGACCTTCGCCGACACGCCCGCCGACCTCGTCTCGGCGCTCACCATCGCCAACGTCGACGAGGCCGTGGGGATCGCGCGGGCCGCCGCCCGCGCGGGCCTGCCGGTCGTCATCTCCTTCACCGTGGAGACCGACGGCCGCCTGCCGTCGGGGACGACGCTGGAGGACGCCGTCCTCCAGGTCGACGCCGCCACCGACCACGGCCCGGCGTACTACATGGTCAACTGCGCGCACCCCACCCACTTCAGCGCGGCGCTGGAGGCGGGCAGCCGCTGGCCGTTGCGCATCCGCGGCATCCGCGCCAACGCCTCGCGCCGCAGCCACGCCGAGCTCGACGCGGCCACCACGCTCGACGATGGGGATCCGGTCCAGCTCGCCGTCGAGTACCGGCGGCTGATCATGGCGCTGCCCCAGCTCTCCATCCTCGGCGGATGCTGCGGCACCGATCACCGCCACGTCTCGGCCATCGCCGAGGTGTGCGCCGACCTGTTCCAGCCGGTCCGCGCAGCCCGCAGCGGCTGACCGGCGGGCCCGCCTCCGTCAGTGGCCGGCGCCGGCGGCCGGGCCGGCGGCCGGCGTCAGTGGCCGGTGGCCGAGAAGTGCTCGGGATCGACCGCGCCCAGGACGCCGCCGATGAGCTTGTAGGGGCCGCTGTAGCCCTGGAGCACCTGGATGAGCTGAGCCGGGTCGGTGACGTCGACGGCCCCGCCGGGGTACTGCGTCGTCTCGTGATTGGACTTGCCCGCCGGAGCGCTGTAGGCGCCGGAGGCGTTGATCGACGCCTGCTGGGAGTAGTCGCGGTAGCCGCTGGTGACGGCCCCGCTCCAGCCGTGCTGGAGGCCCAGTCGAGGATCGGGGCGATCCAGCCGGCGATCGGCTTCTGCTGAGGATTCCACGACGCCTGGGGCACGACGGCGCCCGGGACCACGCCGGCGGTCGATGTCGCGCCGGCCCCGCTGAGGCCGGTGGCCGCCGAAGCGGCGGTGAGGCCGGTGGCGGCGGAGGCCCCGGTCAGGCCGGTGGCCGCCGAGGCGCCGGAAGCTGATGTGCTCTGAGCCTGCGCGAGCGCGCTGGCGAAGCTGGAGGTCGACGAGGCGCCGCCGGCGCCGGTGCCGCTCAGCATCGCCCCGATGGCCGCCGCGTCAGCGGAGCTGGAGGACCCGGTGGGCGAGACGAGTTGCTGCTGCGCCTGCGCGATGACGTCGATCCGTGAAAGCACGGCCTGAATACTCATTCTCATCACACATCGGCGCGCGAGCCGGGAACTTGAATGCTCGGTTTGGGCGGCGCCGGGGCGACCGTGGGGGTGCGGCTGCCGTGGCGGCGAAGCTCGGTGACGACCGGCGTGACCATTGCTGTGAGGTACGGATGAGGTGGGCGATTGGTTCGAGACCGGGCCGCCGGCGGCGAAGGAGAAGCCGCCCTGCGTGGAGAGAGCGAGCTGGTTTGCGATCAGCGACTGGGTGAGGTCGAGGCGGCCGCGTCACCCGGCGCGTCCTCTTGACGCAGCAGCAGCGCGTGAAGCACGTCGTGCACGGCGGTGTCCGACGCGTCCATGGCGTCATGGGCGCGCCATGCGACGAAGCCGTCGGGCCTGACGAGGACCGCACCGGCCGACGAGATGCCGTACGCCGCGGCAAATCCTCCGCGGGGGTCGCGCAGCTCACCGCCCCCCACGACGTAAGCGTCCAGCGGCACGTCGAGGGCGTCGGCCGCGCGCAGCGCGGCATCGCGCCAGGCATCACCGTCGGTCCCGGCCAGCAGCACGAACGCGGTCCCGAACAGATCAAGGGTGGAGACCGAGGTCCCAACGCGCTCGACGGGCACGTGTGGCGCGCGCGAGCCGGGCCGGCCCCGTGGACTCGCGCGGGTGCTCGTGAAGCGGGGGCGCGTCGCCGGGCTCCAGCGCCACGGCGGCCGAGTTGTAGCGGTAGCCGATCTCCATCGACCAGTCGTCGACGATCTCCTGCATGCCCTCGGTCCCCAGGTACGGCGCCACTCGGGTGACGTAGCGCGTGTAGGCCTGCTCGACGGTCAGCTCCCCGATCGCCCGGCGCTCGGCGTCATAGGTGTCCAGGAGGGCCGGACCGGCGATGCCCTTGAGCACGTAGGCGAGCTTCCAGGCCAGGTTGTGGGCGTCCTGCACGCCGGTGTTGCCGCCAAAGCCACCGTTGGGCGGCATCGTGTGGGCGGCGTCACCGGCCAGGAACACCCGCCCCCGGGAGTAGCGCTCGGCGCTGTCGGCGACGGCACGCCAGGTGGCGATGTCCTCGACCGTGACCGGGATCTCCGGGACGCCGATAGCGGCGCGCAGAAGCTCGAGCGCGCGCGCCTCGTCGATGGTCTCGGCGACGTTGGCCCACGGCGCCGTGGGGTAGGCGGCGATGATCTCCGGCCGCGCGGTGTCGCCGACGAGGTTGACGACGAGAAAGCCCCGGTTCCCGGTCCGGTCCAGGCGGAAGAAGCCCCGCAGCACCGGGTTGGTGACGTAGTTGACGCCCTGGTCGCGCCCCTCGAGCAGCGGGGTGAGGTCGGCATCGGCGCGGAAGTAGATGGTGACGCTGTTGGACAGCAGGCCGTGGCCGCGCATGGCGATGCCGAGCTGGTCGCGGGTGGGGCTGCGGTTGCCGTCGGCGGCGACGACGTACTGCGCGCGCAACGTCAACTCGGTGTCCGCGTCGAGGTCCAGAGCGTGGCGGTCACGCCCTCGCCGTCCTGCACCAGCGCGCTGCACTGGGTCCGGTAGCGCAGCTCCGCGCCGAGCTCCTGGGCGCGCTCGCGCAGGATCGGCTCCAGCGCGTCCTGGTCGATGAACATCCTGATGGTGGGGCTGAACTCCTCCACCCCGGCGTTCAGGTTGGCGAAGTAGCTGGCGATCTCGCGGCCGGCGAGGGACTCGACGTTGTTGATCCCGCCGTTGGGGAGGTACTGCTCCTCAGAGCGGCGGCGCACGCGCTCCTCCAGCCCGGCGGAGCGCAGGATCTCGGAGGTGCGCAGCTGGAAGTGGCCGGCCCGCGGGTGGATCGCCGTGCTGGCGTGGCGCTCCACCGCCAGCGCACGGATCCCGTGGATCCCGAGGAACATCGCGGTGGAGAGCCCGACCAGGCTCCCGCCGATGACGAGGACATCGACCTCTTCGTCAGGGGCGGGGGCTGGAGTGCAAGCAGATCGCAGCAGCGTGCCGTCAAGCGGATCACCGCGCTAACGGCTGATCGCTGAGCTGCGGTCACCACTGCTTGTCTTCGTCAGCCGCGGCCCGGATCAGCCGTCGGACGTCGGCGGCCGCGAGCGAGCTGCGAGCGGCCGCGCAGCTCGGGGACGGCGACCGCGGCACGAGCGGCGCAGCGCCGGCCGGACGTGGGCAGCCAGGCGACGAGCCCGCCCAGGCCAGGCACCCAGATCGCGATGGCGTGATAGACGAGCACGGCGCCCGACGGACGCCGCGGGCGGGAGGCCGTAGAGCACCAGCGACGCGGCCAGGCCCGTGTCGAGCACCCCGAGACCGGCCGGCATCGGGATCGCGGTCGCCAGATAGCCGATGCAGTACGCGATCACGATCGCCGGGAAGCCGAGCGGATGGCCGGTGGCGGCGCAGGCGGCCCACAGCGCGGCCATGTCCAGGCAGAGAAATCCCGCCGTCCCCACCAGCCGCCAATGCGGCGTGCGGACCGCGCTCCAGCCGCCGTGCAGGCCGGCGGTCACGGCGCGGACCGCCCGCGGCGCGGTGGCGCCCGAGGCGGCGCCCGGCGCAGCATGATCAGCGTGGCCGCGCCCAGCACCACGATCGACACGAGGATCGGGATGCCGGTGTGGCTCAGATCGTGGGGGCCGCCGGGCAGACCGAGCAGCAGCCACACGCCGGCGATGCCGTTGACGAGGAAGCCGAACCCGGTCAGCAGGGACAGCAGCGCAGCGCATCGGGTCAGCAGCCGGCGGGTGCCGATGCCGTGGCGGCGCAGCAGCACGCCGGTGGCCGCCGCCGAGGAGATGTTGCCCCCGGGCAGCACCGCGCCCGCGCCCATGGCGATCCAGGCCACCCTGCGGCTGACCGAGCGCGGGGGCTCGGGGAAGAAGCGGCGGAAGACGACCACGTAGCTCAGGCACGAGCCCAGCTCCAGCGCGACCGCGCCCAGCACCCAGAGCCGGGTTCATGTGGCCGATCTGGCGCAGGACGTCGTCGGGCGGCGCCACCCACAGCAAGAGCGCCAGCGACACCGCGCCGACGACCGCGGTGGCGAGCTCGCGCCAGCCCGGCCGCCACCGCGTCCGTGCGTGGACCGCGGCCTCATCTGCCACGCTGATCGCCGGCCATTGGCCCCACATACTCGCGCATCCAGGCAGCTGACCCGTAAGGTTGGCAACGCCTGACTCGAACCGAGCCGAACGCGACTGACTCACGGTCGCGGCTGCGAGGCCCGTTCAGGCGACGCGGCTGCCGCCGCCGAGGAACGACTCGACGAACTCAGGGCTCGAGGCCAGCTCGGCCGGCGTTCCCTCCATCCGCAGCTGTCCGCCGCCCATCACGTAGGTGCGATCGGAGATCTCCAGCACCGCCCGCGCGCGCTGCTCGACGACCAGCACCGACGCGCCCGTGCCGGCGAGCCGGCGGACGTGCTCCTCGAGCACGGTGGCGGCGATCTGCGGAGCCAGGTTGGCGGTGGGCTCGTCGAGCACGACCAGCGCGGGCGACAGCATGAGCACGCGACCCATCGCGAGCATCTTGCGCTCACCCCCGCTGAGCTTGCCCGCGCGCCGGCTCACCATCCCGGCGAGGCGGGGGAACACGGTGAGCACGTGCTCGATCCGCGCCGCGACGTCGCGCGCCTTGAGCAGGTAGCCACCCATCTCCAGGTTCTCACGCACGGTGAGCGGGGCGAACACGTCGTCGACCTGGGGCACGTAGCCGACACCGATCCGCGCGATGTCCTCAGACCGCCAGCCGGTGACGTCGGTCTCGCCGATGAGCACCCGGCCCGACAGGGCCTCGACCACGCCCACGATGCTCTTGAGCAGGGTGCTCTTGCCCGACCCGTTGGGGCCGACGATGGAGACCACCTCCCCGGGCGCGACCGACAGCGAGATCCCGTGGATGACCGGGCTTCCGCCGTAGCCGGCGGTGAGCTCGGCGGTCTGGAGCGCCACGCCGGTGACGGACGCCCTCCCCGCGGCGCCGCTGCGCGGGCTCAGCCGACAAGGTAGGCCTCGACGACTTCCTCGCGGGAGCGCAGCGCGGCCATCGTGCCCTCGGCCAGGACCTGCCCATCGGCGAGCACGTACACCGGATCGCAGAACTCGTCCATGATCGACAGCTCGTGCTCCACCATGACGATCGTCGTCCCCTCCTCGGCGAGCCCGACCAGCCGCATGCCCAGATCATGGGCCAGCCGCGGATGGACGCCGGCCATCGGCTCGTCGAGAAGGAGCACATCGGGCGCGGCCATCAGCGCCCGCATGATCTCCACCAGCCGTCGCTGTCCTCCGCTGAGGTCCCCGGCGTAGCGGTCGGCCAGGCCGAGCAGGCCGAAGCGGTCGAGCATCGCCTGCGCCCGCTCGATCGCCTCGCGCTCCTCCGCGCCCCAGTAGCGCCGTCCGAGCACCGCGCCGCGGAACGTGTCGCCGCGCTGGTCGGGGATCGCCGCGAGGAGGTTCTCCAGCACGGTCAACCGCTTGAACTCGCTCGCCAGCTGGAAGGTCCGGACGACGCCGAGGCGCGCGCGCCGGTAGGCGGGCAGGGTCGTGATCTCCTCGCCGCGGAAGAGGATCTGGCCCGCGGTCGGCGCGAGCGTCCCCGCCAGCATCGCCAGGATCGTCGACTTGCCCGCGCCGTTGGGCCCGATGATCCCGGTCAGCCGCCCCCGCTGGAACGCCATCGAGGCGCCCTGCACGACGCGACGCCGTCGAAGCTGCGGACGAGGTCCCGGCACTCGAGGATCACCTCGGGGGGCCGCGGCTCGCCCGTGCGCCCGGGGCTCGCCGTGCATCCGGGCCTCGCCCGCGCCGTCCCGGGCCGGCGGCGTGGCGAGCACCGCCAGGTCGGGCGGCACGCCTCCCTCCCCGGCGGGTTCGCGCGTGGCCAGCTTGCGCCGGCGCTCGGGCAGGATCCCCTGGGGCCGGAACCACAGGAAGGCGAGGATGAGACAGCCGATCACGACCCACTGCAACGCCGGGATCAGGTTCGGGTTGCCCGGCACCGGCGGGATGTAGCGCGTGGCCTCCTCGAACGCGACGGGGACCAGGATCGCGCCCAGCATCGCGCCGCGATGATTGCCCAGGCCGCCGATGATGACCGCGGCGAACAGGACCACGGTCTCGGCGTAGCCCCAAGCCTGCGGATCCCAGAGGTTGATGAAGCCGACCAGGACACCGCCGGAGAGACCGGCGATGGCTCCGCCGATCACCAGGCTCGACGTCCTCAGCGACCGCAGGTTCTTGCCCAGCGAGTCGGCGACGAGGTCGTTGTCACGCGCGGCCCGCAGGGTGCGGCCGTACGGCGAGTTGGTGATCCGGCTGACGAACCAGTACACCGCGAAGGCGAGGAGGATCGCGACGGCGCCGTAGGCCCATTGGTAGCCCGCCGACTGCGGGTTGAACGAGCCCTGGAGCGGCGAGGGCACCAGCGAGAGGCCGGCGGCGCCGTTGAACAGCGGCACGAAGTTCGTCACCAGCAGGTTGAACATGACGGCGGTGACGAGCAGGCCGACGGCGGCGAAGTCCCCGCGCAACCGCCGTCCCACGATCGCCGCGAAGGGAACGGCGAGCAGCCCGCCGACGATCGCGGCTCCGATCCAGGGCAGCGGAAACGGCAGGTTGAGGCCCAGGACGTACTTCTGGAATGCCCCGTTGGCGCTGTCGGGCGGGAGCGAGAGGACGCCGGCCGTGTAGGCGCCCGCGGCCTGGAAGATGATGAAGCCGAAGTTGGTGACCCCGCCGACCCCGAACTGCTGGCTGAGGCCCAGGCAGGCCAGCGCGTCGACGCCGGCGTAGACCAGCAGGTTGGTGATGTAGTAGACCATCGGGCTAGGCCCGTGCCCCCAGCAGCCCGGCCGGGCGGACCGTGAGCATCGCCAGCAGGATCACGAACGCGATCACGTCCTTGTAGGACGAGACGATCACCGAGGCGCTCACCTCGGTGGCCAGCCCGATCACCAGCGCGCCGAGCATCGCCCCGTAGGCCTCGCCCGGCCCGCCCAGGAACACCGCGGCCAGGATCAGCACGAGGAACACGTCGGTGCTGGTCGCTCCGAACGTGCCCGAGTCGATGGCGAAGGTCACGCCGGCCAGGCCGCACAGGGCGCCGCTGATGAGCCACGTGGACATGACCACGCGCTCGGTCCGGATGCCGCAGTTGCGGGCCAGGGAGCGGTTGGCCGCCGTGGCGCGCATCGCCTTGCCCAGCCGCGTGTAGCGGATCAGCGCGTGGACCAGCACCATCACCACGATGCTCAGCGCGATGATCACGAGCTGGACGACGGTGAGCTCGATCGAGCCCACCTTGACCGTCGCGCCCTGGCTCATCGCGTAGGAGACGTTGGTGGGGCCGGCGAGGGCCTGGGTCCCGAAGGTCAGGATCAGCGTCATGCCCAGCGCGACGATGACCATCGCGATCGGCGAGGCGCCCCGGCGCTGGAACGGCGTGTAGACGACGGTGTTGAGCAGCACCGACGCCACCGCGCCGACGGCGATCCCCGCGATCGCCGCCAGCCAGACGTTGACCCCGGCATTGTTGAGCGCGTAGGCCGCGTATGCCGCCACGATCATGACCCCCCCGTAGGCGAGGTTGAGCACGTTCGTGACGGCAAACTGCAGCGTGAAGCCCACCGACGCCAGGGCGAGCACGGCCGCGGTGACGAGGCCGAACCCGATCGAGGCGACGAAGACGCTCATCCCGCGCCCGGATCAGAGACCGAGCGAGCGCAGCTCGGTCGTCGACAGGTTGCCGGCGACCTTCACCGTTCCGTTGGCCGTGTACGTGTCGACCTGGAACAGCCCGGCCGAGTCGTGATAGGCGTCGAAGCTGGTGGGACCTCCCGGGCCCTCGTAGCGGATCTGCTTGCCCGGCTTGAGCGCCGCGGCGCCCTGGGCGAACGAGTTGACGACCGTCGCCCCGGGGACGCCATCGCCGATCTTGAGGATGAACGGCATGTACTTGGCCGGGGACGTGCTGTGGGCCGCGATCATCGCCAGCGCGGCGAGGTTGATCCCGTCGTACAGGTGCACCGCTCCCGGAGCGGTGAGGTAGGTCGAGAAGTCGCCCGTGCTGCCGACCTTGCCCTTCTCGGCGTCGATCGCCTTGGCGAAGGCCGAGAACGCCGGCCCGCTGCTCTCGGTGACCAGGTTGTCAGCCTGGAAGTCGCCGGCGAGGGTGCTCCCGCCGATCGCGTTGGAGACCGATTTGAACCAATCCGGGGAGATCGTCGCCGACGTCCCGATGACCGGGATCATCTTGCCGCCGTTGAGCTGCTTGAGCTCGGTCAGGAACGAGGCCTCGGTCGGGCCCAGCGCCTCGGTGAGGATCACGTCGGGCTTGGAGTCGGCGATCTTCGCCGCCTCGGTCCGGAACGTGCTCGCGCTGAGGTCGAGGGTCTGGTTGGAGACCAGCTGCAGGCCGGCCTTCTTGATGGCCGCGATCGCCGGGGCGATGAACGTCTGCGAGCCGATGTCGTTGCCGAAGGCCAGCGCCACCTTCTTGTACCCGTGGTTCTTGGCGATCGCCACCATCGCGTAGGACTCCGAGAGGTCGGGCGGCACCAGGCGATAGAAGTAGGGGAACTTGACGTGGTCGAACTCCGACTGCCCCGTCATGCAGAACGAGACCGTCTTGTTGGAGGCGAAGATCGGCACGACCGACGCGGCCTCGTCCGAGGTGCAGCCGATCACGAACGCCAGCGAGGACGTCGACGCGTACATCTGGTGCACCGCCGGCACCGCGTCGGCCGGGTCGCCGCGCGTGTCCACCGACTTGCAGTTGAGCTTGTGCCCGAGGACCCCGCCGGCGGAGTCGATCGCGTTGGTCGCCGCGTCGCACGAGACCAGATAGGTCGGGCCGAGGGCGGCATCGGTGCCGGTGAACGGCGCCACGTCGGCGATCGTCAGGGCCGAGCCGGCCGACACCTTGGCGCCCGAGCCGCCGGACCCGGCGCCGCCGCCTCCTCCGAGCCCGAGCTCGAGCCGCAGCCGGCGGCCAGCACCGCCCCCACAACCACCGTCCCCGCCAGCAGCCGGGCGCGTCGCGTTGATCTGCGTCCCAACATCTCTCCTCCTCGTGTGTGCAACCTATGGGTGGGTGGCAGCGGTTACAGCACTGCCTTGTCGGGGGTGGGCGGGATCCACGGCCAGCCGTCGCGCTGCGCGGTCCTCCGCCGCGACGCGGTTGGCGATCCTCCCCACCCCCTCGATCGTGACCTCGATCAGGTCGCCGGGCTGGAGCCAGACCGGCGGCGTGCGCGCGAACCCCACCCCGCCCGGAGTGCCGGTGGCGATCACGTCGCCGGGTCGCAGGGTGGTGAACGACGAGAGGTACTCGATCGTCCGCGGGATGTCGAAGATCATCTGCGCCGTGCTGGCCGACTGCATGACCTCGCCGTTGAGCGTCGTCGTCAGCTGGATCGCCGACGCGTCCAGCTCGTCGGTGGTGACGACCTCGGGGCCGATCGGCATCGTGCCGTCGAAGTTCTTGCCGGGGGTCCACTGCGAGGCGGCGCGCTGCCATTCGCGCGCCGACCCGTCGTTGAGGATCACGTATCCGGCGATCGCCGCCAGCGCGTCCTGCGCCCGGATGTAGCGACCGCCGGCGCCGATCACCAGACCCAGCTCTCCCTCGTAGTCGAAGCGCTCGCTCAGCGCGGGCTTGACGAGCTCGCCGTACGGCGCGGCGACCGAGTCGGCGCCGCGGACGAACGTCTCCGGCCACTTGGTGGGTGGGCGGCCACCCTCGAGCGCGTGCTCGAGGTAGTTGACGCCCAGGCACAGGATCCGCCGGGGCGACGGGACGGCCGGTCCGTACTCGGCCTCGGTGAGCTCGCGTCCCTCCTGGTCGCAGACGCCGCGCACGATCTCCATCGCCTCGGGGCCGCCGGCCAGCACGGCATTGAGCTCCGACAGCCGGCTGTCGCCGGTGGCGTGGCCAACGTCCACGTAGCCGCTGCGCCCGCGGACATGCAGGCGCAGACCCTCCTCCGTGATGACGGTCGCCAGTCTCACAGCTCGTCTCTCTCCTCTCGGGTGAGGTCCGGCAATCGAACCCTTTGGTCCGATTTGTCGGATTGGTTCAACCTACACCTGGCTGCGTTGGTCCGTCAACATCGAACCGTTGAGAATCCGCTTAGAAATGGCGACTAAGGGTAGGATTGGTTGAGCACTGCTCTCCGGGTCAGGTTGACGGAGCGCCGGTGCCGGCGTCAGCATTGCCCCGCAGACATGGCCAACCCATCGGCACCCACCCGCCCCCCGGCCTACAGCCACGAGCTGGCCCAGCTGATCCTGACCCGGGGCGGCGAGCCCGACTACGCCCCCGGGGGCCGGCTGCCGACCGAACGCACGCCTGGCCGGCGAGTTCGGCGTGACCCGCACGATGGTCCGCCACGCCCTCGCGCTGCTGGAGGCCGAGGGGCGCATCTCGCGCGAGGTCGGCCGGGGCACGTTCCTCCTGCCCTACGACGGCCGTGCCGGATCAACCGGAGACCGCGACCGCGCCGACGCGGGCGAGGTGGGGCCCGCCGACGTCATGGCCGCCCGCCAGCTCATCGAGCCCCAGGTGCTGCCGCTGGTGGTCGCCTACGCCACCCAGCGCGACCTCGACGAGCTGTGGCGGTGCGTCGAGGGCGGCGGCGCGGCCAAGAGCGCGGAGGAGTTCGAGGCGTGGGACTTCGCGCTGCACCACGCGATCGTGGCCGCCAGCCGCAACCAGCTCCTGCTCTCCATGTACCGCGTCGTCGAGAACGCCCGCGAGGGTGAGATCTGGGGCAACCTCAAGCGCCGCAACGACTCGCGGGAGCGGCGCGCCGCCTATCAGGCCGATCACGTCGAGCTGGTGCGAGGCGCTGTCCAAGCGCGAGCTGGACCACGCCGTCCGCGTCATGCGGGCCCACCTGGCTCGCGTCCAGGCCAACCTGCTCGAGAGCGCTACGCCGGTCGGCGGCTGACCGCGCTAGCCGGCGCGCGGGCGACCGTCCGCCCGCGCTGGGTGCGCGCGATCCGCCCGCCGGCCGCGGACAGGAGCGTCCCCACCAGCGCGGTGACCACGACGAGGAAGGGCGGGAAGCTGCCCAGCGAGACCTTGGCCTGGTTGTGGATCAGCTCGTGCACCAGCAGCAGGGTGGTGCCGTAGATGACGCCGCCGAAGAAGCCGCGGTCTGCGGCGTCCCAGCCGTCGGAGTGCTCGAAGCCGCCGAGGAAGGCCCCCACGCCGGCCAGCACCGCCACCACCCAATAGCCGGCCGCCGACGCGCCGACGAGGAAGCCGGCGAGCGCGCCGACCAGCGCCGGGATGACGGCGCCGATCACCACCTTCTGGCCCTCGGTGCGCTCGCGAACGGGGTGGCGTGTAACCTGGTCATGCGCGCGGCACCTTGTCACGCACGCCCGCGGCGCGCAAGCAGGCGCAGGCGGGCCGCCTAAGATCACCTCCATGGACCGTGATGAACTGGTGGCCGTGCAGGGCCCGCTGAAGGAGCGCTATCGCTCCGAGCCCGAGGCCGCGCTGGTGACGCTGCGCGCGGAGGGCTCGCTCGGCGACGGCGTCTCCTGCTCGGTGCAGACCGGCCGGGCGCTGGCCGAGGCCGGGCTGCATCCCGCGACGGGCGGCGACGGCACCCTGCTGTGCTCGGGCGACATGCTGCTCGAGGCGCTGGTGGCGTGTGCCGGGGTGACCCTGCGCGCGGTGGCGACCTCGCTCGAGCTCCCGGTGACGACCGGGCGGGTCCGCGCCGAGGGCGACCTGGACTTCCGCGGCACGCTGGGCGTCGACCGTGACGCGCCCGTCGGCTTCAGCGCCATCCGCCTCTCGTTCGAGCTCGACGGCGACCTCGACGCCGAGCAGCTCGCGCTGCTGCAGAAGCTCACCGAGCGCTACTGCGTCGTCTACCAGACGCTGGCGAGCGGGCCGGGCCTGTCGGTCAGCTTCGCGAGCGCCTGACCGACCTCACGGCGCCGCCTAAGCGCCGCCCGTCACCGTCTCCTGCGCCCAGCCGGTGGCGTGCGGGCCCGTCGACGTCGCCGCCGTGATCACAGCGCTGCCCGACGGCGTCGGCACCGTCGCGCTGAAGGCGCCCTGCGCGTCGGCGACGGTGGCCACGACCGCCGTGGTGTTCGCCGGCGAGCCGGGCTGCCCGGCCGACACGATCACGGTGGCGCCGGGCGTGGTCGTCCCGGTCACCGTCGTCGTGGCGCCGGTCGTCATCGCCCCGGCGCGACGGCGAGGTGATCGTCACGGCGACGTCGGACGGTGGCCCGGGGCTCAGGTAGCGGGCCCGGGTGATCGACGGCTGGTCTGAGACCGTGCCGTCGTGGAGGTCGAGCACCAGGCGCAGGTACTGGGCCTGGCCCCAGATCAGGGGCGCGGCGGACCCGGCCGCCTTGCCGTTGGTGAAGCCGATCGAGGCGCTGGTGGGGTCGGCGCCGAACGGCGAGGCGGGCGTGTTCGGGTCCTCCCACACCTGCTCGGGGACGTAGCCCAGCCCCCAGGTCATGCGCTGGAAGGTCGCCGCCAGGCCCGAGGCGGCGGCGGTGGCGCCGGACTGGAGGTCCTGCTCGGCGCGCTCGCCGTCCAGCAGCGGCCACAGGTGGCCGGAGCCGACGGCGTGCGTGAACCATCCCTCGCCGGTCGGCGAGCAGTTGGTGGGATCGGGCACGTAGCAGTCGCCGTAGCCGTCGGTGGCGCCGCTGGCCTTGATCCCGTAGCGATGCCAGCCCGGCCCTGAGCTCGTCTGGCTCTCCAGCACGGCGTCGACGACCTTCAGCGAGGCGCGGACGTCAGGGTCGGTCGCCGACAGCTCGCCCATGCGCGTCAGCTCGAGGAAGCCGGCGTCGATGATCGAGCGCTGGTCGACGTTGTTGAGGCTGCCGTTGCCCAGGTTGTAGGTCTGGTCGGTGTTGGGGTTGCCCGAGACCGACTCGCGGATGAAGTAGCGCGGTCCGTCGGGGCCCGACGTGGTGACCGTCCAGGCCTTCACGTTGCGCTGGTAGTCGTCGGCGGTGGCCAGGTACAGGTGCGCGCGAGCCGTGTCGCCGGCGGCCTGGGCGAGCTGCCCGGCCGCCACCAGGCCGGCGATCTCGGAGGCGATCGTGGCCGGCGAGTACCCGGGATGCTCCTCCCAGCGCTCGGCGCCGGTGCTGGGCCCGTGGTCGACGATGTAGTCGGCGGCCGGACGGACATGGTCCGCGTAGAAGGAGGCGTTCCCGGCCAGGCCCGCCTCCCAGGCCATCAGCAGCGGGTAGGCGACCTCGTCGATCTCCGAGAGCCCGAATGTGTCCGGGGCCACGGAGCCGTCGAGCTCGGAGTCGCGCGGGAAGCTGCCGTCGGGCTGCTGGGTCTTGTCGAACATGAACAGGACCATGTCCCGGGCCGAGGCGCGGTCGCCGTCGGCCAGCAGGCCGGTGAACGTCTCATAGCTGTCGCGCGCGAACACCTCGCGATACGTCCACCCGGCATGGGTGCGTCGACGCCGGCACCGACTGGCCCCACGGGTCGGTCGGCGAGGCCACGAATGCGCCGGTGTTGGTCTTGTCCTCGGCGGCCTTGATGACGTTGGCCGACAGCCAGTACGTGCTCTGCATCGCGGCGTTCTGCGCGCCGGAGAAGCCGGAGAGCGCGGCGGGCGGGCGGCGCAGCGACGCGTCGTAGGCGTGCCAGCCGGCCTCGTACTGCGAGAGCGTCGCGGCCGAACGGCTGCGCCGCGCTGCTGCTGTGCGGTGGTGACGGCGCCGCTCGCGGTGGGGGCAAAGCCGAGCGCGAGCGTGAACGGCTCGCCGGGCGTCGTGTCCAGCAGGGCCGTCTGCACGACGTTGCCGTCGGTGGCCGACAGGTAGTCGTTGACGAGCCGGTGATGGGCGTCGAGCTGGTTCAGGCCGTCGCTGGGCGTGCCCACGAAGCCGCTGGACTCGGCGCGGAACGGGTGGTCGGCCACGAGCGCGCCGACGACCTGGGCCGCGAACGGACCGGTCGGGGCGGTGGTGTCCGAGGAGACCAGCGCGGTGGTCGACGGGTCGACGGTGGCGTCGTTGGCGCCGCCGTTGGTGGTCCCGCCGCCACCGCTGTTGTCGATGGTGGCGTCGTAGCGGACGTACACCTTGAGCTTGGAGACGGCGTTCGCGTTGCCATCGAGCGGCTGCAGCGTCGTGTGCACGACGACGCTGGCGCGCGCCGGATCGGTGATGTAGTCGCTGACCAGGCGGAACCCATGGGCCCGGTCGGTGCTCGTCACCTGGCAGACCATGCCGCTGCGGTCGGGCGAGGCCAGGGAGTAGGTCATGTTGCGCTGCTGGAGGTCGGCGAAGGTGCGGCCGTCGGTGACGATGTACTGGACCGTGTTGACGTTGGTGGCCTCGATGTTCGGGCTGAACACGTCCGAGAGCACGCCGCCGGCGACGGTGAACCACACCTTGGACGTCGTGTTGCGCGCGGTCCCGAAGCAGTCCTTGCGGGCCACGTCGAGGTAGGACTGGGCGCCCGGGCCTCCCGGGGCCTGGCCCGGCGGTGGGCGGCGCGCGGTGCGGCCGGCCGGCACCGGTGCGGTCAGTGCGGCCGCGGCCAGCGCGCGGCCGATCGCCCCCCGTCCGCGTCGCATCGCCCCCGACGCGATCGTCTTGCCGGACATCGATCCTCCCTCATTTCGGTGGCCCCTAAGGCATACCCACGGCCCGCGACGGCAAACGGCGCCTCCCGGGCTTACTCGGGACGTCTGAAATGATGCGCGCGTGGCGGCGAGCCTTGTCAGTCCCGTCCTCGTGGGGCGCCGAACGGAATCTGCGGCTCTGTCGGATGCGCTGGCGCGCGTCCTGGCCGGCGAGCGCGTGACCATGTCGTCGGCGGGGAGGCCGGCGTCGGCAAGTCCCGGCTCGTCGGCGAACTGGTGGAGGCGGCCGAGACATCGGAGGCGCGGGTGCTGGCGGGCGGGTGCGTCGAGCTCGAGGGCGGCGGAATCCCGCTGGCGCCGGTGATCGACATGTTCCGGGCGCTGGCGGCGGAGGTGAGCGAGGATGAGCTCGACGAGCTGCTCGGAGCCGCGCGCGGCGAGCTGGGCCGGCTCGTGCCCGAGCTCGACGACGGCCGCTCCTGCGCTGGTCGGCGACCGCGACCCGTCGCGCCTGCTCGAGCTGATCGTCGCCGTGATCGGGCGCCTGGCCTCCGCGCGGGCGCTCATGCTGGTCTTCGAGGACGTGCAGTGGGCCGACCAGGCGACGCTCGACCTGCTCGCGCTGCTCGTCGGCGGCTCGGTCGCGCGGCCGCTGCTGCTCGTGCTCACGGTGCGCTCCGACGAGCTGCACCGCGCCCATCCGTTTCGCCGCATGACCGCTCGCTGGGAGCAGCAGCGCGCCCTCGAGCGCGTGGAGCTCGAGCGGCTGGCCGCGGTCGACGTGGCCGCGCAGATGGAGGCGATCCTGGGTGAGCGGCCCGATCGCGAACTGGTGGATGTGGTGTTCGAGCGCTCCGAGGGGATCCCGCTGTTCGTCGAGGAGCTGCTTGGCGCGGTGCGCGACGGCGGGATCGACCAGGACTACCTGCCTCCGTCCTTGCGCGACGTCGTCCTCGCCCGCGCCGACCTGCTCTCTGACAGCGCGCAGCAGCTGCTGCGGGTGGTGTCGGCGCCGCCCGCTGGGTCCCCGACTGGCTGCTGATGACGGTGGCGCAACTCCCCGAGGCCGAGCTGCACGCCGGTCTGCGCGAGGCAGTCGAGCAGCAGCTGCTCGTGGTGGATCGGTCAGGGCCCGGATACGCGCTGCGCCATGCGCTGGCGCGGACGGCGATCCACGAGGATCTGCTGCCCCACGAACGGGCAGGACTGCACCGCGCCTACGCCGAGGCGATCGAGCGGCGCACCGAGGACCACGATGACGAGGACCTCGACACCGCCACCATGCTCGCCCACCACTGGCTGGCCGCCCACGACGTGCCGCGCGCGCTGCCCGCCTCGGTGCGTGCGGGACAGGCGGCCGCCGCCGCGTCGGCGCCGGCGGCGGCGCGTCGCCATTTTGAGCTGGCGCTGGAGTTGTGGAGCCAGGTGCCAGACGCCGCCGAGCGCACGGGGATCGACCATGTGGAGCTGCTGGACCGTGCCGCCAGCGCCGCCTATCGCGCCGGAGACGTCACCCGCGCCCTCGCGCTTGTGGACCAGGCACTCACCGAGGCCGGGGACGAAGCGCTCCGCCGAGCGCCGTGCGCAATTGCTCGCGACCCGGGCCGAGCTGCTCGGCGACCTGGGACGCGAGGACGAGGGGCTGGCCGTTTTCGAGCAGGCTGTCAGCCTGCTCCCGCTCGACCCACCCAGCGCGATGAGCGCGCACCTCCTCAGCCGCCAGGCACGAGCGCTCGCGCGCATCTCGGACATGGAGCGCGCTCGCGACGGAGCCGAGCGGGCACTGGCCGCCGCGAATGCGGTCGGCGCCATCGGCGACAGGCTCGAGGCCAAAGAGGTGCTGGCCAGGACGATGATGAGCAGCGGCCAGTTCGAGCCGCACTCGAGCTGCAGCGACGCACCGCCGACGAGGCGCTTGAGGCCGGCCTGTCATGGCTTGCCTGTCGCTCGATGGTGAACCTGTCGGACATGTACCTGATGGTGTCGCGCTACGACGAGGCCATCGCCGCGTGCGACCGCGCGTTGCCGTCCGCCGAACAGCTCGGGTGGGGACGGACGATGGGCGCGTTTCTCCGCGCCAACCGAGCCGAAGCGATGGCGCGCTCGGGTCGTCTCGCGCAGGCGCTGGAGGAGTCGCGGCCCGGCCTGGAGGCGCCCGGGGTCTTTGCCGCCGCCGTCTGGCTGCTGCGCGCGGAGGTCAACGTCATCCGCGGCCGGCTGTCGGAGACCGAGGAGGATCTGCGCGAGGCACGCCAGCATGTCCGTGCCTCGTCGGCCGCCCAGTTCGCCTACCCGCTCGTCGCCGTCGAGGCCGAGCTGGCGCGCTCGCGCGGCGAGCTGGAGGCGGCGCACCAGATGTTGGCGGCGGTGCTGGCCCGTGACGACCTCGCCGAGGAGCCCCGCTACCGGTGGGCGCTGCTGTCGCTCACCGCGCGCGTCGAGTCAGAACGGGCGCTGTCCGCGCGCGACGAGGGCGCGTCCGTCCCCGAGGACGCGGTCGCGCAGGGCGAGGTGGCGCGCTCCGAGGCCGCGTCCATGCGGACCGTCACTCCCGCCGACCGCGGCCACCGGGCTCTGGTGATGGCCGAGAACACACGGCTGCTCAACCAGGACGAGCCCGGCGCCTGGCTCGTGGCCGTGGAGGCCTGCCGAGCCATGAACGAGCCCGTGCCGCTCGCGTACGCGCTGTTCCGGTGCGCCGAGGCGCTGAGCAGCAACGGCGAGACCGCCGCGGCCACGACGGCCGCCAATGAGGCGCTCGAACTGGCACGGTCCACGGGCGCCGCGCCACTCGACGCCGACGTGAGCGCGCTCATCCGCCGGGCCCGCCTGCAGACCGCCGAGCCGAGCAACACCGCCGTGGCGGCGGCAGGCGTTGGCGCCGAGACGCAGCCCGGTGCGGTCGAGCGCCTCGGGCTCACCGCGCGTGAGGCGGAGGTGCTGCGGCTGGTCGCCGACGGGCGCTCCAACAGCCAGATCGCCGAGACGCTGTTCATCTCACGCAAGACCGCCAGCGTGCACGTGTCCAACATCCTGGCCAAGCTGGGCGTCTCGAGCCGCGTGGAGGCGGCGGCGCTGGCGCACCGGCAGGGGATCGCCGACGCTCCGGCGGGGAGCGGGGCATGAGCACCGTGCGCGGCCACCCACACCACACACTCAAAGGAGCAGGCCGATGACCCTGACCCGTCAGACGATGACCGACGAGCAGCGCAAGTCCGTCGCCATGGAGTACCTCAAGGCCTTCGACAACGGCGGCGTGACCTCGACCGGCGACAGCATCCTCGAGCTCTTCGCGGTCGACGCCCAGGTGATGTTCCCCAAGTGGGGGATCGCCAACGGCCGTGAGGCGATCGGCAAGATGTTCGGCGACGTCGGGGGGACGCTCAAGGCGATCCGCCACGACTACGCCAACTTCAACTGGATCTTCTCGGGCTCGGACACCGTCGTGTGCGAGGGCACCAGCTACGGGGAGCACCAGGACGGTCCGTGGCGCGCCGGCGTCCCCGAGTGGGGCGCGGGCCGGTGGTGCGACGTGTTCGAGATCCGCGACTGGCAGATCCAGCGCTGCTTCATCTACCTCGACCCCGACTACGCCGGCAAGGACACGGCCCGTTACCCATGGCTGGCGACCGCCGGCGCCGCCGCGCAGCCCGGTTAGGTCGTGGCACGATATCGTGGTGCGACATGCCGACCAGGAAGCTCTCCGACGCGGACTACCAGCAGCTCGCCGATCTTCGCTACGCGCTGCGCCGGTTTCTGCACTGGAGCTCCGAGCAGGCCAGGCGCACCGGGATCACGCCGACGCAGCATCAGCTCCTGCTGGCAATCCGCTCCTCGCGCAACCCCCGCGGAGCCACCGTCGGTGAGGTCGCCGAGGTCCTGATCATCCGCCACCACAGCGCGGTGGGCCTCGTCGACCGCGCGCAGGAGGCCGGGCTGATCGAGCGCGAGCGCGATCCGGACACGCAATCGGTCGTGCATCTGAGGTTGACCGAGTTCGGGGCGCTCACGCTCAGCGCCCTCTCCGAGGTGCACCTGCGCGAGCTCGCGCAGCTGGCGCCGACGATGCAGGCGCTGTTCGCCGCCCTGAGCGAGCCCGAAGCGGCTGACCTCTACCTGATGCGTTGACGCCGCCCGTCCGCGAGCGGGTCGACCACCTGGGCGACTTCTCGCTCAGCCGCCGCGTGCTCACAATCACCGCGTGCGCCGTCCCGATCGGCGCGGCGGGCGCCGTCTTGGCGCTGGCGCTGCTGAGGCTGATCGGCCTCATCACCGACCTCGTCTTCTACCAGCGCCTGGACACGCGCCTCGTCGCGCCCGGCGCCGGGCACCACCAGCCGCTGCTCATCCTGCTCGCGCCCGTGGTGGGCGGGCTCATCATCGGCGTGATGGCCCGGTTCGGGTCCGAGAAGATCCGCGGCCACGGCATGCCCGAGGCAATCGAGGCGATCCTCACCCGGGGCAGCCGCGTCGATCCCCGAGTCGCCGTGCTCAAGCCCATCTCGGCCGCGATCAGCATCGGCAGCGGCGGCCCGTTCGGCGCCGAGGGCCCGATCATCATGACCGGCGGCGCTGTGGGCTCGGTCGTGGCCCAGACCCTGCACATGTCCGCCGACGAGCGCAAGACGCTGCTGGTCGCGGGCGCCGCGGCAGGGATGGCCGCCACCTTCAACGCGCCGCTGGCCTCGGTGCTGCTCGCGGTGGAGCTGCTGCTGTTCGAGTGGCGACCGCGCAGCCTGGTGCCGGTGGTCGCGGCGGTCGTCACCAGCACCCTCCTGCGCGGCCCGCTCATCGGCCACGGGGCGCTGTTCCCCATGTCTCTGGCCCATCTGCACCTCACCGCGGGCGACGAGCTGCTCTGCATCCCGGCGGGGGCGGTCGGCGGCCTGCTGGCGATCGCGGCCACCGGCCTGGTCTACGCGTCCGAGGATGCCTTCTCGCGGCTGCGGCTGCACTGGATGTGGTGGCCGGCGATCGGCGGCCTGATCATCGGCATCGGCGGGCTCATCCAGCCGCGGGCCCTCGGCGTGGGCTACGACGTGATCGACCAGCTCCTCACCGGCCGCGCCGGCATGTCCCTGATCATCGGGATCCTCGTCGTCAAGACGCTGATCTGGGGGCTGTCGCTGGGCTCGGGCACCTCCGGCGGCGTTCTGGCCCCCGTGTTCATGATCGGTGGCGCGCTGGGCGCGCTCGAGGCCCACGTGCTCCCGTCCGTGACGCCGGGGTTCTGGGCGCTGATCGGGCTGTCGGCGGTCGTCGGCGGCGTCATGCGCTCGCCGCTGACCGGCGTGGTCTTCCCGCTGGAGCTGACCCACGCCTGGCCGCTGCTGGTGCCACTGCTGATCGCAGCGGTGGCCGCCTACACCGTGTCGGCGCTGCTGCTCAAGCGCTCGGTGCTCACCGAGAAGGTGGCCCGCCGCGGCCTGCACCTCTCCCGCGAGTACGCCGTCGATCCGCTCGAGGTGCTGCTCGTCGACGAGGTCATGTACCCCACGCCGATCATCGCCCACGGCCAGGAGTCCCTGGCCGCGCTGAGCGCCCGCGCCGACGTGCGCCGCCAGTGGCTGTACCCGGTCATGGAGGAACCCGCCGGGCTGCTGGGCGTGATCCCACGGCGACAGCTCATCGAGCTCGACGGCCGCGGCGCCATGCTCGCCGGCGAGGCCGCACTCCCCCCGGCGCTCACCGCGTTTCCGGACGAGACGCTGCGCCACCTCGCGCGGCGCTTCGCCTCAGAGCACGTGACGACGGCCGTGGTCCTGTCGCGCGCCGACCCCAGTCAGATCGTGGGACTGATCACCGTCGAGGACCTGCTCCAGGGTCACCTGCGCGACCTGCTGTATGAGCGCCAGCGCGAGCGCGTGCTCCAGCCGCGCCGGATCGCCATCCCGCGGCCGCCGCGAGGTTCGCGTGTCTGAGATATCGTGCTACGATATCGTGGCACGATCAGAAGGAGGCATAACCATGCCCAGTGCCGCAGATCCCGGCTACCACGACATCCGTGAGGAGCGAGTGGGTGGCTTCGGCGGTTCGATTGCGCCGTCGGCCCCGTTCGGCAAATACGCCGGGCCTCCCCGCCGCCGCTGGCAGGCCGCCGGCGGCTTTGCGGGCGCGCCCGACGCGCAACGTCAGGGCTCGTACGCCGACATCGATTTCCACCGTCACCGCCGGCGCTCTCACTAGCCCGGTTCGCTGGTGGGCGAGGGTTAGGCTGTCAGGGCCGATGGCCGACACCTCGCTCACCCTGGCCGACCTCGAACGCTGGGAGCTCTTCGGCGCCACCTGGCGCGTCGTCGAGCTCTCAGACGATCGGGCATTGCTGGACATGTGCGCCTGCACTGGCCAGCTCGTCGAACGGCGCACATCTGACGACCGGGCGCTGATCGACTACGTGCGTGCGGCGGCGGCGGCGGCGGGCGACGATACCTGAACGGTCGACGACGCGCGCCCGCGGCTACGCCGGCAGCGCCCGGTCGATCCGGCTCGCCACCAGCTCGGCGGCGTCCTCCTCCTGCTCGAGGATCCGCTGCGCGACGAGCTCGGTCTCGTGGTCGTGGAGGCGGCGGGCAAGGCCCCGCAGCGCGTGGTAGACGCCGATTTCGAGATTCTCCAGGGTGTAGGCGCTGATGGCGACCTCCGCCGGGGTGCAGGAGGCGCCCGGGGCGAACTCGATCTGGAGCGCGGCCACCCGCACGGCCGCCTCGCTCGAGGTCGGCGGGGAGACGTGGTGCGCGCTGAGCCGCTCATCGATCAGACGCAGGTGGCCCCGTGTCTGCTGATGATGGGCGCGGTAGATGTCGGCCGTCGTCTCGTCGGGATCGACGCGACAGCCCTCCTCGAGCACCCGCAGACCCATCTGCTCGAGCGCATGGGCGTCGGTCAGATACTCGATCAGTGCGCCGCCGAGGTCCTGGGACAACATCGCGACCACGACGGTACTCGGCCGCGGGCGCCCCGGCTCACGAACCGCGATGCGGCTGTTCGTCGCCGTACAACGGCTCGTCGTCGACGACCAACCCCATGCTCTCGGGGTGCTCCAGCGTCTCGATGGCGCTGTTGGTGAGCAGCCAGCGGTCCGAGCGCTCGCGAATGAGAAAGCCGGCGCGGGTGAGGCGCTGCAGGGCGATCGTCACCGTCGGCCGGTGCGCCCCGATGAGCATCGCCAGCACCTCGTGGGTGAGCGGGAGCGTGACGTACACCCCCTCGGTGCCGACCCTGCCCCAGCGCTCGGCCAGCAGCCAGAAGAGGATGAGCAGCCGCACGTAAGCGCGCGGCAGATGGGTGACAGCCTGAGTCAGCGTCAGGTAGCGCGCGCGCTGGGCCACCCGGCTGACGAGGCGGCTGGTGATCGTCGGCCAGCGCGCGATCCTCAGCACGAACGCGGTGTCGAGCACCGCCAGGCGCGTGCGCTTGAGCACCAGCCAGTTGACCGAGATCGGGAGCGGGTCGTACTCACCGTCGGTGTCCCACGGGCGGATGAGGTCGGTCGGGCCGAACAGCTCGGCGGCCGAGCGCTTGCCCACCTCCACGCGCCGGATGAGCAGCCCGTCGAGCACGAACAGACCCAGCCACCCCGCTTCGGCCCGCGCCACTGTCTGCGTCGTGTCCCAGGTGGGCGGCTCCAGCTCCATCACCGCCGCCACGGCACGACCGCGCGCCACCTGCGCCTCGTCGGGCGGGACGCCGATGGCCAGATCGGGGTCCGCGTCGAGCAGGGCGACCATATGGCGGGGATCGAGCTGTGTGAGCACCACTCAAACCTACCCCTGGCACCAGCCGCGTGTCCGCTGGCGAACACCGCCGGTTCGCCGGATGACGGGGATCGCCGGCGCGCTACCGCAGATGAGCTATCCCTTGTACGGAGCCTCACAAGGAGTATGCCAGTGAATCACCAGGACATCACCCGCGGCCGCTCGGCCGGCACCCCGCAGAACCCGCTGTACGACCCCACCCGGGGCCGCTCCGCCGGAACCCCCGAGAACCCCCTGTACGACCCCACCCGGGGCCGCTCCGCCGGAACCCCCGAGAACCCCCTGTACGACCCCACCCGGGGCCGCTCCGCCGGAACCCCTGAGAACCCGCTGTATGACCCCATGGACGGGCGCCCTACTCCGATGCCTCGCCGCTGACGTGCCGTATCTCAACTGCCGCGCGTGCGGCCTGTCCATCCGCAGCCGCAACCCCCTGACCGATCGTACGTACTGCCCGCGCTGTCGCGCACGGGGCAACCGCGAGCCGTTGTTTCGCAGTCCGCTCCCGCTGCGCCAGCTTCAGCAAGCCTCAGGCCTCCGCAACGCCGACACGCCCGCCACACCATGAACGACGTCCCCCACAACGGAATCCAGAGCGCCCGGGACCGCCGGCGCCACGATGCCGCGGTCGCGGCCGAGATCCGCAAGCTGGAGCGCAACCTGCGCGAACTGGGACCGATGCCGAGCGAGCGGCTGGCCACCCTGACCCACGCCGACCGCTGGCGCGAGGGCACGTTTGAAGAGGCGGTGTCAGTCGGTGTCCGCGAGGGCCGGCTGGCCCGGCTGCCGTTTCACTGGCTGAAGGCCGTCGGCGGCGCCGGCCTGTAGACGGGCGCGGCGCCGGCGTGTAGACGGGCGCGGCGCCGGCCTGTCGACGGGCGCGGGGACCGGCCCGCGCGCGGCTCAGCTCGCCGGCTGGGCGGCGAGCGACTCGAGCGGCGTGTCGGTGTCGCGCAGGGCCGCGGCGGCGACCTGCCGGCGCGAGCGGATGAGCGCCTGGACGTGCTCGTTGACGTCCCAGACGTTGACGTTCATCCCGCCGACAACGCATCCGTCGGCCAGCCAGAAGGCGATGAACTCGCCGCCCTCCCGGTCACCGCGGAAGACGACCTCGTCCCAGTCGGTGGCATACCCCGAGTACTCCATCCCGACGTCGTACTGGTCCGAGAAGAAGTAGGGGATCCGGTCGTAGCTCACCGCGTCGCCGAGCATCGACCGCGCGGCCGCCGGACCCTGGTTGAGCGCGTTGGCCCAGTGCTCCACGCGGATATGGCGCTCATAGAACGGGTGCCAAGCGTTGGCGACGTCCCCGGCGGCGAAGACGTTCGGCGCCGAGGTCCGGCACGCGGCGTCGACCTGGATGCCGTTCTCCACGGTGAGCCCTGCGGCCTCGGCCAGGGTGACCCGCGGGACCACGCCGATGCCGATGACCGCGAAGTCGCACTCGATGCGCCGGCCGTTGGCGGTGCGCACGGCGCTGACCGCCCCGTCGCCCTCCAGCGCCTCCACACCGTCCTCCAGGACCATCTCCACGCCGTTGCGAACATGGACGTCGCGGTAGAAGGCGCCGATCTCGGCGCCGAAGATCCGCTCGTTGGGCAGCGCCAGCGGGTCGATCACGGTGACGTCCAGACCCGCGCCGCGCGCGGACGCGGCGAACTCCGAGCCGATCCAGCCCGCGCCGACGACGGCCACACGGCCGCCGCCCGAGCCCAGACGCTCGCGCAGGGCGTCGCAGTCGGCGAGCGTCCGCAGGTAGTGGACGCCGTCGAGGTCAGCCCCCGGCACCGAGATCCGGCGCGGCTCGGCTCCGGTGGTCAGCAGCAGGCTGTCATAGGCCACCTGCTCGCCGCCCGCCAGGGTCACCGTCGACCCCTGCACGTCGATCGACTCCGCCGTCGCGCCGACGCGCAGCTCGATCTCGTGCTCGCCGTAGAAGCCCTCGTCGTGGACGTAGGCCTTCTGACGCTCAGACTTGCCCTGGAGGTAGTCCTTGGTCAGCGGCGGTCGCTCGTAGGGACGCTCTGACTCGGCGCCGATGAGGACGACGCGGCCGTCGAAGCCGCGCTCGCGCAGCTCACCGGCCGCCTTGGCGCCGGCCAGGCTGGCGCCCACGATCACGAATGTCTTGTCGCTCATGTCCTACCTCCCGTCAGGCTGCGGAATTCCTCGCGGGTGCGAGGGTCATCGCGTACGAGGCCGCGCAACGCCGAGGTCACGGTCCTGGCGGTAGAGGGGGCACGCACAGCGATTGGAAAGGGATATCACGCGCGTCGTCAGGAGATCTCGCACGCTGTGGTGCTCCTCGGCGCGCGCCGGACGCCCCGGTCGGGCTCGCAGATGGGGGATCGCCCCCATTGTGGGGGCCGGCGCGGGCCAGCAACCTGGGTGCCATCACACCACAGGAAGGACCCACGATGACAACCTCCGTGCAGCAGCCGGTCATGACCCGAAACGGCACCGGCCCGCGCGACACCGCGCAGACCCCGATCCGCTGCCTCATCGTCGATGACCATCCGGCGATCCTGGCCGGGCTGCGCGGCCTGCTCGCGTCCGAGCCCGACTTCGAGGTCGTCCATGCCCTGGACAGCGCCGAGGTCGCGAGCGAGGCGGCCGAGCACGTGCCGCTGGACGTCGCCATCGTCGACTACCAGCTCCCGGGACACTCCGGGCTGTGGCTGAGCCGGAAGCTCAAGCGGCTCCCGGAGCCGCCGGCGGTCCTCATCTACTCGGCCTTCTCGGACTACATGCTGGCCGCGGCCTGCGTCGTCGCCGAGGCCGACGGGCTGCTGAGCAAGGCGGCGCTGGGCACAGACCTGTACACGGCGATCCGGCGGGCCGCGACGGGCATGAGCCGGCTCCCGCCGGTGCCCCCCACGCTGGCCGATGGCCTGCGCCGGCGCTTTGACTCCCAGGAGCAGGCGATCTTCGGCCTGCTCCTTGCGGGCATCGGCCGTGACGAGATCAGCCACACCCTCCAGATCGACACCGGCGAGCTCGAGGCCCGCCAGTGGGCCATGCTGCGTAAGCTCGAGAGATTGGACTGAACGCAGCTGAAAGCGTCGTGAGCGAGCCACCCCACCGGAGAAGGTACGTGCCCCTGGTCTATCGGGTCGCCGGCATCAACGCGTTGGTGCTGGTGGCCGCCGTGGCGGTGACGCTCGTCGTGCTCGCCCCGCGCAAGTTCTCGTCGTTCGCCGCCGACGAGGCGCTCGTGCTGACCGCGGCGCTCGTGCTCGTGGCGCTGGTCAACCTCGTCGTGCTGCGGCGGATCGTCCGCCCGCTGGAGACCCTGACCTCGCTGGCGCGGCGCGTCGATCTCACGCGGCCCGGCGCCCGCATGCCCGGGGCCACCGCCAGCTCGGAGGCGGGGGAGCTGGCGCTCACCTTCAACGAGATGCTGGCCCGCCTGGAGACCGAGCGCCGCGAGGCGACCGGCCGGGTGCTGGCGGCGCAGGAGTCCGAGCGGTTGCGCATCGCCCTGGAGCTGCATGACCAGGTCGGCCAGGAGCTCACCGCGGTGCTGCTCGGTCTCGCCCGGGTGCGCAGCCTGCTCAGCGACCCGCTGCGCGGCGACGTCGAGGACATCCAGGAAGCCGTTCGCGCCAGCCTCGAGGACGTGCGGCGGATCGCCCTGGAGCTGCGGCCCGAGGCGCTCGACGATCTGGGGCTGGTCAGCGCCCTGGCCGTCCTGTGCGAGCGGTTCGCCCAGCGGACGGGGATCGGCGTCAGCCAGCAGTTCGACGAGCATCTCCCCGAGCTCGGACGCGAGGAGGAGCTGGTCGTCTACCGCGTCGCCCAGGAGGCGCTGACCAACGTCGCGCGTCATGCCGAGTCCGACCACGCCGAGCTGCGCCTGAGCGCGCGCAACGGTGACCTGACCGTCACGGTCTCTGATCGCGGGCGTGGCCTGCACGCCGGCGGCGAGCCCGGGACGGGGATCCGCGGCATGCGCGAGCGCGCCGCCCTCATCGGAGCCACGCTGGACGTCGGGCCCAACCCCGACGGCGTCGGCTGCGCGGTGACCCTGTTCGTCGAGGGCGTCGGCGCCAAGACCCCCGCATGACCCCCCTCAAGACGCGGATCCTCCTGGCCGACGATCACGCGCTCGTCCGGCGCGGGCTCAAGCTCGTCCTCGACGCCGAACCCGATCTGGAGGTCGTCGCCGAGGCCGGGGACGGTGCCGAG
This sequence comes from uncultured Solirubrobacteraceae bacterium, assembly GCA_963764125.1. Classification (GTDB taxonomy): domain Bacteria; phylum Actinomycetota; class Thermoleophilia; order Solirubrobacterales; family Solirubrobacteraceae; genus Palsa-465. The sequence continues at coordinate 145,612 of CAVXRR010000013.1, forward strand.
GCGATCCAGCTGGCCCTGGCCGACCACATCGACCTGGCCATCGTCGACATCTCGATGCCGCGCATGACCGGGCTCCAGGCGGTGGGCGAGCTGCACCAGCGCCGCCCCGAGCTGCGCTCGCTGATTCTCTCCATGTATGAGAACGAGCGCTACCTCTACGAGGCGCTCAAGGCCGGGGCCTCCGGTTACGTGCTCAAGACCGCGGCCGACCGCGACCTGGTGGAGGCGTGCCGGGCGGCGATGCGCGGCGAGTCGTTCCTGTATCCGGGGGCGATGACCTCGCTCATCCGCGACTACCTGCGTCAGGCGCGCGACCACGAGCCCGTCCGCGCCGATCCGCTCACCCCGCGCGAGCAGGAGGTGGTCAAGCTCATCGCCGAGAGCTACAGCACCCGCCAGATCGCCGACGCGCTCGTCATCAGCGAGAAGACCGTCGACCGCCACCGCGCCAACATCCTGGAGAAGCTCGGCATGCACGACCGCGTCCAGCTCACGCGGTACGCCATCCGCCAGGGCCTCGTCGAGCCCTGAGCCGACTCGAGCCGGCTGGACAGCCACAGCGCTCAGGGCGCTGCCGCTGATGCGATGAGACGCCAACGGGGGCCGCGCGCGGGGTGACGCGCGCGGCCCCCACCCCCGGTCCCCGCACCGCGCCCCGAGCGATGTGGTCTGCCCGGGGGAAGCTATCCGCCCGGCTTCGCGCGTCCAATGGGGTCTAGACCCCATCACGCACATAGGTTCCTCAGGCGGCCAGGTGTGACTCGGCGACGACCCGCAGCGCCTGGGCGGCGATCGTCAGCGCGGGGTTCATGGCCGCCGAGGAGGGGAAGAACCCCCCGTCGATCACCCACAGGTTCTCGAGCTCGTGCGCCTTACACCACGGATCGAGCACGCTCGTGGCCGGATCGGCGCCCGCGCGCACGGTCCCGCACTGGTGGCTGTTCATCGAGATGTCGAACCACTGGGTGAGGACGGCGTCATAGCCGGCCCCCCGCAGGACCTGCCTGGCCCGCTTGTGCAGGGCCCGGTGGGTGGCGGCGCCGCGCGCGCTGCGGACCGTGGTGATCCGCCCGGCGCTGTCGACGATCACACGATTGCCGGGATCAGGGAGATCCTCGGCCATGACCAGCCACGCGACGCTGCGCGCCGCGAGTTGATCGAGCAGGACGCGCGGGACCCGCGGCGCTTCGAGCTTCATCATCGGCCCCTGCACCTTGCCGATCAGCTGCATCGCCCCCAGCGGGTAGCCGTCACCGCCGTCCAGGTACCAGTCGTTGACCGACAGCGTCTTCTGGAAGGTGACGTCGTTGCGGCGATCGAGGTCGACGGCGACGACGTGGGCGTTGTTGTGCATCATGAAGTTGCGCCCCACCTGGTCGGAGCCGTTGGCCAGCCCGCGGGGGTGCTTCTCGTCGGCGGAGGCCAACAGGAGCGCCGCCGAGTTCACCGCGCCGGCCGCCAGGACGAACCGGCCGCCGGTGACGCGGACCGGCCCGTCGGCCGCCTCGCACTGCAGATCCTGCACGGCGCGGCCAATGGCATCGGTGGTGATCCGGCGCACGCGGACCCCCGTCTCCAGGCGGGCGTTGCCGGTACGCAGCGCCGGCTCCACCCCGCACGTCTCGGCGTCGCTCTTGGCCCCGAGTGGGCACGGGAAGCCGTCGCAGGTGGCGCAGCGTACGCACCGGCCGCCCGGGCGCAGGTCGACCCCCATCGCGGTGGCCGACGGCGTCACCCCCTGGGCGCGCAGGCGGCGGGCCAGGTCGGCGATGTAGGGCTCGTGGGCGAGCGCCGGGTAGGGGAACGGCGTCGAGCGCCACGGCTCGGTCGGGTCCTCGCCGGGGGTGCAGTGGACGCGGTACATGGCCTCGGCCTGTCCGTAGTAGGGCTCGAGCGCCGCGTAGTCAAAGGGCCACGCGGGCGATGTGCCCTCCCGGTGCTCGAGCGCGGCGAAGTCCTGCTCGCGCAGCCGCGGGAGGCTGGCTCCGTAGACCTTCGTGTTGCCCCCGACGACGTAGTGCACGCCCGGGTGAAACGGCGTGCCCGCGCCGTCGAGCCAGCGCTCGGCCGGCTTGTAGCGCCGCTCGGTGAACACAGCCCGGGTGGACCAGTTGGCCGGCTCGCGGGGAAGGTGGTCGCCGCGCTCGAGAATGAGCACGTCGGCGCCGCGGCGGGCCAGCGCCAGCGCGGTGGTCGCGCCGCCCATGCCCGACCCGATGACGACGATGTCGGCGCTCAGCGTGCGCACGGGCGCACCGCGTTTGTCGTGGCACGATATCGTGCTGCGATATCGTGTCGCGGACGATGAGCTTCCTGAGCGTCCTCACCGGCTCGTTCGCCACCCCGGCGGCCGAGAACCCAACGGTGGCGATGGTGGAGGCCGCCTATCGCCACCACGGCCTCGACGCCCGCTACATCAACTGCGACGTCGCGCCCGACCGGCTCGCCGACGCCGTCCGCGGGGCGATGGCGATGGGATGGGCGGGCTTCAACTGCTCGCTGCCCCACAAGGTGGCGGTGATCGCGCACCTCGACGAGCTGCACGAGTCCGCGCAGGTCATCGGCGCCGTCAACTGCGTGATGCGGCGAGAGGACCGCTGGGTGGGGGCCAACACCGACGGTCAGGGGTTCGTCGCCTCGCTGCGCACGGTGGTGGACCCCGCCGGCGCCTCGATCGTGCTCTTCGGCGCCGGGGGCGCCGCGCGGGCCATCGCCGTGGAGGCGGCCCTCGCCGGCGCGAAGCACATCACCGTCGTGAACCGCGACGCGCGACGCGGCGGGGAGCTCGTCGCCCTGATCGCCGAGCGCACCCCGGCCCGCGCCGACCTGGTGCTCTGGGATCACCGCTTCGCGCTGCCCGAGACGGCGCAGATCGTCGTCAACGCCACCTCGATCGGCTTGTTTCCGGAGGTCGACGCGCGGCTGCACATCGAGCCCGACAGCATCGGGCCCGAGATGGTCGTCGCCGACGTGATCCCCAACCCACCGCGGACCGGGCTGCTGCGCGACGCCGAGCAGCGCGGAGCCACGGTGCTCGACGGTCTGGGCATGCTCGTCAACCAGGGCGCCGTCGCCATCCGGCACTGGACCGGGGTCGATCCCGACACCGGGGTCATGCGCCAGACGCTGGAGCGGTTGTTCGGGGCGTGACCGGTGGGCGGCCCCGGTCGGCGGCGCCATCGCGGTCGCGGGCGCGGAGAAAGCCCGCGGGAAGGTTGGCCCCCGAGACCGTGCAGGCGGCCGCGGCCACCCCCACCGCCTCGCCGGCCACCTCGGCGAGGGCGTCGGGGTCGCCGAGGTCCTCGCGGCGCAACCCGGCTTCCCCCCATCCGACCAGGCAGGCGGCCACGAACGCGTCCCCGGCGCCGACCGTGTCGAGGATCTGCACCGCCGGCACCGGCACCGAGCGCTCGCCGGCGGCGGTGATGATCCGCACCGGAGATGGCCCGTCGGTGACGAGCACGGCCGCGGGGCCGAGCGCGAGCAGGCCGCGCCCGGCTGCTCCCAGCTCCTCGCCCGGGCGCAGCATGGCCAGATCCTCGCTGGACACCTTGACGATGTCCACCACCGCGGCAAAGGCGTTGATGCGCATGCGGTAGGCCCGCGGGTCGCTGACGGCGCGCGGACGGCAGTTGGGGTCAAGCAGGGTCAGCAGCGACGGCGGGCGGGCGGCGACGAGCGCGGTCAGCGTCGAGGCGATCGGCTCCACGACCAGGCCGAGGCCGCCGACGGCGAGCGCACTCGACGTCTCAAGGAGGTCGGGCGGAACGTCGGCGGGCTCCAGGTGCGCCGCCGCGGTGCCGTCGATGTAGAACCGGTAGTCGGCGACGCCCAGCTCGTCGATCTGGGCGATGGCCACGGCGGTGGGCGCGGCCGTGGGCTCATCCACGACCACGCGCACACCGTCGAGGCGCAGCGCCCCGCGCAACCGCTGCCCGAAGGGATCCTCGGAGAGAGTGCCGAGGAATTGGCACTCTCCCCCCAGGCGCGCGATCGTCCGCGCGACGTTGAACGGCCCGCCGCCGGGGACCGCCCGCATCGATCCGGAGGCGCCGACCACGATGTCGATCAGCGCCTCCCCCGCGACGGTGATCATGGCTGCGGTGAATCGTCGAGGCGCTTAGCGCCCGTCATGATCGCCACGGCCTCCTCCGCTGTCGTGGTCGCGGGGCTCACGACGCCGGCCCGCCGACCCAGGCGCTGGATGTGGACCCGGTCGGCGACGTCGAACACGTGCGGCATGTTGTGGCTGATGAGGATCACCGGGATGCCCTGGCGGCGCACCTCGCGGATCATGTCCAGCACCTGGTTTGACTCGCGCACGCCGAGGGCGGCGGTCGGCTCATCCAGGATGATGACCTTCGAGCCGAAGGCCGCCGCGCGGGCGACCGCGACCGCCTGGCGCTGACCGCCGGACAGCGTCTCGACCCGCTGGCGCATGTCCTGCAGGGTCGAGATGCCCAGCTTCGTCATCTCCTCCCGGGCGGACTTGACCATGCCGCGCTTGTCCAGCCGCCGCGTGATCAGCCCCAAGGGCCCGGGCATCCGCCGCTCGCGGCCGAGGTACATGTTGGAGGCGATGTCCAGCGCGGGCGCGACCGCCAGCGTCTGGTACACGGTCTCGATGCCCGCCTGCCGGCTCTCCAGCGGGCTCTTGAACTCCACCTTCTTGCCCTCGAGCAACAGCTCGCCCCGATCAGGCTGGAGCGCGCCGGTCAGGCACTTGATCAGCGTCGACTTGCCGGCGCCGTTGTCGCCGATGATCCCCAGCACTTCGCCCGCGTCCAGCCGCAGGTCGACCTCGGCGAGGCCGATGACGTGTCCCCACGTCTTGACCAGGCCACGCGCCTCCAGGACCGGAGTGCCCTTCGACGACGGCCGGGGCGCCGGCTTCTCGATGGTCTCGGTGAGCGGGCCGTCCGGCCCGGACGCGCCCGTCGCCTTCCCTGTGGTGTCTGCCGTGTCAGTCATACCTTCACCCTCCGGATCCACTGGTCGACGCCGACTGCCGCGATCACCAGGAGACCCTCGGCGATCGGCTGGTACAGGTCATTGACGTTGGCCAGCGTGAGGCCCGAAGTGAACACGACCACGATCAGCGCTCCGAACAGCGTGCCGATGACCCCGCCCCGTCCGCCGAACAGGCTGGTGCCTCCGATGACGACGGCGGTGATGCTCTGCAGGTTGGCGTCGACTGCGTTGTTGGGACTGGCCGCTCCGGTGTAGCCGAGCGAGATCCACGCGGCGATCGCGACGATGATGCCGGCCACCGCGTAGACGCTGAACAGCACCCGGTTGGTGCGGATACCGGCCAGACGGGCGGCATCCACGTCGTCGCCGACGGCGAACACGTGACGGCCCCAGGTGGTCTGACCGAGCATGTAGTTGACCACTATGTACAGGGCGATCATCAGCAGCACCCCGTTGATCAGGTTGAACGGCCCGATCTTCACCGCGTTGCCGGTCCAGTTGAGGATGGCGGGCAACTGGGAGGCCTGCGTGGTCTGACCCTTGGCGTAGAGCAGACCGATCGACGTGAAGATGCTGAGGGTGCCCAGCGTCGCGATGAACGGCGGAATCCGGAACCGGGTGACGAGGCCGCCGTTGAGCATGCCTGTCGCCAACCCGACGGCGAGACCGATGATCAGCGCCAGCACCCCGCCGACATGGTTGTTGGCGGCCATCTGGGCCATGAACAGCTGGGCCAGGATCATCGCCGCCCCGATCGACAGATCGATGCCGGCGGTGAGGATGATCAGGGTCTGCGCGACGCCGAGGGCAGCGATGACAGCCACCTGCTGGAGCATCAGCGAGACGTTCGCCGAGGCATAGAAGCGCGAGTTGATGAGTGAGAAGACGATCGCCGACGCGATCAGCACGATCAGCGGCCCGAGGGCCGGGTGAGCGTGGAGTTGTCGTTGGACACGGATGAGCGGTGTCAGCTTCGGCGCGAGGCTTTCGAAATCAGGCTCGGCCGAGACTGCTGCGGTATCAGCCACGGTGGATCCTTGTCGTCGAGGTTCAGACGTTGTGAGGACATCGCCGCCGCCGTCACGCCCGAGGGCGTGACGACGGCCGTCGCGATGTCAACGAGTCGGTGACTCGCGGGCGGGCCGTTGGCCCTAACCCCAGCAGATGGACTTGGCCTGAGCCGAGGTGATGCTCGCAACGCCCGTCATCGGGTCGTTGGTGTAGAGCTTGGTGCCGGTGTTGAAGAAGCCCAGGCCCGGCGACGCTGCCGGCTTCGTGTGTGTCGTGGCCAGCTTATAGATGGCGTCGACTCCGTCGGAGGCCATCTTGCCCGGGAACTGCCCAGCCGTCGCGGCGATCTCGCCGTTGGACAGGAAGGGGAGGTTCGAGCAGCCACCGTCGATGGCGACGACGATCGCGTGGCTGCCGACGCCCTTGATCGCCTCGGCCGCGCCCTCAGCCGCAGGCTCGTTGATGGCGTAGACCAGGTTGATGTTGGGGTCCTTCTGCAGGCAGGTCTGCATCGCCGACTTGCCCGTCGGGATCGCCCCCTGGGTCGGCAACTGGCACGCGATCTTGTACGTACCACCCTTGCCGCCCGTGTAGTGGCCGCTCGTCGCCTCCTTGCCATTGATGTTCGGGTCACCCACGGGGATGCCCATTCCCTCCAGGAAGCCGTGGTCACGGTCGACGTCGACGGAGACGACCTGGTTGTTGAACAGGTCGAGCATCGCGATGTCGGCCGGCTTGCCGGCGAGCTTGGCCGCCGCCCACTGGCCGTCGAGCTTGCCCGCGGCTGTGTTGTCGGTGGCGTAGGTCAGGTTGACCGCGGTCGCGGGCGTCGGGGCGGTGTCGAGCGCGATCGTGTAGAGGCCGGCGGCGCGCGCCTTGCCCAGCGCCGAGTTCACCGCATTGCCGTTGGTAGTGATGATGATGCCCTTGTCACCGGCGGCGATCGCGTTGTCGATGGCGGTGATCTGGGTGCTTGTGTCACCGTCGGTGGTGCCGGCGGACACGGTGAGGTTGACGCCCTTCTTCGCGGCGTCGGCCTTGGCGCTCTTCTCCATCGAGACGAAGTAGGGGTTGGAGAACGTCTTGAGGATGAGCGCGACCTTGACCGCGCCCGCCTTGGTGGATCCGCCCGAGCTGCCGCCCGAGCCGCTGGAGCTGCTGGACCCGCAGGCGGCAACGGCGACGGCCGCGGTGACGGCGCACGCCCCCGCGGCGATGCGGCGACGGCGGGCGGTGGTGACGCGTTCGCTCGCCTGGGAGCGCTGACGCTGAGACATCGAGTTCCTCCTCCTCGTGTACTGCGGTCGAATGCTGTCTCGTCGTCGCGACCGTGCGTGAGAGACAACGTTATCCTGGGCAACGTAGTCCATTGAGACAACGTTGTCAAGGCCCGGTGCATGGGGTATGCTCCCCGCCGATCGCCGCCCGAGAGGAAAACGTTGTCGGACATCTCTGATCTCGCCGCACCGGCCCCCGAGGCCACCGGTCCGCGCGCCCGTCCGACGATGCGGGAGGTCGCCGCGCTCGCCGGCGTGAGCCTCAAGACGGTCTCCCGGGTGATCAACGGCGAGCCGTCGGTCGCCCCCGAGCTGGTGGCTCGGGTCAACCACGCCGCCACCCGCCTCGACTACCGGCCCAACCTGACCGCGCGCAGCCTGCGCTCCAGCGACGGGCGCACGTTGACGATCGGCGTGGTGCTCGAGGACGTCGCCAACCCGTTCTCCTCCGCGCTGCACCGGGCCGTCGAGGACCTCGCCCGCGCCCGCGGCATCGCCGTCTTCGCCGGAAGCGTCGACGAGGACCCCGACCGCGAGCGGGCGCTGACCTCGGCGCTCATCTCCCGTCGCGTCGACGGCCTGATCGTCATGCCCACCGGCGATGACCAGAGCTATCTGGCCAACGAGCAGCGCGCGGGCCTCAACCTGGTGTTCGTCGACCGCCCCCCGAGGCTGCTGCGCGCCGACACCGTCCTCTCCGACAACGTCAGCGGCGCCCACGACGCGGTCTCGCATCTGCTGGCCCACGGGCACACCCGGATCGCCTTCCTCGGCGACCTCGAGGAGATCCCCACCGCCACCGAGCGCTTCGCCGGCTACCGCCAGGCGCTGACCGAGGCCGGCCTCGCGGTGGAGCGCGAGCTGGTCGTGTTCGGGCTCCGTGGGCCCGGCGCCGCCGAGGCCATGGTGAGCGAGCTGCTGAACGGCCCCGGGCCCACCGCCCTGTTCACCGCCCAGAACCT
>CAVXRR010000014.1:0-97475 GCA_963764125.1 uncultured Solirubrobacteraceae bacterium
GCAGGCGGCATCACCACCTGTAACCCCGACTACAACATTGCCCAGATTGGTTTCGTCACCCGCTGGACCCCCGTCAAGAACCTGACCTTCTCGGCGGACTCCGCCTGCGGGCACCCTGGACCAGAAGATGGCGGGATTTGTGACCGCAGCCAATGCTTCCACCTTCAAGCCGGCGGTGGCGTACGAACTGAAGGATCAGGATACCGCACAGCTCCTGCTCCGCGTCCAGCGCAACTGGTAATTTGCTAATCCAGCAATGAAGTCATGGACCCCCGGCAGGTAACTGCCGGGGGTTCTTTTTTGAGGGCCTGTTTCCCAGCGGCTCTTGCTATTGATTGCTAAGGTCGGCCGTATACGAATTGTTCTCCAGCCTCGAACGGTTATAGTTTTTGCTCGGAGTGCGATCGGCCCGGTTGGTTAATGCTTTACGCCGAGCCGCTTCCTTTTCTGTGCGCGGTTGTGTTTCACATTTCGACCGGTGGGGGGTATGAATCGAAAAGAACGACGCGCGGCCAATAAGCGAAACGACGAGCCCGCGACACGGACAACCCGATTGCCGTCACCCCGGCGGTCGTCAGCATGGCCGATCTCGCCGCCCAGGCAAGTCGATCGTACGGGGAAGGGCGCTTCAGCGAAGCGCAGGATATTTGCCGTCGCGTTCTCGCGCGCGATCCTGCGCATGTGCAAAGCCTGTAATCTTCTCGGCCTGATGGCGCAGGCCTCCAGCGATCACCGGGGCGCGTTGAAGCTGTTTGCAAAAGCGATTGCCTCAGACGAGATGAACGCTGCATGCCACTACAACGCCGGTAATTCGTATCAGGCGTTAGGCAATCGCGCCAAGGCCGCCGCGCATTTCAGCGAAGCACTTGCGCTCGGCATGGATAAGATAGTCGTTACCTTCATCCTGCAGAGTCCTGCCGTCGCGACCTACCTTGCTCGCATTGCGGGCAAGTGGCCGCTGCCGGTCGCCACGACCGAATTGTTCGGTGTCGAAGGCCTGGCACCTTCTTTGCGGAAGACCTGTTGCTGCGCAGTGCGATGGAAGCCACGATGCTTCCAGGCGTGAACCTCGAGCGCTTGCTGGGATATGCGCGGGCCGCGCTGTTGCACCGCGCAGCCGCGCAGACTGAGAATGCGGGCGAGATCGACGACGACATCATCGCCTTTGCCTGCGCTCTCGCCCGGCAGTGCTTCATCAATCAATATGTCTATCCGCTAGCCGAGGCGGAATGCAAACTGGCGAGCGCGCTGCGCGATCGATTGCTGCAGGATCTGGCAAGGCCGGCGGCCATAAGTCCGCTCACGCTCGCAATCGTCGCGGCCTATTTTCCGCTTCATGCCATACCGATGGCGGACGTACTGCTCAGCCGGGATTCGTCTGCGAGCATAGCCGGCCTGTTGAGGGTTCAGCTCCGCGAACCGCTCCAGGAGTTGGCCGACCGCGCCGCTATTCCGGCACTCGTTCCCGTCAAAGACAGCGTTTCGCTGCAGGTGATGCGTCAATATGAGGAAAATCCCTATCCGCGCTGGACCATCAATCCGCTGAGCGTATTCGCCGCCGATCAGGCGCGCGGGACAACTCATCCGCCGGCGGAACGGCGAGCCAAGCTGGATATCCTGGTCGCGGGTTGCGGCACCGGCTTGCACGCGGTTCAGGTCGCGCAAGTCTATCCGAATGCCCGTGTGCTTGCGGTGGACATCAGCATGAGCAGCCTTGCCTATGCGCGCCGAAGGACACGCGAATTGGGCTTGCACAACATCGAATATGCACAAGCCGATATTCTGGAACTGGGGACGCTCGATCGCACCTTCGATATCATCCACTCGGTCGGTGTGCTGCACCATCTTGCCGAGCCGGCCGCCGGGTGGCGCGTGCTGATCTCACTGCTGCGGCCGGACGGGCGGATGTGCATCGGATTGTACAGCGATCTGGCGCGCCCGCGCCGTCGTGGACGTCCGCGCCCACACCGTCGCGCAGGGATATCGCCCCACGGCCGAGGACATCAGAAGGTGCCGCCAGGATATCATCCGCGAGGCGGACCGCTGGAGAATGCTGACTGCGGTGAACGATTTCTACAGCATGAGCGGCTGCCGCGATCTCCTGTTCAACGTCATGGAACACCGCTTCACGATCCCCGAGATCGCTGCGTTCCTAAAAGAGCAGAACGTGTTCCTGGCGTTCGAGCCCTTCGATGATCGGGCGGTGATCGAAAAATTTCACAAGCAGTTTGCGGACGCCGCCGATGAGGCGAGCCTCGATCAGTGGCATCGTTTCGAAACCGATCATCCCGAAACGTTTTTGGGCATGTATGTCTTCACGGTGGGCAAAAGAATTTCCGCTTCTGATGCCCAGGCCGTGTGAGACGCTGGCTCGACGTCGCCGACGCCGGACGTAGCGAAATCATCAGGGAGCACGAAGAGAAGATCGCAGCGCGGTGCGAGGCGCGCCGGCGGATCGAGCGTGACTTCGATCTGGAGGGGGCAAGCCTAGCCAACCGGAGGTATCGAGGTACGCCCTTGAGGCTGGTTCCGGTGCGGTGGCTCCGTTCTAGTGAACGCCCCTGCGGTTCAAAATCTTCACATGTTACCCCGATCGAGGCCGCTAAACCGATGCCGGGCATTCTCGATCCGCACTCACAGGGGGTTCACCACCATCGGCAGGAACAGGCTCTCTCCGACCAGAAATATGAAGATGATACCGAAGGCGACGAACAGGATCAGGTCGCGGTTGGGAAACGGTGCGCCGTTGTCGAGACTGAACGGCAGCGCCAGCGCCGCGGCCAGCGAGAACGTGCCGCGTACGCCGGCAAAGGAAGGATAGATACCCACTGCAACTGCGGCGATGGATCGCGGGCGCGTAGGGATTTGCTCATCAGGCGCGGCAGATAGGTCGCAGGATAAACCCAGGCGAAGCGCGCGACTATGACGATCGCCGCGACGGCGCTCGCCAGCAGGATGCGAGCGGAAGCGCCTTCGACTTCTAGCAGCCGCAACTGGAGGCCGGTGAGCAGGAACACCAGGCCCTCGATCAGGGAGACGCCGAGCTTGTCGGCTTCGCCCTCATAGAGGCGTCGGAATAGGTGTTCACCACCGCTTCCACCGTGGAATGGTCATGGCTCACGGCATCTTCCCTGCGTCAAATTGGCACTGTGTTTTGCGCGATCTTGAACGGAAAACGCCGATTACGCAAAGGCCGAACCAATCCTGCGTTTGGCGCGACCTAACATCAGGAGCGCCCTCCGGATGTTCCCTTCGTTTATTATGCGGCAGTCCCTTGGTGATCTGCCTCACAACGATCTCAGGGGACCTCTGCTAGATAACCCGCAAGCGGGTAGGGCCGTCGTTTCGGGAGACGCCATGATAATTCGTTTCTATAAGTCCTCCTCGCCACCCTGCTGCTGTTCGCCTGCGGGCCGGCCTTTGCCGGCAAGCGCGTGGCGCTGGTGCTCGGCAACTCCGCCTATCAAAACGTGCCGCGGCTCACCAATCCCGCGAACGATGCGGCGCTGATGGCCGATACCTTCAAGAAGGCCGGCTTCGACGTCGTGGTATCGCGGCAGGATCTCGGCGCGCTGGAGACGCGGCGGGTGCTCCATCACCATCGGCGCCGTCCGGGGGCTGCGCAACGTCGGCCTGCGCCACCGGATCGCCCTGGTGGGCTTCGACGACTTCGCCCTCTCTGACCTGCTCGAGCCCCCGGTGACCATCGTTGCCCAGGACCCGGTGGCCATCGGCGCCGCGGCGTGCCAGCGGTTGTTCGAGCGCATGGATGGCGACGGCGGGCCGCCGCAGTCGGTGATCATCCCCACGCGGCTGGTCGCCCGTGGCTCCGGGGAGATCCGCCCTTAAGCGCAGCCGGAGCGGTCTTTCCGCGCCAACCGGACCGAAGATCCTTGAGGGCTAAACGTTTGAGCGGTAAGTTGCTCTCAGCGACCTGGCGCGGGGCCGCGTCCACCGGGGATCGACTCACGCCAAGAGGGAGGTTGTGAGATGACGGTTGTGCCGATCCGCCAGATCCTCGACGGCGCCTTTGCCGACAGGTACGGCGTGGCGGCGATCAACGTGGTCGACGACCTCTCCCTCGAGGCCGTGCTGGCCGCGGCGACCGAGATGGACTCGCCGCTCATCGTCCAGACGTCGCTCAAGACGGTGAAGTCGATCGGCGCCAGGGCGCTGTACAGCATGTGGCGTGTCCGTGCCGACGAGGTGCCGGTGCCCGTGTCACTGCACCTTGACCACTGCCCCGACCGGGAGTGGATCACCATCTGCCTGGAGGCGGGCTGGAACTCCGTGCTGTTTGACGGCTCCGAGCTCGATGTGGCCGAGAACACGCGCCAGACGGTCGAGGTGGTCGCCGAGGCCGAGCGCCACGGCGCCCAGGTGGAGGGCGAGATCGAGAGCGTGCTCGGAGTCGAGGACGGCGTCGGCTCCGACGAGGCCGGGGTGGTGCACCCGGTCGAGGTCTCCGCGCAGTTCATCGAGACCACCGGCGTGTACTCCTTCGCGCCGGCGATCGGGACGGCACACGGCCTCTACAAGAGCTCGCCGGAGCTGCACCCCGAGCGCGTGACCGAGATCGTCGAGCTGCACCCCATCCCGATGGTGCTGCACGGTGGCACCGGCCTGACCGCGGACCAGTTCTCCGATCTCATCGCGCGGGGCTGCGCCAAGGTCAACATCTCGACGGCGCTGAAGATCGCCTTCGTCGAGGCTCACCGCGAGTACCTCGACGCCAATCCCGGCAAGCACGATCCGCCGTCGATGCTCAAGCACGTCCGGACCGCGGTGCTGGAGATGGCCAAGCACCACATCGGGATGTTCGGCTCCGCCGGCCGCGCCGGCGCCCTGTCCGCGTCGGCGCGCTGACCCGGTGCCGACGCTCATCTTCGACTGCGACGGGGTCCTGGCCGACACCGAGCGCGACGGTCACCGCCCGGCGTTCAACGCGACGTTCGCCGAGGTCGGCCTGCCCGTGAGCTGGTCAGAGCAGGAGTACGCGGAGAAGCTGCGCATCGGCGGCGGCAAGGAGCGCATGGCCTCGCTGCTCACCCCGGAGTTCGTCCGCGCCCACGACCTCCCCACCGACCCCGAGGGCCAGAAGGAGCTGCTGGCCGACTGGCACCGGCGCAAGACCGCGCGCTACAAGGAGATGGTTCGCGCCGGCCGGCTGCCCGGCCGTCCCGGGATCGCCCGGATCGTGAGCGAGGCGAGCGCCGCCGGGTGGACGCTCGCGGTCGCCTCGACCTCGGCCGAGGAGTCGGTTCGCGCCGTGCTTCAGCACGCCGTCGGCCGCGATGACGCAGCGCACTTCAGCGTGTTCGCCGGCGACATCGTGCCCGCCAAGAAGCCGGACCCGGCGATCTATGACCTGGCCGTCGCGGAACTGGGCATCCAACCCAGCGACGCCGTCGTCATCGAGGATTCCCGCAACGGCCTGCTCGCGGCGGTCGGCGCCGGGCTGCGGTGCGTGGTCACCGTCTCCAGCTACACCGCCGAGGAGGACATGAGCGAGGCGGTGATGGTGGTCACCAGCCTCGGCGATCCCGGGGAGCCGGCGGTCGTCCTGGCCAATCGCGGCGGCGCGCAGCCGGGCGAGGTCGTGACGCTCGCCGACCTCGACGCGTGCCGGACCCAACCCATACTGGACAAGGAGGCTGTATGAGCGACACGGCACTGAGCCGGGGCGAGCTGGTGGTGCGGACGATCGCCCAGACCGCCGTCGACAACGAGGCGTACTTCTGCGAGCTCGATGCGGTGGTGGGCGACGGGGACTTCGGCTACTCCCTGGCGCGCGGCTTTGAGATCGTCGTCTCCGATTGGGAGGCGATGGAGTACTCCGACATCGCCGGCCTCCTGAAGAAGACCGCGATCACGCTGACCAAGCGCATCGGCGGAACCTCGGGGCCGATCTGGGGCACGGCGTTCCTGCGTGCCGGCGGGGCGCTCGCCGACAAGCCGCAGCCGACCGGCGAGGAGGTCATCGCCGCGTTCCGCGCCGCGATCGACGGGATCAAGCAGCGCGGCAACACCGACCTGGGTGACAAGACCCTGCTCGACGCGCTGGTGCCGGCGGTCGACGTGCTGGAGGCCGAGCTGCCCAACGGGGCCGCGCAGGCCATCGAGAAGGCCGCCGTGCGGGCGCGCGAGAGCGCCGAGGCGACCAAGGGCATGCTCGCCCAGCGCGGCCGGGCGTCCTACACGGGCGAGCGCAGCCGCGACTCGGTGGACGCCGGGGCGATCGGCATCGCCGTGATGTTCGAAGCCGTGAGCAAGGCGTGGCAGGAGGCCAAGCTGGAACTGGCCTGACTGCAGGCAGCGAGGGGAAGGGCGCGCGTGAGCTCACCACGCGTGAAACCAGGCAGGTCACTCGAGAGGAGAGACGGTGAAGAAGTTCGTCAACGACCCGCAGCAGTTCGTCCCCGAGATGCTCAAGGGGATCCAGCTCGCCAACCCGGGCAAGCTCAAGTACGTACCGGAGTACAACCTCATCATGCGGGCCGACGCCCCCAGCGAGAACAAGGTGTCGATCGTCCAGGGGTCCGGCTCGGGCCACGAGCCGGCGCACGTGATGGTGGTGGGCAAGGGCATGCTCGACGCGGCCTGCCCGGGCGACGTGTTCGCCGCGCCGCCGTCGGACTACGTGTATGAGACGACGAAGCTGATGGCCAGCCCCAAGGGCGTCCTGCACATCATCAACAACTACACCGGCGACCGCATGGCCTTCGACATGGGCCGCGAGCTGGCCGAGGCCGAGGACATCAAGATCGCCACGATCGTCGTCGACGACGACGTGGCCGTGAAGGACTCGACCTACACCGTGGGTCGGCGCGGCGTGGCGGGCAACTTCTTCGTCATCAAGGCCGTCGGCGCGGCCGCGGAGAAGGGCGCGGAGCTCGACGAGCTGGTCAAGCTGGGTGAGCGCGTGAACTCCGTCACCCGCACGATGGGCATGGCGCTCACCTCGTGCACGCCGCCGGCCAAGGGCTCGCCGCTGTTCGACCTCGGCGACGACGAGATGGAGATGGGCGTCGGCATCCACGGCGAGCCGGGCCGGCGCCGCGAGAAGCTGGCCAACGCCAACGCGATCGTCGACGAGCTGCTGGAGGCCGTGGCCTCCGACCTGCCCTACGGCTCCGGTGACGACGTGGCCCTGATGATCAACGGCCTGGGCGGCACGCCGATCTCCGAGCTCTACATCCTCTACGGCCGCGCGCACGACCAGCTGGCCCAGCGCGGCATCAACGTGACGCGCAGCTACGTCGGCGAGTACTGCACCTCGCTGGACATGGCCGGCGCGTCGCTGACGCTGGTCAAGCTCGACGACGAGCTCAACGCGCTGTTCGACGCGCCCGCCGACGTCGCGGTCCGCGTCTTCTAGCGCAGCTGGACGTCAGGCGCAGACGGCTGCCGTCACGTACGACGGCAGCCGTCAGCTTGGTCGTCCGGACTGCTCCAGTCCAGGGCGACCGCCTGTCCGTTGACGAGCGCGCGCTCGGGCGGCACCGGCCGGCCGGCCGCGATCAGCGCCGCCCGGATCGTGCCCGCGTGGGCGACGACCAGCGACGGCTGGAGCCCGGCGGCGGCCATCGCCAGCGCACTCCGCGTGCGCAGCACCTGGGAGCGCAGTGACTCCCCGCCGGGGAAGACGAAGTCCGGGTCCCCCGCCTCGAAGGCGGCGAACAGCTCCGGGGTGCGCTGAGCCAGGACCGTCTGCGAGACACCCTCCCAGTCGCCGCGGTCGGACTCGATCAGGTCCTCGACGACGGCCGGCTCCACGCCGACCTCGTGCCCGACCACCGCTGCGGTCTGGCGCGCGCGCAGGAGCGGCGAGCACCAGATGGCGAGCACTCCCCGCGCCCGGGCCTGGATGGCGAGTCCCGCCGCCTGCTGCTCGCCCAGCTCCGAGAGCGCCGGGTCGCGCCGCCCCAGGATCAGGCCACTGGCGTTGTCCGCGGTCTGCCCGTGTCTGGCGAGGAGCAGGGACACACCGGTCACATGAGAATTGTCGCGCAGGTGCTTGAAGGCCCGGGCGATCGGGAAAAACCGGAGCGTGTTCGCCACCCGCCCCACTCCATGATCGACCGGGAGATCCGCGCCATGCTGCGCGGCGCCACCGCCGCCAAATTCCTCCACGGCTGGCAGGGCCCGCACCTGGCCGAGCGCACGTACTGCCTCACCCCGAAGCACGCCGACCCGATGGAGCGGCCGCTTGACTACGTGATCGGCTACTGCGAGATGCTCGCGGCAGCCGGCGTGCGGCCGCTGTACCGGGAGTCCGATCCGGTGCTCTGAGAGTGCGTGCGCGACCAACCGGCGCACGGCAGGCCTCCGATGTATTAAGAACCGCGGCGTGCTGTGTATCACTATTGGCATCGTCGGCCCGCTGCGATAGCTTGGCCCCCGTGCCGACGGAGGAGGAGACCAGCGGCAAGCTTTCGGTGAGCGAGATCTCGGTGTCGTTCGGCGGGATCACCGCGCTCGACGGCGTTTCGGTGGACGTGTCGCCGGGGGAGGTGCTCGGCGTCATCGGCCCCAACGGCGCGGGCAAGACGACGCTGTTCAACGTCATCTGCGGCTTCGTGAGCCCGGCATCGGGCACGATGCGCTGGCGTGGCCAGTCGCTCGACCGCGTCCGCCCGAACCGGCTGGCCTCGCTGGGGATCGCGCGGACGCTCCAGGGCGTCGGCCTGTTCGCCGACCTGACCGTGCGCGAGAACGTGATGGTGGGCGCCCAGCGCTTCCGCCGCGCCGGCGTCGTCGGCGCGATGCTCGGGCGCCCGCGGGCCGACCGCGACGAGCGCGCCCTGACCGAGCGCGCGCTGGCGGCACTGGAGCAGGTGGACTGCGCCGACGTCGTGCAGTCGCGCGCCCATCAGCTGCCCTACGCCGTGCAGAAGCGGGTGGCGCTCGCCCGGGCGCTGGCCTGCGAGCCCGACCTGCTGCTCCTCGACGAGCCCGCCGGCGGCCTGGACAGCGAGGAGATGTCGGCCCTGGCCGACACGATCAGATCCCTGGGCAGCTCGATCGCGGTGATGCTCGTCGACCACCACATGGATCTCGTCACCTCGGTGTGCGATCGGATGGTGGTGCTCGACTTCGGCCGGGTCATCGCGGCGGGCGATCCCGCGACGGTGCGACAGGACCCGCAGGTGCTCGACGCCTACCTGGGGCGCGAGGCGGAGGCGGCCGACACCACGGCGGACAGCGAGACGGCCGATGCTCAGCGTTGAGCAGCTGACCACGGACTACGGTCCGGTGCGCGCCGTCGACGGCGTGTCACTGGAGGCGCCCGAGGGCACCGTCACCGCGGTGCTGGGGGCCAACGGCGCGGGCAAGACCTCGCTGCTGCGCACCATCACCGGGCTCGTGGCGGCGCAATCGGGCCGGGTGACGGTCGGCGGCGCCGACATCACCGGGATGGCGGTCGAGGAGATCGTGCGCCGCGGCGTCGCCCACGTGCCCGAGGGCCGCGGCGTCATCTCCGAGCTCACGGTGCAGGAGAACCTGCGCCTGGGCGGGCTGTGGCGGCGCGGCGCGGCGGCGCCGGTCACCGAGATCTACGAGCTGTTCCCGCGGCTGGGCGAGCGCGAGCACCAGCCCGCGTCGCGGCTGTCGGGCGGGGAGCGCCAGATGCTGTCGATCGGCCGGGCGCTGATGGGCCGCCCGCAGGTGCTGCTGCTCGACGAGCCGTCGCTGGGCCTGGCCCCGGTGATCGTCGCCCAGATCATGGCGATGATCCGCTCGCTGGCCGACAACCTGGGGCTGGCCGTGCTGCTGGTGGAGCAGAACGCCCGCAGCGCCCTGTCGATCGCCAACCGCGGGATCGTGCTCAACCTGGGGCGCGTCGTCGCCGACCGCGAGCCGAGCGAGCTCGCCGCCGACGAGCGCCTGCGCCACGCCTACCTGGGGTTCTGAGCGCGACGTGACCAAGTTCATCGACCTCACCCTCAGCGGCATCTCCGACGGGGCCGTGTACGCCGCCGTGGCGCTGGCGCTGGTGCTCATCTGGCGCGCCACCCGGATCGTCAACTTCGCCCAGGGCGCGATGCTGATGATCACCACCTTCATCGCCTCGGCGATCATCAACTCCAGGGGCTCCTACTGGCTGGGCTTCGTCGTGGCGCTCGCGTGCGGGCTGGTCTTCGGGGCGCTCGTGGAGCGGGTCCTGATCCGCCCGGTCGAGTCCGCGCCGCCGCTCAACGCGGTCATCCTCACGCTGGGGCTCTACACGCTGCTGGTGGCGGTGGCCGGGATGATCTGGGGCAACACCCCGCGCTCGTTCCCGCCGGCGTTCTCGCTGCGCGGCTACGAGGTCGGCGGCACCCGGCTGCTGTTCACCCCCAACGACACCTTCATCGTGCTCGTGGTCATCGCCGTCGCCGTCGGCCTGGCGGCCCTGTTCCGGCTCACCTCGCTGGGGTTGCAGATGCGCGCGTCGGCCTTCGCCCCCGAGGTGGCGCGCCTGCTCGGCGTCCGGGTGGCGCGGATGTTCACCGTCGGCTGGGCGCTGGCGGCGGTGGCCGGCGCGCTGGCGGGGGTGCTCGTCGCCCCGTCGGTGTTCCTGGGGCCCAACAGCTTTGACCCGATCCTCATCAGCGGCTTCGTGGCCGCCGTGCTCGGAGGCCTGGACAGCCCGCCCGGTGCGGTGATCGGCGGGCTGACGCTCGGGGTGGCGCTGTCCTACGTGTCGGGCTACGCGGGGTCATCGCTCGTCCCGCTGGCCGCGCTGGTGATCCTGGTGGCGGTGCTGATGCTGCGGCCCGGCGGGCTGTTCGCGGCCAGCTCGGAGCGGCGCGTATGACCGCAGGCGCGGTCGGTGCTGCAGCGCAGCACGCTGGCGCGCTCGCTGGCGTGGGTGGTGCTGGCCGGCGGTGGCGCTGATCATCGTCTCTGACCTGGTCAGCGCCTACAACGATCTCCAGCTGGCCACCGGCCTCTACTACTTCGCCGCGCTCGCCGGGCTCACCGTGCTCGCGGGCCAGAGCGGTCAGATCTCGCTGGGTCACGGCGCGCTGATGGCGGTGGGCGCCTACACGGTGGCGCTGCTCATCGGCAACGAGGGCTGGGCCCTGGTGCCCGCCGATCGCTGCGGCGGTGGTGGTCAGCGTGCTCGTCGGGATCCCCGTCGGAGCCGCCGCCAGCCGCCTGCGCGGCCCCTACCTGGCGGGAGCGACCCTGGCCTTCGCGGTCGGGCTGCCGGCGCTGGCCGACAAGTTCCCGAGCCTGTTGGGCGGGGAGAACGGGCTCACCATCAACCCGCCGGTCCCGCCGTCGTGGCTGGGCGCGGACTTCCCGCTGGAGCGCTGGGAGGCGTGGATCGCGGGCGCGGGCGCACTGGTCGTGCTGTTCGTGCTCTACAACCTCATCGGCAGCGGCGTGGGCCGTTCGATTCGGGCGGTCCGCGACGACGAGATCGCGGCGTCGCTGTCCGGGCTGTCGGTGGGACGCACGCAGACGCTCGCCTTCATCGTCTCGGCCGGGTGCGCCGGGCTGGGGGGCGCGATGCTGGCGGTGGTGCTCCAGCTGGCCCAGCCCGGGGCGTTCCCGCTGCAGCTCTCGCTGTCGCTGCTGACCGGCGTCGTCCTCGGCGGCCTGGGATCGCTGGTCGGAGCGGTGTGGGGCGCGGCGCTGCTCACCCTGCTGCCCAACTGGACCACGAACGTGGCGCACTCGTTCTCGCTCTCGACCCAGGTCTCGGCTAACCTGCCGCTGGCCATCTACGGCATCGTGCTCATCGTGGCCATGATCCTGTGGCCGAGCGGGATCCAGGGCGGCCTGCGCGCCATCTTCGGCCGCCTGCGCGCGGCCCGAGGCTCAGCCTGACGGGGACGTGCGCGTGGCTCGGCGGCGGCGCTTCGGGGGCGCAGATGCGGCGTGGGGAACGCCGAGCAGTGCCGCCTGCACTTCGCGGAGCCGCTCGTGATCGCCCCGGATCCCGAACGCGGCGTCGTTGTAGAGGAAGGCCTCGCACAGGCGGACGATGGCGTAGGCCAGGGTCTCGGGATCGGCGGGCGGCTCAAAGCGCCCGGCCGCGACCTCGGCTGTCGATCATCTCCGTGACCAGCGCGACGCTCCGGCACTGGACCGCGCCGGTGCTCGAGGTGAGCAGGCGCAGGGCCGAGGCGCCCTCCTGTTCGACGAACCGGCGCAGGGGCATCGAGCGCGCAAGGCTGCGGTTGATGCGGTCGAAGACCTCGAGCAGGCCCTGCACGCCGCGGCGGCGGACCTGGCGACGGTGGCCGAGGATGAGCGCCTCGGACTCGTCGGCGATGACCTCCGACAGCAGCCGCTCGCGCGAGCCGAACCAGCGGTAGATCGTCGCGCGTCCCAGGCCGAGGTCCCGGGCCACGATGGTGAGGTCCACGCGCTCGCCGGCCATGAACTGAGCCCGCGCGGCGGCGAGCACGTCATCACGGCTGGCGGTCGCGGGGCGTCCCCGGCGCGGTTGACGGGGTGGACGGGATCCAGTTGCAGCGCTCATGCCCCCACCTTAGTATTTGAAACGCACAAGGGAAAACGTATCGAATTGTCCCGGCCCTCCCGGTGGGCTCGGGCAGCCGGCGTGGGCCCGCCAACGGGCGCCGGCAGAAGGTCACCCACAATGGAGGAGGAGTGAGCATGGGAGCTGTCAAACGCCGGCGGCTGATCGCCGCCGCGGTGACCGCAGGCGTGGCCGTCGCGGCCGTGGGCTGCGGATCGTCGAGCAGCGGCGGAGGTTCGAGCGCTCCAGGGGTCACGAGCAGCAGCATCACGTTCGGGACCCACCAGCCGTTGACGGGACCGGCAGCGCCGGGGTACAGCGAGATCGCTCCCGCCTCCCAGGCGTTCTTCGACTACGTCAACGCCCATGGCGGCGTGTTCGGGCGCAAGCTGCATCTGATCATCAAGGACGACGCCTACAACCCCGCCAACACCGTCAACGTCGTGCATCAGCTCGTGCTGCAGAACAAGGTGTTCGGGATCTTCGAGGGCCTCGGGACGCCGACCCACACCAAGGTGGTCAGCTTCCTCAACGCCTCCAAGGTGCCCGACCTGTTCGTCGCCTCGGGCTGCCCCTGCTGGGACAACGGGGCCTCCCAGCCCGAGACGTTCGGATGGCAGCCCAACTACACGATCGAGGGCAAGATCCTCGGCCAGTACATCAAGCAGCATTTCGCCAACGCCAAGGTCGGCGTGCTCTACCAGGACGACGACTTCGGCAAGGGCGGCCTCACCGGCATCCAGGACGAGCTCCCGGCCGGCGCCATCGTCTCCAAGCAGCCCTACCAGTCAGGAACGACCACGCTGGCACCGCAGGTGACGGCGATCAAGGCGGCCAAGGCGACCGTGATGGTGGACTTCACCGTCCCGATCTACACCGCGATCGCCCAGCTGACCTCGTTCACGCTGGGCTTCAAGCCCCAGCTGGTGGTGTCCAACGTCGGCATCGATCCCGATCACCGTCGGCGGCCTGCTCAAGGCCGTGTCCAAGGGCAAGGTGTCCGGCACGGCACTGATCGAGGGCGCCCTCAGCGACGGGTACCTGCCGTCCAACACCGACACGTCGAACCCGTGGATCAAGCTGTTCCAGAAGATCCACGCCCAGTACGACGCCAAGGCGCCGTTCGACGGCAACGTCGAGTACGGGATGGCCAACGCCTACACGCTCGTGCAGGCGCTCAAGGCCGCCGGCAAGAACCTCACGCGCGCAGGACCTGGTCAAGGCCATCGACCAGCAGGGCGGCAAGTGGACCGGGCCCGGCCTCGTCCCCTACCGCTACGGCGGGTCGCAGCACGGCGGGTTCGGTGGCGCCGAGATGGGCAAGATCCAGAACGGCAAGATCGTGCTCTTCGGCGGGCCGCTGACGACCACGCCGGCCGCCGGCACCCCGATCACCCCGTACACGACGCCGCAGCCGGCGCCGCCGTCGAACGGAGTGCCGAGCAACTGACCGACCGAGCTGCTGAGGAGGGCCCGCCCATCCCGCCGCATGATACCTGTGGCGGGCCCTCGCTCGGTTGGGGTAAGCAACGCCTGGGGTATGCAGCGTTGGGCGGTCGTCGCACTGCAGACTGGGGAAGGGTGAGTTCGGGTGTCGCGGCCGCCTCACGGCGACGTGGATGACAGAACGGGCGATAGTGAGCCGATTCGTCATCCGCGTGGCCGGGGGGCCGCCGCCAGCCCCCGAACCCACCCTTCCAAAGCCGTCGTCGACGTTCGTTCGTGTTGCGCTCAAACGCGACGGCAGGCACGCCGCGTCAGACGCGGAGCGCCTCCGTCGGGCTCAGCCGCGCCGCCTTGCCCGCCGGGTACAGCCCGGCCAGCGCGCCGATGATCAGGCCCGAGGCGGGCGCGGCGACCAGCGCGTACAACGGCACGACGAACGGCTCGGCCTGCCCGACCGAGTAGATCTCGGTGGCGCCGGCCCCGAGGCCGAGGCCGACGATGCTGCCCAGCGCGGCCAGCAGCGCCGACTCGGTGAGGAACTGGAGGCTGACGTGGCGCCGGGTGGCGCCCAGCGCGCGGCGCAGGCCGATCTCGCCGCGTCGCTCGAGCACCGAGATGACCATGATGTTGGCGATCCCGATGGCGCCGACGAGCAGCGCCACCGCGCCCAGGCCCAGCAGCAGCGTCGTGAACTGGCCCTTGGCCGCGGCCCGGGCCTCGAGCGCGTCGGACGGGCGGCTGACATCGACGCCCGAGGCGTTCTGGGGATCGGCGGTCGACGCCAGCAGGCCGGCCACCGCCGGCACGTGGTTGACGTTGGCGCGAAGGTAGATCTCCGAGGGGTTCGGCGCCAGCTGGAACTGACGCTCGGCGACGGGCAGCGAGATGAACGCGGTCGAGTCCAGGCTGGAGTCCAGCAGTATCGGCTTGAGGATCCCCACGACGTTGAACCACGTGTGGCCGAGGTAGATCTCCACGTGGCCGCCCACGGTCTCGATCTGCAGGACGCTGGCCGCCTGGGCGCCGAGGACCACCTCCGGGTAGCGATCACTCACCGCGTCGAGGAAGTGCCCCGCGGAGAGCGATACGCCCATCACCTGGGCCAGGTTCGGCCCGGCGGCGTCGACGCCGATTCCGCCCGTCTGCTGCGCGGGCACGTACGGGGCTGCGCAGGACGGTGGCGCCGGAGACCTGGTAGACGGCCACGTCGCTGTTGACGTTGCGCATGCCGCCCACCATCGGCACCGAGCTCTTGGGCAGGATCTCGTTGTTGCCCGAGAAGGTGGTCCCGGGGGTGGCTGTGAGCAGGTTGGTGCCCAGCGCGTCGATCTCGGCGAGGAGCTGGGCCTGGCTGGAGGCCGACACACCGACGACCGCGACCATCGCGCCGATGCCGATGGCGATCCCGAGCGCGGACAGCGCGGCCCGCAGCTTGCGCGTGCGCAGGCCCTGGAGCGCCGTGCCGAACAGCTCGCGCGGCGGGAGCCGGGCCGCCTGGGGGCTCGCCGGGGGCCGCGGTGGGGGCGCCGGTGCGGGCGCGGCGAGGCTGCTCATCGCCGCTCGTCGGAGACGATCACGCCGTCACGCATCTGGACGCGCCGGTCAAAGGTGTCGGCGATGCCGGGGTCGTGGGTGATGAGGACCAGCGTCGCTCCCTCGGAGGCCAGGTCGTGCAGGAGCGACACCACCTCGGCGCCGGACTTGGAGTCCAGGTTGCCCGTCGGCTCGTCGGCCAGCATGATCAGCGGCCGCTTGGCCAGCGCCCGCGCGATCGCCACGCGCTGGCGCTCGCCGCCCGAGAGCTGGCCGGGACGGTGATCGAGCCGGTGACCCAGCCCCACGCGCTCCAGCGCGACGCGGGCCGCCTCGCGGCGATCCCGGCTGCGCGCGCCCGTGTAGAGCATGCCGGTGGCGACGTTGTCCACCGCCGTCATCCACTCCTGGAGGTGGAAGCTCTGGAAGACGAAGCCGATCTCGTGGGCGCGCAGCCCGGCGAGCCGGCGGTCCGATGCGGTCGTCACGTCGACGCCGGCGACCCGGACGTCGCCGCGGCTGGGCCGCTCGAGCGTCCCGAGGATGGTGAGCAGCGTCGTCTTGCCCGAGCCCGACGGGCCGACGACGGCCACCTGATCGCCGCTGGCGATGTCGATGCTCACGCCCCGCAATGCGGCGACGCCGCCGGGGTATTCCTTGACGACCGTCTCGAAGTGCGAGTGTCGCGCTCATCCTTGGGAATCGGTGACCTGGAGGCCGGGGTGGATGCCCGGACCCGAGACCTGGACGTAGCCGGCGGCGAACAGGCCGACGCTGACCGGGATGAGGCTGTGCGGTGCGGCCGCCTCCTGCAGCGCGTAGTTCCCGCCCGAGACCGCGACCAGTGCCGTCACCGGCACCGAGAGCACGTTGTTGGCGCGCTGCTGGGCGAAGTTCACGCTCACCGCCGCCTCGTCGAGCCCGGCGCCGTGGTGGTGACCCAGCAGCGTGACCGTCACCGGGATCGTGGACGACGGATCCCGACCCGTTGCCGCCACCGCCGCCGCCGTTCCCACCACCGCCACCGCTGCCACCGCTGCCACCGCTCCCGCCGCTGCCGCCGCTTCCTCCGCTCCCGCCGGAGCTCGAGCTCTGCGCCACGGCGCTGACCGCGGTGACCTTGGCGCTCACCGTGTTGCCGGCCGGGAGCTGGACCGTCACCCGCTCGCCCACCTTGGCCTCGCTCTGCAGCGATGCGTCGAGATCGACGGTCACCACGAGATGCGTGGAGTTGGTCTGAAGTACGGCCTCCCCGGTGCCACCGCTCCCACCGCTCCCGCCGACCGCTCCCGCCGCTCCCGCCGCTCCCGCCGCTCCCACCGCTCCCACCGCTGTTGCCGCCGTTGCCGTTGTGGTGCCCGCCGCCACTGCCGCCGCCGCTGCCGGAGTGCCGCTGTTGTGCCCGCCGTTCGAGCCGCCCGACGGCGAGTTGCCGTGGCCGGACTGGTTCTGCTCGGCCTTGAGCTGCTCCGCCTCGGCCTTCAGTTGCGCGCTCTCGGCCTTGAGCAGCGCCAGCAGCGCGGCCAGCGACGGGGTCGGAGCGGGATGACCCCTTCCGTGGTGGTGGGTCGGCGGCGGCTGCGTCGTGGTCGTCGTGGGCGTGCTGGTGGTCGGGGTGGTCGTCGTGCTGGTGGTCGTGGTGGTGGTGGTGGTGGTGGGCGGAGCGGGCGTCGTCAGGCTCACGAACGCCGGCGCCGGGGGAGCGGCGGTGTCGACGCCGGGGTCTCGGAGCTGCCGCCGTTGGCGGTGTTGCCGACGGTGGCGTCCACGGTGGAGACGAGCTGTGGCCCGGGGAGGAACACGACCTTGCCGAGCGTGAGGCTCCCGGTCGCCGTCTCCCCCAGCGATTCCTGGAGCAGCTCGACCCCGAGGGTCGTGGCGGTCTGCCACTGGTCGTCGACAACGATGCCGTTGGCGTTGAAGCCGAGCGCGACCAGGTTGCGGTTGAGCTCGAGCACGTCGGCGCCGTCCACGACGGCTGAGGACAGCGTGCGGTAGGCGGGGGTGTCGCCGTCCATGAGGATCACCGGCGCGCCGTTGACGCGGAACAGCGTGGCGCCGGGCCTGATCAGCTGCCCCACACCCGGCAGCCAGGTGATCGTGCCGCTGAGGCGGTTGTACACCGTCTGGGGGTTGGCATAGCTGAGCGTCCCGGCCTCGGTGTCGGTCTGCGACCAGGTTGCGCCGCTTCACGGTCGCGGCTCCGGCCGGCGCCTTGGAGGCTCCCGCGGCGGTCGGCGGCGAGGGCGAGCCGGCGACGAGCACAAGCGCGACGACGACGCCCGCCGTCACCGCGAGCGCGAGCGCCCCCAGCAGCCCTCGCCGGTGCCTGGCCACACGACGGCGGATGCTCATCGTTTGCGCATCCCACCGCACGCGCTCGCAGCGTGGTTGAACGCGGGCGAGTTCGAGAAGGCGGACGCGCGCCTGGGCAACGAGCCCGACCGGGGCCTGGCCGCCGCCGTCCGAGGAGTCACGGGCGCATCGAGCCACCGCGGAGCCAGCGGTGATCGACGCTGCCGCCGGCCGGAGGGCGGTAGCGCTGCGCCTGTGACCCCCCGGACGGTGCGCTGCGTGCATCTTCATGTGCCGACGACGTTGTACGACGAAGGCGGTAACGCGGCTGTAACGCTGTTATGTGGCTGTTATGTGCGATGGAGCATCCTCACAGGGCAGACGCCGGCGCGGGACAGTCCCGCGCCGGCGCACCACGAGGCGGACACGGGTGACGGCGTGAGGAGCAACGGATGAGGGTGCTGGTCGTGGAGGACCACGCGCGCCTCGCCGAGACCGTGGCCACCGTGCTGCGCCGGGAGGGTATGGCCGTCGACCTCGCCTTCGATGGCCGCGAGGCGCTTGACCGCATCGCGCTCACCGCCTATGACGTAGTCGTGCTCGACAGAGATCTCCCGGGCGTGCATGGCGACGAGGTGTGCCGGTCGCTCGTGGCCAACGGCGCCCCCGGCAGCGTGCTCATGCTGACTGCCGCGGCGACGATCGCCGACCGCGTCGAGGGTCTGGGGATCGGCGCCGATGACTATCTGCCCAAGCCGTTTCACCTCGCCGAGCTCGTGGCCCGGATCCGCGCCCTCGCCCGCCGGTCACGTGCGGCGCGGCCGCCGACGCTCGTGCACGGCGACCTCGAGCTGGACTCGGCCCGGCGCACGGTCACGCGTGCCGGCCACCCGGTGGCGCTCAGCCCCAAGGAGTTCGCCGTCCTCGAGCTGCTCCTCAGCGCCGGCGGCGACGTGGTCTCGACCGAGCAGATCCTCGAGAACGCCTGGGACGACGCCACCGATCCGTTCACCAACGCCGTGCGCATGACGATCAGCCGCCTGCGGGCCAAGCTGGGCGACCCGCCGGTGATCGCCACGGTCACCCCGGTCGGCTACCGGATCGGAGATGCGACGTGAGCGCGCCCGGCGCCCTGGCCGCCCTGGCCGAGCGGGTGCGCCACCCGCAGACCACCGTCCGGTGGCGACTGACACTCCTCTACGGCGGGCTGTTCCTCATCTCCGGAGCGGCCCTGCTGGCCATCACCTACACCCTCGTCGACAACGCCGCCGTGTTCCCGCAGGGCCCGCGCTGGACGTTCGTGCTCCGTGCCGGCCCAGGGCCGCCGGTCACCGCGATATTCGGGGAGACGGCCAAGGTGCGCGCGCTGGGCGCCCCGGCCCGTCACACCAGCGCCACGGCTGTGGCCGGGGCCAAGCCGGCCCCGGCCCCGATCCAGCAGCTGCTGAGCACCCGCGGCGGCCAGAAGGCGCTGGGTGAGCTCGTCGGCACCCAGCGGGTGGCCGACCTGCACCAGCTCATCATCGAGTCCGCACTCGCGCTCGCGCTGATGGCACTCATCTCCACGGCGCTCGGATGGGTGGTGGCCGGGCGGGTCCTGCGCCCCCTGCGGACGATGACCACGGCCACGCAGGAGATCTCCGAGGCGAACCTCAACCGGCGGCTGGCCATGGCCGGCCCACCCGATGAGCTGCGCCAGCTGGCCGACACCATCGACGGCCTGCTCGGCCGGCTCGAGGGCGCGTTCGACGCGCAGCGGCGGTTCGTGGCCAACGCCTCGCACGAGCTGCGCACGCCGCTCACCGCGGTGCGAGCGCTGCTGGAGATGGTCCTGTCAGACCCGACGGCGACCGTTGCCACCTTCCGGGCGACCTGCGAGCAGGTGCTGGAGGAGTCAGAGCAGGAGGAGCAGCTCATCGAGGCGCTCCTGACCCTGGCCCAGGGCCAGCGCGGGATCGACCGCGCGGAGACGTTCGACCTGGCCTCGATCGTCGCCGAGGTCGTGGGCGCGCGCGAGGGCGCCGCCGCCGCGCGCGAGCTGGAGATCGACCGCGCGCTCACGCCGGCGACGATCTCCGGCGATGCGCGCCTGGTCGAGCGGCTGGTCGCCAACCTGGTCGACAACGCCATCCGCCACAACGTCGCCGGGGGCCGCGTGGAGGTGACGGTGCGGTCAAGCGGGCGGGCCACGCTCACCGTCGCCAACACCGGACCGGTGGTGCCCCCGGAGGAGGTGGACCGCCTGCTCCAGCCCTTCCAGCGCCTCTCCGCGGAGCGGACGTCGCACCACGACGGCCTGGGCCTGGGACTGTCGATCGTGGCCGCCATCGCCAGCGCGCACGATGCGGTGCTGGCGGTCCGGGCGCGACCGGGCGGAGGGTTGGAGATCGACGTGCATTTCCCGGCCCGCGCCACACCACCGCCTGAGCCGGCAGCTGTGCCACTCTCTGTGCAGGGTGGGAGCACGATCAGCACCGGCTGAGCAGCGACCCGAGCCCGGGGCTCGCGCTGACTAGCCGCGGCCGACGAACGGCATGGCCGTGGCCATGATCGTCATGAAGAGGACGTTGGCGTCCAGCGGGAGATTGGCCATGTGAACGACGGCGTCGGCGGCATGGCCGAGGTCCATCATCGGCTCCGCGGCCATGCCCCCGCCGGCCTGCAGCGTGCCCTGGCCGATGTGCGCAGCAAGGTCGGTGGCGGCGTTGCCGATGTCGATCTGGCCACAGGCGATCTGGAAGGGACGGCCCTCGAGGGCGATGGCGCGAGTCAGGCCGGTGATCGCGTGCTTGGTGGCGGTATAGGCGACCGCGTTCGGGCGCGGGACCGCGGCGGAGATCGAGCCGTTGTTGATGATCCGCCCGCCCTGGGGGCGCTGGGCCTTCATGGCCCGAAACGCCTCCTGAGCGCAGTAGAAGCAGCCGCTGAGGTTGGTGTCCACCACCGCTCGCCACTGCTCCAGCGCGAACTCGTCCAGCGGCGCGGGCGTGCCGAACACGCCGGCGTTGTTGAAGAGCAGGTCGACGCGGCCCCATTGCTCCCGGACGCCGGCGAACAGCGTCTTCACGGCGGCCGGGTCGGTGACGTCGGTGGGCGCCACGAGCGCCTCGCCCGCGGGCGGCACCTCAGCAGCGGCAGCGGCAGCCGATGCCGTCGCGGACAGGGCCTCCTCGCGCCGGCCGGCCAGCGCCACCCGCCAGCCCTCGCCGATGAGTCGCGTGGCCACGGCGGCCCCAATCCCCGACCCGGCTCCGGTGATGACCGCCACGCGGCCCGGCTCGCTCATACCGACATGGTGCCATCAGCGCCGCGAGCGAGCAGGTCTTGACATATTCCGATATCAGAATATGATGTCCCGCATGGCCCGGGCAGCGACCACGACCGACGCGTTCAACGCGGTGGCCGAGCCCCAGCGCCGGCGGATCCTCGATCTGCTGGCGGGCGGAGAGCGGTCCGTGAACGAGCTCGTCGACCGGCTGGGGCTCACCCAGCCGCAGGTGTCAAAGCACCTGCGGGTGCTGCGTGAGGTCGATGCCGTGCACGTGCGCGACGACGGACGGCGGCGGGTCTATCGCCTCAACGGGCCGGCGCTCAAGCCCATCCACGACTGGGTCAAGGCCTACGAGCGGACCTGGGAGGAGCGCTTCGCGGCGATGGACACCGTGCTGGTGGCACTCAAACGACAGGAGGAAGACGATGGCGGCGACGACTAAGCATTCCGCGG
Organism: uncultured Solirubrobacteraceae bacterium; assembly: GCA_963764125.1. Lineage (GTDB taxonomy): Bacteria > Actinomycetota > Thermoleophilia > Solirubrobacterales > Solirubrobacteraceae > Palsa-465. The sequence goes on from CAVXRR010000014.1 coordinate 21,480, forward strand.
TGGTGACCCTGCCCACCGACACCCAGATCCTGATCACGCGGCAGTTCGACGCTCCGCGGCATCTCGTCTACCGCGCGTGGACGACGCCCGAGCTCATCAAGCAGTGGTGGAGCGCGTGCCGCGGCGAGGTGACGGTGGCCGAGGTCGACCTGCGGGTCGGCGGCCGGTGGCGCTACGCGATGATCGCCCACGGGGAGTTCGAGGTCGCCTTCCACGGCGAGTTCCGCGAGGTCGTCCCCGACGAGCGGATCGTCCGCACCGAGATCTACGAGGCGTTCCCCGACGCGGGCGCGCTGAGCACCGAGACGTTCACCGAGTCAGATGGGCGCACCACGCTCACCCTACTCGTCGACCACGAACGCCAGGAGCACCGGGACGCGCACGTGCAGTCCGGCATGGAGGACGGCCTGCAGGACGCGCTGGATCTGCTCGAGGGGATCATCGCCTCGCTGGACTAGACGGCGGTCGGTTCCATCCGTGCGACGGCGGCCGCGGCGGCCGGCAGCTCCAGGGTGAAGTGCGCGCCGGTCTCACAGGCATCGCAGGTGACGCTCCCGTGGTGCTGGCGGGCGATCGCCCGAGCGATGGCGAGACCCAGGCCGGTGCCGCCGCTGGAGCTGCCGGGCAGGCGGACGAAGCCCTCGAAGATCCGCTCCCGCTCGTCGCGCGGCACGCCGGGGCCGTTGTCTGACACGGTGGCGCGGACGTGGGTGGGCGAGCGCTGGAGCTCGACCAGGATGCGGCCATCGTCCCCGCCCGCCCGCACCGCGTTGTCGAGGAGGTTGCGCAGCGCGCGGGCCAGCGCGTCGGGGTCGCCGATCACGATCGCCGGCCCCGCGGACACGACGGAGATGTGCGCCGGCGCCCGGGCCCGCGTCTCGCCCGCCAGGGACTCGCTGACCTGCGTGAGGTCGACGGCCTCGGTGCGCAGCGGCTCGTTGGCCTGCAGGCGGGCGAGATTGAGCAGGTCGTCGACGAGCCGGCCCAGCCGCTGGGCCCCGCGCGCGAGCTCCGCCTCGAGCTGATCGCGCCGGGGCCGCGGGGGCTGCTCGCGCAGCAGCGTCTCGGCGGTCGCCTGGAGCGCCGCGACCGGCGTGCGCAGCTCGTGGGAGGCGTCGGCGAGGAACCGGCGCATGCCCGCCTCCGAGCGCGTGGCCTGGGCGACCGCCTCCTCCAGCGAGTCCACCATCGCGTCAAACGACGCCGCCATCCGCCCCAGCTCGGTGTCGCGCCGGCGCGGGAGCAGGCGCTGACGGCGATCCCCCGCGGCGATCCGCTGCGCCACGGCCGCGACGTGCCGGAGCGGCCCCAGCGCCGAGCGCGAGGCGAGGACGGTCAGGGCGGTGGCCGCCGCCAGCACGGCGACGGCGGCGAGCAGCTCGATGACGATGAGGCGGTCGACGGAGCTGTTCACATACGCCTCACTGGTCGACAGGGTCGCGGTGCCGGTGGCATCGCCGATGCGGACCGGCTCGGTGTCGATGAGCAGATCCCCGGAGGTCGAGATCACCCCGGGCTTGAGCGGAACCTTGGCGGCGGCGGGCTTGAGCGGGGTTCCGCCGGCGCCCAGGCTCGCATCGATGCCCTCGAGCGCCAGCGAGGCGATTTGCTGCTTGACCTGCCCCGCGGGCCCGGCCTGGATCGCCTTGGCGCCCGCCAGGAGCTGGCTGCGGGCTCGCGCGCGCAGGCCGTCGCGATAGCGCAGGGTGATCACCGTGGCAAAGCCGCCGAGCGCGAGCACCAGCACCCCCAGCGTGGCGACGACGGTGCGGCGCGTGAGCGAGCCGGTCTTCACGTCGCGAACCGGTAGCCGATGCCGCGCACGGTGTGGATCACGCGCGGCCCCGCCCGTTCGAGCTTGCGCCGCAGCGCGCTGACATGGACCTCGACGAGGTTGGGGTCATACGCGTCGTACCCCCACACCTGGGTGAGGAGCTGATCCTTGGAGAGCGCCTGGCCGCGGTGGCGGACCAGGAACGCGAGCAGCCGCAGCTCGGTGGCCGTCAGCGCGATGTCCCGTCCCCGGCGCGTGGCCCGTCCGCCGTGCTCGTCGATGAGCAGGTCCTCCACCTCGAGGACCGCCGACAGGCGCCCGGACCGTCGCAGGACCGCTCGGATCCGCGCGAGCAGCTCCTCGAGCGCGAACGGCTTGACGACGTAATCGTCGGCCCCGAGCTCCAATCCCTCCACCCGGTCGGCAACCGCATCGCGCGCAGTGAGGAAGATGATCGAGACCTCACTGCGGGCGTGCAGCCGCCGGGCGAGGGCGAAGCCGCTGTCGCTCGGCAGCCGCACGTCCAGGACGGCCAGATCCGGCGCGCAGGCCAGGATCGCGTCGGGGTCCACGGCATCGGCGAAGCCGCTCGCGGCAAACCCCTCGTGGCGCAGACCGGCGAGGATCGCCTCACGCACCGCGGCCTCGTCCTCGACCACGACCACACGTCCGAGCGCTCCGTTCACAGTGAACGCATTCTCCCGCCCGCCGGCTGAAGATCGGCTGAAGAAAGGGCGGCCTTCAGCGCGATTTCAGCACCGGCGCCCATCTTGGACGGACCGGGCGGCGACCGGCGCCGCCCCGTACTGATGCGGAGGACGCATGTCAACTTCTCAACCGCAGCCCCCGTCGTCGCACGGCAGCCGGCGCGCTTCGGCGATCGGCGCCGTCACCGGGCTCGCCGTCGCGGCGGCGATCGTCGTGCCGTCGGCGATCGCCGCCGGAGGGCAGAGCGCCGGACCATGTGCGGCGGCCAAGAGCAGCCGGGCGATCGCAGCATCGCGGGCCGCCGTCGTCGGGGCGCCGGGAGCCTCCGCCTCCGCGGGCAACGGGCAGGCCCCGTTCCTCGCGGCCGTGGCGCGCCTGGAGCAGGCCGGCACCATCGACGCATCCCAGGCGCGGGTACTGGATGCGGACATCCAGTCGGGCTCCATCAACCCCAAGACGCTGATCGGCGACGGCGTTTTGAGCGTCACGCAGATGAGGGCGGTCAATGGCCAACTGGTCGCGATCAAGATGGGCATGGCCGCCCAGGTCCACGCCAGCAGCTCGGGGTCTCAGTCGGGCACGTCGACGGCCGGCGGGTGAGCCGGCCGCCGGGCCTGGCGTCTAGTGACCGCGGCGGACCACGACGACGCGGACCCGGCCGGTGATCGTCGCCGGCAGCCTGAGCTTCGCCGCGGCGCCGCGAATCGTCACCTGGCGGGTGCAGGCTGCCGGGGCGCTGGCGCGGGCGATGGTGGCCGCGCAGGCCCACGCCCGCAGCGAGCCGCGGACCTTGGCGGCGCGGCGCACGGTGATGACGCGCGTGGCTGCGGAGGAGGTGTGGGCGGGGCCGGTCGCGTGGGCGACGAGCGCGTCGGCGGAGACCGTGGTGGCCGCGCTGAGCCGGACGGTCGCCAGCGGGTCGCCGTCCTTGTTGCGCAGCACCGTCTGGCCGATGCCCAGGACGGCGGAGGCCGACGCCGATGAGGCCACCGGGCCGACGTACTGGGCCGACCACACGACGGCCATGCCGCCCGCGTTGGACGCGGTCTCGCGCACGCGCAGGATGGAGCCGATGTCGGCGGTGACGATGGTGTAGGACGCAGCCGCGCTGATCGGCGTGCAGGCGTTGGTGCAGCGCATGATCTGGGTGACGTCCGCGGTGACCGCCGGACCGGTGAAGACGCCGTCGGTGACACTGAGCACGCCGCCGACATAGCCGTTGTTGGCGCTGAGCACGGGCAGGTCGCGCCAGCGCGGCGCGGCGGGGAGGATGACATCCGAGGGCGCCGAGGCGGAGGCCACCGCCCCGTCGACGTTGGTGGCGGTGACGACCACGACGAGCGTGTGGCCGACGTCGGCGGCGGTGGGGGTGTAACCGGCGGCGGTGGCGCCGCTGATCGCCGCGCACGACGCGCCGGAGCTGTTGCAGCGCTGCCAGATGGTCGTGTACGTGGAAGGGCCGGTGGCCTGCCAGGTGCCGTTGGTGACCGTCACCGGCACGCTCTGCTGGACGCCCAGCGTGCTGAGCGCCGGCCGCCCGGTCGAGACCGGCGGCAGCGCGGTGACGACGCCCGACGGGGAGGCCGTCGCGGTCGTGGTCCCCGACGTGTTGGTGGCGCTGACGGCGACGGTGATCGTGGAGCCCTCGTCGACGTTGGTGAGCTGGTAGGTCGGCTGGGAGGCGCCGGGGATCGCCAGGCAGCTGTGCCCGGAGGCGTTGCAGCGCTCCCATTGGTAGGAGAGCGTCCGCGGGCTGTTGCTCCACACGCCGCCGTTGGCGCCCATCAGGCTGGTGCGCACGGTGGTGCCGGTCACCGTCGGCAGCACGGTGGCCTGGGGCAGCGGCTGGTCCTGGATGACGAGCGGTGCGCTCTGAGCCGTGGCCACGCGGCCCGGGGACGAGACGTTGGCGATGAGGACGATCGTATGGCCGTCGTCGGGGGCGCTCAGGGTGTAGTGCGCGGTGTCGGCGGCGACGAGCGTGCAGTTCGACACCCCGTCGGTGTCGCAGCGATCCCAGTCGTAGTCCACGCCCGTGAGCGTGACGCTCCAGGACCCGGGGTTGGCGTACAGGGTGTTGGGCGGCTGGGGGTTGCCCGAGATGCTCGGCGGCGTCACCGGGGTCAGCGGCTGGCCGGTGATGACCGGAGTCAGGGCGCTGGTGGCCGAGGTGGAGCCGCCGATCGAGGTCGCGGTCACGATCACCGCGAGCTTGGTGCCGATGTCGGGGACGGTGAGGGCGTACGTGGCCCGAGTCGAGACCTGGGCGCAGGCCACGGTGACGGCGCTCGCGTTGCCGGGGCAGCGCAGCCAGCTGTAGCTGTAGGTGGCGGGGCTGTCCCACGTGCCGTTGTCGGGGGCGAGGATGTAGCCGTTCATGTCGGTGCCGGTCGGCGCCGCGGGAGCGGCCGTGTTCGTCGGAGGCGGCTGAACGGCCTGGGTGACGGTGCTGGTGGCGCTCACCGAGCCGTCGACGTTGGTCGCCGTCACGACCACGCGGATGCTCTTGCCCACATCGGCCGCGACGGTGGTGTAGGAGGCCGCGGTGGCGCCGGCGATGTTGGCATAGCCGTTGATGGCGTCGCCGCGCTGCCAGGCATAGCCGTAGGTGATGTTGTCGCCGACCGGCGTCCAGCTGCCGTTGTCGGTGGACAGGGTCCCGCCCAGGCTCGGGGTGCCGAGGACGACGGGGGCCGCCATGCTGACCGGCGGATCGGCCTGGATGACCGGCGAGGGGGCGCTGCCCGCGGCGACGCTGCCGTCGGCGTTGGTGGCGGTCACCCGCACGCGGACCACGTCACCCTCGTCGGCGGCGGCCACGGTGTAGGCGGCCCGGCTCGCCCCGGCGATGTCGGTCCAGGTGGTGCCGCTGTCGGCCGAGCGCTGCCACTGGTAGGCGACGGTGACGCCCGCGCCGTTCCAGGAGCCCGAGGTGGCGCTCAGGGTCGCGGTCCGCTGCGGCGTCCCGGTGACCACCGGCGGCGCGGTGTTGACCGGCGGGGAGGCGATGACCATGGCCGAGGCCGGGCTGGCCGCGGTGACGCTCCCGTCGGGGTTGGCGGCGGTGACCACCAGACGCATCACGTCACCTTCGTCGGGGGCCTGCATGGTGTAGAGCGCGCCGGTGGCGCCCGTGATGTTGGTCCAGGTGGTGCCGCTGTCGGCGGAGCGCTGCCACTGCAGCGTGAAGGTGTTGCCGGTGCCCGCCCAGGCGCCGGTCGTGGAGGACAGCGTGTTGCCGCGCTGGGCCACGCCGCGGATCGAGGGCAGGCTGTTGTTGGAGGGCGGCGAGGTGCCGACGGCCCCGGTGGGGTTCGAGGGGGCGGTGACGGTGGCGTCGGGGTTGGAGACGGTGACCAGGATGCGCAGGATCGTGCCCTCGTCGCCGACGCCGAGCGTGTAGGTGGTGGAGGTGGCTCCGGCGATGCTCGACCAGGTGTTGCCGTTGTCGGTGGAGCGCTGCCACTGGTAGGCCAGGGTGTTGCCGATCCCGCTCCAGGTGCCGGGGGTGGCGCTGAGGATGAAGCCGCGGCGGGCGGTGCCGGTCACCGTCGGCGCCACCGTATCGACCGGCGCGGCGGCCGGCACCGTGGCGGTGGGCGCGCTCGTGACCGTGCTGGTGCCGTCGACGTTGGTGGCGGTGATGACGACGCGCAACTGGGTGTTCTCGTCGGCCGTGCCCAGCGGATAGCTCGCCGTGGTGGCGCCGCCGACGTTCGTCCACGTGGTGCCGCTGTCTGAGGAGTGCTGCCACTGATAGGCGTAGCTGTTGCCGATGCCCAGCCACGTGCCGGCGCTGGAGAGGAGGGTCTGGCCGCGCTGGGCCGACCCGGTGATCACCTGCGCGACCGTGTTGACCGGCGGGGTGGCGCCCACCGTGGCGCTCGGCGGGCTTGGCGCCGAGCTGGTCCCGTCGGGGTTGGTGCCGGTGACGACGATCCGGACGACGTCGCCCTCGTCGGCGGACTGAAGCTGGTAGGAGGCACCGGTGGCGCCGGTGATGTTGGTCCAGGCGGTCCCGTCGGCGGAGCGCTGCCATTGGAAGGCGAACGCGTCGCCGATGCCGTTCCAGGTCCCCACCGCCGAGTTGAGGGTCAGTCCGCGCTGCGCCGCGCCGGAGATGCCGGGCGCAGCCGTGTTGAGCGGCGGCGTCGCGGTCACCGTCGCCGTCACGTTGCTGGGCGCCGAGACCGTGGCATCGGGGTTGACCGCCGTGGTGAGCAGGCGCACCGCGTCGCCCACATCGGCGGTGGTCAGCGTGTAGCTGTCGGTGGTGGCGCCGGAGATGTTCGTCCACGTCGTACCGCCGTCGCTGGAGCGCTGCCACTGGTCGGAGTAGGCGTTGCCGATTCCGCTCCAGATGCCCTGGGTGGAGTTGAGCGTGTCGCCGCGCAGGGGGGCGCCGGTGATCACGGCGCTGGTGATCGCGACCGGCGGAGCCGAGGAGATGGTCGGCGTGGCGGCGGAGGCCGTGGAGGCGCTCCCGTCGGGGTTGGCGGCGGAGATCAGCGCGCGGATGGCCGAGCCCTCGTCGGCGACGGCGATCGTGTAGCCGAACCCCGTGGCGCCGGCGATGTTCGTCCACGTCGTGCCGTCGGAGGAGCGCTGCCACTGGACGGCGTAGGTGTTGCCGTTGCCGCTCCACGTTCCCACGGTCGCGCTCACGCTCGCGCTGCGCGCCGGGGTGCCGATGATCGTCGGGACCGAGGTGTTGACCGGCGGCGTGGCGACGACGACGCTGGTCGGGGTGCTGGACGCCGTCGTCGTGCCGTCGGGGTTGGTGGCCGTCACGCTGAAGCGGACGAAGTCGGCTTCGTCGGCCGTCTGCAGGGTGTAGGCGAGCGCGGTGGCGCCCGTGATGTTCGTCCACGTCGTGCCGTCGGGGGAGCGCTGCCACTGGTAGGCGTAGGCGTTGCCGACGGCGCTCCAGATCCCCTGCATGGCCGAGAGCACCGCACCCCGCTGGGCGGTGCCGGTGAACGACGGGGCGGTCGTCGCCACCGGCGGCGACGTGGGGATGACGATCGTGGCGGCGCTCGGCGTCGACGCGGTGCCGTCGGGGTTGGTGACGGTGACCATCACCCGCAGACGGTCGCCCTCGTCGGCAGGGCCCACGACGTACGTGGACGCGGTGGCCGCGGAGATGTTCGTGTAGGCGACGCCGTCGGCGGAGCGCTGCCACTGATAGGTGTAGTCGTTGCCGATCCCCGCCCACGTCCCGGCCGCGGCGGTCACGGTGTAGCCGCGCTGGAGGGTCCCGTTGATCACCGGGACGGCGGTGTTGACCGGGATCGCGTCGGTGACCGGGGCGGTCGCCGCGCTGGGCCGAGTGACGGTCCCGTCGGGGTCGGTGGCGGTGACCAGGACGCGAACGGTCGCGTTCTCGTCGTCGCTGACCAGCGTGTAGGCGGCCGCGGTGGCGCCGGAGATGTTGACGTAGCCCTCGCCGGCGTCGCGCTGCCACTGGTAGGTGTAGACGTTGTCGGGCGCGGTCCAGGTGCCCAGGCTGGCGTTGAGGATCGCGCCACGCTCGGCCACGCCGCTGATGACGGGCGGCGCCGTGTTGGCGGGCGGGAACGGCGCGATGATCTGCGTGGGCGCGGTGGGCGTGCTCGTGACGCCCGAGGCATTGGTGGCGGTGACCACCGCGCGGACGGCATCCCCCTCGTCGGCGAACTGAGCGGTGTAGCTCGAGGCGATGGCGCCGTTGATGCTCGTCCACGTGGTCCCGTCGGGCGAGCGCTGCCACTGGTAGGTGATGATGTCGCCCAGCCCCGACCACGAGCCCGCCGTGGTCGAGAGCACCCCGGTGCGCTGCGGGGTCCCGGTGAGCGCCGGCGCCACGGAGTTGATCGGCGCGTTGTTGAGCACGGGCCCGACGCCCGGGCTGGGTGCGGTCGCCGTCCCGTAGGCGTTCACCGCGGTGACGGCGACGCGGACGAGATGGCCGAGCTCGGAGGCGGTGAGGGTGTAGGTGGAGGAGGTGGCGCCGGTGAGGTCGGTCCAGGTGGCGCCGTTGTCGCTCGAGCTCTGCCACTGGTAGCTGTAGGACGCGCCGGAGGGGTTCCATGTCGACACGGCGCTGAGGATCTGTCCCTGGCTGGCGTGGCCCGAGACGGTGGGCCCGGTCGTGGCCGCGGGCGCGCCGGACCCGATCGTGACCGCGGTGGTCGCGGCCGGCGTGGTCCCGTAGGAGTTGGTGGCGCTGACCACGGCCCGGACCCGAGCGCTGAGGTCCCCGGCGGCCACCGTGTAGCTCGACGAGATGGCGCCGCTGATGTTGGCCCAGGTGCTGCCGCCGTCGGTCGAGCGCTGCCACTGATAGCTGTAGAGGGTGGGCGTCGGGCTCCAGGTGCCGGTGGAGACGCTCACCGTCTGGCCCTGGAGGGATTGGCCGGAGACGACGGGCGCGACCGTGTTGACCGGGGCGACGTTGTTGACCGTCGAGGTGGCCATCGTGTAGTCGTAGCCGTAGTCGGTGCCGGCGCTGTTGGTGGCCACCAGGCGGTAGTGATACGTGACGCCGGGGGTGAGGCCGGTGAGGCTCGCCTGGGCCGTCACCGGGACGGTGCCCGAGCCGACGTCCTGCGGCGTCGTCTGCTGGCCGTAGGCGGTGGAGGTGCCGTACTGCCAGAAGTAGGTGGTGTCGAGCCCGTTGGGATAGACGCCGCCGATGAGCGCCGCGGTGCTCGTGCCCACCGTCTGGGCGTAGCTGTTGGTGGTGCCGTCGCCGATCGCCGGGCCCCCGATGCCGGGAGCGCCGGCGGCGATGGCCCCCGAGATGGAGCCGATGCCGGTGGGCCCGTCGTAGCCGGTGCCGGCGTTGCAGATGTAGGCGATCCCGCCGGGGCAGGTGCCCGTCGAGCCCGACACCGGGTCGTTGAGCAGCGCGCTGTCGCTGTAGGCCCACTGGGCGGTCGCGCCGCTGACGCCCGTCACCGCCTCGAAGGCGGCGACGAGCGGCGTGGCCAAGCTGGTGCCACCTTCGACGACCCACCCGCCGTTGCCGGAGTCATAGACCCGCAGGCCCGTGTCGGGGTTGGCGTCGGCCGAGACGTCGGAGTAGGAGCGGCCCGTGCACCCGGCGTCGGCCTGGTAGAGCGGCTTTGCCTCGTGGGTGTCGCAGCCCGAGCCTCCACCCCAGTTGAGGCCGGAGCTGTTCAGCGACCACGCCGACTCGGTGTAGCCGCGGGTGCTGGTGCCACCGGCGGCGCCCGACAGCGTCGTGCCGCCGGCGGCGGTGACGCCGGGAAACGCGGCCGGGTAGTTGTCGACACCGGCGCCGGGGTAGCCGTGATCGCCGGTGGCGGCGATGACCGCCGCGCCCGAGAAGCTGGCCACGCCCACGGGAACGCTGCTCGTGCCCGCCCAGCTGTTGGAGACCTGGTTGGCGTGCAGGCCGATGGCCGCCGCGATCCCGGCGTCGAGGTCGGAGAGCGACGAGCTGTTGGTCTCGACGAGGAGGATGTGGCAGTTGGGGCACAGCGCCGAGACCGCGTCGAGGTCCAGCGACATCTCCGCCTCCCAGTCTGAGCCCGCGGGGCTGGGCAGCGGCGACGCGCTGCCGCTCTGGTTGACCTTGGCGAAGCACCCGTTGCTGGTGGTGCACGGCGGCAGGCCGTAGGTGCTGCGGTAGGTGGCCAGGTCGCCCTGGGCGTTGAGATCATCGCCGACGTCGACGATCGCCACCGTGTCCGACGCGCCGGCGGTCTGGGAGAGGTAGGTGAGGTCGTAGGCCTGCTGGAGGTAGGCGGGCGTACCGGCAGCGGGGGCGCTCAACGGCGTGGATGACATCGAGCCCTGGGGAGCGGCGGCGGGCGCGGCGGGCGCGGCGGGGCGGTGGCGCGGGAACACCTGGGTGAAGGTCGGGTGCGGCCTGACGCGGGGGTGGATGAGCCGGTGGCCCGAGCGCAGCACGAGCTGCTGGGCGGCGCAGGCCGCGTGGCCAGGCTGCGGCGCAGCGCACACGTTGACGGCGGTCACCTGCGAGAGGGGGACGCCGGCGGTCTGCTGCACGGAGGCGGCGAGCGCCTGCGGGCTGGGCGCCGTCGCGCGCAGCCCGGGTTGGTGGTGGACCGTGCCGAGACCGAGCGGCTGGCGCAGATTGAGGCTCGACGGCTGCGCCTGCGCGGCCGCCGCCGTGCCGAGCAGCAGGGTCGCCGCCAGCATCAAGACGCGCACGGGGATATGCCGCAGACGCAGCCACATACCGTGGTTATCGGGAGGCCCGGCGAGAACCGCTGAAGCGCTAGACGGATGTATGACTGGGCGGGGGTGCCACTGCGCCATGATCCGGACATGGCCTCCGACGTGTCCTCCGACGTCTCCCAGTCGCCCGAGGCGTCTCCGCCGACGGTGCTCGACGCGGCCGGTCTGACCGACGAGGAGGCCCGGCGACGGCTGGCCCAGAGCGGTGGGCGCGAGCCCCCGGAGACCGGCCGCTCCTACGCGAGCATCGTCCGCGCCAACGTCCTCACCGTCTTCAACGGCATCCTGCTCGGCTTCGGCGCGGTCACCCTCATCTTCGGCGACGCCCGTGACGCCCTGTTCCTCGGGATCATCGTCGCCAACGCGGCGGTGGGGATCACCCAGGAGGTCAAGGCCAAGCGCGCGCTGGACCGCCTGTCGCTGCTCGTCGCCCCCAAGGCCCGCGTGCGCCGCGACGGCACGGTGCGCGACGTCGGCGTCGACGAGGTGGTGGTGGGCGACCTCGTCCTGCTCGAGCCCGGCGATCAGGTCGTCGCCGATGGGCGGGTGCTGTCGGCCACCGACCTGCGGCTCGACGAGTCGATCCTCACCGGCGAGTCCGAGCCGGCGCACCGCGGTGCCGGCGAGGAGCTCCGCTCCGGGGCGTTCGTGTCCGACGGGACCGGCGCCTTTGAGGTCACCGCCACCGGCTCAGACAGCTTCGCGGCGCGGCTCACCGGGGAGGCGCGCTCCTTCCGACACCCCCGCTCGGCGCTCGAGCAGGCGATCAACCGCCTGCTCTACGTGCTCACCGGCGCGGTGGTGTTCCTCGGTGCGGTCCTCGGCTACTCGCTGTATCACCGCCATGTCGCGCTGCACAACGCGGTGTCCACGTCGGCCGCCGGGGTCGTCAGCCTCATCCCCGAGGGCCTCGTCCTCCTCGTCGGCGTCACCTACGCCGCCGCCGCGGTGCGCATGTCGCGGCGGGGGGTGCTCGCCCAGCAGCTCAACGCCATCGAGTCGCTGGCCTCGGTGGACACCATCTGCGTCGACAAGACCGGCACGCTCACCGAGCCGTCGCTGCGCGTCGTCGAGGTGGTGGCCGATGACGGGTTCGCCGTGGACGAGGTGTCCGCGATTCTGTCCGCCGTCGCCGCCAGCGCGTCGGCGCGCAACCTCACGCTGCAGGCGATCGCCGACGCCTACCCGGCCGAGCCCGAGCCGCTGGGCGGCGAGGTTCCCTTCGCCAGCCGGCGGCGCTGGAGCGCGGTGGCCCTTGACCGCGGGACGTACTACCTCGGCGCCCCCGGACGGGTCCCTGTGGGCGCGCTGGGCGAGGTGGCCGAGCAGCGCCAGTCAGACGGCCGCCGGGTGCTGGCCCTGGCCCGCAGCACCCGCCCTCTCCCCTCCGATCCCCAGGATGAGCCGCCCGCGGGCCTGGAGCCGGTCGGCCTCGCCGTCCTGGCCGAGGAGCTGCGCCCCGGCGTCGGCGACACCATTCAGTTCCTGCTGGAGGAGGGCGTCGAGGTCAAGGTCCTGTCGGGCGATGCCCCGGCGACGGTGGCCGCCATCGCCCGCGACGTCGGCATCCCGGTGGCGGGGGTGCACGAGGGCACCGAGATCCCCGACGACCCGGTGCAGCGGCGGGCCTTCGCGCAGAACGCCAGCGTCATCGGGCGCATCTCCCCCGAGGGCAAGCAGGCCGTGGTCCAGGCCCTGACCGACGAGGGACGCTACGTGGCGATGATCGGCGACGGCGTCAACGACGTGCCGGCGCTCAAGAGCTCGCGGCTGGCCATCGCCCAGGGGAGCGGGACCCAGATGGCGCGCAGCGTGTCAGACCTCGTGCTCATCTCCGGCGATTTCGGCGTGGTCCCGGCGCTGGTCTCCGAGGGGCGCCGCGCGCTGCGCAACCTCCAGCGCGTCACCAAGCTCTACGTCACCAAATCCGCGTTCGCCGCATTCCTCATCCTCACCATCGGGACCAGCTCGGACGCCTACCCGCTGCTGCCCCGCCACCTCACGCTGGCCGCGGCCCTGACGATCGGGATCCCGACCTTCTTCCTGGCCCTGGCCCCGAGCAGCGGGCCGTGGCGGCCCGATGGCTTCGTGCGGGCGGTGGCGAGGTTCGCGATCCCGGCTGGAGCCCTCACCGGAGCCGGTCTGGTGGGCGGATACCTGTTCGCGCGCCACGACCTCGACCTGACCCTCAACGACTCGCGGACCGTCGCCGTGACGATCCTCGTCGCCTCGGGCCTGTATCTGGTGCTGGCGCTGGAGTCCGAGGGCTCGCGGCGGCGCTCGTCGCTGGTGGCCATGATGTGCGCGGTGCTGGCGGCGACCTACGTCGCCACCATCCTGCTGCCGTCGACCCGCAGCTTCTTCGATCTCTCCAGCCTCGACGCCGGCATGGTCGTCACCGCGGTGGTGTCCAGCGCGATCGCGATCGGAGCGCTGGCGCTGTCGGGCTACCCGGTCCGGTCGGCCCGCGGCGGCGACGCCGCGTCCGGCGGCTGAGGGAAGTCCCGCTGCGAGCCGGCGGGGTCAGGTCTGCGGCGCGAGCACGACGTCGTTCTCCACGGAGACCCATTCGGTCGTGACGCCCTCGGGGGTGTCGGGGTCGTCGGGCCCGTGGACGATGAACTCGCGGGTCAGCGACGGCTTGACCGCGAACACGGCGTCGGAGTCCAGGTACCGGCTCTCGGCGTCGAATACGTGGGTGGTCAGCGTCCGGTAGCCGTCGGCGCGGATGATCATGTGCACATGGGCGGGGCGCCACGGGTGACGGCCGGTGAGGTCGAGCATCTTGCCCACGGGTCCGTCGTAGGGGATCGGGTACGGCGTGGGCCGGACCGCTACGAACGAGTAGCTGCCATCGTCGCGCGTGAGGAAGCGGCCGCGCAGGTGATCCTCCTCTGCCTCGGGGCGCTGCACCGCGTAGAGCTGGTCCGCGCCGTTCTGCCACACGTCGACCTCGGCCTCGGCGATGGGCTGCCCGCCGAGGTCGAACACGCGGCCGTGGACGAGCGCGGGGACGCCGGCGTCGGGCTCCTGGGCGATGTTGGCACCGTACTCGCGCAGCGGCGAGCCCGGGACGTAGAACGGTCCCTGCACCGTGGACTCGGTCGCGCCGGGGGGAACGGTGTTCTCGATCGCGTCGACGAGCATCGACACGCCGAGCGAGTCAGACCACAGGATGAACTCCTGGCGGCGCTCGTCGGTGATGTCGCCGGTGCGCGTGAGCGTCTGGATCGCTCCCTCCCACTCCTGCGGCGTGAGCCCGACCTCCAGCACGAAGGCGTGGAGGTGGCGGACGAGGGCCTGCATGAGCTCGCGCAGGCGGGGGTCCTCGCAGCCGTCGAAGCTCGCCAGCACGTCGGCGGTCAGCTCCTCGGGGGTCTTGGGTGAGGCCTGGTGGGCGGTGTCGGACATGTGTCGGTTCTCCCTCGGGATGTGGCGACCGGTCGTGTGCTCGCGGCCGCTCTTTACCCTATTGGCACGATGGCGTCCTCGCCAGATCCCTATCAGACGCTGGGCCTGGCCCCGTCGGCCACCGACGCCGAGCTGCGCGCGGCCTACCGACGGCTGGTGCAGCTGCACCACCCTGACCACAACGGCGGCTCGCCGGAGTCGGCGCGGCGGTTCGAGGCGGTGCAGGAGGCCTACGCGGAGGCACGGCGGCTGCGGGCCGCGGGGGGCGGTTCGCGGGGCGCCTCGGCGGGGGCCGGCGCGGCGGGGGCGGGCTCCACGCGCGGCTCGGCCGGGGCGGGCTCCACGCGCGGCTCGGCCGGGGCCGGCTCCGCGGCCGGGGGCGATCCCGGCCTCGACGCCCGCCTGGCCGCCATGGAGCAGGAGCTCAAGGCCGCCCGCAGCGCCCGCGAGCGCGCCGTCCGTGAGGCCCGCGAGGCGGCCGAGCGGACGATCCGCGACGTGCGCGAGATGGCCGGCGACCGCCCGTCTGATGAGGAGCTCGGATACATCACGACCGACGACAGCTTCTCCAAGATCCTCGACGACGCCACCTCCGACCTGTCCGAGCGCTTCACCGAGGCTCGCGATTCACCGGCCGGCCACCGCGTCTCGGATCTCATCGACGAGCTCACCTCCAGGCTCACCGGCGAGCATCACAAGCGCAAGTAGCCCGTCCCGGGCGCCAGCACCGGGCGCCAGGCCAGGACTTCGGCGATCGTCGCTGCGCGCTCGTGCGAGGTGTCGATGTCCAACCGGTGGCCGTCCCGAGCTCGACCACGCCGGGGCGCAGCAGGGCTGCGCCGGACGCGCGGGCGTTCAGCTGCGAAGCGCCAGCAGCAGCACCGACAGGTCGCCGACGTGCTGGGCCTGGGCGACCCAGTTGGCGGTCACTCCATTGGTCTGAGCCGCCGCCGTCAACCTGCGGGCATGGTCGATCGTTGTCGTGAGGGGCTGTGAGCTGTTCATGGTCATCGGGCGTGTTCCGTTCCTGTGGGGATGAGCCCTCTCGTCTCTCTGACTTCTCTCCACCATCAGTGTCGGTCCACTCCGTCATAAGCACAAATACACGTTCCTGCGTATATCGATAGGTAATACTTATGCCATGAACCTCCGTCAACTGGAGTACTTCGTCGCCATCGCCGAGCAGGGGTCGCTCACGGCGGCGGCGGAGGAGCTGCTGGTGTCCCAGCCGTCGCTCTCCCAGCAGATCAAGACGCTGGAGCGCGAGCTGGGCGGGGAGCTGCTCGAGCGGCTGCCCCGCGGGGTGCGCCTCACCGCCGCCGGCCAGGAGCTCCTGGGCGAGGCCCGCGCCGCGCTGCTGCATGCTGAGCGCGCGCGCCGTTCCGTGCGTCAGGCCCTTGAGCTCGAGGTCGGCCGGCTGGAGGTCGCGGTGACCACCTCGGCGGCGCTCGGCATCCTTCCGGCGGTCTTGCGCGACTGGCAACGTCGGCATCCGGAGATCGAGGTCAGCCTGCTCGAGTTCCCCCACCGCCGGGCCCTCGACGAGGCGGTTCGCCATGGTGCCGGGGATATCGCTGTCGGTTCGCTGCCCGAGACCTGGTCGGGCGAGGTACGCCACCTCGGTTGGGAGGAGTTCGTCGTGGTCCTCCCCGACCGCGACCCGCTCCTCGGCGGCGACGCGGTCGAGCTCGGCCAGCTCGCCGACCGCCGCTGGGTCCACTTCGCCCCCACCCACGGTCTCGCCGAGGTCGTCGACCTCTGCTGCGCCCGCGCCGGCTTCAGTCCGCGCGTCGCGGTGCGCACGAGCCAGGTGGCGGCAGCCGCCCTGTTCGCCGCGGCGGGCATCGGCCCCGCCCTCGTCCCCGAGCACATCGTCCCGGCCGCCCTGGTCCCGCTGGCCCGGCCGGCGTCACCGCGGCTCGCCCGCGTCGTGTGCGCCTACACGCGCGGAGAGTGGACGCCCCTCACGCGTGCGTTCCTCGAGACCCTGCGGGACTTTCCGTGGGGCCCGCCCCCGCGCGACGCGGTGGACCTCGGCTGATCGGTCAGAGGCCGCCGTCGCGGGCGCCGGCCCGGGCCTGGCGGCGCATCGTGCGGGCCACGTAGTCGTCGACGCTGTAGCGCTCCTCGCGCCACGGGTCGCCGCGATGGTGATAGCCGTTGCGCTCCCAGAACCCCAGCTGGTCGTGGTCGAGCAGCTCGAGCCGCTGGATCCACTTGGCCGACTTCCACAGGTAGAGGTGCGGCACGAGCAGCCGGGCCGGGCCCCCGTGGTCGGGCTCCAGCGGCGCACCCTCGGCCAAATGGGCGACGAGCGCGGGGTGCTCGGTGATGTCGGTGAGCGGCATGTTCGTGGTGTAGCCGCCGTAGCAGTGGGCGAGCAGGTGGCTGGCCTCCGGCGTGGGCCGGGCCCGCTGGACGAGGGCGCGGACGTCGGCGCCGCGCCAGGTCATGCCGAACTTCGACCACCGCGTAACGCAGTGGATGTCGCCGCTCCAGTCGGTCTGGGCAAGCTCGGTGAACGCCTCCCAGTCGAGCATGTAGGGCTCCTCGACGGCGCCGTCGACCGAGAGCAGCCACTCCTCAGTGCTCACCCGCGGCGTGTCGCCCACGGTGAGCACGGGCCACTTGACCGTCGGCGACTGGCCCGGCGGCAGGCGCTCGGGGTCGATCCCGAGCGAGGCGGCGCGCTTGCGCCCGCGCTCGCCGAAGAGGCGGGGAGTGATCGGCATCCCCTGATTCTGGCAACCGCCGTGCGCGTGCCGTCAGCCCGTGGCGCCGATGCCCCGCGCGATGTGCAAACGCTTGGGTCAGAAGACGGGCTGTTCGCGGTAGTCGCCCCAGACCTCCTGGAGCGTCTCCACGATCTCGCCCTCGGAGACGTGCGCCCGGGCCGCGTCGATGAGCAGCGGCATCAGGTTGACCTGGCCGCCGGCGGCGTCCTTGATGGCGGCTAGGGATGCCGCCACCGCGGCCTCGTCGCGGTTGCCGCGCGCCGCCCGGACCCGCGCGATCTGCTTGCCCTCCAGCGTCGGGTCAATGCGCAGGAGCTCGGTGGCCCGCTCGTCACCCTCGGTGTAGCGGTTGACGCCGACGACAATGCGCCGGCCGGCGTCGATCTCGGTCTGCAGCTCGAAGGCGGCGTCGGCGATCTCGCGCTGGGGGAAGCCGCGCTTGACCGCCTCCACCATCCCGCCCAGCTCGTCGATCTTGCGGAAGTAGGCGTAGGCCCGCTCCTCCATCAGGTCGGTGAGCGACTCCACGAAGTAGGCGCCGCCCAGCGGGTCGATCGTGTTGGCGACTCCGGTCTCGTCGGCGATGATCTGCTGGGTGCGCAGGGCGATTCGCACGGCCTCCTCGGTAGGCAGGGCCATCGCCTCGTCATAGGAGTTGGTGTGCAGCGACTGGGTGCCGCCAAGCACGCCCGCCAGCGCCTCGATCGCCGTGCGGACGATGTTGTTGAGCGGCTGCTGGGCGGTGAGCGACACACCGGCGGTCTGGGTGTGGAAGCGCATCCGCCACGACTCGGGCTTGCGCGCCCCGAAGGTGTTGCGCAGCTCGCGGGCCCAGATGCGACGGGCGGCACGGTACTTGGCGATCTCCTCGAAGAAGTCGATCTGCGCGTTGAAGAAGAAGCTCAGACGGGGGGCGAAGTCGTCGACGTTCAGGCCGCGGGCGACCGCCTGCTCCACGTAGGTGAGCCCGTCCTTGAGCGTGAAGGCCAGCTCCTGGGCGGCGGTGGAGCCGGCCTCGCGGATGTGGTAGCCCGAGATGCTGATCGGGTGCCAGCGGGGCATGGCCGTGGAGCACCACTCGATCATGTCCCCGACCAGGCGCATGGCCGGGATCGACCGGGAAGCACCACTCCTTCTGCGCGATGTACTCCTTGAGGATGTCGGTCTGGATCGTGCCGCCCAGCCGCTCGGGAGGCACGCCCTGGCGCTCGGCGGCCACCACGTAGAAGGCCAGCATGATCGCCGCGGGGGCGTTGATGGTCATCGAGACCGTCACCTGGTCCAGGGGGATCCCGTGAAACAGCGTCTCCATGTCGAGCACGGTGTCGACGGCGACGCCCTCGCGGCCGACCTCGCCCAGCGAGCGGGGGTGATCGGAGTCATGGCCCATCAGCGAGGGCATGTCGAAGGCGGTCGACAGGCCGGTCTGGCCGTGCTCGAGCAGGTAGTGGAAGCGCCGGTTGGTCTCCTCGGCGGTGCCGAACCCGGCGAACTGGCGCATCGTCCACAGGCGCCCGCGGTACATCGACGGGTACACCCCGCGCGTGTAGGGATACTGGCCGGGCAGGCCGATGGTGGGGTGGGCGGGATCGCCTCCCGGGAGGTCCTGCTCGGTGTAGAGCGGCCTGATCTCCTCGCCCGACAGCGTCGTGAACGGCACGTCGCGCTCCGGGGTCAGACCGTACGCCGCTCGCCACTCGTCGTAGGACACCGGAACGTTGTCCAGCACGGTCATGCCAGGCATGTTAGCCGCGAGATAGTTTGACGTCCAACTATCTCCGCGTGCCCGCACAAACCCCTTGAACGGGGGGTTTGTCGCCGCGCTCACCCCTCGAACGGGGGGTTTCGGTTCCCTCGCATCGGCTCAGGGGGTAGCGTGCGGCGGCATGTCAACGAGCCCTTCAGGACGCGTTGCGCTGGTCACCGGCGGCGCCCGCGGGATCGGGGCGGCGATCGCATGTGGCCTGGCCGAGGACGGCATGCCCGTCGTGATCGCCGACATCCGCACCGACCAGGCCCAGGCCAACGCGCAGCGGATCACCGACGCCGGCGGGAGGGCGCTGGCGCTCGACGTGGACGTGCGCAGCCCCGACTCGGTGGCCGCCGGCGTGGACCGCGCGCTCCAGGAGTACGGGCAGATCGATGTGCTCGTCAACGTCGCCGGCTGGGACGAGCTGAAGCCGTTCGTGGACTCCGACGAGGAGTTCTGGCAGGAGGTGCTGGAGGTCAACTTCAAGGGCGGGCTGCGCTTCACGCGCGCGCTGCTGCCGGCGATGATCGAGCGCCGCTGGGGGCGGATCGTCAACATCAGCTCCGATGCGGGTCGCGTCGGCTCCTCCCTGGAGTCCGTCTACGCCGGGGCCAAGGGCGCGATCATCTCCTTCACCAAGACCGTCGCGCGCGAGACGGCACGCCTCGGGGTCACCGCCAACATCGTCTGCCCCGGCCCCACGGACACCGAGATGCTCCGTGATGTGGCCCAGGCCCACCCCGACGCCGACAAGGTGCTCGAGCGCCTGGCCCGCGCGGTCCCCATGAAGCGGCTCGGCCAGCCCGAGGACGTCGCGCACGCGGTGCGCTTCTTCGCCTCCGAGGGCGCCGGGTACATCACCGGCCAGACGCTGTCGGTGAGCGGCGGCCTGACGATGGCCTGAGACGCGGTGCAGGACCGCCCGCTCAAGGCTCTCGTCACGGGCGCCGCGAACCCCGGCGGCATCGGCGCGGCGATCGCCCAGCGGCTGACCGCCGACGGCCTGGAGGTGGTGACGCTCGACCGCCAGCCGGGGTGCACGTTCCACGTCGACCTGGTGACCGACGAGCTGCCGCCCCTCGACGACATCGACGTGCTCATCTCCAACGCCGGGCTGCCGACGATCGTCGGCGGCGCCCACTCGATGGACCTCGAGCGCTGGCAGCGCGACCTGTCGGTCAACCTGACCGGCAGCTTCCGCGTCGTGCAGGCCTGCCTGGGCGGGATGCGCGAGCGGCGCTTCGGCCGGATCGTCGTCATCTCGAGCTTCGCCGCCCGTTTCGGGATGCCGGCCCAGGTCGCCTACAGCGCCAGCAAGGCGGGCCTGATCGGCATGGTCAAGACGGTGGCGGTCGAGAACGCCGGCCTCGGGATCACCGCCAACGCGATCCTCCCCGGGCTCGTGGGCAGCGCCGGCGTCAAGGCGATGCCGCAGGAGATCATCGACGCCTGGATGGAGCAGATCCCGACCGGGCGGATGGTCGCGCCCGCCGAGATCGCCGCGGCCGCCGCCTACCTCGCGTCGCCGGCGGCGGGCAGCGTCACCGGCCAGGAGCTCCTCATCGACGGGGGCATGACGCTCAACCTGCTGTCGGTCACCAGCAGCGTCGCTCGCGGCCGCGCCGATCCGCGGCCGTGACCGCCGACGCGCTTCAGGAGCTGCCCGACCGGGTGCGCGGCGCGGCCCGGCGCCGATGGCCGGAGGCCGAGGTGGGGCCGCTCGATCCGCTGCCCGGCGGGATCTCCAGCCTGACCTACGCGGCGACGCTGACGGGCACCGGCGAGCGGGAGCGGCGCGTGGTCGTCAAGGTGGCCCCGCCGGGCCTGGAGCCGGTGCGCAACCGCGACGTGCTGCGCCAGGCCCGAGTGATGGCGGCGGTCCACGGCGCGCCGGGCGTGTGCGTCCCCGAGGTGCTCGTCACCGACGACGGGTCGCCCCCGTTCTTCGTGATGGCGTTCGTGCCCGGCGAGGCCTACGAACCCAAGTGGGACGTGCGCAGCACCCCTCCCACCCCGCGGCTGGTCGACGCGCGGGCGCGGGCGGCGGCCCGGATGCTGGCGCGGCTGCAGGCGATCGAGCCCCGGGCCGTTGGTGTTCAGGACGCCGCGTTCACCTTGGCCGAGGAGGTGGAGCGCTGGGCGGCGCTGTTTGCCACCGCCGGCGATGACCTGCGCGTCCACGAGGGAGAGCTGCGCGCCGCGCTGTGCGCCCGCGTCCCCGCGGGACCCAGTGGGGCGGGTGGGGATCGCATCCTCCACGGCGACTACCGGCTGGGCAACATGCAGTTCGACTCAGACCGGCTGGCCGCCCTCATCGACTGGGAGATCTGGTCGGTGGGCGACCCGCGCACCGACCTGGCCTGGCTGATGGCCTTCACCGACCCGGTGCAGCAGCGCGTCGCGCACCGCGATGCGCCCAACCAGGCGGCCGCCGACGCGATGCCGTCCGCCGCCGCGCTGCTAGCCGAGTACGTGGACGAGGCCGGCCTGGACGCGCCGCCCGCCGACCTGGACTGGTTCATGGCCTTCTCGTACTACAAGCTCGGGGCGGCGATGTCGGTGCTGGCCAAGCGCAACCGCCGCCAGCCCGAGCCCGATCCCGGTCTGGAGCTGGCCGCGCGGACGCTGGCGCCGATGCTGGCCCGCGGCCTGGAGCTCGTCAGCTGAACGCGAGGCGGGCGCGTCGGCGGCGAGGCGCCGCGCGGGCGTGTCCTCGCTCACCGTGGGGCAGGCCGGTCGCCGGTGAGGCCGAACAACCGGCCTGCGATCCGGCGCAGCTGAAGCTCGTCAGAGCCCTCGGTGATGCGGTAGCGGCGGTGATGGCGGTAGATGAACTCGAACGGCAGCGCGCGCGTGTAGCCCAGGCCGCCGTGGACCTGGATGGCGCGGTCGGCGGCGTCGCAGGCGAGCCGGTTGGCGCGGTAGTTGACCATCGACACCTTGTCCGAAACGCTCGTCTTGGCGCTGGTGGACGCGCCGTCGCCGGCCCGGTCCATCGCCCACGCCGTCTTGTAGAGCGTGTTGCGCACGAGCTCGGCCTCGGTCTGGAGCTCCACGAGCTGCCACTGAACGCCCTGGTAGTCGGCCAGCGGCTTGCCGAAGATGACCCGCTCACGCGCATAGGCGATGCTGCGGTCGATGCAGAACTGGGCGGCCCCCAGCGACGAGGCCGCCTGGCGGATGCGGTTCTCGTGCACGAACAGCTGCGCGCAGTCCAGACCGCGGTCGACCTCGCCGATGACGGCGTCGTCACCGACGTGGACGCGGTTGAGCGTCAGCTCGCCGTGGTCGGTGGGCATGTTGAAGGTCCAGTGGTAGTACGGGACCTCGAGGCCGGGGGTGTCGACGTTCACCAGGAAGGCGGTGATCCCGTGCGCCTTGCCGTCCTGGCCCGAGGTGCGGGCGAACACGAGCACCGCGGCGGCCACGTCGATGCCGGTGATGAAGCGCTTGACCCCGTCAAGGACCCACCCCTGGCCGCCGTCGGCCCGCCGGGCGGTGGTCTCGAGCCAGGTGGCGTCTGAGCCGTGACCGGGCTCGGTGAGCGCGAAGGCGATCGCGATCCGCCCGTCGACGAGTGGCTCCAGGTAGCGGCGCTTCTGCTCGGGCGTGCCGTACTCGTGCAGCACCAGAACCAGCGGCTCGTTGGCGACGATCGACGCCTCGTGGGTCAGCTCCGCGTGCAGGCCGGGGCCGCGGTGGGCGAGGTGCTCGCGGATGAGCGCCATCGCCAGGTTGGACCCGTCGCCGCCGCCCAGCTCGCCCGGGAAGGGGTACTGGTAGAAGCCGGCGTCGATGGCGAGCCGGCGGGCCTGGGCCAGCACGCCGCGCCAGCGCTCGGTGGGGATCCCGCCGCGCTCCACGTCGGTGCGGGTGAACTCCCGGCGATGGTCGAACAGGTCCGGATTGGCGTCCTGGATGGGCACCAGCTCGCGGTCGATGAACACGTCGATCGACTCCAGCAGCTCGGTCACGTCGGCGGGGAGGGAGAGATCCAACGGTCGGCACTCCTTTGGGCGGTGGCGACGGGCACGGAGAGCGCCCGCGACCGTCGATTATCGTGTGGCTCAGCGATGAGCGTCCGTGCGATCGGGATCAACCATGTGGCCTTTGAGGTCCGCGACCTCGACGAGGCGCTGGAGTGGTGGGCGCGGTGGTTTGCGTTCGAGCTCCGGGGCCGCCGGCGAACCATGGCCTGGATCGACCTCGGCGACCAGTTCGTCGCCCTCAGCGAGGTCAGGGGCGGCCTCGGCATCGGCGACGCCGACCGTCACGTGGGCCTGGTCGTCGACGACAAGGAGGCCCTGCGAACCGCCCTGCACGACGCCGGCGAGGACGTCCGCAGATCGGGGTCGCTGCGGGTCCGGGATCCCAGTGGCAACGTGATCGAGATCGTCGACTACCGCGACGTCCAGTTCTCCAAGGCGGACAACGTGTTGCGGGGCATGGGGCTCGACGGGCTGGAGAAGTCGGCGGCCGCCCGCGACGAACTGGCCGCGAAAGGGCTGCTCGGCGACTGAAGTGTGAGCCCCTCTCGAGGGGGTACGGGAAATGTATGGCGGCCGGTGCGACTCACCGTGCCGGCCGTCTTTTACCTTCAGCGGTGTGCAAGCGAGGAGGCGCAATGCGCAGGGCATCCTTGATCGGCATGGCGGTGACCGCGGCCGCAGGCGTCGGCGCGCCGGGGGTCGCGGTGGCCGCGAAGGCTCCCCACAAGCGGAGCTTCACCGCGGTCGCGGTCGGCGCGCAGATCAGCGCCGTCGGCAACCGGTTCGAGACGGTCTACCGGGTCGTCCGCTCCCCTGATGGCGGCGGCGCCGGGATGCAGGATGGGGTGCTGCTGGGCGACACGTACCCGGTGACCGGCAACGACGCGATGAAGCTGTTCTACGCCGACGGCGTGCAGCGCATGTCGGACACGTTCACGCGCGGCACGCCCCGCACCGACGGCGTCGGGGACATCACCGGCAAGGGGACCTGCACCACGGGCAGCGGTCTGCACCAGGGGGAGAAGTGCACCTACACCATCACCGGCACCTACGACCTCAACACCGGCGTGACGAAGCTGCGCTTCGCCGGGACGTTCACGCGCTGACTCCGCCCTGCCGGCGGCGGGCGGTCAGACCGCGAGCGGCAGCCGGAGCTCGCCGCGGCATTCGACGAGGGCGGCCACCGTGGCTGCCACATCGTCGGTCTCGGCCGGATCGAGCTGATGGGGACGGCGCGCCAGCCAGTCGGGCAGGCGCGAGCCGTGGATGTAGACGCAGCGCCCGTCGACGACGGAGCCGGCCGGGAACTGTGACCAGATGACGACGACGGCCTGAACCCACAGGCGGCGCCCGGTCACCCGCTCCACATCCCGGCGGAAGGCAGCCGCATCGGCGAGGGCGCGCGGACGCAGCCGCTCGAGCCGCCCCGGGGCGTCGGGCCCCGGATTGCGCTCCACGATCAGCTCGCCGCCGCGCATCGCCACGACGCCGTCGGGGCTCATGCTCTGGAGCACGATCACGCCGCCGCGCCCGATGGCGATGTGGTCAATGGTGGAGTCGAGCCCGCGAACCTCGTGCAGGAAACGCCAACCCGAGCTCTGGAGGGGCTCCAGCGCCGTGGCGGTCCGGTGCTCGGCGCGCAGCGCGGCCTCAGGACCGCGGCGCCCCGGACGCCGGGCGCGGCCCAGCGCCACCCAGGCGCCGGCGGCGCCACCGGCGATGACGCCGGCCAGCCAGGAGATCTCGTGACCGTTGAGGATGAGGACGAGGACGCCGATGACGACGACGCCGAGCGCGACGGCGAGCTCGGCCCGTACCGCACGGGCGCGGGCGCGCCAGCGGGCCCCCTGGTCAGCGTGCAGATCGGTTGGCTGATTTTCCATTCTCATCCACCGGGTTAATCGACAGTTCGGCGCAGCGCCTGAGTCGCGGGCCCCTTGTTGGTGTGCTCGGTATCAATGCAACGGCACAGCCGGCCGCTGACTTGCTGGCGTGAGTCGTATTACTCGGCTTGCCCCGGAGCGGCGGGCGTCATGCCCAGCGCGCGGGAGGCCAGCCGCGCGCCCTCCACCAGCGAGCCGAGCTTGGCCCACGCGATCTGGGGGTGCGAGCGGCCGCCGAAACCGCAGTCGGTGCCCGCCACGATGTTCTCCGCGCCCACCGCGGCGGCGTAACGGATGATCCGCTGGGCGACGAGCTCGGGGTGCTCGACCACATCGGTGGAGTGGGTCACAACTCCCGGGATGAGGATCCGGCCGGGCGGGAGCGTCACGTCGCGCCAGACCGCCCACTCGTGCTCGTGGCGGGCGTTGGCCCCTTCGATGAGATAGGCGTGCGCCTTGACCTCGAGCAGGATGTCGACGAGCTGGGCGAGCTCGATGTCGTAGGCGTGCGGGCCGTGCCAGCTGCCCCAGCACATGTGGTAGCGGATGCGGTCCTCGGGGATGTTGCGCAGGGCATGGTTCAGCGCCCGGACGCGGACGCGGCAGCGATCCCGGAAGGCCTCCAGGCCCATCTCGATGCCGATCCGGTCCCACAGGGCCGGCAGCCACGCATCATCGACCTGGAGGACCAGGCCCGACTGCGCGATCAGCTCGTACTCCTCGCGCAGCGCCTCGGCCAGCGCGTAGAGGTACTCCTCGTCGTCGGAGTAGTGCAGGTTGTCGCGGTAGACCTCGAGGCTGGCCGGCGCGGTCGAGGTGAGAAACGCGTCCTCGCCGGGATCCGCGGCCTGAAGCAGCTCGATCTCCCGGCGCACGGCGTCGTGGCCGCGATAGCTCACCGGCCCGGTGCACACCCAGCGGACCCGGCGCGTGTTGATCTGCTCGGCGGGGGCGTAGAACAGGGTCCCGCGCTCCGTGGCGTAGCGGTAGAAGTCGGCGAAGGCCGCGCGGTCGGCCCCGCGGGCGATGACCGGCGGCTCGTCGCTGGCGGGCTTGACCTCGAACCCCTCGAAGCGGTCGTCGGCGAACGACAGCCAGTCGCCGCCCTTCGTGTATTCGCCCTCGTTGACGAGGTCGAGCCCGACCTGGCGCTGGCGGGCCACCACTGCCGTGACGGCCGCGGTCAGCCCCTCGGGGTCAGACGGCGGCGGCTCGGAGAGGTTGGGCAGGCTCCCGGCGTGGGTGGTGAGGATGCGGTCGGTGCTGCGTCTCATGTCAGAGCGCCGATGCTTTCACACATAGAATCGCGGCACCAGCGAGGCAAAGGAGACGGAGATGGGCGACGCACAGGTGAAGTTCACGCTTGGCGAGCGGGACATCCCGACGCACTGGGTCAACCTCATGGCCGACCTCCCCGGCGACGCCCCTCCCCCGCTGCATCCCGGGACGAAGGAGCCCGCCGGGCCAGACGACCTCTCGCCGATCTTCCCGATGTCGCTGATCCTCCAGGAGGTCTCGGCGGAGCCTCAGATCGAGATCCCCGAGCCGGTGCGCGAGGCCTACAAGCTGTGGAGGCCCAGCCCGCTGTTTCGGGCGCGCCGGCTGGAGCGCGAGCTCGACACCCCCGCGCACATCTACTACAAGTACGAGGGGGGCTCGCCCCCCGGCTCGCACAAGGCCAACACGGCGGTGGCGCAGGCCTATGAGAACGCCGCCGCCGGCATCAAGAAGCTGACCACGGAGACGGGCGCCGGCCAGTGGGGGTCAGCGCTGTCGTTCGCGTGCCAGATGTTCGGGCTGGAGTGCGAGGTGTGGATGGTCGGCTCCAGCTATGACCAGAAGCCCTACCGCCGCTCGATGATCGAGACCTGGGGCGCCACCGTGCACCGCTCGCCGTCAGATCTCACCGAGGCCGGGCGCGGGCAGAGCCAACACCCCACCGGCTCGCTGGGCATCGCCATCTCCGAAGCGGTCGAGGTCGCCGCGCAGAACCCCGACACCAACTACTCGCTGGGCTCGGTGCTCAACCACGTGCTCCTGCACCAGACCGTGATCGGGCAGGAGGCGATCGCGCAGATGGAGATGGCCGGCGAGTACCCGGACATCGTCGTCGGGTGCGTCGGGGGCGGCTCGAACTTCGGCGGCCTGACCTTCCCGTTCCTGCGCCGCAACATCCGGGACGGTGCCACGACCCAGTTCATCGCCGCCGAACCCGCGGCCTGCCCCACCCTCACCCGCGGCGTCTACGCCTACGACTTCGGCGACACCGCGGGGCTGACCCCGCTGATGCCGATGTACACGCTCGGGCACGACTTCGTGCCGCCGCCCGTCCACGCCGGCGGGCTGCGCTATCACGGCGACTCGCCGCTGGTGTGCGCGCTGGTCAAGGCCGGGATGGTGGCGCCGCGCGCCTACCGCCAGAACGAGACGTTCGAGGCGGCGGTGCGCTTCGCCCGCACCGAGGGGATCATCCCGGCGCCCGAGCCGGCGCACGCCATCCGCGCGGTCATTGAGGAGGCCGAGGCGGCGCGCGAGGCGGGCGAGGAGCGGGTGATCCTGTTCGGGCTCTGCGGCCACGGCCACTTCGACCTCAGCGCCTACGACGCCTACCTGGCGGGCAAGCTCGAGGACCCGGAGTTCTCGGACTCCGACATGCAGGCGGCCCTGGCCCGCCTGCCCGAGGCCCCCGCGCTCACCTAGCCCCACCGCGTGCCGCCCAGCGACGTGTCGGCAAGTAAACCAATAAGTTTACTTGTGGCAGGTGGCTGGACGGGCCGTTGCCGGTGAGCGCGGGCGGTGTCGCCGGTCTGTTGACGCCACAGAGCGCACACCGCGGACGGGGGCAGTGCGTGCTCTGTAGCTTCAGCGGGCCGAAGTCACAGAGCGCACACCGCGGAGAAGGGCGGTGCGTGCTCTGTGGCTTCAGAGCATCGCCACCGATCCGGGACGGTGGCCGCGCCGGGCGCTGCCGGGCTGCGCCGTGGCAGCGATCCTGCATCCGAGACGGGGAAGTTTGACCGCTTTTGCGCCGAACCAGTGCAATATGCCGTTTTCCTGTCAGTCGGCCGGAACTCCGGGAAGGATCGACGGAGCCCGTGTCGCTGACAGCTCCCCCGCCCCCCATGAGCCCGGATCAGTCCGCGCTGATCACGTTCACCCCGACTCACTCCCTCCACGAGGAGGGCGAGCTGATCTCGGCCATCCAGCACCTGTCGATGGCTCGCTCGGTCCCCGAGATCCAGGCCATCGTCCGCGGCACCGCCCGGCGGCTGACCGGCGCCGACGGCGCGACGTTCGTGCTCCGCGAGGGGAACCTCTGCCACTACGCCGACGAGGACGCGATCGCGCCCCTGTGGAAGGGCCAGCGCTTCCCCATGAGCGCGTGCATCAGCGGCTGGGTGATGGCCAACCGCCGGTCCGCGATGCTCCCCGACATCTACGCCGACGACCGGATCCCCGCCGACGCCTACCGCCCGACCTTCGTCAAGAGCCTACTGATGGTCCCCATCCGCCGGCTGGACCCCATCGGCGCCATCGGCAACTACTGGGCCGAGCACCACGAGCCGTCAGACCGCCAGGTCACCCTGCTCCAGGCACTGGCCGACTCCACTGCGGTGGCGATGGAGAACGTGCGCATGTTCGCCGAGCTCGAGGCGGCGCGCCGCGACAGCCTGATGCGCCTGGCCATCGCCGCCGAGTTCCGCGACGACGGCACCCACCGCCACCCCCAGCGCGTCGGGCACACCGCGATGGCGCTGGCGCAGGTGCTGGGCATGGAGGACAGCCAGGCGTCGCTCATCGGAGAGGCGGCCGAGTTGCACGACGTCGGCAAGCTCGCCATCCCCGACGCGATCCTGCTCAAGCGCAACAAGCTCGCCGACCACGAGTTCGAGCGGCTCAAGACGCATACCACCGCGGGCGCCGCGATCCTGGGTGGCGGCCAGTCGTCTCTGATGCAGCCGGCCGAGCAGATCGCGCTCACCCACCACGAGCGCTGGGACGGCTCGGGGTATCCCAACGGCCTGGCCGGCGATGACATCCCGATCACCGGGCGGATCGTCGCGCTGGCCGATGTCTTCGATGCGCTCACCCACCCCCGGCCCTACAAGGCGGCGTGGAGCATCGACGCCACGCTCTCGGAGATCCGCTCCCTGGAGGGGCGGCAGTTCGACCCCGAGGTGGTGAGCGCGTTCATGGAGCTCGACCCCGCCGGCCTCATCGAGCTGCCGACGGACGGACCGGTCCTCTGACCCGGAGGGCGGCAGGGGTCCCGCGCGCCGCGCCGCAGCTCGGACGCAACCGGCGTGTCGCGTCCTGGATGCCGCGGCGCAGCAGCATCGGGTTGCTCCTCCTCGAGCGCCTGCAATCGTCCGCGCGCGGCGGACTCGTGCGGCCAAGCTTACCGCTATGTGCCGTCCGTCACACTCCGGGTGCGGTCAGAGTTCCTACACGGGGGACGACGGGCGGGCCAGGCCCTCGGCCAGGTCCCCGAAGCCCGGGGCGATCACCGCGCCCGGCTGGGCGACGAGCTCCTCGGCGACGAGCGCCTCGGTGGTCAGCATCAGCGCCGCCACCGACGCCGCGTGCTCGATGGTCAGCCGGGTCACCCGCAGCGGGTCGATGACCCCGTCGGCAAAGAGGTCGCCGAACTCCCCGGTGAGCGCGTTGAGCCCGTACCCGGGTGGCATCGTGCGGACCTGGTCGACGACGGCCTGGCCGTCGTAACCGGCGTTGGTCGAGACCCAGTACAGCGGCTCAGACAGGACCGAGCGGATGACCTCGGCGCCGCGCAGGTAGTCGCCGGTCAGCCCGGTGTCGTCGAGCGTCGTCTCGGCGCGCAGCAGCGCCGTGCCCCCGCCCGCGACGATCCCCTCGCTGACGGCCGCGCGGGTGGCGGCCAGCGCACCCTCGCACCGCCGCAGCTTCTCGCTGAGCTCGGGACCCGTGGAGGCGCCGACGTGGATGACCGCCAGGCTGCTCGACAGCTTGGCCAGCCGCTCGCGCAGCACCTCGCTGGTCGGTGTCCTGGGTGGCGCGCTCGAGCTCAACCCGGATCTGGGCCAGGCGAGCCTCGACCTGATCCGCGGTCCCGGCGCCCTCCACCAGGACCGTCGCGTCCTGGGTGATGACGACCCGGCGGGCGGAGCCGAGCGTCTCGGGCTTGACGTGCTGGAGGGTGAGGCCCGCCTCCTCGGCGATCACCTCACCGCCGGTGAAGGCCGCCAGGTCGTGCAGGTGGGCGATCCGGCGGTGGCCGAACCCCGGGGCGCGGACGGCGACGGCCTTGAGCGTGCCGTGCTGGTTGTTCTGGACCAGCAGCCCCAGCGCGGCGCCGTCGACCTTCTCGGCGAAGATGACCAGCGGCCGCGGGGACTTCATCACCGCATCGAGGGTCGGCATGAGGTCCTGGATGTGAACGATGGGCTTGTTGGTGAGCAGGATGTAGGGGTCGTTGAAGACCGTCTCCATCCGCTGGGTGTCCTGGATCAGGTAGGGCGAGAAGTGGCCGTTCTCGACGTGCATGCCCTCGACGAACTCGACCTCGATCCCCGGAAGCTCGGCCTCCTCGATGGTGACCACGCCCTCGGGTCCGACGCGGTCCAGCGCCTGGGCCACCGCCCCGCCGATCCGCTCGTCCTCCTTGGCCGCGATGGTGGCGACGTGCATGAGGTCGTCGCGGCCGGTGACGGTCCGCGCGTTGCGCCGCAGCTCGGCCACCACCAGCTCCGTCGCGTCCTCGATGCCCCGGCGCAGCAGCATCGGGTTGGCGCCCTCCTCCAGCGCCTTCATGCCCTCGCGGACGATGGCCTGGGCCAGGAGCGTCGCCGTGGTGGTCCCGTCGCCGGTGAGATCGGAGGTCTTGTTGGCGACCTCCCGGACCAGCTGGGCGCCCATGTTCTTGAGCGGGTTGGAGAGCTCGATCTCGCGCGCGATCGAGACGCCGTCGTTGGTGATCATGGGCGCACCGGTGAGCCGCTCCAGGACGACGTTGCGACCCTTGGGGCCCAGGGTCACGCGGACCGTGTTGGCCAGCTCGTCGACGCCGGCGGCCAGCAGCTGGCGGGCCTCGTGGTTGAAGTAGAGGATCTTGCCCATGCGGTGGCCCCCTTCTAGGCGCCGGCGGGAATGAGGATGCCGCGGCCCTGCAGACGCCCGCCATCGAGGTCGGCCATGGCGTCGTTGATGGCATCGAGCGGGTAGGTGGTGGTGTGGAGCGTGACCTTGCCCTGGGCGGTCAGGGTCATGAGCTCCTGCAGGTCGGCGTAGGTGCCGACGAGGTTGCCGATGAACGAGATCTCGCGGCTGATGACGTCGATCGTCGGGATGTTGATGTTCTCCCCGTAGCCGATGACGTAGTAGAAGCCGCCGTCGCGGACCATCGCGATCCCGTCCTCGATCGCGCCCTTCTCGCCCACGAAGTCGATGATCGCCTCGGCGCCGAAGCCGTCGGTGATCTCCTTGACGGTGTCGACCTGGGAGCCGTCGACCTTCACGGTCCGGTCGGCGCCCATCTCCCCGGCGAGTGCCAGTGCCTTCTCGGACGGGTCGATGACGATCACCTCGGCCGGGGTGTAGGCCTTCAGGCACTGGATGCCGATGTGCCCCAGGCCGCCGGCGCCGATGACGACGACGCGCGTGCCGGCGCCGAGCACCGGGATCGCCTTCTTGACCGCGTGGATGGCGGTGAGGCCCGCGTCGGCGAGCGCGGCGATGTCCTTGGGCTCCAGGCCCTTGTCGAGCTTGACCACCGAGCGCGCGGAGGTCTTGAGGAAGTCGGCGAAGCCTCCGTCGCTGTCGATGCCCGGAAACGCACCGTTGAGGCAGTGCATGTCGTCGCCGACACGGCAGGGCAGACACAGCCCGCAGGAGATGTAGGGGTGGACGATGACCGTGTCGCCGACCTCGACGTTGGTGACGCCCGAGCCGACCTCGTGCACCCAGCCCGCGTTCTCGTGGCCGGGGGTGTAAGGGAGCTTGACCTGAGACTTCTCCGCCCACTGGCCCTCCTGGATGTGGAGGTCGGTGCGGCACAGGCCGGCGGCGCCGATCCGCACGACGACGTCGAACGGTCCGTCGGCCTTGGGCTCGTCGACGCTCTCGAGCTTGAGCGGGTCGTGGTACGCGTGGAGCCTGGCGGCCTTCATCTCCCTACCTCCTGGGTCTCTGGGTCAAGGTTGTGGCGGAAGGCCAGCAGCGAGCGGCAGATGCCGCCGTTGGCCTCCAGGCCGGTGCGCACCAGCCGCGCGGCGCGCAGCCAGCGGGTCAGCTGATCGGGCGCCACCGGCTCGCCGTTGGGCATGATGAACGCGGGCGCGTCCGGGCCCGCGGAGAAGCCGAGCTGCTCGCGCAGCTCCAGCGCGCGGGCGGCGTCGGGGCTGTCGCCGGGCAGCTGTGACACCGTCGCCGCCACGACGCCCTCCCGGCTCCAGCCGTCGGCCAGCATCCCCTCACAGACGCGCGCCTGACGCGCGATCAGGGCCTTGCGCGTGAACAGCTCGCGCAGCGCCTCCAGGTCGTCGTCCTCGGTCTCGCCCGGGAACGCGCCCGTGAAGCCCTCGCCGCGGGTGAGCGCGGCGTTGATCTCGTCGCCGGTGTAGTGGTCCTCCAGCGCGATGGTGACCTGACGCACGCCGGGCACGGACCCCACCGCGCGCCGCGCGTCCGCCGCCATGAGAAAGGCGAAGTTGGGCGCGCACTGCGGGGTGGGCAGGCGCAGGACCACGCCCACGTCGCCGCCGTCGGTCACCTGGCACGAGGTCACGAACCGCAACGACGTGATCGGCTCGTCGAGCTCCGGGTCATAGACGTCGCTCAGCGCGTCGAGCACCCGCTCGCGCAGTCCCGCGCCCGCGCCGTCCGCCGCCGGTGCGGCGGCGGGGGCGCGAGTGGAGCGCGGGTCGGCCTCCGGCAACGGGGAGGCCGGGGCCCTCATCCTGCTTCGACCAGCTGGGCGTCGTCCTTGGCCGCGGCCGCGGAATCGCCCATGCCATCGGGGACCTCGATGCCGTACAGCTTGGCGGCGTTGAGCCCGAGGATCTTGCGCTTGCCGGCGTCATTGAGGCGCGGGTAGTCCGAGAACTCCTCGTGATCAGGCTGGGGGTAGTCCCAATCGATGAAGCCGTCGATCTGCCACTTGGGCTCCCAGATGCCGTAGTCAGAGCCGAACAGCATCTTGTCCTCGCCGACCCAGAACAGCAGCTCGCCCATGACCTTGGCGAAGAACCGCGGCCGGGCATGCATGAGGCCGCCGATGACCACCGACAGGCCGGCGTAGACGTTGGGCTCCTGCGTCGCCATGAAGCAGAAGTCCTCGATCCGCGGCAGCCCGACGTGCTCGATGATGAAGTTGAGCTCCGGGTTGTCGGTGGCCGCCTTGTCGACGTCACGGGGGTCGAAGGCGTCCTTGTCCAGTGGCCAGATGGTCGGGCCCTTGTGGACGTGGATGTTCTTGATCCCCAGCTCCTTGCACTTGTCAAGGAAGGGCTGGGTGGCGTCGTCGTCCAGGCGCCAGCCGCGGGAGCCGTTGTTCCACTCCGCGGTGTAGAGCTTGACGCCCTGGAGGTTCCACCGCTTGGCGTCCTCCTCGAGCTGCTTGAGCCCCGCCTCGCCCTCACGCGGGTCGAAACGCCCGTTGACGATCAGCTTGCCAGGATGCTTCTCGGCCATCGCGCCGTTGGCCTCGGCGGTGTTGAAGCCGGTCGTGTACCACTCCTTCAGGTACGTGGACTGGAAGATGCCGACGTCGACGCCACCATCCTCGAACACGTCCTTGACGAAGTCGGCCTCGGAGTACTTCATGAACTTCTCGATGCGGCCAGTGGGTCTCCGCCGGCCCGAGGCCCATGTAGGCGTGGAAGCACTCGATCCACCCCTTGGCGTACTGCTCCTGCCCCTTGACCCAGTTGGCGGGGCTGGCGTCCCACATGTGGATGTGGGAGTCGACGATGAAGTACTTCTCACCGTTCTTCTCGTACATTCTCTTCCTCCCTACTTAGGACAGAGCCTGCAGGTCGAAGCTAATGTACTCCGCTGCATCCTCGGGGTTGGCGAACATGATGATGCGGTCGTCGAGTACCACCATGCGCCCGTAATGGGTCGACATGATCTCCTCGAAATCGTCGTTGCCGAAGTCGTCCCACCCGAGCGCCTCGGCACATTCCTCGTAGTCGATCTCGAACTTGCCGGTGCCGTCCACGCGGATCATCGACGGCAGCACCTCCACCGTCACGTTGTCCTTGTGCCGCATCACTTCCGCGACCACGTAGCCCACCTGGTTGTTCATCAGGGTCACGCCGGCGCGGTTGGACGACGTGCGATTGGCCTGGAATCGTTCGTCGGTCGTACTCATACGTCGAGCTCCTTCGAGTCGAGATGGAATGGGGCGAGGATCTCGTCGAACCGCCGCCGCGAGTGCTCCATGGAGTCCTCGAAGCGGATGACCTTCTCGCCGGGCTGTGACCAGATCGGCTGCATGGCGCGACCCGCCGCGATGCTCTTGGGGGTCCACTCCTTCAGCCAGGCGCTCATCGTGGCCTGGTTCTCCTCGCCGTGCTTCTCGTCGTCGGCCAGCATCGAGAACAGCGCCCGGGCCACCCGTGCGTCCCGGGCCGTGTCGGCCTCGCCCGCGCCCATCAGCGTCGGGGTGACGAAGTCGCCCTGGGGCGCCGCCGCCTGCATGATGAACTCCGAGCGGAACAGCTCGCCGACGAGCGGCTCGAAGACCACGGCCGCCGCGAAGAAGGCCTCGGCCCAGTCGCGGATGCCGGTGATGCCCTCGACGTTCTCGCGCACGCCCTGCCAGATCGGGTCGTCGTTCCACGCCTCCTTGTGGGCCTCGCCGTCGAACCCCTCCACCGACTCGGTCAGCTCGAGGTTGTAGAGGATCAGGTCCTGCCCGAAGCGCAGCTTGTGCGCGGAGGCCACCGACAGTGCGTTGTTGATCATGTTGGTGGGGGCGTCGCGCTGGGCCGGGAGGTACACGTGCATCCCGATGCCGTGCTCCACGTGGGCCCAGGCGCCGACATGGCGCTCGACGGTCTTGACCCAGCCGCGGTTCCAGCCCTCGAAGGCCCGCGCGGCCTTGGCGTTGGCGAGGTTCTGGCCGATCTAGGCCATGGGGTGCAGCGCGCCCGTTAGGACCACTCGGGCGCCGCGGTCAGGACCACTCGGCCTTGGGCGGGTCCTGGGGCGTCGGGAAGTCACCATCGATGAGCTCGACGCGGTAGCCGTCGGGATCCTGGACGAAGCAGATCCGCCCGACCTCCTCGCGGCCACCCGGCGCGTACGGGGGCTTCTCGGGCTCGATGTCGTTGTCGTAGAGGCGGTTGAGCAGGGCATCGAGGTCGTCGACGACGAGCGCCATGTGGTTGTAGCCATCGCCGAGGTCGTAGGGCTCCTCACGGCCCACGTTGACGGTCAGCTCCAGCACGTCGCCGCCACCGGGCAGGCCCAGGTAGACGTTGTAGGCGGATCCGAAGTTGAGGCGGCCGCGGTGCTCGAAGCCGAGGTGCGAGTAGAACCTCAGTGATCTCTCGATCTCCTGAACGCGTATGCAGGTGTGGACGTATCGGGCGGTCATGCGACGCAGAATAACCCCATCCACGTGACGAACACGAACCTCCACCGACGAGATCTGGGGGTACCGGGGCAGGAACCGGTGGGGCGTCAGCCGCTATGGGGAGAGGTGGCCGCGGAGCCTGGGCGGCAACCCGGATGACAAAGCGGTCAATAGTGAGCCGATTTGTCATCCACGTGGCGCGCGTCCCGATGGGTCGACCCGCGTACCGGGGACGGTGATGACAAGAGCGCTGTCAGACGACGCTTTCGTCATCAGCGGTCGCCACACGCCGCCGACAGAGGCCCCTTCGTGGCTCCCGTTTTCAGTCGCCGGGGTCGCCGGGGTCGCCGGGGTCGCCGGGGTCGTCGCGGTCGTCGCGGTCGCCCGGTGTCTTCGGGGGCCACGGGAAGAACCCGGAGGTGCGCCGGACGTAGTCCGCGTACCCGGGCCGCCGCTCCCCGATGTCCTTCTCCAGCAGCCCGGCCCCACTCACGCGGATGAGCAGGACGCTCATGACCACCGGCCCGACGAAGGTCCACCAGGTGCCGCCCGCGGTCAGCGCCACGAGCCACAGGCCCCACCAGACGCAGAAGTCCCCGAAGTAGTTGGGGTGCCGGGTGTAGCGCCACAGCCCGCGGTCCATCACCTGGCCCTTGCTCTCCGGCCGCGCCTTGAAGCGCCGCAACTGCTCATCGCCGATCGACTCACACGCGAAGCCGGCCGCCCACACCACGACGCCCGGGATGACGGCGGCGCTCAGCGCGCCGCCCTGGCCGGCCGCCACCTGCACGGGCAGCGAGACGATCAGCACCAGCAGCCCCTGCAGCCCGAAGACCCACACGAGGCTCCAGGGGACGAAGCCGTCACCACGACGCTCGCGCATGGCGACGTACCGGCGGTCCTCGCCGGGGTCGCGCAGCTTGCGGACGAGCAGGTAGGCCCCCAGCCGCAGCCCCCACGCCGCCGTCATCCCGAACAGGAGCCAGCGCCGTCCCAGGCAGCCGGCGCCCGCGACCGCGGCCACCGCCGCGACGAGCACGAAGGCCGGTCCCCACGCCGGGTCGACGATCGAGACGTCGTGCAGGGCGATGCTGGCCAGCCACAGCGCCAGCATGAGCACGGCCACGGCGATGGCGGCATAGCCGGTGACCGCCCCGGGCGCGGCGAAGACGGTGGCGAGTGTGGAGGTCATGCCGTCACCTGTTAAGAATGGCGCCCGTGGACGACAACCCCCTGGACATCCCCCCGCTCGGCCCCCTGCGGATCCTGGACTTCAGCCGGATCCTGGCTGGGCCGTTCGCGACGATGCTGCTCGCCGACCTCGGGGCCGACGTGGTCAAGGTGGAGCGGCCCGGCAGCGGTGACGAGACCCGAAGCTGGGGCCCGCCCTTTGACGCGCAGGGCCGCGCGACGTACTTCCAGTCGGTCAACCGCAACAAGCACAGCGTCCTCCTGGACCTCACCGCCGAGGCCGACCTCGCCCGGGCGCTCGAGCTCGCCCGGGAGGCCGACGTGGTGGTGGAGAACTTCCGTCCCGACGTGATGGACAAGCTCGGGCTCGGCTACGCGCAGCTCAGCGCCGCCAATCCGCGTCTCATCTTCTGCTCGATCACCGGCTTCGGGGCCGGGGCGGGCGCCGAGCTGCCCGGCTATGACCTGCTCGTGCAGGCCCTCGGCGGCCTGATGAGCGTCACCGGATCACCGGAGGGCGAGCCCCAGAAGGTCGGGGTTGCGCTCGTCGACATCCTGGCCGGCCTGTTCGCTTCGGTCGGGATCCTGGCCGCGCTGCGCCACCGCGACCGCACCGGCGAGGGCCAGCGCGTCGAGGTCAACCTGCTCTCCTCGCTGCTGGCGGGGCTGGTCAACCAGGCGTCGGCGTACACGATCGCCGGCAGCGTCCCGGGCCGGATGGGCAACGCCCACCCCAGCATCTCGCCCTATGAGCTGTACGCGACGGGCGAGGGCGACCTCGTGCTGGCCGTCGGCAACGAGCGCCAGTTCGCGGCGCTGTGCCAGGTGCTGGGCGCCCCCGAGCTGGCCGGGGACGCGCGGTTTGCCTCAAACAGCGACCGCGTCACCAACCGCGCCGCGCTCAAGGCCGAGCTCATCACGCGCCTGGCCTCCGCGCCGGCGTCGGAGTGGGCGGCGCGGCTCACCGCGGTCCGCGTGCCCGCCGGGGTGGTCAACGACCTCGCGGGGGCGTTTGAGCTGGCTCGGTCGCTGGGCCTCGAGCCGATCGTCGAGGTCCCGTCAGGACCGCCCCGCCAGCCCCATCCGCCCCATCCACCCCGTCCATCCCATCCGCCACCCGGTGCCGCTCACGCGCAACCCGATCCGGCTGTCGCGCACGCCGCCGACCTACCGCAGCGCGCCGCCGGACCTGCCCGAGCGTTGAGGCGGCCGCCTTCAGGAGCGGCCGCCCGTCACGCCCGTCAGGCTTCGTCCCAGGCCTGCACCACGGTCTGCTCGGCGATGTGGCCGTCGGACAGCCGCAGCACGGTCGCGCACAGGACGTTGGTCCCGTCGGGATAGCGGCAGGCCTCGCTGAAGGCCGCTCCGGTGGCATTGGCGACGCTGTGCTGCACGTGGTGACTCATCTCGCGCCCGCACACGTCGCGGAGCCATCCGCCGATCTCGTCGCGGCCGCGCAGGACCTGAGGCGATCCCGGCTGGTTGATGCGGTCGGCGATCGTGACCACCGCATCCGGCCCGTACATCGAGAGCTGGGTCTCGACGTCCCGCCCCTCGGCAGCGCCGCAAAAGCGCTCCAGATCGAAGGCGGTACTGCTCACCTGTGTGCTCATGGTGTTCCCCCGGTAGGTCAGCGGCCCCTCGCCGGGGCCGATGGATTTGAGCGCGTGCCAACTTACTTACTAGTAGGTAGAGAGTCAAGGGGAATTCGGTTACGATGGGCGCCGATGGCAGCGACGACGTCAAGGACCGAGAACGACACGCGGACGCGGATCCTCGATGCCGCCGAGCGGCTCGTCCAGATGCGCGGGTTCAACGGCTTCAGCTATGCGGACGTCGCGACCGAGCTGAGCGTGACCAAGGCGAGCCTGCACTACCACTTCCCGGGCAAGGCGGAGCTGGGTGAGGCGCTCATCTCCCGCTACACCGAACGGTTCGCGGCCGAGCTTGAGCGCATCGAGGCAGACCGGCTGGCCCCGCCCGCCAGGCTCACGGCCTACGCACGCCTCTACGCCGACGTGCTGCGCCAGGACCGGATGTGCCTGTGCGGGATGCTCGCCGCCGAGTACGAGACGCTCCCGGGCGCGATGCGCGACGCCATCCTGCGCTTCTTTGACCACAACCAGACCTGGCTGCGCAGCGTGATGGAGCAGGGCCGCGCCGATCACACGATGAGCTTTGACGGCACCGCCGATGCCGGGGCGCAGACCATCCTCGGCGGCCTCGAGGGCGCGATGCTCGTCGCGCGCCCCTATCGGGACGTGGCCCGCTTCGAGGCCGTGGCGACGCGCCTCATCGCCGGGATGACCGGCGCGCGCTGACCCGGCGCGACCGCCGCCCGCGGTCAGCTCGGCAGGGCCGCCTCGATGGCGGCGACGATCTTCGGATCCTCGGGCTTGACCTTGGTCGGCCAGCGGGCGATGAGCCTGCCGTCGGCGCCGACCAGGTACTTGGTGAAGTTCCACACCGGCGGCGCCGAGTGGGGCTGGCGGGCCAGGTCGCTCCACAGCGGGTCGGGGTCGGCGCGCACCGACATGCGCTCGGTCAGCGGGAAGCGGACGCCGTAGTTGCGCTGGCAGAAGTCGCCGATCTCGTCGCCGGAGTCGAACTCCTGGTCGGCGAAGTCCGCCGACGGGGAGCCGAGCAGCTGCAGCCCGCGGTCGCCGTAGCGCTCGTGCAGCTTCTGGAGGCCCTCGTACTGGGGGGTGAACCCGCACTTGCTGGCGGTGTTGACGATCAGGGTCGGCCGGCCGTGCAGCTCCGCCAGGTCGAACTCGCCGCCATCGAGGAGGGTGACGCGATGGGTGTAGAGGTCGGTGGGCTCGTGGAGCTTGGGGGTCCGGCGGACATACATCCGTAGCGTGGAGACGATGCTCATGTCCCCAAGGTAACCATCAGCCGGTCCCGAGGCGCGCCAGATACCAATCGACGAACGCCTGGACGTTGTATTCGCGGCGCGGCGAGTAGGGCCCGGGGATGAAGGCGGGGTTGCGCACGCCGGCGTGGTTGCGCTCGCACAGCGCCCAGTCCTGCTCGCTGGTCAGCTGCCAGAACGGCAGCAGGCGGTCGAGCTCGTAGTCGCGGCCGGGCTCGGCGCGTCCTCGTCCACCAGCCACATCACCCGGACCGCCGTGCGCTCGGGGCCGGCCGGCAGCAGCCGGGTGAGCACGGCGTGATCGGCGCTGGCATGACACCAGAAGTTCGGGACCGTGCGCACGCGCAGCGTGCCGACGTCATAGCCGGGGTAGTCGCCCATCAGCGGCGCCACCGGCCGGCCGTCGAGCGACTCGGTGACGAACCCCTCGCGCAGCGGCGTGCGGTTGGCCGACCACCAGCGTCCGCGGCGTCGGAAACCGGTACAGGCCCGGGCGGTCGTGCCCGTCGGCGGGCGCGACCAGCTCGGCCAGCGCCGCCGCGTGCTCGGCGGCGCGCGCGGCGGCGGCGCGGCGGTGACGCTCGGTGTCGGGGGCGGCGTCGAAGTTGGCCTGCACGTATTCGGGATGGCCGGCGTGGCAGTGCCAGCACTCGCGGTTGTTCTCCCAGACGAGCTTCCAGTTGGCGTGCACCTCGTAGTCGATCTGGTGAGCGATGCGCGCCCGGTCGATCCCCTGGGCGCCGAGCGCGCGCGCCAGCTCGCGGGCGCGTCCTCCATGGGCGCCGGCGCACGCCCGACGCCCCAGCCACACGAAGACCAGGCCGCCGACCTCGGCCACGGCGGCGCGGTGCAGCCCGTACTCCTCGGCGGTCGAGCGTCCTCGCCGCCGCAGCCGAGCAGCGGCCGTCCAGGGCGTAGCTCCACTGGTGATAGGGGCACACCCAGCGCCGGGCGCTGCCCGGCCTGCTCCGCGCACACCGGCATGCCGCGATGGCGGCAGGTGTTGTGCAGCGCCTGGAGCTCGTCCGTCCTCGCCGCGCACGACGATCACCGAGTCGCCGCCGCCAGCTCGAAGCAGAAGAAGTCCCCGGGCTCGCGGCGCCTGCGCGCTCGCGCCCGGCGAACAGCCAGCTCGCGCCGCCAGATGGCGTCGAGCTCGTAGGGCGTGGATGTCCGGGTCGAGCGGGAAGGCCCGCGGCAGCGCATGGCCCGGGCGGTGCGCCGCGAGCGCCGCGTTCGAGCGCCGCGTCACGAGCGCGGCCAGCTGGGCCGACACCACCTGCCGCAGCTCCTCGCAGTAGTCCTCCAGGCCCGGGACCTCGGCACCCGGCACCTTGCCCCGGTCGTCGATCACGCGCAGCTCGACGGCCAGGCGCCAGTCGGGCTGGGCGCGGAAGCGCGGCGACCTCGTCCTCGCTCATCGGGCCGCCCTGCGCCTGAGCGTGCGCGCCGAGACCTCGCTCAGCTTGGCCGCGTAGCGGGTCGGTGGCGACGAGGTAGCGCTTGGCGGCACGTGCTGCTCGGCGAGCCAGGCGACGCGCCTGCCCACGCGCGGCTCCAGCCACCGCGCCGCGGTCTGGCCGTGGTGCTCGCGCGGGCCGTCGTAGGGGACCCCGGCGACGGCGGGCGCGCGCGCGATGTCGTGCAGCAGCGCCGCGACCACGAAGGTCGGGGTCGCCCTGCTCGCGGGCCAGTGCCGCGCACTGGAGCGCGTGCTCGAGCTGGTCGACGGGCTCGCCGTCGTAGGGCAGGCCCGACCATCGACTCGCAGGCCCCCAGGATCTCGTTGACCGTGCAGCTGACCGCCGTCAAGGGCTCCAGCTTCGTCTCGCTGTCCATCTCCCTCACCCCTTCAAGTCACGCTCACCCCCAGGGCAGCGTGTAGAGCTTGTGTGAAGACATGGCGCGCATCGCCTCGCGCACGCCCTCCTTCACCCCCAGCCCGCTGTCGCCGATGCCGCCGAAGGGCGTCAGCTCGGTGCGCCATCCCGGCACCTCGCGGATGTTGACGGTGCCGGCCCGCAGCTCGCGGATGCAGCGCGAGATGGCGCGCCAGTCGAAGGTGCACACCCCGCTCGAGAGCCCGTACGGGGTGCCGTTGGCGGTGGCGATCGCCTCGTCGAGGTCGCGCACGCGGATGATCGGCGCCACCGGCCCGAACGTCTCGGTCGCGACCAGCTCCGTGTCGGGCGGGACGTGGTCGAGCACCGCCGGCGTGAGCAGGGCGCCGTCGCGCTCGCCGCCGCACAGCAGCGCGCGCGCCCGCCGCCACCGCGTCCTCGACGCGCCGCGCGATGGCGGCCGCGGCGGCCTCGTCGATCACGGTGCCGACGTCGGTGTCCTCGTCGAGCGGGTCGCCGCAGCGCAGCGCCGCGGCGCCGCGCGGCGACGCGCTCGGCGAGCTCGTCGGCGACCTCGGCGCACGGCGATGATGCGCTTGACCGCGCGTGCAGCGCTGGCCGGAGTTCGGCAAAGGCGCCCCGA
This sequence comes from uncultured Solirubrobacteraceae bacterium, assembly GCA_963764125.1. GTDB lineage: Bacteria > Actinomycetota > Thermoleophilia > Solirubrobacterales > Solirubrobacteraceae > Palsa-465. The sequence goes on from CAVXRR010000014.1 coordinate 63,046, forward strand.
GACCGCCAGCCGCGCCGCCTCCTCGAGGTCGGCGTCGGCCAGGACGATCAGCGGGTCGTTGCCGCCGAGCTCGAGCACGGCGCGGCGGTACCCCAGCCGCTCGGCGATCGACTTGCCCACCGCCACCCCGCCGGTGAACGAGATGACCTCGACCGCGGGGTGGGCGAGGAACGCGTCGAGGACCTGCGCCGGGTCGCCGCAGACGATCCTGCGCCGCGCTCGCCGGGGACGCCCGGCGTCCGAGCAGCACCTCGCCGAGGCGCAGCGCGCGTCAGCGGGGTGCTGCTCGGAGGGCTTGACGACGATCGGGGCGCCGACGGCGATCGCCGGGGCCACCTTGTGGGCGACCTGGTTGAGCGGGTGGTTGAACGGCGTGATCCCCGCCGACCAGCCGAGACGGGGACGCGCAGCGTGTGGGCGCGGCGGTCGCGCCCGTGCTCGGAGATGTCGCCGGCGAACGTCTCGCCGTCGTCGCGCAGCGCCTCGATCGCGGCGAAGCGGAACACGTCGACCGCGCGGCCGACCTCGTGCCGGGTGTCCTTGAGGCACAGCCCGGACTCCGAGCGAGATGAGCTGCGGCCCACTCGGCGCTCTCGGCCGCAGGCGGTCGGCGACGGCGTTGAGGACACGCGCGCGCTCGTGGCGCGGCAGGCGGCGAGCCGGCGCGCGCCGCGTCGTCCAGCGCCTCGGCGACCTCGCCGGCGCCGTCGACCGGCGCCTCGCCGACGAGCTCGCCGCTGTAGGGGAGGTGACCGGAAGCGTGGCCAGCGCGCTCATGCTCACGCCGTGACCGATTGAGCAGGAGGTCGTGGAGGTCGCGGTTGTGCAGCTCGCGCCCGGCCAGCGCGCCCGTCGGCCAGCGGGGCGCAGACGATCAGCGGAACGGTGCGCTCGTGCAGGCCGCCGTGCGAGCGCAGGGTGCCGTGCAGCGCGCTGAGGTCGTGGGCCTCGCGCGAGCGGCCGAGCACGGTGTGGGCGTCGGCGAGCACGATGAGGTCGCCGATCCGGTCGGCCGGCAGGTCGAAGGCCGCCGCGGCGGCGGCGCGGTCGAGCACCCCCTCGACCCCGGGCAGCGCCGCCAGCGCGCCCCGGGCCCGGTCGACGCTCGGCGAGATCGTCGAGGTGGACCCAGGCCAGCGAGCCCAGCGCGGCGTGGTGGGCGACGTAGGGGTCGGTGATCGGACACAGCGTCCGGCAGCCGGCGATCCCCGGCGGCGGCCAGCGCCTCGTCGAGGTAGCGGACGTTGGGCGCGCCGTCGCGCGTCGGCCTTGGCGCGCATCCCGTGGTCGGCGACCAGGCCGACGACGAACCCGGCATCCAGCGCGCGGCCGAGTGCCGCATCGACGGCGCGGTAGAAGTCGTCGGCCAGCGGCTCCCCGGGCGCGGCCGCGTGCTGCACGAAGTCGGTCAGCGACGCGTACACGAGCCGGGCCTCCAGGCGCTCGGCCAGGGCCAGCGCCAGGTCGATCGTGTAGGGCGAGAGCTCCCAGTCGTAGATGCCCGGGATTCGGCGCGGCCGACGACGTCGGTGATCGGGCGTCCCGTCGGCGAGCGCCTGCTCATGGGCGAGCTCGGCGCTGAAGGCGGGCACCCCGCCGCTGGCGAGCAGCCGGCGCAGCTTGTCCTTGGCGGTGACGCAGAGCACGCTGCACGCCGGCCTCGGCGCGCCGCGGCGTGGATCGTGGTCGCGCGCAGGAAGGACGGGTCGGTGACCTGGACCTCGCCGCCGGAGCCGTCGCGGTAGTGGTTGCCCGCGATGCCGTTGTCGGCGGCGCTGACGCCGGTGACGATCGCGACGTTGTTGGGGTTGGTGAACGTCGGCACCTGGGCGCGGGCCAGCGCGTAGGTCCCGCCGGCGGCGAGCGCCTCGGCGAGCCGCGGCATCAGCCCGCGCTCGAGCGCGTCGTCGACGTAGTCCGGGTCCCAGCCGTCGGCGCAGACGGCGAGCACCGGCCGTTCCGGCGCCCGGTAGCTGCGGCCGTTGGCCTGGAACGTTAGGGCCATATGCTTGACTATACAAGTGGGCGCAGGCGTACCGACAGCGTCGCGCGTGCACGGGTCACGGGATGGTCACATTCTTGATCGCCTGCCGTACACTTGTATTGACAAGTATGGGACAGGCGAGAGCGATCGAATGCCGACGTCTGCGTGGTCGGCGCCGGCATCGTCGGCCTCGCCCACGCCTTCGAGGCGCGCGGCCGCGGCCTGAGCGTCGCCGTGCTCGAGCGCAGCGACCGCGCCGTCGGGGCGAGCGTGCGCAACTTCGGCCACGTGATCGTCTCCGCGATGGCCGAGCGGCGCCGTCCTCGACTGCGCGCTGGGGGCGCGCGAGCGCTGGCTGTCGCTGGGCGCGGCGCGCCGGTCTGGAGGTCGCACGAGTCGGGCACGCGTCGATCGCGGCCCGCGCGCGACGACGAGCTCGCGGTGATGGAGCGGGATCGCCGCCGACGAGCGGCGCGGCGCGCGCATCATCACCGCCGGCGAGCTCGGCCGCGCTGGCGCCGCTTCCGACCGACGGGCTGGCGGGCGGGCTGCACGCGGGCCTGGACCTGCGCGTCGACCCGCGGCGCGCGGTCGCGGCGCTGGCGGCGCTGCTCGACGACGACCCCGGCGCGCCGCGTCATGTGGAACGCGCCGGTGCACGAGATCGACTCCGGGCTGCGTCCGCAGCGGGCGCCGGTGACGTCCGGGCGCCGCTGGTCATCGTCTGCCCCGGGCCCGACCACGACTGGCTGGACCCCGAGCTGCGCCCGTGCGCCGCGACGGGCTGACGCGGTGCAAGCTGCAGATGCTGCGGGTGGCCGCACCGGGCGGCCGGCGCTACCGCCCGGCGCTGCTCACCGGGCTGAGCCTGGTCCGCTACCCCGGCTACAGCGACCAGGCCGGCGCCGACGCGCTGCGGGCGCGGATCGAGGCCGAGCGGCCCGAGCTGATCGCGGCCGGGGTCCATCTCATCGTCACCCAGCTCCCCGGCGGCGACCTGCTGCTGGGCGACACGCATGAGTACGGCGACACCGTGTCGCCGTTCGGCGACGAGCGGCTCGACGAGCTCGTGCTGGCCGAGGCGCGGCGCCTGCTCGGCGCCGAGCGGCTGGAGGTCCGCGAGCGCTGGCACGGCATCTACCCGTCCGCGCCCGGCCACCCGTTTCTCATCGCCGAGCCCCTGCCGGGGGTGGCGCGTGGTCGAGGTCGTCTCCGGGGTGGGGATGACGACCGCGCTGGGGCTCGCGCCCCGTACGCTCGACGCGCTCACGGCGGCGGGGTCAGCGGTCGTCCTGGGCTGAGCGGCCGTGGAGCGCTCAGCGGTCGTCGTGGGCTGAGCGCAGCGCCACCCCGGCCCGGGGCAGCTGCGTGCTGGTTGTGGATCGTGATCTCGAACGCGTCGCCGCGGTAGCGATCGCGCGACCATTCCAGCGCGGTGCCGTCGGGGTCGAGCGCCCGGCGGCGGACCTCGAGCAGCGGCGTGCGGCGGCGGACGCCGAGCAGCGTCGCGTCCTCGGCTCCGCCGGCGATGGCGGCGATCGTCTGGTGGGCCTCGGCGAACTCGACTCCGCGCTCACCGAGCTGCTCATAGACCGAGCCCGCCGTCGAGATCGCAGTCGAGCAGCAGCCGCCCGACGGGCTCGAGGAAGGCGGCGCGCTCGACGAGCACTGGGTCGCCGTCGAGCAGCGCGCAGGCGCGTGTAGGAGAAGATCGGCGTGCCCGGCTCGATCGCCAGCTGCTCGGCGGCCTCGGCGTCGGCGGGACGGCGGTCAGGTCGAGCGTGCGCGCCGACGGGACGCGACCGAGCTGGCGCGCCCACAGCGAGAACGAGACGAGCTGGTCGAAGTTCTGGGCCAGCCCCGCCCGGCGCACGACCGGCACGCGGCCGCGGCCGCCGGCGATCAGCCCCTCGGCGCGCAGCGCGGCCAGCGCCTGGCGCACCGTCCCGCGCGAGACGGCGAAGCGGCTGGTCAGCCGCGCCTCCGACGGGAGTGGCGCGCCCGGGGTGAGCTCGCCGGAGCGGATCTGCTCGCGCAGGGCCTGCGCGATCGCCGCGTGGCGAGGAAGGGACTGAGTCGACGCCATCGTCGCGGCGAGTCTGCCACCCGCCGTCGTCGGGCGAAGCAGGCAGGCTCCTACAGCCGCTCGCGCAGCTCGGCCGAGACACGCTCGACGACCAGGACGACGACGACCAGGACGATGATGTAGGTCATCACCGCCTTGAAGTCGAAGACGTTGAGCTGGTTGTCGATGAGGAAGCCGATCCCCCCGCCGCCGACGGCGCCCAGGGTGACCGCCGAGCGGAAGTTGGCGTCCAGCCGGTAGAGCGTCAGACCGGTCAGCGTGTTGCGCACGCCCGGGCAGGACGGCGTGGAGGAACACCTGCACGCGGCCGGCGCCGGCGACCCGCAGCGCGTCGACCGCGCTGATGTCCATCTCCTCCACCGCCTCGGCGTAGAGCTTGCCCTTGACGCCGATGCCGTGGAAGGTGAGGGCGAGCGACCGCAGCGAACGGCGAGAAACCGAGGACGACGTTGAAGAGCAGGAGCATGATCAGCTCGGGGACGGCGCGGAGGATCGCCTGGATGAGCCGCGCCAGCTCGTACAGCGGGCGCGAGGGGGTGATGTTGCGTGCGGCCAGCGGCAGCATCAGCAGCGAGCCGACGATCCCGAACGCGATGCTGAGCACGGCGATGGCGAACGTCGTCGCCGCCGCCTGAAACCCCGGCCAGAACTCGTGGGCCTTGGGCGGCACCGACTCGGGCAGGACGCTGCGGATGAGGCCCTTGTGGCCGAAGAAGGCCGAGAAGAACTGCGTCACCGACGCGCCGGTGTCGAGCCAGGAGTACACGAGCAGCGGCGACGACGATGACGGCGGCCACCGCGGACGTCGGGCTGCGCCGTCCGGTGGACGGCTTGGCGGGCAGCGCCGGCGGGGTCGCCGGAGTGCCCGGGAGCGCCGCGGTGACCGTGCCGGCCCGGCCCGATTGCACCGACATGACTACTCGGCCTCGCGGAGGTGCCGGTAGAGGGCGTCGATCTCCTCACCGCTGACGTCCGCGGGACGCTTGTCAAACGCGACCTGGCCGAGCTTCATGCCGACGATGCGGTCGGCGTGACGCAGCGCCAGGTCGGGCTGATGCAGGACGGCGAGGACGCCGAGCCCGTCGCGTGGGCGACGTCGGCGAGCAGGGTCGAGCACCTCCTCGGCGGCCCGCGGGTCAAGCGCCGACACCGGCTCGTCAGCGAGGATGACCGAGGCCTGCTGGCAGTACGCGCGGGCGATGGCGACGCGCTGGGCCTGGCCGCCGGAGAGCGTGCCCGCCGGCTGCCAGGCCTTGTCGAGCATGCCCACGCGCTGCGAGCGCGATCGCGGCCCGGTCGCGGACCTCGGCGGGGAAGCTCCCCGACCGTGAGCGACCGGGTGAGCGGGATCCGGCCCAGCGCCCCGCAGCACACGTTGTCCAGGGCGGTGCGCCGCTTGACCAGCGCGATCTGCTGAAAGACGACCGCCGCCTCCCGGCGGGCCAACCGCAGCTCGCGGCCACGCAGCTCGGCGAGGTCGCGGCCGCACAGGCGGGCGCTGCCGGCGTCGGGATCGAGCAGGCGGATCGCGCAGCGCAGCAGCGTCGACTTGCCACATCCGTTGCCCGCCCAGCACGGCGAGCAGCTCGCCGCGTTCGACCGTCAGCCCGACGCCCTTGAGCACCTCGTTGGCGCCGAAGCGCTTGTGGATGCCCTCGATGACCAGCGGGAGCGTCCAGGGCGGCCGCCCCGGACGCCTGCGCTGGGATCACCGCGCCTGCTGGCGGATCGGGTGGCCATCTCACCCGAGGTCGCTGGTGGCTGAGATGGACCGCGTTGGCGACCGCCCGGACGTGGTTGTAGAGCGCGTCGTCGGCCGCGACCATCGGGCCGTTGCTGGCCGTGCCGAGCTCGGTATCGACCGTCGCGGTCTGCTGCGGCGGAGAGTCCGAGCAGTGCCTGCTTGACCTTCTGCTGGAAGGCGGCGGGGAGGCTGCCGTCGACCGTGATCGGGTCGTTGATGATCGGCGTCGACTTCCAGATCTCGCGGTAGTCGGCCGCGCTTGAACTGATGGGCCTTGGTCGCCGAGGCCTGCTGCTGGCTGTTGACCTCCGCGGCGTCAACCGTGCCGTGGGTGAGCGCCAGCAGCGACTCCGGATGGCCGCCGGTGTAGACGACCTTCAGGCCCTGGCAGGCGTTGACGGTGCACTTGAAGCCGGCGTTGATGAGCGCCGAGATCGGGTACAGGCCGCCCGAGGTCGACGTCGTGCTCGACAGCCCGACCTTCTTGCCCGCGAGCTGCTTGAGGCTGGTGATCGGGGAGCTCTTCTTGACCCAGATGCCCGCGGTGTAGACGTCGGGCTTGCCGCGACTTGTCGCCGAAGGCCGCGACCGGCTGGGCGCCGGCGATCTTGTGGGCCAGGATGTAGCCCAGCGGGCCGAACTCGCCCATCTCGAGGTTGCCGCCGCGCATGGCCTCGATCTCGGCGACGTAGCTGTTGGAGATGATCAGCTGGACCTTGCAGCCGAGCGCCTGCCCGATGTCGGTGGCGAGGGACCCGTAGGCCTTCTCGAGCGCCGGGCCGGTGTCGTAGGGCTCAACGGCGAAGCGCACCGGGTTGTGCGGGCAGGTCGAGGCGGCGGCCGCCGCGGAGCTCGATGCGGTGGTCGTCGAGCCGGCGCCCGGAGCGGCACTGCTCGAGGTACTCGATGAGTTGCTCGTTGAGGACGAGCCGCAGCCGGCCGCACCGAAGGCGGCGAGCAGCAGCAGTGACACGGCGGCTTTCTTCATTCCTGATCTCCCTGAGTTGCGTTCCGCGGCGCAGCGTCCCGCCCGTTCTCACAACTTGTCAAGACAAGTTACAAGATGAACACACAGGTTTTGACGTGACGTTCACACCGGGCCGGGCCCCTGGGCATGAGGCCTTGCGCGGCGCGGGTGAACGCGATGTAACCGGCGGGAAGGATCCGGCTCCCGGTCGCGTCATGGCTTGCACAGGACCGCGGCACGTTTGTGGGCTTGACGCGCCTGGCGCCTGCCCCTTGCGCCACCAGGAAAGGCGTGTCAGACGGGGCGCCCGCTCTCACCAAGGCGGGCGCCCCAACCTGCTGTGGATGCCCGGCTCAGCGCGTGCGGGTCCTGCGTAGGCCCGCGCCCAGGCCCAGCAGGATCAGCCCGGCGCACAGGCCGGCGAGGACGTTGAAGCCGGTGTTGGGGAGCGTCGGGCCGGCCGGTGCCGCGGCGGTCGTGGCGGTGGCCGCCGTGGTCGTCGGGGTCGTGGGGGCCGTGGGCCGTGGGGGTCGTCGCTGAGGTGGTGCTGGTGGTGCTGGCCAGCACCACGATCGTGCCGTGCATGAACGGGTGGATCTGGCAGACGTAGGCGTAGGTCCCCGGCTGGCTGAACGTGTGCGAGGCGCTCTGACCCTTCTTGAGGATCCCGGTGTTGAAGCTGCCGTTGCTGGCGGTGGCGGTGTGGCTCGACGGTCCGTTGTTGGTCCACGTGATGGTGTCGCCGGCGTGGATCGTGGTGCTCGCCGGCGAGAAGTGGAAATCAGCGATGGTGACGCCGGGATCGCCCGCCGGGTGAGCGGTGACGTGGCCGCTGAGCCCCGGCGTCGCCCGGCGCGCACGTGACAGGCGCGGGGCCGCACGGCGCTCCGGCGAGGCGGCGCGGGACGCCACCGTGATCGTGAGCACGGCCAGCCGGGTCGCACCGCCGGTCTGGAACCGCACGGCGACGGAGTGGACCCCCGGAGTCAGGAAGGAGAGCTCGGTCTGGGCGAGGTGGCCGGTGTGGCGCGTGTAGACGCCGCGGCCGGCGAGGTCCCAGGCGAAGCCCGTGGCGTCCGCGGGCGGCTGCGCGAGGGCGAGGCGGACCTGCTGGCCGGCCGTGGGGCGGGCGGGGTCGGCCACCAGCCTGACGGGCGCCGTCGAGCCCGTGGCGGTTGCCGCGGAGCCCGTGTCCGCCGCGTCGCACCGGCGCCCGTCCCGGTAGACAGCACGGCCCCGGTGGAGGCCGCCTGCGCGATCGAGGCGGGGGCGGCAGCGACTGCGGCACAGCAGGCCGCAGCCATCATCAAACGGCCTGGTCGGACGCGCATCTGCCCTGTAGAGACGTCGGCCCCGGGCAAAACTTCCCCAGGGGCGGCGCGCGGTTACCCGGCTGAGGTCACGTTGTCGGGCTGCTCGAAGCGGTCGGGGCGCACGCGGTCCTCCGGCTCCAGATGCACGAGCACGGTGGTGCCGGGAAGCCGCTCCACGATCGCGTCCTGGAGCTGGTGGGAGACGTAGTGGGCGCGCTCCAGGCTCGTCCCGCCGGCGAACTGGAGATGGAGATCGACCTGGTGGCGGCTGCCCACATGGCGGGCGCGGAGATCGTGGAAGCCGACGACCTCCTCACCCACGAACGAGTCGACCACCTGCTGCAGCGCCGCCAGCTCGTCCGCGGGCAGGGCCTCATCGGCGAGTCGCCGGCTGGCGTCGATGAGGATCCGCACGCCGGTGCGGATGATCGCCGCCGCCACGAGCAGACCGACGACCGAGTCGATCCAGACCGCACCGGTGAGCTTGACCACGAGCAGGGAGACCATGACGCCCAGCGAGACGATCGCGTCCGTGCGCAGATCGGCGGCGTTGGCGTGCAGTGCGTTGGAACCGGTGTCGCGTCCGGTGCGCTCCAGATAGCGAGAGACGACCAGGTTGACCGCGGCCGCGACCCCGGCCACCGCGATGCCGACTCCGATCGAGACGACATGACCCCCGTTGATGAGGCGCTGGACGGCCTCCACCGCGATGAAGACAGCCCCGACGAGCAGCAGCAGGGCCTGGGCCCCGGCGGCGAGATCCTCCAGCTTCTCGTGCCCGTAGCGATGCGAGGCGTCGGCCGGCGCGTCGGCCTTGCGCACCGACGCCCAGGCGATCAGCGAGGCGATCAGGTCCATCAGGGAGTGGACCGCGTCCGAGAGGATCCCGACCGAGCCCGTGATCAGCCCGGCGACGACCTTGAGGACGATCAGGCAGGAGTTGGAGAGGATCGAGACCGCGGCGGCGCGCGTCTTCAGCGGTGGAGAAGCCGGAGTCACGTCATTGATGATGCCCCAGGATGAGGTCGTATGACCTAAAGAGCGCCGGAGGCCCCGACCGGCTCAGGCGGCGGTGTGGTCGACCTCTCGAGCCGAGGTGAAGACCGCTGTCACCGGCACGCCGAGCGCGCGCACCATGCGAGGCAGCTCCAGATGAAACCAGCGCGAGTCGCGCATCGGCAGCATCGAGATCATCACCTCGTCGAAGCCGAGCACGTTGAGCGCGTCCTGAACCGCGGCCAGCGGCTCATGCGTGCCCACGACGCCGACGATCGCCTCCCCGGCGGCCTCGGAGAGCAAGGGGATCGCCAGCTCCAGCCGCTCCTCGGCCTCGCCGATGCCGTGATGCTCGGGGTCCATGACGCGGTGCAGACCCCGGGCCCGGGCGGGCACCAGGAGCGTGAAGGTGCAGGGGCTCGTGTCGGCGCGGCGCGCCACCGCCTCGATCAGCTCCGGGCTGTCGGCGGTCTGGTGAGCCACGATCAAGACACGGCTCGGGCTAGTTGCGCGCATGCCGGTCCTCCTGGACTGGTTCAGTCGTCATTCCCATGCAAAGACGCCCAGCGGCGCGATTGCTTCCCGCCTCCGGGCGCGCCCGCCACGAGGGGGCGGCGGTGGCCGAGCAGGGGTAGCGCCGCGCCGGGCGGGTAGGGTCCTGGTGATGACCAGGCCCACCCCGGCGACGCTTGCCCATCACCGGACGGGCCACGGATCACCCCTCGTTCTGCTCCATCCGCTCGGTGCCGACCGCCATGTCTGGGATGCGGTGGTCCCCTTCCTGGGCGCGCAGCGCGAGGTCATCGCCGTCGACCTGCCCGGATTCGGCGAATCCCCCGCACTGGAGGGCGAGGTGCCGACGCCCCGGGCACTCGCCACGGCCGTGGCGGAGCACCTGACGGCGATCGGCGTCGAGCGCCCCCACGTGGGCGGCAACTCGCTCGGCGGCTGGGTCGCGCTGGAGCTGGGCCTCATCGGCGGGGCGCGGAGCGTCTGCGGGATCGCGCCCGCCGGCCTGTGGCCCGAGCCGCTGGTCCCCAAGGCGGCGATCGCCCACCGCCTGGCCCGGGCACTGCTGCCCGCGGCCGGCCGGTGCGTGGCGTCGCGGCCGGGCCGGTCGCTGCTACTGCGCGGGGCGGTCGCCCACCCGCGCCGCGTGCCCGCCGGCGCCGCCCGGCAACTCGTGCGCGCCTATGCCCTGGCCCCGGACTTCGTCCGTGTCAACGACGCGATGCGCGCCGGCCGCTTCGAGGGCCTGGAACGGATCCGCTGCCCGGTCACGCTCGTCTGGCCCGACCACGACCGTCTCATCCGTCGCCCGGTCTGGGTCCCTGACCGGGTCCGCAACGTGGTCCTCTCCGATGCCGGGCACATGCCCATGTGGGACGCGCCGGAGGCCCTGGCCGAGGTGCTGATCGAGGCCAGCGGGGGCACGGCCGAGGAGGGCGGGGACCGTGTCCCGCCGAGCCGGGAGCAGGAGCTCGCCGGCGAGGCCTCGTGATCGAGATCTCCGCCCGCAGGGGGCTGCCGGTCGGGCCGGAGGAGGCGTTCACCTTCCTCAGCGGAGCGCACAACCACCGCCGCCTGGCCACCCCCCGGATCCGACTGCGTGAGCTCGACGTGACCCGCGATGGGGACCTGCGCGGCGCGCTCATCGTTCTGCGCGGGCCGCTGTGGCTGCGCCTGCCCGCCCGGACGCGCGTGGTCAGCGCGCGCCGTCCGGCGCACCTGGCCGGCACCGCTCGGGTCGGCTCCGGCACCGAGGTCGAGGTGCGCTGGGACCTGGACCACGCGGGCGGGGCGGGGACGGTCGCGGTCCTCACCGCCACCGTGACGCGGTTGGCCACGCTCGAGCGCCTGCTGCTGGCGATCGGGGGCCGCGCGTGGGTGCGGCGCCTGTTCGCCGCGACGCTCGAGCGGCTGGCGGCGGAGTTGTGCCGGGACCCGGGAAGGATTTGCGCAGGGGGACGTCGTGAGGGACAGGCTTGGCGGTTGCCAACCTCATCGGCGCTAATCCTCGCTGGCGCTGATGGCCGGGGCGTCGCTGCTCCCGCGAGACGCGGGGGCAGCGGCGCTCCCCTGCCGTGACGCGCTAGCTCACGGCCCGCAGCAGCGCCGTCGCCCCAGCGGCGCAGAGCACGACCACGGCCAGCGGCCACCGGCGCCAGATCGCGATCCCCGCCACCACCAGGCCGCCGAGCCGGGCGTCGATCACCAGCGAGCGGCCGGTGCCGCCCACGGTCTCGGTGACGACGAGCGCCGCCAGGAGGGCCGGGGCCAGCAAGGGGATGGCGCGCGCGAGGATCCCCGGGAGGTCGCGCCCGCCGAAGACCAGCGGACCGAACGCCTTGACGACCGCGGTGGCCACGCACAGGCCCACGACGGTGATCCAGATCACGGTGGTCATCGTCGCCACCCCGCAGTGACGAACACCGCCGCCGCGGCCACGATGATCGGCACCCCGGCAGGCGTGAGCGGCGTCAGCACGAGGGCGATGACGGCGCCCAGCGCCGCCACCGGCCGGGCCCGCGGACGGCCCATCTCGGAGACGAGGAGGCCGAGGAAGAACGCGGGGAAGATCGCATCCAGCCCCAACGAGCGCGGGTTGCCGATCAGCCCGCCGGCGAGCACGCCCACCACCGTGCCGCCGACCCAGGCGGGGTACTGGGCGAGGGTCGATCCCAGCAGGAAATCGATGTCAAAGCGCCCGCCGCCGCGGTTGGCCAGCGCCCACGACGCGTCGACCAGCGCCTGGCCCCGGAGTGCGCGGCCCAGCGGACCGGCGCGCAGGGACGGCGCGATCGCGATCCCCATCGGCACGAAGCGCAGGTTGAGCAGCGTCCCGGCGACGATCGCCGCTGCGGCTCCGCCCCCGGCTGAGAGCACCGCCAATGCGGCGAACTGGGCCGACCCGGCAAAGACGATGGTCGACATGACGATGGTGGCCACGGGTCCCATCAGCGGCCGCGCCAGCACGCCGAAGGACAGGCCCAGGAGCAGCGAGGCGGCTCCGTAGGGGAGCCCGGCGCGGAGCCCCGCGAGGACGCGCTCGCGCGGCGGCATGTGCGGCGTCAGCCGCCCAGCCTGGCCCCGGCGAGCTCCAGCTCCCGCGCGAGGCCCTCGCCGCGGGCGTCGGTGTAGGCCGGTCCGCTGCCGTCGATCAACACGAGCTCAAGCATGGCGATTCCACGGGCGTAGAGCAGTCCGCCCCTGCGCAGCGTGGTGGCCAGCTCCAGGACCGCCGCCCGGTTGGCGTGCATCGCTCGGCGCCGGGGCCTGACGCCAAAAGGCGTGGCGGGCGCGTTGGCGGTGAGGGCGACGTGCTCGAGCGCGGCCGCCAGCCGGTAGCGGGTGGCGGGCCTCACGAGCTGTGCCGCGCGGGCCGCCAGCAGCGGCGAGGACGAGGGGTCCGCCCCCTCAGCCAGCGCGTGGTCGAGCTCCAGACGCCGGCTCCGGGCGCGCAGCCGCGTGATCAGCGTCGGCTCGAACAGCGCCTGCGAGCACTCCAGCCATGGGCGCGCGAGTGGATACGTGTTGGCAGATCCGATGCTGTGGCCTAGCATCTCGGCAGACACCTCCGTAGTCGATTGACTGGTGTCCTGTAACCTACTAGATGCGTATACTGGTTTCAAGGTCACATGTCATCGCCACCACACAACCTTCAGCTCGTGATCGACTTCGTCAACACCCTTGACGTCGAAGCGGGCGAGGACCGGACCGACACGCCCGAGCGGCTGGGGGCATGGCTTCACGAACAGGGGCTGCGCGCGCCCGAGGCGCCGGTGCTCGGGGCGCGCGAGCTGGAGCAGGCGATCGAGCTGCGCGAGTCACTGCGCAGCGTGCTCGCGAGCCACAACGGCCGTGAACCGGCGGCCGGGGGCGCCGCAGACCATCTGGAGGACGTGGCCGAGCGCGGGCAGCTCTCGGTGCGTTTCGGCGCCGGCGGCGCGATCGACATCGCCCCGCGAGCCGACGGCTATCCCGGTGTCCTGGCCGCGCTCCTGGTCCCGGTGACCCACGCCGCGATGGACGGCAGCTGGGCGCGCGTGAAGGCGTGCCTCGCCGATGACTGCCTGTGGGCGTTCTATGACTCCAGCCGCAACCGCTCCGGACGCTGGTGCGACATGGCGGTGTGCGGGAACCGCGAGAAGGTGCGGACCTACCGGTCCAAGCGGTCCGGCTAGCCGCTGGCCAGCCCGGGCGCCGGGCTGCCACCACCGGAGAGGTACAGCGACGCGGGGATGCCGACGACGAGGCAGACCAGCGCCCCCAGCAGGAGCGTGTGGTGCACGGTCGTCGCGGTCAGCGTTCCCTCCAGGGCGATGCCGGCCAGGCCCGCGCCGACGGCCGCCCCCACGAGACGGCCGACCGAGAGCAGCGCCGAGGTGCGGCCGTGCGAGGCCTCCGGGCTGGCGTTGAGCGCGGCCCGGCTGGTCGGCACGAACAGCATCCCCAGTCCCAGCCCCACCGGGATCAGCGGCAGCACCGTGACCGCGCCGTCAAGGGTCAAGCCCGGGATCCCGAGCAGGGCCAGGCCGATGCCCGCCGCCAGGAAGCCGATGAGCGCCGGCAGCCTCTCGCCATAGCGGTCGACCAGCTTGCCGGCGAGCGGAGCCGCCGCGCCGACGAGCAGGGCGACGAGGACGAGCGCGCTGGAGGCCCCCAGCGCGGAGAAGCCCGCCACCCGCTGGAGATACTGCTCGGCGACGTAGAAGGCTCCGATCATCACCGCGAAGGTGAGCGCCGCCACCAGCGTCGCCGCCAGCACGATCCGGTTGAGCGCCGGGTTGCCGCCGTCGTCCTCGACGTGGGCGAGCGCCGGCAGCAGCCGGGCGATGGCGATCGCCGCAGCGGCGGTCAGGGGCAGCAGGGCCCACCAGTTGGCGCGCCAGCCGAAGGCGACGGTCAGCAGGCCGCCCAGCAGCGGGCCGGCCAGGTTGGACATGCCCGCGCTCGCCCCCCAGATCCCGAGGGCGCTGCCGCGCCGCTCCGGCGGGAAGCCCGAGACCGCACCGGCCAGCGCCGCCGGGCTGACCAGGCCGGCGCCCGCCCCCTGGATGACGCGGGCCACCAGGAGCGCGTCAAAGCTCTGCGCCAGGGCCCCGGCCAGCGCGCCGACGGCGAACACGGCCAGGCCGCTCAGGGCCAGGCGCCGGGCGCCGAAGCGGTCGACGAGCTCGCCGCCGGGGATCAGCATCAGCGCGTAGGCGCCGAAGTAGGCACTCAGCACGGCCGAGGTGGTGCTGGCCCTGACGTGAAGGCCGTGGGCCACCGTCGGCAGCGCCACGGTGATCAGGGTGCCGTCGAGCTGGAGAAGCGCGGCGGCAGCGGTGCACGCCGCCAACCGCGTCCATGACGAGCGTGGAACCGGGGGCCGTGCCGGGACCGGCTCGTCGGGGGGTGACGCGACGGTGACATGGGACACGTTCTCCAGTATCACGATTCGGGATCGCAGGGCGCGCCGCCGTTTATGAAGTCTCTATGAAACCGCTGGTAACGCCCAGGACATGACCTATCCTGAGCACCATGTCCTTCACTCGTCAATACGCGCTTCGCGACCGCGCGCTCACTCAGGACCAGACGCGTGGCGTCTTCGGTCAGGTGATGGGCCTCGTGGCCCTCACCTTTGGTTGCTTGGCGCTCGGCGCCTACATCACCCACAACCAGCCGGGCGGTACCGGCATCCTCTTTTTCCTGGTCGCCTTCGCCTGCCTTTTCGGGCTCCAGTACGCAGCCGCAAAGGGCCGCGAGCAGCTGGCGATCGGGCTCCTGTTCGGCGTGGGGCTGTGCTTCGGCTTGGCGCTGGGGCCGGTGCTGGCGGCCTACGCCAAGGCAGACCCGGGAGCGGTCTACCAGGCGGCGGGCGCCACGGCGCTGTTCACCGGTGGCCTCGGCGCGGCGGGCTATGCCACCCGGCGTGACCTGTCGAGCTGGTACCGCGCGCTGTTCGGGGGGCTCATCGTCCTGATCCTGTTCGGGCTCGTCACGCTGTTCGTGGCCATCCCCGGCGCCAACGTCATCTACGCGGTCGGCGGACTGCTCGTGTTCGGCGGCCTGACGGTGTTCGACTTCAACCGCCTGCGCCGCACGACGATGTCCGGGGCGGTGCCGATCGCGGCGTCGATCTTCCTGGACATCTTCAACGTCTTCCTGTTCTTCCTCTCGCTCTTCGGCGGAGGCGGCAGCCGCCGCTGACACCGGCCGTGATGTGGACGTCGCCCCCAGCCGGTAGCCGGGGGGCGGCGTTCGCTCAGGGCTGCTCGCCGTCAGGCACGTAATGACGACCGCCGCCGGCGTCCTCCCAGACGCGCATGACCTGGTTGGTGCGTGGATCGCGGAAGCGCTCGCTCGTCGGGCGCCAGCTCGCGTGCGGGGCATCGGCGTCGCCGTGACCGCGCCCCCAGCGAGGACGCTCACGACTGGGACCGGCCTGATCGCCGGGCAGCGCCGGCAGGTCGGTCAGCACGACCGCCGCCTCCTCCCGGGTCGTGGCGCCCGCCACCACGGCCACCCGGCGCTCGAGGTCCTCGAGGTCGAGATGGCCCGCGGCATGGTGGCGGCTGAGCCGCTCGAACAGCTGCTCCCGATCGCCGTCGCCGAGCCTCACGTGCCCGCGCGGCTAGGAGGAGGGACCCACCTTGACCGCGGTCCCGTAGGACACGATCTCGGTGAACTGCTGGCCGATCTCCGAGGAGTCAAAGCGCACGGCGATGATGGCGTCGGCGCCCATCAGCCGCGCGTTGTCGACCATGCGGTCGATGGCGTGGCGCCGCGAGTCCTCCAGCAGCTGCGTGTACTCGCTGATCTCGCCGCGCCGCAGCGCCTTGAAGGACGACACCACGCTCCCGGTGAAGCCCATGCTGCGGACGACCAGGCCGTAGACCACGCCGAGGCTCTCCACGACGGTCAGGCCCGGAATCTCCAGGCCGGTGGTCATCGGCAGGCCGGCGGATGCGGACTCGTCGGACATGGCCGCACACGCTACCAACGCTTTGCGGGCCGTATCCAGCTACCTTTGCGGATTCGATGCGCCGCCTGATCCCCGTCGCGACAGCGCTTGTCTGCGCCCTGGCCGTTGCCGCCTGCGGCTCCTCGAACTCGACCTCCAGCTCCGGTGCGAGCACCGCGGCCTCCAGCACGGCCGGCACCGGAACGTCGGGAGCCACGTCGTCCAGCTCGGGGACGGCAGCCGCCTCCCAGCCGACGATCGGCTTTGAGGGCGTTCCGCTGCAGACCGGCCCGGATGTGGCCCCGGCGAGCACCACCGGCACCGGCAAGGTGGACGGCATCACCTGCGGGCCCACCGAGCAGCTCGTCTACCACATCCACGCCCACCTGGCGGTGTTCAAGAACGGCCAGCCCTACACGCTGCCCGCCGGCGTTGGCATCCCGGGTTCGCACGCGGTCAACACCAACCAGGGACCGATCGCCAGCGGCGGCACGTGCATCTACTGGCTGCACACCCACACCACCGACGGCGTGATCCACATCGAGTCGCCGAGCAAGGCGATCTACTCGCTGGGCAACTTCTTCGACGAGTGGCATCAGCCGCTGAACAAGACGCAGGTGGGCACCCTGAGCGGTCCGCTGACGGCGATCGTCAACGGCAAGCCGTGGAAGAAGAACCCGCGGGACATCCCGCTGCTCCCCCACGAGGACATCCAGCTGCAGATCGGGGAGCCGGCGCCGCCGATCGTCAGCATCAACTGGTCCCAGACCCAGCTCTGAGAGCTCTGGGTCGGGCCTAGCGCTGTGGGCGGCCGCGCAGCCGGTGGCGACGGGCGAGCTCCACTCCCAACCCGGCGACGATGACGACGGCGACGATCACCGCCGTGCCGGTGCCGTAGTCGTTGACGACGTCGAGGACGGCCGGGCCCGCCAGGTAGCTGCCCACCCCGATCGCGCCCGCCCACACCGCGGCCGCAGCGGCGTTCGTGGGCTGGTAGACCGATGAGCGCACCCGGTGGATGCCCGCGATCCAGGACGGCGTCAGCAGCACCGCGATGACCGCGTAGCGCTCGAAGATCCTCTCGCCGCGCGCGACGGCCCGCAGCCGCAGGGCGTGCAGGGGCCCTCGCGCCGTCAGCAGTCCCCGGCCGGCCTTGAGGCCGATGGCCCACCCGATGATCCCGCCGGCGGTGGCCGCCGCCCAGGCGACGAGGAGCACCGTGGTGAGGTCGAGCTTGTGCTTGGCGGCGAGCACGCCGGCGGCGATGAGCACCGGCTCCCCCGGTCCCGGGACGCCGATCCAGGTCGCGGCCGCCGCCGCGGCCAGGCCGTAGTAGTCAACCGCCGGGCCTTCGACATGATGATGCGCCACCGCTCCGAGATGGAACTGGAGCAGGTCGTGCGCGAGCGCCATATCACCGCTGTGGATAGCACCGCGTCCAGATCACTGTCCACGTGGCCAATGTCGCCGGGCGTCCGGTGGCCCAGGATTCCCGATCGCAATGGCGACCCCGGTCATCGTCTCCTATGACGGAACCACCAACGACGACGACGCGCTGGCGCTCGGCCGGATGCTGGCGGTGGGCGGCGCCCAGCTGTCGCTGGCCTACGTCCGCCACTCGCGGGAGTACGACCCCCGGCGTGAGGAGATCGGCGCCTATGATGCCGACCGCCGGCTGGAGCAGGGGGCGGTGTGGCTCGAGGCGCCGGAGATCGAGCGCCACGTGGTCATCGACCCGTCCACGAGCGCGGGGCTGGCCAAGCTGGCGGAATCTGAGAACGCCAAGCTCATCCTGTTCGGATCGGACTACCGCACCCCGCCGGGCCGGGTCGAGCCCGGCGGCTCCGCGCAGGGCCTGCTCGAGGGCAGCCCGGTGGCGATCGGTGTCGCCGCGGCGGGGCTGCGGACCCGGGGGGACGAGCAGATCCAGACGATCTCGGTGGCCGGCGGCTCCAACGGGGCCGCCCACGCAACCGCGGAGGCGCTGGCGCAGGCGCTGGGAGCTCAGATCCTTCAGCCCGGCGGCAACGCCGACCTGATCCTCGTCGACTCCCAGGCCAACGGCCCGGAGGGCAAGATCTCGCTGGGCGGCTCCACGCGCGCGCAGCTTGACTCGGCCCGCGGGTCGGTCATCGTGCTGCCACGCAGCGCGTCGCTGTCGTTCTGACGCGCCGTCGACGCCTTGGGCGAGGCGGCGCCGGCGGCCTTCGTCGGCCGCGGGGAGGCCACCACGGGGGCCGTTTCCCGGTGATAGCGGGGTGCGTTTATCCCTATGTCCAGGAGGGGGCCTGGTTTGCTGGACGCGAGGCCATGGGTGGGGCGTTCGCGCCGGTGGAAACTGCCGCAATGGTTGCCATCGGGCCATCCGGCCTGCCGCTGCGGGGCAGTGGCGGCTTCCACCGTGCACATCCCCGTCCCCTGGACAAGGAGATCTAGATACATGTGGCTGCCATATCCAACATGGCTTAGCCCCGGAGACAACGCTTGGCAGATGACCGCGGCGACGCTGGTCGGTCTGATGAGCGTCCCCGGCCTCGTCGTGCTCTATGGCGGCGTCATGCAGAAGCGGTGGTCGATCAACAGCATGATGCTGACGTTCGCCGCCTTTGCCGTCGTGCTCGTCGTGTGGGTGTTGTGGGCTTTCAAGATGGGCTTCGGCACCCCGTGGCACGGCATCAGCGGCCATGGGTTCTTCGGGAACTTCATCGGCATCCCGGGCGAGATCCTCGGCCACAAGGCCGAACAGGGCCAAGCCGCGATCCCGTTGGCGACAACGGGTCCGAGCTTCCGGTTCCCGCAGGCGACATTGGCCTACTTCCAATTCGTGTTCGCGGGGATCACGCCGATCCTCATGCTCGGCTCGGTGCTGGGCCGGATCAACTTCAAGGCGTGGATCCCGTTCGTGGCCCTGTGGAGCTCGATCGTCTACACCGTGGATGCGTTCTGCATCTGGGGCGGCGGCTTCTTCGCCCAGCACGGCGCGGTCGACTACTCCGGCGGGTACGTGATCCACCTCTCCGCGGGCGTGTCGGGCTTCGTCGCCGCGGCGGTGATCGGGCCACGCTTGCAACGTGATCGAGAGATCGACGCCCCCAACAACGTGGCCATGGTCGCGGTCGGGGCGGGGTTGCTGTGGCTGGGCTGGAACGGCTTCAACGGTGGGGACCCGTACTTCGCGGGCGCCTCGGCGTCGGCCGCCGTCATGAACACCAACCTGTGCACGGCGGTCGCGTTCCTGGTGTGGGTCGCCTGGGACTACATGACCGGCCGCAAGCCGGGTCTGATCTCCGGGGTCAACGGCATGATCGTCGGCCTGGTGGCGATCACGCCCGCGGCGGGCTACGTGAACGGGTGGGGGGCGATCTGCATCGGCGGTCATCGCCTCGACGCTGGTGTACTTCGCGCTCAACTACCTGAGCCGCCTGCGGCCGTTCCGCAACGTCGACGACACGCTGGGCGTGATCTACACCCACGGGTTCGCCGGACTCGCCGGCGGTCTGCTCACCGGCGTGTTCGCCGACCCGAACATGACGGTCTATCCGGGCGTCGGCAAGACGCCGAGCATCGCCGCACAGCCGGGTCTGATCCACGGCAACTGACCCTGATCAAATGGCAGTTCCTGGCCGCGCTGTTCGTGATCTGCTGGTCGGCGGCCGGCCACGTTCCTCCTGCTCAAGTTCGTCGGGCTCTTCATCCCGTTGCGGATGTCGGAGGAGAACATGGAGATCGGCGACACGGCCGAGCACGGCCACGAGGTGTACCCGTCGGACATCCCATCGCTGGGGTACCCGAACGGGGTGCCCGGGCGTGGCCAGCGGAGCCGGTCACGCGAGCACGCCGACCGCCGCCTATGAGCGCAACGTTCGGCGATGGGTCAGGCCGCCGTGCGCCGCGAGCATGCAGCGCGCCCGAGCGCTTGATGCGGCCGACAATCGGTGCCGGACCGGGGAGCGGATACGTCCGCTCCCCGGTCCACGCCGCTGACGCTGGTCGCCGGCGCCGTCGCCGGTGACGACCTCGAGAGCGTCGCGGCGAGCGTCGCGGAGGCGCTGGGCGCCCGGTGGCGATCGCCATCCCCGCGCACGGAGCGCCGGTGGTATCGCCGCCGGGCTCGCTCACCGACGAGCGCGGCGGCCACGATCGCCGCCCATGCGGCCGCGGTCGCCGGTACCGGACCGAGACGATCCGCACCGGCCGTCGATCGCCGAAGCGGTGCTCGTGCGCATCGGTGAGCAGGTGGTCGGGATCGTCGCCGCCGGGCGCGGGGAGCGCCTCGGCGGAGCGGCGCGCGTGGCTGGAGGCGGCCGCCGCGGCCGCCTCGGTGACCGCGCTCATCCGGGAGGCACCCGGGCGCCGACGTCGAGCGAGGCGCTCGCTCGCCGAGCTGGCGGCGGGACCCCGGACGACGTTGCCGGCATGCTGGCGCGGGCACGGCGGCTGGGGGTCGACCTGTCGACGGGCGCGCGTGGCGATCAGCGCCCGCGGGGAGCGGCGAACGGCGCGGGCCTGAGCGCGATGGCGTCCGAGGCGCCGCTGGCGTTCATGGCGCCGCTGGCGTCATGGCGCCATGGCGGCCTGGTGGCGTGGCTGCGTCCCGGGCGGTGCGTCGCCTGGGCCCGGTGGCCGCCGTGGACGAGACTCGCCGGGCTCGCCGCGACGTTGCGCGGGCGGGGCATGGCGGTCGCCATCTCGGCGCCGCGGCGCGATCCCGCGCAGCTGCACGAGGCGATCCGCGAGGCCGAGCTGCTGGCCGAGCTGGGCGGCGGCCGAGGACTCGCCCGGCGAGCGGCCAGGACGAGACCTACCGACTGCTCATCGGCGTACTGCTGCGTGATCGCGCCGAGCTCGAGCAGCTGCGCGACAGGACCGTCTCGCCGCTGGCCGACTACGACGCGCGCCATGACACCGAGCTGCTGGCCACGCTGCAGGCCTTCCTGGCCCATGACGGCTCGACCACCGAGACCGCCGAGGCGATGGCGCTGCACCGCCACACCGTCGGCTACCGCCTGTCGCGCGTGCAGGAGGTGTCGGGCCTGTCGCCGTACGAGTCCGACGGCCGCGAGCGGCTCAGCCTCGGGCTCAAGGCCCACCAGATCCTCGAGGCCGACCGTCGCCTGGACGCCGGGCTACCTCGAGCGCTGAGGGCGAGACACTAGCCCAGCACGAGCTCGGCGACGGTCCGCAACGTCGCCGGATCGCCGCCGACCAGCAGCGTGGTCACGATCGAGTCGCGCCACGCCTCGAGGTCGTGGCGGATCTTTCGCCGGGCCGATCAGCGTGAGTTGCTCGAGCAGCCGGGTGGGGACGGCGGCCGCCGCCTCCTCCTTGTGGCCGCCGAGGTACAGCTCCTGGATCTTCGCCACCTCGGCCTCGTAGCCCATCCGGATGGCCACGTTGGCGTGGAAGTTGGTGCCGCGGGCGCCCATCCCGCCGAAGTACAGGGCGTACATCGGGCGCAGCGCGTCGGCCGCGGCCTCGACGTCGTCGGTGATGATCAGCGGCACGGTGGCCGCCACCTCGAACTCCTCGGCGGTGCGATGGGCGCCGGGGCGGCCCAGCCCTCGTCCAGCGCGTCACGGTAGAAGTCGTCGTGGTAGGGCGAGTAGAAGAGCGCCAGCCAGCCGTCGCACAGCTCGCCGGCCATGGCGATGTTCTTCGGTCCCTCGGCGGCGAGGTAGATGGGGATGTCTGACCGCAGCGGGTGCACGCTGGCCTTCAGCGGCTTGCCCAGGCCGGTGCCCGTCCCGGGAAGCGGCAGCGGATAATGGGGACCGTCGCTGGTCACCGGGCCCTGCGCGGGCCCAGATGTCGCGCAGGATCCCGATGTACTCGCGCATGCGCGCCAGCGGCTTGGCGAACGGCTGGCCGTACCAGCCCTCCACGACCTGGGGGCCCGACACCCCCAGGCCCAGGATCACACGGCCGCCGCTGAGGTGGTCGAGCGTCATCGCCGCCATCGCCGTCGCCGCCGGGGTGCGCGCGGAGATCTGCACGATCGCGGTGCCGAGCTTGATCTGCGTCGGTGGCCGCGCCCCACCAGGCCAGCGGCATCAGCGCGTCGGAGCCGTAGGCCTCGGCGGTCCAGACCGAGTCAAAGCCCAGCCGGTCGGCCTCCTGGATGGCCTCGGCGGCGCCCGGCGGCGGCCCGCCGGCCCAGTAGCCGAGGTTCAGGCCGAGTCGCAGGTCGCGCGCCATGCGCGGACCCTACCGATCGCGCCGCGCCGCGGGCGCGCGAGGGCGGCGCGCAGGCGCGCCAGCGGCCCCGGCGCGGGCGCGGCGGCGGGGCTGGGTGGCGCAGCCACTCGTCGCGGGTGGGCAGCCGCCCGGCCTTGCGCGGCCGTGAGCACGCACGCGCTGTGGGCGTGGCGGCGGCCGGCCGGGTCGCCCTCGGGGACGATCAGCATGTGCTCGCTGAGCGCGGGCAGCATGCGGCCGCACAGCGGGCAGCGGTAGGTGGCGGGCTTGCGGTTCTGGGCGCGGCGCACGCTGCCACCAGCGCGCCTTGCGGTCGCTTGGCCATCGGTCCAGAGCATGCCACCCGCGGCCCATCGGGCCGCTATCGTGCCCGCGCGTGGAGCAACGCGACGAGCGGATCATCGTCGAGACCGACCGCCACCGGATCAGCGGCATGCTGAGGCTGCCCGCCGACGGCTATCGCAGCCGCCTGACCGACTATCTCAACGCGTCCGAGCGGGACTTCCTGGCGCTCACCGACGTCGAGGTGACCACCCTCGAGGGCGACGCCGCGCGTCGAGAAGCGGGATTCATCGCCCTGTCGCTGCGCCACGTCGTGCTGGCGATGCCCGCCGACGCGGACGCTGCGGCGCGGCACGGCCGGCTGCGCCCGCGGCCGGCGCGCTGTCCGCGGTGTGACGAGATCACAGATACCCAGAGCGGCCCGGTAATATGGGGACCCTAATGGCCAGCCACGGCGCCGACGAACTGAAGGGCCTGAGCCGCGAGCGACGTGCTGCGCGCCTCGCCGCGCATGTTCGACTCCGACCTGCTGGACAAGCTCTCGCGCGTGCACCCGGCGGTTCCGCCGATCCTGTTCGTGCCGGTGATCACGTTCCTGCTGGTCGAGGGCTTCGTCCGCGGCGCCGGCGCGCTCACCGCGCTGTGGCTGCTCGGCGGCTACGTGTTCTGGACGCTGACCGAGTACTGGCTGCACCGGATCGTCTTCCACTTCGAGCCCGAGAGGGAATCGGCGCGCGGCTGCACTGGATCATCCACGGCGTGCACCACGACCATCCCAACGACCCGATGCGGCTGGTGATGCCGCCGTCGCTGAGCGTCCCGCTGGCGGCGCTGTTCGTCTACGGCTTCTACCTCGTGCTCGGCAGCCCGACGTTCCTGCCCTTCGGGGCCGGCTTCCTGGGCGGCTACCTGGGCTACGACATGCTGCACTACCACGTGCACCATCACCGGCCCAAGACGCCGCTGGGCCGGCGGCTGCGCGAGCTGCACATGCGCCACCACTTCCAGAACCACGAGCGCGGCTACGGCGTCAGCGCCCCGTTCTGGGACCACGTGTTCGGCACCGCGCCGGGCAAGAAGAGCTAAGCCCGGCCGAGCTCCTCTAAAGCTAACTAGAGCTTCACAAAGCTGTAACAAGCGGATAGGGTTCGCGCGGGGCGCGGGCTGAGAGCGCACATCTCAGTTCGCGCGGGGCCGGGCGAACCAACATCCACTACAAGGGGGAACCTCTTGAAGCGCATCACTGCCCTGACCGCGGGGATGGTCGTCGTTGCGATCGCAGCGATCAGCGGGGCAACGGCCACGGCGGCGGGGACTCTGCCGACCCTGGCGCTCACGATGAACGGCAAGTCGATCACGGCGACCAGCTCGGTCGCCGCCGGCGCCGTCAACGTCGTCTCCACCGTGTCCGGCGAAGCCGTCGGCTCGCCGACGCTCGTGCGGCTCGATCCCGGCGTCACCTTCGCGCAGGCATTCGGCGCCGCCATCTCACACCACGGCGATCCCAACGCGCTGGACGGTCTGGCCTCGATCGTGGCCAACCCGATGGCTCCGAAGGGCACCAGCAACGTCCAGACGGTGCTGACGCCCGGCGATTATGTCGCCCTCGACACCGAGTCGAACAACCCCACCAAGTGGCCGCACGTGAACTTCACGGTGACCGCCAATACGGCCCCGGCCACCCTGGCCAAGCCGAAGGCGACGGTCACGGCGGAGGAGTTCCGGTTCACGGGACCCAGCAAGCTCCATGACGGCCAGCTGGTCCGCTTTGAGAACGGCGGCTACCTGTACCACATGGTCATCGCCCTCCCGGTCAAGAACAGGGCGGCCGCCCAAGCGGTCACCGCCGACTTCCTGGCCGGCAAGGACAACAAGGCCATCAAAGCTCGTCACGGGGGCGCCGCTCCAGCTGATGGGCACCGTCGGCCCGGGCGGGATGCACCAGCAGGTGCTCAACGCTCAAGCCCGGCATCTACGTGCTGGCCTGCTTCATGTCCACGCAGGACGGGCGCGAGCACACCGCGCTCGGCATGGAGCGCACGATCGCGTCCTCAAGAAGTAGGCACGCTCGCGCGAGCTGGCCGCGCGGCCGGATGGGTCGCGCGGCCGGTGCGCATGCCGGTGCCGCGGCGGGAGCCGGTGCCGCGGCGGCCGCGGATGCCGCGGATGCCGCGAATGCCGCGAATGCCGCGGGCGGGCGCGCGATCAGCTGGTCAGCAGCCCGCCGTCGACGGGCAGAACGATGCCGGTCACGTAGGACGCCGCGTCGCTGGCCAGGAACAGCAGCGCGGACACCAGCTCCTCGGGTCGCCCAGCGCGTCCGGCGGGGACCCGGAACATCATCTGCTCGAGGTAGCCGTCGGGGTACTGCTCGGTCATCTCCGACGGGAAGAACCCGGGCGCCAGCGCGTTGACCCGGATGCCCTTGCGCCCGGTCCACTGCTGGGCGAGGTCGCGGGTAGGCCGATGATCGCCGCCTTGCTGGACGCGTAGGCGGCCTGCGGCAGTCCCGCTGTCGTCGAGCCCAGGACGCTGCCGATGTTGACGATGCTGCCGCCGCCGGTCATCGCCCGGGCGCAGGCCTGCGCCATCCAGTAGGACGCCCATGAGGTTGATGTCGATGACC
Source organism: uncultured Solirubrobacteraceae bacterium (assembly GCA_963764125.1). Classification (GTDB taxonomy): domain Bacteria; phylum Actinomycetota; class Thermoleophilia; order Solirubrobacterales; family Solirubrobacteraceae; genus Palsa-465. The sequence goes on from CAVXRR010000014.1 coordinate 88,188, forward strand.
TTGCGGAACTCGGCGGGGTCCTCGCGCGTGGCCGGCACCGCGGTGCCGATGCCGGCGTTGTTGACGAGCACGTCGACACGCCCGAGCTCGCTCATCGTGCGCTCGACGACGCGCGTCGCAGTCCTCGACGCTGGAGACGTCGGCCTCGATGGCGACGCAGCGGCGCCCGGCCTCCTCCACGGTGGCCTTGGTGCGCTCGAGCCGTCAGCGCGCCGGGCGCAGATCGCGACATCCGCGCCCGCCTGCGCCAGGCCCTGCGCGAAGGCGACGCCCAGTCCCGACGAGGCGCCGGTCACGATCGCCACCTTGCCATCCAGGCGGAAGCTGTCCAGCACGCTCATCCAGGGCCTCCCACGGGCGTTTACAGCGAAAACGGAGAGGGCGGGATTCGAACCCGCGATAGAGATTTCTCCCCATACTCGCTTAGCAGGCGAGTGCCTTCAGCCACTCGGCCACCTCTCCCAAGCGAAAACGCGGAGTGTAAACGAGGTTCGCGAAAACCTTCGCGCACGCGGCGTGCGCATGGCACCATGCAGGGCTGAGACCCGCCGCCGGACGTGGAGGGGTGGCAGAGTGGTCGAATGCGCTGGTCTTGAAAACCAGAGTCCGTGCAAGCGGACCGCGGGTTCGAATCCCGCCCCCTCCGCTCGATTTCGCACCCCGGGGCGATGCGGCCTCAGACCTGTCCGGCTCGGTGGCGGAGTCCACCCGGTCGGCGTGAGTCGAAGTGCCTGGTATCCGGGGGCCTCGTCCGTAGGATGCGCGCATGGCTGAGATCGCCGCGCCGCCCGCAGTCGCGCCCGAGACGGAGACGCCGGGCCCGTCGGGCCTGCCGGGCCGCTTGACTTCGAGATCGTCCCGCTCAAGGGACTGCCCATCGTCGCGGTGATCAGGTGGCTGTTGATCGCGGCCATCGCGTCCAACAAGCTGTGGCCGCTGGAGTTCTTCCACGTCGCCGGCGGCGCCGCCTGGACGATCATCGACCTGTTCCTGGGCCTCGTGCTGGGGCCGATCATGGCAGGATGTCGATCCCGGCCCGCATCGAGTTCACCACCAAGCTGATGCCCAAGATGGTGCTGATCATGCCGACGGTCGTGACGGCCACGCTGGCCGCCGGCTGGCAGCTCTCCTCGCTCCTGGGCACCAACCTCACCACCCATCCGCTCCACGGCTGGGTGGTCGCGAGCATGATCGTCGTCGGCGTGATGGCCATCCTGGCCCTGGGCCTGCTGGAGCCGGCCAACATCGCCGTCCTCTTCGAGCTCAAGAAGCCCCGGCCCAACCCCGCGGTCATCGAGCGGCTCATGAAGCGCTTCATCTACAGCGCCGGCATCCTGGCGCGATGCAGGTGGCGACCCTGGTGATCATGACCAAGCTGGCCTCGGGATGACCGACGCGGTTCCCGCCGTTCACCGAGGTGGGGATGTTCTCCCTCGCGCTGATCGTGATCGGGGGCATCTACCTCTCCGCCCATATCCCCCAGCACGTGGCGCTGGGGCTGCCGACCGCCCTGCTCATCGCCTCGGCCACGCTGGTGGTCGTCAACATGGCCCTGCTCAGGCGCGTCCCCGGCTTCGCCTGGGATCGCTTCTTCCAGGTGGGCAAGTGGGCGCTGGCCGCCTACCTCTTCACCGCGGCCCTGATCGAGTACGCATTCCTGCGCAACCACCTCAAGGGCGGCCCGCTCGTCATCCTCACGCTCTCGCTGCTCGTCTACGCCGTCCAGGTCCCCGCCATCATCGCCTTCACCGTCGCCCGTTACGACACGCCGTTGACCGACGGGGCCGACGGCTCGCTCGCCCACGGCTAAACTCGGCTGCCTCGCGCCCGTAGCTCAGCTGGATAGAGCGTCGGTCTACGAACCGAAGGTCGGGAGTTCGAATCTCTCCGGGCGCGCTGAGAAAGCCTCGCTCATGCGGGGCTTTTGCCTTCCCACATCACTTGCCGAGTTTGTGAAATGTCCCGCGCAGGATCTTCGTAAGCACGCAAGTCGTGGCTCCAGCTTGGACTGGTCGTGCCGATACATGAGGAATGCGAGGACAGCCGGCGTTTGCCGACGGGCCGAGGCGGATTCTGTTGCCGTCCTGCCTGGCTGCGTTCTTGCCATTCGCGCTGCTGTGGTTACCACCGGCTCACTGGCGTCTGGGCCCATTGATCGCGGCCGCGGCGCTCACGGTCGCGATCGGCGCGGTTATGTTCCGCGCCATCCGGAAGCCGCTTCCGCGCTGGGGAGCGCCCGGGCTGGCCTGGGGGTATCTGATTGTGGTCAGTCTCCTGCGCGCGTCGGGAGGCCCGTCTGGAGTCACGGCGATGGCGCTGCTGCCCGTCTTCTGGCTGAGCCTTCGTGGAACGCGTGGGCAGCTGTGGTGCCTGCTGGTTGGAGTGGCATTGGTGTTCATCGTCCCGGTGGTCGTCGTCGGCGGCGCCGACTACCCTCCGAGCGCGTGGCGAGCCGCAATCCTGTTCGTCACCCTGTCGGGGATCGTCGGTACCACGGTCCAAGCACTTGTGACTCACACCCGTGGCCAGGAACGCGAACGAAATCGGTTGCTTGGGGAGCTCGATGAGCTTGCTCACAGCGACGCGCTGACTGGCCTCCCTAACCGGCGTGCGTGGCAATCCGAGCTCGACCGTGGGCTGGCCCGCGCACGTCGCACCGGTGAGCCGGTCAGCGTCGCCGTGGTCGACATCGACAAGTTCAAAGCGATCAACGACACGCACGGCCATCCGGGCGGAGACTCGCTGCTCATCACGGTGGCGCGCAGCTGGAGCGATGTCCGACGCCCAGACGATGTCCTGGCCCGCATCGGTGGAGACGAGTTCGCCGTTCTGATGCCCGGGTGTCGCCAGGCCGAGGCTGCCGACCTCAGCAGCCGGCTGCAGGCCCTGATGCCGAGCCCCTACACCTGCTCGATCGGGCTCGCGACGTGGGAGCCCCCGGAATCCCCCGACCAGCTGATGCGGCGTGCCGACAATGCCCTCTATGACGCCAAACGCAACGGACACGATGACGCACCAGCGGCAGCGTCGAGCATCGGAGCATCCTGACTCGTCCGGCGCTGTACCGCGGACGCGCTGACATCTAAACGAAGGACCGAGTCGCAATAGCGGTTGGGAACTGAGACGGCCGCGGGTCGTCGGCTGCACCGCGTCGGCATGGTCGGGCCAGGCTGCGGTCCGGGCGGTAGTTTTGAAAGGGTGGACGACGACTTCTTCCCACCGCCTCCTGCGTCTCGGGAGCCTGAGCCCCAACCGCCGTCGCCTCCGTGGACGGGGCCGCCCTACGGCGTCCTGCCCGGTGCGGTGGCCCTCGAGCTCGTCTTGGCACAGAACGAGCAAGTCGCTGTGTACATCGGTCGCTGTGCGGCGTATCCGACAGGTCTTGACTTCGAGCTGCACGTGTTGGCGGCGCCGAGCGCTGGTCCGGACCTGGATCCGTCGTTGAATGGGATCTATCACCGGCCTGGGCGAAAATCGACCTACGAGGAGATGCTGCGATTTGGTGTCGCCTTTGCTGACGGCCGCAAAGCCAGCAATCTCGGCGGTTTTACGCCCTCTGGAGAGGAGCCTGAAGGTCCCGTCTTGTGGGGAATGGGCGGTGGTGGCGGCGGCGGGCGATGGCAGCAGGGGTTCTGGATGTGGCCGCTCCCACCGATCGGTCCGCTGTCGTTCGTCTGTGAGTGGCCGGCAGCGGGGATCGCCCTCACCCGCGTCCAAGTCGACTCAGAGCCACTCCGCGATGCCGCCGCTCGCTCGCGGGAACTGTTCCCAAACAAGGCTTCAGGTGTCGGAGGCGCCACTTGGTCTCGGGGTGTCGGAATCCCGCGGACCCGCGCTCAGCACAATCGGGACGCTTAGCTTCACCGGTCGCTCCCGAGTCGCGCGGCTGCGCATCTGTTCGCGACAGGATCCTCGATTGAACGGCGGGGAGAACTATCGACGCAACAGGTGGCGGCTGAGGAAGTCCACTTGGTCTGCGACGGCGCGCTCAAACTCGGTCCCGACGTAGATGTCGAAGTGGCCGCCGGGGTAGGTTCGCACCTCAGAGTTCCTCGCGCGGGCCGCGGCGGCCCGCGCGAAGGCTGGAGGGGTGATGGCGTCGTCCGCCGCGATCGCGAAGAGGATTGGTGCGGCGATCCGGTCGCTGTGGCGACCAGGTCGGTAGCTGCTCACCCGCAGCGCGATCCGGGCGGCGGCCTCGTTGCGCCACGTCGAGCCCGGAGGGTCGATGGAGCGAAAACCTGGCTCAGCATCGGGGGTTGTCATCACGGCCAGGGATCCGGGCGGCCCGACGCTTCGGAGCATGTACGGGGGCCTGCCGAGCGCAGCGCCAATCTGGTCGCGCAGGCCCGCGGCGGTCAGGCGTAGGGCCAGCATCAACCCGAGGCTGGGGAGGTTCCGCAGGCCGTCGGTGAAGGGGGCCTGGGCGACAACAGCCGCGATCTGCGGGTCGCGCGCCGCCGTCTCCACGACGTGACCGCCGGAGAACGACGTGCCCCAAACCGCGATGCGCGCGCTGTCGATCTCAGCCCGTGAGCGGGCGAAGGCGACGGCAGCCGCCCAATCGGCAAGCTGACGCTTGATGTCAAGTAGCTGACGCGGTTGACCGGAGCTGGCGCCGAAGTGGCGATAGTCGAACACCAGCGCTGCGAGCCCTACGTCGGCGAAGCGCACAGCGTAGGCGTCAAGCCGTTGCTCGCGCACCCCCGTCCAGCCGTGCGCAAGCACGACCGCCGCAAACGGCCCGTTGCCATCGGGCACATAGAGCCATGCTGCACACGTGTCCTGCTCTGAGGCGAACTCCACGTCGAGGCGCTTCACCGCGTCGATCGTACCGCCGGCCATAGTCCGGGCGCACGTCGCTGCCGGAAGCCGCGGGCTCAGATGGCCGCGGGCCCGTCGTCCGATGTTGCGCCGTCCTCAATTGGGCGGGCCAGGTCGCCAGCGGTGTCTCCGAGCCGGTTGCGTTACTGGTCTCACAGGAGTTCGATGACCGCCCACGTGAGGGCGCCCATCACGTTGTCTCGCAGGCGAGCGGGATCATGCTCGTTCATCAGGCTCCGCCGCCGCCTGCAAATCCGTTGCATGGTCTGCGCTGGATACGCAGATCACCGTCGGTCTGGCCGTGCGGCAGTCGAGTTGCGCGTGGACGGTTCCGCGCCAGGTGTCAAGCGTGGTCGTGCCCGAGTCGAGCAATTCGCTGGTCGCGGCTTGATCGCCGGCACGAGCCATTCCGGCGCCCGCCGGCGAAACATGTCGTGAGGCGAGGCGGGCTGAGCCTCAAGGCGCGGATTGGCCAGCACGTCGCTGATCAGCGCCGCTGATCGCCGACGTAGGTCCAGGCGAGATCGATCTCCGTAGCAACGCACCAGGCGCGATCATCGGGCCACCACAGGTTCGGGGCGTGGTCGTCCTGCGCGCCCATCAGAGACGCAGGCAGCGAGTGGGCCAACGAAGAGCGCGTAGTCCCGTCCCGGCAGCGAACCTTCGGGCCATCGTCGAAGATGACCGACCCCCAGCCATCCCACGTGCAAAACCAGCAACGCTCTGGAGTGCTCGTGTGCCCGGCCAGCGCCGCGGCGAGCACATCCGCGTCATCCGGGTGCAGGGTCCCGACCTCCGGCACCTGGCCCGGCCACGGCTCCACACCGCTCGGCTCGCGCTCGGGCAGCGCGATGTCGGGGAAATCGACGCCCGGCACCAGCTCAACTCCGCTCCACGAGGCGACGTCTACCCGACGACCCGGTTGCTGACCGGGCGCTCGCGGGTGGAGTGGATGCAGCACGCGCGCATAGGCCTCAAAGCCGCCCGGGACCACCGACGTGACCACACCGGAATTAAATGGTGAGAGGCGACCACCGATCCAGGCCGCTGCCTCAACCTCGACGCCGCGCCACACCGACTCAGCCACGAGTCGATTGTCCAGGCGAGCGCCTTCTGCTCGACCAACCTCAGGCCCAGCGAACTGTCCCCGGACAATGCTCGTCGAGCGTTCCCTGATGGACACGCGAGTCGCGCGGCTGCTAGCGGCCGCGTCGGTTGAGTGCAGTCGCCCAAGGCAGGACGGTGAGCCGCGGCCATTCCTTGAGCCAGCGGCTCGTCTTCGTCTCGTAGACCTCTGCCGGCGCCAGCACGGGGTTTGGATGCGTCCGCATCGCGAACAGGTCCGCGAGTCCGAAGGGCGCGAACACAGAAAGCCGGCCGTCGGTCCGGCGCACCCCGATGCACGAGCTGCAGTTTGGAAAGGTCGATATGGCGTGTCTCGTGCTCCGGTACGGCGGGCACGCGACACCGAATTTGGCCTCATACCAGAGATGGACCCGAGCTTCGTTACGGACCTGGATCGTCGCTTCGACACCGCTGAACACTTCTGCGGCGCGGGCGATCGCTCTGACGTTCTCGAAAAAAAAGCCGAGGTCGGTGTCGTCGAAGTAGTTGAGGTCGTAGTCCAGGATTCCCGCCGCCGGATCACGGTCAGAGAGGACGTTCCACACCGTCTGAAACAGCGCGCCGGCCGCAAGCCAGCAATCCGTGAGCCCCACCACGGATATGCGATCGAGGATCGCGACCACAACCGGGTTGCGTTGGATGAGTTGCTCGAAGGCCTCGAGTTGCTCGGCCACGGTTGCGTGTTCGAGGTCGAGATCCGGGTCTGTGGTGTGTTACCTGGGTATGGGGTCCCGTGATCGGAGCGGAGGGAGAGCCGGTCCGTCTCGCGGCCGCGTGGCCGGGGGGCGTCGATGAAGGAGGCGTCGTCGCCAAGCGGGACTCGTTCTTTGATGCGGGGGAGGTGTTCGCCGAAGAAGAGCTTGGCTGACAGTTCTCCGCGGGTACGGGCGCCGGTCTTGTCGAAGATCGACTTTAAGTGATCGCTGATGGTGTGGGGCGAGATCGTTAACCGGTCCGCGGCCTGGATCGTGGTCGCGCCTCGGAGGATCAGTTGGGTGACATCCTGCTCGCGCGGGGTGAGGCCGTAGGCCTTGAGCAGGAGCGGAGCGACGAGGGTCGGGTGGGCACGCTGAATGAAGATCGCGACCGCGCCCGGAGCGTGGTGCGCCGAGCAGACCACCGTGGAGGACGAGCCACGTACCGGCTGGCGTCTTGACCACCGAGCGCGGAAGGGTCGCCGTGCCCACGTTGCTGGTGGTCGCGATCGTCGCTCTGGTCGCGCTGGCGATGGCGTGGATCGAAGAGGAGCGCACGCCGTCCTCGACCGTGGCGCCTGAGAGCTCGGCCAGTAAGGGCTCGGCGGATGATGATGCGCGGAGCAGCCCGCCGTGGGCATCGAGCTCGATGACGCCGGGAGCGTCGGGCAATACGGTCTCCGCTTCGCATCCCTCGGTGATCAGTCCACGGCGGACGGCACGTGCGAGCAGCGCGGAGGCGTTACAGAGCAGTTCGACGTCGCGTTCCTCAAACTCGGGTTGCCCAGCGCGGCGGACGAGAATCAGCGCTCCCCACGTCGCGCCGTCGGCGACGAACGCGCTGCGGAGCTCTGGACCGAGGCCCGCGGGTGTCAGTAGGTCGCGAAAGCGTGGGCTTCGCTCCGGGTGACCAGCGGTCGCGTCTGTGAGCGTCGCGGCTTTGCGCTCAGCGTGGGCGAGCTGCTCGAACTTGTTGACATCCTCAACCGCGTACTCGTTGTTCGCGAGAATCGGGAAGCGGTCAGGGATGTCCTGGAGCCGGTGCTGGGTGATCAGGTCTGATCCTGGGTCGAGCGTGTGCCAGCACGCGCCGTCGAACGGGACGGCTCGCTTGAGCCGGACCGCGGCCTCATCAAAGAACTCCGCGCGCGTCGGCGCATGAAGCGCGAGACGTTCGAGATCACTGAGCAGCCGCTCCGGCGCCCACATGTCTCGCTTTCCGCTCGTGGTGCTCCTCTCCCCGGGGTCGACGGCTTCAGCCCAGGGTACCCCCGCGAATTCGGGATGGCGAGCCCGGGCGGCCGCGTGCGAGTGTCGACGTCGGCACACCAACCTCAGGAGCAAAGCGATGCCGGCACAAGCTCAAGCAATTCAGCCCTCAGCGATCAGACCGACCGTACGCGAAGCGACCCCGCAGGACGCCGAGGACTGCGGGCGGATCTTCTATGACGCGTTCGAGTCGATCGCCACGAGACACAACCTCCCCATCGAGCCGTCCTCACGCGAGTTCGCACGCTTCATGGTCGGTCAGATGCTCGCCAACGACGGGTTTGCCGGCCTCGTCGCCGATCGCGGCGGAGAGGTGCTCGGCAGCGCGTTTGTTGACGAGCGGACAGTGATCGCCGGAATCGGACCGGTCACCATTGACCCTGCGGCACAGGACGTCGGCGTCGGCCGGGCCCTGATGGAGGCCGTGCTACAGCGCGAGCGCGATCGTGGCGCCGTCGGCGTCAGGCTCGTTCAGACGGCGTACCACTACCGCTCCCTCGCGCTCTACACCAAGCTCGGCTTCGTTGTCCGTGAGCCGCTCTCGGTCATTCAGGGAACCCCGCCGGTGCTCAGCGTCCCCGGGCTCGGTGTCCGCCCAGCGCGCGAAGACGACCTGGCCGCCTGCAATGAGCTGTGCGCCCGCGTCCACGGTCACGACCGAGTCGGCGAGCTTCGCGACGCGCTCGCTGCAGGAACCGCACATGTCGTGGAACGCCCCGGAGGCATCTGCGGCTACGCAAGCGGGTTTGGATACGGCTGGCATGCGGTCGCCGAGACCAATGAGCACCTCATCGCTCTCATCGGCTCCGCACAAGCGTTCATGGGCCTCGGGATCCTCGTTCCGACACGCAACACAGAGCTGCTGCGATGGTGCCTGGCCCACGGCCTCAAGCTCGTCCAACAATCAACACTGATGACCATCGGCTTGTACAACGAACCGTCCGGAGCCTGGCTGCCCTCGATCGCATATTGAGGCCGGCGACATGACATCAAGAGTGCGCTGTCCGCCCGTTGCGCTCTCCCGTTGACTCGACCCGGGGTTCGTGTTACCGTCGGTAACTTGAATATCGAGTCGTCTCGCACCTACACGAAGGTCGCTCGCGCGCAGGCTGAGGAGCAGACGCGGCTGCGCTGATCGCGGCGGCGGATGAGGCGTTTCTTTCCGGGCCGTGGGAGCGGGCGTCGTTGGAGTCGATCGCGCAGAGCGCGGGGGTGACGAACAGACGCTGCTGCGTCATTTTGGCTCCAAGGACGGGCTGCTGGAGCAGACGCTGCGCCTAGCGGTCGCCGAGGTCGAGCACCAGCGGTTCAGACGCTCCGACGGATGACATCCTGGGCGCGGTCGACAACCTGCTTGACCATTACGAGGAGCGTG
>CAVXRR010000015.1:0-48317 GCA_963764125.1 uncultured Solirubrobacteraceae bacterium
TGGGGCGCGACTACGAGGCCGGCGGGATCGCCAAGCACGGCGCCAAGATGGTCACCGCCGTCTCCACCGCCCGCGTGCCGAAGCTCACCGTGATCGTCGGCGGCTCCTTCGGCGCGGGCAACTACGGCATGTGCGGGCGGGCCTACTCGCCGCGGCTGCTGTGGATGTGGCCGGGCGCGCGGATCAGCGTGATGGGCGGCGAGCAGGCGGCCACCGTCATGAGCGAGGTCGGGCAAGCCGAGACGGGCGCCGAGCTGCGCGAGCAGTACGAGCGCCAGGGCCACCCCTACTACGCCACCGCCCGCTTGTGGGACGACGGTGTCATCGACCCGCGCGACACCCGCGACGTCCTGGGCCTGGCCCTGTCAGCGGCCGGCAACGCCCCGCTTCACGACATCCGCTACGGCGTGTTCAGAATGTGATGGTGATGGACACCGTCACCTCAGCCGACGGCGTGACGCTCGCCTATGAGCGCTCGGGCAGTGGGCCCGGCGCTGGTGATCGTCAACGGCGCGCTCAGCACCAGGGAGGCGGGCGCGCCGCTGGGCACCACTGCTGGACGGGGCTTTCACCCTCTATCGCTATGACCGGCGGGGGCCGCGGCGACAGCGGGCGACCGCGATGGCTCGACGCCCCAGGACGAGCTGCAGGACCTGGCCGCGATCGCGGCCGCAACCGGCCAGGCGCCGTTCGCCCTCGGCGCAGTCCTCGGGTGCGGCGCTGTCCCTGGAGGCCGCCGCTGTTGGGCATGTCCATGCGCGGGCTCTGCATCCACGAGCCGCCCTACGTGCGCGGTGCCGCCACCACCGCCCGGACCGCGAGCGAGCTCGCCGCCCTGGCCGCCGATGGGCGCCGCGACGAGGCCGTCGAGCGGTTCATGCAGGGCAACGGGCTGCCCGACGCCATGATCGAGCAGATAAGGGGTCGCCCGCCTGGCCTGCGCTGCTGGCCCTTGCCCACACCATCGCCTATGACGGCGCCTGCTCAATGAGGGCGTCGTCCCCGCCGAGCGCCTCAGCGCGATCGCCTGTCCCGTGCTCGGCACCACGGGCACCCTGAGCCCACCGTGGGCGGCCGCCTCGGTCCGTGCCATCGCCGAGGCCGTACCCGAAGGGGGAGTGGCGCGAGCTGGACGGTCAGGCCCACAACGTGGCGCCCGACGTGCTCGCCTCGCTACTGCGCGCGCAGTTCACGTAGCCGATGAGCCGGGTCTTCGTCACAGGGTCGGCCGATGGCCTGGGCAAGCTGGCCGCCGCGCAACTGGTGAGCGAGGGCCACGAGGTGGTGCTCCACGCCCGCCACGAGGCGCGGGGCCGCGAGGCTCTCGACGGCGTCCACGGCGCCGCCGGCGTGCTCATCGCCGATCTGGCCAGCATCGCCCAGACCCGCGCCCTGGCCGAGGAGGCGAACGACAGCGGGCGCTTTGACGCGGTCATCCACAACGCTGCACTCGGCTACCAGGTGTCGAGCCGCTTCCGAGACCGAGGACGGCCTGGCCGCCCTGTTCGCGGTCAACGTGCTCGCGCCCTATCTGCTCACCGCGCTGATGACCCGCCCGGATCGGCTCGTCTACCTCTCCTCCGGGATGCACTCGAGCGGCGATCCGGCGCTTGACGACCTTCAGTGGCGTCTACCGGCGATGGGATGGCGTCCAGGCCTACTCGGACTCCAAGCTCTTTGACCTGATGCTCGCCTTCGCGGTCGCGCGCCAGTGGCCCGACGTCCTGTCCAATGCCGTCGACCCCGGGGTGGGTGGCCACGCGGATGGGCGGGCCGGCGCGCCCGACGACCTGGCGCTGGGCGCCGACACCCAGGCGTGGCTGGCGGTGTCAGAGGAGCCGGCCGCGCGGGTGACCGGCCGCTACCTCTATCACCGCACTGAGCGCCCGGGCGACCCGGCGGCGTCAGACCCCACGCTTCAGAACGGGCTGCTGGCGCGAGTGCGCGGCAACTGACCGGCGTCGCGCTCCGCGGCGCCCCCGACTCGACCGCGCTGATCCGCACCGGCGCCCGCGCCCACGGGCTGCGGCTGCTGCGGCGCCGGCCCGGAACGCGCCGCCGAGGCCTCGAAGTCACGGCTGCGGATGAGCAGCAAGGTGAGCACGGCCGCGACCAGCGAAAGGATCGCGCCGATCAGGAAGATCTCGTTGAGCCCGGTCACGAACGCGGTTCGCACCGCGTGGATCGCCGCGGGACGGGCCTGGCGCGGGAGCGAGCCCAGGCCGGCGGCGGCGCCGCTGCCCTGGGAGATGTCCGCGGCCAGGCGGTGCGCGGCGACGGGACCGACCGGCGAGCCCACCAGCAGCGACACCACATGGGTGCGCACGGTGTGGGAGAACAGCGAGCCCAGTCCGGCGATCCCGGTGGCGATGCCGATCTGGCGGAAGGTGGAGTTGATCCCGCTGGCCATGCCCGCGCGGTCGGGCGTGACGACCCCGATCGCCGTGGAGGCCAGCGGCGGGTTGACCAGGCCCACGCCGGCGCCGGCCAGGATGAAGCCCGGGATCAGGTGCGTCCAGCCCGAGCCCTCGGTCAGCCCGCGCATGAGCAGGAGCCCGACGCCGACCAGGGCCAGCCCCGGGGCGACGAGGAACCGGATGGGCACGGTCGCGGTCGCCCGGCCCGCCGCGGTGGAGGTGAGCAGGATCGCGCCCGACAGCACGAGAAAGCGCAGGCCGCTCTGGAGCGGCGAGAACCGCAGGATGTCCTGCATGTAGAGCGTGAGGTACAGGAACAGCGCGAACAACCCCGCCGACAGCGCGAAGGCGGCGATCAGGCCGCCGTTGAAGGTGGGCTTGCGAAACAGCTTGAGGTCGAACATGGCGTTGTCGCCCTGCACCATCTCGGCCACCACGAACGCGATCATCAGGACGGCGGAGCCGATCAGGCAGGCGACGATCTCCGTCGAGCCCCACCCCTTGCTGTTGCCCTTGATCAGCGCGTAGATGAGGGCGCCGAGCGCGCCGCTGAAGGTGACCACGCCGATCAGGTCAGGGCGCCGGGCGCCGGGCTGGCGAGACTCGTCGACCTTAGCGCGGTCATCGCGACTGCGGCGGCGCCGATGGGGACGTTGACCAGGAAGATCCACCGCCACGACAGCCCGGAGGTCAGCGCGCCGCCGACGACGGGGCCGACCGCCACGGCCAGGCCGGTGATGGCCCCCCACACCCCGAACGCGGTGCCACGCTCGCGGCCCTGGAACGTGCTGCCCAGCAGGGCCAGCGAGGTGGAGAACATGGCGGCGCCGCCCACCCCCTGGGCCCCGCGGGCCAGGTTGAGCAGCAGCGGGTCGGCGGCCACACCCGAGAGCAGCGAGCTGAGGCTGAAGATGACCAGGCCGATCACGAACATCCGGCGACGGCCGAACAGGTCGGCCAGCGAGCCGGTGGTGAGCAGCAGCGCGGCCAGCGTCAGCGCGTAGGCGTCGACCACCCACTGCAGGTCGGAGAAGCTGGCATTCAGCGACCGCTGGATCGAGGGCAGCGCGACGTTGACGATCGTCACGTCCAGCAGCAGCATGAACGTGCCGGTGCACACGGCGATCAGCGTCCACCACTTGCGATCCATCGGCTCTGACTCCTCGGGTTGGCGGGTGGGGCGACCTTCCAGACTACCTGGGCCGCCACCCCGGCTCGGCTCCCGGCCTCGGGCGTGAAACCGCCGTGCCCCTGCGCCTAGGGCAGCTCGTGGCGCGTGAGCTCGACCACGGGCAGGTCGCCAGGCTCCAGCGACGCGCGGACTGAGGCGAGCTCGTCGTCGCCCAGCGCGGCGAAGCCGGCCTCCACCGTCCGGACGTAGCCGGCGTCGATGACCGCGGTGCCGGTGCGCCGGCCCTCGGCCAGCCGCTCGCGGGCCGCGGCCGTCCCGATGTAGGCCCACACCCGCGCGCCACCCGCGCGCCACCCGGTCTGAGACATCGGTGCGCTCATAGTTGCGCTCCCGGCGGTCGAGCTGCTCAAGCATCGCGTCGTCGACCGGCAGGCAGACGCCGTTGACCACCGCGCCTCGGTCCTCGGGCGCGGCGAGCAGGTCCAGGTAGGCGACGAACACAGCCGGGCGCCGGCCGTCGCGTCGGTGTAGTACTTGTAGCCGGGCAGGTCCCGGCGGTTGTCCATCGCCACGCCCCAGGCCCGGCGCAAGCCGGCCAGATCGGCAACGAACCCGTGCTCCTTTAGCTCTCGGGTCGGAACCGGCCCCGGCCGGGCGGCCAGCGACCCGTAGCCGAACACGAACTGCGCTGGCGTCTGCGTTCAAGCATGCGCCCTTCTGCGGCCGACAACACAGAGGACGTTGCCCGACCCTCGCCTCCAACATTTGTCCAAAGCTCTCAACACTTCGGATCGGTGCACCGATCTAGAGCGGGTCAGGTCCCTAACCGATAGGGACTGTTTCCAAGGAGGGAACCACCATGAAGAAGTTCCGCATCTACCAGGCCTGCACCACGCTCGCCGCCATCGCCACCGTCGCGATCGCCTCGGGGGCCGGCCTGAAGTTCTGCTAGGACGCGACGGACGCGCCTCCGCGGGTCCGCTCGCGGAGGCGCGTTCGACGATCTTCTGCTGGGGTGAGAGTGTCATGCGGCAGCTATCGACAGTGAGGGTCTGGTGCGAGGCGGTCTTCGTGGCCGGCTGCGTTGCCATGGCGCTGCTGCTGCCCGCCGCTCACCTGTCCTACATCGTCGAGGACCCTTCACCTTCGCCGTCCTGGCGGGCGGGGTCGTGCTCGGCGAGATGCTCCCGATCAAGATCCCGCGACGCGGCGACGACGAGGAGCTGACCCTGTCGGCGTCGTTCGCGATGGCCATGCTCCTGGTGGGCGGGCTCGGGCCGGCGCTGATCGCCCAGAGCGTCGCCTCGATCCTTCAGGACATCCACTCGGGCAAGCCGGCGTGGCGCGTGCGCTTCAACGTCGGCCAGTACACACTGTCGATGGTCGCCGCCTGGGCGGCGATGCGCGCCATGGAGGTCTCGCCGCGGCTGAGCGTCCTGCACCCGTTCGCCAGCCATCAGCTGCCGGCGATGCTCGTCGCCGCAGGCGCGTTCTTCCTCGTCAACGCCTTGCTCGTGGGCACCGCGGTCGCGCTGTACCAGGGCGTGCCGATCGTCAGCTACTTCCGCAACAACCTGTCCTTCGTCGTCATCACCGGTGGCGTGGTGCTGCTGGTCTCGCCCATCGTCCTCGCTGCCGCCGCCTACACCGTCGCGATCGTGCCGCTGTGCCTGGCGCCGGTGGTGGCGATGTACAACTCGGTGCACCAGAGCGCCCGCAACGAGCACGCCGCGCGGCATGACTCCCTCACGGCGCTGCCCAACCGGACGGCGTTTCACGAGACCATCACCGACGCCATCCAGGACGAGCAGGTCCCCGCGGCGGTCCTGCTCATGGACCTCGATCGCTTCAAGGAGGTCAACGACACCCTCGGCCACCGCTACGGCGACCTGCTGCTGGTCCAGGTGGCTCAGCGCTTCAAGGACGTGATCGGCGGCCAGGGCCAGATCGCCCGGCTCGGCGGCGATGAGTTCGCGGTCATCAGCCCCGCGGCCGATCGTCAGGACGCGATCGCCCTCGCCCACCGGATCGCCGACGCGCTGCGCGACCCGTTCGAGCTCGAGGAGATGGTGGTCGACGTCCAGGCCAGCGTCGGAATCGCCCTGTTCCCCGAGCACGGCCACGGCGTCGAGACGCTGCTGCAGAAGGCCGACGTCGCCATGTACCGCGCCAAGGAGACCCGCTCCAACGTCGCGCTCTACGACGAGCGCCACGACCACCACAGCCCGGCCAAGCTGGCGCTGACCGCCGAGCTGCGCACCGCCGTGGACAGCGAGGAGATCGTCCTCTGGTACCAGCCCGAGCTGGACCTGCGCACCCGCGAGGTGATGGCGGTGGAGGCGCTCGTGCGCTGGGATCACCCCCGCCTCGGCGTCCTGCCGCCCAGCTCGTTCGTGCGTATGGCCGAGGCCACCAACCTGATCAAGCCGCTGACGCAGCGGGTCATGGAGGTCGCGCTGCTGCAGGTCGCCGACTGGCACGCCATCGGCCTCGACATCGCCGTCGCGGTCAACATCTCCGCACAGGTGCTGGTGGACCAGAGCTTCACCCAGCAGGTCGTGGCCGCGCTGCGCCGCACCGGCGTCGCGCCCCAGCGCCTCAAGCTCGAGGTGACCGAGACCGCCCTGATGTCCGATCCGGTGACTGCCCGCACCGTGCTGCGCGAGCTCGAGGCGCTCGGCTGCGAGATCTCCATCGACGACTTCGGCACCGGCTACTCGTCGCTGGCCTACCTGGCCGACCTCCCCGTCTCGGAGGTCAAGATCGACCGCTCGTTCGTCAGCCGCATGTCGGCGGGCTCCAGCGAGAAGGTCATCGTCAACTCCACCATCGACCTCGCCCATCACCTCGGCCTGCGTGCCGTCGCCGAAGGGGTCGAGGACTGGTCGATGCTGCCCGAGCTGGAGGCGCTGGGCTGCGACGCCGCCCAGGGCTACGCCATCAGCCATCCGCTGGCCGCGCCCGACGTCACCCGGTGGATGCTGGACTTCCGCAGCACCTCGGGCCTCGAGCGGACCGTCGCCGAGTCGCCGGCGCGCGCGGTCGGGCAGGCGGCATGATCCTCATCGTCTTCGCCCTGCTGTGCCTGGCGTCGGTGCCGCTGACCGGCGGGCGCCTCGGCCGTCTGGCCTCGATCCGCGTGCGGGGCACGTGGGTGCCGGTCGTGGCCCTGGCCATCCAGGTGTTGATCACGACCATCATCCGCGACGGCCACGCGGAGCTCCACAAGACCGTCCACATCGCCACCTACGCGCTCATCGGCGTGTTCCTGTGGTGCAACCGGCGGCTGCCCGGGGTCAAGATCATCGGCCTCGGCGCGTTTCTCAACGCCCTGGTCATCACCGTCAACGGCGGGCAGATGGCGGCCTCGAGGACGGCCGAGCGCCTTGCCGGCCTCCACCTGGATGCCGGCTTTGAGAACTCCGCTCCGCTGGCCCACCCCCATCTGCTGTGGTTCGGCGACGTCATCCCGTGGCCGGGGCCGTTGCCCAACGTCCTCAGCATCGGCGACTGCCTCATCTACGCGGGCACGCTGATCCTGCTGCACCGCGTCTGCCGCCGTCCCATCGCCGCGATCGAGCCTGCGCCCGAGCCCACGGGCTGAACGGCAGGTCCCTGCCCGCCTGCGGGCTGAACCGCGTTTCCCTGCCCGGGCGCCGGGTAGCTGCGGCTCGTGACTAAGCCCGCCGAGACCGGACCGCGGTTCGGCTCGGGACGGCCGTTCTCGATCGGCGTTGAGGAGGAGCTGTTCCTGGTCGACCCGGTGACCGGGCGGCAGGCCAACGCGTCGGAGGCGGTACTTGAGCGCGTCGCCGATGTGCGCGGCGAGGTCGCGCCCGAGCTGCACGCCTGTCAGGTCGAGCTGATCACCGAGGTCTGCGCCGCAACGGGCGAGGCGATCGACGCGCTGGCCGCGATGCGACAGGCCCTGCGGGCCACCGGGGCAGGCCTGCTTGGCTCCGGGACGCACCCATCGGCGGTCGAGGGCGACGCCGCGATCACCGACAAGGATCGCTACGAGCGCATCCGCGACCTGCTCGGAGACGCCGTGATCACCCCCGTGGGCGGGCTGCACGTCCACGTCGGGATGCCCGATGCCGACACCGCGATCCGACCTTCAACCACCTCCGTGGCCACCTGCCGCTGCTCCAGGCGTTGGCCGCCAACTCGCCGTTTCGCCACGGCCGCGCTACCGGGCTGGCCTCCGCCCGCGAGGTGACCCTGCGGGCCTGGCCCCGCTCGGGCACCCCGCGGGCTCTGCGCGACTTCGATGACTTCTGCGCGATGGCCGACCGTCTCGCCCGCGCCGCAGACGTCGCGGACTACACGTGGTTCTGGTGGAAGCTTCGCCCGCACCCCCGCCTGGGGACGGTCGAGGTCCGCGCGCTCGACGTGCAGGGCTCGCTGCAGGACACCGCCGCCATCGTCGCGCTCACGCACTGCCTGGCCCGGAGCGCGGCCGAGCAGCGATCGGCCGACGTGGCACCGGAGCTCGTCGAGGAGGGGATGTTCCGCGCCGCGCGGTTCGGCACCAGCGCGCGGCTGCCCGATGCCGATGGCGCGCTGCGCCCTGTGCACGAACTGCTCGCCGCTGCGCTCGAGGTGGCCGGCGATCACGCCGCCGAGCTCGGGTGCTCCGACGAGCTCGAGCTGCTCCCCGGGCTGATCGACCGCGAGGGCGGCGCCGGGCGTCAGCGCCGCTTCTACGGGCTGGCCGGCATGGATGCGCTCCTACGCGAGCTGACCCTGCTCACGGGAGGCTGAGGCTTCGTCGCCCTTGAGGTCTGGGTCGGTCATCTCGTGCAGTCGCGCCGCCGCGCGGCGCAGCAGCCGTGAGACCTGCATCTGCGAGCAACCGAGCTCCTGCGCGATCTCGGTCTGCTTCATGTCGCGCTCGAGGCGCAGCGTCAGCGCCACGCGCTCGAGATGCGGCAGGCGCTCCAGGGCGGCCGACAGCGACATACTCGCCTCGACCAGGCCGTAGCTCTCGTCCAGGTCGCCCAGGCTGTCGCCGAGCGTGTCGGGCTGGTCCTCGTCGTCACCCATCGAGAGCGGGGCGTCGAGGGAGACCGAGTAGTGCGCGGTGCCGGCGTCCAGGCCGGTCAGGACGTCCTCGTGCGGGAGCTCGAGGTACTCGGCGAGCTCGGTGACGCTCGGGCGACGACCCGAGCGAGCCTCGATCTGCCGGATGGCGCGGTCGACGCGCAGTGCCATCTCCTGGGCCCCGCGGGGCACGTGGGCCGACCACCCCGTGTTGCGGAAGTAGCGCTTGAGCTCCCCCAGGATGGTCGGGATGGCGAATGCCGGGAAGCGAACCCCGCGATCGGGGTCGAAGCGGTCGATGGCGCCGAGCAGGCCCAGCGAGGCCACCTGGACGAGATCCTCGATCGGCTCGTGGGGGTTGCTGTAGCGGGCGGCGAGCTTGCGCGCGAGCGGGAGGAAGCGCTCGAACAGCTCCTCGCGGGCCGCCTCGTCGGCGTGGTCGCGCCAGCGCGCCACCAGCTCCGCGGGGTCGGCAAGACGGGAATCTTGAGGGCGTCGAACATCGGGCAACGCTCGCGTGGACACGGTTGCTCCTTCCGTTGGGCTTCAGCTGAAAACTGCGGGCCCGTCAGAAGACCGCTGCGCGATCGACTGCCGTCTCGACCTGACTACACACCGGCGAGCGCACTTGTCGCCTCCGGCTTGATAGTGAACTTACCCCCGGCTGCGACGGCTCAGACCCTCTGTGTGTGACGACAGCGCACACATCTCATGTGGCTGATGTCACAACCCGCTCGCACCCCGGACACTCCGATTGACCCCGTTGACGCTGGGGTAGCCCGAGACCGTCCAGGAAAGACCGCATCCCGGTCGGACGGTGTGTTCATCCCGGCCGGGGTAGCTGACTGCGAGGCAACCATGAATCCACTGCTATTTGCCGATTGGGGGCGGATGAACCGCCTCTTCACCCGCATCATGTGGGCCGCGGCCGTCGTCATGGTCTGCGTGGTGTGCGTGGCCCTCGTCGCGCCCACCCCCAAGTCCCACGCCGCCCCGAGTCCTCATTACGCCAAGCCCGCCGCTGCTGCCAGCGCAAGCGCCGGCACGGTGCCGCTGACTCTGCACGGGCCCCGGTTGGGCCCGATGCGCAAGAGATGAATCGGGGATCGCGGGCAGGTAGGGCGATGGTGCCGCCGACGCCATACCCGCCCGCAGTCCCGAGGGAGGAGAGGGCCTAACTGGCTAACAGGCCGGTGCACCTCTACCCGGTCCCCGCAGGAACTAACCAACTATCGCGAAAAACGTTCGCCGCCATCGCTCCCGGGGCGTGAAAAGTCGCGTCGAGCGAGGTTTTCCGCTCCGCGGGCCGTCGTTTGGCCGGTCCCAGCGGTGGTAACGCCAAGGCGAGACAACGACAAGGAGCGCAGACAAGATGGCACCGAAGACCAAGGAGCTCAACGCACGCGACACCAAGCTCGTGCAGTGGCTGAACGAGGCCCACGTGAAGGAGGCCGAGCTCGAGATCGCCCTCGCCGGCCACATAGGCCTGACCGCGAAGGCGCCCTACAAGAAGCGCCTGCAGCAGCACCTCAAGGAGACCCGCGAGCACAAACGGCTCGTCGCACGCCGCATCAAGGCGCTCGGCGGCCAGCCGTCAGCGGGCCCGGCGATTCCCGCCGCGCCCAAGGTGGTGGGCTCCGTGGCCGGCAAGGCGAAGGCCGCGGTCAAGGGCCAGGTCGCAGCCGCACGTGCGCTCGTCACCGACCAGGCGGACACCCATCTCCGCAACGTCCAGGAGGAGCTGCGCGAGGAGCATGTGGAGATCGCGCTGTACCTGCGCATCGAGACGCTGGCGACCGAGGTCGGAGACGGCGACACGGCGAAGCTCGCCAAGGGCATCCGGCGCGACGAGGAGCGGATGGCCAAGTACCTGACCGCCGAGCTCCCCGCGCCTGGTCAAGGACGTGGTCCGGGCCGAGATCCCGCGCGACCAGCGGGCCACCGGCACGCGGTCGCGCCAGCGGACCACGAGCCGGGCGCGCGCAGCGTCGTCGCGCCCCTCGTCGGCGCGGGCGGCGTCCTCGCGTACCGCGTCCTCGCGTAACGCGTCGTCTCGGGCGCGGACCACCACGCAACCGCGGCCGCGCACCGCGCGGACGAAGAGCGCGGCCTGAGCCGCCCCGCCGGCCGACCCCCGCGGGTCAGGTGATCAGCCCGCGCCGCATCGCCTCGGCGACCGCCGCACCGCGGTCGTTGACGGCGAGCTTGGCGTAGAGGTTCGGCGCGGGAGGGTTGCTCAGTGGCCGACCGAGGCGGCCGCCGCCTCCCGGGCCATCCTCTCGGGCGGATCGCCGCACAGCAGCCACAGGCGGTCGGGCGTGCGTCGCAGGTGGTCCTCCTCCTCGAGCTGGCGGATGGCGGTCGTCACCGAGGGGCGCTGCGCGCCCACCAGGCGGGCCAGCGTCTCGTGGGTGAGACGGAGCGGGCACGATCACGCCCTCGGGCGTCACGCGGCCCCAACGGTCGGCCAGGTACCAGAGCAGCATGAGGAGCCGCACGTCGACCCGGCGCAGGTTGGAGACGGCCAGCGTGATCGCCAGCGAGTGGGCGCGGTTGCTGGCGCCGCGCAGCACGGCCGCCATCGCCGACGGCCACTGGCCCAGCGCCCGGGCGAAGGTCGGGTCGAGCACCGCGAGCCGGGCCGGCTCGAGCACCGTCCACGACACCCCGAAGGGGACCGGGGCGTCCTCGCCGTCGCGGTCGCTGGGCCGCAGCAGATCGCCCTGGCCGACGAGCTCGGTGGCGAGCGGCTTCTCGAGGATGACGTCGCGGCTGAGAAGGCCATCGAGGACGAGCAGGCCGAGATGGCCGGGGACGTCGGTGCGCACCTGTGGCATCCAGCTGCCGGTCTTGGCGACGATCAGCTCGGCGACCAGCTGACGCCGGGCGAGCTCCTGCTGCTCGCGATCGAGGTACTCGACGATCTCGGGGAACGCTTCCACCACTCGCACGCGTCGGGGCACTCCAGTCATGGCTTTCCTCCGAGCTTGTCGATATCGGCCCTGCGGTGGAGCCCGTACTCTGACAGGAACCGGGCCCGGTGGGAATACGTCTTCCCACTCACGGATCGCTGACTAGTGATGGCGTTGAAGTAAAGCAACGACCGCGGCGTGGCGGGCGCGCGGGAACGCCGCATCGGGCCGTCAGGGAGCTGCCGACGCGAATGGCGCCGGGCCCTGCGGGGGGCTTTTAGACGTCAGTCCAGAAGCGATCGCGGCAGGCGGCCGCGCCGCAGGCCCAGCCCTCTTCCCGAGCCCAGTACCGGGCGCTTGGGAACTTCGCTGTCTCCCCGTCGCGTTGCAGCGGCCATCGTGCGCGCCCGAACCCATCGACGCCGGCCTCGGCGATGCATGCGTGGCTCTCCCTCGTTGGACGTTGACTCCCCCATGCGCGGCCAGTACCCGTTCCGGCCCACTTTCGGGCAGGACGAAACCCCGCACGGTCAGGATTCGGACCGTCGAGCGACCTACGCGCTACCGGCGACCGCGTCGAAGGCCTCCGTGGCGGCCACGATGAGGTCGATGCACACGTCGGAGGCGAAGGAGGTGGCGTCGATCATCAGGTGGTAGAGCCCTGGATCCTGGATGTCCACGTCGTAGAACTGGCGCAGATAATCGGCGTGGGCGCGGTCAAGCGCGCCCACCGTCCGCGCGGCGGTGTCGCGGTCGAGGCCGCGCGCGCGCATCGCGTGCTCGATCCGGCGCTCGACGGGGCCAGTGAGCCGGACGCGCAGCACCCGTGCGTCGTTGCGCAGCCCGGCAACCGCGCCCCGGCCCAGGATGACCCCGCGGCCGGTCGCCGCCTGGGCCAGGAGCGCCTCCTGTGACGCCTGGTGAAAGTCCTCGGGCGTGACGGCGTCCGAGGGCAGCGGTGCGGGCGCGCCCGGATCGGCGCCGAGGAATCCCGACAGCAGGCGCTCCAGCAGGCTCTTGCTGCTGGGCTCCTCGTGGGCCAGCGCGTCATCGACCGAGATGTCCAGCCGCTCGGCCACCGCCAGCGCGATTCCGCGGTCGATGAAGGGGACACCGAGTCGCTCGGCCAGGCCCGGGCCGATCTGGCTCCCGGCGGCCCCGTAGGCAGCGGACAGGGCGATGAGGGTCATCTCGCCTGTAGGGATACCACGTCGCCGACGGTAAAGCCGGCGACCGGTCAGCTCAGGTGCCCGACCAGCTCCTCGGCTATCGCCAGCGACGACGTGGCCGCGGGCGATGGGGCGTTGCGCACCCAGACGACGTGGTCGGTGACGCCGAGGCGAAAGTCGTCGACCAGCGAACCGTCGCGGTCGACCGCCTGTGCGCGGACGCCCGCGGGGGCCGGCACCGCGTCGGCCACCTCCAGCTCGGGCACGTAGCGCTGGAGCTCGGAGATGAAGGCCTGCTTGCGGGCGGACCGGTAGAGCTCCCCCGCGCCCGCCTTCCAGTGGCGGCGCATCATCCGCCGGGTCCCGGGCCAGGCGAGTGTCTCGAACAGCTCCCGCCACACGACCGCGCTGCGCCGATAGCCCTCGAGCGCGGTGGCCAGCACCGCGTTGGGCCCCAGCCACACCGACCCGTCGAACCTTCGGGTCAGGTGGACGCCCAGGAAGGGCAGTGTCGGATCGGGGACGGGATAGATCAGGCCCCTGACCAGATGCGTGCGCCCCGGCGCCAGGGCGAAGTACTCGCCGCGGAAGGGCACGATCCGCGGCTCGGCGTCCTCACCCGAGGCCCGGGCCAGCCGGTCTGAGTGCAGGCCGGCACAGACGATCACGCGATCGGCCTCCAGGACCTCCCCCGTATCGAACTCGACCCGCGGGCCCGAGCCGTTCCTGCTCACGCGCGCCACGGAGACCGCGGTGCGGATCTCACCGCCGGCGGCGCGGATGTCATCGGCCATCGCGTTGGCGACGGCCACGAAGTCGACGATCGCGGTGTGGGGCGAGTGCAGGCCCGCGACACCGGTGACGTGGGGCTCTACCTCAGCCAGCTCGGCGCCGTCGAGCCACCGCAGCCCGGGGACGCCGTTGGTCTCGGCGCGCTCGGCCAGCCGGCGCAGGGGACCCACCTCCGTCTGCCGGGTGGCGACCACCACCTTGCCGCACTCGTCGTAGGCGACGCCCTTCTCGGCGCAGAACTCCTGCATGAGCTCGCGCCCGCGCGTGCACAGCCGCGCCTTCAGCGAACCGGGCGCGTAGTAGAGCCCGGCGTGGACAACGCCGCTGTTGTGCCCGGTCTGATGGCGGGCCAGGACGCTCTCCTTCTCCAGCACCAGAACCTCATCGTCCGGGCGCGACGTCGCCAGCAGGCGCGCCGTGGCCAGCCCGAGGATCCCGCCGCCGACCACCGCTACTCGCATGCACACCTTCTTGTCACCGATCTGACCAAAAACCCGTCCAAATGTCGATTTCGCCCCACAGGCAATCAAACGCGCGCGCCATCTGCCGATTTCCGTTCGAGACCCGTCCCCGCATTCGAGTCCGGAGCCCATGAGCATCTTTTCGCGCCGATCCCCCTTTTTCGCTTTGGCCGGCCTGTGGCTGGCCCTGATGATCCCCACCGCCGCGCAGGCCGCCGTCGCCCATGACAGCGCCAGCCCCGGCGAGGTGTCCGCTCGATCAGGCGGCCTACACCGCGCACGAGAACCAGGGCTACCTGACGATCACGATCCAGCGGACGGGCGATCTCAGCGGCGAGGAGCATGTCGGCTACGGAGTCAAGCGCCAGGACGCTCAGCCCGGGATCGACTTCGACACGATCCCGAACCACTACATCACCTTCGCTCCGGGCCAGGACACCTACACCTTCAACGTCCGGATCATCGACCAGGGCATGAACGCGACCCCGGTTCGCGCGCTGGCCTACCTCTACAGCTCATGGCCCGACAGCCTCGGCGCCAACAACAACTCGCCCATCACGATCCTCCACGACGATCCGGTGGTGGTCCGCGACCCGACCAACCCGCTCGCCGTCCCCGCCGTGGCCGGCAACAACCCGCTCGCCGGCGCCAAGTTCTACGTCGACCCCAACAGCGGGGCGGCCAAGGCTCAGGCCCAGTACCGCCACTCCAACCCGGCCATGTCGGCGCTGCTGGGCGACATCGCCGCCGAGCCCGGCGCCCACCGCTTCTACATGTGGAACATGGGCTCCAACGTCTCGGGCCAGGTCTCGCACTACCTGGAGGGCACGCAGGTCCAGGAGCCCGGCACGACGGTGATGCTCTCGACCTACACGCTGGTCCACGACCATTGCGGCTACACCGCCACGCCGGCGATAGCCGCCCGCTACGAGGACTTCATGCACCAGGTCGCCGAGGGCATCGGCAACTACCACGTCGTGTTCTTCCTGGAGCTCGACTCGCTGATCACCGCCCCCTGCCTCACGCACTCGCAGCTGGCCATCCGCGAGGCCGAGCTCAAGTCCGCGGTCTCCGCACTGGAGGCCGACCCGCACGTCGTCGTCTACCTGGACGCCGGCGCGGCCGACGCGGTCAAGTACCGCCAGATGGCGCGCGTGGCTGCGCGACTCCGGGGTCGCCCAGGCCCAGGGCTTCTTCCTGAACTCCACGCACTTCGACTGGACCAGCTCCGAGATCCACTACGGCCAGCAGATCTCCCGGCTGCTGGGCGGCGCGCACTTCGTCGTCAACACCGGCGAGAACGGCAAGGGCCCGCTCGTGCCCAAGCAGCGCGTCGGGCACGGCAACGAGGTGCTCTGCAACCCGCCCGGCCGTGGCCTGGGCCCGCTGTCGGTGTCCGGCGGCATCGCCCAGCAGACCGGCTACGCCGCGACCGACGGCCTGCTCTGGTTCTCCAACCCGGGCGGAAGCGGCGGCCAGTGCCTCCCCGGCGCCCCGCCCACCGGCGTCTACTGGCCCGAGTACGCGGCGATGCTCGCCCGCAATTGGGTCGACAAGGTCGCCGGGCCGAAGGTCAGCCTCCTCGAGTCACCGTTCGCGGCGGGGCACCGGCGCAAGTAGCGACAATGGCCACTTTCCTTCCTCCGGAAGAAAGGGCCCGCCGATGCGCTTTGCCTCGGTCCTGCATGACGGACAGCCGCACGCGGTGGCGATCGACGACGACACCGCCATCCCGCTCACCGGCATCGCCGAACTCGGCGTCGCACACTCCCAGCGCATTGCTGCGCGATCCTCCGCTGGATCGCGGCGCCGCCTTCGCGCTGAGCGACGCCACGGTTCGGCCGCTCGTCCCCCGGCCGGGCAAGATCATCTGCGTCGGGCTCAACTACAAGGCCCACATCGAGGAGACGCACCGCGACGACTCCGACTACCCGGTGCTCTTCACCAAGTTCGCGACCTCCCTCACCGGCGCCTACGACACGATCGCGTGCCCGCCGGAATCCAGCGCGATCGACTACGAGGGCGAGCTCGCCGTCGTGATCGGGACCCGCACGCGGCGCGCCGACCCCACTCGGGCGCTCGACGCCGTCGCCGGCTACACCGTGGCCAACGACGTGACGATGCGCGACTTCCAGTACCGCACCCACCAGTGGCTCCAGGGCAAGGCGTGGGACGCCTCCACCCCGCTGGGCCCGGCGCTGGTCACCCCCGGCGACGGCCCCTGACCCCGGCGCGCTGACCCTGCGCACGCTGGTCAACGGCGAGGTCGTGCAGGAGTCGAGCACCAGCCTCATGATCTTTCCCGTCCCGACCCTGATCAGCGTCATCTCGCAGTTCACGACCCTCGAGCCGGGCGACGTCATCCTCACCGGCACGCCTGCCGGCGTCGGCTTCCGCCGCGAGCCGCAACTGCTCATGGCCGGCGGCGATGTCGCCGTCGTGGAGATCGAGGGGATCGGCCGGACCGAGAACCGGTTCGCCGCCGAGTCCACCTGATGCCCGCCGACGGCGGGACTGCTTAAAGGTTTCTCACACCCCGGCCGATCTGAGGGAGGCACCCACCTACCAGATCTTGGAGCACCACCCGTGACCGGGACCGCCGCCCCCATCCTTCGCCGCGCCCTGCAGCCTGCCATCGCGCTGATGAGTCGGCTGCGCTATGCCCAGAAGTTCCTGCTCATCGGGCTCGTGATGATCGTGCCACTGGGGTGGGTGGTGAAGTCCTATCTCGGCGTGCAGAGCGCCGGGACGTCCTTCGCCAACGCCGAGCAGGCCGGCGTCGTATACCTCAAGCCGACCACCGACCTCCTGCTCTCGGTCGTTCGTGCACGCGCCGTGGCGGTCCAGGTCGCTGCCCACGAGGCCTCCGCCTCCGCTCTCACCGCTCCGCGCGCCGAGGTAAGCGCCGCGATCCACCTCGTCGACGGCGCCCACGGCGCCGCGGCCAGCCTGGGGCTGACGCGCAAGTGGCAGACGCTGCGCTCGCAGATCCAGGCGGGGATCGCGGCCCCGGTGACGACCCCGGCCCGGACCCTGTCGGCCTACGGCGCGCTGGCCACCGGCGTCGAGAGCCTCATCGCCCAGGACGGCAACAACTCCAACATGATCCTCGACCCCGACTCCGACGCCTACTACCTGATGGACGCGGTGCTCAACCGGGTCACCTCGCTGATGGACACCGCGGGCCAGGCGGGCGACCTGCAGACCGTGATCGCTGCGGGCGGGCGGGCGACGCTGACCAAGCGCCTGGAGCTCGAGGACCTCAAGAGCTCGATTCTCACGACGCTGGCCAATAACGACCCCGACTACGCCAGCGCGGTCACCAACACGCACTACAGCGCGATGAAGGGGCGGCTCAGCGCGCCCCTGGCCGCGTTCGACCACTCCATCCAGGCCGCCACCGCTCAGCTCGCCGCCGTCGTCCAGGGAACGCTGAACGGCCGGCGAGCGAGCCGGCTCGGAGCGGTCGCCGAGGACAACGCAGTGGCCCTCAGCCGCGCGACCCTGCCGGTCATCAACCACCTGCTCGACGTCCGCGTCGGCGGCTTTGCCGGTGCCTCGCTGCAGACCGAGGTCATCGCGCTCATCGGGGTGCTCATCGCGCTCTACCTGTTCGCCGGCTTCTACCTGTCCGTGCGGCGCTCCCAGTCCGACCTCGTCGACGGCCTCGCCCAGCTGGAGGCCAACTGCACCGAGCCGCTGTCCGAGGGGCTCGACGCACTGGCCACCGGCGACCTCACCCGTCACATCGATGCTCGGGCGCCGCGGATCGCCGCCACCACCGACGATGAGCTCGGCGACGTGGTCAACGCCGTCAACGCCATCGGCGAGCGCGTCGCAGGCTCGATCGGCTCGTTCAACGTGATGACGGCGCAGCTGCGCGCGATGATCGGCGACGTGTCGGCCTCGGCCGGCGCCGTGAGCGCAGCTTCCCAGCAGATGTCGCAGACCTCTCAGGAGGCCGGCCGCGCCACCGGCGAGATCGCCCATGCGGTCAGCGACGTGGCCCAGGGCGCCGAGCGCCAGGTGACGATGATCGACGTCGCCCGGCAGGCTGCGGAGGAGGTGACCGCCGCGGTCAACGAGTCGGCCGCGAACGCCCAGGCGACCGCCGAGGTCGGGCAGGAGGCCCGCCGCGCCGCCGGCGAGGGCGTCGCCGCTGCCGAGCAGGCCAACGAGGCGATGCACTCCGTGCGTGACTCCTCCGCTGCCGTCACCGCCGCCATCGCCGAGCTGGCCGCCAAGTCCGATCAGATCGGTGCGATCGTCAACACCATCACCGGCATCGCCGAGCAGACCAACCTGCTGGCTCTGAACGCCGCCATCGAGGCCGCGCGCGCCGGCGAGCAGGGCCGGGGCTTCGCCGTGGTGGCCGAGGAGGTCCGCAAGCTGGCCGAGGAGTCTCAGCATGCCGCCGGCGAGATCTCCGGGCTGATCGGCGCGATCCAGCTGGAGACCGCCCGGACCGTCGAGGTCGTGCAGGACGGCGCGCGCCGCACCGATCAGGGCGCCGGCGTCGTCGAGCAGACGCGGGAGGCGTTCGTCGCCATCGGCGCCTCGGTCCAGGACATGACCGATCGCGTCGAGCACATCGCCCAGGCCTCGCAGCGGATCGCGGACAGCGCGGCCCGCATGCAGGACACGATCACCGAGATCGCCGCCGTCGCCGAGGAGTCGTCGGCATCGACCGAGGAGGTGTCAGCCTCGACCGAGGAGACCTCGGCCTCCACCGAGCAGATCGCCGCATCGGCCACCGAGCTGTCGAACACCGCGGGCGCCCTCCAGCGCCTCGTGTTGAAGTTCCGCGTCGGCGACTGAGCGCGCGTTCGGCCGCGGATGACCGACCGCATTCCGGGGCGATAAGGGCCGATCGCGCGTGACCGGTCGCACACTTGCAGCCGGTTATCTGGTCTATATCAATGGGTACTTAGCGCCCAGAGCAATCTCTGGACATTCGGCTAAAGGCAATCCGCGTTTTTGCCGACACCTTTGACCAGCAGCTGATCTTGTCTCCCGAAGTGGAGTCCGCAATGAGCCCCGAACGCACCCAGGCCTACGGCCGCATCATGAACACCCTGAATGAGCTGGGGCCCAGCAAGCTGCTGGGCGATGAGCAGGACCGTATCCGCGAGGCTGCGGACACCCTCATCTTCGCCGCCGACCTGATCGAGGACCACGCCGCCGTCGAGGCCCTCGGTGACGCCGAGGCTCTGTGCGCCGCGCTCGTCGAGAGCGGTCGCTGGACCGAGATCACCGCCGCCCGCCTGGCCAAGGACCTGCGCGAGTGCGGTCCGGACCTCGTGCCCGCGCGCCAGGCCGCCTAGCTCCTCTTCGCCGGCTCTCCGCAGGCCCTCGCCAGCGCGCCGGCGAACGCGTCGACCTCGTCGGCCGTCGTGTCCCAGGAGCACATGAGCCGCTCCTCGCGCTTGGTCTCGTCCCACGTGTAGAACGGCCACTGAGCTCTTACCGCGTCCGCCGCGTCGCGCGGCACGACCGCGAACACCCCGTTGGCCTCCACACGCTGGGTGACGGAGACGCCGGGGATCCCGTCAAGCCGCCCGGCCAGCCGCGCCGCCATCTCGTTGGCGTGGGCGGCGTTGCGTCGCCACAGGTCGCCCTCGAACATGGCCACGAACTGGGCGGCCAGAAACCGGCCCTTGGAGGCGAGCTGGAGGGTCTGCTTGCGCAGGTACTTGGCCCCACCCGCGAGCGCCGGGTCAAGAAAGACCACCGCCTCGCCGAGGACCATCCCGTTCTTGGTCCCCCCCAGGCTGAGGACATCGACGCCCGCGTCGCCGGCCAGCTCGCCCAGCCCGCAGCCCAGGCCGGCGGCGGCGTTGGACAGCCGTGAGCCGTCCATGTGAAGCGCCAACCCCAGCTCGTGCGCGGTGTCGGCCAGGGTCCGGATCTCATGCGCGCTGTAGCGGGTGCCGTACTCACTGCTCTGGGTGATCGTGACCAGCCGCGGCTGCACGGCGTGCTCGTCGCCGACTCGCGTCACGCGCGCGCGGACATCGTCGGGCGTGAGCTTGCCGTCGGGTGTGGCGACGGTGAGGAGCTTGACCCCGGCGATCCGCTCGGGCGCGCCGCCCTCGTCGACGTTGACGTGGGCGGTTTCGGCGCAGATGACCGCCTCCCACGGCCGGCACACCGCGCGGATCGAGACGATGTTGGCGCCCGAGCCGTTGAAGACCAGCAGCGACTCCGACTGCTCACCGAAGTGGCCGCGCAGCACCTCTAGCGCCCGGCCCGTCCAGGGATCGGCGCCGTAGGAGACCGCATGGCCGTCATTGGCCTGCGCCATCGCGGCCAGCACGTCTGGATGGGCGCTTGCGTAATTGTCGGAGGCGAAGGACTTCACCGATGCCGAGCCTACGCAAACTCGTCCCGCGGGAGCGGCGCAACCTTTGTCACGGCATGCTGTTGTAAGCCATATCGAGTCCCTGAGATCCAGCTCAGGCAGCAGGACCCCGATCACCTCACCGGCCTGCCGGGTGCCGATTTGCAACGCTTGACGCGTCACACGCCATTATCCGGTGTGCGCCCGGAGCGAGGATCGGGTGCGCCCGCCCCCCACATGCCCCCCGCTTCGCGCCGATCGACAGCCCGCCGCAGTTCCGCCGCGTGCATCGCGTCTGCGCTGGCGACCCTGATCGCGGTGTTGCTGCTCCCCGCCGCCGCGCTGGCGGCGCCGGGGACGAAAGTCGTGTCCTTTCAGGGCTACCGGCTCGTGGTGCCCGCGAGCTGGCCGGTCTACCGGCTGGCCACCGCCCCCACCACGTGCGTGCGCTTTGACCGCCACGCGGTCTACCTCGGCCGGCCCTCGGCGCAGCAGATCTGCTCGGGTCGGGCCGCTGGCCGCACCGAGGCGATCCTCGTGCAGCCGCTGGGATCGCGGGCGAGCCAGGTGCTGCCCGCCACCGCCGCCACCGGGACCGCCGGTACCGGCGCCGAGGCGCAGATCGTCAGCACGGCACACCGCGTGCTCGTTACGGCGACCTGGAACCGCGGGCGGGCGATGATCCGTCGTGCACTGAACGTCGCCTCGCTGTCAACGGCCGTGAACAAGGCGGTCCGCCTGCGTCCGCGTTCCGCGGTGGCCGCGGCCGGCGCACGGATGCACGCCTTCGCGCGGTCGCGCGCCACCGCTCCCCCGGTGCCGGCGACACCCGCCGGACCCGGCGAGGTGTACACCGGCCTGGGCTTTGACGCGTGCAGCACGCCGAGCACCACGACGATGTCTGACTGGGGCGCCTCGCCCTACCGGGCCATCGGCGTCTACATCGGAGGCGCGAACGCGGCGTGCTCGCAGCCCAACCTGTCGGCGACCTGGGTCAGCCAGGAGTCCGGGGCCGGCTGGCACATGGTCCCCATCTACGTCGGACTGCAGTCGCCGTCGAACTCGTGCGGGTGTGCCGGGATCTCCCCGGCCGCGGCCTCCACTCAGGGCACCGAGGCCGCCCAGGACGCCGTCGTGGACGCCCAGGCGATCGGCATGGGCCCCGGCAACCCGATCTACGAGGACATGGAGGCCTACAACCGGACGAGCACCAACACCAGCGCCGTGCTCGCCTTCCTTCAAGCGTGGACCACGCAGCTTCATGCCAGCGGCTACGCGTCGGGCGTCTACTCCAGCGACGCGTCGGGCATCGCTGACCTCGTGGCCCGGTTCGGAACCGGCTACGTGGAACCCGACGAGCTGTGGGTCGCCAACTGGAACAACCAGCAGACCACCGCAGATGCCAACGTTCCGGCCACCGAGTGGGCCGCCCATCAGCGCCTGCATCAGTACCAGGGCGCCCACAACGAGACCTACGGGGGCGCCAAGATCAACATCGACGGCGACTACCTGGACGCCGCCACCGCCGCCGCCGGCAGCGGGTCCGGCGTCGACGCCGCGCCCACGGTGGCGCCGACACCGTCGCTCAAGGTCACCGCGGGACCCGACGGCAGCACGAACCTGACCCCGAGCTGGACGGGAGCCACGGGCGTGGCCTCGTGGCAGGTGATGGCCGGATCGAGCCCGACGTCGTTCACCTACGTCGCGCCCCTGATCTCCGCCGGCGCGCCCGTGCCCGTCGTGACCCGGAACTCGTTTGCCTACTGGGAGGTCGAGGCGCTGGACGCCAACGGGCAGGTGCTCGGCACCTCGCCGGCCACCGCCACCCCCGCCCACGTGATGATCTTCGGCAACAGCGCGTTCGCCCCCAGGCGCGGACTGGGCGCCGTTCCCGTGGGCTGCCTGGGCATGTCGTCGTGCGCCGTGACCACCACGATCTCCTCCGGGCGCACGACGTTCGCCACCACCAATCGCGAGTTCATTCCCGCCGGCGGCGGCCTGGCCTACTTCACGCTCACCACCGCCGCGCAGAAGGCGCTGGCCAAGGCGCACAACCGCCAGCTGGCGGTCAATGTCAAGGTGCGCAGCACGTCGGGCCCGTCGGCGACACGGAAGCTCACGCTCAGCTCGTTCGCCACCGCCAACCCCAGCCCCGCGCGCAGCGCCGGCCAGTCCTCCCAGCTGAAGCTGATCGGCACCACCGAGTTCGTGTCGCACGGCTGGGTCGGCGGGATCCTGGTCGAATGCGTCGGCACCACCCCCTGCCAGGCGACGACGACGCTCACCGCCGGGCGCACGACGGTCGCCAGGACCAGGCCCCAGATCCTCGGCGCCGGTGAGCTGGGCTACCTGAGCTTCTCGCTGACCCGCGCCGGTCACACGCTGCTGGCCAAGACCACCAGCAATCAGCTGGGGGTGGCGGCCACCATCACCGCGCCGGCGCCCCCCGGCTCCACCACCACACCCCCGCCCACCGGCGGCGGCGGTACCACCGGAGGCGCGTCCCCCGGCGTCACCCCGACCAGCGCACCCGCGACGACCGCCACGGCCAAGGCACGCCTGGCGCTCGTCGCGTTCCAGTAGCGGCTCAGCGCTCGCGCGGCAGGCGCCGGGGCCGGGGCAGCGGCCGGCTGGTCTCCAGCGAGTGCGCGCACGAGCGCAGCGCCTCGCGGACGGCGTCGATCGTGTCGGGCGCGATGCCGTCGAGCATGTCGCTCTCGATCGCGTCCATGTTGCGGTCGCAACGCTCGAGCACCTTTAGCCCCTTAGGGGTGACCGAGGCCCGCAGGACCCGACCGTGGTGAGGGTCGGGCCGGCGGCGGATGAGCGCGCGGCGCTCGAGGGCCGAGATCACGAGGTTCATCGCCTGCGGCGTCACGAAGGCCCACCGCGCCAGCTGGGCACACGACAGCCCGTCGCGATCGCGCAGCACGCTGAGCGTGACGTACTCGGTGGTGGTGATGCCGTGGCTGGCCACCGCCTCGTCCAGGCGGACCCGCAGCCGGCGCTCGACGCGGTAGACGAGATATCCGATCCGGGGCACCGTTATGGGCGGGCTGACCGGATTCGCCGCGGTGGCGCGATCCATGGCGGTCAACACTATCCGGGCGCCGCCCGCACGGCGGTCGTCCACCACGTTGACAAGCTACTTGCGAATGCCTAGGCTGCGCCGCGGAGAGGCCGCTGCCGCCGGCAGCCGGCCACACACGAGAGAGGCGAGGACACGATGAGCGGACGATCTGTGCGCCGGTTCGGCGCGGGGCTCGTGGCGGCATGCGCGCTGGCGCTGGCAGCGGCGATGCCGGCCACGGCCGCGACGACCCACTCCACGGGCACCACCTCAGACGGCGGCACCTGGATCGCCGACGTGCCGTCTGACTGGAACGGCACCCTGCTGCTGTACAGCCACGGCTACGGCACGCTCAGTCCCCAGGATGCGCCGGACCCCAACACCCAGGCGGCGCTGCTCAACGCCGGCTACGCCCTGGCCGGCTCCGGCTATGACCCCAACGGCTCGCTGTGGGCGCTGGGCAGCGCGGTCCGCGACCAGTTCCAGACGCTCCAGGCGGTCAAGAGGACGGTCCTCCCCTCCCGCCCCAAGCAGGTGCTCGCCTTCGGGACCTCGATGGGCGGGCTCATCAGCGCCCTCGAGGACCAGCAGTCCGACGGCCGCCTCGACGGCGCGCTGACGACATGCGGCCTCGTCGCCGGCGGCATCCAGCTCAACAACTACCAGCTCGACGGCGAGTACGCGCTCGACAAGCTCCTGGCCGGCGACGCCGCCAAGCTCGTCAACTACACCAGCCAGGGCGACGCCGTGACGGCCGCGCTGACCCTCAACAGCGCTGCCGCGCAGGCGCAGAGCACCCCGGAGGGCCGCGCCCGCCTGGCGCTGGCGATGTCACTCATGGACGTCACCACCTGGGCGCCCGGCGCGACCATGCCCGGCGTCTATGACTATGCCGGCCAGGAGCAGCAGCAGTACCAGGAGGAGTTCGTCGCCAACCCGGTGATGATCTTCGTCGAGACCGGGCGCCAGCAGATCGAGCTGGCGGCCGGCGGCAACGGTGGCTGGGACGTCGGCGTCAACTTCGCCAGGATGCTGGCGCACTCGTCCTACTACGCCGAGGTCCACGCCCTCTATCAGGCGGCCGGCCTCAGCCTCCACGACGACCTCACCACGCTGACCCGCGGCGCCAACATCCGCGCCAGCGACAGGGCGATCCGCTGGCTGCAGCAGACCTCGGTGCCCACCGGCCGTCTCCAGGTCCCCGAGCTTGACCTGCACACGATCTCCGACCAGCTCGTCCCGGTCCAGCAGGAGAACTACTACCACCGCCTGGTGCGCCAGGCGGGCGACAAGGCCCTGCTGCGCCAGGCCTTCGTGCAGCGCCAGGAGCACTGCAACTTCACCCCGGCCGAACTGCTGGCCGGAGTGCAGGCGGTCCAGCATCGCGTGTCGACGGGAAGCTGGGATCAGGTGGCCCTGCCCTCGAGCCTGGAGACGGCGGCGACCGGCCTCAACCTCGGCGACGCCGCGTTCACCCCGTTCTGGCCCGACCGCCTCACCGGCGACAACGGCCCGTTCAACCCGTTTACCGAGGGCACCCGCTGATAGGCCGTTGAGAATCCGCCGGGGCGGCGACCGGTCGCTCCGGCGGGGCGCGGCGCATACCATTGCCGGATGAGCGTCCTCGCCTCGCCGTCCCGCGTCCGCCCCCTCGTGCGGGCGCGAGGCCTGAGCGTCCGGCTCGGCGGCGTCCCCGTGCTCAAGGACGTCGACCTCGACGTCGCCCCGGGCGAGCTGGTGGTGGTCACCGGCGAGCCCGGCTCGGGCAAGACGACGCTGCTGCGTTGCGTCGCGGGCGACCTCGGGGCCAGCGACGGCTCGGTCTGGGTCTACGAAGCCGGCCCTGGCGACGGCCGGCCCGAGGACGCCGTGGCAATGGTCTGGCAGGACCTCGCCGTCTGCGAGAACCTCGATGTCGCGGCGAACCTGATGCTCGGACGGGAGACGCGGCGCCTGATCGCCTCGCCGTCGGGGCTGCACGCGGTCGCGCGCGAGATCCTGGAGGAGCTCGACATCCCGATCCGCGACACCACCCGGATGGTCGGCTCCCTCACCGGCGCCCAGCGCCGCCTGCTGGCGATCGCCACGGCGATGGGGCGGCGCCCCCGCTTGCTGCTGCTCGACGAGCCGACGGCCTCGCTCGGGCTCGTGGAGTCGGCTCAGGTGGAGGCGCTGATCACCAGGCTGCTCGCTCGGGGCACCACGATCGTCCTGGCCACGCGCGACATCGAGCAGATGTTCCGGCTCGCGGGGCGGATCGTCGTCTTCCGCCATGGCCGGGTGGTCGCGGAGGTCGAGCCGACGACGGCGCACCCCGACGACGTGGCCGCCCTGCTCTCGGGGCAGCCGGTCGACCTGAGCGCGCGGCGCCAGCTCACGCGCCTGCACGGCCTCGCTGACCGGCTCGTCTCGGCGGATCCCTCGTCGAGCCTGGCCACGATCCTCTCCGCGCTGGCCGCCGCCCTCGCCAGCGAGCGCGTGTGCATCCACGTGCGCGACGGCGATTGGCTGCTCTGTGCGGCGTCGCTCGGGTTGTCGGCGGACGAGATCGACGCCGTCCGGCGTCTCCCGATGGGCGATTCGGGCGGCTCCGTGGGCCGCGCGGTGGCCGGCGGCGAGCGCGTCGTGGAGGCCGACGTGTGGTCGGTGCCCGTGATCGGGCCCGACGACATCTGCGCCGCCATCACCGTCTTCCGCGATCCGCCGACGCCGCCCCAGCGCGACGAGCTCGATCTGCTGACGCTCTACGCCGGCCTGGCCGCCAGCGCGGTCGAGCGCGATCGGCTGCTGGCCCAGGCCACGGCGCGCAACCAGGTGCTGGAGACGATTCGCGAGATGCTGGAGACCCTCGCCGGACCCGTCCCGGTCGATCAGGGCCTGGCGGCGGCGCTGGGCTCGCTCATGCGCGGCCTCGGAGCCGACGAGGTGGGCCTCCTGACCTGGACTGACCCTGAGACGGCGGTCTGGAGGGCGCATGTCGGCACCCCAAGCGCGGGCGCGTCGTCGGTCGCGGGCGATCTGCGCAGGCGTCTCGCGCCCTCGGACAGAGGTGAGTCGGGCGACGGGAAGGCGTGCGAGCTGCGTGATGGCGCCGATCAGCCGGTCCTGGCGGTTCCGTTTCAGGCCCCCGGCGCGACCGCGGTCCTGTTCGCGCGCTGGAGCGAGCGCGTGGTGACCAAGGAGGAGACCGCTCTGATCGAGGACG
Source organism: uncultured Solirubrobacteraceae bacterium (assembly GCA_963764125.1). GTDB lineage: Bacteria > Actinomycetota > Thermoleophilia > Solirubrobacterales > Solirubrobacteraceae > Palsa-465. The sequence goes on from CAVXRR010000015.1 coordinate 26,542, forward strand.
CCGCCCATTCCCTGCGACTCGCCCTGGAGCGTGAGGAGGCGGCTCTCGCTCACCAGGAGGCCGCGGCGCTCCGTCGCTCGCGCGAGTTCCAGCGCGATTTCCTGTCGCGCCTCAGTCATGAGCTCCGCACCCCGTTGACCGCCATCCGTGGCTACGCCTCCAGCCTGATGGCCCCCGACGTTCGCTGGGACGCCGAGTCCGAGCGGCGGTTCCTGGAGACGATTGCCGCCGAGTCCTCACGTCTGGGCCGGCTGGTCGAGGATCTGCTGGACTTCTCCGCGATCGAGTCCGGCGTCATGCGCCTCACGCGCGACTGGTGCGATCTCGCCCTGGTCGCCGATGCGGCGGTCTCCTGCCTCCCGCCCGACCAGGCCGTCTCGGTCGAGGTCCGCTGCAGCGACGAGCTGCCACCGGTGTTCGCCGATCACGACCGCCTGGAGCAGGTCCTGCTCAACCTCCTCTCAAACGCCATCCGTCACAACCCCCCAGGGACGCGCGTCACCCTGGCGGCGACCCCGGCGCCTCCGGACGCCGTCGAGATCCGGGTCAGCGACGACGGGCTGGGGCTCCCCGCCGAGCTGGCGGAGGCGCCGTTCGAGGCCACTCGCGGCCACCGCTCAGGCAGCGCCGGAGCCGGCCTGGGTCTCTCCATCACGCGCGGCATCGTGGAGGCCCACGGCGGGACGATCGAGCTGGCGGCCAACGGGCCGGGCGCACACTTCGGCATTCGCCTGCCCATCGAGCCCACCGACATCGAGCATCCCGTCGTCAACCCGCACCTGATCACGAGCGAGACGACAGCGGCACCCGCGGCCGGCCCCACCGGCGCCGGGCTGGCCGTCGCCGTGAGACGCGATGACCGCTGACACCGTCCGGACCCGAGCGCTGCTCGTCGAGGACGACCCGAGCATCGTCGACCTCATCCGCTCAAACCTCGCCGTCCGCGGCTTCGAGACCATCATCGCGACCGACGGTGACAAGGCGCTGGCCGTGCTCGATGCCGAGAAGCCTGACATCGTCCTGCTCGACCTCATGCTCCCCGAAACCGACGGTTTTGTCCTGTGCGGTCAGATCCGTGAGCGCTCACATGTGGCAGTGATCGTTGTCTCTGCGCGAGGCGGCGAGCACGACAAGGTGACTGCACTGAACATGGGCGCCGACGATTACATGACCAAGCCCTTCAGTGTCGAGGAGCTGCTGGCGCGGATCTCGGCGACGTTGCGCCGCACCCGCCTGGCTGAGATCCCCGGGGGCGATCCGGCGCCCCTGACGGTCGGGGACCTCGTCATCGACCTCGCCGGTCAGCAGGTGACACGGGCGGGCGAGACGGTGCACCTGACGCCGACGGAGTTCGCGTTGCTGCGCGAGCTCGTGACCCACCGGGGCAAGCTGCTCAGCCATGCGCAACTGCTCCGCCGTGTCTGGGGGGTCAGCTACCAGACGGAGATCGAGTATCTACGGGTGTACGTCGGGCGGCTGCGGGCCAAGCTCGAGTCCGATGAGCGCAAGCCGCTCATCCTCACGGCTCCGCGCGCCGGTTACCGCTTCGTCGCGTGACAGTGCCCCTTTATGGATCTTCACACGTGTTAACGGGTCTTTTACGAGCGCGGCCGTAGGGTTCGCTCAATTCACCGGGCGACCGGCGTCGCTGGGCGGTTACCGTCCAGGCGTCCGGGCACCCGCCAGAGGCTAGGAGGAGGAGAGTTCATGCACTTGCGGAAAGGCAAGGCAGTCGCCGCTGTGCTCGTTGTGGGCACCAGCCTGGCGCTCGCCGCCTGCGGGAGTTCAAACAGCTCCAGCAGCAGCAGCGCGGCCCCAGCGGCAACGTCAAGCAGCTCATCGAGCGCGGCCACGTCGAGCGCCGCCGCGCCGACGCTTTCGGCAACGTCGTTCACCAACGATTTCTCGGCAATGGCGCAGCTCAAGTCGCTCGCATCCGCGGGCAAGGGCGCCGTGGCCGCGATTCTCCCTGACACCACGACCTCGACGCGTTACGTCGAGTTCGACGAGCCGTACCTCAAGAAGGCGATGGCCGCCGCTGGGCTCTCCAGTAGCGACAGCATCGTCCAGAACGCCCAGGGCTCGGACCAGACGTTCCTGACAGACGCCCAGAGTGACATCACGAAGGGCGCCTCCGTGCTGCTGATCGATCCGCCCGACTCCGGCGTCGGCGCCCGTGTCGAGTCGCTCGCGAAGTCCCACGGCGTGCAGGTCGTTGACTATGACCGGCTCACCCTCGGCGGTAACCGCAACTACTACGTGTCGTTCAACAACGTCGAGGTCGGCAAGGTGATGGGCCAGGGGTTCGTCGCATGCACGCAGGCCTGGCATGTCAGCCACCCGAACGTCGTGGTCATGCGCGGCGATCCGACCGACAACAACGCCGGCCTGTTCTACGAGGGTTACTACAACGGTGTCCTGCAGCCCCTGTTCAAGTCAGGCAAGTACACCGACGTGGTCAATCCGGCTGGGACGTGGGACCCGCCCACCGCCAAGACGGCGTTCCAGCAGGCCTACACGGCGCACTCGAACATCAACTCCGCGCTCATCCCCAACGATGAGAACGGCGCGCCGATCATCGCGTACCTGAAGAGCCGCGGCATCAAGCCGCAGACCTTCCCGACGACTGGACAGGACGCGTCGCTCACCGGTCTGCAGAACATCATCTCCGGGTACCAGTGCGGCACTGTGTACAAGCCGATCTACCTCGAGGCACAGGCGGCAGTGGCACTGGCGATGTACCTCCGTGCCGGCAAGACGCCGCCCGCGAGTCTGGCCAACGGCACCACACAGGACACCAAGGAGAACAAGGCTGTCCCGTCCGTCCTGCTCAAGCCCCAGTGGGTGACACCGGCCGACGTTCAGGCGACGGTGGTCAAGGACAACTTCGTCCCGGCCAAGCAGCTGTGCGCCGGAACGTACGCCGCCGACTGCAAGAAGTACGGCATCTCCTGATCTAGGGTTACGCGCAATCGTTACCCTTTGCAGCGCCCGCCCGCCCGCAGCACTCAGCGGGCGGGCGCTGCGTCGATCATGATCCCTGCATGAGCACTTCGACATCCACTCACGGCTCTCAGAACGGCGGTGCGCCGCTCCTGGAGCTGCGCGGCCTGAGCAAGAGCTTCGGGCCCGTACGCGCCCTGACCTCCGTCGACCTCAGCCTCCCCCCCGGCAAGGTCACCGCTCTGTGCGGCGACAACGGGGCGGGCAAGTCGGTGACGATCAAGACGATCTCAGGCCTGTGGTCGCCCGATGGTGGCGAGATCGTCTGGGAGGGGAAGCCGGTTCATCTCCATGGCCCCAAGGACTCGGAGGCGCTCGGGATCACGACGATCTATCAGGACCTCGCGCTGTGCGACAACCTGGACATCGTCGCCAACATGTTCCTGGGCCATGAGCCGCTGCGCCGCGGCGTGCTGGACGAGGCGACGATGGAGATCGCGGCTCGCAAGACGCTGAAGGAGCTCTCGGTCACCACCGTCCGCTCGATCCGGCAGCCCGTGGCGTCGTTGTCGGGCGGCCAGCGTCAGTCGGTCGCCGTGGCCAAGGCGGTGCTGGCGGAGGCCAAGCTCGTGATCATGGACGAGCCGACGGCCGCGCTGGGCGTCTCCCAGACGCGGATGGTGCTCGACCTCATCCGGACGCTCGCCGACCGGGGCGTCGCGGTGATGCTGGTGTCGCACAACATGAATGACGTCTTCGAGGTCGCCGACCGGATCGCCGTGCTCTACCTCGGCACGCTGGTCACCCAGGGACCGGCCTCTGAGTACGACCGGTCCAGCGTCGTCGACTACATGACGAGTGGAACCTCCGGACGCGCGCCGGCCGCCGGAGCCGCGACCTAGGAGGAGCAGCGATGGCGGACCCGGGCAACACCGAGACATCCAGCGAGGGCCAGGGCCCGGCGGCCGTGGCCCTCGGGGCCGACGAGCCGCTCGACCCGGCGATCGACGACCCGCAGCTGGTCGCGGTCTCCCCGGAGGTCCTGGCGAACACGACGGGCGAGTACTTCCGTGCCTGGGGCCAGCGCATCCGCAATGGCGAGAGCGGGGCCCTGCCGATCATCCTCGGGCTGATCGTCATCGTCATCTTCTTCCAGATCCAGGAGCCGAAGTTCCTCACCGCGGGCAACCTGGTCAACCTGCTCGAGCAGGCGTCGACGTACGTGATGTTCGGGACCGCGGTCATGTTCGTCCTCATCATCTCGGAGATCGACCTCGCCATCGGCTACACCGCCGCGGTCGGGGCCTTCGTCATCGCGGAGCTGATCGCCCCGCCGGTGAACCTCCCCTGGTGGCTTGGCATCATCGGCGGCCTGGCGGCCTGCGGCATCCTCGGCTACGCGCAGGGCTGGTTGATCACCCGCCTCAACCTTCCCTCGTTCATCGTCACGCTCGCCGGGTATCTCGGCTTTCTCGGGCTGATGCTGGAGCTCGCCCAGGTCGACAAGACCGCGGTGGGCGGTGTCATCTCGATCGACTCCAACAGCCCGGTCTACAAGCTGGTGCAGGACAACATGAGCACCACGCTCGGCTGGGTAGTGCTGATCGTCGCCCTCCTCCTGTTCGCCGGGGCCACGCTGCTCGGCCGCCGGCGCCGGCAGGCCCAGGGGTTGAGCACCCCGCCCTTCGGCGTCACCCTGCTCATCCTCGGAGCCGCCGCCGTGGGTGGCGTCGTGCTCCTGCTCATCTGCAACGCCAACCGCGCCAACGGCCTCGTCTTCCTCGGGGGGACGCCATGGGTCGTGCCCTTCGTCGCCGTGATCCTCGTCTTCTACACCTGGGTGCTGAGCAGGACCCGGCTCGGGCGCTACATGTACGCGATCGGCGCCAACCCCGAGGCCGCGCGCCGCGCGGGGATCAACGTCAACCGCATCAAGACGACCGCGTTCGTCCTGTGCGCGGTGACCGCGGGGATCGCGGGGCTGATCTACGAGTCAAACCAGACCTCGATGGCCACCGACATCAACGGCGGCCAGCTCGTGCTCTACGGAGTCGGTGCGGCCGTCATCGGCGGCACCAGCCTGTTCGGCGGCCGCGGCAAGCCGTTGCACGCGCTCCTGGGCGGGATCGTCATCGCCACGGTCTTCAACGGCTTGGGCCTGATGGGGATCTCCTCCGCCGGGACCGACATCGCCACCGCGATCGTCCTCATCGGCGCGGTCACGCTCGACTCGCTCGTCCGCCGCCGCTCGACCGGCCGCTGAGCGACCCGCACGGGCGGGTCTCCTCCGCCCCCGCCGGGTCAGAGAGAATGTCTGGCGGCATGTCGACGCCCGAGCCCCAGTCGATCCTGGAGCGGCCGACCGAGTCGGCGATCTTCCTGGTGCTCGTCGCCGAACCCGGCCACGAGGACGCCATCCGCGACGTCCTGACCGAGGTCAACGGCCTGCGGCGCTCGGTCGGCTTCCGGATCCCCGAGGCGCGGCTCAGCTGCGTGACCGGGATCGGCTCTGGGATGTGGGATCGCCTGTTCGACGGCCCGCGCCCGGCCGAGCTTCACCCTCTGCCCGAGATCGCCGGCGAGCGCCACGTCTCGGTGACCACGCCCGGTGACCTGCTTTTCCACGTCCGCGCCGCCCGGCTTGACCTGTGCTTCGAGCTGGCCCAGCGGCTGACCGAGGCGCTGGACGGCCACGCCCGCGTCATCGACGAGGTGCACGGCTTTCGCTCCTTTGACGAGCGCGACCTCCTGGGCTTCGTCGACGGGACCGAGAACCCCGAGGGCGGCGCGGCGCAGTCGGCAGCGCTCATCGGCGCGGAGGACCCGGACTTCGCCGGGGGCAGCTACGTCGTGGTCCAGAAGTACCTGCACGACCTCAAGGGCTGGGACGCGCTCAGCGTCGAGGCCCAGGAGCACGCCATCGGCCGCACCAAGCTGTCGAACCTCGAGCTGCCCGACGACGTCAAGCCCCCGAACTCCCACGTCGCCCTCACCGTGATCGAGGACCCGGACGGCGAGGAGCAGCAGATCCTGCGCTACAACATGCCCTTCGGCCGGGTCGGGGCCGGGGAGTTCGGCACCTACTTCATCGGCTATGCCCGCACGCCCGCGGTGATCGAGCAGATGCTCACCAACATGTTCGTCGGCAATCCGCCCGGCACCACCGACCGGATCCTCGACTTCTCCTCGGCGGTGACCGGCGCGCTGTTCTTCGTGCCCACGTCGGACTTCCTGGACGACCCGCCCGCGCCGGGCGCCGACGATGGGGCAGACGCAGACGCAGACGACGGCGACGGGTCGCTGCGGATCGGCAGCCTCAGACCGCCGCGCTGACCGCGTCGCGCTCACCGCCGTCGATCAGCGGCAGGGAGCGGAGCTCCTCGCGCAGGGGATCCTCGGGCGGCGTCCACCACGGCTCCGCGGGCCGGACATGGAGCCCGGCGACGCGGGTCAGCGACGCGGCGTCGGCGCGCAGGTCGGCCACCGCCGGCCGGTCGTCGTCGGCCCGGGTGACCAGCGACCAGCACCACACCGGCGTCGGGTCACAGACCGCGACGGTGCGCAGGCCGGCGGGGAGGCGCGCCTGATGACGCTTGGGCGTCTCGAGCACCGGGACGCCCAGGCGCAGGCAGCGCTCGTGAAAGCCGGGGCCGGCGATGCCGCCGTCCTCGACATGGACGACGGTCGCGCCGGTGTCGTGGGCGAACGCCTCGGCGAAGCGATTCCACGCGTCCCACGAGGTGAGATCGGCGTCGACCAGCACCCGCACCTCGGTGGCCCGGACCGCGCCGGCCCTGCCGCGCGCCGGAGTGACCGCGTGCAGCGGCTCGGGCCAGAGCAGGCGGACGTCGAGGCGGTCATCGGGCTGGGCGTACCCACGCGATCGCCGCGTCCAGGGTGCCCTCGAGCACGCGCTCGATCTGGATGTGGCTGGGCATCACCCACTCGTCGATGCGCAGGTCGGTGCGCACCGTCGCCGACAGCTCGCCGGGCAGCCAGCTGACGTAGCCCAGCCGCACCGGTCCCGAGGCGCTGGCCAGCCGCCGCTGAGCGGCGCCGGCGAGCGCGAGGATCTCCCGGGCGTCGGGAAGCAGGGTGCGCCCTGCCGACGTCAGGCGGACGTGACGCCGGTCACGGACGAACAGGTCGACCCCCACACTGCGCTCCAGCGTCTTGATCTGCTGGGACAGCGAGGGACCGGCGATGCGCAGGCGCTCGGCGGCCCGGCCGAAGTGCAGCTCCTCGGCCACTGCCACGAAATAACGCAGCTGGCGCAGTTCCACGGCGCAAGGATACGGCCTGTGCGAGGAAATTCCTATCACTGAGACACAGCCGGTCGTGGACAGGCAGCGGCCGGAGGTAGCAGGATGTCGTGCCATGGCGTTTGACCTGCACAGCCTGGAGATCCCGATCGTCCAGGCGCCGATGGCCGGCGGCCCGTCGACCCCGGCGCTGGCGGCGGCCGTGGGCGAGGCCGGCGGGCTGGGCTTCCTGGCCGCCGGCTACAAGACGCCGGACGCGGTGGCCCAGCGACATCGCCGAACTGCGCGGCGCCGAGCGACGCGCCGTTCGGCGTCAACCTCTTCTCCCCGCCGACAGGAGGGGCCCGCCGGCCCGGCGCCGTCGCCGCCTACGCGCGGACCCTGGCCGGGGACGCCGAGCGCCACGGGGCGTCGCTGGGCGGCCTCGCTTCGACGACGACGCCTATGACGCCAAGCTCGATCTGGTCACCCGCGAGCGCGTGGCGGTCGTCTCGTTCACGTTCGGCTGCCCGGCGGCCGAGACCGTCGCCGCGCTGCATGAGCGACGACATCGCGGCGTGGGTCACCGTGACCGACCCGGCGGAGGCCGCCACCGCGCAGGCCGCCGGCGCCGACGCGCTCGTGGCCCAGGGCACCGAGGCCGGCGGGCACCGCGCGTATTTCAGCGACGACGGCGCCCACGAGGAGTACGGGCTGCTCGTGCTCCTGCGCCTGCTCCGGCCGCCAGACCGCGCTGCCGCTGATCGCCACCGGCGGTCTCATGGACGGCGCGGCCATCGCCGCCGCGCTGGTCGCCGGCGCGAGCGCCGGTGCAGCTGGGCAGCGCGCTGATGCTGACGCCGGAGGCGGGCACCTCGGCGCCCCATCGAGCTCGGCTGGCCGTCCCCGGTGTCACGCGGCTCACCCGCGCCTTCAGCGGCCGCACCGCCCGCGGCATCGTCAACCGGTTCATGGAGGAGCACGACGCCGACGCGCCGCAGCGCCTATCCCCAGGTCCACCACTCACCAGCCCGCTGCGCGCCGCCGCGCGGGCCGCCGGCGACGCCGACGCCATCAATCTGTGGGCGGGCCAGGGGCACGCCGCCGCCCGGGCGCGACCGGCCGGTGAGCTCGTCCGCGCGCTCGCCGCCGAGGCGAGGCTGGCTCGCACGCCGGGAGGTCCGCCGAGGCCGCCGCGACCCGGAGGCGCGCGGCGGCCCGGGTCAGCCGCCGGGCGTGCCCGCCACAGCGAGCACCTCGTCATGCAGCCGCCCGTTGGTGACGACGGCGTTCCGGAGTCGAACCGCCCCCGGCCGGCCAGGTCTGTGAAGCGGCCCCCCGCCTCTTCCACGATCACCTTGGCGGCGGCGTAGTCCCAGGCGAAGCCGCCGCCCCCGAAGGCGATGTCGGCCAGCCCCGCGGCGACCGCGAGAAAGCCACGTCCGTCGTGCTGTGTCACCGCCGCGGCCTGCTCGGCCATGTCGGTCATGGCCGCGCCGTGCGCGAGGGTCCCGGTCCCAGTCATCGTTGACGACCGCGTCGGCCAGCCGCGCGGTCGCCGAGACCGCGATCCGCTCGCCGTCTCGAAACGCCCCGTCGCCGCGGCTCGCCCACCAGCGGTGCGATCGCGCGGGCAGGCGATGACCCCGATCGAGACCTCCTCGCCACGGCCGAGCGCGACGAAGTCATCCAGCCGGCGTCGCCGGCGACGAAGTTGCTCGTCCCGTCGATCGGGTCCAGGTACCAGCACCACTCCGACTCGCCGCTCGCCCCGTACTCCTCCCCCAGCACGGCATGGTCGGGCCGGCGCTGCGCGATGCGTTCGCGCAGCGCGCGCTCGACGGCCTGGTCGACGTCGGTCACCGGGGACCCGTCGGGCTTGCTCGTGACCGTGAAGTCGCGGTCCACGAAAGCGCGGGAGGGCGATCTCAGCGCCGAGATCGACTAGCTCAAGGGCCAGCTCCAGATCGGGGTGCATTCCCGGCAGTCTGAGGCATCACCGCCACCGGGCGCGGGACGCCCGCCGGGTGACGATAAGGTGCGGGCGCGCGACGGCGATGGAGCCCGCGCCCGCCACCGGCGCCCGATCTCGTCGAGCATCCGCGGATACACGATAAGTGGCGAAACGGCAGGATCGCGGCCATGTAGGCGTGCCCCAGCAGACCGTTGCACTTGACCAGGACCGCCATCTGGCCGCGGTAGCCGCCAGACCCGTCGGGCACCCACCCGAGGTGCATGACGCCATGCATCGTCCGATTGGCGATCTCCGCCGCCCACTCGTTGTCGGTGAGGTACAGCGGGCTGAACGGCAGGCTCCCGCTGAGCTCCGGGGCGGCGCGGGACCGTCGCGCAGGTCCGCCGGGAGACGGTCACGCAGGGTCGCCACCCGCGCGCCGGTTCCTGACGCCTGCTCGTCCCAGCCCAGCAGCTCCCCCAGCTTCCAGCGGACGGCAAAGAGCGCGCGCACCACCGCGGAGCCGCCCCGCTCCGGATCGGCGGACGCGACGAGCCCCATCAGCAGCGGGAAGTCGCCCGGCCCGCCCGGCGTGGGAGCGCCCACACGTCCTCGACCCGGAAGTCGCCGGCGATCTCGTGGATCCGCCAGGGCTCGGGAGGTGTGGGCGCGGTTGCGGGGAGCCTCATGGTCGGCATCCGACCACCACGGCGTAACGTGCATACGAACTGTCCGTATCTAAATCGCACTGACAGACATACATACGCTGCCGCCCCAGGCGACGGACACAGGCCGAGCGCCGTGCGCGCACCCGCGCCGCGCTGCTCGAGTCAGCGGCGCGCGGCCTCTCGCGCTATGGCTACGGCGACCTCACCCTGGAGCAGGTCGCCTCCGACGCCGGGTACACCCGCGGCGCCCTGTATCACCAGTTCAGGGGCAAGGAGGACCTCGCGCTCGCCGTCGTCATGTGGGTGGCGTCGACCTGGGAGCACGAGGTCTGGGAGCCGGCCCACCGCGCGACCGACCCGGTCGCGATCCTGTCCGCGCTCGCGCGCGGCCACGTCGTCTACTGCCGGCGCGACATCGCGCGCGTGATCATGGCGCTGCGCATCGAGTTCGCCGGGCGCGAGCACCCCGTCGCAGAGACGATCGAGCGGATCGTCCACGGCAACGCCCAGCGCTTCGCCGCGCTCATCACCGCCGGGCGCAAGGCCGGCTCGATCCCCGCCGGACCGCCGGCGGAGCTGCTCGCGATCGCGTCAATCGGCGCCATCGAGGGCATCGCCATCCAGGTCGCCGGCGCCGCCCCCGACGACGAGCAGATCGCCGGGCGCGCAATGCTCGGGGCTGCTCTGGGCTTTAATCGCGTCATGCCCAAGGGCCGGGAAACTGAGCAGGTCGACGCGATCACGGTCGCGGCGCCTGCCGCGACGCCGGCGGCGATGGCCGCGGAGCTCGCACCGGCCGGCGCGCTGGAGCCGGCCCAGCCGCTGCACCGCCAGGTCCTGAGGCTCCAGAAGACGGTGGGCAACCGTGGCACCACACGGGCCATCCGCTCGCTCCAGCGCGAGCCCGTGCAGACCGGCTACGAGTTCCCCACTGACGCCGCGACGGTCAACTCGCCGTTCCCGCTTCGTGTGCTCATCGGCTGGCTGCATCAGAACCCGGTCACCGAGCTCGATCCGGAGCGGTACGAGCGCGCCTATGACCGCAACCAGGTCGAGCCCGATCCCCTGGGCTGCCTGTGGAAGGGCAAGGTCACGACGGTGCGCGCCGTCACCGACGCCTTCATGGCGGAGTCCGGCGGCCACGGCTACACGTTCCGGCGCGACGACGTGCTCAGCACCATTCGCGATCAGGTCGCGCAGCGCAAGCGCGCGCACGTCGCCGACATCCCCTTCATGCCCAAGGCCGCCTGGGACCGTCCCACGCAGGACCCCCACGACAGCTGGTTTCCCTGGCCCGAGTACTCCGATGACGCCGACCAGTTCGACATCACCCCGCCCGACCCGTTCGTCGGGCCCGGGGGCCCGATCGTGGACTGGCTGGAGTGGTACGACTTCGACGCGCCGTGGCCTGAGTCAAAGGATCCCGACGCCTGCGTCATCCACGCCCAGGGCGGGACGACCGGCCGCGTGCTCGGCGTCGTGCGCCTCTATATGAACGACGCGATCCGGGCCGGCTACCTGGGGGTCGACCGCGCCAAGGTGACCAAGCACATCCACGACGACCTCGAGGAGCGCAAGGTCGCCAAGCGCGAGCACCCCGATCAGCGGATCACCCACCTCGACGATCGCTTCCACAACCGCCGGCAGACCCCCGACCCCTCGGCGGCGACGACCACCGCCCTCCCCTCCCCGCCGGCGAAGGTCACGGCCCAGGGCGGCGATGACTGGCAGCAGACGGTAGGTCCGCAGTGGACGTGGACCGCGGGTAAGCGCAAGCCCGACCGCACGCTCAACCTCACCCTCCAGAAGGGCGTGGTCGTGCTCCAGGCGTCGGTGAACCTCGACAACCGCGCCACCACCTGGGTCGGGGGGCTTCAGCCACAGGTGAGCACGGCCGAGTACCACTTCCTCGGCGGGCTGATCAGCGGCCAGCTGTTCGTGCAGCTCATGGCTGGGCTCACCATGAACTCCCCGGCCAGCGGCACCTTCACCGTGCAGGCCGCCGTCGGCGCTCAGCTGACGATGAAGTGGGGACCGATCACGCTCCAGGTGCAGGGCGGACCCCAGGCGGCCTGGGATCCGGTCAACGGGTGGCAAGGCCAGTTCGCGACCAGCCCCGCCACCGGTCCGACCGATTCATCGTCAGCGGCCACCTTCGGGCCCGGCGCGAGCTCCCCGCTGCCCCCGCCGATCACGTTCGGGTTCAAGGGCACCTTCTGAGCCTGGATGAGCGCCGGCCTCAGGCGGCGGTCACCACCAGCCTGGATGAGCGCCGGCCTCAGGCGGCGGTCACCACCAGTGTGTGCGGCCCGCTGCCGGTCACCGGCGCCGTGACCTCCACGCCCCGGTTGGTGTCGCGGACCTGGACGCCGTGAGCGCGACGGCCATCGAGCCGGACGGAGGCGGGCGTGCTCTCGGCGGGCAGGGTCTGCCCGATCTGGACTGACTGCAGCCGCAGGTGGTTGAGGGCGAGCGTGGTCGTGTACCGGCTGCCCGAGCGCGAGGCGAACACGTCGATCGACCCGTCGCCGGTGCCGAGCCGGATGTCGGACCCGGCGACGCTCGGCTGGCCTGCGGGCACCTGGGGGACGACCTGGAGCGCGCCCTGGCCCAGGAACGGCCGCACCCCAAGCTGCTGGCTGACGACCGGCCAGATCGTGCCGTAGTTGCCCCACGCCTGCATGACCATCGACCGACAGGTCCAGCAGCGATCGATGTTGGCCGGGATTCCCTTCGTGGCGTCGCCCATCGGCGAGGACGGGAAGATCTCCGGCATCGCGCCGGGCATCTCGTCGGGCGTGTCACCGGTGGCGGGCTCGGAGAACATCGTCTCGGCGTTGGCATCGCTGTAGCGCCGCTGCTGTCCCGGGCCCAGGCGCCCGTAGTTGCCCTCGCCCACCGCCTGGATGGCGGTGGTCAGCGAGAAGATCTCGAAGTCGCCCGCGCCGTCGGCCCCGCCACCACACGCGGTGTGGAAGAGGCCGAGGCTCCCCGGGCGCTCCCCGCTGAAGCAGGAGCCCTGGCGGGTGGCCAGCGCGGCGACGCCGTGAGCGTGGCTGGCCACGCCCGGGGTGACCTGGGTCCCCGTGGTCAGCGTGGCCTCCATCGGCACCTGGTCGATCCAGTTCTTGAGGTAGACCTGGCTGTTGGAGGGGTTGTCGAGCGAGTCGGCGTACTGGGAGACCGACGGGTCCCACCACGTCTGCTCGAACTGGCTGCGGAGCCGGTCGGCCAGGCTGGTCGCCCACGTCGCGGTCGCATTGTCGTGCTCGGCGCGCGCCATGTCGGCCAGGTCGTAGAGCCCGCGCATGTAGTAGACGCCGTTGTCGAGCTTCTCGGGTCCCATGCCGGGGCGCTCGACGTTGCCCGAGCCCTCGGGCCACCCGTCGTGGTCGACGTCGAAGCGCTGATCGATGACGTGCATGTTGCGCTTGGTGAAGTCGTACATGCTGTCCAGGAAGTGCTTGTCCCCGGTCCAGCGCCACACCAGCGCGACGGCGCTGGGGAACTTGACCGTCTCATCGGTGTTGAAGTCGTTGGTGACGGTGCCGTCGGCGGCGGTCGTCTGGCTGTCGTGCCCGAAGTACACCGAGCCGTCCGACACGGTCTCGTGCACGACGATCCCCGACCGGTGGTTGAGGATGTCCGAGATGTCGCGCAGCGCCGTGAGGTGATCCTCGATGGTGGCGAACTGGCCGACCGCGACCGCGGGGAAGGCCGTGTACTCACCGTCGGTGGCGAAGATCCACGGGTAGTCCGGGAAGCCGGCGCCGAACCACTTCGCATGGGCCACGGTACCGAGCGACGGCGGGTACTGCGTGCCCTGGTTGGTCCAGCGGATCTGCAGGTTGGAGGCCGACTGGGTGAGATCGGCGAGGTTCTGCTTGCCCCACTGGACGGCGTTCTGCAGCAGCCGGTCGCCCGGGAGCGACACCACGGTGTTCTGGGCCAGCGTGCTGCGTGACGCGATCTTGTCCTGGAGTTCCCGGTCCGGGTTGGCGATGGCCCCGGCGAGCTGGGACCTGGCGTCCGACAGGCTCTGGTCAGAGCCCGCGGCCGCGATCCACACCGTCGTGGAGCCGTGGGCCGGCAGCGAGACGGTGTAGTCCAGTTGGCCGCCGGTGCCCTTGCCGAACGGGCCGTCGTCGCAGGCGCTCGGCGCCGAGGTGCCGTCGGTGGCGGCGCACGCCGTCCCGGGCTCCGGGCCGCGGAAGTTGCCGCCGGTCGCGGCCACGGTCCCCGAGGATGGGGTCCGGTCAGAGGCGACGAGCGCGGCGTAATGGTGGACGGGGACGCCGCCGCCCACCGTGCCGTCGTCGGTGAAGACCAGCGAGCCGTCCTGGAAGGCGCCGTGGTCGGGCACGTTGGTGCTCTCGTTCGGAGTGGTCGATCCCCAGGGATAGGCGCCCATGAGCTCGGAGTGGGCGTCGACGTTGACGGTGACCGTCCGTGCCGCGCCCGGGTTGGTCAGCTTGAGGCCGAACAGCACCGCCCGATAAGCATCGGGCGCGAAGTCGGTGCGCTGGAGCTGGAGGCCGGCGGTGTCGGGCAGGTCGTAGCGCGTGTAGCCCCACCCGCTGGTAAAGCGGGTGGCCTGCCCGATCCAGGACCCGTTGACCCCGAACCACACGCCGTCCAGCAGCTTGACCGGCGGCGCCCACACGCCGCCCATCTCCCCCGTCGTGTGCCAGCCGTTGGCATAGAAGTAGCCGTCCTCGAAGCCCTCGGCGTAGGACCGCTGGCCCGAGGCCACCTCGCGGCGGTCCTGCAGCCGGTTCGTGACCGACAGCTCGGCGGCGCCCGCCTGCGCGCAGGCGCAACCGAACAGCACGGCGGTGACAGCGGTCGTCACGCCTCGATTCCAGCGCATGCTCATCCTCCCACCTCGGAATCCCTCGCTCGCCTCGAACGTACCCATGGGGGAAAGCCACGAATCCCGAGACCAGGGAAACTACATGTGTCTTCGCCGCGCGATGCGGGGTAGTGCAGTGGTCATGGCCACCCTGCCAGACCGTCCCGAGCTCGCCAGGAGCGACCGTTCCGCGGTGCGCACACACTCGGGCCGACAGGGTCTTGAGGTCCTGGCCCGGGTCGGCCTGATCGCCCGCGGCCTGGTCTACGGCGTGATCGGGATCCTTGCCTTCAAGCTCGCGGTGGGCGCGGGCGGGAAGACCACGAGCCAGTCGGGCGCACTCCAGGAGATCGCCGGGCAGCCGCTCGGCACCGTCCTGCTCATCGCGCTGGCGATCGGCCTCGCCGCCTACGCGATCTGGCGCTTGAGCGAAGGCGTCGCCGGCTCGCGCCCCGACGACGACGGCTCGCTCCAGCGGCGCGTCGCAGCCATCGGGAGTGCCGTCGCCTACGCCGCGCTGTGCGTGACGGCGGTGAAGATCATCGCGGGCGCGCACGCGTCGAGCGGCAGCCCCAAGCCCGCCGCCGCGGGCATCCTGGGCTGGCCGGGTGGACCGGAGATCGTCGCGGTGGCCGGGCTCGTCGTCATCGGCATCGGCGTCTACCAGGGCTACAAGGGCATCGCTCGCAAGTTCCTGGAGGACTCGCGCACCGAACGCATGGGCCAGGGCACCGAGGCCGCCTTCACCACCCTGGGCATCGTCGGCCACGTCGCCCGGGCTGTCACCTTCATGCTGATCGGCTACGGCCTCATCAAGGCGGCCCTCGACTATTCAGCCAAGAGCGCCGTCGGCCTGGACGGCGCGCTGCAGAAGCTCGCCCACGCCTCCGCGGGGCCGCTGCTCCTGGGCATCGTCGCCCTCGGCTTCATCGCCTTCGCGCTCTACTCGTTCGCCGACGCGCGGTACCACCGGGTCTGAGCCGGTCCGGGGCGGTCAATCCTCCTCGTCGCGGCGCACCAGCGGTATGACGAACCACAGCCCGGCGATGGTCGCCGCCGCCAGCACGCCGACGACCGCGGGCGCGGCGCCGCCGACCACGACATCGGAGACGAGCACCAGGATGCCGATGAACCCGAAGCCGAGGCACACCATCCCGCCGATTGCCATGTAGTTGCCGACGCGGATGAGAAACGCCTTCTCACCGTGACGAAACAGCAACCGGTGATGGATCGGAGGCGCCATGAGCAGGAACGCGGCCAGGGCCACCACCAGCAGCGTCGCGAAGTACACCGTGCGCTCAAACCCGTCGACATGTCTCCAGCCCGCGTTGAAGGGCACGACGAGCAGGAAGGCGAACATCACCTGGATCCCGGTCCCGGCAATGCGCAGCTCGTTGAGCAGCTCGACGGTATTGCGATCCAGCCGCTGTGGCTGGCTCTCGTCGCGTTCGGCCTCCGCCTCCTCCGCGCGCTCCGTCACGTGAGGGGCCTAGCTGCGCGGTGACGTGAGCGCGTCCCGCTGCGCCAGTCGCGCCCGCTGGGGCTCGACGGTGTACTTGGGGTCGCGCGCTGACGCCATGCCCGCCGCGAAGATACCGAACCGCGTGAGCGCCGACCCCGCGAGCAGCGCTCCGCCCGACAGCGCGGCCGGGAGCCGATGGCGGCGTGCCGCCGTCCCGGCGCCCAGCCCGCCGATCACGGTGAGCGCCCTGGCCGCCCTCAAGCGCCGGCCGGCAGTGCCGGTCCGCATCGTCTCGGCCACCATGCCCAGGCGCCGCTCGAGCAGCTGTGAGGCCGCCAACTCCCCCACCGCGCCCAGCACGGCCAGCCGCTGCGCCGGCGCGTTCTCGGCCAGCGGCGCGGCCAGCAGGCCGAACCCAGCCCCGGCGCTGGCCGCCGAGCCGACGAACAGGAACGGCAGCTCACGATGGCCCTCGTGCCACGCGGGGACCGCGGTGTCGGCGATGAGCGCCGCGGTGTACGAGGCCACGGCGGGCCCGAGCAGGCCGGCGCCGGCTCCCGCCACCCGCCCGGTGCGCGGCGCGATCCCGGTCAGCGCGCTCGCCGCGCTGGCGATATTGAGGGGTGCGTAGGCGAACAGGATCCACACGCCGACGCTCATCGGCGAGGTCGGCTTGAAGACGCGCAGCATGTTGAGAAACCGCGCCGGGCGCCCCAGATCGTTGATGAGGGCGGCCAGCGAGGCCGCGATCGCGGTCGTCGCGCACAGCTTGGCGCGCCGCGCCAGCCGTGGCCGGGCGCTGAGGTCGGCGCCGGCGGCCAGCAGCGACGACGCGCCCGCCAGACCTCCGGCGAACAGGTAGCCGGCGATGTCACGCTCAGCCCACACCGGCGGGTTGATGATCGAGTTGCCGTAGTAGGAGCCGGTGGACGCAGCGTCGGTCATCGGCTCGTCCCCACGAACGAGGCCACCGCGCCGGCGAGCATCACGCCTGCCGCGACCCCGACGCGCCGCCACATGGCCGGCAGGTCGCGTGTGGTCACCACGGGGTCGGGCGGCAGCCCGTACACCTCGGGCTCGTCGAGCAGCAGGAAGAAGGCACCGTCGCCACCGACACCGTCACCGGGGTCGTGGCCGTAGAGCCGCGCCTGGCTCACGCCCGCCTCGTGCAACGCCTCCACGCGGAGCCCGGCGCGGGCGCGCAGCGTCTCGAGCTCGCCGAACTGGATGGAGTCCGTCGGGCAGGCCTTGGCGCAGGCCGGTTCCTGTCCGACCTCCAGCCGGTCATAGCACAGGGTGCACTTGAAGATCCGCCCGTCGTCCTCGCGCTTGTCCAGCACCCCATAGGGGCACGCCGGCACGCAGTAGCCACATCCGTTGCAGATATCGGCCTGGACCACGACGGTGCCGAACTCGGTGCGGAAGATCGCACCGGTGGGGCACACGTCCAGGCAGGCGGCGTGCGTGCAGTGCTTGCACACGTCGGAGGACATCAGCCAGCGGAAGCTGTCGTCCTCGCGCTGGAAGTTCGTCTGGTGCGCGCCGATCGGCGCGCGCTGCTCGATGAAGGCGACGTGGCGCCACGTGTCGGCGCCCAGACCCTGGGAGTTGTCGTGAGACCAACCGGTCCAGTTCAGCCCGTCCTCGGGGACGCCGTTCCACTCCTTGCAGGCCACCTCACAGGCCTTGCAGCCGATGCACACCGACGTGTCGGTGAAGAAGCCCATGCGAGGCGGCGCATCCTCATAGCCGGCCTCCGTGGCGGGATCGCCGCCCCGCAGCATGACGTTCAGCAGGCCGCCGTCGTCGCTCACGGCGCCATTCCGGTGTCGGCGGTGATCCCCGCTCGCTGTCGATACTCACGCACCAGGGCCTCGCGCCCGGGCCCGCGCGGCCGCCGGCCCGGCTGGACGTCGACGGTCAGGACCTTGACCTCCTGGATGTGGGAGCTCGGGTCAAGTGACATCGCTGACAGCTCGTTCATCGAGTCCCCGCGCGCATAGCCGTTGGGACCCCAGTGGTACGGCATCCCGATCTGATGCACCGTACGCCCCTCGACCCGCAGCGGCGTCATGCGGTCGGTGACCATCACGCGAGCTTCGACCACGCCGCGGGCGCTGACGATCGTCGCCCAGTCCGCGTGCTCAAGGCCGCGCTCGGCCGCGAGCTCGGGCGAGACCTCCACGAAGAACTCCGGCTGCAACTCGCTCAGGTACGGCGTCCAGCGCGACATGCCGCCGGCGGTGAAATGCTCAGTGAGGCGGTAGGTGGTGGCCACGATCGGGAACACGCCGGCGCCTGCCTCACCGGGATCGGGGTGATAGCGGTTGTTCTCGTGCTCATAGACCTGGCGCGAGGGGTTGCGCTGCTGGCGGTACATCAGGTTGCGCACCGGGGAGTCCTGGGGCTCGTAGTGGGTCGGCAGTGGCCCCTCGGCCACGCCGGCCGGGGCATAGAGCCACCCGCGGCCGTCGGCCTGCATGATGAACGGATCGGTGCCCGACAACGCCGCCGGACCGATCGCGTCATCGCCGGGGCGGTAGCCCGGGGGCTTATCCACCTCGAAATCGGGGGTGTCGTGGCCCGTCCACTTCCCCTGCTCGGCATCCCACCACACCAGCGCCTTGCGCTCTGACCACGGCTTGCCCTCGGGGTCGGCCGACGCGCGGTTGTAGAGGATCCGGCGATTGGCCGGCCACGCCCACGCCCACTCGCCGCCGGTCCAGTTCTGCTCACGCGCCGGCGTTCGCCGCGCCGTCTGGTTGACCCCGTCGGCATAGCAGCCGCAGTAGATCCAGCACCCGCACGAGGTCGAGCCGTCGTCCTTGAGCTGCGTGTAGGCCGACAGGAACTCACCGTCGGCGCCCCAGCCGTTGATCTCGGCCAGGACCGCCGCGGCGCTGGGGTCGTCCAGCGGACCGTGGGTCGGGTACTGCCAGGTGAGGTCGAGCACCGGGCGGTCCATCTCGTCCTCTGAGCCCTCCAGGCGCCGGCGGATGAGGTTGCCCAGACGGTGGATGAACCACAGGTCAGAGCGCTGGTCCTCGCGCGGCTGCACCGCCTGGTGGGGTACTGCACCATCCGCTGGGTGTTGGTGAACGTCCCGTCCTTCTCGGTGTGCGCCGCCGCGGGGAAGAAGAAGACCTCGGTGGCGATGTCCTCGGTGCGCATCTCCCCGGTCTCGATCTCGGGGCCGTCCTTCCACCACGTCGCGCTCTCGATCAGCGAGAAGTCACGGACCACCAGCCAGTCCAGCTTGGACATGCCCAGGCGCTGCATCCGGTTGTTGGCCGACCCCACCGCCGGGTTCTGCCCGAACAGCAGGTAGCCCTTGACGGTGCCGGCGATCTGCTCCATCACCGTGTCGTAGGTGCTGTGGCTGCCGGTCAACCGCGGCAGGTAGTCAAAGCAGAAGTCGTTGTCCGCTGTCGCGGCCTGCCCCCACCACGCCTTGAGCAGGCTCACGGTGTAGTCGCGCATGTTGCCCCAGAACCCCTTGTCGGCCGCGTTGCCGGCGATGAACTCGTCGAGGTCCGCGTGGGCGTGGGCGTGGGGCATGGGGATATAGCCGGGCAGCGTGTCGAACAGGGTCGGGATGTCGCTCGAGCCCTGGATCGAGGCGTGGCCGCGCATCGCCATCACCCCGCCCCCCGGTCGCCCCATGTTGCCCAGCAGCAGCTGCAGGATCGAGGCGGCGCGGATGTACTGCGAGCCGATCGTGCGCTGCGTCCAGCCCACGCCATGGACGAACGCGGTGGTGCGCTCGCGCCCTGAGTTGGCCACGAACAGCTCGCACACCTTGGCGAACACGTCCTGCGGAACGCCGCAGACGCGCTCCACCATCTCAGGCGTGTAGCCGGCGTAATGGCGCTGAGGATCTGCCACACGCACCGCGGGTGCTCGAGCGTCGGGTCGAGCTCGGGCGTGCCCCGCGCATCGCCGCGGCGCTGGCCCTCGCCGCCCGGGCCCTGGCTGGGGAGGTTGCCCTCCTGATCGCGCTGGCCCGCCGCCGCGGCCACGAACGCATCCTCGTACTGCCAGCTGCTCGGGTCATAGCCGCGCAGTTCGGGATCCCAGCCCGAGAACAGGCCGTCCGCGCCCGCGTCCTCGAACTCCTCACGGATGATCACCGGAGCGTTGGTGTAGTGCACGACATACTCGCGGAAGTCCGACCCGGTGGTGAGGACGTGGTTGATGATGCCGCCGAGGAACACGATGTCGGTGCCGGCGCGCAGCGGCACGAACATGTCGGCGAGCGCGCTCGTGCGGCTGTAGTGCGGGTCGACGTGGATCACCGTCGCCCCCCGCGCCTTGGCCTCGACCACCCACTGGAACGCCACCGGATGGGCCTCGGCCATGTTGGAGCCCTCGAGCACGATCAGATCGGAGTTCTGAAGATCCGCGGGCAGGGTGCTGGAGGCGCCGCGGCCGAACGACGTGCCCAGGCCCACGACGGTGGAGCTGTGGCAGACGCGCGCCTGATTCTCGATCTGAATGATCCCGAGTGCCGTCAGGAGCTTCTTGATGAGGTAGTTCTCCTCGTTGTCCAGCGTCGCGCCGCCCAGCGCCGCGATGCTCATGCACGGCGCACGCGCCGGTCATCGCGCTCCCACTCCCAGCCCTCGCGCCGGGTGGCGACGATCCGGTCAGCCACCATGTCCATGGCCGTGTCCAGGTCCAGTCGCTGCCACTCGGAGGCGTGCGGCGGGCGGTAGAGCACGTGCTCCTCACCGAGGAGCCGGTGGTCAGCTGCAGCGACGCCGAGCCCTTGGGGCACAGCCGCCGCGGCTGTGCGGCGCGTCGGGATCCCCCTCGATCTGGACGACCGCATCGCCGGAGACGAACACGTTCTGGGCACAGCCCACGGCGCAGTACGGGCACACCGACTTGACCACGCGGTCCGCGGTGTGGGTGCGGGCCTGCAGACGGTCAGACCCGCGCGACTTCGCCGCCGCGCCGCGTCCGAGCTTGTCCGCGCCGCGCAGCTGGCGCAGCAACGGCCAGCGCCCCGGCGCGGGCACCTCCGGCGCCGTCACGATCCCCGCTCCAGCTCACGGCCGGCGCGCGCCTTGACCCAGGCGAGACCGGCTCGTCCCGGGTCGGGCCGAGCGGGGGCGGGTTGACCAGATGCTGGGAGCTGCCGGCAGCTCGGGCTTGTCGCGCAGCTCGTCGGGATGAAGCGCGTCGCTGCCATCGGCGGGCACGCCGGTGGCGATCATGAACGCCTGCCCCGGCGGGACGTGCAATACCCGGCCCACAGCTGCATAGGAATGGCCGGCAGCCAGCAACTCAAGGACCTGCGCCCGGGTCGGCATCGCAGCGAGTCTATGCCCCTGCCCACATCTCCCAAACAGGAACGCACAGTCGCCGTCCGGCGCCGGACAGGGCTCTGCGCGACGGGGCCGCTGTCGCTAGCGCAGCGCGAGCAGGCACGCTCCACCCAGCAATCCGGCGCCCGTCGTCCACCAGGCGATGTAGTCGCCGATATGACCGGAATGTAGACCGCGGAGACCGAGCACCAACCACAGGCCGCCGGTGTGCATCCGCCCCGGCAGGCGAGCCAGGAGCGGCCGCCCGAACAGTCCGGCGCCCGCCACCGCGAACGCTGCCACCACGGTGAGCACACCGATGACCACGTCGACGGTCTCCACGTGCC
>CAVXRR010000016.1:0-19623 GCA_963764125.1 uncultured Solirubrobacteraceae bacterium
AGCCGCCGTTCAGCGTCCACTGGACCACCGGGACCTCCTCGGGCACCTGGCCCCGGACGAAGACGCGGTCAAAGGCCTCCTCGGCCGCCCGGGCGGCGGCGGCGCCGTGGAAGCGCTCGACGATCGCGCGGGCCAGCGCGCGCTTGGCGTCGCGCGGCGCCAGGTCGGCGGGCGGCTCCGAGCCGAGCAGGAGCCCGTACCAGTTCTCCAGCAGCGCGTCGCGGATGCTCATCGTCTTGCCGTACATCTGCTCGGGGGCGTCGGTGACCCCGATGTAGTTGCCGTGGGACTTGGACATCTTGAGCTCGCCGTCGGTCCCGATCAGCAGCGGCAGCGTCATGATCACCTGCTCGGGCTGGCCGTAGGCGCGCTGGACGTCGCGCCCGAGCAGTAGGTTGAACTTCTGGTCGGTGGCGCCGAGCTCCACGTCGGCACGCACCGCGACCGAGTCATAGCCCTGCAGCAGGGGGTAGAGCAGCTCGAGCATCGAGATCGGCTGGTTGGCCGCGTAGCGCTTGGCGAAGTCGTCGCGCTCCAGGATCTGGCTCACCGTCGCCGTGCGCATGAGCGCGAACAGCTCGGACATCGACATGTCCAGCCACTCGCCGTTGAAGCGCACCTCGAGCCGCTCCGGATCGGGGTCGAGCACCTTGAGCGCCTGCTCCTGGAAGGTCGCGGCGTTGGCGTCGATC
Organism: uncultured Solirubrobacteraceae bacterium; assembly: GCA_963764125.1. Classification (GTDB taxonomy): domain Bacteria; phylum Actinomycetota; class Thermoleophilia; order Solirubrobacterales; family Solirubrobacteraceae; genus Palsa-465. The sequence continues at coordinate 693 of CAVXRR010000016.1, forward strand.
TGGGCCGGGTCCAGGACCGGGCGGGTGCTCGAGCGCCCGCTGGGGTCCCCCACCCGCGCGGTGTAGTCCCCCACGATCAGCACCACCCGATGGCCCAGGTCCTGGAACTCGCGGAGCTTCTGGAGCACCACGGTGAAGCCGAGGTGAATGTCGGGCGCGGTGGGATCGATACCGAGCTTGACGCGCAGCGGCCGCCCCTCGGCCAGCTTGCGCTCCAGGCCCCCCTCGGGCAGGCAATCGACCGTATTTCGGGTGAGGAAATGTGCCGTCTCGGCGGCGCCGCCGGACGTGTCGGAACGGTCGGACTGCATCTCACCCGATGCTAGACTCTCGCCGCCGCCTGGGAAGCCCCGTTCGTCCTGGCGTGAGCCTGGGCTCCCCATACCGCCGCAGCGCCATTGCCAAGGTCGGCCACCGGCGCCGGCCGGATCGCATGAGCGACGACGACGACAACATCCGAGAGCCGAGGGACCCCAGAGCTCCGATCCCCTTCGCGCCGCCCAGGCGGCGGTTGCGGCGCCGCCGTGACGGGCGCCCGCGCAAGCCCAAGGTGCGCAAGCTGCGGCTGTTCTGGATCCTCTTCGGCCTCGGTGCCCTCGCCATCGTCTCGACCGTCTTCGGGATGATGATGGCGGTCGCATCCGACCTGCCCCAGATCGAGAACCGCGCCGAGTACAAGCAACTGGGCGCCAACTCCTACCTCTACGACGACCACTGGAAGAAGATCGGGATCCTCGAGCCGCCCAACAACGAGGTGATCGACCAGTTCCAGCAGTTGGGGCCGATGATGCGCAGGGCGATCGTCGCCGTCGAGGACAAGCGATTCTGGTCAGACCCGGGGGTGGACATCAGGGGCATCGCCCGTGCCTTCGTCGCCGACGTCACCGGCGGCGCGCGCCAGGGCGCGTCCACGATCGCCCAGCAGTTCGTCAAGAACGCGCTGGCCGCGGAGGGCAACCGCACCGTGTTCGAGAAGCTCCGCGAGGCGGCGCTGGCCTATCACCTCACGCGCGAATGGAAAAAGCAGAAGATCCTCGAGGAGTACCTGAACTCCATCTACTTCGGCAACGGGGCCTATGGCGCCGAGTCCGCCGCGCGCGTGTATTTCGGCAAGGCGCTTCACTACGACCCCACGGCCACGACGCCCGGCGGCTGCGGGGACCCACCGCTGCATACCTGCTCGTCGCAGCTCAACCCCGCCCAGGCTGCGCTCCTGGCCGGCATGGTGGCCAACCCGACGGCGTTCAACCCGCTCCAGCCCGAGACGCGGTCCGCCGCCCTGGCGCGCCGGGACCTCGTGCTCCGGGACATGCTCAGCCAGGGTTCCATCACGCGCGCGGAGTACAACCGTTACCGCAACTGGCCGCTGCCCACCGAGAACGACATCGAGCAGCCCCAGGAGCCCGCGGCGGCGCCGTATTTCACCAGCTGGGTGGGACCTCAGGTGGTGGCCGCGATGGAGCGCGGCGGCGTCTCACCGAGCGTCGCCGGCTATCGCGCCTACTACGGCGGCCTGAAGGTCCGCACCACGATCGACCTGCCGATGCAGCGCGCCGCGCAGCAGGCGATCTCCCAGGACCTGCCCAGCGGCCCCGACATGCCCGCCGCGTCGCTGGTGGCCATCGACAACCGGACCGGACAGGTTCGCGCCATGGTCGGCGGCCCGCTGATCGGCGGCCAGGAGGACTTCGCGAAGTACCCGTTCAACCTGGCCACCGAGGGGTTCCGCCAGCCGGGCTCGGCGTTCAAGCCGTTCACGCTCGCCGTGGCGCTCCAGCACGGCTATGGCCCGAGCTCCGTGTTCGACTCCAAGCCGCTTGACCTGATCGTCCCCAACAGCGGCGGCAAAGAGCACTACATGGTCAAGAACTTCGGCAACCAGTACTCGGGGCCGATCAGTCTGGGCTCGGCGACGATCGTCTCCGACAACAGCGTGTTCACCCAGCTGGGTCTCTCCCCCGGCGTCGGCACCAAGAGGATCTCCCGGATGGCGACGGCGATGGGCATCCGCTCGCCGGTCTCCACCAACTACGCCATGATCATCGGGGGGCTCAAGCAGGGCGTGACGACCCTGGACATGGCCCACGCCTACGAGACGCTCGCCACCGGCGGCCTACGGGTCTTCGCGCCCGGGCTCGGCGCCCCCAACGAGGGCCCGGTGGGCATCGCCCAGATCCAATGCTTGGACATCCGGTGCCGTGGCAAGAGCGACCTGTACGCCACTCCCCACTACCAGCGGGTGCTCCCGGCCGCGACCGCCGCCGTCATCCACCAGCTGCTCCAGGGCGTGGTGGCACACGGCACCGCCACGTCGGCGGCCATCTCCGGGGTCGACGTGGCCGGCAAGACGGGCACCACCTCCAACTACGGCGACGCCTGGTTCGTGGGCTGGACGCCGCAGATGACGACGGCGGTCTGGGTCGGCTACCCCAACAAGCTGATCCCGATGACCACCCTGTACAACGGCCAGCCCGTCGAGGGCGGAACCTTCCCGGCCAACATCTGGCATGACTTCATGGTGCAAGCGCTCCAGATTCAGGCCACCGAGGCCCAGGAGTTCGGCAAGCACCCGCACAAGAAGGGATCCGGCTCGACCACCACGAGCTCCGGGGGCACCGGGACCGGTGTGACACCCTCGCGCACCGCCCAGCGGCAGCACGGGGACGACGGGCAACGCCGGCGGCGCCACGGGCACGTCCACCAACGGCGGTACCGCCGGCGGTGGCGGCACCGGCGGAGGCACGGGCGGCGGGACCGGAGGCGGCACCGGTGGGGGCACGGGCGGCGGGACCGCGGTGGCGGCACGGGCGGTGGGACCGGCGGCGGTGGGACCGGAGGCGGGACCGGCGGTGGCGGCACGGCGGCGGGAGCGGCGGACGGCGGTGGGACCGGAGGCGGCGGGACCGGCGGGGGCAGCGGCGGCGCCGGGCTGGGCGGCGGCGGCTAACGCGCGGCGACGCCCCGGACCGGCCGCGAGACGAACCGGTTGCCGGCGGCGACAAACCGCCAGGGCAGCTCGGCGGCCTTGGTGATGCCGACGCGGACGTCGACGTCGACGTCGACATCCCGCCAGGCCCGTGGCCGGCCCGAGAACACCACCGGTCCGTGCAGGAGATCGGTGTCGTTGAGCTCCAGCCCGATCCCCAGCGCCTGGGTCAGCTTGCCCGGCCCCGAGCACAGCCGCCGCACCGCCTCGACCCCGCGCCGCTCGCGCATGTGGTCGACCCCGTCCACGGGCTCGAGCGCGCGAATGAGGACGGCGGCCCCCACCCCCGCCGGCTCACACACCGCGTTCAGAAGTCGAGTGCACGCCGTAGGAGAAGTACACGTAGGCTCGCCCGGGCGGCCCGAACAGCGTGCGGGTCCGCGGGGTCAGGCCGATGAAGGCGTGGGAGGCGGGCTCGGAGTCGTGGTAGGCCTCGGTCTCGACGATCACCCCGGCGGTATCGCCGTGGGTGACGACGCAGCCCACCAGGTCACGGGCGACCTCCAGCACCGGACGGTCGAAGAAGGCGCGCTTCACCGCAGCGCCGCACGGGCGCGCTCGAGCTGCTCGCGCACCCGCGCCAGCGACGTCCCGCCCTCGGAGACCTTGGTCTCCAGCCACGCCCCGTCCTGGAGCAGGCGGTAGAACTCCTCATCGAGCGCGGGTGACTGCGCCGGTCAGCTCCGCCGGTGTGAGATCGGAGAGGAGCTTGCCGGCGTCCAGCGCCTGGCGCACCAGCCCCGCCACCACTCCGTGAGCCTCGCGGAAGGGGACGCCGCGGCGCACCAGCAGGTCGGCGACGTCGGTGGCGGCCAGGAACTGGTCGGCGGCCGCCGCGGCCAGCCGCTCACGCTTGAAGGTGATCGTCTGCAGCATGCCGGTGGCGGCGTCCAGGCACAGCTCCAGGGTGTCGGAGGAGTCGAACAGCGGCTCCTTGTCCTCCTGCATGTCCTTGTTGTAGGTGAGCGGGAGGCCGTGCATCACCCCGTGCAGCGCCATCAGGTTGGAGACCAGGCGCGGCGCCTTGGCCCGCAGCAGCTCGGCGGCGTCGGGGTTCTTCTTCTGGGGCATGATCGACGAGCCCGATGCCCACGCGTCTGACACCTCGCAGAACCCGTACTCCTCGGTGGACCACAGGACGATCTCGCCGCCCAGCCGCGACAGGTGCGTGGCGCACGTCGCCGCCGCGGCCAGGTAGTCGAGCACGAAGTCGCGGTTGGAGACGGCGTCGACGGAGTTCTCGGCCACCGCGGAGAAGCCCAGCGCCGTGGCCACCGCCTGGCGATCGGTGTCGAAATTGACACCGGCGAGCGCCCCGGCACCCAGCGGCAGGCGGCCGGTGGCGGCGACCACGGCCTCGAAGCGGCGCGTGTCGCGGACCACCATCCAGAAGTAGGCCAGCAGGTGATGGCTGAGATAGATCGGCTGGGCCCGCTGCATGTGGGTGTAGCCGGGGATCGGCCAGTCCAGGTGGCGCTCAGCCACCTCGACCAGCGTGTGGCCGAGCCGGCCCAGCCGCTCAAGCGCCTCATGGGCGTGCGCCCGCACGAACATGGCGACGTCGGTGGCCACCTGGTCATTGCGTGACCGGGCCGTGTGCAGGCGGCCCCCGACCCGCCCGACGATCTCGGTCACGCGCCGCTCGATGGCCATGTGGATGTCCTCGTCGCCGTCGGCGAACGGGAACGTCCCGTCGGTGAGCTCGTGGCGCACCTGCTCCAGGCCGCGCTGCAGCTCGGCGCCGTCGGCCTCGGAGATGATCCCCTGAGCGGCGAGCATGGCGGCGTGGGCGATCGACTGGTCCACGTCGTAGGGGCTCAGCCGCCAGTCAAAGCCGATCGAGTCGTTGAGCCGGCGAAAGGCCGCGTCCTGGGGTTGTGCGAAGCGCGACATCCAACCGCCCGCTAGCGCCCCAGGACCACACGCAGCTCCGCCGCGACGCGCGCCACCTGGCCCTCGGTCATGGTCGGGAAGAAGGGCAGCGCGATCGACCGCGCAGCGACGTCCTCGCAGACGGGGAACTGCCCCTCGCGGTGGCCGAACTGCTGGCGGTAGAACGACATGAGGTGGATCGCCGGGAAGTAGGGCTTTGAGGGGATCGACCGCTGCGCCAGCGCCCGGACGACGTCGTCGCGATCATGCTCGCGCGGGAGCTGGACGACGAAGACGAACCAGCCGCGGCGGTTGCCGCCGGCATCGGGGCAGGGCAGCGCCAGACCGTCGATCTCGCCCAGGGCCTCCCGGTAGAGCCCGGCCACCCGCGCCCGGCCGGCCAGCATGTCGTCGAGGCGCTCGAGCTGGGCCAGGCCCAGCGCGCAGGCGATGTCCGACAGCCGGTAGTTGAAACCCAGGCGGTCGTGGTCGAGCCACCCCATGTCGGGCGCGCGGCCCTGGTTTCGCTCGGAGTCCATGCGCTCCTTGATCGACGCCTCCGAGGTGGTGACGACGCCGCCCTCGCCGGTGGTGAGCTGCTTGTTGGCGTAGAAGCCGAACACGGCCTGGTGCCCGCGTGCGCCCACGGCCACGCCGTCGGCGTAGGTGGCGCCCAGCGCCTCGCAGGCGTCCTCGACGATCGGCAGCCCGATCCGCTCCAGCGCCGGCATGTCGGCCGGGTAGCCGAACACGTGCACGGGTAGCAGCGCCGCGGTCCGGGGCGTCACCGCCGCCGCCACCGCCTGCGGATCGACACAGAGCGTCACCGGATCGATGTCGGCGAACACCGGCCGTGCGCGCTCGTACAGCGCCACGTTGGCCGAGGCCACGAACGAGAACGGCGACGTGATCACCTCGTCGCCGTCCGAGACCCCGGCGGCCCGCAGGGCCAGGTGCAGGCCGGCCGTCCCGCTCGACACCGCGACGCCAAAACCGGCGCCCAGCCGCGCGGCGAAGGCGCGCTCGAACTCACCCACCAGCGGGCCCAGCGAGAGCTGGCCGGAGCGCAGCACCGCCAGCACCCGCTCCTCCTCCTCGGGACCGAGGATGGGCCGGGCGAGGGGGATCGGCTCGACGCTCGTGCCGCTCACGACCCCGGTCACGAGCTTCGCGGCGCGGCGGCCGCGCCGCCGGCCAGGCGCCCGCGGCTCGGGGGCTGCATCCCGTACTCCAGCGAGTCCACCAGCGCCTCCCACGAGGCCTCGATGACGTTCTCCGACACGCCGATCGAGCCCCACACCTTCTCGCCGTCCGAGACGTCGAGGAGCACGCGGGTGACCGCGTCGGTCCCCTTGGTCTCGTCGAGGATGCGGACCTTGAAGTTGACGAGCTCGATGTCGCGCAGGTGGGGGTAGATCTCCACCAGCGCCTCGCGCAGCGCCTTGTCCAGCGCGTGGACCGGGCCGTTGCCCTCGGCGGTGCGGACGTAGCGCTCGCCGCCCACCCAGATTTTGATCGTGGCCTCGGTCTCGACGCGGCCGTCGGCGCGCTTCTCCACGATCGAGCGCCACGACTCCAGGCGGAACAGCGGCTCGTACTCGCCCGTCTCCTTGCGCAGCAGCAGCTCGAAGGACCCGCCCGCGGCCTCGTAGTGATAGCCGCGGTGCTCGAGCTCCTTGACGCGCTCCACCAGGTGGGCGGCCACGTCATCGTCGAGCTCCATGCCGGCCTCGCGCGCGCGAGACTGCACCGTCCCCTTGCCCGACAGCTCGGAGATGAGCATCTCGCGGCGGTTGCCGACGACCTCGGGCGCGATGTGCTCGAACGTGGCCGGATCGGCGCTGACCCCGGCGACGTGCATGCCGCCCTTGTGCGCGAAGGCGTTGCGCCCCACGTAGGGCGCATCGGGATCGGGGGTGAAGTTCAGCAGCTCGGCGATGTAGTTGGCCGTCGGGGTGAGCGACGCCAGCTGGGAGTCGGTCAGGCACTCGTGGCCGAGCTTGAGCTGGAGGCTGGGGATGATCGAGATGAGGTTGGCGTTGCCGCACCGCTCGCCGTAGCCGTTCATCGTCCCCTGGACGTGGCTGGCTCCGGCCATGACGCCCGCCAGCGCGTTGGCGACCCCGCAGCCGGCATCGTCGTGGGTGTGGATGCCGATCCGCACCTGAGCGCCGACCGACGCCACGACGTCGGACATCGCGGTCCCGATGACGTGCGGCAGGGTGCCGCCGTTGGTGTCGCAGCACACGACGGTCTCGGCGCCGGCTTCGGCCGCGGCGCGCAGGCACCGCAGCGCATAGTCGCGGTCGTCGGCATAGCCGTCGAAGAAGTGCTCGGCGTCGTAGATGACCCGCTTGCCCTCGGCGCGCAGGAAGGCCACGGACTCGGAGATCATCCGCAGGTTCTCGTCGCGGTCGACCTTGACCACCTTCTCCAGGTGAAGGCCCCAGGTCTTGCCCACCAGCGTGCACACCGGGGCGAAGCACTCGGCGATCACGCGCAGGGCGGGGTCGGCGTCGGCCGCCACCCCGCGCCGGCGGGTCATCCCGAAGGCGCAGATCTGCGCGTGGTGAAACGACTCGGCCGCCAGCAGGCCGAACAGCTCGAGCTCCTTGGGGTTGGAGCTGGGAAACCCGGCCTCGATGAGGTCCAGCCCCAGCTCGTCCAGCCGGTGAGCGACGCGCAGCTTCTCGCCCGCCGAGAGCGACATGCCCTCCCCCTGCATTCCGTCGCGCAGGGTGGTGTCATAGAGCTCGATGCGGGTACTCATGGGGCGGCGCTGCGGGAGGGGACCTTGACGATGTCCAGCCACTCCCGGTAGCGGGCGTCGCGGCCGTGCAGGGCGTCGAGGTACACGGTCTGGACCGCCTCGGTGATCGGTCCCCGGCCGCCCCCGGAGACGCCCTCCCCGATCCGGTGATCGTCGATCTCGCGCACCGGCACCATCTCGGCGGCGGTGCCCGACAGGAACACCTCGTCGGCGAGGTACAGCTCGGCGCGAGCCAGGTCGCGCTCCACGACCTCGTAGCCGAGGTCACGGGCGATCTGGAGGATCGACTTGCGGCTGATCCCGTCGAGGATGCCGGCCGTCTGGGGCGGGGTCAGGATCACCCCGTCGCGCACGACGAAGATGTTCTCGCCGGTGCCCTCGCACACGAAGCCGCGGCTGTCGAGCAGGATCGACTCCTCGTAGCCGGCCTTCACCGACTCGACCTTGGCCAGCACGCTGTTGAGGTACTGGCCCGAGGCCTTGGCGTGCGGCATGAGCGAGTCCGAGGAGATGCGCCGCCAGCTCGACACCTTGGCGCGGACGCCCCGCGTCGCGGAGTCCGCGCCGAGGTAGGCGCCCCAGGGCCACACGGCGATCGACACGCTCACCTCGCAGTCCAGCGGATTGAGCCCCATCTGGCCGTAGCCGCGGTAGACGATCGGGCGGATGTAGCACGCGGGCAGCCCGTTGGCGGCGATGAGCTCGTGGGTGGCGGTCCGCAGCTCCTCCAGCGTGTACGGGATCGGCATGTAGTACAGCTCCGCCGACGCGAACAGCCGCTTGAGGTGGTCGTGGTGGCGGAAGATCGCCGGGCCCTCCGGCGTGTCGTAGGCACGCTCGCCCTCGAACACGCCGGTTCCGTAGTGCAGCCCGTGGGTCAGTACGTGGATCTTCGCGTCCTCCCAGGCAACGAGCTCTCCGTTGTGCCAGATGAGGTCGGCTTGTTCCACGACTGGTCCTTTCAGTTGAAAAGTGCGGCGGGGCGGTTTGGGCGCGGCTGGTGGGACTGCTACAGGTGCTGAAGGACTTCCCGGGTGGCTTGTGCGGTCGTCGCCTCGCCCCCCAGATCGGGTGTGCGCAGCCCCTCGGACAGCGCATGATCGACCGCGGATTCTACCGCCGAGGCCTCCTCTTCCAGGGAGAATCCGTGCCGCAGCATCATCGCCGCCGAGAGGAACATGGCCAGCGGATTGGCGATCCCCTGGCCGGCGATGTCGGGGGCCGAGCCGTGGACGGGCTCGAACACGCCGGGGGTGGAGCCGTCCCCTCCCCGGGCGCGACGATCGTGCCCAGCGACGCGCTAGGCAGCATGCCCAGGGAGCCGGTGAGCATGGCCGACTCGTCGGAGAGGATGTCCCCGAACATGTTCTCGGTGACGATGACCTCGAAGTGGCGGGGCGCCGACACCAGCTTCATCGCCGCGTTATCGACGAGCAGATGCTCGAGCTCGATGTGGGGGAACTCGGCGGCGTGGACCTCGCGGACGACCTCGCGCCACAGACGGCTGGTCTCCAGCACGTTGGCCTTGTCCACGCTGGTCACCCGCGAGCGCGCCGCGCCGAAGGCGACCCGGGCGATCCGCTCGATCTCCTCACGCGTGTAGACGCAGGCGTCCGAGGCGCTGTCCGCGGTCCGCGTCTTCTCGCCGAAGTAGATCCCGCCGGTCAGCTCGCGCACGACGAGCATGTTGGTGCCCTCGATGATCTCGCGCTTGAGCGGGCTGGCGTCATACAGCGCGGGCAGCGGCTTGACCGGGCGCAGGTTGGCGAACAGGCCCAGTCCCTTGCGCAGCCCCAGCAGCCCCTGCTCGGGTCGCGGCTTGTCGGGATCGGTGGTGTCCCACTTGGGGCCGCCGACGGCGGCGAGCAGCACGGCATCGGCCGCCCGGCAGGCGGCCAGCGTCTCGTCGGTCAGCGCCGTGCCGTGGGCGTCGATCGCCGCGCCGCCGAACGCGTGCTCCTCGTACTCGAAGCGGCCCGGAGCGACCGCGTCGAGCAGCTCGACAGTGGGCCCGATGATCTCGGGGCCGATGCCGTCTCCGGGGAGGAGGATGACTCGGGAGGCCATGGTGAACGCGGGACCGTAGCCGATCGATGCGGGTCAAGCCCGCCGCGCGGTCATGTTCAGGCGCACGTAGTCGAGCACGACGGGCGTGCCATAGCGCGCGAGCACGGTGTCGATGAACTGGTCGCGCAGCTCGGCGGGCAGCGGGTCGAGGTGGCGCACCAGGCAGACCGTGCTGACGAAGGCGCGTGGCTCCTCAAGCGGCGTGGGCTTCTCCTCCAGCCACGTGGAGATATCGATGAAGCCGGCCCGTTCCAGGCGGTCGGCCGTCTCCTCGGCGGTGGCGTAGTTCCACGGGCGGACCCAATCTGAGAAGTAGGGGGCGAAAGGCTCCTCGAAGGCAACCGCGTCGGCCAGCACGCGGAAGCGGTCGATGTTGCCCTTGCCCCCGCACTGGGCCAGCAGGCGCGCGCCCGGCTTCATGTTGCGCGCCAGCGCCGCGAACAGAGCGTCGTGATCGGGGATCCAGTGAAAGGTGGCGTTGGAGAAGACGACGTCGACGGGCTCGGGCAGGGCGAGCTCGGCCAGGTCCTGGCACAGCACGGTGGCGCGGTCACCGACGGCGTCCTGGGCATGGCGGACCATGGACGGCGCGGCGTCGACGGCGTACACGGTGCCGCGCGGGACGCGGCGGATGAGCTCGAGGGTGATCTTGCCGCTGCCGCAGCCCGCGTCGACCACGACCTCGTCGCCGGCGAGCTTCAACCGGTCGAGCTGCTCGGCGGCCCAACCCTGCTGGGGCCCGGAGACGCGGTCATAGGTGGTGGCATCCCAATCGCGCGCGGTCATTGCGCGGGCTCCTTGACGCCCACCAGCACGGCAAACCGACACGATTTGTAGACGCAGTCGACGTCGGGGAACCCGGCCTCGCCGATCCATCGCAGCAGCGATCCGACGTCGGCGCAACGGTCATGGAGCATGCGCTCACGTGCTTGGTCGAGCTCCTCGTCGCCGGCGCCGAGCGCGCGGCAGTCCTCGGCCCAACGTTGCGCGTAGAGCGCGGCGAGCTCCGAGGTGGGAGCCGTCACCTGTTCCGCGTTGACGAAGACGCCCCCGGGCTGCAGCCGGCGGTGCACCGCCGCGAACAGCCGGCACTGGTCGGCATGCTCGAGGTGGTGTATGGCCAGCGCCGAGACGACCGCGTCGAACGGGCCGTCGGGGAGCTCGACGGACATATCGGCGACGTGCACCGCGGCCACGGCGTCGCCGAGGCGCTGAGTGGCCAGCGCCAGCATCGCCTCGGAGGCGTCGACCAGCTCAAACTCCACCTGCGGCAACGCATCGGCGATCGCGGCGCTGAGCAGCCCTGTGCCCGCCCCGAGGTCCAGGACATGGCCGATGGGCGCCGACAGGTGCCCGAGCACGGCCACGACCGCGCCGTAGAACCCGTCGTAGTCGGGGACCAGCCGCCGGCGCAGCGCGTCGTACTCGGAGGCATGGGCCGAGAACGTCTCGGCTGCCGCCGGCTCGCTCACAGCGCGCTGGTGATCGGCCCGGAGCGCTCCCGGTCGCGCTCGTAGGAGGCGATGGCGTCGTCCTGCTCGAGGGTGAGCGCGATGTCGTCCAGGCCGTTGAGCAGCCGGTGCTTGATCTCGGGGTCGATCTCGAAGCGGGCGGTGCGGACACCGTCCCCACCCACCCAGCGGACCTCCTGCGCGGCCAGGTCCACCTGCGCCTGCCCGGCCTGCGCGATGGACGCGCACTCCTCTCTGGTGAGCTGGACCGGGAGCAGGCCGATCTTGGTGCAGTTGGAGCGGAAGATGTCGGCAAAGCTACAGGCGATGACCGCCTGAAAGCCGTAGTCCTCGAGCGCCCATGGCGCGTGCTCGCGGCTGGACCCGCAGCCGAAGTTGCGACCGGCGACCAGGATCGGGTTGGGCGGGAGATCCCAGTCGGGCTCCTTGGCCCAGTCGTAGAAGAGGAACTCACCGAAGCCGGTGCGCTCCACCCGCTTGAGGAACTGCTTGGGGATGATCTGGTCGGTGTCGACGTCATCGCGGTTGAGCACGCTGACGGGCCCGGTGATCGTCTCGATGGCCTTCATGAGGTGATGGCCTCCCACTCCCGGATGTCGACGAAATGCCCCTCGATCGCCGCCGCGGCGGCCATCTGGGGCGAGACGAGGTGCGACCGGGCGCCGCGGCCCTGGCGGCCCTCGAAGTTGCGGTTCGAGGTCGAGGCGACGCGCTCACCGGGGGCGGCGATGTCGGGGTTCATGCCCAGGCACATGGAGCAGCCGGCGCCGCGCCAATCGAAGCCCGCCCTGCGGAACACCTCGTCCAGGCCCTCCTGCTCGGCCTGGGCCTTGACCTGCTGGGAGCCCGGGACGACCATGGCGTAGACGCCCTCGGCGACCTTGCGGCCGTCGACGACCTCGGCCGCCGCGCGCAGGTCCCCGATCCGCGAGTTGGTGCACGAGCCGATGAAGACGCGGTCGAGCTTGATCTCCTGGATCGGCGTGCCCGGCCTCCAGGCCCATGTAGTGCAGGGCGCGCTCGTCGCCGTCGTCCTGCGGGTCGGGCACGGCCTCGGCCACGCCGACGACCATCTCGGGGTTGGTGCCCCAGGTGACCATCGGGCTGATCGCCCCGGCGTCCACGACCATCTCCTTGTCGAAGGCAGCGCCCTCGTCGGTGCGCAGGTCGCGCCAGCTCGTCGGGGACCGATGCCGGCGCGGCGGGCCGGCCGATCACCCACTCGAACGTCGTGTCGTCGGGCGCGATCATCCCGGCGCGACCGCCACCCTCGATCGTCATGTTGCAGACGGTCATCCGCCCCTCCATGGTCAGCGAGGCGATCGCCGGCCCGGAGTACTCCACGACGTGGCCGACGGCGCCGTCGACCCCCATCTGGCCGATCGTGGCCAGGATGAGGTCCTTGGCGGTGACGCCGAAGCTCGAGCTCGCCCTCGTAGCGGATGATCATCGACTTGGGCTTTGACTGGACCAGGCATTGGGTTGCCAGCACGTGCTCCACCTCGGAGGTGCCGATGCCGAAGGCCAGCGCGCCGAATGCGCCGTGGGTGGCGGTGTGCGAGTCGCCGCAGACGATCGTCATGCCCGGCTGGGTGACGCCCAGCTCGGGGCCGATCACGTGCACGATCCCCTGGCGGTCAGACCCCAGCGAGTACACGGGGATCGCGAACTCTGCGCAGTTGCGCTCCAGGGTCTCCACCTGTACCCGTGAGAGCTCGTCCTTGATCCGCGCCGCCACCGGTGTCCCGTCGGTGGGGACGTTGTGATCGGCCGTGGCCACCGTGCGGTCGGGCCGGCGGACCTGGCGGCCGGCCAGGCGAAGGCCGTCAAACGCCTGCGGGCTGGTGACCTCGTGAACGAGGTGCAGGTCGATGTAGAGCAGGCCGGGCGCGACTTCGTGGGCCTCCCAGATCTTGTCGAACAGGCTCGTGGGCATGAGTGGTCTCGCTTAGCTCCTTCTGAGACCGGCGCTCACCACTGCCAGGAGCACGGCCTCGTCGGTTCCAGGGTTCTCGAAGTGATGGGGCAGATCCGCGTCGAAGGTGACGCAGTCGCCGGCGGCCAGCTCGTGGCGGGCGCCGTCGCAATGCAGGACGACGGTGCCCTCCTGGACCAGCGCCGTCTCGCGGCTGCCGGGCTCGTGCATCGGCGGGTCGCCGGGGCCGCCGGTCACCGCACGCGGCGCCAGCGTGTGGCGCGAGAGCTCGGCCCGCTGCCCGGGCAGCGGCGGCGTGAGGATCTCATAGGCGTGACCGGAGGCGGCGACGGGGCCGGTCCGGCGCTCGCCGCGGCGCACGACGCTCACCGCTCCGCTCTCGTCCAGGCGCAGCAACTGCGACAGGCGCAGCTCCAGGCCGTGGGCGATCCGCGTCGCCACCTGGAGCGTCGGGCTCGTCTCGCCGCGCTCGACCTGGGACAGCATCGGGGCGCTCACGCCGCAGCGCAGGGCCAGGTCGCGCAGGGACAGGTCCATCGCCTCGCGCAGCGCGCGGATCCGGACGCCCAGGCTCTCGGGCGAGGTCAGATGTGGTTCGGCGAGCGCCATGCCTGCGTACGCTATCACGTACATACGTCTGTTGCTTATCGCATACAGCCGGCCCCGTTGTCCGGCGGGCGGCCCGGGTAGCCTGCGAATGGTGCGGACGCGTCCCGATGTCCTGGTTCTCGGTGGCGGTGGCGTCCTCGGCGAAGCCTGGATGATGGGCGTCCTGGCGGGCCTCGAGGACGGCGCCGATCTCGACCTGCGCCAGTGCGAGTCCTTCGTGGGCACCTCGGCGGGGGCGATCGTGGCCGCCCACCTGGTGGCCGGCAACGCGCCGCGCCGGCCGTCGTCGGTGGGGACCGAGCTCCAGCTCGCCGACGGCGGCGGCAAGCCGCGGTCTCGCGGTGGCCGCCGTCGCCGCCGCCCGGCGCGCCGGTCAGGCCGCCCTGACCGCCAGCGCGACGTTCGCGCCGCTGGCTCTGGGCATGGCGGCACCGGGGGGCGCGCTGGTGCGAGCCCTGCTGCTGCGCGGGCTCCCCCGCCCTCCCGACACCCTGTCCGGGCTGCGGGCCCAGTTCGAGCGCTCGGCGGCGCGGTTCGACGGCCGGCTGCGCATCACCGCCGTGGATCGTGGCAACGGCCGCCGGGTCGTCTTCGGCAGCCCGGGTGCGCCCGCGGCCAGCGTCGGCGAGGCGGTCGAGGCCTCATGCACCGTGCCGTGGCTGTTCGCCCCGGTGCGCATCGGCGAGCGCGAGTACGTGGACGGCGGCGTCTGGAGCCCCACCAACCTCGATGCCGCGCCCGCCGGCCGCGACACCCACGTCCTGTGCCTGAACCCCACCGCCAGCCTGGCCACCCGCCACACCATGCTCACCGTCATGCGCAACGTCGCGCGCTCGGCGGTGTCGATCGAGGCGCTGGCCCTGCGCCGCCGCGGCGCCCGGGTGCGGACGATCGCCCCCAACGCCGAGTGCGCCGCCGCGATGGGCTCGAACTTCATGGACCAGGAGCCGCGCACGCGCGTCCTCTCGGCCGGCTATCGCCAGGGGCTGATGGTGGCCGCGGACAACGGCCGCTGGTAGCGCAGCGTCGCGCGCTAGGGGGTCCGCACGACCTCGGGCGCCGGCGGCGTCCGCCGCCTCCTGCTCGGCGAGCACCCCGTGCCGGCGCACCGCGTTGGACAGGGCGCGCACGTAGGCGCGGGCGCCGGCCTCGAGGATGTCGGTCGAGACGCCCTGGCCCGGCGCCGGTGACGCCGCCGACTTCCAGCACCACCGATGTCTCGCCGAGAGCGTCCTGGCCGCCGGTGACCGCGTCGACGCGGAACTCGCGCAGCTTGGCGTCGACCTTCGTGGCCGCGTTGATGGCGTGGAAGATGGCGTCGACCGGGCCGTCGCCGGTGAAGGAGCCGACCAGTTCCTCGCCGTCGGGGCCGCGCACGCCGACGGTGGCATGCGGGGGCCGGCGGGTCGAGGCCTCGACGTCGAACCACTCCAGCGTGTAGCCGGCGATCTCCTGGCGCAGCTCGTCGGTGACCAGCGCCTCGAGGTCCAGCGCGGTGACCTGCTTCTTCTTGTCCGCGATCTCCTTGAAGCGCTTGAAGGCGGTGTTCAGCGTCTGGCCCTGCAGCTCGAAGCCCAGCTCGGCCAGCGCCTGGGCCAGCGCGTGGCGGCCCGAGTGCTTGCCCAGCACGATCGAGTTGGCGTCCAGCCCGACCGTGGTGGCGTCCATGATCTCGTAGGTGGTGCGCTCCTTGAGCACGCCGTCCTGGTGGATGCCGGACTCGTGCGCGAACGCGTTGCGCCCGACGATCGCCTTGTTGGGCTGGACCGCGTAGCCGGTCAGGCGCGAGACGAGGCGCGAGGTGCGCGCGATCTCCCGGGTGTTGGCGGCGGTGAACAGGCCCACGTCGGCCTGGCGGGTGTGCAGGAGCATCACGATCTCCTCCAGCGACGCGTTGCCGGCCCGCTCGCCGATGCCGTTGATCGCGCACTCGACCTGGCGCGCGCCCGCCTGCAGCCCCGCGAAGGAGTTGGCCACCGCCAGGCCCAGGTCGTCGTGGCAGTGCACCGAGAGCACGACGTCGCGCAGGTCGGGCACCAGCCTCATAGAGCCGGCGCAGGAACTCGGCGTACTCGTGGGGCATCGTGTAGCCGACGGTGTCGGGGATGTTGATCGTGGTCGCGCCCTCGTCGATGGCGATCTGGCACACCTCGGCGGTGTAGTCGAGATCGGCGCGCGTCGCGTCCATGGGCGAGAACTCGACGTCATCCAGGTACTGCTTGGCGTGAGCCACCGCGGCGCGGGCCTGCCCCTTGACGTCCTCGCGCGTGGACTGCAGCTGGTACTTGGATGTGGATGTCGGACGTGGAGATGAAGGTGTGGATCCGCGGGCGCTCGGCGTCCTTGACCGCGTTGTAGGCGGCGTCGATGTCGGCCACGTGGGTGCGGGCCAGGCCGGCGATGACCGGGCCGTCCACGGTGCGGGCGATCGCCTGCACGGCCTCGAAGTCGCCGGGCGAGGTGATCGGGAACCCGGCCTCGATCACGTCGACGCCCAGCCGGGCGAGCTGCTGGGCGATCTCCAGCTTCTCCTGCGTGTTCAGCGAGATGCCGGGCGACTGCTCCCCGTCACGCAGCGTCGTGTCGAAGATCAGTACTCGGTTGGGATCGTCAGGCTGGTGTCATGTCGCAACTTCTCCTTGGCTCGAACTTGGAATTCTTCTCGGTGCTGTTGTTCGCGGCTACGTGCGGCCGCCCACGCGCTATTCCCCCTTGCGGGGGAGGAGAAGAAGTCGAAGGGCGAGGCTCAGCGACATTCGACGCACAGCGTAGCAATGCCTTCCATCGGTGGCGCACACTGGCATCCTGTGCGGGTCGTGCGCCACTCAGACCGGGTCGCCCTTCACAGTCACTGGGCCTACATCTCCCTGATCCCCTTCGGGTTCGGGGCCTGGGCGCCTGTCTATGCCGGCGTCAAGGCCCGCCGCACGCTATGGATCGCGCTGGGCGCCCTGTGGACGGCGATGATCGTCGTCGCGCTGGTGCTCTCCAGCGGCCACGGACACGGCAACGACGGGATCGTCGGAGCGCTGGCGATCATCTCGTGGGTTGGGGGCATCGCCACCTCATTCAGCATCCGCGACGCGTACGACCGGCAGATGAGCTCGACGCTGCAGGCGGCGACGAGCGCGGCTGAGCAGCGACTGCACGACCGCCGCCGCGCGGCCGAGATCGCTCAGCGCGACCCGGCGCTGGCCCAGGAGATCGGCATCGGCCGGCCCGACCGCGCGGACGCCGACCCCGAGGGGCTCGTGGACGTCAACAACGCCAACGTCACGGCACTGCTGACACTGCCGGGCGTCGACGGCGACCTGGCCACGGAGATCGTCGAGACCCGTGAGAAGGTGGGCGGCTTCGCGTCGCTGGAGGACTGCGGCGCTCAGCTGGACATCGGCGCTGACCTCGTGGAGGGCATGCGCGGCCGGGTCGTGTTCCTGCCGCGCGGGGCCTGACCCGCCCCGCGCCGCCCGCGGCCGCGCGTCTTGAGACCCGCTCACGCTCGGGAGCCGCGCGGCTCTCGCTCAGCCGCCGTCCCCGATCAGTTCGACGGCGGCCAGGTTCCACCGGTCGTTGGTGGGCGCCGTGTCCGTGACCGTCACCACCGAGCCGGCCGGGCTGACCGGCACCGAGGTGTACTGGCTCCAGAAGGTGTCGCCCGATCCGGAGCTCACCCACTGCTCGAGCGGCGACCAGTTGGGCGGCAGGGTCCGGGCCAGCGCGTTGTCCCAGTCGTTGCCGACGCCGAACACCAGCGAGGGCGCACCCTGCGTGGTGAGCTTCACGTTCGGCGCTCCCGTCGACCCCGAGGCGACGGCCGACGCACCGACGCGGGCGACGCCCTCCATGGCGATCACCGTGAGGTCCTGGGAGTAGCCGCTCTTGGCCAGCGTCGCGGTGACGGTCGCCGACGGGATCACGCTCGCCGCCGTGGCCTGCCACACCTCGCTGTCGCCCGGCTGGGAGTTGACGCGCTTGACCAGCGTCCAGGTGAGCCCGGCGCCGGTCACGGTGGCCGACTGCCCACCCGCGCTGTTGGGGCCGTCCGCGGCCACGAACGCCAGCAGCGTCTCCCCTGACATTGCGGTGTGGAAGGCGGGCGTGGTGACCTTCGCGGTCCCGTGGACGCTCTGCTGGGCCTGCATCACGAAGCAGGTCATCGGCGGCGCCGGGTTCTGCACGGTGACGGTCACGGGGGCGGAGCTGCCGACGTTGCCGCTCGTGTCGGTCGCCTGGGCCGAGACGGTGTGGGTGCCCGAGCTGACTGTCGTCGTGTCCCAGCTGATCGCGTAGGGCGGCGCGGTCACCGCGTTGCCCACCGCCTTGCCGTCCACGAAGAGCTGCACCGACGCCACGGCCACGTTGTCGGAGGCGTTGGCCGCCAGCGGGGTGGTGCCGGAGATCGTCTCGTTCTGGGTGGGGTTGGTGATGCTCACGCTCGGAGGCGTGGTGTCGGTCCCGCCGCCGCCCCCGCCGGAGACGACGGTGACGGTGATCGGCGACGCCGTGGACACATCGCCCGACGAGTCGGCCGCGCGCGCGCTGAGCGTGTGGCTGCCCAGCGACGTGCTCCCGACGACCCAGTTGAACGTATAGGGCGCGCTGGTCGCCGGGCTTCCCAGCGGCTGGCCATCGAGCAGGAACTGCACCGAGGTGATGCTGGCCGACCCGCCGGCGACAGCCGAGGCCTGCAGCGGAACGGTGCCGGAGACCTGCGCGCCGGTGGCGGGGTTGGTGATGCTCACCGTGGGGGGCGTCGTGCCCGGGTTGGTCTGCGAGAGCACCGTGACGGTGCTTCCGGCGATCTGCAGCTCCGTGTTGACGACGTTGTCGGTCGGATCGCTCTCGGAGCACGCGGTTGGGTCGACCGTGCCCTGGAGGATGTAGGTCCCACCGCGAACGCCGGTCAGGTCGATGGGCTGCCCGTTGTCGGTCTGGTCGTACTCGGCCCGATCCCACCGACCAGCCGGCTGACCGCGCGGGTCCTGGCAGTTGCTCGAATTGGGCAGGGTCGTGTTGGGGGTGTTCGGGACCCCTCCGACGAACGCGTCGCCGGTGATGCAGTAATCCGTCTTCGGGCTGGTGGCCACCACATTGCCGATCGAGCCGTCGGCGTTGACATTGTTGAGCGTGAATCTGGTCAGCGGGAACTGATAGCTATCCGGTGAGTCGAAGACCGCGGTGGCGGCGCAGGGACCCGGCGAGCCGGATACCACACCCCG
>CAVXRR010000017.1:0-32077 GCA_963764125.1 uncultured Solirubrobacteraceae bacterium
ATGGCCGCGCCCGCTAGCCGGCGTCCCGCTCCTGCCTCATCCAACCCCCGCCCTCGACTGACCCGGCGCGCCCTGCTGCCTGCGGTGAGCCGCGAGCGTGACCTCTAGCTGGTGGGCTGGTGGAGGGTGATGAGGTGCCTGTAGACGGCGGGGAGCTCGGCGTCGGGGAGGGTCGTGGGGTGCAGGAACGCGACGTGGGTGTGTTCGCTGCTCCTCTTGAGCGGCAGCGACGCCGCCGCGGCGGGCACTGTGCAGTCGTAGGCGACGATGTCCACCCAGGCTCCGGGGGTCACCTCGAAGGGATGGACGCCGAGGTGCCGGCCGACGGTGACGTCCAGGCCGGTCTCCTCGCCCACCTCGCGGATCGCGCAGTCCTCAAAGTGCTCGCCCGGGTCGGGACGGCCACCCGGAAGCTCCCATTCGCCGCGATGGTTGCGGCACAACAGCACACACCCGTCCTCATCGACGCACACCGCCTTGACCGTCACCGGCCACGCGCCGCCAGGCGGGTTCGGAGGGTCTGCGCGCACGGGCAGCGACGGTACCGGTCCCGGCGGAAGCACTGGCCGATGACGTTCGTGAGTGGTGGCACGTCGGGCCTGCCAGGTCCGGCGAGCCACCCACCCGCATCCTCCTCTAAAGAACCCGCTCGATCTTCAACCGGCGAGTGCCCCGGGGCGTCTCCACGGAGACCACGGCGCCGGCGGGCTGATCCAGGAGCGCCCTGGCCACGGGTGACTCGGCGGAGAGCTTGCCGGCGGCTCGGTCGGCCTCGGTGACGCCGACGATCGTCCAGGTGTGCGTCTCTCCGGTGCTCTCGTCGGTGACCTCGGCCGAGCGGCCGAAGGCGAACGTGGAGCTGCCGCTGGGCGTCGCGCTGTCGACGTCGACATCGACGACGACGGACTTGCGCAGGCGCTGACGCAGCCGCAGGATGCGCGTCTCCAGGTGCGCCTGGTCCTCCTTGGCGGCGTGATACTCGGCGTTCTCCTTGAGATCGCCATGGCCGCGGGCGGTGAGGATGCGAGCCGCGATGTCGCGGCGGGCGACGGTCTCGAGTTCGCCGATCTCCGCCTTGAGCGCCGCGAGCCCTTCCTCGGTGATGGGCTCGCCGTCGTTTTCGGATGCTGGCATCAGAGCATTCTGGCAAACCTGCCTCCACCGCCCGGCCCGGTCGCATGGCACCATCACCAGGGAATGCGAGCGATGACGAAGTACTTTCGCGCCAATCCCCAGGTGTTTGTCCTGTTTCTGGTCTGCGTGGTGCTCGGCCTGGGCACGTTCATCGCTGTCCTTGTCGCGCTCGTCCAGTCGGGCACGACGACCCCGAGCGGCGAGCCGTCGGGGTTGATCGCCATCGCCGGGACCCTGCTGGGTTAGAGGGCTGACAAGCGGCGAGACCAGTGCGGGCAAGGGTCTACGCTTGAGGGGCGATGCTTCTCCTACAGGATCGCAGTTGGGAGCCCCCCAGCGAGGAGGAGCCGCCGCGTCCGGCTCGCCGGTGGCACCTCCCATGGCGCCCGCTGGCGTGGTTCGCGCTGTGGTGCTGGCTGATGGCGCTCGTCCCCATCGTGGGCAGCGCGTTCGGCAACCTCGCGGGCTACGGGGTCCTGATGCTTGCGCTCGCCCTGGTCGTGTGGCGCCTTGACCGCCTGTGCCACCGGGTCAACTGGACCGGCATGCGGGAGTACAAGAGCTGACATCGCGCGGCGTCTGAGCGCGCCGGCCGGGGCGAGCGCGCCTAACTGACCCGGTCGCGCGGCGGCCGGGCCGCCGCGGGCCGGACGGGCACGGGGCAGAGGCAATGCGTCGGCCGCGCGGCCACCGTGCCGGCGCGGCGCTCCCGCTGGATCCGGACCGGCCGGCGGTGAGGGTGCGGTGCGGCCGGGGGCTCAGGATCGCCGAGGACGTCGTCGAGCGCCGTCACAAGAGCGCGAAATCGCTTGACCGAAGCCTGGAACATATGTTCGTAAGAGTACGGTGCGGCCCGGACGGAACCGGTCCCCACCCACCCGTCTGCAACAGGTCTTGCAGAAGCCCCGGGGAGCCCCGTCACGGCTCACGTCAGGAGCCCAGCGAGGACCAGACGTCCAGCTTGGTCCGGATGCGGTCCACGACCGCAGAGGTGAACTCGGTGGTGCCCGACGTGGCCGCCCAGGTCGGGCGTCTTGGTGCCCGAGGCGATCGTCTCCAGCGTGCCCTCGTAGATCGCCCGCGATGCCCGCTCGCACGCGGCGCCATGGCGGTCGGCGGCGTGGCGCAGCAGCGCGCCGCAGGCCAGGATCATCGCCAGCGGATTGGCCAGGTCCTTGCCCAGGAGGGCCGGCGCGGTCCCATGGGGCGCCTCGGCCATCGCACACGTCGTGTCGTACTCGTCATCGAAGGCCAGGAGCACCGACTCGGCGCCGGCGATCGAGCCGAACATCGGCAGCACGAGGTCCGACAGGCAGTCCCCGTCGCGGTTGAGCGCCGGGATGACCAGCGGGGCGTCGGTCGCGCCCGAGAGCAGTCCGGCGTAGGTCGCGTCGATGAGCACCGGCTGGTAGGCGATATCCGGATGGCGCGCCGCCGCGCCGTCCATCTCCTCCTTGAGCATGCCCTCATACACGGGCGAGACGGTCCACTTCGGGCCGCCGTAGACCCGCGCGCCCATCTTGGCCGCCGTGCGGAACGAGAACTCGGCCACCGCGCGGCAGGTGGAGCGGGTGATCTTCTCGGTCCGGTAGGCGACCTCGTCGGCCGCACCGGCGTCACCCTCGCGGCGCTCGGCCGCCCCGTAGGCGTCCTCGACCGCCATCCGCACGACCGAGATGGGGTGATAGACGCCGGCCATCGGCGCCACGCCCGGCAGCCTTCGCCCGGTGCGCACGATCACCTTGCCGTCCACCTCCTCGCGCAGGATGCGGTTGGGCGAGCCCACGTCGCCCGCGCCCTCGGGAGTGATCGTCGCCGCCTTCAGCCCGAGGCCGGCCTCGCGCATCGCCACCGCGGCCTCGTGGACGATCCCGTTGGAGGTCGCCCGCCGGCTCTCAAGCGACAGATCAAAGCGCTCGAGCTCCAGCTCGAGGCCCAGCAGCTCGCCGTCAAGGACCCGGAGGCACTGCTCGAGCAGCTCCTGGCCCGTCTCGTCGCCCTCCAGGACCGCGACCGACACCGGCGTCACGGCGCGCTCCCTCAGTCTCCATCCGCCGCGGCCGCGGCGGGCATGAGCTCGTCGCGGCGCTCGGCCAGGGCCGCGATCACGAAGGTCAGGTGCTCATCGAAGTCCACCCCCAGCTCGGCGGCGCCCTCTGTCATGTCGTCGCGGCTGACGGCGGCGGCGAACGCCGGTGACTTCATCTTCTTCTTCACCGACTTCGGGGTCATGCCCACCAGCCCCTCGGGGCGGACGTAGGCACACGCGAGCAGGAAGCCGCACAGCTCGTCGACGGCGAAGAGCGTCTTCTCCATGGGTGAGTCTCGCGAGACGCCCAGGTAGGTGGCGTGCGACGCGACGGCACGCACGAGCTCGGGCGGATATCCGCGGGCCTCGAGCTCCTTGAGCGCGTAGCGGGGGTGCCCGTCCTCCAGCGACGGATAGCGCTCGTAATCCAGGTCGTGCATGAGCCCGGTCAGGCCCCACAGCTCCACGTCACCGTCGAAGCGGGGCGCGTAGGCGCGCATGGCCGTCTCGACGGCCAGCATGTGGCGCCGCAGGGAGTCTGACTGCGTCCATTCGCAAAGAAGGTCCCAGGCCTGCTCCCGCGAAATCTCTGCTGGCATGGCCGTTACCCTAGCTCAGCGCTCGACCCCGGTCGCGCCCGCGGGAGCCGATCCCGGTCGAGCCGAAGGGACAGCCCGTATCGGTAGCGGCTACGCTGACCGACGACCGTCCACCCACCACCACTGCGGGGTCGATCAAACTGGAGAAGTTCGTCATCGAAGGCGGGGTGCCGCTGTGTGGCACGATCACCGCCGCCGGGAACAAGAACGGGGCGCTCCCGATCCTGGCCGCCTGCCTGCTCACCGAGGACGAGGTGATCCTGCGCAACGTCCCGCGGATCTCAGACGTCGAGGACATGGTGCGCCTGCTCCAGGTCCTGGGCGCCCGGGTGGAGTGGACCGATCCCGCCGAGATCCTCGTCGACAGCTCGACGGTGGAGACCACGCAGGTCGACCGGGTCCTGTCTGAGCGGATCCGGGCCTCGTTCCTGCTGGCCGGCCCGCTGCTGGCGCGGTTCGGCTCGGCGCACATGCCCCCGCCCGGCGGCGACGTCATCGGGCGCCGCCGGCTGGACCCGCACCTCGACGCGTTCCGCGCCCTCGGCGCGACCGTCGCGACCGCCCGGACGAGATCGTCCTCAGCGCGCCGCCGCTGGGCCTGAGCCCGTGCGACTTCCTGATGGACGAGCCCTCGGTGATGGCCACCGAGAACGCGCTCATGGCGCGCCGCGCTCACGCGCGGGACCACCGTCATCCGCAACGCCGCCTCCGAGCCCCACGTGCAGGATCTGGCGCGGATGCTCGAGCAGATGGGCGCCGACATCGACGGCATCGGCTCCAACGTCATGACCGTCCACGGGCAGGCGCGGCTGCGCGGCTGCACCCACACCATCGCGCCCGACCACATCGAGATCGGCTCGTTCATGGCCCTGGCCGGCGTCACCGGCGGCGAGCTCATCGTCAAGGACACCCGGCCCGACGACCTGCGCATGATCCGGCTGGTGTTCGAGCGCCTCGGCCTGCGCTCAGAGCGCCACGGCGACGACATCATCGTCCCCGGCAACCAGGAACTGGTCATCCGCAACGACCACGGCGACCACATGCCCAAGGTCGAGGACGGCCCGTGGCCGGCGTTCCCCGCCGACCTGACGAGCATCGCCCTCGCCCTGGCCACCCAGGCCTCCGGCTCGGTGATGATCCACGAGAAGATGTTCGAGAACCGCCTGTTCTTCACCGACAAGCTGGTCGGGATGGGCGCCTCCATCACCATCTGCGACCCCCACCGCGCGATCGTCAACGGGCCGCGCCCGCTGCGCGGCTCCCGCGTGGAGTCCCCCGACATCCGCGCCGGGATGGCGATGCTGATCGCCGCGCTGTGCGCCGACGGGGTCACCGAGATCGGCAACATCCGTCAGATCGACCGCGGCTATGAGCGGATCGACGAGCGGCTGCGCGAGCTCGGTGCCCGCATCACCCGGCTGGAAGACGCTCCCGTAGCGGCGTGAGCCCCGCCCGCTCGACCCGCGCCGGCGGCCTCGAAGCGATGGTGGACCGGACCCCGAGCGGCACCCGTGACGTCCTCCCGGACGAGATGCGGGAGCTGCGGGCGATGACCGACCGGATCCGCGCGGTGTTCGACGGCGCCGGCTACGGCGAGCTCTACACCCCCGCGCTCGAGTACGAGCAGACCTTCGAGCGCGGCAACATCGGCGGTGCCCGCCCCGCCTACCGGGTGTTCGACGAGCACGGCAGCGTCCTCGTGCTCCGGCCCGACATGACCGTCCCCATCGCCCGGGTGGTGGCGACCCGCTATGCCCACGCCGAGCCGCCGCTGCGCTTCTGCTACGTCGCCCACGCCTACCGCGGCGTGCGCCCGCAGCGGGGCCAGAGCCGCGAGTTCCTGCAGGCGGGCGTGGAGCTGATCGGCGTGCCCGGGCCGGCGGGCACCGCCGAGGTGCTGGGCGTGCTGTGCGCCGCGCTGGACGCCGCCGGCCTGGACAACTACCGCGTGGGGCTCGGCGACGCGGCGCTGTACCCGTCGCTGCTGGAGGCGTTCGGCGTGGACGCCGAGCGCAGCGAGCTGATCCTCACCGAGCTCGCCGCCGGAGACTTCGTCGGCGTGGACCGGGAGGTCCGCGCGCTGGGCCTGGCCGAGGCCGACGCCGACCTGCTGCTGCGCCTGGCCCACACCCGCGGCGGCCCCGAGGTGCTCGAGGGGCTGGAGGGCGCGCTGCACGACGCGCTCAGCGGCATGCGCGAGGTTCACGCCCTGCTGGCACCCGAGGTGGCCGACGCGGATCATCTTCGACCTGGGCCTGGTGCGCAGCCTCGGGTACTACACCGGCCCGCTGTTTCAGGTCTATGACCCCGCCTACGGCGTCCCGCTCGGCGGCGGCGGGCGCTACGACGAGCTGCTGGGCACCTTCGGGCGCCCGCTGCCGGCGGTCGGCTTCGCGCTCAACGTCGAACGGGTGCACATCGCCCTCACCGGCGAGGAAAGCGGCCGCGCGAGGTCGCGGACGTGAGCGAGCTGCGGATCGCCGTCCCGCGCGGGGCGCTGCTGGGCGACACCCTCGACCTGCTGGACCGGCTCGGGCTCGACACCCGCGAGGTGCGCGAGAACGACCGCAAGCTGCTGTTCGAGGACGTCGGGCATCGTCACCATGCGCCCGTCGGACGTGCCCACCTACGTCGAGGCCGGCGCCGCGGACATCGGCATCACCGGCAAGGACGTCCTCATGGAGCAGTCCGAGCGCGAGGTCTACGAGCTCGTCGACCTCGGCTACGGCCGCTGCCAGATGGTGCTGGCCAGCGTCGCGGGGGAGGACCGGGCCGCGGAGGCGCTGCGGCGGCTGGGCGTCGTGCGGATCGCCACCAAATACCCGCGGATCGCCACTGCCCACTTCCTCAACACCGGCCGGCAGGCGGAGATCGTCGAGGTCAAGGGGTCCGTCGAGCTGGCGCCGCTCACCGGCCTGGTGGAGGCGATCGTCGACCTCACCGCGACCGGCACGACGCTCCGGGAGAATGGACTGGTGGTCCGCGAGGAGATCGCCGTGTGCACGGCTCGACTCATCGCCAACCCGGTGGCGCATAAGCTGCGTGCCTCCGTGATCGACCAACTCCTGGAGCGAATCGGTGCAGCATGAGCGCCTGAACCTGTCCGGCGACCCCACGGGCCTGGCCGAGGAGCTGCGCGAGCTCATCGCCGCGCCCGAGGCCGTCGCCGAGCAGGTCACCGAGATCATCGCCCGCGTGCGCGCCAGCGGCGACGACGCGCTGCGCTTCTACACCCGGGAGTACGACACCGGCGGCACCACGCCCGCCGCGCTGCGGGTGCCCGAGGCCGAGCTCGACACCGCCGAGGCGCGGCTGGACGAGCCGTCCGCGACGGCCTGCGCGTCGCGATCGACAACGTCACCAAGGTCGCCGAGGCCGGCCTGGCCTCGGACCAGACCGTGGCCTTCGACGGTCACGAGGTCATGCTGCGCGAGGTGCCGGTCGACAGCGCCGCCGTGTACGTCCCCGGGCGGCCGTGCCCCCTACCCCAGCACCGTGATCATGGGCGTGGTCACCGCGCGCGTCGCCGGCGTGCAGAACATCGCCGTGTGCGCCCCGCCCGGCGCCAACGGCGAGGTCAACTCCGCGGTGCTCGGCGCCTGCCGGCTGGCGGGCGCGTCGGTGGTCTACCGGATGGGCGGCGCGCAGGCGATCGCCGCGCTGGCCTTCGGCACCGAGACGGTCGCCTCCGTGGACGTGATCGTCGGGCCGGGCAACCTCTACGTCCAGGAGGCCAAGCGCCAGGTGTTCGGCCGGGTGGGCATCGACGGGTTCGCCGGGCCCGTCGGACCTCATGGTCATCGCCGACGGCGACGCCGACCCCGCGGCGCTGGGCCTCGACCTCCTCGCCCAGGCCGAGCACGGGGCCGGTTCGCTGGTGGTGGCGATCTCCAACTCCTCGGAGCTCATCGACGCGCTCGCCGAGCAGGTGGCCGACGAGCCCGACACCGAGGCGGTGGTCCGCTTCGTCTCCGTCGGCGAGCTCGAGCAGGCGCTGGCCATCGCCGAGGCCTTCGCGCCCGAGCACCTGCAGCTCATCGGCGCGGGAGCCGAAGCGCTCGCGCCCCGGGTCCGCCACTCCGGCTGCGTGTTCGTGGGACCGGCCAGCGGCACCGCGTTCGGCGACTACATCGCCGGCTCCAACCACGTGCTTCCCACCAACGGCGCGGCGCGGTTTGCCTCGGCGCTGTCGCCGATCCACTTCCGCCGTCGCTACACCGAGGTGCGGATCGGCTCGGACGCCGCCGCGCTGGCCGCCGCCGCCGCTCCCATCGCCCGTGCCGAGGGCTTCGAGCTGCACGCCAGGTCCCTGGAGGCTCGCATTCGCGACAATGGCACGTGATGGCACGTGCCGCCGAGATCGACCGCCGGACCGCTGAGACCGACATCCACCTGACGCTGTCGCTGGACGGCGACGGCCAGGGCGAGCGCGACACCGGCGTCGGGTTCTTCGACCACATGCTCGACCTGCTGGCGCGCCACGGCCGCTTCGATCTCACCGTGCAGGCCCGCGGCGATCTGCAGACCGGCGCCCACCACACCGTCGAGGACGTCGGGATCTGCCTCGGCCAGGCCCTGGACCAGGCGCTGGGCGACCGCGTCGGGCATCTGCCGCTACGGCCAGGCGACGGTCCCCATGGACGAGAGCCGGGCGTCGTGCGCCGTCGACATCTCCGGCCGCGGGCTGCTGGCCTTCTCCTCGCCGCTGCCGCCGGGGGCGATCGGGAACTTCGACCACGAGCTCACCGAGGAGTTCTTCCGGGCGCTGGCCGCCAACGCCAAGCTGACCCTGCACCTCACCGTCGAGGCCGGCACCAACGCCCACCACGTGATCGAGGCGACGTTCAAGGCCTGCGCGCGGGCGCTGCGCGCCGCGGTGGCCCTGGACCCGACCGAGAACGGGGTGCCGAGCACCAAGGGGACGCTGACGTGACGACGGTCGCGGTGGTCGACTACGGGATGGGCAACCGCCGGTCGGTGGAGAAGGCGCTCGAGCACGTCGGCGCGCGGGCGCTCATCACGCGCGACCCGGCGGCGCTGGAGCGCGCCGACGCGCTGGTCGTCCCCGGGGTGGGGGCGTTCCCTCAGGGGATGCGCAACCTCGTCGAGCTCGGCCTGGACGAGCGGATTCGGGCCGCCGCCGCGGCCGGCAAGCCGGTGCTGGGCATCTGCCTGGGCATGCAGCTGCTGTTCGAACGCTCCGCCGGAGCACGAGCTCACCGAGGGCCTCGGGCTGCTCGCGGGCGAGGTGAGCCTGCTGCGACGGCGGCGGGCTGCGGATCCCGCACATCGGCTGGAACGACGTCCGGTTCGAGCGGCCGTCGCCGCTCACCGCGGGACTGCCGGGCGAGGGCTGCGCCTTCTACCACGTGCACTCGCTGGCGGCGCGTCCCGAGGATCCGGCTGATGTGATCGCCACCACCGAGTACGGCGAGCGCTTCGCGACGATCGTCGGTCACGGCAACGTGTTCGGCGTGCAGTTTCACCCCGAGAAGTCCTCGCGTGACGGGTTGGCGCTGCTGAGCAACTTCGTGACGCTGTGCCGCGACTGGGCGCCGGCGGGATCGGCGTCTTAGTGCTCGCTCCGTACGTACGGCCGGGCGGGCCACGGGTGATCCTCCTCCCGGCGATCGACATCCTCGAGGGCAAGGCGGTCCGGCTGGCGCGCGGAGAGTTCGACCAGCGCACCGAGTACGACGCCGACCCGCTGGACGCGGCGCGCCGCTGGGTGGCCGCCGGGGCCCGGGCGCTGCACGTGGTCGACCTCGACGGCGCCCGCAGCGGCGCACCGGCCAACCTCGGCCACGTGGAGCGGATCGTCGCGCGAGGTCGACGTGCCCGTGCAGCTCGGCGGCGGCCTGCGCACGATCGAGGCTGTCCGCGACGCGCTCGCAGCTGGGCGTGACGCGGGTGATCCTGGGGACGGCCGCCTACACCGACATCGACTTCCTGGACGAGGCGCTGGCCGCGCATCGCGAGCGCGTCGTCGTCTCGGTCGACGCCCGGCACGGCAAGCTGGCCGCCTCGGGCTGGACCGACCAGACCGAGATCCCCGCCGAGGCGGTGATCGAGACGCTGGGCAAGCGCGGCGTGACGCGGTTCGTGTACTCGAGCATCGAGCGCGACGGGATGCTCTCCGGGCCCGACCTCGACGAGGTGGGGCGGATCGCCGACGTCGTGCGCGGGACCTTCGTGTACTCCGGCGGCGTCTCCTCGGTGGCGGACCTGCGGGCGCTGGCCGGCCTGCGCCAGGTCAACCTGGCCGGCGTGATCGTCGGCAAGGCGCTGTATGAGGGGCGGCTCGACGTGGCCGAGGGCCAGGCCGCGCTCGCCGGGCGCGACGGCTGGGATCCCGAGTAGGGCCGCGCGCGCGTGCACTACAAGCGGGTCATTCCGTGCCTGGACGTCAACGGGGGCCGCGTGGTCAAGGGCGTGGGCTTCCTGGACCTGCGCGACGCCGGCGATCCCGTCGAGCTGGCGGCGCGCTACGACGCCGCCGGCGCCGACGAGCTGGTGTTCCTGGACATCACCGCCACCTCGGACAAGCGGGCCACCGTCGTCGAGCTGGCGCGCCAGGCCGCCGACGAGCTGTTCATCCCCTTCACGATCGGCGGCGGGATCCGCTCGGTGGCCGACGCGCAGGCGGTCCTGGACGCCGGCGCCGACAAGGTGTCGGTCAACTCGGCCGCGCTGCAGCGGCCCGAGCTGCTCGATGAGCTCTCGCGCACCTTCGGCGTCCCAGTGCGTGGTCCTGGCCATCGACGCCAAGCAGACCGACTCCGAGCCCACGAACCCCGGCTGGGAGGCCTACCTGGCCGGCGGCCGGACGCCCACCGGGCGTGACGCCGTCGCAGTGGGCGCGGGAGGGCGAGGCCCGCGGCGCGGGGGAGATCCTGCTCACCAGCATGGACCGCGACGGGACCAACGCCGGCTACGACCTGCCGCTCACGCACGCCGTGGCCAAGGCCGTGGGCGTGCCGGTGATCGCCTCAGGCGGCGCGGGCCGCCTCCAGGACCTGACCGATGCCGTGCAGGCGGGAGCTGACGCCGTCCTGCTGGCGTCGATCCTGCACTACGGCCATCACACGGTGGGCGAGGTCAAGCGGTTCCTGGCCGACAGCGGGATTGCCGTCCGACCAGGATCGGGACGCCTGACAGCGCCCACGCCATGACGTGACCGCCGGAGTTCGATGAAGTTTTGTTGGGGTGACCCGAGCTGCGAAGCGGCCGCGTGCTTACGCGGCCTCTTCGACGTAACCCGCGGCACTGCACGTATCGCAATACGCGGCGGGCGGGACGCGCGGCTCGTAACAGCCGGGACGGCAGCAGGTCGAGGAACGCTTGGGCCGGCCCCGACCGATGCGGGCGGCAGCGGCATCTTTGAGCTCCTCGCGCATGCGAGCGAGCTCTGCCGCGTGCTCCGCGCAGAACCGACGGCCCTTCTCGGCCGGCTGCGTACAGTGACTTCCACTACGACAACGCATAGACCTATAATGATAGCAAGAAGCCCTGCATCGGGCCGTATTAGCGGCGGATTAGGCGCCCCTAAGGGTCAGGCGCGGGGTGTTTGACGCGCTCCGGACGGGGGTGTGTGCAGCGGGGCTCGCCAGTGCTGTTTGCGCGTGCGTTGCCCTACTTCCTGTCGGGCGCGCGCTGGCCTCGCGCGGCCTTGGGCGCGTGCTTGCGCACGGGCAGCCTTGCGTCGGCTGCGCGGCCTTGCGGCGGCCGCGGCGGCGGCTTCGTTGCGGCGCTGCGGCGGCCTTGTGGTGCCTGCGGCTTGGCCTTGGGCTCGCTTGGCGTGCGGCCTGGGCGCCGCGCCCGGCAGGAGCTGGTAGATGCGGTCGTAGCCGTCGAGGTAGAGCGCGTGGTAGTCGGCGATGATCGGCGTGAAGGCGCCGTCGGGGAAGGAGAACACCTGCCGGCCGGTGACGACGTTGAGCCCGGCGGTGGTCTTGCTGCCCAGGTCGGAGAAGTAGACGACGTTGCCGATGACGGTGGAGGAGCCGGAGATCCTCCCGCCCGCGAGGTGCTTCCAGCGCACGGCGCCCGACTGGGCGTTGAAGGCGTACATGTTGCCGTCATAGGAGCCGACGTAGACCGTGGGGCCCAGGCCCTTGGGGTCGGCCACCGAGGCCGACGCGTAGACGTAGGAGCCGGTCGCCGTGGCCCAGGCCAGCGCGCCGTTGCGGGCGCCGAACGAGTAGACGCGCCCGTCGGTGTTGCCCATGTACACGCGACCGAAGGCGACCGCCGGCGTGGCGTAGAAGTTGCCGCTGCCAAAGCCGAAGTGGGTGCCGCTGGTGCCCACGGCCCACACCTGGCGGCCGCTCACCGAGTTGATGGCATACGCGCGGCCCGAGTAGTCGCCGAAGTAGAGGATGCCGCCCGACAGCGCCGGGCCGGCCTTGATGGCGCCCGCTGGCGTGGTAGGTCCAGTACAGGTGGCCGTTGGCGACGTTCCGGGAGTAGAGGGTGCCGGCCTGATCGCCGAAGTAGACGGTGATCCCGTGGACGATGGGGGAGGACTCGCTGCCCGCGCCGACCGGGCGCGACCACGCGATGTGGCCGTTGCTTCATCGACAGGGCCACGAACCGGCCGTTGCCCGGCGAATGGCCGGTCTGCGACAGCGCGGGCATCAGCACGAGCCCGGCCTTGGGGGCGATGGCGGGCGAGGCAGCGCACAGCGTGCCGATCTTGCGAAACCACTTCACGTGGCCGGTGCGGATGTCGATCGCCCGCGCGGCGCAGTCGTCGTCGAGGACGAACATCGTCTCGTGGTAGATGACCGGCGGGAACTCCAGCAGCGCCCCGTCGGTGAACGTCCAGCCCACGTGCAGCGGCGGGGCCAGATTGGCCGGGGCGGCGAAGAAGCGGGTGCGCCCGGCGTTGAGCCCGTACCAGGGCCACTGGAAGTTGTTGACCTGCTTCTTGGCACGTGGCCGGGGCGCCGGCGCGGTGGACGTCGTCGGAGTTGTGAACTCCAGGTTGGGGTGCGAGACGTTGCCGGGAGCGTGCGTGAGCACGAACGCCACCGCCGCGCCCGCAATCACCAAAGCGACTGCCGCCGCGAGGAGCCCGCGCCACAGCCAACGCCGTGAGACGGGGGGCATGGGCGGCAATCGTAGACGGACCTTTGCCCCGACGCGCCGCGGCGCGCGACATGATCTCAGGACGATGGACGACCCGATCGCAAACGTCCTGCTCAGCGCGCTTCTCCGCATTGCCCGCGGCTCGGCCGCTGCTCGCGCGGATGGGTGAGCGCCGAGGGCGTCTATCTCGTCGGCGGGGCCGTCCGCGACCTGCTTCTGGGCGCCGAGCCGCTGGATCTGGACCTGGTGATCGACGGGGAGCTGGAGTCCGTCGCGGCGCTGCTGGGCACGCCGGACAAGGTGCACGACCGCTTCGAGACCCTCACCGTGTCGCTGGACGGATTCACCTACGACCTGGCCCGCGCCCGCCGGGAGAGCTACGCCCACCCCGGGGCGCTGCCCACCGTTGCGCCCGCGGGCATCGAGGAGGACCTCGGTCGCCGCGACTTCACCGTCAACGCCCTGGCCCTGGGGGTGTCCGGGTCCAGCCGCGGGCGCCTGGTCGAGGCCCCGCACGGCCGCGAGGACATCGAGGCACGCCGGCTCCGGGTGCTCCACGACGCCAGCTTCATCGACGACCCGACGCGGCTGCTGCGCCTCGCGCGGTACGCCGGGCGCCTGGGCTTCGCCATCGAGGACCGCCACCCGCGCGCTGGCGCAGGCGGCGGTCGCGGCGCGGGCGACCGACACGGTGAGCGGCCCGCGGCTCGGCGCCGAGCTGCGGCTGCTGGCCGAGCAGGGCGATCCGCTCCCGGGCTTTCGCGTCCTCGCCGACCTCGGCATCGACGAGGCGATCGCCCCCGGGCTCGGGATTCGCGACGAAGAGCGTGCGGAGCTGGCCCGGCGAGGCGTCTGCACTGCTGCCGCCCGACGGCACGCCCGCCGACCTGGTGCTGGCGGTGGCGTCGCTCGACGTCCCGGGCACCCGAGCTGCGCGACATGCTCGATCAGCCTCGCGTTCCCGGCCGCACGCCGCGACCGGATCGTCGCCGCCGCCACCCGCGCACCGGCGCTGGCACAGGGGCTCAACGCCGCGGGGGAGCCATCGCAGATCGCCGCCGCTCGTCGGCTCGGGGCCGCCGGAGCTCGTCGCCCTCGCCGGAGCGCTGGGTGCCGAGCCTGCGGCGCGGCGGTGGCTGGACGAGCTGCGCCACGTGCGCCTGGAGATCGACGGCGACGATCTCCTGGCGGCGGGAGTGGAGCTCGGGCCCGCCGTGGGGGCCGGCCTGGCCGCGGCGCGCGCCGCCAAGCTCGACGGGCGCGCCGAGGGGCGCGAGGCCGAGCTCGCCGCGGCTCTCGCTGGCGCCGGGGACGCTGAGGACGAAGGGCCGGGGCGCTGGGGAGGCGAAGGGTGCCGGGGCTCCGGGTAGGCTGGCACCATGGAGCTACGCGAGCCGTTCTACGCGCTGGGGCCCCACTTCGCGATCGACCTGCCCGGGGCCCGAGCGGTGTTCTCCACCCGCCGTGGCGGCCATTCGAGCGGCCCGTACGAGAGCCTCAATCTCGGCTGGCTCACCGATGACGACAACCGCGACCGTGGCACGCAACCGCGACACGCTCCAGGCCCAGCTCGCGCGCGCCGCGGCTGAGCTTCGTCCACCAGGTGCACGGGGCCGAGGTGCGCAGGATCACCGCCGGCACGTCAGAACCCCGTGAGCGCCCGCGCCTAGACGGCCAGGCCACCGACCAGCGCGAGGTCGCGTTGTGTGCGCTCACGGCCGACTGCCTGCCGATCGCGCTGGCCGGGGCGGGTGGGAGCCGGGTCGTGGCCATGCTCCACGCCGGCTGGCGCGGACTGGCGATGGGGATGATCGACAGCGGGGTGGCGGCGCTGCGTGAGCTCGGCGCCGACGGGGAGCTGAGCGCCGCGATCGGGACCGGGGGCGGGGCCGTGCTGCTACGAGGTGGGGGAGGAGGTCCACGAGCCGTTCGCGGCCATCGAGCGAGGCCCACCTGGGGCGCAAACTCGATCTCAAGGCCATCGCTCGCCACCAGCTGCGCGCGGCGGGCGTGGCCCACATCGCCGACATCGGCCTGTGCACGATCTGCTCCGATCCGGGGCTGCTCTTCTCCCACCGGCGCGACCGCGGGATCACCGGGCGCCAGGCGGGCGTGGCGTGGTTGATCTGATCCATGGCCTCCGCGCCGAGGTGGTGGCGCGCAACCTCGACCGCGCGCGCGAGGCGATCGAGACGGCCGGACGGGACGCCGACGAGGTCGAGATCCTCGCGGCGGTCAAGTACCTGCCCGCCGAGGAGCTCCCGGCCCTTGCCGACGGGGGCGTGACCGTAGTGGGGGAGAACCGTGCTCAGGAGCTGGCGGCCAAGGCCGCGGCGGTGCCCGACCGCTTCACGTGGGACTTCATCGGCCAGCTGCAGAGCCGGAAGGTGAAGGACATCCTGCCCCACGTGCGCTACATCCACTCGGTCGCGTCGGATTCGGCGCTGGCGCAGCTCGAGCGTCACGGCGGCCCCGGCACGCAGATCCTCATCGAGGTCAACGTCGCCGGCGAGGCCGGCAAGAGCGGTATCTCCCCCGGTGATCTCCCGGCCTTCCTGGACCGCTGTCCGGTGTCCGTGGTGGGCCTGATGACGATGCCGCCGTTCACGGCGGACCCTGAGGCAGAGCCGGCCGCATTTCGCGGCGTTGCGGCGCCTGGCCGAGGCCCACGGGCTGCGCCACACGTCCATGGGGACCAGTCAGGACTACGTCGTCGCGGCCCAGGAGGGGGCCACGATCGTGCGCCTGGGGACGAGTCTGTTCCGCGATGGCCAGTGAGCGCGTCATAATCACGGGCAGGGAATCGCCGCAAATGCGCGAACCCTGAACACGCATATGGCCTTTCGCGACAGCTGGCATCGAACCCTCGTTTACTTCGGCCTCGCCGAGGACGACGCGTACGACGACGAGGACGTCGAATACAACGAGCACGAGGCCGAACTCCAGGACAGTTACCGCGAGCGTCCCAACGTCCGGCCCCTGGCCCGCCGCCGCCGCGACGAGTTCGACGACATCTTCTCCGACGAGGGGTCCTCCGAGCGAGCGGCGGACCACGTCGCTGCGGCCCGTGAGCGGCGGGCGCACCGCCAACGGGCGCGCCGGTGGCGACGTCCAGGTCCATGTCGTCGCGCCCAAGAGCTTCAACGACGTGCAGAACGTCGCCGACAAGTTCAAGGAGACGATCCCGGTGATCCTCAACCTCCAGGGCACCGACACCGATCTGTCCAAGCGGCTCATCGACTTCTCCTCCGGGCTGACCTACGCGCTGGATGGTGGGATGCAGCGGATCGCCGACAAGGTGTTCCTGCTCACCCCGCGCAACGTCGAGGTCTCCGCCGAGGAGCGGGCCCGGCTGGTGGAGAAGGGCTTCTTCAACCAGTCCTAACGCACCTCGCCTGCCCCGGCGGCGGGTCCGCGAGGCGGCGCAGGTAGATTTCAGCGGATGCGAGTAGGTCTCATCGGATCGGGCAACATGGCGCGCGCCATGGCCCGCGGCTGGGGCGACCCGGTGCTGTGCTCGGACTCCGGGTCCGGGCGTGCCCAGGCGCTGGCCGACGAGCTGGGCGGGCGGGCGGCGCAGCAACGTCGAGGTCGCCGCGGAGGCCGATCTCGTGATCCTCTGCCACAAGCCCTACCAGCTCGATCTCGTCGCCGACGAGATCTCAGTCCCAGGTCAAGGCCGTCGTGTCCGTGCTGGGCGGGGTCCCAAGCGGACGCTCTGGTCGGGCCTACCGGGGCGCACAGGTGTTCCGCATGGTCCCCAACACGCCCGTCGAGGTGCGCCGCGGGGTCAGCGTCTACGCGCCCTACGCGGATCGCGATGGCTACACGATCGATCACGACCTCGAGCGCGACGTGATCGCCCTCTTCGAACGGCTGGGCACCGTCGTCACCATGGACGAGAGCCTGCTGGGCGTCGCCCTGGGCGTGTCGAGCGTCGGCCCGGCCTACCAGGCGCTGCTGCTCGAGGCGCAGGTCGACGCGGCGGTCCGGCACGGGGTCAAGCCCGCGGTGGCGGCGCAGCTGGTCGCCGAGACGATGTCGGGCACGGCTGAGCTGCTGCGCACCCGCGCCTACGACACCCTCACGGTCCGGCGCGAGGTCACCTCGCCCGGCGGGCTCGACGGCGCGTGGGCTGGACGCCCTGGAGCGCGGCGGAATCCGCGCCGCGTTCTCGCGATGCCATGGACCGCGTGCTGGAGGTGGCGAGCTGATGCTCATCGAGGCGACCACCCGGAGCAACATCGCCAACTACGTCCAGGCGCTGTTCGAGGTCTACATCGTCCTCATCTTCCTCTACATCCTGCTCAATCTGCTCTTCTCGTTCGGGATGCGGCTGCCCTATTCGCGCTGGAGCGACGTGGTGCTCAACTTCCTGCGCGACTGCTCCGAGCCCTACCTGCGGCTGTTCCGGAAGTTCATCCCGCCGATCGGGGCCTTCGACTTCTCGCCGATGATCGCGATCATCCTGCTCTACATCGTCCAGTCGCTGATCGTCAATGCCATCCGCGGCTGAGCAGATCGTGACGACGATGACCAACCGCCCGGCGGTCAAGTCGACTCGGGCCCAGCGGGCGGTGGCCTTCGCGCGCGTCGGCGTGCTCGTCGTCGTGGTGATCGTCCTGGACCAGCTGACCAAGCACGCCGTGATCGCCAACATCCCGGTCGGGACCACGCAGAAGTTCCTCCCCGCGGTCAACTTCGTTCACATCCACAACAGCGGGGTGGCCTTCGGCTTCTTCTCCGGGGGCGGCGCGTTCGTCCTGATCCTGACGCTGACCGCGCTCAGCGCGCTGGTCATCTACTTCCTGATGCGTCCGACCCGGCCGTGGCTGTGGCTGCCGACGGGGCTGCTCGTCGGCGGTGCGCTGGGCAACCTCATCGACCGCCTCGCTCACGGCTACGTGACCGACTTCATCAAGCTGCCGGCCTGGCCCGCGTTCAACCTGTCCGACATGGCGATCACCGTCGGTGTCCTGAGCCTGCTCTACGTGCTGGAGGGAGCCCCCTCCAAGCGGGCCGGCTAGCGGCCACGGGTGACCGACGCGCCGCTGACGCTCCCCGTGCCGGAGACCGCCACGGGGATGCGGCTGGACCGCTTCCTGTCTGAGCCGCTGGGCTCCCGCGCCCGGGCTCAGGCGCTGATCGATGCGGGCCGGGTCCGCGTCGACGGCCGGCCACGCCCCAAGCGCCACTCGCTCAGTGCCGGCGAGGTGATCGTGGTGGAGCCGGCCGATCCGCCTGCACAGGCCGCGGCCGAGCCGGCGGTTCCCTTCACCATCGCCTACGAGGACGACCATCTGCTCGTGGTCGACAAGCCTGCCGGGCTGGTCGTGCACCCGGCACGCGGGCACCGCCAGGGCACGCTGGCCCAGGCGCTGGCCGGGCGGGCCGCAGGGGGCGAGGACCCCTATCGCGCCGGGATCGTGCACCGCCTGGACCGCGACACCTCGGGTCTGCTGGTGGTGGCCAAGTCAGACGAGGTGCACCGGGCGCTGAAGGCGCTGCTGGCGGTCGCGCGGGCTGCACCGCGAGTATCTGGCGCTCGTCGACGGGCGCCCCCCGGCTCGCACCGGCACGATCGACGCGCCGATCGGGCGCCATCGCCATGACCGCGTGCTCATGTCGATCGACACCGAGGACCCGCGGGAGGCCCGGACGCATTTCGAGATCGAGCGACTGCTACCGCGGGCGACGCTGCTCCGGGTCGTCCTGGACACCGGCCGCACCCACCAGATCCGCGTCCACTTGGCGGCCATCGATCACCCGGTGTCCGGTGATCCCCAGTACGGCACGGCCGGCGAGTACGGGCTGGAGCGCCAATTCCTGCACGCTGCGCGGCTGTCCTTCGCCCATCCCGTGACCGGGGAGGCGGTGGACGTGAGCTCGCCGCTCCCCAGCGATCTGGACGACGCGCTGGCCCGGGCGGAGACCGAAGGACCGGGCGATTAAAAAACGGCGGGGCGGCCCGTCCAAAGCCGCCCCGCCGATGGTGCTTGCGAACCGACCACCGGAGGTAGGGGAAGGGAGGTTCGGTTCGCGTTACGAGCCGTCGCGGTGGTAGGGGGGACGACGACTCGCTTGACCCCTTCAACGACCGCCCCGAGAAAAACTTGCGTAGACTCGCAAGAAATCCATTCGACCCCGTCGATCGCGGGTTGCGACCCTCCTCCGGCACCAGCCGGGGGCGCACATTCGCCCGGCGGGCAGTAGTCAAACAATCACAAGGGAGCAGGATCAGTGGCTGATATCGGCATCAAGGAGCTGCTGGAGGCCGGCGTTCATTTCGGTCACCAGACGCGACGCTGGAACCCCAAGATGCGCCGCTTCATCTTCGGAGAGCGGGACGGCATCTACATCATCGACCTACTGCAGACCGACGCGCTGCTCAACAACGCGCGCCGGTTCGCCGACGACCTGTCGCGGCGCGGCGGCACCGTCCTGTTCGTCGGCACCAAGAAGCAGGCGCGTGACGCCATCAAGGACATCGCGACCGAGGCAGACATGCCCTACGTCAATCACCGGTGGCTCGGTGGTCTGCTGACGAACTTCCAGACCATCTCGCTGCGCATCAAGCGCCTGCACGACCTGGAGCGCTACGAGACCGAGGGCCAGCTCCAGCTGCTGCCGACGCGCGAGCGGATGGCGGCGCAGTCCGACCTGGAGAAGCTGCGCGCCAACCTCGGCGGGGTCAAGAACATGCAACGCGTCCCGGACGCGATGTTCGTCATCGACCTGAAGACCGAGGCCATCGCGGTGCGCGAGGCCCAGCGGCTGCGCATCCCGATCATCGGGCTCGTCGACACCAACTGCGACCCCGACGGCATCGACTTCGTGATCCCCGGCAACGACGACGCGATCCGGTCCTGCGCGGCGGTCACCCGTGCCATCGGCGATGTCGTGGCCACGGGCCACAACATGTTCCGGGCCGAGGAGGAGCGCGCGCGCCTGGAGCGCGAGCGCCAGGAGGCCGAGGAGCGCGCCCGTCGCGAGGCCGAGGAGCAGGCCCGCCGCGAGGCCGAGGAGAAGGCCCGCGCCGAGGAGCAGGCCCGCCGCGAGGCCGAGGAGCAGGCCAAGCGCGAGGCCGAGCAGGCCGCGGCAGCCGCCGCCGCCGAGGCAGCGCCGACGCCGGCGGCGCCGCAGGCCAGCGCCGAGGGCACGGCCGCGCCGGCGGCAGCCCCGGCCGCGCCCGCCCCCCAGGCCGCGCCCGCCCCCCAGGCCGCCCCGACCCCCGCCGCGCCGCAGGCTGCCGCCGAGGCCGCCCCGGCTGCGGAGGCCGCCCCGGCTGCCCCCGCCGCCCCGGCTGCGGAGCCCGAGGCCGCGGCCGCTCGCGGCCGGCACCCGCCGCGGAGCCCGAGGCCGCCGCACCCGCCGCGGAGCCCGAGGCCCCGGCTGCGCCGCCTGAGCCCGCGCCGGCCGAGGCCCCGCCGCCCGAGCCCGAGGCCGCGGAGCCTGAGGCCCCGGCCGCGCCTCCGGAGCCTGAGGCAGCGGCGCCGGCCCCCGCGGCCGAGCCCGCCGAGGCGACCGCCACCGAGGCACCGGCACAGGACGCGGCGCCCGCAACCGCCGACGCCGACTCGGAGAAGCAGTCATGAGTGCCGTCTCGGCCAAGGAGGTCAAGGAGCTGCGCGACCGCACCGGCGCGGGCATGCTCGCCTGCCGTGACGCGCTCGCCGAGGCCAACGGCGACATCGAGAAGGCCGTGGAGATCCTGCGCGCCAAGGGCGAGGCGTCGGCCGCCAAGCGCTCAGGCGCGGAGGCGTCCGAAGGCGTGATCCAGAGCTACATCCACGCCAACAACAAGATCGGCGCGCTGGTCGAGGTCGACTGCCAGACCGACTTCGTGGCGCGCAACGACAAGTTCGTCGAGTTCGCGCGCGACGTCGCCCTGCATGTGGCCGCCGCGCCGGGCGTCGTCGCCATCACCGACGACGAGGTGCCCGCCGAGGATCGCGAGCGTGAGATCCGGATCGCCACCGAGCAGGCCGCCGATCGCCCCGAGAACGTGCGCGAGCGCATCGTCCAGGGCAAGCTGGACAAGTGGCTCGACGAGGTCGTGCTCCTGCGCCAGAAGCACGTCAACGAGGACAAGCACGGCGGTAAGACCATCGAGGAGCTCCGGCTAGCGCTGTCGGCCGAGACGCGGGAGAACATCGTCATCCGCCGGTTCTCCCGGTTCGCCGTCGGCGGCTGAGGTAGGGTCCGCAGGGTCGTCAGAGCGGAGGGTCTTCAGATGAGCGAATCGGAGATGATCGACGAGCTCCTGGCCGACGGCCGCGAGCGGATGACCAAGTCGGTCGAGTCGATGCGCCACGAGTTCGGGTCGGTGCGGACCGGGCGGGCCAGCCCGGCACTACTGGACCGGATCAGCGTCGACTACTACGGGACCGCGACGCCGCTCAAGCAGCTCGCCACCGTCACCGCCCCCGAGGCTCGCCTGCTCACGATCCAGCCCTACGACAAGAGCTCGATCAAGGCGATCGAGCGCGCGATCCTCGAGTCGGACGTGGGCCTGACCCCCGGGAACGACGGCAACCTCATCCGCCTGGTCGTCCCCGAGCTCACCGAGGAGCGGCGCAAGCAGCTGGTCAAGGTGGTGCGCGGGATCGCCGAGGAAGGGCGCGTGGCGATCCGCAACATCCGGCGTGACGTCATGCACGACCTCCGGGAGCTCAAGGAGGCCGGCGAGGCCGGCTCCGACGACGAGCACCGGGCCGAGGTCGAGCTGCAGAAGGTCACCGACGCGCGCATCGCCGAGCTCGATGACCTGCTGAAGCACAAGGAAGAGGACATCCTCGAGGTCTAGGTTTGCCGTGGTAGCCGGACAGGAGGAGTCGGCCCAGCCCTCGCAGTCCGGTGGCCCGGGTGGACAGGCTCGATACGTCGCGATCATCACCGACGGCAATGGCCGCTGGGCGCAGCGGCAGGGGCTGCCGGTGATCGCGGGGCACGAGGCGGGCGCCGACACCGTCAAGGCCAGGCTGCGCGATGCGGTCGAGCTGGGCATCCGGGAGCTCACCGTCTATTCGTTCTCCACCGAGAACTGGTCGCGCGACGAGGACGAGGTGGCGGGCCTCATGGAGATGTTCGGGCGCCGTCTCGAGCTCGAGACACCCGAGCTCCACGCCGAGGGGGTGCGGATGCGCTTCCTGGGCCGTCGGTCCGCCCCGGTGGCACCGTCGCTGGTGCAGCGGATGGAGTGGGCCGAGCGGATGACCGCCGGCAACGACCGCATCACGCTGTTCGTGGCCTTCAACTACGGTGGGCGGGCGGAGATCCTCGACGCCGCGCGAAATTTCACGGGAACGTCCGAGGAGGAGTTCCGCCGGCACCTCTATGCGCCCGACATGCACGACCCCGATCTCGTGATCCGCACCAGCGGCGAGCAGCGCGTCTCCAACTACCTGCTGTGGCAGACCGCCTATTCGGAGTTCGTCTTCCGTGACGAGTTCTGGCCGGAGTTCTCCCGTCAGGCGTTCGAGGAGTCCCTGGACGAGTTCGCGGCGCGCCGGCGACGCTTCGGGGGCCGCTGATGCCCCCTGCCTCGCGCTCACGGGGACGGTCGAGCCGGGACCGGCCCCCGCCCAACCGCTCCGGCGCCGGCCAGCGGCGGCCGCCCCGGCCCGCGGAGCCCCGCGGCCGCCGGCCGCGCCCGCCGCGCCGCACCCCGGATCTGCTGGCCCGCGTGCTCGTGGCCGTTCCCGCGGCCGTGGTGGCGATCGTCTTCGTCGACCTGGGCGGGACCGCGTGGGCGCTGTTCATGCTGGCCATCAGCTGGGTCTGCCTGCACGAGCTCTACCGGATGCTCCCGCGCTGGAAGCCGACGCCGATCGTCGGCTTCGCCGCCGCCGCCGCCATGGTGCTGGCCGCGCGCTTCGGCAGCGAGCGCGACGTCATGGAGGTCCTGATGGCCTCGATCCCGGTGACGTTCCTGGCCGTGGTCGCCCGTGGGGGCGATGGCACACCGACGGTGTCGATCGCCGGCACGCTGCTGGGCATCGTCTGGCTGGGCCTCGCCTTCGCCCACGCGGTACTGCTGCGTCGCCTGGACAACGGCGGCGGGATCCTCATCGACATCCTCGTCGGCACCTTCCTCGGGGACACCGGCGCCTACGTCGGGGGCCGCCTGTTCGGGCGGCGCCCGCTGGCCCCCGGCATCTCCCCCAAGAAGACCTGGGAAGGGCTGTTCTGCGGGATGCTCATCGCGATCCTGGCGGTGTTCGTCGCCGGCCTGGAGCAGACCTGGCTGACCCAGGGCGACGCGCTGGTGCTCGGCGTCACGGTGGCGGTGATCGGGCCGATCGGCGACCTGTTCGAGTCGCTGGTCAAGCGCGACGCCGGCACCAAGGATGCCGGGAACCTCTTCGGCGCGCACGGCGGTGCTCTGGACCGACTGGACGCGGTGATCTTCACCGTCGTCGCCGGCTACTACGTCTGGGTCTCGCTGCCTCACCCGTGAGGCGCCACGAGCACTGATGCGCGAGGTCATCGTCCGGTTCCCGGCGCACGCCCTCGACGAGGTGCTCGACCGGGTGCTGCCGATCGTCCCCGATGGCGTGCGCGAGGCACCGGCCCCGCGGGGCCAGGTCGAGCTGCACATGGTCGGGCCTCACCTCCCGCCCCTGCGTGACATCGCGCAGGCGCTGCGCCCGACCCCGTTTCAGATCTCGGAGCGCGCGGTCCCCGACGACTGGCGAGAGCGCCGGCTGGCGGACTATCAGGCGCACCCGATCGCCGGCCGCGTCGTCGTCCGTCCTCCGTGGGCGCCGGCCCCGCCGGAGGGCATCATCGACATCGTGCTGGAGGAGGGCGGCGCGTTCGGGGCCGGGACCCATCCCACCACCCGCACATGCCTGGAGCTGATGCTCGCCATGACTCCCGAGGGCTCGTTTGCCGATCTGGGGTGTGGCAGCGGCGTGCTGGCCATCCTGGCCGGCCTGCTGGGGTTCGCTCCGCTCACCGCGGTCGACGTCCAGCCGGGGAGCGTGGACGCGACGCGGGTCAACGCCGCCCGGGCGGGGGTGCAGCTCGATGCCGCCGTGGCCGACCTCAGTGTCGAGCCGGCGCCACCGACGCAGTCGTTTGTGGCGAACGTGCCGCCCGCGGTCCACGCCGGGATCGCGAGCAGCTGGCACGGCGAGCAGGGGCCGCAGGTGGGGCTGCTCTCGGGATTCGCGCCGGCGGACGCCGACCTCGTTGTCGAGGGCTACGCGGCGTGCGGCTTGCACGAGAGCCGTCGCCATGTCGTACACGGCTGGGTCGTCTCAGAGGTGGCTCGCGCGCTGTGACCGACGCGGTCGTGATCTCGGGCGCCGCCGCGGTGCCAGTGGGCGGTGCGCCGGCAACGGCGCTGTTGACGGTGCCGGAGCTCGTCGACGTGGCGATCGCGGATCCGGGGACGGGCGTGGAGCTCATCGTCCACGACCTCACCGGCGCGCCGCTCCGGATCGCCGTGGAGGACGTCGGCGACATCGCCATCCCCGCCGGCGGCAGGGCCGTGGTGCCGTTGCGCGCGGACCCCGATGGGGCTCGGCTCCATCTGCAGGCGATGTCCACCGCACGGTCGCAGGTGGTGATGGTCATGGTCGGCGTCGAGCCCTCGGACGACGGGCCGATCGCAGTGGGTCAGGGGATCGGCGCACCCACGTGCTGACCCGCGAGCTCGTCCTGCCCGGCGGCGCCCGAGCCCGGGTCCTGTCCTCCTCCAAGGATCTCGAGCCCGGAGCGCGGGCGATGCTGCTGCTGGACCAGGGCCTCTTCCGGCTCGACATCATGATCGTCGGCGACACCCTCCAGAGCTTCGTGCGCAACCTGGGTAGCGGCGAGCTCGAGCTGCACGGCGAGGTGGGCCAGCCGCGGGCGGCGACGACCACGCTCGGCCTCGCCGGACGCTACGCCCCCGGCCGCGCGGACCTTCGATTCGCGGTGGGCCCCGAGGACGCTCGCGTCCTCACCGAGGTGACGATCGCCACGCTGCGCTTCCCGGAGCGCGGACTCATCCGCGCCAGCGCGCAGGGGATCGTCCGCGGCCGGCTGACCCTACAATCGGCCCCCGTGGCGCGCCGGCTCGTCATCCTGGGGTCCACCGGCTCGATCGGAGTCCAGGCCCTCGACGTCGTGTCGCGCAGCGGCGAGGACGAGCTGGAGGTAGTGGGACTGAGCGCGGGGAGCGCGTGGGAGACCCTGCTTGAGCAGGCCCGCGCCCACGGGGTGACCCGTGTGGCCCTCTCCGACCCGCACGCCGCCGCCCAGGCCGCCGAGCGGTGGACCGACGGCGAGGTGCTGGCCGGCCCCGAGGGGCTCGTCACCCTCATCACCGAAGCGGGCTGCGATCTGGTCCTCAACGGCATCGTCGGCTCGGCCGGGCTCGTGCCGACGGTGGCGGCGCTGGGGGAGGGGATCGACCTGGCGCTGGCCAACAAGGAGTCGCTGGTCGTGGGGGGCGAGCTGGTGACCCAGCTCTCAGAAGCCACCGGGGCGGCGATCATCCCGGTCGACTCCGAGCACTCGGCGCTGCACCAGCTGCTCGGGGCCGAGCAGCCCGGCACCGTGCTCAGGCTCATCCTCACCGCCTCCGGGGGGCCGTTTCGCGGCCGCAAGGCCGATGAGCTGGAGGCGGTCACGGTGG
The DNA here is from genome assembly GCA_963764125.1 of uncultured Solirubrobacteraceae bacterium. GTDB lineage: Bacteria > Actinomycetota > Thermoleophilia > Solirubrobacterales > Solirubrobacteraceae > Palsa-465. The sequence goes on from CAVXRR010000017.1 coordinate 25,481, forward strand.
AGCAGGCGCTGGCCCACCCGACGTGGTCGATGGGCGGCAAGATCACCATCGACTCGGCCACGCTCATGAACAAGGGGCTGGAGCTGATCGAGGCCCATCACCTGTTCGGCACCCCGTATGCCGACATCGACGTGATCGTGCACCCGCAGTCGATCATCCACAGCCTCATCCAGCTCTGCGACGGGGCCACGCTGGCCCATCTCGGCTACCCGGACATGCGGGTGCCGATCGCCTACGGGCTGCACTACCCCGAGCGCGTCGACGTGCCCGTGCGGGCGCTGGACCTGGCCGAGCTCGGCGCGCTCACCTTCGAGCCGGTGGACAGCGACACGTTCGCCTGCCTGCGCCTGGCGCGGGCGGCCGGGATCGCCGGGGGCACCGCGCCGTGCACGCTGAACGCCGCCAACGAGATCGCGGTACACGCCTTTCTCGGTGGCCGCCTGCGCTTCCTCCAGATCGCCGAGGTCATCGAGGAGACGCTGACCCGCCTGCCCGAGCAGCAGGTCCACTCCTTCGACTCGCTGGCCCACGCCGACGCCGAGGCACGCCGGCTGGCCACCGAGCTGGTCGACGGCTTCACCGCCTCTTAGGCGCGCCTGGCACACTCGAACACGCGCGCATGTCGTACGTCCTCGCATTCCTTGGCTTCGCCGCACTCATCTTCCTGCACGAAGCGGGCCACTTCGTGGCGGCCAAGGCGGTGGGGATGCGCGTGGAGCGCTTCTCGCTGTTCTTCGGGCCGATGCCGATCAAGCGCACCTGGGGGGAGACCGAGTACGGCATCGGCGTGATCCCGCTCGGGGGCTACGTGAAGATCACGGGAATGAACCCCAACGAGGAGCTCTCGCCCGAGGTCGCATCGCGCGCGTACTACAACCAGGCGGTCTGGAAGCGGGTCGTCACGATCCTCGCCGGGCCGCTGGTCAACATCCTCATCGCGTTCGGGATCGCCTGGGTCCTGCTGTACTCGCAGGGCCAGCAGGTGGTCGTGCCGGTCAAGCAGGTCGCTGCCGTGGTCAAGGGCACCCCGGCGGCGACGTTCATGAAGCCCGGCGATCAGATCATCTCCATCGACGGGGTGAGCGGCTCGCCCGCCGCGCTGCGCAAGCAGATCCTCTCCCACCACTGCGCGGGCGCCCAGGTCGACGGCTGCACCGCGGCGACCCCGGTCACGGTGATCCTGCGCCGCCAGGGCCAGCTTGAGACCTACCACGTCCATCCCAAGGTGGTCGGCGCCAACCCGGAGCTGGGCTTTGACTTCGGGGGCCGGGTGGCCGGCATCGTCTATCCCAGCGTGCCCGGCGCCGCCGGCACCGCTGTGTCGCGGCTGTGGTCGGTCACGACCCGGACGGTGTCGACGATCGGGCGGATCTTCGAGCCCAAGGAGCGCAAGCAGCTCAACAGCGTGGTCGGCGGCTACACGGTGACCCAGGAGGCGTTTGCGTCGAGTGCAACGCAGGGCGCTGGAGGTCCTGGCGCTCATCTCGCTGTCGCTGGGAGTGATCAACCTGTTCCCGTTCCTGCCCCTGGACGGCGGCCACGTGTTCTGGGCCGTAGCCGAGAAGGTCCGCGGGCGCCGGATCCCGTTCCGCGTGATGGAGCGCGCCAGCGTCGTCGGCTTCGCGCTGATCCTGCTGCTGTTCGTCATCGGGCTCTCCAACGACATCTCCACCCTGAGCGGTCCGGGCTTCAACATCCGCTGAGAGCGCATCCCAGCCGCCCAGGCTGCGCTAGCTTTATCCCCGCTTACGGACGCCACGCGGGGATCAGGAGGAGACCATGGAGAGCAGCACGCAGACCACGCCGGCGCAGTCCGCCGTCGACGCCGCGACGCTGGCCGAGGCGCTGCGCCGCACGGCGGCCAACCACCCCGAGCTCGTGGCCGTCCGCATGCCCGATGACAGCGTGACGCTCACGTGGTCAGAGCTGCTGGAGCGCGTCGACGCGCTGGCCGGTGGCCTGGCCAAGCTCGGCGTGGCCCGGGGTGAGTGCGTCGCCATCATGCTGTCCAACCGGCCGGAGTTCCACATCGCCGACCTGGCGACCGTGACTCTCGGCGCGACGCCGTTCTCGATCTACGTCACCTACCCCCCGGACGAGATCGCGTTCCTGATGGAGGACTCCGGGGCGCGGGTGGCGATCGTCGAGCAGGCGTTCCTGCCGGTGATCCTGAAGGCGCGCGAGAATCTCCCCGGGCTCGAGCACGTCATCGTCGTCGACGGCGAGGCCCCCGCGGACGTCCTGGCCCTCGATGACGTGGAGGGCTCAGCCCCCGACTTCGACGGCGCCGCCGCGTGCGCCCAGGTGACCGGAGACGACCTGGCCACCCTCATCTACACCTCGGGGACCACCGGCCACCCCAAGGGCGTCCAGCTCACCCACCACGCCGTGATGTTCACCGCCCAGGGGGTGCGCCAGGTGATCGAGTTCCCGGTGGGATCGCGCGTGGTCTCGTGGCTGCCCGCGGCGCACATCGCCGAGCGGATGGCCCATCACTACATCCCGGTCATCTACGCGGGCACCATCACCTGCGCCCCCAATCCCCGCGAGGTCCTCTCCTACCTGCCCGGCGTGCGGCCCAACTGGTTCTTCGCCGTGCCCCGGATCTGGGAGAAGCTCAAGGCCGGCCTGGAGACGATGCAGGCCGCCCAGCCCGAGGAGCAGCGCAAGCCGGTGGAGGCGGCCATGGCGGCCGCCACCGAACGGGTGCGCCTGCGCCAGCAGGGCAAGCCGGTGCCGCCCGAGCTGGAGGCCCAGGTGGCCAAGGCCGACGAGGAGCTGTTCTCCAAGCTGCGCCAGATGCTCGGGCTGGACCAGCTCGTGGCCGTCAACGTCGGGGCCGCGCCCACGCCGGTCGCGGTCGTGGAGTTCTTCCACGCCATCGGGATCGAACTGGCCGAATTGTGGGGCATGTCCGAGACGTGCGGGACCGGCACCTGCAACCGGCCCGGCCAGGTCAAGATCGGCAGCGTGGGCCCGGCGTCCCCCGGCGTCGAGATCAAGCTCGCCGACGACGGCGAGGTCCTGTGCCGCGGTGAGTTCCTGATGAGCGGCTACCGCAACCAGCCCGAGAAGACCGCCGAGGCGCTCGATGCCGACGGCTGGCTCCACACCGGGGACATCGGGACGATCGACGAGGACGGCTACGTGACCATCGTCGACCGCAAGAAGGAGATCATCATCAACGCGGCCGGCAAGAACATGTCCCCGGCCAACATCGAGGCGGCGATCAAGACCTCAAGCCCGCTCATCGGGCAGGCCTGCTGCATCGGCGACGCGCGGCCCTACAACACGGCCCTGATCGTGCTCGACGCCGACTTCGCCCCGCAATGGGCGGCGCAGAACGGGCTGGGCGCGGGGACGCTGGAGGACCTCGCCGGCGAAGCCAAGATGGTGAAGGCCGTTCAGGCCGGGATCGACGTCGCCAACGAGCGGCTGGCCCGGGTGGAGCAGATCAAGAAGTTCACGATCGTCCGCGGCGACTGGCTGCCCGGCGGCGACGAGCTCACGCCCACGATCAAGCTCAAGCGCAAGCCGATCGCGGCCAAGTATGCCGACGCGATCGAGCAGATGTACGGCCAGCGGTAGCCCGCCGGTCGCCTGGCCTCGTCAGGCGACGGCGCGGAACACGACGATCTCCGAGAACCCGGTCCCGTCGATCTGATACCCGTAGCAGCCGTCCGACCGGACGCGGGTGTAGGTGATCCACCCCCGCCCGCCGGCGGCGACCCGGGGCGCTCCCTGTCCCGCATCGAGCAGCTGGAGCTCGTCGTAGGGGACCGCTCCGGTCCCGAAGCCGAGCGCGCCGGCCCCGCCCAGCATCTCGCCGCGGATGAGCAGCGGCCCGGTGTAGGAGCCCGAGACGGTCCACGTGACCTCGGCGCCCAGCCATTGACTGCCGCTGACGCTGTGAAACCCCACCCCGGCGGCGATCACCTGAGGCGATGCGGGGCCGCGGGCGTTGATCGTGATGGGGCACGGGCCGCCGTCGTCGGTGGGCAGGCTCAGGGGGCGGCGCAGGGCCGCGGGCACCGAGCCGGTGCAGGTGCCCTGACAGCGCTCGTAGGTGCCGTACCCGGCCGTCTGGGCCAGCCCGGCGGGCGGGGCGGGGAGGCCGTCGCCCTTGGGGCCCTTGCCCCCGTGCCGCCGCGAGCCCGAGGTGCCGGCGGTGGCGGTCCTCGGCGCGGTTGCGGTCGTCGTGTCGCCGGTTCCGGTCCCGGAGGAGGCGGTGCCGGTTCCCGTGCCGGTGGAGGCGGTCCCGGCCGGGGCGGTGGCGGCGGGGGACGGAGCGCTGGTCGCGGCGCTCGACGATGCCCTGGTGCCCCCGGCGCCGCACCCGGCCAGCGCGAGCGCCACCAGCAGCCCCGCGGCCGCGCCCGCACCGATACGCACCCGCCTACCGCTCCGGTCTCGCCCGAGCCGCCGTGATCGAGCGGCTGACCAGCTCCACGGGATGATGGATGGGCAGCGGGTAGCCCAGCTCGCGCAGGTGCAGGTCGAGCTGTGCCGCGCAACCGGGATTGCCGGCGGCGATCGCCTGGGCGCCGGTATCGATGAGATTGCGGGCCTTGCGCGCGCCCAGCTCCGCCGCGGCCTCGGGCTGGACGAGGTTGTAGATCCCGGCCGAGCCGCAACACACGTCGCGCTCGACGCCGACCTCGAGCAGCTCGAGATCGGGGATGGCGCGCAGCAGCTCGCGGGGCGCGCTGCGCACGCCCTGTGCGTGGGCGAGATGGCAGGCATCGTGGTAGGCCACGCGCAGCGGCACCGCGCCGCGCGGCGCCCGTGACTCCACCGAGGCCAGCAGCTCGGAGACGTCGCGCACCTTCTCGGCGAAGGCCCGCGCCTCCGCGGTCCCCAGCAGATCGCCGTACTCCTTCATCGCCGAGCCGCAGCCCGCGGCGTTGACGACCACGTGGTCGACGCGGGCCTCCGTGAACGCCGCCATCGTCTCCTGGGCGCGCCGGGCCGCCGCGGCCTCGGCGCCGCTGTGGAACTCCAGAGCGCCGCAGCAGTCCGGGAGCACGGGCGCGACCACCTCGAACCCCTCCGCGCTGAGGGCGTGGACGGTCGCGCGATGGATGCCCGGATAGAAGACCCGCTGCACGCAGCCGAGGAGCAGCCCGACGCGGCCACGCGCGGTGCCCATCGCGGGGGTCAGCTCGGGCACGCCGGCCTTGGCGGCGCGGCCCACCGGCGCCTGGGGTGCGACCTTGGCGATCGCCGCCAGACGGTCGGGCAGCGCCTTCTCGGCGCCCAAGCGGCGCCCGGCGGCCAGCATCGGCGCCAGGGCGCGCAGTCGCTTGGGGTGGGGGAGGGTCTCGAACAGCAGCCGGCGCAGCGCCCGCTCGGCGGGGGTGCGGCGGTGGCGGCGCTCGACCTGCGGGCGCACACGCTCGATCAGGCGGTCATAACGGACGCCGGAGGGGCATGCGGTCACGCAGGCCATGCATCCGAGACACCGGTCGAAGTGCGTGACCATCTCATCCGACATCGGCCCCTCGGCGTTGAGCCCGTCGTTGACCAGCACGATCCGCCCACGCGGCGAATCGGCCTCGGCGCCCCACAGAACGTAGGTCGGGCATGTCTCCAGGCAGAACCCGCAGTGGACGCAGTCGTCGATGATCTCCTGCTGGGGCGGGCGATGCAGGTCAAACGCCGTCAATCAGATCCCTCCTACGAAGAGGCCGGGGTTGCAGGTGTGCGTGGGGTCAAAGCGCGCCTTGACCCGCCGCATGAGCTCAAGCTCAGGGGCCGCGGGCGCGCCCCACGACTCTCCCGCGGTGCGCGAGGCCGCCGGGGCGTCGAGCAGCACCGCGCGGGCGGCCGGGGGCAGCGCGGCGCGCAACCGGCCCACGGCATCGGGAGCCACCTCCACGAAGCTGGTGCCCAGCGCCGCCCGGCCGACGAGGGTGCCGTCGCACGCCTCGGCGGCGCGGAGGATGCCACCAAGCTCGGTCGGGACCGCCGCGACCCGGACCATCGCCTGGTCCTGGGAGCGCTGGCCCGCGCGCTGGCGCTCCCACAACTGGCCGTCCTGGTCGGTGACGTCCACCTCGGTCAGTCCGGCCTCGCCCATCAGCCGCGCGGCGCGATGGGCCCGTCGCGTGGCCTCCCGGCCGGCGCAGCGGGCCAGCAGGCCGCCACGGCCGGCCTTCCAGGCCACGTCGAGGGCCTCGAACTCGAGCGGCGCGGCGGCCAGGGCGACGGCGGCGGCGCAGAGCAGCGCCGGGTCGGACGCGGCGCCCAGCGCGGTCACGCTTGTCTCGTGCAGCGGGTGCAGCCGCACGTTGACCGAGAGGATCAGGCCGAGGGTGCCGAAGGCCCCGCTGAACAGCTTGGCCAGGTCATACCCGGCGACGTTCTTGATGACCTTGCCGCCCGCCTGGGCGATCGTCCCGTCGCTCAGGGCGACCGTCGCGCCGATGACGAGGTCGCGCGGGGCGCCGTAGCGGTGGCGCAGCGGGCCCGAGTCGGCGGTGGCGACGACGCCCCCGATCGTGGGGCCGGCGGGGGTGGTGTCCGCGGGCTCAGATTCGGCCCCGCCCAGCGCACTCAGCGGCGGGTCGAGCGCGAGCATCTGGCCCGCGGCGGCAA
>CAVXRR010000018.1:0-21481 GCA_963764125.1 uncultured Solirubrobacteraceae bacterium
GACGGGGACGGGTCCGCGGCTGGGTCGGGGGCCGGAGCCGCGGATGAAACCGGCGGGGACGGGGTAGGTCCTCAGGCGATGTCGGTCCGCGCACTGCTCACCCTCCTCTCGACGATCGTTGCCGTCGCGCTCGGCGGCGCGCCCAGCGCGCTCGCGTCACACGGCCAGACGACGACGCTGCAGGACGATCAGCTGCTCATCTACTCGCCGCCGTCGGAGGTCGCCTCGACGCTCCAGACGCTCAAGGGCATGGGGATCGACCGCGTCCGCGTGTCGGTGGTGTGGTCGCTGGTGGCGCCCCAGCCCGCGTCCGCCAAGCTGCCCAAGCACTTCAACGCGACCAATCCCGACGCCTACCCCGGCGGGGCGTGGGCCCGCTATGACCTGCTCGACGTGCTCGCCCGCCGCGACGGCCTGCAGGTCTACTTCCAGCCGACCGCGCCCGCGCCGACGTGGGCGACGCCGCCGCGACAGCTCGACCAGGGCTATCGCTACGCCCACGACCCCAACGCGACCGAGTTCGGCCAGTTCGTGCAGGCCGTGGGCAAGCGCTATGACGGCCACTTCACCACCACCGCCGTCGACGGGACGCCGACGCCGCTGCCGGCCGTGCGCGCCTGGGGCATCTGGAACGAGCCGAACATCGGCGGCTGGATGACCCCGCAGTGGACCAAGGTACACGGGGCGTTCGTCCCGACCTCCGCCGCGATCTATCGCAGGATGCTCGATGCCGCTTGGGCCGGCCTGGCGCGGACCGGCCACCGCCACGACACCATCATGATCGGCGAGACCGCCGCCTACGGCGCCAGCCACAAGGGCTACGGCGCCAGCATGGACCCGCTCATCTTCCTGCGCGGGCTCTACTGCGTGGGCGCCGGCTACCGTCCGCTCACGGGCTCGGCCGCCACCGCCATCGGCTGCCCCGGATCCGGGAGCCGCCGCACCTTCACCCGCGCGCACCCGGCGCTCTTCGACGCCCAGGGCTGGGCCCATCATCCCTATGACTTCCAGCACCCGCCGAGCTTCGTGCGCCCGGACCCCAACTCGTCCTCACTGTCCTCGCTGACGCGGATCGAGCGCGCGCTGGACCGCGCCCAGCGGGCCTTCGGCGGCCGCGGCGGCATGCCCATCGACATCACCGAGTGGGGCGTCCAGAGCCGCGGGCCCAGCCCGTACCAGCCGTTCAGCCAGGCCCAGCAGGCCGAGTTCCTCAACGAGGGCGAGTACATGGCGTGGACGAACCCGAGGGTGCCGGCCTTCTCCCAGTTCCTGCTCGTGGACGCCGCGCCCAACCCCAAGTACACGAAGGGCTCCAAGCCCTACTGGGCCACCTTCCAGTCCGGGCTGCTGTTCTACCCCTCGGGGGCGGCCAAGCCGGCCTACAACGCCTTCGAGCTCCCGCTGTGGCTGCCCCAGTCCCGGCACGGCGCCCACGTCATGGTCTGGGGCCAGATCCGCCCCACCGACGCCCCCAAGGTGGCGCTGCTCCAGTTCGAGCCCCAGGGAGCCAACACGTGGACCACGCTGGCCACGATCCGCCCGACCGACAGCGAGGGCTACTTCACCACCCACGTGAGCCTGCCCTCGGCCGGCGGCGTGCGGCTGGCCTGGACGGCGCCCAGCGGCCTGCCGTTCTACAGCCGCACGGCTGCCGTCACCTGACGCCCGCGCCCCGGCGCAGCGCGCGCGAATTCCTGAACGTACAGAGCACGCACCGCGGAGTCAGGCCGTGCGTGCTCTACAGGTACAGCCCGCTGAACTCACAGAGCACGCATCGGCCAGAACCCGACTGCGTGCTCTGTGGCTTCAGGGAAATCGCGCGCACGGGCTGCCGCAGACGCCCGTGCGAGGCCGGGGTCCTGCCGCGGGCTCAGGTGAACTGACCGGCGTCGGCGACGAGGCTGCGCAGCTCGCGCAGCACCACCGGCAGCGTCGTGGTGTCGTACTCCCGGGAGGCCTTGACGTCGGCCAGCACCGCATCGGCCCGCTCGACCCCGGTCGCGTTGCGCTGCAGCCAGTCGTCGAGCGGGTCCTGCGCATCGAACTCGACCGCGGAAAGGAGGATCTCGCGGGTGAGCGATCGGTGCAGCCGGTAGAGGTCATCGCGCAGAGCGGCGCGGGCCAGTGACTGCCAGCGGTCGGTGCGCGGGAGCTCGAGGATCCGGTCGCGCAGCCAGTCCAGGCCCAGACGCGAGCCGATGCCGAAGTAGGCGTCGGTGACCGCGGGCTGCTCTGACCCGGTCAGCTCGGCGTCGACGACGATGTCGAAGACCGCGAGCAGTGACTGCATGCTGGCCACCCGATGCGCGAGCTCCGCGGGGACCCCGCCGGCCTCCAGGTCGGCCCGGCGCTCGGCGAACTGGTCACGGTCGGAGCCGCGCAGGACATCGGGCAGGGCCCCGGCGAGCATCTGCGCCGCGGGGGCGAAGCGATCGGTCATCGCCGTCACGTCGATCCCTGCCCGCGGGCCTGCGCGTACCACCCACCGTGCCGCGCGCTCGACCAGCCGGCGGCCCTCGATGAGCATCGACAGCTGGGTGCCCGCCTCGATCTGGTTGTCGAGCGCCTCGACCGCCTCCCAGAAGCTGCGCATCTCGAACACCTCGCGGGCCACCGCATAGGCGCGGGCGAGTTGCGGTGCGCGCGCACCGGTCTCCTCGACGAGACGGAAGGCGAAGGTCATGCCGGCGCGATCGACGAGCTGGTTGGCCACGATCGTGGCGATCAGCTCGCGGCGCAGCCGGTGATGGCGGATGTGCTCGGCGAAGCGGTCAGGCAGCGGGGCGGGAAAGTAGCGCTCCAGGTCGCGGATGAGGTAGGGGTCGTCGGGGAGGTCTGACTCCACCAGCTCTGCGTAGAGGAAGATCTTGCCGTAGGCCATCAGGGTCGCCAGCTCCGGCGAGACGAGGCCGCGGCGGTCGTTGCGGCGCGCCGCGATGGTCTTCTCGGAGGGCAGGAACTCGATCTCGCGGTCCAGGCCGATGACCTGCTCGAGGCGGCGAAGCAGGCGCGCGTGGACGTCGACCATCGACACCGCCTGCGCCACGGCCAGGCTCAGCGCCTGGGTCTGGATGTAGCTGCCATAGATGACCTGCGCGCCCACCGCGTCGGTCATCTGCTCCAGCAGCTCGTTGCGCTCGTCATCGGTCATCTCGGCCTCGCCGATGACCTCGCCCAGGAGGATCTTGATGTTGACCTCATGGTCTGAGCAGTTGACGCCGGCCACGTTGTCGATGGCGTCGGTGTAGATCCGGCCGCCGGCGCCGTCCGGGCCGCCGCTCAGCGCGTACTCGATCCGCCCGCGCTGGGTGAAGCCGAGGTTGCCCCCCTCACCGACGACGCGGCAGCGCAGCTGGCCGCCATCGATCCGTACCGCGTCGTTGGCGCGGTCCCCGACGTCGGCGTTGGTCTCGTCGGCCGCCTTGACGTAGGTGCCGATCCCGCCGTTGAAGAGCAGGTCCACCCGCGCGCCCAACAGCTCGTGGATGAGCTCGGAGGGCGACAGGCGGTCGGCCTCGATCCCGAGTGCCTCCTTCACCTCCGGGGTGATCGGGATCGACTTGAGCGTGCGCGCGTGCACGCCACCGCCGGGCGAGATCAGCGCCGTGTCGTAGTCGCTCCAGGATGAGCGCCCGAGCGCGAACAGCCGCCGGCGCTCGGCGAAGCTGACGGCCGGGTCCGGGTTGGGATCCAGGAAGACGTGCGCGTGGTTGAAGGCCGCCAGCAGCCTGGTGTGCGCCGAGCAGAGCATCCCGTTGCCGAAGACATCGCCCGACATGTCCCCGATGGCCACCACGGTGAACTCCTCGCTCTGCACGTCGGTGCCGAGCTCGCGGAAATGGCGCTTGACCGATTCCCAGGCGCCGCGGGCGGTGATGCCCATCGCCTTGTGGTCATAGCCGTGGGAGCCACCGGAGGCGAACGCGTCGCCCAGCCAGAACCCGTACTGCGCCGACACCTCGTTGGCGATGTCCGAGAACGTGGCCGTGCCCTTGTCAGCGGCGACCACCAGGTAGGGATCGTCGTCGTCGTAGCGCACCACCCGCTCGGGCGGCACGACCTCTGAGCCGGCGTAGTTGTCGGTCAGGTCCAGCAGCCCCGACAGGAATGTGCGGTAGCAGGCGATCCCCTCCTCGCGCAGCGCGTCGGCCCCTCCCTGCCGGGGCGGCCGTTTGACCACGAAGCCACCCTTGGAGCCGACGGGGACGATGAGCGCGTTCTTGACCATCTGGGCCTTCATCAGCCCCAGCACCTCGGTGCGGAAGTCCTCGCGGCGGTCAGACCAGCGGATGCCGCCGCGCGCGACCTTGCCGCCGCGCAGGTGGATGCCCTCCACACGCGGCGAGTACACGAAGATCTCAAAGCGCGGACGGGGTCGCGGCAGCATGTCCAGCCGGGACGGGTCGAGCTTGAACGACAGGTAACCGAGTGGCTTGGGCGGGTCGCTGCCGGGGGCGAGCCGAAAGTAGTTGGTGCGCAGCATGGCCAGCACCACGGCGAGGAAGCTGCGCAGGATCCGGTCCTCATCGAGGCTCTGGACCTCGTCGATCTCGGCGTCGATCTCGGTGCTCAGCGCCTCGGTGCGCGTCGCATCCGCGTTCTCGGGGTCAAAGCGTGCCTCGAACAGCCGCACCAGAGCCACGGCGATGGTGGGATGGCGCAGCAGGGTCTCGGTCATGTAGGAGTCCGAGAAGGCCACGGACGCCTGGCGCAGGTAGCGCAGGACGGCGCGGATGATCGTGATCTCCCGGCCGGTCAGACCGGCGCCCATGACCAGGCCGTTGAGCCGGTCGTCCTCCAGGCGCCCCGACCAGACCGCGATGATCACGTCGGCAAACGACGTCCCCGCGCGGGCCAGGCCCTGAGGGTCGCACGTCAGGCCGAAGTCGTAGATCCACACCGGGCTGGTGCCCGACGGGCTCACCTCGTAGGGGCGCTCGTCGACGACCTTGGCGCCCATGTGCTCGAACGTCGGGACCACGTCTGACAGCGACACGCGCCTGGCGCTGAGCAGCTGGCAGCGGATCATGTTCTCGCTCTCGGCCGGCCGCCGGTAGATGTCGATGATCGGGTGCCCGGCCTGGATCAGCTCCTCGACGCGATCGATGTCGAGCAGCGCGGTCTCGGCACTGCGGTCGGCCCGGTATCCGGGCGGGAAGGCCTGGCCGTAGCGGGCGAAGAGCTCCCCGCCGTGCTGCTCGCCGTGGGCCGCGATGAGCACGGCGCGCAGCTGATCGGTCCACGCCCGGGTGGACTCCGCAATCCGCGCCTCGATCTCCCCGACGTCGTAGCTGTCGGGCACGCCGCCCGGGGTGCGCACCACATAGTCGACGCGCACGATGAGTGATTCGGAGAGCTGGAGGCGCCAGTCGACGTGGTCGCCACCGAAGGCATCGGCCAGGATCCGCCCGGCCCGCTGGCGGTTCTCGGTGTTGAAGCGATCGCGCGGCAGGCACAGGGTGCACGCGACGAACCGATCGAGCTGGTCGGCGGTGACGAACAGGCGTACCCGCTGGCGCTCGCCCAGACCCAGGATCCCGATCGCGATCTCGAACAGGTCCTCGGCGTCGATCTGCACGAGAAGATCGCGCGGCAGCGACTCCAGGATGTCGATCAGGCCCTTGGCGTCGTGACTGTCGGGCGGGAAGGCGGCGTGGCTGAGCACGCGCTCGACCTTGTCGCGCAGCAGGGGGATGTCGCGCGGGCTGGTCTTGTAGGCGGTCGTCGTGTACAGGCCCAGGAAGCGGCGCTCGCCGAGCACGGCGCCGTTGGGCGCGAACTGCTTGACGCCGACGTAGTCCAGGTAGGACCGGCGGTGCACGGTGGCACGCGAGTTGGCCTTGGTGAGCACGAGCGGGTCCGGCGAGCGGGCCAGCGCCAGGGCCTTGCCGGTGAGGGTCTTGGACGGGGTCCGCGAGGCGCCGCGCAGGATGCCCAGGCCAGACCCCTCGACCACGCTCAGCTCGGCCGATTCCTCCCCAGGGCTCAGCACGTACTCGCGATAGCCCAGGAAGGTGAAGTTCTCGTCGGCCAGCCACGACAGGAAGGCCTGCGTCTCGCCGAGCTCGCGCGGGCCGGCGGGCGGCGCCTGGCGGCGCAGCTCGGTGGCCAGAGCGGTCGTCTTGGCGCGCATCTCCGCCCAGTCCTCGACCGCGGCGCGCACCTCCTCCAGGACCAGCTCGACCCCCGCGCGGAGCACCGAGAGCCGCTCGGGATCCGGCTCGTAGGCGACCTCGGCGTGAATCACCGATTCGGTGACGAAGCCGAAGGCCACCGCGCCGGGCTCGAGCACCCGGGTCAGCTCCCCGTTCGCGTCCCGGACGACGCGCATCACCGGATGGATGATGAGCTCGATGTTGCACCCCTGCCGGCTCAGCTCCATCGTCACCGAGTCCACGATGAACGGCATGTCGTCGGAGACGACCTCGATGACGGTGTAGGGCGAGGTCCAGCCGTCGCGCTCGCGCTTGGGGTTGTAGACCTTGACCTTGGCCTCGCCCCGAGCCCGGTGGCGCGCCGTGCGCCAGTGGGCGACGACGCCGCCGCACAGGTCCGCCTGTTCACGGTCGGCAAGGTCCTTGGCCGGGACCCAGTGGTAGTACTGGCGCACGAACTCCTGATAGGACTCCGGGGGCTCCTCGGCCAGCTGCCGGCCCACCGTCTGGCCCAGCGATTCGATCAGGTCGTGCTCGAGATCACCCGACTTGACGGCCATCTGCACACACACTCCTCACGCTTGCGGCTGCGTGGCCCGTGCCGCGCCTGCGGTGGCACCACAACGCCTAACAACGTACTCGTCCGGACGGATCAAGGGTGCGTCAGCGCGCGTACCGCATCCACCGTGCGCTGCGCGTCGTCCACCGTCACCACGAGCCGGCCGAAGGGCGCGCCCGGGGCCAGATCGATCCGCACCGCGGGCCCGCAGCCGTGCACGGCGGCGAAGTCCGGCGCCCCGCCGGTGATGCGCCTCACGCCGTAGGCGGCGACGCCGGGGATGCCGGTGCCCGGCGCCCGCATCCCGCGCAGCGCGCCCCAGGGGTCCGGCTCGGCGCACACGCTGGCGACGGACGCCAACGGCACCCGCACCTCACGGCGCATCGCCGCGGCCCGCTCGACCCCGCTGAGCCGGACGATCAGCTCCCCGGACTCCACTACCAGGCTGGCCACGGTCCAAGCCTACCCCCCGGTCTCAAGCAATCCACAAGACCTGCCGATCTTGGGGCATATGAGGGGTCCCACCGCTCGCCGCGTCGCCGTGCCCGCCACCGTCGCGGCGGCCCTCCTGACCGGCGACGCATTCGCCGCGGGACTGGACGCCCGCCACGGCGGTCCGGACGCCTGGCTGGTCGTGGGCCTCGTCGCGCTCCTGGGCGTGCTCTGTGCCGGCGTCGCGGTGGCGGCCGCGCGCGGCCTGATTCGCCGCGAGCGCGCCCTCGACGACGCCGGCCGCGAGCTGGACGAGCTGCTGCAGTCATCGGGCTCCGCCGAGGAGTCCCAGCGCCTGCTCATCGACAACGCCGAGCGCATCCTCCCCGACGCGGGCTGCGGCGTACTGCTCGTCGCCGATGGCGGCGAGCGCCTGGCGCCGACGCTGGGCGAGGCGGTGGATCAGACGCCGCTGCACGGGATCCGCACCGACGGTCTCGGCGCGCGCTCCTGCCTGGCCATGCGCCTGGGCCGCAGCCACGGGCGCAGCCAGGAACGCAGCCCGCTCGCCCCCTGCGGCGTATGCGGGGCGATCGACGCTGACGTCGCCTGCGAGCCGCTGGTGTCCGGAAGCGAGATCATCGGCACCCTGGTCGTCGCCCACGCCGGGCGGATCACCGACCGCGAACACGCCGCGCTGCGTGACTCGGCCCGCCGCGCCGCGCCGATCCTGGCCAGCCAGCGGGAGATGGCGCGGGCCGAGGAGCGCTCGGTCACCGACGCGCTCACCGGGCTGCCCAACCGGCGCGCCGCCCAGGAGACGATCCGGCGGATGGTGGCCCACGCGGGGCGCTCGCTGAGCCCTATGGGCGTGGTGCTGCTCGATCTCGATCGCTTCCGCGTGCTCAACGACCTGCACGGCCACAGTCACGGCGACAAGGCTCTGGCCGCGGTCGGCCGGTTGCTCTCGGCCACCGTCCGGGCCAGCGACTTCGCGGCGCGGTTCGGCGGCGAGGAGTTCCTCCTTCTGCTGCCCGAGACCGACCGCCGGGGCTCGATTGAGCTGGCCGAGAAGATCCGCAAGCAGATCGAGCGCACCGAGCTGGTCCAAACCGGCCCCATCACCGCCAGCTTCGGCGTGGCCGGGCTCCCCGAGGACGCCGTCGACCCCGACGAGCTCGTGCGCAAGGCCGACCGCGCGCTGTACATGGCCAAGGCGCAGGGTCGCAACCGCGTGGAGTCCGCCGAGCACAGCGGGCACGGCGCGGGTCCGCTCGGCTGAGCCGCGTCTCCCCGCCTAGACGCCCGGCGGGAAGTGGTAGGCCGGGTGGGGTGGGACGTGGGGTCCCACCTCCAGGACGATCTCGGCATGCCGCGCGAGGGCGACGGCTTGGGGCGGACCGACGCGCCGGCGGCCGTCCACGAACACGCTCACCGGGCCTCTGAAGCTGAGCAGCCGACGCGCGGAGAGGGGCCGCCCCCACCCGCGGAACAGGTCGGCCAGCGTCACACGTGCGCCCGGCCGGATCAGCACCACGCCCGTCGGCTCCAGGGTGACGAGGTCGCCGTAGCAGCGCGCCCCGGTGATGCGGCCGCCCGAGCGCGCCAGCGGAGCGCGGACGCCGATCCCGGCGGCCACCAGCACGACGCGGTTGGCGCCGAACAGCTCGACGTGGACGCCGACGCGCGGCCCCAGGGACGCCCGGCAGGCGCCGGGCACCCGTCCGTGCGCGGGCGGGTGAAAGGCGGCGCCGTGGCCGATCGGGCGCGCCTGGGCGATGAGCGCCGCCGGGATGGTGTGCGCCGGGGGTGACGGGGTCGCCGCTGATCCGCACCCCGCCAGCGCGAGCGCCGCCACCGCGCTGACCGCAGCGGCCCCCGCGAGGCGCCGGCGCGGGCGCTCGGCCAGCGCGAACACGACGGGCAGCAGCGCGACGCCGGCGCTCAGGCAGGCCACCACCGCCACCCGAGCCAGCGCCGGCGGCAGCGCGAGCAGCACGTAGCCGTCCAGCAGCACGGCGATGAGCGAGGCCCCCTCCCAGATCGCGACCGCGGCGATGATGAAGAACGTGAACCACCCGTGGCGCCGGCGGACCAGGCGCCAGGCGCCCCAGGCCGCGAAGGCCAGGGCGACGGCCAGCGTGATCTCCTGCCCCACCGACACCGTCGGGCGGCCATGCAGCTGCTGGCCGGTCACGGCGACGGCAAAGCCCGCCAGCGCGGTGGCAGCGAGTCCCCGGGCGACGCGTTCGTCGAGCTCGGGCCGGCGCAGGCGCCGCGCTGCCAGCACGCACGCCAGCGCCACCAGGATCGGCCAGAACCACACGATCGAGGGGCTGGCCGCGAAGTACAGGCCGCCGGCGATCGTCGTGGTCGCGCCGTTAACGCGCAACGGCACCTGCCAGCGTCCCAGGTAGGTGGCGCCCGGAGCCTGGGCGGTCGTGGCCAGAGCGTGGAGGCGGCCGTCATGCCAGCCGTAGGTCTCCCCGCTGGACACGGAGGACCAGCGCGGGCTGACCCGCGGCCCGGTGTGGGGCGGCGGGGCCTGGGCCGGGACCTGGTTGAGGTAGTACATGGCCGACGCCCGGTTGACCTGCACCCCGCCCGGGGTGAAGCGCAGGTAGGGCGCCCCCTGGTAGTCGAGCACGACGACGGTGGCGCGCGTCCGTACCCGGAGCCAGAGCCGCTGATCGCCGTCGATGACCTGGGCGGTGAGACCGGCAGGCACCTGGCTCAGACGGGCCAGGTAGCTCGACGCCGGAGGGTCGACCGGGCCGTGCGCCGCGGCGCCGGGCGGCAGGCCCAGAGCCGCCACAATCACGATGAGCGCCCCCGTCAATCGTCCGCGCCGACGCCGTACGCGCATAGCCATTGCCAGACTCTACGCACCGCCTTCCGCCTGACCGCCGCCACCGCCCGGTGCGACTGAGCCGGTGGCTGGGCGCGGTGCTGGCGGCCATCTGCCTCACCCCCGCGGCGGCGCTCGCCGACGGCGATCCGGCGAGCGACGTGCTCGCCTCCCAGACGGCGTACGTCCCCACCGACGGCGGCTTTGCCCCCGCGCAGATCGCGCAGCTCCGCGGGCTGCTGGCTCAGGCGCAGCGCGCCGGCGTTCCTGTCCGGGTGGCGCTGATCGCCACGCCGGCGGACCTGGGCTCGGTCACCGAGCTGTGGCGGCGGCCGCAGAGCTACGCGCAGTTCCTGGGCCAGGAGCTCGGGCAGGTCTACCGCGGCACCCTGCTCGTCGCGATGCCGGCGGGCCTCGGCATCGCGACCGTGGGCCGGGCGCCCCCGGGCGGCCAGGTGGACGTGCTGGCCGGCCACGGGCCGTTGATCCTCACCACCATGAGCGTCGTCCGCGCGATCGCGGCGGCGAACGGCCATCGCCTTACCCTCCCCCACGCGGTCAGCGCGCCGGCGCCGGGCTCCGCGCTGGGCTCCGTCGATCTCGGCTCGTGGCTGGCCCTGGCGGCGGGAGCGGTCCTCATCGTCCTGGCCTGGGCCGCCAGCCTCCGCGCCCGAGGACCCGGAGCCCGCCCGCCCGGCCCGCGACGGGCGCGGTGAACGGGTAGGCTCCCGGTCCATGGACCCCGAACGAGCCCGTGACCTCCTCGCGCGAGAGCGCGACCGCATCGAGCAGGCGCTCGGCCTCCACAGCGGCGGCGCGCTGGAGTCCGACGAGAACGTCGAGCCCGGCGACGTGGACTCCGAGGACCTCTACCAGGACGAGCTCGACGCCGGTCGTCGCGCCGACCTGCAGGCCGAGCTGGCCGCCGTGGACCGCGCCGAGGCCCGCCTCAAGGACGGGACCTACGGGCTCTCGGTGCTCAGCGGCGAGCCGATCCCGGACGGGCGCCTCGAGGCCCGCCCCACGGCCGAGCTGACCGTCGAAGAGCAGCAGGCCCAGTAGCGGCGCCGGCGCTGCGGCGCGGCACTACGGCTCCGCGGCCGCGCGGCCGCGCGGCCGGGCTCAGCTCAGGTCCAGCGCCGCGGCGAGCGCGGTCCACTGCTCCCGCGGGACGCCACTGATGCCGACGGGCTGCAGACACACGTGGTCGGCGCCGGCGTCGAGATGGGCGCGGGCCGTGGCGGCGATCTCCGCGGCGGTGCCGTGCGGGACGATCGTGTCGATCAGCCGGTCCGAGCCGCCGTCCGCGATGTCCGCCTCGGTGAAGCCGTGGCGCAGCAGGTTGCCGGTGTAGTTGGCCAGGCCGAGGTACATCTCGGCGTAGCGCCGGGCGGTGGCGCGCGCGGACTCAGGATCGGTGTCCAGCACGCAGGCGACCTCGGTGGCGATCAGTGGGCCCTCTCCGAGCCGCGCCCGGGCCGCGCGGGTGTGCTCGGGGGGCACGAAGTAGGTGAGCGTCCCGCGCGAGCGCGCCCGGCAGAGGTCGAGCATCTTGGGCCCGAGGGCGGCCAGCACGCGGCGGTCGGCCGGGATCGGCGCCGGCGCGGCGTCGATGCCGTCCAGGAAGGCCCGCGTCGACGCCAGGGGCCGCGTGTAATCGCTGGTGGCTTCGGGGTGCCCGATCCCGATCCCCACCAGCAGGCGATCGCCGAACTGCGGGCTCAGCGCCGCGTACTCCCGCGCGAGCTCTGATGGCTCGTAAGCCCAGACGTTGACGATCCCGGTGGCCACCGCCAGCGAGCCGACGGCCTCCAGCAGCGGGCGCACACTGGCCAGGCGGGGCGATCCCCCCAGCCAGAAGGTCCCGAATCCGAGGTCTTGGACCAGCGCCGCCGCCTCGCCGGCGTTCTCCTCGCCGATCGCGCGGTACGCAGTCCACACACCAAAAGTCCCGAGCTCCATTCCGACAGCCTTGCACACGCCGCCGTATGATCCGGCCGTGGACTTCTGGCGTCTGGACGCTGAGCAGGTGCAGCCGCACTCTCCGCGCATCCTGCATTCAGACGACGAGGCCAACCGGGTGATCCTGCTCGCTCTGCCGGCGGGCGAGCGCCTCTCGGAGCATCAGGTCCATGAGCACGCCCTCGCCGTCATCCTCGATGGCGAGGTGATGGTCCGCGCGGGGACCGCTGAGGAGCGCCTCGGCGCCCAGGGTCTCGTGCACTTCAAGCCGGCCGAGCGCCACGAGGTGGAGGCGCTCACCGACTCACGCCTGCTGCTCTGCCTGGCGCCCTGGCCGGGCCCCGGTCACCCCAGCCGGCTCGACTGAGCGGACGCGCTTCATCCCCACCGCGACCTGGTCCAGCGCGTCCAGCGTGGGCGCGACCAACGGGTGGCGGCGACCGGGCGGCAGCAGCGCGTAGACATCGCGCGCGACGGTCATCCCGGCGATCGGGCGTAGTGCCAGGTCCTTGAACGGATCGGCGAGCAGCTCGGCGACGAGCGTCACCGCGAGCCCGCGGATGACCAGGCCGCGGATCGCGAGCTGGTCGTGGGTGATGGAGACCAGCCGGGGCTCGAACCCCGCCGCCCGGCAGGCCCGCACGATGACGCCGTCGGTGAGGGCCGCGGTCCAGTCGTCGTCGCGTAGGTCGGCGAGGTCGACCTCGTGCTGGGCGGCGCGCGGGTGGTCGGGCGCCATGGCGACCATGAACTCCTCGTGCAGGAGATGGTGGCGCTTGACCCCCGGAGGCTCTGAGCGGGGCCAGGTCGTGTCCTGGTAGGCGATGGCGAGGTCGAGCTCGCCGGAGGCGAGGCGCGCCGCCAGCTCCTCGCTCGTTCCCTCGTCGAAGGTCACCTGCGTGTCGGGATGCTGGTCGCGCACGCGCGCGATCGCCGCCGGCACGAACCCGGCGAGGGCGCTGGGCAGGGCGCCGATCCGCAGCCGGGTGCGCCGGCGGTCGGCCGCGCCGGTGAGCTGCGTCTCGGCCAGGCCGAAGCGATCGGCGATCGCATCGGCGTGCTCGAGCAGGATCTCGCCCTCGGGAGTGAGGCGCAGCCCTCCGGGACGTCGCTCGAGCAACCGGACGCCCACCTCGCGCTCGAGGGCCGCCACCTGGTTTGACACCGATGGCTGCGACAGGGCGAGCCGGCGCGCGGCGCGCGAGAACGAGCGCTCGTGGGCCACGGCGCGGAAGGTGAGCACGCGTCGCGGGTCCATAGCGTCAGACTATCGAACTACGTAAATCATCATTTGAAGTTATGAGTAGCCCCGGTCACACTGAATGCTCGCCCCCGATCGCAACAGGAGGATCGACACCGTGACCACCGTCTCCACCGTTCCCACCCTCACGCTCAACGACGGCAACGAGATCCCGCAGCTCGGCTTCGGGGTCTTCCAGATCCCGCCCCCGGACACCGCCGACGCCGTGCGCACCGCGCTCAAGGCCGGCTACCGCCACATCGACACCGCCGAGATGTACCGCAACGAGGCCGGCGTCGGCGAGGCGATCCGCGGCGGCGGTGTGAGCCGCGACGAGGTGTTCATCACCAGCAAGCTGTCCAACGCCTGCCACCACCCCGACGACGCGCGCAAGGCCTTCGAGCACACGCTCGCCGCGCTGGGCTCGGAGTATGTGGACCTGTTCCTGATCCACTGGCCGCTGCCGACGCTCTATGACGGCGACTACGTCTCCACCTGGAAGGTGATGGAGGAGTTCAAGGCACAGGGCCGGGCGCGCTCCATCGGCGTCTCCAACTTCCAGGTTGCACATCTGCAGCGGCTGGCGGCCGAGACCGACGTCACCCCCGCCGTCAACCAGATCGAGCTTCACCCCTATCTGCTCAACGACGAGGTCCGCGGCTACGGCGAGGATCACGGCATCCTCACCGAGGCCTGGTCCCCGATCGCCCAGGGCGGCGTGCTCGACGATCCCGTGATCACGGAGATCGCCGGCCGGCTCGAGCGCACGGCGGCCCAGGTGGTGCTGCGCTGGCACCTGCAGCGCGGCAGCATCGTATTCCCCAAGTCCACGACGCCGTCGCGGATCGAGGAGAACTTCGCGCTGTTCGACTTCGAGCTCGAGGACGCCGACATCGACGCCATCGCTGCCCTGGACCGGGGCGAGGACGGGCGCACGGGCCCCCACCCCGACGTGTTCGCCCACATCCCCGACTGATGCCCCTAGCCACTCACCACACCAGGCGGTAGCCTCAACCCATGCTCTCTCGCAGGCGCGCCGACGCCGAGACGACGGGCTTTCGCGCCGTCGGCGCGCACGTGACCGGGGCCCGCTTGATCGGTCCGACGAGCATGGGCCCGCTGGCTGTCGCGGTCATGGCGGTCGGAGCGGTGGCGATCGGCCGGATCGCGATCGGCCGCGCTGTGATCCGCTCGCTGAAGGCCGGTGAGGTGGAGATCGAAACGCTGAAGGTGGGCCAGCTCGAGGTCGCCGGTCGGCGGTGGCCTGAGCCCTCGGACCAGCGCGGGCCTGAGCCCTCGGGCCCGCCGCTCTAGGCGTCGAGCCGCGCTCAGGAGGCGCTCAGGAGGCGGAGCCGCGCTCAGGCGCAGAGCCCCGCCGCTCCTGCTCGGCGCTGCCGTCGTGGCGCGGCAGCCCGTCCTCGGGCAGCACGTCGTAGTCCGCGGCCTGAGCCACGAACCAGTGAGCGGCGACGCGCAGCCCGGTCGGCTGGTCCAGCGTGCCCGCCGCGATGCTGATCGTGTCGCGGCGGGGCGGATCCCAGAACAGGCTCGAGCCGCACTCGCCGCAGAATCCGCGCCGCGCCCCGGCATCGCTGCGCGGGCTCTGCACCCAGCGCAGCCCGCGCTGCTCGGTCAGCACGAGGTCGCCGCGGCGCGCCGCCGTGCAGGCGGCGACGTGCCCGTGCCATCGCCGGCACTCCTCGCAATGACAGATCAGCACGTCGCGCAGCGGTCCGCGGACCTCGTAGACGACGGCGCCACACAGGCAGCGGCCGGTGGTCATGGGCTCACCATAAACCGGCCTGCCCTCGGACGTTCGTCCAGATCGGAAGCTCCGCACGGCGCCCCGCGTTGATCAAATGTTTCCTCCAGGTAAATGCCGCAGATGATCAAACGCCTCACCTTCCTGGTGGTCCTGCTCGTGACTGCGAGTCTCGCCACCTCCTCCGCGCTCGCCGCGAGCGGTCCCGTCGGCATCTGGCAGCTCGACGAGGGCACCGGGACCACGGTCACCGACGGCTCGGGCAACGGCAACGACGGTGCGCTGTCCGGCGGAGTCTCATGGGTCCCGGGCATCTCGGGCAGCGCCCTCGCCTTCGACGGCTCAAGCGGCCAGGTCAAGGTGTCTGACAACCAGGCGCTGGAGCCCGCCGGCGCCGTGACCGTCACCGCGTGGATCCGGCACACCGGCAGCCCCGGCAACTACCGGTATGTCGTCGCCAAGGGCGGCAACGGCTGCATCGCCGCTTCCTACGGCCTCTACTCGGGACCCAACGGAGGCCTCGAGTTCTACGTCTCCCAGGAGCACGGCACCGTGTTCGCCCGTTCGCCCGACGCCGGTCAGCGGGCCTGGGACGGTCAGTGGCATCTGGCCGTCGGCACCTATGACGGCAGCACCATCCGCCTCTATGTGGACGGCGTCCAGATCGGCTCAGGGACCCCGTGGTCGGGCTCGCTCGAGTACCTGCTTCCCAGCTCCAACGACTTCTACATCGGCAACTACCCAAGCTGCCAACCCCACTGGTTCCCCGGCGCCATCGACGACGTGACGGTGTGGGGCCGTGCCCTGGGCGCGAGCGAGATCAACGGTCTGCTTCCCGCCTCCGATCCGCCGCCGGCCTCCGGCGGGGGCGGCACCGGCACCGGCACCGGCAGCGGCGGGAGCGGCGGCGGCACGGGTCCGACCACAGGCCCCGGGACGACCGGCACGCCGGAGACCATGGGTGCCACCCCGTCCGTCTACGGCCTGAAGCTCTCGAGCTCCAAAGTGACCGTGGACACCCACGGACACGTCCTCTCCGGAGGCTCGCCGGGACTGTCGCTCTCCTACACCGAGTCGCAGGCCGCCAGCCTGACGGTGACGCTGCTGCGCTCCGAGAAGGGCGTGCGCCGCGGCAAGGCCTGCGTCGCGCGGTCCCGCCACGGCCGCGTCGGCACCTGCACGCGCTTCGTCGTCATCTCGAGCGTCACGCACACCGACCGGGCCGGGCGCCTCACGGTGCGCCTCAACCAGTTGCTGCATCGCCGGCTGAGCCCGGGCACCTACCGCCTCGACATCACCCCGCGGGCCCATGGCCAGGTCGGCAAGACCATGAGCGTGCGCTTCGTGGTGCGCCAGTCGCGCGCACATCGCTGAGCGCGCCGCGCGCAGCGGCTCGCGCGATCAGTCCGCCGCCGGCCGGCGGTACCACCTCGGCGAGGTGGTCAGCGGTGGCCGCAGGCGCGCCTTGACGACGATCAGCGACGGCGCCGGTGTGGTCACGCTGTGTCTGAGGGTGGCCTCGAACTCGCCACCGAACCCCCGGACGGTGCTCGCACCGATCCCGAACGACCGCGCGAGCGCGGCGAAGTCCGGGCCGACGAGGTCGACGCCGAACGGCTCGTCGCCGGCCAGCTCCTGGTCAAAGCGCAGCATCCCGTACCCGCCGTCGTCCACGAGGACCACCGTGAGCGGGATCTGGGTCTCGGCGACGGTCGCCAGCTCGCCGCAGGCAAACAGGAAGCCGCCGTCGCCGCAGACACACACGGTGGGCCCGACGTCGGCGAGGGCGGCGCCCAGCGACGCCGGGAAGGCGAAGCCCAGGGTCCCCCACCCCATCGGGTAAGCGAAGGCGCGCGGCCGGGGCACGCGCCGGTAGCCCGCCAGCCAGTAGCCGGGGATGCACATGTCGGCCACCACCACCGCCTCGGGCGGGAGGGCGCGGTCCATGACCGCCAGGAATCCGGCGGCATCGGCGTCGTCGGCCAGCACCGAGGCCGCCACGCCCGCCCGTACCTGCTCAAGGCGCGCCAACATCGCCTCGGCACCGTCGCGCACGGCGACCGCGGCGGCGAGCCGCTCGGTGACCTCGCGCGCATCGCCGACGAGCGTCACGTCGGCCGCGTAGTTCTTGGTCGCGTCGGCGGCGTCGACGTTGACGCACACGAGTCGCGGCGGCTGGGGCATCAGCCAGTTCTGGGTCATCACGCCATCGAAGTCGGTCCCGATCCCCACCACGAGGTCGGCCTCGTCCCACAGCGCGCCGACCTCGGGGGCGTGGACGGGCCCGGCCACGGTCCACGGGTCATCGGGCGACACGACGCCCCGGCTCATGTACGTGGTGATTACGGGCGCGCCCAGCTTGCGCGCCAGCGCGCCGATCGCCTCCCCGGCGCCGGCACGCAGCGCCCCGCCGCCGGCCCAGATGAGCGGGCGCCGGGCGGCGGCGATGAGAGCCACGGCCTCCTCCATGCCGCTGCCGTCGAATCCCGGTGTCAGCGGAGCCTCGGGCAACTGCGGCGGCAGCTCGGGCGCGGGCCGGCGCAGCAGGTCTGTGGGCACACCGAGGTAGACCGGGCCGCTCGGCGCCGCCAGCGCCGTGCGCGCGCCCGCGACCACGGCGTCTGCGACCTGGGCGGCGGTCTCCACGAGCGTCGCGGCCTTGGTCACGGGCGCGAACATCGCGGTCTGGTCGCGGGTCTCGTGCAGGCTGCCGCGGTAGGTGTTGGGACGGCGGATGGCGGCGGGGATGTCAGTGGCGATGACCAGCACCGGCGAGCCGGACGCCATCGCCTCCCCCGTCGCGCCGAGCGTGTTCGCCGCGCCCGGGCCCGTGGTCACGACGGCCACGCCGAGGCGACCCGTCGCGCGCGCGTACCCGTCGGCGGCGTAGACCGCCGCCTGCTCGTGGCGGACGCCGACGAGCCTGATCGCCGACGCCGAGAGCGCCTTCCAGATGGCGAGGTTGTGGACGCCGGGCAGCCCGAACGCGACCGACACGCCAAGGCGCTCCAGCGCCTGCACGACGCGGACCCCGGCGGTGGTGACGTCCGCGCTCGCCGGGACGCTCGCGGCGGTGGTGGTGCCGGCGGCGCCGGCGGTGCCAGGGGCGCGGTCGGTGTCCAGGTGTGGGTCGGGGCTAGACAATGTTGTACTCGGGGCGCAGCATGGCATCGCTGAAGCGGTTGACGCTCAGCGGCCCGATATCGACGAACGGCGCCTGGCCCAGGACGAGGTCGCGCAGGATCTCACCCACGGCGGGGCCCTGCAGGAACCCGTGGCCCGAGAAGCCGGTGGCGTAGAGGAAACGGCTGACCTGCTCGGACTCGCCGATGATCGCGTTGTGGTCGGGCGTGACCTCGTAGAGCCCCGCCCAGCCTCCCTTGATGCCGGCCTCGGCGATGCGGGGCGCGCGGCGGGAGGCGACGTCGAGCAGGTCCGGCACCCAGTCGTCGGTCGTCTCCAGGGCGAACCCCGGGCGCTCGCGGGCGTGCGACATCCCCAGCAGGAGGCCCGGCCCCTCCCGGTGGAAGTAGAAGCTCGACGCGAAGTCGATCGTGAACGGCAGCTCCTGCGGGAGGTCGTCCATCGGCTCGGTGAAGAGGATCTGCCGCCGCAGAGGGGTCACCGGGAGCGCCAGCCCCACCATCTCCCCGCAGGCCCGCGACCACGCGCCGGCGGCGCAGATGACGACATTGGTGGCGATCTGCCCGTGGCTGGTCTGGACGCTCGTGATGCCGTCCCCGCCAGTCTCGATGCCGGTGACCTCGCAGCCGACGCGGACGTGGGCACCGAGGGCCCGCGCGGCGAAGGCATACCCCTGCACGACCGCCTCGGGCGTGGCATGGCCGTCCTCCGCGGAGAACGACGCCGCGAGGATGTCGTCGCCGGCCAGCAGCGGGCACAGCGCCCGGGCCGCCTCGGCGCTGATCAGGCGCGACGGTACGCCGTACTGGTTCTGGAGCGCGACGCTCGCCTCGAATTCGGCGACGTCGGCCTCCCGGCTGAGCACGAACAGGTAGCCGCTGCGCCGGAGGTCGATCTCCCAGCCCGGCCGGGTGGCGAAGCGGTTGAACGCATCCAGGCTGCGCTGCGCGATCTGGATGTTCAGGGCGTCGGAGAATTGCGCGCGCACGCCCCCCGCCGCGCGTGACGTGGAGCCGCTGCCGAGCTCGGCGCGCTCGACGAGGACCACGTCCACGCCCGCCTCGGCCAGGTGAAAGGCGGCGCTCGTCCCGATCACCCCCCCGCCGATGATCACGACCGACGCGGACTCGGGGAGGGGCGCGATCGGTCGGGGCATGCTGCGTGTCATAGCACCCCGGCTGGCGGCCCGAGCGGCGTTTGACTACGATCGCGCGAGTGTCCTCACTGAAGACTCTGGCCGGGATCCGCGCCGCCATCGGGGTCCTCACGTGGCTCGCGCCGCGGCTGGCGGCTCGCCTGTTCGGCATCAGTCCCGATGCCAACCCGCAGCTTCCCTACGTGGCACGGCTGTTCGCCGTGCGCGACCTGGCCCTGGCCGCCGGTCTGCAATCCAGCAGTGGCGACGCCCTGCGGCTCTGGGTGAGGATCGGCATGGCCTGCGACGCCGCCGACGCGGCCGCCGGCCTGCTGGCGGGGCGCCGGGGCGAGCTCTCGAGGCTCTCGACCGTTCTGGTGACCGCTCCCGCGCTCACCGGGATCTCGCTGGGCAGCGCCATCCTGCGCGACGCCGACGCGCCCTCCGGCCAGCCCGCTTAGGCCCTGGGCAGGTAAGGCCTTACCCCCTTCCAGGTAAGGGGGCAGGGGCCGAAACCGGCTGCATTTGCCCGATGTACGGGGGCGCTCTTAGGCGCATCATGGCATCACGTCCAATCTTCGAAGGAGCCCGTGATGAATGCCCCCCTCACTGCAGTAATGGCCCAGGAGCACGTGTCCGATCTGACCCGGGCGGCGACTCGGTACAACGCTATTCCCAGCCGCCCCCTCTGGCGCTCGGGGCCGGCCGTGGAGCTGCGCCCGGCCCGCGCCGACGACGATGACGTCGTCCGCGAGCTGGCCGCGCTCGACGACGCTCGCCCGCTGGAGGGTCCCGTGCTGCTGGCCGTCGTCGGAGGCCAGCCGGTGGCGGCGATCGCCCTCGACGAAGAGCGCGTCGTGGCCAACCCGTTCGTCCCCACCGCCCACGCCGTATCCCTCCTGCGGCTGCGGGCCGGTCACCTCGCCCACGTGTCCCCGCGTCGCCGGCGCCGGCTGCGGCTGCCGCGCGTCCGGCTGGCCTAGCGACCCCGGCGGGCGGCGATCGGTGCCGACGGAGGGGTGCTCGACAATGGTGAGCGTGGATGTCGACGATCTGTACGGGCTGCCGCTCGACCGCTTCGTCCCCGAGCGGGCCTCGCTCGTCGCGGGAGCTGCGGTCGGGCGGGGAGCGCGAGCAGGCGGCGGCGGTCGCCGCGCTGCGCAAGCCGTCGGTGGCGGCATGGGCGGTCAACCAGCTGATTCGCACCCAGCGCCATGAGGTCGACGAACTGTTCGCGGCGGGCGACGCGCTGCGCGATATCCAGGCGGGCGTGCTCGGAGGCAGCGCCGACGCCCGCGATCTGCGATCCGCCGCCGAGCGCGAGCGCGAGGCCGTCGAGGCGCTGGTGGACTCGGCGCGGGGCCTGCTGAGCTCGGCGGCCACGAGCTCAGTGCCACGACGCTCGAGCGGGTGGGCGAGACGCTGCACGCGGCCGCGCTCGACGACGAGGCGCGCCGGCAGGTCACCGAGGGCCGCCTGGTGCGCGAACTGCGCCACGTCGGGCTCGGCGCGGGGCTCGGCGGCGCGATCGCGGTCCCGCCGGCGCGGCCGGCCCGGCCGAGCCGTGGCGGCGCGGCCAAGCCGACGCCCAAGGAGCGCAAGGCGGCCGAGGCGGCGGAGCGTCGCGAGCGCGAAGAGGCCCGCAAGCAGGCCCGTGCCGTTGAGCGCGACGCCGCGCCGGGAGGCCGACCGGGCGGAGCGCGCCGTGCGCACCGCGCAGGAGCGCCAGGCGCGTGCCGCCGATGCGCTGCGCCAGGCCGACGCCGCGGTACAGGAGGCCGAGGCAGGCCTGGACGCCGCGATCGCCGCCCACCGCCAGGCCCGGCAGCAGCTGGACAACGTGTGACGCACCGATCGGCGAACCGCCGAGACCGGTGAGCCGTACCACCAGCGGACCCGGTTGCCTCGCCACCCCTCACCCCTCTCCCTCACCCCGCCACCCCGCCCCGCAGCTACACCACTTTCATGGATATTGGAACGTTCCAGCTTTCTGGGAAGAATTCCCGCCTCGCCAACGTCTCACCCGTCATGGACCGGGATCCTCAGACGTCTGACGTCATGGCCGGGGCTGCGCCCGCGACCGTGGCGCCCTGCGCGCAGGCGGCAACCGAGGTGCTTGCCGACGGGACGCTCATCCGCATCGAGCCGCTGCGCCGCGGGGACCGCTCCGCGGTGACGGGACTGTTCGCGCGGTTGAGCCCCGAGTCGCGCCTGCGCCGCTTCCTCTCCCCCAAGTCGTCGCTG
>CAVXRR010000019.1:0-16842 GCA_963764125.1 uncultured Solirubrobacteraceae bacterium
AGACGCTGCGCGATCCGGTAGGCCCGCGTCTCGTCGGTGTTGCGGATGGCGGCGGTCAGGCCGTGGCGGGTACGTGGAGTTCTCCACCGCCTCGTCCTCGCCGGTGAACCGCGTCGACGCAGGCGATCGGCCCGAGATCTCCTCCTCGCAATCGACGTCGGCCAAGGGCACGTCGGCGAGCGCGGTCGGGGCCACCCGTAGCCGCCCTGGAGGCGCTGGTCGGTGGGGAGCTGAACCTGGACGACGAGCCGGGCCCCCTCATCCAGGCCCCGCTGCAGATGGGCGAGCACCTTGTCGCGCTGATCGGCGGTCACCATCGCTCCGATGTCGGTCGCCGGATCCAGCCCGTCGCCGACCACCAGCTGCCTCACCGCCGCGACGAACCGCTCCAGGAACGCGTCGTGGATGGAATCGTGGACCAGGATCCGCGCCGTCGACGTGCACGCCTCGCCCTGGTTGTAGAACATCCCCTCCACGACCACGTCCACCGCGCGGTCCAGGTCGGCATCGGCGAGGACCATGACCGCGTTCTTGCCGCCGAGCTCCATCGTCGCGAAGGTCAGGTTCTCCGCGGCGCCGCGCAGGACCCGGCGCCCAGTCTCGGTCGCCCCGGTGAAGGTGGTCCGCTCGACGCGCGGGTGGCTGGAGAGCGCGGGCCAGCGCGCTCGGCCGGGCACGGCGTTGATCACGCCCGGCGGCAGCACCTCGTTGGCCAGCTCGACGAGCCGCAGCACGGTCAGCGGTGCCTGCTCGCCGGGCTTGACGATGACGGTGTTCCCGGCGGCAAGCGCGGGCGCGCACTTCTTGGTGAAGTGGATCGGGGGCCAGTTGAAGGGCAGGATCGCCGCCACGACGCCGTAGGGCTCGTAGATGATGCGGGCCTCGATCGGACCCTGGTCCAGGATCTCGCCGTGCAGCGTGTCGGCCAGACCGGCGTAGTAGTCGTAGCCGGCGTGGCAGAACGAGAGGTCGAAGCGCAGGGCGTCGCGCCGCGGCTTGCCGACCTCGCGCGCCTCCAGCTCGGCCAGCTCGTCGAGGTGCTCGCGGATCGTGGCGGCGACCAGCCGCAGCAGGCGACCGCGCTCCCGGGGGGCGAGCGCCCGCCAGTGCAGCAAACGCCCGGCGCGAGTCCGCGACCGCCTCGGCGACCAGCTCGGCGTCGCCGTCGACCACGCGGGCGATCTCCTGACCGGTGGCCGGCTCGCTGACGCCGAAGGTCGGCCGATCGCCGACCTCGACCCAGCGCCCGCCGACGAACGCGCCCCACTGCTCGGGCGGGACGGTCTGACACCGCTCATGCCAACCGCTCCCACATCCAGTCCGACACCAGCGGGCGGTAACGGAACGGGATGTTGTTGCACACGTGCGTTCCCTCCTCGTAGAGCACCCATTCGGAGTTGGGCGTGGCGTCGGCGATGCGCTTGGTCTCCTCCCACGGGATCACCCGGTCGCGCTTGCCGGTGACGACCAGACACGGCTGCGCGACGCCGCCGGCGACGCCTCCAGGGTGAGCGCGCCGGCGCGACGGCGGGCGTCGGCGTCGTCGGCGGCCCCGGTGTGATGGCGGATCGTCTCCCGGGTCAGGTCGGGCATCGACTCCCAGGAGGCGGCGAAGTCAAACGGCCCGCTGATCCCGGCCAGCGCCTTGATGCGCGGCTCGAACGCGGCGGCGCGCACCACGTAGTGGCCGCCCAGGCTCACACCGACCGCCCCGATGCGATCGCCGTCCAGGTCAGGCCGCCCGGCCACCGCGTCGAGCGCCGCGGTCACGGCGACCTCGTAGTCGGGACGGATGTCCAGGTGAAAGCCGGTCTCGCCCTGACCCGGGCCGTCGAGCGAGAGCGTGGCCATGCCGCGCGTGAGGAACACCGACTCCCATCGAAAGAACTCCTCCTTGGTGGAGTCCAGGCCCGGGGATCAGGACGACGAGCGGCGCCGGGTCGGGCCCGGGCGGCAGGCGCAGATTGGCCGCGACGACGGCATCGTCGAGCGGAGCCTCGATGCGCTCGGCGCCGGGATCCAGGATCGCGTGCGCGGCGTACATGGCGCTGATCGCCGCCTCGGTGTTGCGCCGGTTGCGCTCCGGGTCCAGCACCCACACGAACTTGGAGAAGTGGTAGGTGACCGCGGCCCGGGCGAACGCCTCGCCCGCGCTCTGCCGGTGCCCGCGCTCCAGCGCCGCGCGGGCGAGCTCGGCGTGGGCCTCGGCGGTGGCCGTCCAGGCGTCGAGCCAGTCCTCCCAGCGGGAGATCGACGCCGTCGTGCGGACGAAGTCGTTGTAGTCGATGCCGTTGGCGATGAACCGCCCGGCCCAGTGCCGGATCGCCGCCTCGACGCGCTCGTCGCCGCTCATCGCCCGCCGCCGGGCCGCCTCAGGCGCCGGGGCCGCGGGGGCGCGGTCGAGCCGCGGACGCTGAGGGTCGGCTCCAGCAGGACCTGGCGGGCGTCCCGCGAGCCGTCGCTGAGCTGGCTCGAGCAGCAGGTCCGCGGCCACGGTGCCGATCTCCCGCTGGGGCACCCGAACCGAGGTCAGCGGCGGACGCAGCCGGTCGACGAACGGCATGTCGTTGAATCCGGTCACCGAGACGTCGCCGGGGCAGGCCAGGCCGCGGGCCTCCAGCGCGTCGTAGCAGCCGATGGCCAGCCGGTCGTTGGCGGCGACCACCGCGGTCACCCCCGGGGCCCGGTCCAGCAGCTCGGCGCACGCCTGCTGGCCGTGCGCCTCGGTGAAGGCAGCGGCGAACACGACCTGCTCGACGGAGCCGGCCAGTCCGAGGCTCGGCCATCGCCTCCCGGAAGCCAAGATGGCGCAGGTGCCCCGTCGACAGGTTCTGCGGGCCGCCGACGTGGCCGATGAGCCGGTGGCCAAGCCCGGCGACGTGGTTGACCGCCAGGCGGATGCCCTGCCGGTCATCGACGGTGACCGCGGCCAGCGAGCCGTCCTCGAGGCTGCGGTTGACCAGGACCAGCGGAGCGCCGCCGGCGGCGACGTCGGCGAGCAGCTCGGTGTCCAGCCGCGCCGTCGCCGCGATGAACCCGTCCACCTGGCGCGCGCGCATCGCGTCCATCTGGCTGCGCTCGCGCCCGGGGTCGTTGTCGGTGTTGACGATCAGCGCGGTGTATCCGGCGTCGCCCAACCGATCCTCGATGCCGCGCATGATCGGCGGGAACAGCGGATTGGTCAGGTCCGGGATGAGCACCCCGACGGTGTAGGAGCGATTGGTCTTCAGGCCGCGGGCGATCGGGTTGGGCCGGTAGCCGAGCTCCTCGGCCACGCGG
Organism: uncultured Solirubrobacteraceae bacterium; assembly: GCA_963764125.1. Lineage (GTDB taxonomy): Bacteria > Actinomycetota > Thermoleophilia > Solirubrobacterales > Solirubrobacteraceae > Palsa-465. Next base: position 3,280 of record CAVXRR010000019.1, read on the forward strand.
AGAACCCGCTCGGCCGTCTCCTCGTTGACCAGTGCCCGGGTCTGCTCGTTGAGCGCGCGCGAGACCGTGCCCGGGTGGACCTCGGCCAGGCGCGCGACGTCCCGGATCGTCACCGTGGCACGCACGGGTCGATTATGCCCCGGTCCATGGCTCGACTCGGCCGTGTCACACGCCCCCGAGCGCGGCTCAGACCGCGGCGGGCCGCCGCCCGCGACCGTGTTCGACCACCGCATCGAGATCGTCCCCCAGGTCGGCCAGCATGACGATGGCGGCGTTGCGGCCCGGCCCGCCGGTGACCGAACCGCCCGGGTGCGTGGTGCCGCCCGTCTGGTAGAGGCCCGGAATCGGCATCCGGTGCTGGGCCCAACCCGGAGCCGGCCGTTGCGCGCCGCTGTTGGCCACCGAGCGGTCACCGCCGTGGAAGGTGCCATGCCACATGTGAGGGTTCGAGCGCTCCAGGTCGACCGGCGACACGATGAGCTCGGCCAGGATCGTGTCATCGACCATGTTCGGAGCGGCGCGACGGAGATGACTCAGATGGACCGCGGCGACCTCCTCCCGGAGCTGCGCCAGGATTCGGCCGCCGTCCCGGCCGTTCCGGCCGCAGCACCGGCCGCGCCACCGGCGGCGGGCGCCGAGGTGGCACCGGCGGGCTCATAGGGCTGCATGCCGAGAATCTTGACGGTGTGGCGGCCGGCGGGGGCCCGCGTCGGATCGGCCACCGTCGGCGCCGGGAAGAGCAGCCATGCGCCGTCGCGCACCAGCCGGCCATCGCGCACGTCGCGTCCCATCCGCCGGATGTCGGCTCCCCAACCTGCCACCCCCGCTGAGACGACCTCGATCTCGCCCCCGTCGCGCGTCGGGTAGCGCGGCGCCTCGGTCGTCGCGTAGTGGGCAGCGAAGGCCGAGATGCCCTCGTCGTAGGAGTCGATCGCGTAGGCGAAGTCCTCGCCCCAGTCGGCCGCTGAGGCCATGTGCACGAGATCCTTGACGTGGATCGTCGACAGCACCGCCCGGCCGGCGACGTGCCGGGTCCCGTCCTCGGTCACCACACCCGCGCACCGTCCGTCGGACACGATCAGGTCGACGACGCGCTGGCCGCAGATGATCTCGCCGCCGCCCTGCTCGATCACCTCCACCAGCGCTCGCACCAGCTCGCCCGAGCCGCCGCGGGGAAGCGTCCAGCTGCGGCGCTGGCGCCCGAACACGATCGAGTAGGCCAGCGGGCCGGAGCCGACGGAGTCGACCGGCTGCCCGGTCTGGAACGCCATCCAGAGCATGAACGCCTGCACGTGCGGGCTCTCGAACTCCCGCCGCACGACGTCCCACGCGCTCATCGCGGCGCGCCGGCGCCAGCGCGCGCCGCCGGAACGGCCCTCGAGCATCTCGTCCAGGCTGGGCCCGAGGCCCACCGGCGTGAAGCGCTGCCGGTTGAACACGTCCTTGACGGCGTCGTACTCGGACAGCAGACGGCGGTAGGCCGCGGCATCGGTCCGGGAGTAGTAGGCGATCTGGTCGCAGGTGCGCTCCAGGTCCAGCCACATCGTGAGCGAGTCGCCGTCGGGGAAGACGACGTGGGCGACCGGGTCGGGCTCGATGTAGGTCAGGCCGTGATCGGCGATCAAGCCGAGCTCATCGGCGCTGAGGACCGGGTTGGTCTGGATCAGGGTGTGCCCGGTCGAGCACGAGTCGAGCTTGAAGCCCGGGAGCAGGAGCTCCTCGGAGGCGACGCCGCCGCCGGGTGTCGAGCGCGCGTCGAGCACCCGGCAGCGGTATCCCGCGCGTGTCAGGTACGCGGCAGTGATCAGGCTGTTGTGGCCCGCGCCGGCAACGACGACGTCCGCCACAGCGGCCGTGTCGTCGCGCCCGCTCACGTCGCGGAGCCCGCTTGCGTCACGGCGCCACCGAGGTACAGCGCGCCGATCTCGGGGTGCTCGAGCACGTCCTGGCCCGAGCCGGTCAGTCTCACGGTCCCGTTCTCCAACACGACACCATGGGTGCTCAGCCGCAGCCCGGCACGCGCGTTCTGCTCGACGAGCAGGATCGTCTTGCCGCGGCGATTCATCTCCCGACCATGTCGAAGACCATCGCCCGGGTCTGGGGATCGAGGCCCATCGAGGGCTCATCGAGCATGATCAGCTCGGGGTCGAGCATCAGGCACCGGGCGAACTCCACGAGCCGCTGCTGGCCGCCCGACAGGCTGCCGGCCTTCACACCGGCCCGGTCGCGGACGATCGGGTAGAGCTCCTCCACGGCGCGCAGCCGCTCGGCCACCAGGGCGTCGTCGTTGACGGTGAACGCCCCCATCTCGACGTTCTCGCGCACGGTCATCTCGCCGAACAGGCTGTGCGCCTGGGGGATCTGCGCCAGCCCGCGGCCGAGGATCTCCTTGGGCGTCAGGCCCGAGATCGCCGAGCCGTCGAACTCGATCGTCCCCGCGCGCGGGCGCAGCAGCCCGCTGATCGTGGCCAGGAGCGTCGACTTCCCGGCGCCGTTGGGACCGACCACGCACGTGATGCCGCCGCGGGGCACGTCGACCGAGACGTCCTTGAGGATGTCGCCGCCGCCGTAGCCGGCGGTCACGCCCTGGATGCGCAGCAGCGGCGCGGGGCCGTCCACGGGTTCGGGCGCCGTCGTGCGCGGCCTCGGCGCCACGACCTGCACGTGACCGCGGGTGGCCTCGGCGGCCAGCTCCTGCTGGGTGGAGGCGTCGTCCTCACCGCCGAGGTAGGCATCCAGGACGGCCGGGTTGCTGCGCACCTCCGCCGGGGTGCCCGCGACGAGGGCCGTGCCCTGGCTGAGCACCGTCACCCGCGAGCACAGGCTCATGACGAACTCCATGTTGTGCTCGACCACGACGATCGTCTTCCCGCCGCGGTTGAGCTCGGCGATCCGATCGGCGAGATGGCCGATCAGCGTCGGGTTCACCCCGCCCGCGGGCTCGTCGAGCAGGAGCACCGAGGGGTCGGCGACGAGCAGCGAGGCGAGCTCGAGCAGCTTGCGCTGTCCGTAGGAGAGATTGCCCGCGGGCTCGTGGGCCAGCCGCGCGATGCCGACGAAGTCCAGCATCTCCATGGCGCGCCGCTTCTCCCCTGCCGAGCCCGCGCGGCGCATGACCGCGCGGAGCCACCCCTCATCGCGCTGGGTGGCGACCAGAAGGTTCTCCAGAACGGTGAGGCGCATGAACAGGCGCGTGAGCTGGAAGGTGCGCCCGATGCCGAGGTCGAAGACGCGGTTGGGCGGCGCGTTGGTGATCTCCTGGCCGCGGTAGTGCACCGCCCCCTGCTGGATGCGCTCGTAGCCGGTGATGACGTTGAACAGGGTCGTCTTGCCCGACCCGTTGGGGCCGATGAGGCCGTTGATCTCCCCTTCGTGGACCTCCAGGTCGCACTCGGAGAGGGCGGCGACGCCGCCGTAGTGCTTGCACACGCCCTTGATTTCGAGGAGGTGCGTCATCGGGCCGCTCCCGCGACGCCGCCCGCCACCGGGCCCTCGCGCTCGGGGAGCCGGTCCCCGTCCGCGCCCCGTCCACCCGTCGCCCGCGCCCGCCGGCGCTCGAGCCGGTCGGTGATGCCCGGGATCACGCCGCGCGGCAGGATCAGCACGACGGCGAGGAACAGGACTCCGTAGGCGATCAGGTACGTGGCGCTGGAGGAGAACGTCTGGGTCAGGTACTGCTGCATGGACTCGAGCACCGCGGCGCCCAGCAGCGGACCGGCGATCGTGCCCAGGCCGCCGAGGAAGGCCATGAGCGCGATCGACAGGTCAAACAGGGGGTCGAACGCGAACTGGGGGAAGATCTGGCCGACGAAGTAGAAGTAGAGGCCTCCGACCATGCCGATCGGCACCGCCGAGATGACGAAGGCGATGAGCTTGAGCCGGCGGGTCTTCACGCCGAGGCCGAGCGCCCGGTCCTCGTCGTCGCGGATGGCCAGGAGCTGGAGGCCGAAGCGCGAGCGGCGCACCCCCCACGAGACGAGCACGGTCGCGATCAGGATCACGAAGGCGACGTAGTAGAAGGGCTGGTTGAAATTGGCGGCCGAGAAGGGCGCGATCGGGAGCAGGAGGCCCGAGGTGCCCCCGGTGAACCCGAGGTTGGTCGCCGCCAGCTGGAAGATGAAGAAGATGGCGATGGTGACCACGACGAACGTGTGCCGGCGGGTGCGCAGGGCCACCAGCCCCACCGGAATCGCGACGAGCCCGGCCACGAGCCCCCCGAACGGGAGCAGGGCGAACACCGGCCAGCCGCCCGCCACATGCCAGTCGCGCGCCGCCAGCGCCACGGCGTAGCCGCCGGTGCCGAAGAAGACGGCGTGGCCCAGGGCCAGGTAGCCGGAATAGCCGCTGAACACGTTCCAGGCGCTGGCGGAGACCATGAACACCAGGGTGAACACGGCGATCGAGGTGGCCGTCGGGTCGGTGACGACGAGCGGGAACACCGCGATCAGGGCGATGAGCACGGCGACGCCGGCCACAGCGGGAGCACGGCCCCTCATTGCGCGCGCGCCGCCGTGCGACCGAACAGGCCCTGCGGGCGGATCGACAGCACCAGCACGAGGGCCGCGAAGTACACGATCGGCGCCCACGTGGGCGACCAGGCCACGGCGACGACGTCGTTGATGACCAGCAGGAACACCGCGGCGGCCATCGCCCCACCGATGCTGCCCATCCCGCCGAGGATCACGATCGCCAGCAGCCGCGAGATGAGGTCATAGCCGGTGTTGGGGTTGAACGAGTTCGTGGCCCCGAAGACCATGCCGCCCACGGCAGTGACGGCGACGCCGATCCCCACCGAGATCGTCCGCACCCGGTTGACGTTGATCCCGATCAGGTCGGCGGCCGTCCGGTTCTGCAGCGACGCGCGGACGGCCCGCCCGAACTTGGTCCGGTACAGGCCGTAGTAGAGGACTGCGAGCAGCGCCACGGCCAGAGCGAACCCGATCAGGTAGATGTAGGGCAGGTAGAACCCCAGTATGTGCACCGAGCTGTTGACGTACGACGCCTGGAGCTGGCGGAAGTCGACGCCGAAGATGGCCGTCAGGATGCCCTCGATGACGATCGCCACCGCGTACGTGACCAGGATCGACATCTGGGTGCGGTCCTGATCACGCAGGCGGCGCATGAAGCAGAACTCGACCGCCACGCCCAGCGCGAACATCACCGGGATGGTGATGAGCAGCCCCGGCAGCAGGTCGATCCCCAGGTTCACCGACAGCACGTAGCTGAGGTACGCGCCCAGGATCACCATCACGCCCTGGGCGATGTTGATGAGGTCCATGACGCCGAAGATCAGCGTCAGACCGGCGGCCATCAGGGCGTAGACGCCGCCGGTCAGGATGCCATCAACGATCGCTTGGAGCAGCTCGGTGAACGACACGGGTCAGTGTCCGTGTGTGGCGATGTGCGGTGTCACTACTTCCAGGCGGGCTTGGGATAGATCGGAGCCGTCGACCCGGGCAATGCCGTCGGGATCGACTGCACCAGGGTGCTGTTCTGCCACTGGAAGGTGAGCGTCTTCTGCGCGGTGTTCTCGCCCAAGGAGTCGAACTTGACCGGGCCCTGGACGCTGTTGAGCGTCGCTGCGCTCTTCAGGTAGGCCATGATCTTCGCCTGATCGAAGCCGTGGGTGGCCTGGACGGCCTGCCCCAGGACCTGGCCGACCGCGTAGGCCTCGGCCACGTCGGCATTGACCCCCGACGCGTTTCCGCCGTACTGGGCGATGTACTCCTTGACCATCTGCTGGCTGTCGGCCTTCTTGAAGCCGCCGTACCAGCCGTTGGGCACGAAGATCCCGTCCTCGTTCCCGGCGCCGACGGCCTTGATGAACTGCGCGCCCTGGTCGGGTCCGGCGGTGGCGATGAAGGCCTTCGGGTTGAAGTGCTGCTGGATGAAGACGTGGACGAACGCGGACACGGTCGGCACGTCGACCGAGCCCAGGAGCACGACGTCGGGCTTGGCCGAGGCCACCTGCCCGGCGATCGCCGTGTAGTCGGTGACCTCTGCGGGGAAGACCTTGTTGAGGACCGTCTTAACGCCGGCGGCCTCGAGGATCTTCTGGGCCTCCGGAAGCTGGGGCTGGGTGAACGGATCGTTCACGGTCGCGTACGCGGCTGTCTTGGGTCGCTTGGAGGGGGGCAGCGAGGCCACCCACTCGGCGAAGGTGACGAGGTTGTTCTTGACCGGGATGGACACGTCGAAGACGTTGTGCAGTCCCGCCCCGAACACCGACGGAGCGCCGCCGGCCCCCTCGACGAAGGCGTATCCATAGCGCTGCGCGATGCGCGCCGCTGGGACCGTCAGGAGCGAGGAGAAGGGCCCGAAGATGAGCTGGTCCTTGTTGGAGCCGATCAGCTTCTGGTAGTTGGAGACCACCTGGGCCGGGCTGGAGGAGTCAGAGATGACGTCGAGCTTGACCGGGTGACCGAGCAGACCGCCGGCCTTGTTCTGGTCAGCGACCCAGAGCTTGTAGCCGCGCTCGAACGCCTGACCGTCGGCGGAGAAGTCCCCCGACAGCGACAGCGAGGTCCCGATCGTGACCGGACTGGCGTTCGCGTGGCTCGAGGCGCTCGCAGAGCTTGTCGCACCACCGCCTCCGCTCTTGCTGCTCGAACTGCTCCCGTTGGAGGAGCTACCACCACAGGCTGCGACGACCATGACCGCGCCGAGCGCGAGCCCGGATGTCAAGCACCTACGAAGGATCCTCATTCCCTCACCCTCCGCTCTCGTGTGCCGTCCCGTTCCGGGACGGACGTACCGGGGCACTGCAATCGTTTGCAAAGTCAACGTAGCGTCGGGGTTGAGCCGTGTCAATCGAGACCCGATGAGAAGACTCTTAGGAAGCACGGTCGACGACGAGCAGCGTGGCGGTCGCCGGAGGCAGGCGCACCACGAAGCTCCCCCGGACCGGCCGAACGGTGAACTGCCGGGCCCCTCCGGCGGGGCTGCCGGTACTCGTCGATGCCCCGAACGACTGGCCGCCGATGGTCACGCCGGCCGTCGCGTCGGCGTGCGGCGCACGTAGCCGGATGCCGGTGGCACTGCTCCCGGGGGCGGCTCCACCGGGAGGGCGGACCGCCACGGTCGCCGGGTGGCGCCGCGAGTCGTTGATCAGCACGGCCCGTACCCGGCCGTCCCGGGCCCGCGTGGCCCACACGCGCAGCGAGGACGGCGCGCGGTAGGTGGCGGGCAGCAGCCGCGCGCCCGGGGGAGCGGCGCGGGCGAACATGAGCAGCCCGTAGTAGATCGGCTTCACCTGGGCCCGCCACTGTCCGGCGTGCTCGGAGACGGCAAAGGGCTCGTAGATGGCCTTATGGAACGTGTGGATGTTGACGCCGTCGACGCCGACGCGAGCCATGTTGAACAGGGTGTCGAGCGCCCACAGTGACGAGGCCAGGGTGTCACTGACACCGCGGGCCCCGCCGCACGAGACGCTGTTGAGCTCGTCGGCGCGGAACGGGATGCCGCGAGCGTGCGCGGCGGCGACCGCCGCGGCGAGGCTGGTGGCCGGACCGCTGGCGGCCGCAGGCGCCAGTAGGTTGGCGATCGTCGGGAACTCGGGCGAGTCGGGCGCAGTGAAGCAACGGTGCAGGGGGTAACGGTGAAAGGTGACGAGCCTGACCCGCGGATTGCCCGACAGGTACCGGGGCAGGCCCGACAGCCACTGCGGCGCCCCCGAGGCGGGCCCGACGAGCGGCACGTCGCGCGGCAGCGCGCGGGTGACGGCGGCGTAGTCACTCAGGTAGGAGCTGAGGTCATACCCGGCGGGGCGGCCCGGGACCGGGGCGCCGGCCGGGGTCTGATACCAGCCGAGGGTGCCGTACACCTCGGGCTCGTTGCCCAGCTCCAGTCCGGCCACATATCGCCGGCCCACGCCGCGCAGGAGGGCCGCGGACTCCGCGGCGGCGATCGCCCGGCTGTCTGACTCGAAGTTCACGCCGAGGATGACGCGCGCGTCGAGCGCCCGCGCGACGGTGCCGGTGGAGCGCATCCACTCGGGGCCCAGGGTGTACCGGATCCCCGGGGGCTTGGCCACCCCCGGGGTCGGTGCCCACGTCCAGTCGGTGGTGTCACCGCCGAAGCGCAGCACCGGTGACTGTCCCGGGGTGAGGTTGCGCATGAGCTGCCGGAAGACACGGTCAGGGTCAGTGGGCGCCCCGAAGTACCCGGGCGCCGAGCGATACTCGATAGAGAGCCCGATGAACCCCGGGGCCACCGGCCGGCTGTCGGCGGTGGCGCCGATCTGGACCCGGATCGCGTCGCGGGGAATCGTCGCCTGCGCGGCCGGGGTGGCAGGGTCCGGATCGCCGCCACCACCACCTCCTTCGAACTGGAGGACCCCCGCGGTGAGCGCGACGAGCGCGATGAGGGCGGCGATGGGCAGAAGGCGGGCGGCGCGGATGCCCCGACCGTACCCGCTCAGGGCGTTCAGACCACCGGCCCGCCGCCGCCCGAGCCACCGGATGGCGGGGGCTGGTTGCCCCCGGATGGCGGGGCCTGGTTGTCGCCGGGCTGGTCGGGAGCGCGCAGCCACACCCGGATGTGACCGGACCTGATCACGAAGTTGGTGCGGGCGGTGTCCCCGGCACCGGGCTGACACGTGCTCCCGCCCCGACCGGGACGGCCCGTGAGCCGGAACAGGGCCTGCACCAGCGGCCCACCCAACCGGATGACCGAGATCAGCTTCGCACCGCAGGGCAGCCCCCTGTTGGCGGCCTCGGCCTGGGCGCGGCTGTGGATCGTGACCTCCTGATCGGGGCCCGGGGCGAAGATGCTGGGGATCTGGAAGTAGGAGGCAGCGCCGCGCACGTCGCCGCGGCGCAGAGCGTCGGCCCAGTGCCTGATCACTGCCACGGTGCGGGCGTCGGCGGTCCGGGGAGCCTGCGACGGGACCGGATTGGCCGGCGCGGCCTGGCGGGGCGCGGTGGTCCGGGATCGCGTGGTCGCGGATCGGGTGGTCGATGTATGGCCGGAAGCGGCGTGGGTCTGAGACCCGCAGCCGGCAGCCAGGAGAGCCGCGGCCACCAGCACCAGCGGTGCGCTGAGTCGGGCGCGCGCCATTGCAGTGATGATCGCACGCGGCCGGCGGCCGAATCACCGCTCGACGGGGATGAGGTGTGATCCTGAGCGAGGTGGTGGACAGAGGGTGGGTATGACTGACCGACAGCGCCGGCCCCAGCTGGAGGCACTGTTCGTGGCGCACGCGGCGGCGGTGCGCGCCTACGCCGCCCGCCGCGTCCCGGCCGGCGATGTGGATGACGTGGCCAGCGACGTGTTCGTGATCGCGTGGCGGCGGCTGGACGACGTTCCCGAGGATGCGCTGCCGTGGCTGCTGGCCTGCGCGCGGCGCATCATCGCCAACCGGGTGCGCGGCGCCCGCCGGCAGACGGCGCTGCGCCAACGCATGGGGCTCGAGCGCCCGAGTCCACCAGGCGTGACGATCGCCGACTCGGGGCTGGCCCAGGGGCTGGCGGCGCTCAGCCCGGCCGACCGCGAGGCGCTTCTGCTGGTGGCGTGGGACGGCCTTGACCACACCCGAGCCGCGGTGGTGGCGGGCTGTTCGCCACGAGCCTTCTCCATGCGGGTGCACCGCGCCCGCGGCCGCCTGGCCGCGGTGATGGCCCGCCTTGACCAGGCGTCTCTTGACCCGATGGAGGCGATGCGATGACCGATCTCATGGACCGGCTGGCGGCGGCGAACCCCGCTCGCGCGGACGACCAGCCGCCGATCGACGACGTGTGGCGCAAGATCGCCGCCGACCCATCGCCGGCTCACGGCGTGTGGCGGCGCCGGGGTGGCCGGGCGCTGGTCATCGCGGTCACGGCCGTGCCGGTGATCGCCGTCATCCTCATCGCCGTCTCCGCGCATGGCGCGCGGCGCGCGCGCTCGCATCCCGCCGTGACGGGCGGTCACCACCTCCGGTCCACCATCGATCCGGCCGTGCAGCGAAGCGCGCTGCAGGCGCTGGCGGGCCGCTCGGGCTCGGTCGTCGTGATGAACCCGCGGACCGGGGCCATCGAGGCGCTGGCCACGACGGGAAGGCTGCGCCGCGGCGCCGGGGTGTCGGTTCCCCCGGGCGCGACGTTCGACGTCGTCACCGTGGCGGCGGCGCTGACCAGCGGGCGCTACGGCCCGAACTCCCTGATCTCCGGCGCCTCGCCGCTCGGGGCCGCTGGGTCTGTGGTCCGCAACGACGAAGGCCAGAGCTATGGGCGCCTGACACTGAGCGACGCGCTCACGCTGTCGGTCAACACGGTCTTCGCGCGGGTCGGCGCCGGCGTGGGCGCGAGCGCCCTCGCCGAGCAGATGCGACTCTTTGACCTGCCGTCGCCGCGCGGGGTTCCAGGCGGCGCCGCCCTCGGGCCATTGGCGGCTGGGCAGCGCTCCGTGAGGGCAACCCCGCTCCAGCTCGCGGCGATGGCCGCCGCGATCGCCAACGGGGGCCGGCTGGCCCAGCCCCACAGCACCGCCCTGACCGCCCCGGCACCCCAGCGCGCGGTGATGCCGACACGCACGGCGGACCTGCTCACTCAGATGCTGCGCCGCGTGGTGACGCACGGGACGGCGACGGCGGCCAACCTCCCCGGGCTGAACATCGCCGGCAAGACCGGCACCGCTCCGGCCGGTGGTGCCGGCGGGGGTGCGGCCAGCGGTGCGGGTGCCGGCCGCGGAACGATCGTGTCGTTCATCGGATTCGCGCCGGCGGATCACCCCACCGTTGCCATCGCGGTGGTCCTCACCGCTCCCCGGGGCGGGTTCGGTGGCACCGATGCGGCGCCGATCGCCGCGCGCATCATCCGTGATGTGCTGCGTCAACGTCCCTAGCCGGTGGGGCCTGCGCGGATGCCCTCACCGAGTGGGCGATCCAGGACTCGAACCTGGGACCTCTTCCTTATCAGAGAAGCGCTCTAACCGACTGAGCTAATCGCCCGTCCGTCGGCGATTCTACCGGCGTCTGCGCCGCGCGGCTTGTGGATCTCGCGCGGCGGCGGGCGGGCCCGGCTGGGTCGTCGCCGGATCGGCACCCTCCCGCACCCTGGCTGATCAAATATCAGATAGGCTCAATCGGGAGTTGAGGCAGGTGCACGAAGCTTCAGGCTGCGGGCGAGCTCCAAAGCCTCCTCGAGCGCTCGCAAACTCCAACTGCGCGCGGAAGCCTGCACCTGAGGCTGAGACCTTCACCTCCCGCCCGAGCGCGGCCTCGAAGGTGTCGCCGATCTCGGCGATCGCGGCCTCCTGGTCGGGGTGGAGGCCTGCGGCGCGGCGCCGGTGGGCTCGCACGGTGGTGGAGTCGCCGTCTGCGTCGGCACGGGTCGTGCGGGCGCGCTGCTCGGTCTCGCGCACCGACCAACCGTTCTGGACCGCGTCGCGTCCCAGCCGCCGGCGGTCGCCGTGATCGGGGGCGAGCAGAAGCGCGCGGCCGTGACCCTCGCTGAGATCGCCGGCCTGGATGGACTCGAGCGTCTCGTCGGGGAGGTCGAGCAGGCGGATGAGGTTGGACACGGCCACGCGGCTGCGGCCGACGCGGCGGCCGACGTCCTCGCGGGAGAGGCCGAGCTCCTCGGTGAGCGCCGCACAGGCCCGGGCCTCCTCGACGGGGTTAAGGTCCTCGCGGGCCATGTTCTCGACGAGCGCGACCTCGAGCGACGCCGCGTCGTCGTGGTGGCGGACGATGGCCGGGACCGTCTCGAGCTCGGCCAGCTTGGCGGCGCGCCAGCGGCGCTCGCCGGCGATCAGCTCATAGGTCCCGCCGGGCAGCGGGCGCACCAGCACCGGCTGGAGCACGCCCCGGACCTTGATCGACTCCGCCAGGGCCACCAGCGCCGACTCGTCGAAGCTGTCCCGGGGCTGATGGGGGTTGGGCGAGATGAGCTCGAGCGGGAGCTGGCGCAGCTCCTCGGCCTCCTCACGCGGGGCGACCGACAGGATCGCCGCCAGCCCGCGGCCCATCCCTCGCTGGCGCTCAGCCACGTTCGCACCTGGGTTGTTGTGCGCGCTCAGCCACGGGCCGCGACCTCCTTGGCCAGCTCGAAGTAGGCATCGGCCCCGGCGCAGTGGGGGTCGTAGTGGATGACCGCCTTGCCGAAGCTCGGGGCCTCGCCCACCCGGACGTTGCGAGGGATGACCGTGTCGAACACGAGCTCCGGAAAGTGCCGGCGGACCTCGGTCTCCACGTCCTGGGCCAGCCGGGTGCGATTGTCATGCATCGTGAGCAGCATTCCGGCAACCGTCAGCCTCGGGTTGAGCTCGCGTTGCACCAGTGACAAGGTGTCGAGCAGGCCGGCCAGCCCCTCCAGGGCGAAGTACTCAGACTGCACGGGGACGATCACGCGGTCGGCGGCGACCAGGGCGTTGACGGTCAGCGGGCCCAGCGACGGCGGGCAGTCCAGCAGCACGAAGGCGTAACGGTCCCGGATCGGCGCCAGCGCATCACGCAGCCGGCCCTCTGAACCCGGCATTCGCGGCAGCTCCACGTTGGCGCCGGCGAGATCGGGGCCCGCCGGGACGACCTCGAGGTTGGGAATCTCGGAGGCGACCACCGCATCGGCCAGCGGCACACCATCCAGCAGCGCGTCGTAGACGGTGGGGGTGATGTGCTTGTCGATCCCCAGGCCGAGGGTGGCGTTGGACTGCGGATCCATATCGATGAGGAGCGACGCGTAGCCCGCCTCGGCGATGCAGGCGGCGAGGTTGACGGCGGTGGTGGTCTTGCCGACCCCGCCCTTCTGGTTGGCGATCGCGTAGACGGTCCCCATGGGAGATGAAGCTAGCGCCGTGGGCGGTCAGATGCGCCCACCCCAGCGGGCGTTTGCGGGCCATCCCGGGCCGTCGCGGAAACCGTTCCGGCGTCGGGGCCACTTTACGCATCGGGTGCAGATGCCGGTGCAGGGCACCCGGATAGGGCTCGACGCGCGCCACCGGACCCGGTTCCAGGCCGAGCTCGGCGGCAGCGCGGGCGCCGGCGGCCTCGTCGGCCGGGTCACGCTGTCCGCGCCAGGCGACCAGCGACCCGCCCACGGCCAGCAGGGGCGCGGCGTACTCGGCGACGACCGCCAGCGGGGCCAGAGCGCGCGCAGTCACGAGGTCGCAGGCCCTCAGCCCGTCGGGCCACGACTCCGCGCGTGCGTGGACCGCGAACGCGTTGGAGACCCCAGCGGCCTCGATGGCGCCGGCCATGAAGGCGCATTTGCGCCCGTTGCTCTCGACCAGCGTCACCTGCGCGCCGGGCAGCGCGATGGCCAGCGGCAGCCCCGGAAACCCCGCGCCGGACCCCAGGTCGGCGATCACGGTCGAGTCGCTGACCTCGGGGAGCTCGAGCGCCACCAGCGAATCGGCGAGGTGGTCGCGCAGGATCGCGCTCCGGCCGGTGACCGTGGTCGGGGCCTCCGGGTCGCCGGCGACCCAGTCGACCAGCGCGTCGAGTTGGCGCACCTGCCCATCGGACAGATCGTGGCGCGCGAGCAATGCCGAAACGTCGGACCCGGCGTCCAAAGGTTTCACGTGAAACGGGTCGGCGAACGGCCCCGCGGCGGCTCTTTCAGTCGACGAGCGGCGCGACGACGAGGT
>CAVXRR010000020.1:0-205320 GCA_963764125.1 uncultured Solirubrobacteraceae bacterium
TAGATCTTGTGCGTTCGGCTGAACGGCCATCTTCGGGCGTGCCACCTGCGCGCCAGGTCGAGATTCGCCTTGATAACAGCATCGTGATTATGATATCGTGAAACGGTCTCATAAACGTAAATCTGATTTGTCCGCCGGCAAGATCGTCTCGGTCCGCTGAGGCGTTCACCGCCCGGCGCAGCCCGGCCAGCGGCCCGGGGAGGAGAAAGAGAGAGGCTTATGTTCAGGTCGGCTAGCCGGATCGCGGTCGCCGTGTTGCCGCTCGGCGCGCTCGCCGTCAGCGGGTGCGGCAGCAGCAGGTCGAAGCAAGGGAGGTAGAGATGAACGAAGAGACTTCGCACCTACGGAAGAACGCCATCGGGGTAGCCGGGATCACGTTTTTCGTCGTAGCGGCCGCGGGACCGTTGGCCGCTACGCTCGGCGGCTCGCCGGTTGCGTTCGCGAACAACGGGGTCGGCGCTCCGGGAGCCTATCTGCTGGCGGGTGTGGTCCTGCTTCTTTTCGCGGTGGGGTATGCGGCCATGAGCGTCTATGTCACCAGCGCCGGCGGCTTTGCCGTGTTCGTCGCACGGGCGGCTGGGGAGCGGGCAGGGATAGCGACGGCGTTCGTGGCGATCGCCGCCTATAGCTGCATGCTGTTCGGGATCTACGCGTTGTTCGGGTTCTTCGCAGAGAGCATCATCACGTCCGAGCTGCACGTGCACCTGCCGTGGCAGGCCTGGACCATGATCTTCATCGCGCTCGTCGCGGTACTCGGGTACCGGGACATCAACTTGAGTGCCCGAGTGCTCGGCACATTGATGCTGGCGGAAGTCCTGATCCTCGTCATCTTCGACGTGGCGGTTATAGGAACGGGTGGAAACAGTGGGCTGTCGCTCCAGCCGTTTACTCCTAGCAAGATCTTCCATGGTACGTACGGGATCGGATTCCTATTCGCGTTCGGGTCCTTCGTCGGGTTCGAGGCAACCGCCATCTATGGTGAAGAGGCGCGGAACCCCAAGCGCACCGTTGCGCGTGCGACCTATCTTGCGGTCATCTTGATCGGCCTGTTGTACACGGCCTCGACCTACTCGATCGCGATCGCCGTGGGGCCGAACCATGTCGGCAGTGCGGCAGCCGCAGATCCGGGTGGTTTCATCTTCGCCGCGAACACCCGCTTCGTTGGCAGCTGGTCCACTCACGCGATGAACATCCTGACCGTTACGAGCCTGTTCGCGGGGGTGCTCGCCTTCCACAACACGCTCGCTCGCTATCTGTTTTCGCTGGGACGCGGCGGAGTACTGCCGCGGCAGCTCGGCTGGACCCATAGCAGGTACCAGTCGCCTCACATCGCGAGCGTGTTCGTGAGCGCCGTGGCGATGACGGTGCTCGGCGGCTTCATGCTCGCAGGCGCGGACCCATTCGGCGAGGTGTACTCCTGGCTGGTCGGCGTCGGGACCGTCGGCGTGCTCGTACTAATGGCCCTCGTGTCACTCGCTGTCATCGTCTTCTTCCGCCGCAGCCGGCTCGATTCCCGGCCATGGCACACGATAATCGCGCCGCTGCTCGGGGTGGCCGGGCTGATCTACGCCCTCGTCATGTCGATCCGGCAGTTCGGCGTGCTGGCGGGGACGAGCTCCGGCATCGCCGGCCATCTCTACTGGCTGATTCCGCTCGCGGCCGTCGTCGGTTACTGTGTGAGCGTTGCGCGGACACGCGCAGGCGCGACGCTGGAGCGCGGCTTCGCTGCGGAGGAACACGCGGGCATCGATGAGCCCGCCGCCGCCGTCAAGGTCGAACAGGGGGTCGTCTGACCGCGCTGAACCCGGCCCTCGCCGAACTGCGGCGGGGCATGGCGCTAGGGCTGCCTCCTAGCTATAGCTAACGCTCGGGGACGTTGCAGAACACGAGAGTGAGTGGGCCGCCCGGCGCGAGATCGAGGTGGTGAGGATGGTCGAACTTCGAGAGATAGGAGAGTCATGAGCGTCAACACACGGATGGAGGAGCGCAGCGCGACGCATCCCCTGGATCCGCTCGCTGCGGGGGAGATCGAGTCGGCGGTCGAGATCCTTCGCGGAAGCGGCGCCGCTTCCGCGACGGTGCGCTTCATCAGCGTTGCGCTTGACGAGCCTTCCAAGGACGTGGTCCGCTCATGGGATGTGGGGGAGACGGCGGACCGGCGCGCGTTCTTGGTTATGCGCGATCCTGCGGAGCGCAAGACGTACGAGGCTGTGGTGTCGCTCAGCGAAGGGCATGTCGTCTCCTTCGAGCATGTGCCGGAGGGCCAGACGGCGTTGACGGATGATGACTTCGTTGCCGGCGACTCGGTGAAGGCGGACCCGCGCTGGCAGGAGGCGATGCGCAAGCGGGGGGTCACGGACTTCGAGCATGTGATGATCGACCCATGCCCCTACGGCTACCTCACTGCGGAGGACGCTCCCAGCCGCCGGCTCGCGCACCCGCTCACGTTCGTCCGCTCTTCGCCTGACGAGAACGGCTACGCGTATCCCGTCGAGAACCTGACGGCGGTGGTCGATCTGGACAGCGGCGAGGTTCTGGAGGTCCGGGATCACGGAGTGGTGGACATCCCGTCCAGCCCCGGTGAGTACACGCCGACAGGGATCCAGGCCCCGGCCAACATCCCTCACTACCCCGATGCGCGTATGGATCTCAAGCCGCTAGAGATCACGCAGCCGGAGGGTGCCAGCTTCGAGGTGCGCGGTCACGAGGTGCGGTGGCAGAAGTGGCGTCTGCGCGTGGGCTTCAACGCGCGCGAAGGGTTGGTGCTGCACACCGTCGGCTATGAGGATCGGGGCGAACTGCGTCCGATCCTGTACCGCGCATCGATCTCGGAGATGTTCGTGCCCTACGGCGATCCGGCGCCCGTGCACCGTCGCAAGAACGTATTCGACGCGGGTGAGGGCGGATTCGGCGCGTACGTCAACAGCCTGACGCTGGGATGCGACTGCTTGGGCGAGATCTTCTACTTCGATGGCGTTGTGTGCGACCTCGATGGCCGTGCGCGGACCATCGAGAACGCGATCTGCATGCACGAGGAGGACTACGGTGTGCTGTGGAAGCACACCGACGTGCGGTCGGGAGACGTCCAGGTGCGCCGCTCGCGCCGGCTTGTCATCTCCTGTTTCACCACGCTCGCGAACTATGACTACGGGTTGTTCTGGTACCTGTACCAGGACGGGACGATCCAGTGCGAGGTGAAGCTCACCGGCATCATGTCGATGGGCGCCCACAAGGACGGCGAGGACCCGCGGTTCGGCGTCAAGTGCGGCCCAGGCCTCTACGCACCGAACCATCAGCACTTCTTCAACGCGCGCCTTGATATGGCGGTCGATGGTGAGCGCAACACCGTGTTCGAAGTCGACAGCGCACCGCTGCCACTGAGCGACGAGAATCCCTGCGGCAACGCATGGACTGCCGTGTACACCCCGCTGCGCCGCGAGTCCGAGGCCCAGCGCGACATCGATCCCACGCGCGCGCGGTACTGGAAGATTTGCAACGAGGGGCGGCGCAATGCCTTCGGCGATCCCGTCGGCTACAAGCTCATGCCCGGCGAGAACGTGCATCACATGTTCCACGACGATGCGGTCGCGCTGAAGCGGGGTGGGTTCATCAAGCACCACCTGTGGGTCACGCAATACTCGCCGCAGGAGCGCTACGCCGCGGGCGACTACCCCTATCAGAATCCCGGTGGTGCCGGCCTGCCCGCGTTCGTCAAGCAGGACCGCGACCTTGAGAACCAGGACGTGGTGGTCTGGTACACGTTCGGTGCTCACCACGTCGCCCGTCCCGAGGACTGGCCCGTGATGCCCGTCAGCTACGTCGGATTCCACCTCAAGGCAAGCGGCTTCTTCGACGGCAACCCATCGCTCGACGTCCCGGCACCGCACGCGTGTCACCACGGCTGACAACCCCCGCGACAGCTCGACGAGAAGAGATGGCCGTTCGGCGCCCGATCCGGGTGGTTTGGTCTCCCGGTGTGAGGTGCGAGCAGCGGACGAAGCGACGACTGTGACAAACGCCTCGCTAAATGCGCGCAGCCCGTCGACACGACGCGGGGACAGCTCGTGCTGACGCTCCAATGCCTGTTCGAGCATCGGAGCAAATGCTGCCCGCCGCAGGGACCTCGCAGGTCGCGCGGTCGAGGAGAGGCTTCCCTACGCCCTTCACCCATGTCATTCCCCACGAGGGCCTGGAGCGCATCGAGCACCGCGACTGGTGCTCGATCCCGGGAGGTGGCGTACATCCTCGTTCCTGCGGTATATCGCGATCCCGAGGTCTTCAAGCATCCCAGAAGTCCTCGCCGCGCTCACCGCGGTCGGTACGGGGCTGAAGCGCCCAGATTCGTCGTGGCTAGAGACCATCGAGGACATCAACGCTCGTCGCACCGCGCAGCTCGGGGACACGTTCGCTGACGCCGCACCCGGGGCGATGGGCGCATGCACCCCTACCGACTCATCGGCGCAGTCAACGAACGCCTGAAGCCCGAGTCGGTTGGTCGTCGCCGACGACGGCGGCACCCGCCCATCGTAGACGCGTTCATCGCCGGTGGCTCCCATGTCAAGCAAACGGCGACCGGGACGCTGTTGGGGTCGCGCAGGAGGTGGTAGACGCGGCGGACGAGATGGCGTTGAGGCAGCGGATCGCCTCGGTGTTGGTCTTACCGGCACGACGCTGTTTGGCGAGGTAGGCCGCGGTCTGGGGGCGAGCATGATCTTGGTGAGCGCGAGCATGTGGAAGGCGTGGTTGAGTTGGAGGCGACGCTCGTCGCGGAGCTCGAGGAGGAAGTCGGCGAGCTCGTCGCGTTCGCCGAGCGGTGGGAGGCCGACCTTGACGGCCTCGCAGGAGCAGAGGGGTTCGAGTTCATCGCGCTGCGCGACGCCTCGGTCGAAGCGCTGTTGATCGACGCTCCGACCAGGCGCGCCTAGCTCGAGCACTCCGACCGTGTGCGGCGGCTGTTCGCTGCGATCCTGCCCGACGCGGCGGCGGCCGGCTACGCTCGCCTCGTCGGCGTCGCCCGCAGCCTCGCCGAGCGGATCCGCTCGCTCGACGAGCCGCCGGACCTGTCGCGCGTCGCCGGCGCGGTCAGCGACCTACTCGACCGCTCGGTCGGTGCCGAGGAGTACGTGATCCGGGCCGCCGCGGACGGCGCCGACGCCGTCGACGACGGTCGAATCGACCTGAACGCGATCGACTCGATGCGCTCGCCGCGAAGTGCGCCGGGCGCAAACGCTCAGCGGCACAGCGACTCGCCGCGAAGGTCGCCTCGCGGCTCGAGTTGAGCGCTCGTCGAAACCCATCACGGTTGCCGGGAAGCTCCGCGATCTGATCGACGCCTACAACGCGGGCAGTCTCAACGTCGACGAGATGCTCAAGCGCCTGCAGGCGTCTCCCGCGATCTGTCCGACGACGAGGCGCGGGGGCGGTGCGCGAAGGTCTCAGCGAGACGGAGCTCGCGATCTTCGACCTCCTTATCAAGCCTGATCCGACGCTCGCCGACGCCGAGCGAACCGACGTGAAGCAGATCGCCCGGACGCTATTTGAGAGGATCACCCATCGCCTCGTGCTCGACTGGCGGCGTAAAGCCGAGACCCGAGACGCCGCCCGTGTGCTCGTTCGCGACGTACTCGATGACTGCCCGACGCGTATGACGCCGACACCTGTCAGCGCGAGACCGACGCGGTCTTCAATCACATCTTCGCTAGCTACTACGACGACGCCTCGAGCGTCTACGACATCAGTGATGACAATGACGGCGACAGCGCGGTCCCGGTCGCAACGCTCGAGCGGCTCGACATCGACCAGATCACCGAATCGGTCCTCGAGCGGATCCGCTCCGATCCCAGACTCGCCGAGTCGGTCGCCGAACGGCTCAAGGGCAAGAAGGCCTACTTCGCTGTGCCAAGCCGGGAGCTAATCGCGGGCGATGAGACGTTCGCGGTCGAATTCAAATCCACCGCGCGCTGGAACATCCGCGAGGCGGCGACGGACAAGCGCATGGAGGACGCAGTCGTCAAGACGATCGCGGGCTTCCTCAACACCGACGGCGGCACTCTCATCGTCGGCGTCGACGACCGGCGGACGCCGATCGGGCTCGGACATGATGTCCGACTCGTCCAACCCCCGAACGTCGACGGTCATGTGAACTGGCTGACCACCCATCTCATCGCTGCGCTCACCAACCCGGGTGTGATGCGCACGCGCACCCGAATCGAGTTACTCGATGGGGTCGATATATGTCGAGTCGACGTTGCCCCGTCGTCTCGACCGGTGATGGCAACGATGAGCGCCACGGCCAGAAATTTGGGTCCGCATGAACAACAGCATGCGTGCCCTGCTCGAGCTGGAAATCGAAGACTACTGTCGCGACCACTGGTGAGCCATCCGCTCAAGGACGGATACGCGAGGATTCCAGACGCAGGCCTCCCAGTCGACGGCGGTTTCGACGGCGAGGCAGCTCCGCTGACGATCGCATGGGTCGGTTACAGGCCGGCAGCCGCGAGCCCAGCGGCGAAGATCCGCTGGTCCGCGGCGCCCTCCGCGTCGCCGTAAGCGGGGCGCTCCCCGACCCGGGCAGGCCACGCCGACTGCATGTGCAGAGCCGGCTCGGCAGCATGGATCCTAGGACGTCGACGCAGCCCCGAGGTGATGGCTACGCCGATCGGAACGTCGCCGTTGCAGTCGCGCGTTCGGTGCCGGCGGGATGGCGAATGCGATCGTCGGGAGGTGGGAGCTTTCGGCGCGCTGCGGATTGGCCAACGCAGATCGTGAGCTACTCGCGCTGAGATGCGGGCACAGAGGGCGGTGATCCTCTCCCCCATTCCCGAGGCTGGTCCGCTTCCGGGAACAGGTGCCTTGGCCGTGACGAGACGGCTGCTCCGGATCCCGAGATGGGGTCAGCCGCCGACCGATGAGTCTCGCCGCTCCCGTGGGTCTATATGACCCAGAGATCGAGAAAGGACAGCGATGACCGAGCCGAAGACGCAAACCCTGGACCTGCCTGGCGCCACGCTCACCTATGACGTCCGCGAGGCGGAGTCCGAGACCACCGAGCCGGTCCTGCTGATGATTGGATCACCGATGGACGCGAGCGGATTCACGACGCTGGCCGGCCACTTTCCGGATCGCACGGTCGTGACCTATGACCCGCGAGGGGTCGGGCGCAGCTCGCGGGCCGACGGCGTCACGGGGGCGACACCGGACGAGCACGCGGAGGACCTGCACCGGCTGATCTGCGCGCTGGACGCCGGGCCCGTGGACATCTTCGCCAGCAGCGGCGGAGCGGTGAACGCGCTCGCGCTGGTGACCCGGCATCGAGAAGAGGTCCACACGCTCGTCGCCCACGAACCGCCCCTCGCGACGGTGCTCCCGGATAGGGAAAAGGCACTAGCAGTGAGCAAGGACATCCACGAAACCTACGAGCGAGACGGTCTGGGACCCGCGATGGCGAAGTTCATCGCCTTCACGAGCGTCAGGGGACCGACTCCGGCCGACTTCCCAAACCACGCTCCGGATCCGGCCGACGTCGGTCTCCCCGCCATGGACGACGGCAGCCGGGATCACCCGCTGCTGGGTCCGCACATGATCTATGTCACGCGCTATGAGCCCGACTTGGACTCCTTGCGCGGGGCCTCCACGCGGGTTGTTGTCGCGGTGGGCGCCGAGTCAGAGGGCACGTTCCCCTCCCGCGCGGCGCTGGCCGTGGCGGAGCGACTTGGGCCCGACGCGGTGATCTTCCCGAGCCACCACGGCGGGTTCGGCCAGCAGGGCGATCCAGACGCGTTCGCCGCCACCCTTCGCCGAGTCCTCACCGACGTGGCCTGACCGGCTGGCTACCGGCATCAACGGTGCGCGATCGCCGGCGCCCTCTGCGAGGCATCAAGCGCTGCCCATCTCCGCCCTGGCCGGGCCGCCATCTACCACGACACCGCGACGCCGACCTACCCTCCCACCGGCAGGCGACCCCAAACTCCGGATCATCCTTCTCGCCGATAGCGGGGCGCTGCAGAACGAGTCCGCGAACGCCGCGCTACCTGTGCAGCGGGCCGGTGTCTGCCAACTGAGAGGGCATCCATGTGCGGCGTTCGGGTCGGGGCGCCGGGGCTGGCCCTCACGATCCAAATCGTGGCAAGGCACTCGCGAGCGTGGCCATTAGCGGGTGATTCCTTTGTGGAAGTAGGACTCGTCGCGGCTAGGGCCGGTCCTCGACGGAAGCGATCACCCCGTCGACGGGTCACCGGGCCAGGATGCGGCGGAGTCAGTGACGCGCGGTTTCACGCGATTCCGATCGCGCAGTCCGTCGCCTGATCGTCCGGCCGCAGCCGTAGCCGTGCATATGTCACCGCAATCGTGGAAGCCGCGATCCGCGCGCGCGGTCGCGCCCTGCTTTCCGCGCGCTAAACAGGCGGGTGGCGAATCGGGTCGTCAGCCTTCCCGGCGAGCGAAAGCGGGTGCTTGAGCATCCTGCTCCTGGCAGGGGAAAAGAGCAGCCACACGTGGAGCCAGCGCAGCCAGAACTGGGTTAGCGCTGGCGCTCCGGTGCTGTGCACGACGCTTCGGCTTTCGGACGAGAGCCGGTAGCGTCGGCTGGCAGCCGTAGAGCGCGTTGAGCGTTACGGCGCCTCCCGGTGCTGTGTGTTAGCGGGGGTTCGCGGCTGTTCGGTCTCCGAATGGTCGGCCGGCGTTTCAAGCTGACGCAGTGCCGTTTCGGATGGCGAGCCGGTCTCAGCGGTCGCCAGGAGAAGGGTCAGTGCCGGATCCGCGCGTAGCACGGCGGACACCACGACTAGATCGAGGACGCCGACGCGGCGATGGTGGAACCGGTGCGTGCCGGTGGCCGGGAGCCGGACGTCGTGCTTTGACCAGGCTTCTCGGAACTCGGCGCTCGCTTCGGTCATCTCCTCGATGAGATCAGCGGGCCCTGTGTCGCTCGGGTCGCGTCCTGCCTCTGAACGAAGTATCCGCGCCGTGTCGTGCGCGACTCGTGGCCAATCATCGAAGAAGTCGCGGGCGCGCTGGTCCAGGAAGACGTAACGGACCTGATTCGGCGGATCCATTCGTCCGTCGAACATGTCTTCGTACACCGCGCGGCCCAGCGTATTCGCGGCGAGGTAATCCCAGCGGCGGTTACGCACGAGTGCCATGCCTGTGAACGCGTCGAGTATCCGCTGAAGCTCGGAGCTGATCACGCCGTGGGACGGCGCGAGCCGCGTCGCGACGCCGGCCCGCGCGAGGTCGAACAGGTGGAGACGCTCGGCGTCATCGAGGCGAAGCGCGCGAGCCACTGCGTTGAGCACGCTGTCTGACGCGCCATCGAGATCCCCACGCTCGAGCTGGGTGTAGTAGTCGACGCTCAGCCCAGCCAGATCGGCCACCTCTTCGCGGCGCAGGCCGGGCACGCGCCGAACGTCGCCCTCGAGCACGTAGAGGCCAGCAGCCTCCGGGCTCACCTTCGCTCGGCGCGAGATCAGGAAGTCTCGAATCTCGGCCCTCCGGTCCACCTGTCGAAGCCTAGAGGGGGGCTCACAGCCCCCCTCTCGAGGCCTTGCGGGGACCTACCGTCATTGGCATGACAACTACCTCTTTGACTGCACCGACTTCCCAGACGACCACGGCTCGCGCCGTCGGCACATTCGCCCCAGACGGCCCGCTCGGTCCGCTGGAGATCGAGCGTCGAGCGCTCGGGCCGAAGGACGTCCGGATCGACATCAGGTTCTGCGGGATCTGTCACTCGGACATCCACTTCGCACGCGGCGAGTGGGGAGAGGTCCCCTACCCCGCGGTACCCGGGCACGAAATAGCCGGCGTCGTCGCCGAGGTCGGCTCCGACGTGACCAACTTCGCGCCCGGTGACCGTGTCGGCGTCGGCTGCATGGTCAACTCCTGCCGCGAGTGCGAGAACTGCCTGGCGGGCAACGAGCAGTACTGCCTCGCCGGCAACACCCAGACCTACGGCTCGGTCGACCGTGACGGAACGATCACATACGGCGGCTACTCCGAGCACGTCATCGTCGACCAGGACTTCGTCGTCAGCATTCCAGACGGCCTCGAGCTCGACGCTGCAGCGCCCCTGCTGTGCGCCGGGATCACGACCTACTCGCCGCTGCGCCACTGGAACGCCGGTCCCGGCAAGCACGTCGGGATCGTCGGCCTTGGCGGTCTCGGCCACATGGCCGTGAAGATCGCCAAGGCGATGGGCGCCGAGGTCACCGTCCTGTCGCAGTCGCTGCGCAAGCAGCAGGACGGTCTGAAGCTGGGGGCCGACGACTACTACGCGACGAGCGACGACGGGACCTTCGAGACGCTGGCGGGCAGCTTCGACCTGATCGTCAACACGGTCAGCGCGGGAATCGAGATCGGCCGCTTCCTGACGCTGCTGAAGACCGACGGAGCGCTGGTCAACGTCGGCGCGCCACCGGAGCCGCTGCCGGTCCCCGCGATGCAGCTGATCCTCCAGCGGCGGACGTTCGCCGGCTCGGCGATCGGATCAATCCGTGAGACGCAGGAGATGCTCGACTTCTGCGCCGAGCACGGCATCGCCGCTGAGATCGAAGTGGTCTCAGCGGACCAGGTGAACGACGCGTGGGAGCGCGTGCTCGCCTCTGATGTCCGTTACCGGTTCGTGATCGACAACGCGACACTCGCGGAGGGTCGATGACTGACCGCTGGACAACACAGGAGAAGCTCCTGCTCGCTGTGATCTGCGGCGTCGTCTTCCTCGACACGCTTGATCTCTCGCTCGTCCAGGTCGCGCTCCCCTCGATCGGGTCAGGGCTGCATCTCGGCGAAGGCCCCCTGCAGTGGATCGTCTCGGCGTTCGTACTCGGCTACGGCGGTTTCCTGCTGCTCGGCGGGCGCTGCGCAGACGTACTCGGGCGGCGACGTGTCCTGCTCGCGGGCCTCGTCGCGCTGGCAGCGGCATCCGCGCTGGGAACCGTCGCGAGCGACGGGACCCTTCTGATCGCAACGCGCTTCATCAAGGGTGTGAGCGCCGCCTTCACCGCGCCGGCGGCTCTTTCGATCCTCACGACCTCGTTCGCCGAGGGACAGCGGCGCAACCGAGCACTCGGCCTGTACGCGGCCGGTGCTGCCGCGGGGTTCACCTTCGGTCTGGTCGTCGGCGGGCTGCTGACTGAGCTGAGCTGGCGATACACCTTTGCGGCCGTCGTTCCCGTCGCACTCGTCCTGTTCGTCGCTGCGCGCAGAATCGTGCGCGCGGAGGCGCAAACGAGCACGACACGCGGCCAGCTCGATCTCGGCGGTGCCCTGCTGGTGACAGGCGCGATGCTCGTCTTCGTGCGCGCGATCGTCATCGCGCCCGAAGCCGGCTGGCTATCGCCACAGACACTGGTCTCGTTCGGGCTCGCGGCGGCTTTGATGGCAGGGTTTGTAGGGGTCGAACGACGCGTCGAGCGCCCGCTCTTGCGGTTCGGCATCTTCCGCTCCGCGCTGCTCGTGCGCGCCAACGTCGGCTCGGCGCTGCTGTTCGGCGGGGCAACCGCATTCAACGTTCTCAACACGCTTTACCTGCAGGACGTGCTCGGATGGAGCCCGCTCGAGACCGGGCTGGCGTTCATGGCCTCGAGCCTCGTCACCGCCTTCGTCGGTCCACGCGCAGGCGCGCTGGCCTCGCGCGCGGGAGCCGATCTGCTCGCCGTCGCCGGCGGCCTTGCAACGCTTCTCGCCAGTCTCGTCCTGCTTCACATCGGCACGAGCGTGGATCTCTCGGTGATCTTGGCCGCACGCGTTTTCGCTGGGCTCGGCTTCGCGCTCGCGTACCCGTGTCTGAACATCCAGGCGCTCAGCGGAGTTCGCGACGACGAGCAGGGCCTCGCTTCAGGCCTGGTTGGTAGCTCATTTCAGATGGGCGGCGCGATCGTGCTCGCGATCACCACGGCGGTCCTGATGGGAGCGACTCCAGATCACGCGACGGCTGCGCAAACCGTGAGCGGCTTCAAAGCCGGAATCGGAGTCACTGCTGTGGTGAACGGCCTGCTGATCCTGTTGTCGCTGTCCGGGGTACTCGCCAGCCGCATGCGCCGCGTCTCGCTTCAGCCCACCGCATAAAGGAGAAAGGAAACGACAAACTGATGCAGATCACGCGAAGCAGCATCGAAACGCAGAAGGGACCCGCGGATTGGTTCACCGGCGACGTCTACATCGACGCGATCGCAACCCCCGCCGGCACCTCGACCGTCGCTGCCGCCGCTGTGCACTTCACACCGGGCGCGCGGACGGCCTGGCACACCCACCCGCACGGCCAGACGATCTTCGTCACCGAGGGCCTCGGCCTGTGCCAGCGTGAGGGCGGTGAGGTGGAGGTCATCCGCCCGGGCGACCGCGTCTTCTTCGCGCCCGGGGAGAACCACTGGCACGGCGCGACGCCCGGCCGCTTCATGGTCCACATCGCGATGCAGCAGAACGACGAGAGCGGCAGCCCAGTGGCGTGGGGCGAGCAAGTGACCGACCAGCAATACAAAAAGGAGCCAACACAATGATCTTGGAAGAGACCTACACGCTGTCGAACGGCGTCGAGATCCCGAAGCTCGGGCTCGGGACCTGGTTCATCGACAACGCCAACGCCGCCTCCGTCGTAAAGCAGGCCGTGAAGACGGGCTATCGCCACCTCGACACCGCGCATGCGTATGGCAACGAAGAGGGCGTCGGCGAGGGCATCAGGACCAGCGGCGTGAGCAGGGAGGAGCTCTTCGTGACGACCAAGCTCGCCGCGGAGGTGAAGGACTATGCGAAAGCCGTCGAGGCGATCAACGGGTCGCTCAAGACGATGGGGCTTGACCACCTCGACCTGATGATCATCCACAGCCCCCAGCCGTGGCGCGAGTTCCGCGCGGAGGACCGCTACTTCGGGGGCAACCGCGACACGTGGCGAGCCCTCGAAGAGGCCTACGAGGCAGGCAAGCTGCGCTCGATCGGAGTGTCGAACTTCGAGCGCGAGGACATCGACAACCTCCTCGGAGCCTGCAACGTCAAGCCGATGGTGAACCAGATCCTGGTGCACATCGCCAACACGCCGCACGAGCTCATCAGCTACTCGCAGCAGCAGGAACTCTTGGTGGAGGCCTACTCGCCGATCGCGCACGGCGAACTGCTGAAGAACCAGCAGGTCCGCGAGATCGCCGACAAGTACGACGTGTCAGTCCCGCGGCTGTCGATTCGCTACACGCTCCAGCTCGGCCTGCTGCCGCTGCCGAAAACTGAGAACCCAGAGCACATGAAGAGCAACGCCCAGGTCGAGTTCGAGATCTCCAACGAGGACCTGGAGACGCTGAAGAACATCGACCCGCTCGACGACTACGGCGAGGCCAGTGCCATGCCCGTATTCGGAGGAAGCCTTGCTTGAGAGTCCGACAATTCACACGCTGCTAACCAGTTACCCGCTGTCGCGCTAGCAGTCGAGCGCCGAAGGGGGGAAAGGGATCGCCGCTCCACCCTGGAGTCCGGAATGATCGGGCAGCGGCAGCCAGCCGCCGGCTTCTGCTTTGAGGCAAACCGAGCAGCGTCGATGGCCATCCACCCGGGCTCGGAGCACGCCATGGCACGACGCTCGTGATGCCCGTGCCGGAACGAAAGCCAGTCTCGGCCCACGCGTCTCGCTCGCCTCCCTTTTCGCCAATACCGCAACTGCGGCGCCCTGGTCGCACCTAGGCACGAGGACCAACCGAGGGCCTGCAGTTGGAGCCCTGGAATCGGCGATCGGCGAGACCCGCCTGCAGCCGCACGAGAGGCACGACTCGCGCGGCAGGAGCGGAGCCCGTGTGACCGCTGTTGTGCGATAGCGGAAGCCAGATCGCCCGCGGGAGGCCGTATCAGCGTGGCTGCATCTGGGTGCAAGCGGCCACGCGTCGATCGCGATCGGTCGGCCCTTTGGGGTTGCTTCGAGCTCTCCGCGACGCGCTCGAGCACGCGACCGTTAGCTCGAGGCCGAAGCCGGACAGCTAGCCGCAGATGCACGGGTCTGGCGAGGAGGACGCGAGCGAATTGCGGGGTCTGGGTCTGCTTTCTGGTGTTCAGGGGTGTGGAAACGGCGTGCAATTCGAGTGGCTGTTCCGGCACGCCTTTCGCGGGGGAGGCTGTGTTCGTGGCACCCACATTCCCGCAAGATCCTGCGTCCTGCTTGAGGGCGTGGCGCGGGAGGTCTGTCGGTACCGAGTCGCCGTGCCGTTCACGCTTGGTGAGTTGCCCCACGCTCGGTGCGCGGTGTGGGTTTCCTCGCCCGCTCCGGGTGTGCTACGGACTTTCGGCCGCGATCGGTGGTACGGGCTCCCGGGGCGGGATCCGGAGGGCGACGCGCGTCCAGTCGGGCATCCACCAGTTGGCGTCGCCGAGCAGTCGCATCAGAGCGGGTACGAGTAGCGCGCGGATGACGGTGGCGTCGAGGATGATTCCGGCGGCGAGGCCGATCGCGAGTGGTTTGACCTCGTAGCCTGGGCTGGTGGAGAGGACGAGGAAGGCGAACATGAGAATCAGGGCTCCGCTGGTCACCAGTTTGCCGGTGCGGGCGAGGCCGAGCTCGATCGCTTTGTTGGTGGAGCCGGTCTCGTCGTAGGCCTCGCGCATGCGGCTGATCATGAACACCTCGTAGTCCATCGAGAGTCCGAACAGGAAGGCGAAGATCATCACCGGGATCCAGGCGGTGATCGACTGGGTCGCCGCGATGTTCCACAGCGAGGAGCCATGCCCTTGCTGGAAGATGAACACGACAATCCCGAAGGCAGCGGCGAGAGAGAGCAGGTTCAGAACCACTGCCTTGATCGCCAACACGATCGACCGAAACGCCCGCGTGAGCAGGATCAGCGTCAGGATCATCACGAGGGCGAGCACGTAGGGGAAGCTGCCGAACAGGGCGTGGAGGAAGTCGCGGTCCACCGCAGCAACGCCGGTCAGCGTGCCGCCCGTCCCCTGCAGCGCGGTGTCGGCGCGGTCGACGATCGCCTGGATGCCGGGGGCGGCACCGTCGGTGGCGGCGAACGCCTCGACGAGGGAGTTCGGCCCGCGGTGCCATGTCGAAGGCGCGGTCGCTCCGACCACTCCTGGCACGAGGCGGAGCTTGGCGGCCACCTGCTGGGCGTTGGCGCCGTGCTCGACGAGCACATCGAGGGGCTTCATCACGCCGGGAGTGATCCGGGCCGCGGCGAGCTGCTCGCGACCGGCAATCGCGGTCCCGGTGCCGGGGAAGTTCTTCAGCTGCGCCTCGTTGGCGTTCAACTGCGTCCCCAGCCCCGCGAGCACCCCAACGATGAGCAGGCCAAGCGCCGCGGCAGGTACCGGGCGGCGCAGCACGACACGCGCCCAGCGCCCCCAGGCCCCGTCTTCGGGATGGCCGTGGTCGACGAACCGGCGTGGCATCACACGAACGCTGTTGATCCGCTCGCCGAGCACAGCCAGCATCGCCGGCAGCAGCGTGAGGGAGGCGAGTACCGAGACGACGGGGATCAACATGCCGCCCAGGCCCATCGAGCGCAGCAGGGGCAGCGGCAGGACGATCAGCGACAGCAGACCAAGCGCCACCGTCGAACCTGACACGATCACCGCGCGTCCGGCGTGGGTCATCGTCTCCACGAGCGCCGTCTCGACATCGTTGCCTTCGCGGAGCTCGTCGCGGAAGCGGAAGATCATCAGCAGGGCGTAATCGATCGCGACACCGAGCCCGACGAGCGCGATCAGGAACTGCACGATGATCGAGACATTGGTGACGTACGTCAGCGCCCACACGAGAGAGAAGGTGTTGAGGATCGCGGCGAGCGCGATGGCCATCGGCATCAGCACCGCCGGCAACGTCCCGAACACGAACAGCAGGACGATGACCGCGCCGAGTCCTCCGATCAGTGCTTCCAGCAGGACGCTTGACCCCCCGCCCGAACCATGGGTACTCGCTTCCTCGAGCGGGTCGTGGCCCGTCACGTTGACGGTGATCCCGGCCGGGAGGCCGGAGGCAGCCGCGGCGCGCATCTTCTCTGCGCCGCTCTTCTTATCCAGCCCCCCTGGGCCGGGCGGGTAGACCTCTTCAAAGGTCGTGTGCCGGTCGCGCGAGACGTAGAGAGGGCTGCGCGTGGAGAAGTACGAGCTCGTGCGCGCGCCGGGCATCGTCGCCGCGGCTCGCTGCATCGCCCGCTCGATCGCGCGGCTCCTCGTCGCGTCACCGCTGCTGCGAAAGACGACGACGTTCGGCGCGCGAACGCCCACCCCCAAGGCAGCGAGCGTCCGCTGGCTGGCCTCGTAGGCCGGCTTGCCCGGGACGGCGAGACTCTGATACCAGCGCGAGGAGAGCTGGCCGGCAGCGACCGCGCCGAACAGCGTCAGCACCACCCACACGCCGATCACCTGCCAGCGATGCCGAGCAATGAAATGAGCCAGACGGCCCAGGCGGCGTGGATCTGAACGGGACCGGTCTTCGTGGAACAGGTTCATCGGGCTAACCCCCCGAGTCGTGGACGCGCGTCCCGTGGCTTCGATTCGGCGGTTATGGGATCGCCGGGGTTGGCGTCACCGGCACCGTCTCGGCGGCGCTGCCAGTCGCCGGTTCGTCTCCGCCCAAGTCGAGCCGGAATGGCGGGTAGACATCGGTCATCAGCCCGGCATAGGCCACGACGCGAAACACCCAACGGTTCATCCCGAGGACGAAGTCATAGAGCGACTTCGGGTAGCGACCGGTGAACAGCAGCACGATGCCGGCGAAGAGGACCAGCAGGCCGATCAGGCCGCCCGAGCTCCAGATCCACTCGCTCCCTCTCCCGGACCACGTCGACCAGGCGCCACCGGTGAACACCGCGACGATCAGGTACTGCGGCAGCGCAAGCAGCCACCACTTCACGAGCACGAGCCCGCGTGAGAGCGACTCGGGATAGGTGACCTCGAGCCGGGCCGGGTAGTCACTCACATCCTTGAGCGTGAACGGTGGATATTGATCCGTTCCGAGCGCGCTGTAGGAGTAGAAGCCCACTCGCCAAGACCAACGCAGGACGCCGACGTTGAAATCGAACAGCCCCCTCGGGTAGCGACCGGTGAACAGGATCGCGAAGAACGCGACGACGCTCACGACAATAAATGCGATCCAGAGGAAGAAGATCACGACGAAGTGGGGGATCGCCAGCAGCCACTTGATCAGCCAGAGCCCGCGGCTGAGCTGCGGCGAGAGTTCGCCTGTGACTCGCAATGGATAGGGGGACGGGTTGGCGTCCATAGCAGCACCTCTCTCTCGCCCGAATCAGGCGACGGGTATCGCTGCGGCCACGGGAAGATCCCGGTGCGCGGCCAGCGCGGTGGTTCGGGTTGCAGCAGCCCGAGGCTGCCCTGTCGCGGTGGCCGTGGCCGACCGCCTCTCTGCCCCTCTGACGAAGACGTCGCGCGGAAAGCGAGAAGAGCCGAGGCTTACCGAGCGCAACCACACCGTACCACAACTCCGACCGCCGGACTCGGATTTCGCGGGCGGTGGACCACGGGCACGGGCGCCAACCGCGAGGCCTCCGTCAAGAACTCGAACCGAGCACCACCGCCGGCCTGAGCGGCGAAGTCGTCCGGTCTCGCTTTGAGACGACGAGAACCTCGAGTTCGTCGAGAAGAGCCCCGGATTGCGCGCTGAGCAGGTCGCGACCGCACGCTGAAGAGATACTCGTCGCGCCATCAAAGCGGGAGCGCCACCAGTTCGGGCTCCGCCTTCCGGGTCTCCGCAGCGGCAGGAACGCGGACGATGCCAACCGTCGGTCTGCAACGCCTCCCGAAGCGGTCGCCCGACCGCCGCGAACCCGCGACCAGGGTTGCCGTACGGTGCTCTCGCTGGCCGTCGGAAGGCGCAGCCAGACTGCGGCGTCTCGCGATCGCCGCGTCCGGCCGTCGAGTTAATGTTGGCTTTCGCGCGGAGGAGTAGTGTGGGTTGTGGTCGCTCAGCGACGTGTCGAGGCGATTCGGCCGTGCGGTGGTGTCCCACACGGATCCAATGCCCTGGCGGTGGCGCCCGGGGCTCAAGCGAAGGAGTGCAGCGGCACCCGCAATCGCATTTCCGACCATCACCGGCCCGGAGCAGCTGAGGGACGCGATCGGCCCGGCGACCGAGGAGATCCCGTCGAGCGCGATTGGCGAAAGCATGTTCCCGAGCGGGGATGGCTGGCAGGCCTGACGCAGCGCAACGCCGGAGCCGACGGCTCGTACCTAAATCGACTACAGGAGGGCGGCGCCGCTCGAGCACTTCGCAGCAGCGCACCCGACGCAGTGCACACAGGACGAGAAACGGTAAGGCAAGCCCCACGCGGCGGAGGTCGGCGGCCAATACAACGCCTCAGTCGAGTTCTGACCCCCCGGGCTGGGTAACCGCGGTACCTGTATTAACAACAACGAGTAGGAGAGAACATGGGACCGGATGAAAACGTAGCGATCATGCAGCGTGCTTATGACGCGTTCAACTCGGGCGACATGAACACGCTGACCGAGCTCATGGACGAGACTGCGTGGCACTTGCCAGGCCGGAGCTCGATGGCGAACGATTACCACGGGCGCGGGGCGACCTTGGCGTACTTCAGCCAGCTGGCAAAGGAGACCGGAGGAACCTTCCGGGCAGAGTTGCAGCACCTGGCCGCAGACGGCGAGACCCGCGTGGTCGGCATCCAGCGCAGCACCGCGGACCGAAATGGCAAGCACCTGGATGTTGCGGATTGCATCGTCTTTACGCTCAAGGACGGCCGGGTGACCGACGGTCGTGAGCACTTTGAGGACCTGTACGCGTGGGACGAGTTCTGGAACTAGCTCCGCGCGAGTCCGATTGCTGACGCAGCGCCTCGCGACTTGACATCCGTTGAGCCGCGAGGCGCGGCACACTCCGAACGCCCGCACTCCGAGTATCGGCGAGGGTGAACGCCGTCAACACGCCGTTCGCGCCCGCCCCGTTTTGCGGCGAGACTTGGCACTCACGCCGCCAGGCCGCCGAGATGCCCGCAATGGCAGCCATTGCACGCCCCCCGGCCTCGGCGTTACGCCCGAGTTGGAACGGTTGCGCAACCGTCAGCCACGCTCAAGTGGACTAGCGGCGTCCGCTCCAGAGCAGGTGTGTCGCGCCGGCCCAGGTGGCGTCCAATTGCCGCTGTCAATTCGCGCGCGGTCAGGTTCCCGCTGTTGAGTCTAAGCGGCGGTGACCTCCTCGTCGAGGGTGTCTGGGTCGGCTTGCTGGTATTTGATGCGGTAGAGGTGTTGGCGGTCGACGTCGGTCAACGTCGCGCCGTTTGAGGCGTGGCTGAAGAACAGGTCGAGCACGGCCCACACGAGGGAGAGGCAGCTGGTCTCGCCAGGGAAGCGGCCCATCACCTTCGTGCGCCGGCGGACCTCGCCGAGCGAGCGCTCGAGGAGATTCGTGCTTCGCCACCGTTCGCGGTGCCGCACGGGGTAGCGCAAGTGCACGACCAGCGCGTCGAGGTCGTCTGAGAGGCAGCGTGCGGCGGACACGTAGCCGACGTGCTCGAGCTCGCTGATGAGGACCTGGAGGCGGAGCTTTGCGTCCTTGACCGAGGTTGCGTCCGTGAGCGCTGACCCGTAGTTGAACCGGACACGGTCCTGCTCTGACTTCGGGATCTCGATCCGCAGCTCACCCTCGGCCGTCTGAACGTGCCGCGGCCGAGACCCGTTGCGCAAACCGCGCTGGCGCTCGGGCCGACGCTCATAGCGAGCGCGGCCAAGCCACTGATCCAACTCCTCCTCAACCGCCCGCTGAATGATCAACCGAGCGCCCAACCTGCCGAGCTCGGACGGCATCTTCTGCGGGTCATCGACCAGCCCCCTGGACATCAGCTTGTCGATGCTCGCCTGTATCTCCGCCGACGGCGGTACGGTGCGTCTCACGGCGTAGGCCTCCTTCATCGTCTGCCAGGACTTGAGGGAACCTACGCCGTCGTTCTGACAGCCCCCGTTGACCATTTACAGCAGTCTTTGGACGCGACCCCGGCCCACGTCCGCACCTGGTATTCGCCAAACTCGAGACCGCGCGCGTCGCGGCACCGCCTATGCAGTCGCCGACTACGCGCCGGGATCACCTCCGCCCCGCTCCCGGCGAACAGGAGGGCGAGAGCCTGACACCGGGGATCACCCACCGTTGGGTGGGTAGGGAGGCGCCGCGCGCGGTTCCAGGCGGCTGCCTGGCTGCAGAGAGTGGGTGCCGCCCCGGTGTGTCGTACCCTCGGCGCATGCCAGACATCCCCCAGCTCGTCGCCGCCATTGACGGTCGCCTTGCCGAGATCTCGGCCGAAATGAGCGCGCTCGGCGCCGCCAAGGCGGAGCTCGCCCCATCGCGCGCGGCGAGCAAAGCAGCCGGAGTCGCCGTTGCGGCCATCGCGAACCCGTCGCCGCGTCGAGGCTTGACGCCGCCACGTCGGCAGTCGGAGCGGTCCTTGCGTCGCAGGGTCGCTGAGCGGGTCGAAGTGACACGGGGCATGGGTGGCGCATCACCCCC
The DNA here is from genome assembly GCA_963764125.1 of uncultured Solirubrobacteraceae bacterium. Taxonomy (GTDB): domain Bacteria; phylum Actinomycetota; class Thermoleophilia; order Solirubrobacterales; family Solirubrobacteraceae; genus Palsa-465. The sequence continues at coordinate 20,447 of CAVXRR010000020.1, forward strand.
GCGGCGGTCGACGCGCAACCGGACGACAACGGGGGCGCGGCGCCAGTCCGCCGGTGGCGCGGTTCAAGCCGAGAGTCTTGAACGGATCCTGGCTGACACTCCGGCGGGGTTGAGCGCGAATGCGATCGCCAAGCAGGCCAGCGCCGGCTACAGCCGCACCCTCAAGCTGTTGCACGAGCTGGAGGCTGCCGGTCGGGTGCGCCGGTCGGGCTCGCGGCGCTCATCGGTGTGGCAGCTGATCACCGACGAGGATCGGATTGCACAGCGGGCCGCCGAGCTTGAGCGCCTACGCAGCGCCCCCAGCCAGCGGCGCGGGAGGGCCAGGGCCTCGTAGCGTCCGTCAGCACGTCGGGGGTCGTTCATGCGTTTCCCGGGACAGTTCGGCGCAACCTTCGGTGCGCCGCTACCGGCTGCGGGCCATCGCAACGTCGCCAAAGCGGCCCCCAAGGGGTTGCCCGAGGTGACGACGAGAGCGATCGCGGTGGGCAGGCATGCGGACCTAACAAGTTGCTCCTTCTGCGTGGATCCGAGCGCATGCGCGCCCGGCGTGGGGCGATGATGCGCGCCATTGCCCGTCCGCCGAGGCGGCACGGGCCGTAGGCTTGCGCTTCGAGGACCGGCGGACCCAGAACGGCAGCCAGATCTTCGGCCCAGCTCTCCAGGGTCGCGCCCGCTGGTCGTGAATGCTGCGGGTACGCCGGCTCGGCGCGAGGGCCCGGCCAGACGCGTGATGTTCGGCGGGGTGGTCGAGGGTGCTGCTACCGGCCAACCCCACTCGCGTCGCGCCGGTCAGACTCGCCCTCGACCCGCTGCAGGGAGAGGCTGCCAGCACGCTGCCGGGCGGCGTGCGTAGCGCTCGATGAGTGTGGCACGTCGCCTCGGGGAGGGGTCGCGGGTGGCCTTCAGCCCGTCATGATGCTACGCATCGGACGGGCAGGTCTCCTGGGCGGCCTGCTCGGTCCGCCAGTCGCCCGCGCCACACGCATCGCTCAGCATGGCGCGCCGGGGCTGGTCGTGCCTGGTGCCGTGCAGGCGAACCAGACGCGTGGTCTGTGCCGAGCGCGCATCGTGAACCTGTAGTACTCGCCGACCCAGCCGGCTTTGATGATTTCAACGGTGATCCGCACGCCGGGCACGAGATGCTGGTGGCGGAGACGAGGCGCGAGATCGATCACCCCGTGGGTGGCACAGCGATGCCGGCCTTTCGGCCCGCACGGCTTTCGCTTGGCCGCGACGATCACGCGCTTGGCGAACGGGCACCCGTGACCGCGGCATTTGAGGAGCACGGTTGCACCGGGCGGTACGGCGTCGAGGACCAGCGCACGAACCTGGGTATACGTAGGTCTGTAGTGGAAGGTCCATTGCATCGTGGCCTTGAGGGTGCCGAGCGCCTGCACGGCGACCGTCACGGGGCCCGAGGTCGAGCCAGCAAAGCTGGCATCGCCGCCGTAGGACGCCGTGATGACGTGAGCGCCGAGCTTCGTGTAGCTGACCGTGCATGTGGCGGCCGAGAGCGGTCCCAGAGGCTGGCTGATACATGAACCGATCGCCAGTCCGCTGTCCAAGAACTGGACCGTTCCCGCCGGGGCCAGCGACCCTGGCTGGCTTGGGGTGACCACCGCCCTAAAGCTCACCGCTCTGCCCACGTCGGCCTCAGAGCCCACCATCGTCACCGATGTCGATGTTGCGTCCTTGTTGATCGGAAAGCTTCGCGCCACGCTCGTGGAACCCATCACGAGTGAGCCCGGACTGGGAGTGAACACCGCCGTCAGTTGCGCGGGGGAGCTCGCCGCCGCAAACGACGTCCCGCATGTCACGGTGACCGTTGGAGTGGGCGGTGTCGGGGTCGGCACGGCCGCGCACCCAGCGATCGGGTTGCCGCCATTCTCAAACGCGACCGATCCAGACGGCGACACGTTACTCAGGCTGGATGCCACGGTGGCGACCAGCGTCACGACCTGATTGGTCACCGGAAGGTTCGTAATCGTCACAGGACCATCGGTCGCCACCGCGAGCGAAGTCGTGCTCGCGAAGACGGCCAGTCTCCCGGCAACCACTGAGCTCGTCAGCGTAGACGTGTAGGTGCCATCGCCATTATCCCGCGCGAGGCTGGGACTGAAGGCGATGCCTTTATCTGAGGCGAACACCATGACCGGGTCGCCGGGCACCCGCATACCGCCGGCGTCTGTGACGGTCGCGGTGACGGTGCTCTCAGAGCTCCCGTCGGCAAGGATCGACGCCGGAGACAGCGCAACGGTTACCTCCGCGGCCGGACCCGCCGCCAACGATGGCCCACCACAACACAAGAACGTCGCCAGCAGCGCCAGCACGCCCACGATCAACAATCGAACCCGCGCGATCAACTGCAGGCCCGCCAAGCGTCTCCCACCCCAATGTCTCGTCAGTCGCAACCCACCCCACCACCCACGACCAGCGAGGCTACGCCCAACTGGCGGTCATTTCAACCCGACCGCGCCGACCCGGCCCAGGACGATGTCAAGGCCGGTCCAACAGGCATCTTGCACGCGGGAACGAGCGTCATGGCGCGAGCCAGCCTTCCCTATCCGCCCCGCGGCGGGTTCTCCCGCCACCAGGATCAGCGGCCCCCGTTGCGCTCGCGGCGAGTCTGTCGCCGGCGCCGCGGGCGGCCCTGCAACGGGCACCACCACGGCCTCCATGCTTGACCGTTGGCCGACTGGAGCAGCCTCGACGGTGAGGTCAATACAATGGCCGCGACGGACGACGACCGTGCCCGGAACGAGGGCGCTGCCCTCTGCCGCCCGGCGGCCGTCTCAACCGCACCGCTACTTCTCGCCCAAGGGAAACCGGGTGACCGCCGGTGGCCTGTGCGCAGCCCGCGATCCCCTCGTCGCCGCTGCGCCGGCCACGCCCGACGGTCGCCGCGAGCGGATGCGCTCGTCGGGTCGGCGCCGAGCCTGGGCCGTCGTAGCTGCGCTCGGTCGCCGACGCGATCGTCCGCGTGAGACCGTCCAAGACGCGAAAGCGATCGCCGCGAGATCGTTATGAAGGAGGCGCAGCGACCGGCGGCCAGCACACACCTCACCCATGAGCGTCGGCAGGACGACTTCTTAGGCGGATGGCACGAGGTGCCGTTCGAACGCCCAGACGGTCGCGGCACTCCGGGTTCGCGCGCCCGTCTTATCGAAGATGTGCTGGACGTGGTGGCCCGCCGTTTTGGCGGAGATGCCGAGGCTCTCCGCGATTTCCTTGTTGCTCTTTCCGGCGGCGAGCGCGAGCAGAACCTCGTGCTCGCGGTCCGTGAGGCCTGCGGGTAGGTCGCGTGGCCGTCTCGCCACACGGTGACCGGCGGCGGCCAGCACGGCGTCGACCGCCTCCGGGCACAGACGGCCGGCGCGCGAGTCGCGCAGTAGCTCGGCCTCGGCGGCTACAGCGTCGAGCGCGGGTCGGTGCGGGCGCCGCTCTCGCATCGCCTGGTAGCAGTCGGCGGCGGCGAGGATGCGCGCCGCTCGGCTGAGCGCCGGGGCGAGGGTCTTACGGTGGTAGCCGGCGCCGTCGAGCCGCTCGTGATGGGCACCCGCCAGCTCGCCGATGGAGGCCAGTGCGGGCGCGTGGGCGAACGAGCGCTCGGTGAAGTATGGGTGCAGTTGCACGCGCTCCCAGTCGGTGAGACCGAAGGGTCCGGGCTTCTCCCAGATTGCGTTCGTAACCGCGACTCGGCCAAGGTCAAGCGCGAGCGCGGCGCGCCGCACCATTGTCACCTCGTCCTCCGGAAGACCAAGACGCCACGCGGCCGCCTCGGCGAGCTGGGACGTGCCATCGGCGTGTCCGCGCAGCCAGTAGGACTTGAGGTCGGTGAACGTCCCCACCACGCGGAAGGCGTTGTCGATCTCCTCGCCGGTCATCCAGCGCTGGGGCGGCGGCTCGGCGGCGATCGCCTGCTCCCAAATCAGCGCGTCGTCGAGTCCGTCGAGCAACTCGGTGAGGTGATCGCATGCGAGCTTTGCCAGGTGCGGGTCGTAGGCACCGCCGGCGCGCTGCTCGATCACGTCGCCCGCCCGATCGGGTCCCCCGGCCGACAGAAAGACCGAGATGTCACGGGCGACGTGGAGCACCCGCGCCGGTAGTCCTATCGTCTCCCCCGCGGCCGCACCCGGGAAGCCGTTCCCGTCCCAGCGCTCGTAGACGTACGCCAGGTTCGACACGACGCCGGGGCCGAAGCCGAGCCAACCGGCGAAGCGCTGCGCGACCTCGCAGTGCAGGGCGAACGTCGAGCGGGCGATCTCGAGCGCGTTCTCGAGCGCGTGGGCGACCATCGCCTCACGAACCTCAGGTGGTCGTCCCTGTCCCACAACATCCTTGAGGAACGCTCCGACCTCTTCGGGGTTGCCCCCGTCGACGAGTGCGAACTTTGCGCGCGGCTGGATGTCATCCCCGAAGAGCTCCGTCTGCTCGGTCGCGTCAGACGTGCAGCCGAACGAGTGCAGCAGCGAGATGTAGTACGCGTCCACGAGGTCCGACGGCGAGAGCCCGGCGAGGTCTCCGAGTCGGACGGCCAGGATCGCCGTCCTGAGCGCGTGTTCGAGGGGCTGACCGGTCCCAAGATCGGTCGCCATCGACATCGCCCCGATCACCTCCGCAGCGCGGACCGGCGTTTCGCCCCCAGAGGATCGTGCTGCCGACGGACCGTGGCCGTCGTGCGCCATGCGTCGATCTTATGCCCGCGCCGGGCGCCGGCGCAAGTCTGTGTCGCCCGGAAAGGGAAGCCGCCATGGCAGCGGCTTCCCTTCCATCGGTTGGCGCCCGTGTCTACGCCACTGCTCGCACCTGCTCGTTGGGGTCGATCGCTCCCAGGCTCTCGACCACCTCGAGCCTGCTGTTGTGCACCTGAGCGATGTACACGTTCAGTCGCACGTGGTGCTGGCCGGGCACCATCTCGGCCGGCCCTCCGGGACCCGCGTCGATCTTCGCGTGGTCGAGCGCCGCGACGACTGCAGCCTGGTCGAGCGAGCCGGCTTCCGTGACGGCGGCCTCCCAGAGCTTCAGCCCGCGGTACATGCCCGTGCACCCGCTCCCGGCGCTGAACTGCGGGCCGTGCGGAAAACGCCGGTTGTACCGGCCGAGCAACTCCTTGCTGAACGGGTCGCTCACCGACTGGTAGTAGTCGATGCACCCGTACAGCCCCTCGACGTGCTCGGACGGCAGCGCCGCGACGAGGTTCTCCTCGATGTAGGTGGTGATGACACGTCCGCCACGCTTGGTGAAGCCGGACTCGCACAGCGCCTCGAGGAACGGGACGCAACCGGGGGGGACGGTCGTGTTGAACACGACGTCCGCGGCGCTCTCGTTGATTCTGTCGACCGTCGGGCCCCAGTCGGCGTGATCGACGGGGAAGTACTCCTCTCCGACGATCTTGCCGCCGTTGGCCGACGCGACTTCGTGAACCTTGCGGTTCATCACGCGCGGCCAGATGTAGTCCGCCGAGGGCAGGTAGAACGTCCGAGCCCCGGTGTGCTGCATGACCCACGGGATGAGCGGCTCGACCTGCTGCGCGGGAACGGCGCCGGTGCAAAACAGGAGCGGGTGATACTCCTGCCCCTCGTATTGCTCGGGGTAGATGTAGAGCGTTTCGCCCTCCACCACCGCCGGCTCCTTGATGGCCTCCCGAGTCGAGCTGAAGATGCCGCCCAGGAGCACGGCGACGTGATCATCCTGGACCAGCTTCGCCGCGGCCGCGGCCGCCTGCGCATCGTCGGTGGCGCTGTCCTCGACGAGCAGTTGGACCGGACGGCCCAAGAGGCCGCCGGACGCATTGAGCTCGTCCACCACGAGCATCGCGGTGTTCGCCTGAGGGACGCCCAGGATCGAGAGGGCACCCGTCTGGTCGGCGATGACGCCGACCTTGATTGCTTCTCGCATGACGTCGCTCCTACGCCTCGTAGTGGCCGCTAAGCTCCGGCACCTGCGGCCGGGTCTTGTGCCCGGCCTCCTGCAAGATCGCCGGGACATCAGGATCTGAAGCGAAGCTGTGCCATCCGTCGAGGTCCCAGTCGAAGATCACCCACACCCGGTCTGACTCGTTGGGGTCGCGGAACACGAGCGCGCCCTTTGAGCCATGCTGCTTGCGCTTGTCAGCGCCCGCGGTGGAAAAGACACGCGTGAAACGGTCGAAGTCCTCGACCGTGGTCGTTGCCAGGAGCATCCCGGTCCTCCTTTACGTTTCCGGCGTCTCCGAACGACGCCGAGGCTAGGCGCGAGTATGTGCTCGAGCAGGCTCGAGGGCCATAGGGCAATTGCCCTATGGATAGATCGGTCGCCGAATGCTGCTTGGCCCCGGCGGCACGGCCCTATCGAATCCCACAGAGATGATCCCGCCGCGGGATCCCGGAAGCGCTACGAGACAGTGTGTCGACCGCCGGCAACTGCTGTCGTGCATGGGCGCCGACCAGCATGTCGGCGATCGCATTCGCGTCGTGGGCCATCTCAAGCGGACGATCGCGTCGGCGACGAAGCGCTCGGGCGTCGGCGCAGACGGTGCACGAGTGCCTTGCCGCGCTAGGGATCGTCCGCACGCGTAGCCGCCCCGGACCACAGCACGATCAGTGCTAGCAGGCTCTGCCTAGCACCCCTCCCAACCCTCGCCGCGGGCCTCTCACGCGCCCGGACGCGCGGGCGACCGAACCCGTCGCGCCCAGGTCCCATACTAAACCTAACCAAACTTGCATCTTCTTACTATTGGTGCGAGGATTCGCTTGTAGGACCAAACCCGACGGACGCGAAGGGGCAATCGCGCCAGGCGGAACAACCCGCTAAGGCGTACCCGTCAGAAGGGATCACAGAATGACCATCGCTAGGCGCATCGGGCTAGCGAGCGTGCTGACACTCGCGTTCGCGAGCGCCGTCGCAGGCACGGGCCAGGCCGCTTCGGCAGCGTCGTCGCAGACCACCACCAAATGCACGTGGTCGCGCTCGCATCACCGCGGCACACGCACCTGCAGGTTCTACCGCAACCACCGGCTCGTGGAGAAGTGCGTGCGCAAGCCGGGCCACCGGCAAAAGTGCCGGACGTATCCGGCGCCTATGCCAACTGCTCCGCCGCCAGCTGCGACGCCGACGCCACCGGCCGCGCCACCGCCGCCGCCAAGTTCAGGAACCCCGCCGCCGACCGTGACGAGCACCCCCCAGACAGCGGTCACCGACAACGACAACGACGGGGATGGCATCACGCTGACCAGCATCATCGGCGACTACAACAGCATCGCCACCGGCGTCCAGTCACCCGTCCCGCAGGACTACGATCACGACCCGATCGCCAACCCGGCCAAGGTCAATCCGGCGTTCAGCCGCACCCTGACCGGCGGCATAACGTCCGTGGTAATCGGCGGCGAAACGGACAGCAGCCTTGTGGCGCTAGAGGGAGTCCCGCCCGAAACCGTCACGGTCAGCGGATACACCAACGCGTCGCTCACCCAGTTGGAAATGCTGTGCCTCGATTTCATCCCGGCGGAAACGCTCGTCTACGCAGACGCCGTGTCGTACATCTACCAGCACCCGTACGGCGAGTACAACCCCGGAAATGGCTACTGCTACGAGTACTTCACCTACGCTGGCGTCGAGTACGTCTGGAGTCAGTACGTGGCCAACTTCATCGCACCGGACTTCGCTGCCCTCGAGCAGATCTATTCCCTGGTGCCGCAGCAGTTCTGGCCGGAAGCCTTCCTCTGAGGTGCGGTGCGGGCTCGGGCCGCCGATGTGTGCGCACAAGCGTGCCTCGTCGCGAAAGCTCAGCCCATAAGACGCAAAGCGGTACGGACTTCTGGGGCCTGGCAGACATCACGATCGCTTTCATCTGAGTAGGCCGCGCGGTACGCGATCGCATCGGCGACGGAGCGGTTACCCGCGTCCGTATGCTACGGACAGCGGTTCGGCCTCTGCAAACGTCTGCGTTCGGCTCACCAGGCGACTGCTTAAGAATCTCGTCAGAGAGGTCTTGAGCGTCCCTGTCCCACGGCCGATGACTAAGCATCATGTCTTGGAGGCTTCGACTAGGCCCGACCGCGAGACGGGTCCTCCTCGCTTGCATCGTCGCGAGTGTGGCGGCGGTGATGGTCGCGAGTTGTGGCAGTTCTGTCGAAGGGCCGGGCTCCTACAGTCACTCGACCGACGCGCAGTTCTGCTCGACGCACGCGTGCATCCCCTACTTCCCGTACGGGGTCGGATTCATCGCGCAGTGTTCTGATGGCATGTGGTCGCACTCTGGTGGCCGCCAAGGTGCCTGCTCATACCACCGTGGACGCAGGGACGTGTAGACGCCTCCTCGGCCAGCGACAACTCGGGCACGCCGACCTCGCGATCACCTCGAGGTACCTGCGCGGCATCGACAACACCGAGATCATCCAAGCCGTGCATCAGCGGCCCGAGCCGATGATCCCCGCGGGTCGAGAACTTCTCGCCGGGGCTGATCGACGGCCGCTTGCCAAATCGGCGTTCGTGGGGCCGCGGGCCAGCGCGGCCTATCACACCGATGCGCAGAAACACCGACACGGGACCCGGCACGCACAGGGAAACACCGACACGGGACCCGCCACGCACAGGGAAGTCTGAAGCCGCGGTAGCGCCCGTGCCACCTGAGCTCGAGCCTGTGATCCCTTTCTGGCGACGCCTTGAGCTAAAAGCGCTGCTGTAACTAAACGAGGCCCGGAAACTCGCGAGCGAAGCGCCGGTTGCGGAGTTCGTGACCCAGCCACCCGCGAATGACGTTGCCGACTATCTGCGTTTCCCTGCTGTCTTCATCGGAGGAGGCCGCTACGAGCTCGGTCTGTCGTTGATCCGCGATGAGCTCGTCCTCGGGCAGATCACGCAGGATCGGTGGTGGACCCGGCACGACATTGCGGTACTTCGTCAGGAGAACTCGGGCTTGCTGCTCCGTCGTCATTGGTCACATGGGACGCCCTGATCAGACGGCACTCGAGCTCTGGTTTACGGAGGCGATCACGTGGTTCGGTGCCTGGCGGGCCAAGCCCTGGTCGCCAGGGCGGTTGCGCGGCGGAGAGCCTGGTGGGGACGAATGCGATCGCGCGTCGAGGTGCGCGTGATCCGGCCGCCGGGGTGTCGCGAGCTGGCTGACGGCCTTGACTTTCCCGTCTGGAAAGTCTACCGTCCACTTTCCCGGTAGGAAACTGAAGTTTGTGAAAGGAACCGACATGGAAGCTCCGATAACACCGGACCAGGCGCGCCTGGCCCTGGATGCGGTCGAGCGCGGCCGCCTGCGCGTCATCGACGAGATCGGGCTTCCCCGCTGGTACTGGTGGGGGCTCGCGCTGGGCTGGATCGCCCTCGGCGTAATCACCGATCTCAAGCATCCTTGGGCCACCGCGGCGGCCACCCTCGCGTTTGGTGCGGTCCATGCATCCGTCGCGACGAGAGCGGCCAGCGGCCGGCGCAGAACCCAGCGCGTCAGCGTCCGGGCCGAGCTCGTCGGCCGAGACACGGCGCGAATCGTCGTCGGCAGCGTGGCCGCCCTGGGATGCCTCACCGTCGGGCTCGCGCTGGCCGCGCAGGCCGACGGCGCGCGCCACCCGGTCACGATCGCGAGCATCTTCATCGCCACGATCATCGTGCTCGGACGGCCCCAGCTGATCGCCGCCGTCCGGCGCCGCGCGGCACGAACGACCGGGCGATGACGGCGGCAAAGTTCGACGAGTTGATCCATCCCGGCACTCGGCTGTCACTCGTCGCTCTGCTGTCGGCCGTGGACTGGGCGGAGTTCGCGTTCCTGCGCGACGAGCTCGCCCTGTCTGATTCGGCGCTGTCCAAGCAGCTCTCAACCCTCGAGGATGCCGGGTACGTGGAGATCGAGCGGCCTGTGCGCGACCACCGCCGCCGGGTCCGTGCCAGGCTCACCCCGGCCGGAGCCTCGGCGTTCGACGGACACGTGGCCGCCCTTCGCTCGATAGTTGACGGCGAACGCGGCCAGGACCGCGCCGCCTGAGGCGCCGAGCAGCCACCGTCGGTGCGGGACCTGAGCACAGGCAGGCGCGTTCCGCCCGACATCTCGGGCTCCTGCACGCCACGACGACAAGCACCTCACTACCCCTCAGCGACAGCCCCGCTCAGCGCGGAACCCGCGCATCTCGCTCACGATCGCTTCGGTCCATTCGGAACCTGATCTTGCGTGATCGCGTCGGCGACATGGGACTCGCTGGGGCTACGCAGGGTGGACGAGCGCATCGCCACGATCTGGATCGTCCGGGCCAGCTCGGCCACGCGCGATCGCTTTTGCCGATCCGAGGCTCACAGCGGCACCGTGTGAGCCGGCGGGCGCCGACGCGCTGCATAAGTAGCGCGCCTTTTCCGGGGGCGTGCTCCTGCGCCCCGCTTGCGGCGACGTAGAGGTCCCGACGGACGAGCCCTTCGTCGCGAAGGCGTTACGAAGTCAGCCGTTCCGGCGCATCCGGCTGTGTGCACTCGGACGCTAGACGCGGTCGAAGCGTCCTCGGGAGGTCAGCGGCGTGCTCTGGGCTACCTCGGGGAGGTACTCGTCGAGGAATACCCGGGCGACGAGCTCCTGGCGCGAAGCGACGCCGACCTTGTTGTAGAGGCTCTTGGTGTGGTCCTCGACCGTGTGCGGAGAGAGGACCAGCGACTCGGCGATCTCGGAGCGCGACAGCCCGCGTGCGAGGAGCGTCGCGACCTCACGCTCGCGGGCGGTGGCGCCGAACGCCTCCAGGCGGACGGTCGCTGAGCGGGCCGCGCTGGCGCGCTCGATCACGATCGCCACGCGGCCGTCGGACGCCGAGCCCGGGCGGGACGCGTGGAGGGTCACCCAGCCGTCATCGGCCGGCACGGTGACGACGTTCGCGCCGCCCTGGGCGGCGTGGGGTGCGCTGCGGACGAACCCTGCCAGGGAGAGCACCGCGGCGGGCATGTCGTCGTCGGTGTAGGGGATGTCGCTGGCGGCGATCGAGGCGAGCAGCTCGCGGGCCGGCGGGGTGATCATCTCCACCTCGTCGCCGGGGCCGAGGACGACGAGGCCGGGCGCCTCGAGCCCGTTGACGCGCCGGGCCGCGTCGAAGCGCAGCGACGTGCGGATCCCACGCGCGACCGCGCCGGTGATCGCGGCGAGCGCGTCGGCGTCCTTCGGTTGGAACGGTCCGCTCGACGCGCGGCGGGCGATGTGGACAGCGCCCCACACGCGCCCGCGGATCACGAATGCGGCACGGAGCTCGTGCGGGATGTCGGACGGCAGGAGCAGATCGCGGTAGCGCGGGCTGCTCTCGGGATTGCCGCGGGTGGCGTGGTCGAGGATCCCGACCGGCACCCGCTTGGCGGCGAGCCCGGCGAACGTGTTGACGTCGTCGATCATGTACTCGCTGCGGATGATCAGCTCGCCGGCGCCGGGGGCCTGCTCCGGGGTGAAGATCCCGCGGCCGATCAGCTCCGCGGGGTCGTCGCTGGTCAGCAGACGCGTGTGCGGGTCGAGCGTGTGCCAGCAGCTCGCGTCGTTGTCGACCACCGTGCGGACCCTCGGAGCGAGCTCGGCGAAGAACTCCTTGCGCGGCAGTCCCCTGGACGCGAGGAGATCGATCTCATCAATCAGCGCTGCGACGGACCGTGCCATCGCCCCCAGTCTCGCACCGCCTGCAAGAAAGATCCCCGCGCGCGGGGGATGGCCGCGCAGAGCCGCGCGGAGCATGCTGCGCACATGACAACCCTCACCCCCATCGCACAGCAGCCCGGCACCGGCGAGCACCTCTGGTTCTTCGGCGGACTGACCACGATCAAGGCAGCCGGCGACGGCGCCATGGTCACCGAGCAGACCGCCCCACGCGGAAGCGGCTCGCCGCTCCACGTCCACCACAACGAGGACGAGTGGTTCTACGTCCTCGAAGGTGAGCTCACCATCTGGGTCGACGGCGAGACCCACGTCGCACCGGCCGGCTCGTTCGTCCTCGGGCCGCGCGACATCCCGCACACGTTCATCGTGAGCTCCGAGCTGGCGCGGTTCCTCCTGGTCACCGAGCCGGGCGACTTCGCGGGCTTCGTCCGCGCGCTGGCCGAGCCCGCCCCCGGGCCGGAGCTCCCGCCCGGTCCCCCAACGCCGCCCGACATGGAACTGGTGATGAAAACGGCCGCCGAATACGGCCTGGAGATCCTCGGCCCTCCCGGCATCCCGGCCTGACTCCGAAGGAGACACAACATGACCATCGAGACCCTAAGCAAATCCGCGTCGACCGAGAACAGGCTGGCCGCCCGCCGCTGGGTCGACGCCTTCAACGCCCGCGACAACGAGGGCGAGGCCGACGCGCGAACCGCCGACTACATCGGCTACGCCCCCGAGAGCATGCACCTCCCCGCGCTCGACAGCGCCGCGTGGGTCGCGTTCCTCAGCCACCTTCCTCGACGGATTCCCCGACCTGCACCTCGAGGTCCAGGACACCGTGGCCGATGAGAAGATGAACGCGCAGCGGATCCTGTTCACCGGAACCCACACCGGGCACTTCCGCGGCCTGCCACCGACCGGCCGCAAGGTCCGCTTCTCCGGCCTCGAGATCAGCCGGATGGTTGACGGGAAGGCCGCCGAGCACTGGTTCCAGATGGACACGCTCACGATGTTCGAGCAGCTCGGCCTGCGAGTCGTTCCAGGCCCCCGACTGCTGCCACGGCTCATGACCGCGCCCCTCATGAGGCTCACAAAGAAGCGGCGGCGTTGAGCCAGCCAACAGCCGCTGCTCGCGCCCGTCCACCCGATCGGAGGCCGCCCGTCCGACAAGAGCACTCGCACCACCGGCAAGTAGCGCGCCGACGCAATGGCAGGAACTCACACCCACTGGCGAGCAGCGCGCTCCTCGCCAAAGTCGAGATTGCGGCCATCGCCGCGCGCCTATGCAACCGCGCGTCTCAGCACGCCGGCGCGTCCGCCCTGGTTCCGGCGACAAGCGGCCTCCGGATGCGCAGCTCTCCACGATCGCCTTCGCCTGTTCACCGACGTCCGATCCGACGTGCGCTTTGCCACGGTAGGGATGGTCGAGCTTAGGAGCCTCGGTCTGGGGCGATGCCTTACTCGGGGGATCGGAGCAGCAGCAACCGGGGCCGCAGCCTCTGCGGCGTTGAGATAACACCAGTCCCCAGGCTGCGCCGCGGCCGCTTCCCACGCTGAGATACTGCTATGGGTGAGCACAAGCGTCGCGTTTGATCTTGGACAGGTGCGGGTCGGACGAGCCCGCGGCCGCTACTTCCGCGAGAACTTCGCTCAGGGTGGCGTCGACCTCGTGCAGATCATCCCCGAGCTCGTGACAAACGCCGATGCCGCGATCAGCGCGTCGGGTCGGGATCACGGGCGCATCGTACTCGCGTTCGGTGATCCTGACCCTCAGTTTCTGGAGAGCTGGCGCGAGCGGTTGCGACCCCTGCGCTCCCCGGCCCTGACGAGCTGGAAGCACGAGCTGCGCTGCACCGATGACGGAGAGGGCATTCACGCCGATCTCGTCGACGAGCGACTCGGCGCGCTGGGCGTCGCACCGCCGAAGAACGGCCAGCGTGGACTGTTCGGCCGTGGTCTGCGCGACGTGTGGCTCGCGCAGGGCGCTGGACGGATCGAGGGCATTCGCGATGGACGGCTAGTCGAGTCATGGTTCTTTCCCGCCCCAGGAGATGACCCGTTTGCATTTGTGCACGTGCGCGACGGCGCAGCCGGCCCGAGGATCTCCGTGCCCTCGGGCTGACCAAGTCGGGGACGCGGGTGACAGTCCCGCTTGCCAACCCGCGCCTCCCAGCAGCCGGCCGACTGCGGACACTGGTCTCCCAGCTTGTACAGCTGCGTCCGATCCTCGAGGACCCTTGCCGCGGGGTGTATCTCGATCTTCCGGGCGCGCCGCTTGAGCTTGTCGCTTACCCAGCACCGGAGCCGGATCCAGAGCGGCCCGTGTTGTTCGACGACAAGGTCGATGTGATGCCCGGCGTGAGTGCCCACGTCACGGTCCGGCGAGCGGCGGAGGCGCTGTCGGTCGGGGATTCTCCCGCGCGACCCGCCGAGGCGGCTGACGATCTGCTCCGGCCGCGCCGCCCACGAAACCACCTTGGCCGGCTACGAAGGTCGACCCGGCGCCCGGCACCTCTACGGGCAGATCGTGTGCGAGGCGATCGAAACGCTACAGCGTCGGGCGCTCGAGCGCCCCGGCCTGAACTCGTCGTCAAGGTCGACCGCTCCGGACTCAACGAGCACCACTCGATGGTGAAACGCCTGTACGCGGCGATCGACCGCGTGCTGAAGCCGATTGTGGCCGACGAGGAACGCCGCGCCGGCGCCCACCTGATCGGCACCGCCCGCGCGATCACCGCCCGCGACCAGGTCGGGCTGCGCGCGCTCAATGACGTACTTAAGGCCGCGTTTGACCACCCCGGCTCCAGCGGACGCGAGCCTGGCACTGCCCCCGCCAGCGGCGCCCCTCACGACACTGGGGAGCCGGAGAACAAAGCCGAGACACTCGATATCGATGAGCGCGAGCCCGGCGACGAGCAACCTTCCGAGCATGCATCGGTCCCGGCGCTGTTGTTCAAGCAGTCGCCGATCCGGATGCACCCCGGCGAGCAGCGCACGATCACGATCCACGCCAACCCAGCCTTCATTGCTGCCGGCACCCCGATCGAGATCGATACCGACCCAGGCCTCACGATGTCGCTGCGCACCGACACCTTCCCCGAGCCCGGTGCACGCGGGCTGTCCGCGATCGCCGGCAGCATCCGCACGAAGGTCACCGTCGAACCCGGCTCCCGTCTGAGCGTCACCGCTACCGCGAGCCAACATCAAGCCGTCTTGGAGGTGATTGTCGTCCGCCATCGCGCCTCCGGCTGGGTGCGGGAGATCGCTCGCAAAGACGAAGACCAGGTGATCGAGGCCGAGTTTGACCCCGAGACCGGCGTTGTCACCGTCTACGAAGGCCGCAAAGAATTCCGTGAACTCGAAAAGGCCGCCCGCCGTGGCGGCTACAGCAAGAAACGCGTCGCCGAATACACCCCGTTCCGGATGCTCGAGGTGGAAGCTGCTGCGAACGCCGTGTATGCCTGGGCAGCTCGACAGATCCTCGCACGCCGGCTCCCCGAGGAACGCCCCTCAGATCCGGCCGAGTACGCAACCGCCGTCCATTACGAGCACCAAGCGCTGCGCCACCGGGCGCACCACAAGCTCATGCACGCGTTCCACGAGCCCGAGATCTATGACGGTTCGGTCACGATCAGACGATCGGTCGAGCGGAACGCCGACCGGCAGTTGCATCTCGTCGACTGACTGACGCCGATCTCTCCGATCGCCGCCGTGCGTCTGCGGGGATCAAAGGCAAGACCGCGCTTCGTCCAGCCAGTAGGGCGGGCTCCGTGAAAGCGTGGCGAGACCTACACGGCCGGTGGTGATCCGGAGGTCCCTGTCGCGGTACTTGCGATTTGTCGACGGGCATCCGAGCCCGTCGACACATCGCAAGTGGATGAGCTACGGGATGACAGGCACCCGGACAACCAGATCATGCATCTGAAGAAAGGCAGCGGCCACCATACGTTGCCCGGGACCGTTGCCCGGACCGGCGATGAAGACGCGCTCCCGGCACGGAGCGGCCAAATCGCCAGCATCTACAGGCCAGGGTGAAGCGGGAGCGACGGGACTCGAACCCGCGACCTCCGGCGTGACAGGCCGGCGCTCTAACCAACTGAGCTACGCCCCCGAGGGGGAACGATCAGTATGCCAAGCCCGCTGCGATGACGCCTACGCGCCGCCGAGCACCTTCTCACCCAGCCAGTCGTTGACGAGCGTCCCCTCTGGGTCCAGGCGATCGCGCAGCCGCCGGAACTCGTCCATGCGCGGGTAGAGCGGAGCGATCGTCTCGGCCCCGGCGGTGAACACCTTGCCCCAGTGCGGCCGGGCGGCGAACGGCGCCAGGGCGGCTTCGATCCTGGCGACCACCGCCTCGACCTCGGCCGGCCGGCGGCGCCAGCGTGAAGTGAAGCGCGAACGAGTCGCGCCCGTGGTGGGGGCTGAGCCAGAGCGAGTCGGCCGCGATCGTCCGCAGCTCGGAGATGAGCAGGAGCGGGACGATCTCACCGGCGAGTCCGCGGACCGCCTCGACCGCGGCCGCGGCATCCGAGCGCCCCACGAAGAACTCGGACTGGAGCTCTTCGCCCGAGCTGGGCAGGAAGCCGGAGCGGAAGTGGGGGAGGCGCTCTGACCACGGCCCGGGCACCCCCTGCTGCTCGGTGCAGTTGACGGGGTCACCGCCGAGCACCGGATGCAGCTCCGCCGCCTCCGCGCGGACGCCCAGCAGCGCCTCCAGGTCGCCGTCATCCGCGCCAGCTGGGCCATCGACGCGCCGCTTGATCCACACCTGCTCGGTCACATCGCCGCAGAGATGAAAGACGCTGACGCTGGTGCCGGCGCTGTAGATCTCGTCGAAGCGCGCGAACAGCCGGTCCCACCCGACCCCCTGAAAGACGCGCTGGCGTACCTCGTAGAACGGGTGCACGGCCAGGGTCACCCGGGTCACGATCCCGAGCGCGCCCAGCCCGACGACGACCCCCTCGAAATCCCGATCGCCGGCAGCCACGGTCTGGAGCTCGCCGCGCCCGTCCACCATCTCGACGGCCCGCACCGCGGTGGCCAGGTTGCCGTGCAGATCGCCGGAGCCGTGAGTGGCGGTGGCGATCGCGCCCGCCACCGAGATGTGTGGCAGCGACGCCATGTTGTGCAGCGCCAGGCCCTGGCGATTCAGCGCCTGCGCGAGTTCCGCGTAGGTGGTGCGCCCGGGCACCGTGACCGCCTGGGCCGCCCCGTCCACCTCGATCTCGCCGGGCAGCCGGTCAAGCGCGACCAGCTCGGCGCTGTCGGCGATGGACGTGAACGAGTGCCGTGAGCCGAGCGCTCGAAGCGCCCGAGCACTGCCCACGATCTCCCGTAGCTCCTGCACCGTCTGCGGGCGATGCAACGCGCGGGCGCGATAGGAATAGTTGCCCGACCAGTTCGTTCCGATCGCCGTGCTGGTCATGTGACGAATCCTCGCAACTTTGCTCACCGGTGCGGGTTTGAGCAGGTCGCAAGTGATCTTCCTGGGGCGGCGTCCAACCCGGCCGTGGGCGCTCCACAGGACGATCGGCGGCGACGGGGACCCTGGAAGCGGGTCCCCGTCGTGCCTTAAAGCGCCCTCAGCGACGTGACCAGATGAGTTCCATGACCGTGCGGGCGAAGCGCTCGTAGCGCTCGGGCGAGAAGCGCTCGGGGTCGGTCAGCACCATCCGGCCGGCCTCCTCGCTCAGCCGCAGAATCGCCCGGGCGCAGATCTCGATGTCGAGATCGGCTTGGATCCCGGCCTGCTTCACGGCCCAGCGCACGAACTCGGTCAGCCGCGCCAGCAGCCGGGCACGGTTGGTCTCCACGTGCTCGCGCACGATCGCCGGGGTGCCCTCGGGCGGAAGCAGGATGATGCGCCAGGTATTGGGACGGCTGGCCACCGCATCGAGGAAGCGGCGCACGCCGGCGGCGAACATGGCGGCAGGATCGCCCGCTGACTGAGGCGCCGACGGCACCACGTCGTCGAGTTGCGCGAGCGCATAGGCCTCCTCGCGCTCGATGAGCGCCTGCAGCAGGCGGCCCAGGTTGGAGAAGTGGTCATAGATGACCGGGCGGGTGACGCCGGCCATGCGTGCGATGGACTCGATCGAGACGCCCTCGTAGCCCTGTTCGATGATCACGGTCAGCGCGGCGTCGATGAGTTGCTCTCGCCGCTTCTCCGGCGCCATCCGCGGGGCATAGCGTCGGCGGGTCTTGGCGGCGTCCGTGGGCGGCTGCGGGTTCATCCGGTGACGATCGGGGCGTGCCATGAGCTACGCGCGTGTAGCTTCCCGAGCCGGAGGTTACCGATAGCGTCGCTGCAATGACTGCTGTGTTCGACGGTCACAACGACGCGCTCACCCGGGAGGACCACGCCGGGCTCGTGTCCGGCCGCGAGGGAGGCCACCTGGATCTGCCGCGCATGCGCGCGGGGGGCCTGCGCGGTGCCATCTTCGCGGTGTTCACCGAGTCCCCGAACTTCGAGTGGACCCTGGTGGAGCGCGGCGACGGGGTTCGTGAATACGCGTCCGCGCAACCGATCTCACAGCTCGAGGCGGCGGCCTCCGCAACCCGCGCGGCCGGCCGGCTCGCGGCGCTCGAGCGCGCCGGCCACGTGAGGATCGCGCGTGCGGTCTCGGACCTGGACGCCGTCCGCGGCGATGACGACGGACCACCGGCCGCGGTCCTGCACATCGAGGGCGCCGAGGCCATCGACCCCGAGCTCGAGGCGCTCGAGCACTGGTACGCAGCAGGGTTGCGGTCGCTGGGACCGGTGTGGAGCCGTTCCAACGCCTTCGGCCACGGCGTCCCGTTCATCTTTCCCGCCGGTCCCGACACCGGCCCGGGCCTGACCCCGGCCGGGCACGCCCTGGTCAAGCGCTGCGCCGAGCTGGGGATCATGGTCGACCTCAGCCACCTCAATGAGAAGGGCTTCTGGGACGTCGCGCGCGCCGAGCCCGGGCCGCTGGTGGCCAGCCATTCCGGCGTCCACGCTCTCGCCGCGACCACCCGCAACCTCACCGATGAGCAGCTCGATGCCATCGGGTCCTCCGATGGGCTCGTCGGGATCATCTACGGCTGCCAGTTCATCCGCGCCGATCTGAAGGACGACGCGGACACGCCGCTCGCGGTCATCGCCCAGCATGCCGCCTATGTGGCTGAGCGCCTCGGGGTGCGCCACGTGGCCTTGGGCTCGGACTTCGACGGCACCGGGATCCCGGCCGACCTCGGCGACGTCGCCGGCCTGCCCAAGCTGCTGGACGCACTGCGCGACGCCGGTTTCAGTGACGCGGACCTGGACGCCGTCGCCTGGGAGAACTGGCGTCGCGTGCTCGGTGCCTGGTGGCGCTGACCCGTCTCAGGGTTCGGTGAGGTCGGTCTTGCGCCGCCGCCGGTTCTTGCGCGAGAGCTCGTCGACCACCGCGGCGAGCACTTCCTCGTCCCACGAGTGGCTGCGCAGCAGCCGGTAGCGCGCCGCGCTCACCCGCATGTAGGCCTCGGTCTCGGTGGTGGTGCCGATCAGGTCGGCGCCCCGGAGCATCTCGATGACCGGCCGGTACTCGTTCTCCAGCCACAGATAGGCGGTCTCCCGCCGGCTGATCGGCTCGCCGCGATCCTGCATGGTGCGAAAGCCCCACGCCTCCACCGCCTCGGCGAGCCGCCCGAAGTCCCAGGGGTCGGTGAGCTTGATCTCGCTCCGCGCGTTGTCGGGCAGCGGGACGCGCTCGAAGAACACCCGCTCATGGCTTTTGACCGGCAGCTCCTCGAGCGTGATGGCGCGTTCGGCGCCCACGCGCGTGACGACCTCCGTGACCCTGGCGTCGATGTCGGCACGGCCGAGCGCGCGGGCCACCGACACCCGATGGTGGCCGTCGCGGACGAAGTAGATCTGGCCGATGCGGACCAGGTCCACCGGGGGCATCGCCTCGCCGCGCCGCATCGCCGTGGCGATGTGCTCCCAGCGTGAGCGCACGCGCCCGGTCGTGGGGCGGAAGCTGCGATCGAAGTCGCGACCGCGGTCGACGGTGCCGACGATCGCGTCAAGGGGGACCACCGCGCTGCCGGCGGAGTGCTCGCTGACGTAGCCCAGCGCCGCCACGACCTCCTCGTAGGGCAGCACGACGCGAACGTCATCGGGCTCGCCGCGCAGGCGGGCCACCATTGCGCCCAGCGCGGCCCGCCGTCGCGCGCGGAGAAAGTCGGTCTGTGCGTCGAAGCCGGGCGACCCGGTGGAGCGCGGCGGACCGGGCATGGGCGTCCGACTCTAGCGGCGCCCAGAGGCGGCCCCGTTGTCGCTTGGTTGCGGTGGGCGCGGGTTACGCGGGGGGCGTGGACGGCGCCGGCGGCGCGGGAGGCGCAGCGCCGGCGGCCGCGGCGCCATCGGTGCCCAGCAGGGTCTGACCCGACTCGGGGTCGAACAGGTGGATGTGCTCGGTGTTGAACCAGAGCTCGGTCTCCTGGCCCTGGCGCACGGTGCTCGCCGCGTCCAGGCGAGCGGTGATCTGGCTGCCCTCCTGGGTGGGGAGATCCGCTGCGCCGGCGTCGCTGGCCAGCTCGTCGAGCTCGCGGCTCGACACGCGCTCGGACTCAACGACGAAATAGGCGTAGAACTCCGAGCCCATCGACTCCAGGACGTCGATCTTGGCCTTGAAGGTGAGGCCGCTCCCCTTGTCGCCGACGACCCCGGCGTCCTCGAAGTCCTCCGGGCGCATGCCGACGATCACACCGCCGCGGCCGCCGCCGGGTCCGGACTGCAGCCGGCTGCGGACCACGTCCGGGATCCTCATCGTGCCGATGGGGGTCTTGATGCTCTCGCCGTCGATCTCCCCGGGCAGGAAGTTCATGGACGGCGAGCCGATGAATCCGGCGACGAACAGATTCTTCGGGGCGCCGTAGAGCTCGCTCGGCGGACCCACCTGCTGCAGGAGGCCTGCGCGCATGACCGCGATCCGGTCACCCAGCGTCAGCGCCTCGGTCTGATCGTGGGTGACGTAGATCGTCGTCGTCTCAAACCGCTGCTGGATACGGGCGATCTCGGTGCGCATCTGGACGCGCAGCTTGGCGTCAAGGTTGGAGAGCGGCTCGTCCATCAGGAAGGCGCTCGGGTTGCGCACGATCGCTCGGCCCATGGCGACGCGCTGGCGCTGACCACCGGAGAGGTTGGCCGGCTTACGGTCCAGATGCGGCTCGAGGTCGAGGATCTTCGCCGCGTCGGACACCTTCTGATTGATCTCCGCCTCCGGGGTCTTGGCCAGCTTGAGCGCGAAGCCCATGTTCTCGCGGACGGTCATGTGCGGATACAGGGCGTAGTTCTGGAACACCATCGCGATGTCCCGATCCTTCGGCGCCCGGTCGTTCATCAGCTTGCCGCCGATCTTCAGCTCGCCGGCGGTGATGTCCTCGAGCCCCGCGACCATGCGCAGCGCCGTCGACTTGCCACATCCGGACGGCCCGACGAGGATCATGAACTCGCCGTTGGAGACCTCCAGGTTGAGGTCCTTGACGGCCTCGAAGCCGTCGCCGTAGCGCTTGGTGATGTGCTCCAGTTCGATCTCAGCCATGAGAGCTCTCCTTATCCCTTGACGGCGCCCGCAGTCAGGCCGGCGACGATCCGGCGCTGGAACACGAGCACGATGATGATGACCGGGATCGTCACGACCACGGCGGCCGCTGCGATCGTGCCGATTGGCTCGGTGAACTGCGAGGCGCCGGGGAAGGCCGCAATCGCCGCGGGCACCGTCTCGGCCGAGTTCGTCGACGTCAACGTCGACGCGAACACAAAGTCGTTCCAGCAGATCATGAACACCAGGATGCCCGTGGTGAAGATCCCCGGAGCAGCCAGCGGGGCGATCACCTTGACGAAGGCCTGGTACGGCGTGGCGCCATCAACCTGTGCGGCCTGTTCGAGCTCCCACGGGATCTCTCTGAAGAACGTCGAGAGGACGAAGATCGACAGCGGCAGGGCGAAGGTCATGTACGGGATGATCAGTCCGGGCCACGTGTCATAGAGGCCGATGTTGCGCCACAGGTTGTACAGCGGGCCGACGAGCGAGATCGGCGGGAACATCGCGATGGCCAGTGAGGCGAGCAGGAGGACGTTCTTGCCCGGGAAGTCCAGGCGGGCGATCGCGTACGCCGCAAAGCATGCGATGAACACCGCCAGCACCGTCGAGATGAGCGCGATGCCGATCGAGTTGCGCAGCGCGTCGGTGAAGATCGACTGCTTGAAGATGCTGCTGTAGTTGGCCGTCGTGAACTTGGTGGGGAAGAAGTTGCCGTCGCCGATTGTGGTCGGGTCCTTGAGCGACAGCGAGATGATCCAGACCACCGGGATCAGCGCAAACAGGGCGATCAGAGTGACCGCGCCCGACCAGCCGAGTCGCTTCTGAAAAGTGCTCTCCATGATCAGTCACCCCCCGTCGGACTCGCGCCGGCTCCGAAGACCTTGATGAATAGGAACGCGATGATCCCCACGAGGACGAACAGCAGCACCGACACGGTCGACCCGAGTCCCAGGTTGAGACGATTGAGCAGCTGGTTCGACGCCAGCACAGAGAGCGTCTCGGTGTTGTGAGCCCCGTTGTTGAAGATCACCACCGTGTCGTAGATCCGGATGGCGTCCAGCGTGCGGAACAGCAGCGCCACGAGGATCGCCGGCTTCATCAGTGGGATCGTGATCTTCCAGAAGCGCTGCCACGTCGTCGCCCCATCCACCTTGGCCGCCTCGTGCAGCTCGTCAGGGACGAGCGCCAGACCACCGAGCAGGAGGAGCGCCATGAACGGCGTGGTCTTCCACACCTCGGAGATGATCACCGCGATGTAGCTGCCCGTCGTGCTGGCCAGCGGGTCGCTCTTGATGCCGAACAGCCCCGGAATCCACCCGGAGTCGAGCTCAAAGGCGTAGCGCCAGGAGTAGGCGGCGACGACGGTGATGATCCCGTATGGGATCAGCGCGACGGCCCGCACCGCGCCGCGGGCGAAGATGACACGGTGCATGGCCAGCGCTACCAGCATCCCGATGACAAGCTCGAGGGAAACCGAGAAGACCGTGATGATCAGCGTGTGCGCGACGTCGGCCCACCACAACGGTGAGCCGAGCACAGAGCCGTAGTTGTCGAAGCCGATGAACTTGTTGGCCTGGGGGAAACGCAGGTCCGCGCGCTGGAGCGAGAGGATGAAGGTGTTGATGATCGGCCAGATCGCCACCAACGCCATCACGATGACCGCGGGCGCGATGAGGATGTAGGCGAGGCGGCGCTCGGCCTTGACCCGGTCGCTCAGGTGGCGCTGGCGCGGCGTCTGCTCGGTTGCGGTGCCCTGCCCGGTGGCTTGTATCGCGCTCAAATCAGGGCTCCTGAACTCAGGGCCGCCTTGAGCTGGCTGTTCAACGTGCTCAGGACGGACGTGGGGTCGATCGATGCGGGCGGCGAAAGCGCCTTCTGGATTGCGATCGTCACGTCGGCGTACGCCGGGGTCTGGGGCCGGATGCCCGCGGACGCGAGTTGCTTGGCGATGAGGGCCTTGAACGGATACGGCTTGGCCAGCGCCGGATCGGTGTAGAGCGCGGCGAGGGTGGGAGGCAGGCCGCCCTTGACCGCGTCAACCTTCTGATTCGTCGCATCGGTGAGGCACTTGATCGCCGCATAGTCGAACTCCGGGTACTTCGAGTAGCTCGAGACGCCGAGGTTGGACCCACCGATCGTCACCCTGGCGCTCTGGCCCGCGTTGACCGCCGGGTAGTAGGTCCAGCCCATCTGCTTGGCGAGCTTGGGGTCGTCCGCCTGGATCGAGGGGTACACGAACGGATAGTTGAGCTCGAACGCCGCGGAGCCGCTCTCGAAGGCAAGCCGTGCAGTGCCCTCATCGGAGTTCGACAGCGACGGGTCGGCCGCCGGCGACGTGGCGAGCTGGTGGATGATCGTCGCCGCCTTCTGCGCCGTCGGACCGACCGAGACGGTCGAGGGGCCCTTGAGGATCGAGCCACCCTGGGACGCGACAAGCGTGTTGAACCACACCGTCAAGCCCTCGTACTGCTTGCCCTGGACCTCGATGTAGTGCGGCTTGCCCTGCTTGTCCAGCTTGACCGCGTCCGCGATCATCTGCGCCCAGGTCGTGGGCGGGGTGGGGACCAGGTCCTTGCGGTACCACAGCAGCTGGGTGTTGGAGTTGTCGGGCATGCCGTAGATCGTGCCCTTCCACGTCGCCGTGGCCAGCGGTCCCGGGAGCATCCCCTTGCTGGCGGCGGCCCGGTTGGCGCCGACCCATGGCCGCAGCCAGCCCGCTTCGGCGAACTCGGGCGTGTAGGTCACGTCCATGCCGATGATGTCGATGGAGCTGTCCTTGGCCGCGAGGCGGCGCACCAGTTCCTGGCGCTGACCGTCTGCGTCGGTGGGCAGCGTGTTCAGGGCGATCTTGTACTTGCCACCCGAGGCCTGGGAGCAGACCTGAGCTGCGTGTGCGAACGATCCCGATGGCTCGGGGAAGATGTACCACTGCAGAGTCGGGGGTCCGCTCGACCCTCCGCACCCGGCGATGATCCCCGCCACCAAAGCAGCGGAAAGCCCTGTGAGCCCTGCCTTGACACGCGCTCTCACGGCACCTCCGACCGTTCTCCCTTCCTCGATGGCAGCCTACCCGTCTACAGGAAAAACACAAACCTCTGAAACGAGTTTGTTGCAGCAATGGACGGTTCGGGCACCGCCGGGCTGCCCCGTGGACGGCCGGCCTACACGGTGCGTCAGGGGGCCGCGTGGGCGACCCAGCCGCCATGGGCTGGGATCGCGGTGAGGTCGGCGCCGTCCCCGGCGCGCGCCTCGAGGACGAGCTGGTCCGGAGCGTGCGGGGCGCGGTGCAGGGCCGCCGGCGTGGGGGTCAGGTTGACGGCGACGACGTGGTCGCCGCGCTGCAGCACGACGGTGCCTGGGGGCGATGGGAGGAGCTTCGACTCGCCGGCGGCGAGTCGGGGGCGCAATGAGATGGCCTCGCGGGTGAGCGAGAGCATGGAGGCCGGGTCCTCGCGCTGCTGGGCGGCGCCCGGAGGGGGTGGGTCGAGGGGCGTCAGCCACGGCGGCGCCGTGCTGAAGCCGGCGTGCTCGGCCTCGGTGTCCCAGACCATGGGGGTGCGGAACGGGTCGCGGTGGTTGCGGTCCTGCTCGGGGCCCGTCATGGCCGTGTCGGCGAGGCCCAGCTCGTCGCCCTGGAAGAGGAAGACCGGGCCGGGGAGGGTGAGCAGGAGCAGGGCGACGGCCCGGGCGTTGTCCGGCCCGGCCCGGGTGACGAGGCGGCTGAAGTCGTGGTTGGAGAGCACCCAGCCCTGGCCCCCGGTGCGCATGCCGGCCTCGATCGCCTGGCGCAGCTTGGCTGCGTCGCCGACGCCGAACAGCTCCTCGAAGTTGAAGACCACGTCGAGGGCCTCCAGGTAGGAGGCCGCCTCGTCGATCGGGAGGTAGACCTCGCCCACCAGCAGCACGTCGCCCACGGCGCGCCGGATCGCCTGGAGCGCGTCGCCCAGATCGGGGGCGTTGCGCGAGTGCACGTGGTCGAGCTCCAGGTCCTTGGGGTCCCCGGGCAGCTCGAACGGGCGCGTGGCCGGCGGGTCGTCGCGCAGCTCGGGGTCCTTCATCAAGCGGTCGAGCGCGTCGAGCCGGAAGCCGTCGACGCCGCGGTCCACCCAGAACCGCATCGCGCCGGTCATCTGCTCGCGCACCTCGGGGTTGCGCCAGTTGAGGTCCGCCTGCTCCGGGAAGAAGGAGTGCAGGAAGTACCGGCCGGTCTGCTCGTCGTGGCCCCACGAGGATCCGCCGAACGCCGCCCGCCAGTTGTTGACCGGGGCGTCGGCCCACACGTAGTAGTCGGGGTGCTCGCGGAACCAGGGATGCGCCGTCGAGGTGTGGCAGGGGACGAAGTCCAGGACCACCTTCAGGCCAAGCTCGTGCGCGCGGCTGACCAGCGCGTCGAGGTCGTCCAGCGTCCCGAACCCGGGGTCGACGGCGCGGAAGTCGCTCACGTCGTAGCCGAAGTCCGCATTGGGCGACGGGTAGATCGGCGAGAGCCACACAGCCTGCGCCCCGAGCTCCGCGATGTGGCCCAGCCGCTGCGTCACGCCCGGCAGGTCGCCGACGCCGTCGCCAGTGGTGTCCTGGAATGAGCGGACGTAGACCTGGTAGATGACCGCCTGCTCCCACCACATGGCGCTGTGAGCCTAGCGGCCGCCGTTGCCGTCGCCGTCGCCGTTGCCGTTGCTCGTGGGCCCCCGCGCCCTCGCGGGCGCACAGCGCGCACTGCCCCCAGTCAAATGGCTGGGACAGACGGTGCAGCTGCCGGTCGTTGTGGCTCCACCCGCGGTTGACATACCGGCCGATGACCAGCGTGGCCACCCGCTCGGCGCCGGCCGCCTTCAGCGCCGCGGCTGCGCTCTGTGCGTTGGCGCCGGTGGTCCACGTGTCATCGATGAGTAGGACCGTTCGCCCGCCGAGCTGCGCCTTGGCCGTGGCCTGGTAGCGGTCAGCATTGAACCGGTGCGCGGCTGCGTCCGCATCGGTCCGGCGCAGGAGGCGCTCGTACCGCGGCTGGACCGGCTTGACGAGCTCGCCGACCAGCCGGTGCAGCGGATGGGTCTCGTCCCGGTCGGCGTCGCTGGACGGCACGGTCGTGACGACATCGAACCCATCCACGGCGGCCGCCCGCGCCAGGCACGCCTCGTGGTCGGCCAGATGGCGCCACAGCACCGCTGCCAGCCCCGCCGTGAAGTAGCGCGCGGGCGTCCCGATGTAGCGCTTGTAGCCCGCCAGCGCATGATGGAGCTGCTCCCCCCCGATCGAGTACGAGATCGCGGCCATCGCATCGACCCAGGCCGCATCGTGAGAGCAGTGGTAGCAGCGCCTCGCGCCATCGGTGAGGTCGAAGCAGCACGCGCACACCTCGGGCCCAGGCCGCGGGCCCAGCATGAAGTTCGCGTAGGACGCGCTCAGCTCGACGAAGCTGGCCACGGCGGCTACTCACCGACCGCATCCGTGGCCGTGAGCCGCTCGACCGTCTGCATGACCTGCCCTGGTTCGTCGATCACGTGCACGCCCGGGCGCGCCGCGAAGTCGCGCGCCCACGGCTCGTCCAGGATCGCCCGCCACAGGAACACCGGGCGCCCATGAGCCAGCGCCAGCCGCGCCTGCAGGCGCGCCCCGCTCCGGAACGAGGCCTCGACCACCACCGTGCCCAGCGCCAGGCCGGACATCACCGCGTTGCGCAGCGGGAAGCTCTTGCGGGTGGGCGGCGCGTCGGGCCAGAACTGCGAGACGACCGCTCCCTCCGCGGCGATCCGCCGCTGCAGCCCGGCGTTCTCCGGCGGATAGCTGTGGCGCAGCCCCGTACCGATCACCGCCACAGTGCGTCCCCCGGCGGCCAGTGCGGCCTCGTGGGCAGCCGTATCGACGCCCGCCGCCAGTCCCGAGACCACGACATATCCGCCGGTCGCCAGTGCGTCGGCGATGCCTGCCGTCGCGGCGAGGCCGGCGGCGCTGGCTCGCCGCGCACCGACGATGGCCACCGACCGGGCGTCCTGAGGCGTGAGCCTCCCGGCCACGAAGACGATCGGCGGACGGTCATGGACGGTGCGCAGGTTCTGGGGGTAGCCGTCGTCGAGCACTGTGAGCAGCGTGAACCCGTCGCGGTGCCATGCCCCGATGTCGGCTTCGGCGCTGTGCAGGAGGGGCGCCGGGTCCTCGGGCAGGGCGGGTGCCGGGCCCCCGGGGAGGAGGCTTGCCTGGCGCGGACCGCCGGCCAGCTCCTCCCGGAGCACCGCCAGAGCGCTGCCGGCTCGCTCCACCGCCTCCGCGTAATGGCCCGGCGAATGTCGACCCAGCTGCAGCAGAGCGACCAGCGCGGCGCTCTCCCGCGCCGAGCTCATGATCGCGCCGGGCTCGTGCTCAGGCGAGCGGGTCGGTCCGCTTGTCCGCGGACTCCGAGGTCTCGTAGGCGAACTCGTGCCCGCTGTCCGGCTGCTGGCCGTGCTGCGTGTCGCCGCCTGCGGACGTCTCCGGCTCGTGCGCGAACTCGTGCCCGTGCGCGCCCGGGGTGGCCTCGGTCGTGGGCTCGTGCGCGAACTCGGGCTGGTGCGGGGGGGCCTCCATCGCGGGCTCGGGCGCGAACAAATGGGCGGCCGGGGTGGCCTCGGGCGTGGGCTCGTGCGCGAACTCGTGCTCGTGCGAGGTGGCCTCCGAGGTGGGCTCGTGCGCGAACTCGTGGTCAGCCGGCGCCGGCTCCTCGTACGGCGGTGCGACCTCGTCGGGCTCGGTGCGTTCGCCGTTGATAGCGGCTCTGAAGTCCCGCAGTCCGTTGCCGAGCTGCCGGCCGACCTCGGGCAGTCTCTTGGGGCCCAGAACGAGCAGGGCCACCACGAGCACGAACACCAGATGCGTGGGCTGGAGGATGTCTCCGACCATTGGCTACCCAGAGTACCGGCTCCGGTCCGTCGTGACGACCAATCGCTGCCGGAGGTCTGTCGGCGGCGGATTCCGTGGTGCATGCTCCCAGCACAGCACGCGGGGGACGCCAGGTGGCCGCCGAACCTCGAATCGGCACACTCTTTTTACAGGCCGTCACACATCCGTCACACAACCGGCGCCCGCTGAGCCGTGCCGGGGGTCAGCGGTGTCGATGGCGATGCCGGGTGCGTGGCGTCGGCCGCCCGAACGTGACCCGGACGCCGCGGCTGACGGCCGCGGCCCACGGATAGTCGGATTCGGTCGCGGTGGTGGCCACGGCGAACTTGTAGGACGCGACCCCCCGTCCGGACCCGTAGGTCCAGAGGAATCTGAATCCGCCGCGCGAGTTGGTGCGAAACGGCTCTTCGAGCGAATGGCCCCCGGGATAGGGGACGCGTAGGCGCAGGGCGACTCCGTCGCGCGGGACGTATCCCCCGACCAGGCGGCCGTGGATCGCGATCTTCGCCGACCACGGGATGATCCGCGGCGAAATCGCGATCGCGATCCGCGCCGGGACCGTGAGCTTGACGGTCGCGGAGCCGGCCGGCTCCAGCGTGCCAGTGCCCGGATACACGGCCTCGATCAAGCGCGAAGGGCCGGCGGGGACTGTGGCCGTCCACAGCCCGGAGCCGTCGGTCGTCACCGTCGTCATCACCCTGAAGCGCGGCGCGTTGTCGTTGGGCGAGGAGTAGATGTCGACCGTCTGGCCCCCCAGCGCGGTTCCGTCCGCGAGCCCGAGGAATCCGCTGACGGTCGTGCGCTTGCCGTGGCTGATCCGTCGCGTCGGCTCGTTGACCGCGTGGGGGAGGAGCACACGTCGCACGCGCCGCTTGACGTAGACGGGCTTGCCGTCGCGCAGCACCGGCTTTCCGTGGCGCCTCAGGACCACCTTCACGGTTCGCACAACCGTCCGGGCATGGCACTTGCGCACCCGTCGGCGGACGGTTCTCGCGGGTCCCCGCACCTGGACGCGCTTGCCATGCCGCCGTACCGTGTGCACCCGGCCCGCGACCTTCACCCGCGCGACCGCGGTCCGGCATTGCAGCGCGTCGGCGATCCGCGCGAACGTGATCGCCGAGGCGGTCGGCTGCCTGATCGAGAGGTCAAGCGTCGAGGTCGGCGAGACAGCGGTTGCGCCGCTGGCGTTCACGGCGTTGTTGCGGGCGTAGCACGAGACCTGGTGGGCGCCGATGCCCGCGACCGGGATCTGCGCGGTCGCGCCTTGATAGGTCTGCGTCGTCGCGCCGTCGACCGAGCAGAAGATCGCGGAGATGCCGCTCGGCCCGCCGCTGGCCACCGCGGTGACGGCTTGTGTGCCCGTGGTCGAGGCTGTGTCCGCGGGGGCCGTGAGGCTCACCGCCGGCGTGACGTTGTCGACATTGATCGCCTTGGACGCGGAGCTGGGCGCGCCGGCGGCATTGGTGGCGGTGTAGGTCAGCGAGATGGCGCCGGCGCCGTCGGGGTAGGCGGTCGTGTCGACGCTGGCGTTGAGCTCGTTGTTCGGGCACTGCGTCCACTGCGACGTGTCGGGGCTGGGGTCCGTGTACGCATTGATGGCATGTCCGTTGACGGTCGTCTGCATCGAGCACACTCCCGAGGGGTCCGAGGCAGAGACGTCGGCCGGGAAGGCGCCCCGGACCCAGCCTGACTCGTAGTACAGGTTGTTGGAACCGTCAGCTGTCAGCGCCGGACCGGTGGTCTCCTGGGCCTCGAACCCGATGCCGGTCACCGAGAACACGATGATGCCCGCGCCGGTGGGCGTGCACGTGCTCTGGTTGCACGAAGCCTGCCAGCCGAAGTAACGCGAGGGCTGGATGTGCTCGAACAAATTGCCGGCGGGCGCGTTCTGGTTGCGTGGCGCCATGGCAATCGACGGTGACCTGGGGCGTGCCGTAGTTCACGCCGTTGTCCCCGTAGAAATAGCTCGCCGAAAAGCCGTCGCTGTGGAGGTTGCAGTCGGCGACGCCCGATGCAATGACGGTCACGATCCGGATTGCCGGGGACGGGGTGATGGTCGACCAGTTCGCGTAGTCGCCCTCGCTCGCGCCGGTGGCTGGGGGCGTCGAGGTCCAGCTCAGAGGGGCAGTTGGCGTACGGTCGCCATGTGTCCGTACGAGGGCGGGGAGAAGATCCCCACCGCTCGACGCAGCCGTTGACCGAGTAAACATCCTGGTAGGGGCCATCAGTCGCAGCTACCGCCTCGCGACCGGCGTACGGATGCTCCAGCCAGGCCACGATCAGGGCAAGCGCGCCGCTCGGGCAGCGGATGCATCGAATCGCGTCGTCCATCTGCGTTCCGGGCTGTCAGCAGATCACCGCGACGTCGAAAGTCCATCGGCGTCGGCTGTCCCGACTGGTTGAACGTGTCGAGCGCTCGTCTCCGAGACCTTGCCGTGCGCCGCCGCGTCGGGACCGTCTGCGTGTCGACATTGCTGGCGTAGCCGATGACCGCGCTCGCCGTCCCGCCGTCCGGCAGTTGGATGGGGGTCTGGTCAGGGGAACGCTCATCGACGTTGGCGACCGTCGCGCACGTGCGCGGGAGCCGAGTCCTCCACTGGATCACGTATGAGCCTGGGATTAGGCTCGCGAGACGCTGCCGGTTTGCCGCTGCTGGCCAGCACGGTCGCGTTGGCGCGGATGATCGCCCAGGCCCGCACGCTCCCTCCGATCGTCCTCGGGTCGAACTTGACCGCGCCGATGGACCGGTTGCGGATCTGCGCGGCGCCGACCGAATTGCGCGGGATGCTGATCGCGGCATAGCCGGTGCCGCCCAGCGCCACGAACAATGCGATCCAGGCGACGAGGTTGCTGCGGAGGTGGGCGATGAGTCGGTGCACGCGCACCTACCTTTCGGAGGACGACACGGTCAAAAGTCTCATGAGCACTTGGGGTTGCATCCGCCGCTCATCGAGCCGATGCTCGTCGGGCCCGGCGGAGCAGCAGCCTTAGAACCCTCCGAATGGCTCGCCGATGCGGTTGCGGCAGTCGGGGTGGTTGGGGTAACCGCGGGTGCGCTCGACTGACTTGGCGTCGACGCGGCCGGCTCGGTGATGGTTGTGGCCGGAGATCCCGCGGAGCGATGTGAGGTGACCCGGTGGTGCGGCCTCGTGGGGTGGTGTTTGCTCACGCGCGCACGCGTGCGCGCGACACTGCGCACTGAGCGCACTGCCGCGTGGTGCCGCGTCGTCGCCCGTGTCTTCAACGCCGCTGCCGGCGCGCTGCCTGATGTGGCCGGCGCCGTCGAGGTCACTTGAGCCACACCGCTCGCGTGCGAGGACTGCGCCCGGCTCCCGGCCGGATGCGACGCCGGGCCTTCGGTGCTTCCGATCACCGCGATGACCGCGAGCGCCGCCACCGCCGGAACGGCGATCAGGACCCGCCACCGCGATACGCCTCCGGGACGACCTGCGGGGTTCAGTCGCCCGAACGCGCCCAGGAGACGGCCGAGCCCTGGGAGCGTTACCCGTCTCGGGAACCGAACCGGCCTCGGGAAACGAAGCAGCCTCGAGAACCGACGAGGCCTCGAGAGCCGGTCCCGCCCGGCGACCGGCGGAACGAGGCCGACCGACGGTTCAAGGTGCTCATGACTGGCAACCCGCGGTGCCTGGACCGCGTCGTGCAGGGCCGCCGAGTCCTCGCTCCAGAACGCGTCCGCCGCCGGGGGCATGCCCTGCTCGGCGTCGCGCTGGGCCGCGCGGGCCCTCGCGGCCGGACCGATCGGAACCAGCTCCTCCGGCGGGCCCAGCCAGTCGCGAGGCAGCCGTATGACGTTCTCCTCGTTCGGAGTCAGCCCGCCACTGTCTTCGGTTCGTCCGTCGCCCGTTTCCACGGGATTGCAGACCTTTCTTCGTCCGGGTGCCAGTCCGTCTCCGTGGCGAGGTAGAGTATAACCCTGTATTAGACCCAATTTGTCTCAATTAGTAAACACTTTATGACTCCGAGCGAGCCGGACGAGACATATCTCACCGTCGCCGAGGTGGCGGAGACGCTGAAGCTCAACCAGCAGACGGTCCGCAACTGGATCGACCAGGGGTCGTTGCCGGCGCTGCGGGTGGGGCGGCGCGTCCGGATCAAGCGGTCGGACTTCGAGCGCATCCTCCAGGAGAGCTACAGCGCGGGCGTGGCGCCGCCCAGCCGGAGGGTCAGTCCCAGCGCCGACGACTTCTGGGGCGGCGAGCCGGTGGGGGTTGCGGAGCCGGGCCCCGGCGCAGGCGCGGCGGGCGGCGCAGGCGCGGCGGGCGACGCGGGCACGGCGGGCACCGGCTCGGCGGGCGCGGCGACCGTGGGTCAGGACGAAGGAGGGGGATGAGCTTCGGGGACGATCTCGACCGACAACGGGCCCAGATCATGCGCGCGGTGCGTCATGCCAGCGACGACTGGGCGGCCGCGATGCGCGCGCACAAGTTGGCGCCGCCGGACCCCGGCTTCGCGTCGCGGCTGCGCGACCTCGCCGAGGCGGCCTCCAGCGAGCAGGTGGCGTGGGAGCACGCGCACGCCGCGGGCCTGCTCTGGCGTCCGGTTCCGGGCGCCGAGAACGCGGCGCCGCCGTACGAGCTTCGACCCGGCACCGGGCGGCGCGGCCCGGCGCCGTTGTGGGAGCGATTCGACGGCGCGGTGACCACGCTCAACCACGCCATCACCGGGTCGAGCGCCGCCGAGGTGGCCGACGCGTTCGGGGAGTTTGCGGAGGCGGCGGGGGCGCTGGCCGACGCGGTGGCGGCGGAGGACGCGGCGGTGCAGACGCCGCGGTCCCGCGCGCACGGCGCGGCCTGATTCAGGGTGCGCACCGGCCCGAATCACGTTTGTGCACGCGCGGGCAGATAATGCGCCACTAATTAGAAAATTAAATGTAGGTGCGGCTACAGGATGTTTACTGTGCGTGAAACTGAGCGTGGCAATCTGGGCTGGAACCGATGTCGACGGGAGGGCGAGATGCCTCAGATCATCGTGACGGCTGACAAGTTGGCGGGAGACGCCGAGCCACCCATTGTGTTCCGCGAGCGGGTGAGCATGAGCGACTTCGAGTCAGAGCATTTCGCAGCCCAACTGGTGGAGCGGCTGGGATGGGCGGTGGGCGACGCCGACGAGGTCAACAGCCGATCACGGCTCAAGGCCGAGCAACGACGGGCGCGTCGGCGGGTGATCGACGCGGCCCAGCGCGAGATGGCGCGCAATCAGCGCGCCCGCCGCTCGGCGAGCGTCGTCACGACCGCTTCGTAGACGCCCGCGCCGTAGCTCTCGGACGCGATCCGGACGCCGCGCCGGCCCGCGAGCTCCTGGCCGAGCGTCAGGTCGCGCTCCAGCGCGTTGGCCACCAGCCAGAACGTGGCGACGACCGAGGCCGCCTCCATATCCTCGCGCGAGTCACCTGCCGCGATGCAGTCCTCAGGCGCGTAGCCGCGGATCTGCATGTGGCGCGCGACGCCGCGTGCCTTGGACGCCCCGCCCGGGATCAGGTGGTAGGCGTGGATCACCGGCATGCCGGCCATCTGCTCAGACGCCGCTCGGATGACTCCGTTGTCGACGAGCCGCAGCCAGCCGAGGCCCTCGCCGTCCAGTAGCGCCGCCACCTCGTCGAGGTCGACGTTGCCGCGGAACAGGTGCGATACCTCGCGCCCGCGCGACCACGGCGCGTGGTACTCGAGGGTGCCGGCGTAGCGGTCCAGCAGCAGAGCGGGCGCGCCGGAGGCGTCGATCTGCTCATAGATCGTGCCTCCCTCGTCGGAGGGCTCGACGCCGTCGGTGAGCCACTCCAGCTCGCCGTCGACGACGAGGCCACAGCCCAGCTCGAAGATGTAGGCCGTGGAGCCGATCAGACGCGCACCCTCGAACACGCTTGACTGTCGCCGGCCCGAGTAGATGACGACCTCGACGTCGGCCCGGGCGCACGCCTCGAGCGCCCTGACGCCGAGCGTGCTGAAGCGCCCGTCGGCTCCGGTGAGCAGCGAGGCGTCAGGCCCCAGAAGGGTCCCGTCCATGTCGACGTAGAGGCAGCGCACGGCGGCGCGACCGTAGCACCGTGATTGCCTCGGGGCGGGTCCCAGGAGACCGCCATACTGAGACGCACGCGTGTCGGCAGTCCGTGAAACCGAGCCCTGGGAGGCGCTGCTCAGCACCGGACGCTCCGACGAGCGCCTGGTGCACGACGACGTCTACCCGGGACGACCGGGGCGGCTGGTGTCGATCCCCGAGCAGCTCAGCTGGCCGGTCACCCAGGCCCTGGATCACGCCGGGATCGAGCATCTCTACGCCCACCAGGCCGAGGCGCTGCTCAAGGCGTTCGACGGGCCGACGGTGGTCACCACGGGCACGGCCTCGGGCAAGTCGCTGTGCTTCCAGCTGCCCACCCTCGAGGTGCTGACCACCGATACCAAGGCCCGCGCGCTCTACCTGTACCCGACCAAGGCGCTGGCCCAGGATCAGGCCCGGTCGCTGCATCGCTTTGGCCTGAACAAGCGCATCCGGCCCGCGATCTATGACGGTGACACTCCGCGCCAGGACCGGTCGGCGATCCGCAAGCGCAGCAACCTGATTATCACCAACCCCGACATGCTGCACGTCGGGATCCTGCCCCACCACGCGGCGTGGGGGGACCTGTTCGCCAATCTCGCCTTCGTGGTGGTGGACGAGGCCCACGTGTACCGCGGCGTGTTCGGCTCCCACGTCGGGAATGTGCTGCGCCGCCTGCGCCGGGCCGCCGCCATCCACGGCACCGAGCCGCGATTCCTGCTGGCGTCGGCCACGATTGCCAACCCCGTCGATCTCGCCGAGACGCTCACCGGCCTGCACCCCTTCAACCTGGTCGAGCACGACGGCGCCCCGCGGGCCGAGCGCCGCGTGGCGATGTGGAACCCGCCGCTGCTCGACGAGCAGCTCGGGATCAGGGCCTCCGCGCTGTATGAGGCCGCCGAGGTCCTCGCCGAGCTCGTCCAGAAGGGCGCCCGGACGATCTGCTTCATGAAATCGCGCAAGGGCGTGGAGCTCATCCTCAAGCACACGGTCGACCGGCTCCCGGCCGAGCTGGGGGAGCGGATCGCTCCCTACCGCGCGGGCTACACCTCAGCCCAGCGCCACGAGATCGAGCGCAGGCTGACGACCGGCGAGCTGCTGGGCGTCGTGGCCACCGACGCGCTGGAACTGGGGATCGACATCGGCGAGCTCGACGCCGCGATATGCGTGACCTTCCCGGGCACCGTGGCCAGCCTGCGGCAGATGTGGGGCCGTGCGGGCCGGCGCGGCCGCGGCCTGGCGGTCTACATCGCCGGCGAGGACGCGTTGGATCAGTTCTTCTGCCGTCACCCCACCGAGTTCCTGAGCCGGCCGGTCGAGGCGGCGATCCTCGATCCGGCCAGCCCCGAGATCTACGCCGAGCATCTGCTCTGCGCCGCGCACGAGGCGCCGCTGACGGAGGCCGACGAGGCGATCCTCGGACCCGGTTGGCGCGACTGCGCGCAGCAGCTCACGCAGGCCGGCTTCCTGCGCGAGCGCGCCACCGGCTTCGTTCCCAAGCGCGCCGACGATTATCCGGCTGCGCGAGTGGCGCTGCGCTCGGCGTCCCCCGACAACTTCGTGTTGCTGGACGCGACGTCGGGCGAGGTGCTGGGGACGATCGAGGCCGGGCGGGCGTACTCGACGGTGCACGAGGGCGCGGTGTACCTGCACCTCGGCCGCTCCTACCACGTGCTGGAGCTCGACCTCACCTCCCGGCGCGTGCTGCTCGAGCCCTTCGACGGTGACTACTTCACCCAGGCCAAGCGGGAGATCATGGTCTACATCGAGCGGCTCTCGGAGCGGCACGTGACGCGCGGGGTGACGCTGTCCTACGGCTCGGTCGTCTACAGCGAGACCGTGGTCGGCTACCAGCGCAAGTCACTTCAGGACCACGAGGTCATCGACTTTCAGTCGCTGGACCTCCCGACGACCGAGTTCGACACGCGGGCGCTCTGGTATGAGCTGGACGAGCTCATCGCCGCCGAGGAGTTCCCCCGGCCGGCGCTGCTGGGCTCGCTGCACGCGCTCGAGCACGGCCAGATCGCGGTGCTACCACTGATCGCGATGTGTGATCGCTGGGACATCGGTGGCCTGTCGATCGACGCCCACCCGCAGACCGGCGGCCCGACGATCTTCATCTACGACGGCCATCCGGGCGGCGTTGGGATCACGCTGCGCGGCTATCAGGAGTTCGACCGGCTCGTCGGCGATGCGCAGCGCCTCATCGGGGAGTGCCCGTGCCAGTCAGGCTGCCCCTCATGCGTCCAGTCGCCCAAGTGCGGCAACCTCAACGAGCCGCTGCACAAGGCGGGGGCGCTCGAGCTGCTGCGGCGCATGACGGCCGCTCGCTGAGCGCCGGCGCGCCGGGCACCGCGGGACCGCGGCACCGGCGGCACCGCGGCGAAACGATCACAGGATCTAAACGACCCTGGCCCCGCGCGGTCTGAGAATGGGGTCATCCGTCTGCGCAGCGACTACTGGCCGGCAGCGAGGGTCTCGCCATGGCCGGCCCGAACCTCCGCGCTCCCCACCGCCGCCGAGCAGGTGACCCGCCGCCGGCAGGCGACGCCGAGCCACGAGTTCGTGCCGCTGCCGCAGCCGTCGGGGCCGCCGCCGCACCGCCTGCGATTGGCCGACGTGCTGGAGCCCGACCGGGTGGCGGCGATCGACCGCGCCGGCCTCGTGCGCTTTCACTGCGTCGGGGACACGGGGGGCTGGCGGGATGGGCGGCCGCAACGCGGGGTGGCGGAGGCGATGGTCGACGAGCTGCACGGGGCCTCGCCGGTCGACTTCTTCTACCACCTGGGCGACGTGGTCTACCCCCACGGGGAGGAGGCCGGATACCGCGCGCAGTTCTTCGCGCCCTACGCGACCTACTCGGCCCCGATCTTCGCGGTCCCCGGCAATCACGACGGCGAGCTGACGCCGGCCTCGCGTGGCGGGACGCTGGCGGCCTTCCTCAAGACGTTCTGCTCCGAGGCGCCGCCACTGCGCGACGCCGCGCTGCGGTTGCCGCGACCGATCGTCGCCCAGCCCAACGTGTACTGGACGCTCACCCACGACTGGTTGTGGATCGTCGGCCTCTACACCAACGTGCCCGAGGGCGGTCAGCTGGCCGTCGACCAGCTCACGTGGCTGGCCGGTGAGCTCAGAGCGGCGCCCTCCGACGCGACGGTCATCCTGGCCATGCACCAGCCGGTCTACTCCGCCGACGTGGTGCACGGCTCCAACCTCGAGCTCGGCGCACTGCTGGAGGAGTGCTTCGCGCAGGCCGGCCGCGTTCCCGACGCGGTATTCGCCGGTCACGCGCACAACTACCAGCGCTTCGCCCGGCAGCTCGACGGCCGCCAGATCCCGTTCCTGGTGGCGGGCAGCGGCGGTTTTCACGAGCGCCACGGCGTGGGGACCGGGGTGCCGGATCTGCCGGCGTCGTTCCCGGGACTCGACGGCGTGACCCTCGAGTCCTTCCAGTGCAGCGACCACGGGTACATGACGGTGAGCGCCCGACGTACCGGTGCCGAGGTGGTCTACAGCACCGTCTCGGACGGAGCGGCGCGGCATTTCGATTCGTTCCGCATCGCTCCGGGACGCCGCATCTGAAACGGACCGCAGCCGCGCGTGGAGCTGCCACAGCCGGCGAGCGCGACGACACGCTCGGCGCTCGCACACCGCCGCACACTCGCTAGCATCGCCCGGCCAGGGCGAGATAGCTCAGTTGGTAGAGCACACGACTGAAAATCGTGGTGTCCCGGGTTCAAGTCCCGGTCTCGCCATAGAATAATCCCTGGAAATGCCCGTTTTCTTCCAGGCGAGGAACGAATTCGTTCGTCGTGGCGGCGGTGGTGGGGGAAGGCGGGCTCGGTCGGTTGCCATCGGTCGCCGATCGTTCCCGCCGCGCCGATCGGTCGGTTGCTCTGCTCGCGTCCCGGCCGCTCGCCTGAGACGTCGCCATCTGGCGTGCTTAGCTCTGGGCGGCGCGGGCGATGTCGGCGTTCAGTGTTCCCTGGGAATCGTATTGGCCGATGTGCACGAACACCGTGTGTCCGACGGAGTTGATGAACATCGTGGTCGGCAGTCCCTGGATGACGGCGAGCGGGCTCAGCGCCGCCGGGTTGGCGGCCTGGTAGCTCGGATAGCTCACCGGGTGCTGGGCGAGGAAGGACCGGGCGTCGCCCGGGGAGTCGCCCGTATCGACTCCGAGGAACGCGACGCGCCGACCGAACTCTGACGACGCGGCGGCGAACAGACCGAACTCCGCGCGGCATGGAGCGCACCAGGAGGCCCACGCGTTGATCACCACCGGAACGCCGCGCAGGGTTCGGAGGCGCGCGAGGAGCGCCGGCTCGCCGCCGAGCAGCCTCCCGGCCTGGTCGTGGAGGCCGGCCAGCGCCGGCGGAGAGCCGGCGAGCGCGCGGGCGGCGCTCGCCGCGCTCGGGACCTTCGGGGCTCGCGCCATCGCCTCGCGCATCGTGGCGGTCAGAGCGGCGAAGCTGGGCCAGCCCGGCGGTCGTGACCTCGCGGTAATAGAGGATCTGACCTGTCGCCGAGACGAGGACGAACCACGGTTGCCCAAGCACCTCATAGCCGTCGGCGACGCGGCCGGTGCGGTCGATCGCCACCGGATAGGAGAGCGGGTGCGGCAGCGTGCGCATGAAGAACGGCAACGCGCTCGGGGACGGCTCGACGCTGGCCTCATCCACGGCGGTCAACGGGGGCAGGCGGGCGGCGGCCGCGTGAGCCGCATACCGGTTCAAGCGCCGAGAGATGGCCCGCGAGGCTGGTGGTCTCACGATTCCAGGTGTCAAAGAACAGGTACAGCTGCGCCGACCGCCCGGGCCGAGTTGCCAGCGTTCCGCCGCCGGCCCGCGGCAGCGTCACATGGGCGGTCGGCGCGAGGCCGGCGATCGGCGCGTAGGACGCGTCGGAGTGCACGCGCGGGTTGCCCGGCAGGAGGCTCGAGGCCTCCTCGGCGAGCACCTTGCCGAACTGACCGACCGCCGAGTAGGACTGCTGGGTGACGTACACCTTCGCCTTGCGGCCCTGGGGATCGATCACGAACAGCGCCGGCGTGTGAGTGATCAGGCCGTGCTCGATGGCCGCCTCGACCCCGTAGGCCCTCCACACGCGCCGCAGCTGGGCCAGCGAGCCGGTGAGGAAACGCCAGGCATGCAGCATCCCGTGCAGCTCGGAGTAGGACAGAACATCCTCGAGCGAGATCGCTTTCGGATTGGCGTCGATTCCGAGAAGCTGTACACGGGACCCCTCGCTACCGAGCATCGCCTTGGCGTCGAGCATCGCGGTGGTCGTCAGCGGACAGAGCGTCGTGCACTCCGAGTCGTTGAAGGCGAGCATCACCACCTTCCCGCGATAGGAGCGCAGCGAGGCCGGTCGCCCGAACTGATCGCTGAGCGTGAAGCCGGGCGCTCGTCCGGATAACCGCGTCCCCGGGTCAAGGTGCGGATTGAAAGCCAGATCCTGGCTGGCCGAGGTTGCCGGCGCCCGCAGCGTCTCCAACGCCACGATCGGCGCCGCCACCGCAACCGCGCATAGCACCGTGACCGCCGGCAGGGCCCGGCGCCGTGTAGACAGCCAGGACCGCGCGGCCACCCCGGCTGTCGACCGGCCAGGACGCCGCGCGCGTCGGCGTCGCAGGCCGTAACGGATCGCCAGCAGCATGGATACGATGGCGATTGCGGCGACCGCGAGCAGGGCCGCGCGACTGTCGGCAGCCTGTCCCGGGGCCGTCGTCGTGTTCCCCGAAGCGCCCGAAGGCGCCGAGCTTGCAGCGGTCGCGCCGGCGGGGTGAGCTGGCGTCCCGAGCTTCATGCCGTTCCCGGCCGCCAGTGTCTGCACCGCGGACTTGGTCGCCGCGACCAGGCCGCCTCGGGAGCTCAGTGGCACACGGGCGAGACGTGCGTAGGCCGCGGCGGGTGAATGACCCGGCCAGTTGAACCCGAACCCGTTGGGCATCACCACCAGCAGCCGCTGTTTATAGGCCAGCGATAGCTCGAGCCCGAGAAAGCGGGCGTACGCACGCGGCTCCCGCCACAAGGCGGTGACCGCCCCGAGATCGGCCGGGCCGGCGATGATCGCCACGCGGATGGGGAAGTGCGCAGCCGCGGCCGCCTTCAACAGATCGCCGAGTTGGGCCTGCTGCTGGATCGTCAGCCCCGCGGTGGAGCCCGCGAACAGATTCTGGTAGACGAGGACGTCGCTGCCCGGGTCCCCATCGGCCCGCGCGACGGAAGCTCCCGCCGCCGCGCCGGCGAATAGGACGAGCAGCGCCGCAGCGACCCGAGCATTCCGTCGCAGCCAGCGGGCCGTCGTTCGGGCAACCCCGCGGTTAGCGGCCATGTGTGACTCCAGGGCCCCTGGCACGACGGCGGTCCGCTCCTTATCGGCCACGCCGGGATGATCGCACGGCCTGGTCCACCGTCGATATCGATCGCGACAACGTTGCCGAGCTCAGCCGCCGCTGTCCGGCCCCGCGCACCACGCCGGCGGCGTGGCCGGCGGGAGCCTCAGCGTCAGCTGCGCAAGGGTGGCCAGTGGGGCGGGGAGGCCGTGGCCCGACTCGGAGAGAGGCGTCGTGCGGCCCAGATAAAGCTTGAGACGCACGGTGCGCGTGCACCGTGGGACATCCACGGCCCACGTCATCTGTGTCCCCCTGCGGACGTCGCGGCCCAGTTCGCCGTCGTTCTCCCCGACGGCGACGCCCGGATTGCGCGCGATCGTGGCGTA
Organism: uncultured Solirubrobacteraceae bacterium; assembly: GCA_963764125.1. Taxonomy (GTDB): domain Bacteria; phylum Actinomycetota; class Thermoleophilia; order Solirubrobacterales; family Solirubrobacteraceae; genus Palsa-465. The sequence continues at coordinate 61,226 of CAVXRR010000020.1, forward strand.
GTCCAGCGCGCTGGTGCTGACCGTGACGGGCGCGGTGAAGTGCAGGACCGCCCGATCCATGTCCTTGAACATGGGGTCACGACGGATGCCGGTCACCCGGAGCCGGATTCCCCGGAGATGGAGGTGCGCCGGGACAGGGGCGCTGACCCGGTCATACACGCAGGTGGGGTTGCCGGGCGGGTCCGCCGCCGGACAGGTGCTGCCGTCGCGGTAGACGATGGCCACCGCGCCTGGGAACGAGCCGGGACCGCCTCCCCCCGCCAGTCCGCTCCCACCCATTGAGCTGCCGTGCATGCCGAGGATCCGCGCCTCGTGGCGCACCACCAGATAGGCGCCCTCACGAGCCACCGGAGTCAGGGCGCGGGTCGTCCCGTGCTCCCTGACGGTGATGGCGCGGGCGTCGGGTCCGACGAGGCCGTAGGCGACGAATCTCAGATCGCCGGCGCGACACACCGGACGGGGACCTCCCGGGTACGAGCAGGTCCCCACGATGTCCAGGCCGCTGGCGTGGATGCTGGACCAGTTACCGATCACGGCATAGCCGCCGGTCCCGATCAACGCGCAGTTGTAGTCCTCGAAGACGGATGGGGGCAGCGGATGGAACCGGTGGTCGTCCCCGAAGATCCCGTCCTGGCCGAGCACGCCCAGCCGGCCGCCGACGATCCGTCCCACCTGCATGCATTCGTCTCCGCGGGAGGTGCGCATGACTCGCATGCCCCACGGCGGCCCGCCGTCGGCGTCGGGCACGCGCAGGGGCAGGAGCCGGATGCTCGCGGCGATCGGCACCCCCATGTCGGACTGGGCGATGCGGTGGCCCCAGGGCGGCCGGTAGGGAGTCCCGCTCAGGATCTGCGAGGCGGCGAAGGCGGCGCTCGCGACCACGAGCGGCGCGAGGATCCCCAGCAGCGGCAGTCGCCGTCGCCGTCGCCACCCGCCGGCCGGAGCCCGGTCGCCGTCGGAGTCAAGGACACGTTGGAGCGCCGACGTCCGCACAGCCGGATCGACCAGCAGATCGGGATCAGGCATCGGGTTGACGTCGCGCACGACGTCGAGCACGTCAGACCGCCTCATGGGCGCCTCCTCTCCATCATCTTGGGTGCCTGGCCGGCGCTGTCGGGCCACCCACCTTCGGCTGGCGCGGCGTCTGCCTGAGCGCGATCGCTGTCGATGAGCTGGGCCAGCCGCCGCCGCCCACGAGACAGCCGGGCGCGCAGGGCGACCCGCGAGCAGCCCGCCGCGATGGCCGCCTCGGCGCTTGACAACCCCTCCCAGGCGGTCAGCATCACCGCCTCAAGCTCGGGCTCCGAGAGCCGGGCCATCGCCGCCAGCACGTCGTCCGCCTCCTCCTCGGCCGCCTGGACCCACGCCGGCGGCGCCGCCGCGCGTAGCCGGACGTCGAGGCGATCACGGCGTGTCTGGGCGCGACGCTCGTTGGCCAGCACCCGCCGGGCAACCCCGTACAACCACGGCAGCGGCTCCTCGGGCACGTCGTCGATGCGCCGAAACGCGATCACGAACGTCTCGCTGGCGACATCTTCCGCCATCCCGCGCGGCGCCCGTCTCAGGCCGTAGGCCAGCACCGCGGCGTAGTGGGCCCCAAACAGCCGTTCCAGCCGGTCGCGGCGCTCCTGATCAGACAACCTCACATCTCCCTCTCTGTCCATCAGCCCTGCGGCTGTGACGCTACCGCTGAGGTTCTGAGATGGCCCCGTTTTCGTGTGGCCGGAACCGACCGGGCGCCAGCGGTGTACAGGGGAGGTGTGATCGAGGAGGGTTCTCCGGGAGGCTGTGCATGCGCAGGTGACCCAGACGACGAGCATCTCGGCCCAATCCGACGAGCAACTGCTGATCGCCGCGGCCCAGGCCGGCGACCAACGGGCCTATGGGCAACTGCTGCAGCGCCATCAGGCGGTGGCGTTCCGTGCCGCCTACCTCGTCGCAGGATCGGCGGCGGATGCCGAGGACGCCACGCAGGACGCATGCGTGAAGGCGTGGCTGGCGTTGTCGCGGTTCCGCCCCGACGCCCCGTTTCGCCCGTGGCTGGTGCGGATCGCCATCAACGAGGCGCGTAACCGCCGGCGCGGGTCGAGTCGCCGGGCGACGCTGGAGTTGCGGCTGCAACCGGGTCCCGCCGACCCGGGCTCGTCGCCGTCGGCCGAGGCTCAGGTGGTGGCGGCCGACGACCGCGCTCGCCTGTCCTCCGCGGTCGGGCGGCTGCGCGAGGACGACCAGCTGGTGATCGCCGCCCGCTACTTCATCGGCCTCTCGGAGGCCGAGACGGCGATCGCGTTGGGGCTGCGGCGCGGGACGGTGAAGTCTCGCCTCTCCCGCGCCCTCCGCCGTCTCCAAGCCCAGCTGGAGGAGAGAGACCGATGACCGAGCTCGAGCAACGGCTGAGCGCGCTGGGCGCGGCGCTGGAGATGCCGCCGGCGCCCGACGTCGTACCCGCGGTGCTCGCGCGGCTCCCGGCACGTCGCCGACGGCGGCGCCCGGGGCGGCGGATGCTGGCCCTGGCCCTCGCCGCGACGCTCCTGGTGGCCGGGGGCGCGATGGCCGCCCCGCCCACGCGCCACTTCATCCTGCGGATCCTCGGGCTGCGCGGGGTTCAGATCGAGCGGGTACCGCGCCTTTCGGAACCGCCGGCGCACCCGCGCGTTCCGGCGCGACCGTCGAGCGCCGGCGCCCGCCTTGGGCTCGGTCGCCGCATCCCGCTCGCCGCGGCACGCCGCGCCGCCAGCTTCACCGCCCTCGTCCCTCCCGGCTCCCCGGTGGCGTACCTCGGCGACGACGTTCCCGGCGGCCGCATCTCCTTCCTGAGCGGACGGGTGCTGATCATCGAGTTCCGCGGCACCGCCACGCCGTTCATCTTCAAGGTGCTCGGCCCCGGGACCAAGGTCACCCGCGTGCGCGTGGATGGCCGCCCCGGCCTTTACCTCTCCGGCGCACCCCATCAGGTGCTCTTCCAGAGCCCGACAGGCCAGGTGGAGCCCGACCGTGTGCGCCTTGCGGGCAACGTGCTGCTGTTCGAGCACGGCGAGCTGACCGTGCGCATCGAGGGCACGCACACGCTCGGGCAGGCGCTGACCCTCGCCAGATCCCTGCGTTGAGGGAACGCTTCGGGCCTGACAGACGTATGAGAGGGAGAGCAACCCTGATCCCAGGAGGCTGGCGATGCAGTGCACGTCCCGCAGCGCGGCGCTCGCGCTCTTGATCGTCGTGGCGGTCCCGTCGGCGGCGCTGGCGGCCGGCGGCCCCGTTCCACCGAGCCAGAGCACCACCATCGGCAGCCCCGGCAGCCTGTCGCGCTACGGCGCATTCGGCGCCGGGCACGCCACGATCATCAAACGGCTCGGGGCCGACAACGTGCCGACGGGGGCCCGGTTGCGGGTGACCGGCCGCTTCGGGATTCCCGGTGTCGCCCTCAACGGCTCGACCACGGGCCTGTCGGCCAACGGGCGCACACTGATTCTCGCCGGGATCCCCCGACTCGGCGCGGTGCCCCGCACGTCGCCCCTGCTCGTGGTGAACACACCGCGCCTGACCGTTCGCGCTCGGATCACCCTGCCCGGCTGGTCGACGGTGGATGCGATCTCCCCCAACGGGCGATGGCTGTATCTCATCCACTACCCGTCGGCCGACATCAGCAGATATGAGGTCCGTGCCTACGACCTGCTCAGGGACCGGATGCTCGCCAAGCCGGTGGTGGACCCGCACGATCGCGGCGAGCCGATGACCGGCTTTCCGATCACGCGGGTGATGAGCGGCAATGCCCGCTGGGCATACACCCTCTATTTCCGTCCGTCCGGCGCTCCGTTCATCCATGCTCTGGACACCGTCGGGCGACGGGCAGTCTGCGTCGACCTGCCGCCCGTCAGCAACCTCGACGTCGGCAACGCCCACCTCAGCCTCACCTCGGGCGGGAGGCGGCTGCGCGTCGACATCGGCGGCGTGACCCGGGCGGTGGTCGACACGCGCACGCTCGCGGTCGTCACGCATGGGGCCGCGGCGCCGCGCTCCGCGTCCGCCCCGGCATCGGCACCGGCGCGGCCGGCCGCCCACAAGAGCGCCGCGCGTCACTCCGGCAGCGTGCCGTGGGCGCTCCTCGCCGGGCTGCTCGCGGCGCTCGCCGCGCTCGCGATGGGCGTGGTCCGGCGCATGCGGCCGCGGCGTGGCCCGACGTCACCGACGGAAATGGCGCCGCGGCGCACCTGACCCCGGCCCGGCGCCCAGCAGACCTGGAGCTGCTCCAGGTCGTCGTCCCGGTCGATCCCGAGGAGCGGAGCCGTAAGAGCGACCGCAGTTTGCGCAAGTTTTCGCAGCCGCGGTCGTTCTCGGTCTCATCATGCGGTCACCACACGTTCACGGAGGTAGAACGTGGTCGATTCAACGCTTTTCGGCATGACCGGTCCTAGGGGGACCGGCTTCGCCCCTCCCTTGTTCGGCGTCAGGCAGAAGCGCGATGCCGACGGCGCGGTGCGCGTCACGCTCACCGGCGAGCTCGATCTCTCGGCGGCGGGTGGGCTCCGGGCCCAGCTCGACGAGGTCCAGCGTTCCAAACAGCGGGTCCGGCTGGACCTGTCGGAGCTGGAGTTCATCGACTGCAGCGGCATCCGCGCCATCCTCGACGCGATGGCCGAGGCACGGCGCGACGGCCATACCCTCGAAGTGGATCGGTCCGTCAGCCCGATGGTCGGGCGGATCGTCTCCCTCGGGGCGATCGCCGCCGAGCTCTGGCCCGCGAACGCCGCCGGTCAGCCCGGCAGCGCGGCGGCGGCGTAGACCGGCCTAGGCGCCGGCGGCTCGCCCAGCACCACTCGGTCGCGAGGCTCGTGTACGGCACGATCGGCGACAGCGCCTACGTGCTGGACGTCATGGTGTTGCGCACGGCCGACGGCCGTTTCAATAACTCATCGGGTGGCGACGGTGTCGGCTTAACCGAATCCGGTCCAATGCCGACGGACGTCAGCGCGGCCCCAGGAGATCCCAGCGGTTGCCGGCGATGTCGACGAACACGACCACCCACCCGTAGGGCTCCTCGCGGGGCTCGCCGGCGAACTCGACGCCGGCGCCACGCATCCGGTCGTACTGAGCCTGGAAGTCATCCACCCGCAGGAACAGCCCGACGCGCCCGGCGAACTGGTCGCCGACGGCGCGCGCCTGCCGCTCTCCGTCGGCCCGGGCGAGGAGCAGTCCGGTGCTCGCTCCCGGCGGGCGCACGACGACCCAGCGCTTGGGGCGACCGCCGACGGTGGTGAGAGCCGGTGAGTCCTCGATCAGGGCAAAGCCGAGGACGTCGACGAAGAATGCGATCGCCTCGTCGTAGTCGTCGACGATGAGGGAGAAGTGCTCAAGGTGCATCACTGCAGCAAACCATCGGCGTCGGCGGCAGAGCCCCGCTAGCTCTTTGGCGACCGAGAACACGTTGGCCGCCGCACGCTCGAACAGGTCGAAGAACTCGCGGTCCCTGGTTCGCAGCAGGCCGCCGACCCTCGTCAGCAGGCGGCGCGGTCGCCCGGTCGCCAGCGTGGGCAAGGCGCTCTACAAACGTGTGTGGTAGGTTCGCGCGGCGGGTCCTGTCACCCGCGTCGGCGACCGTCATTCCTGGGCGGGGCCGCCGGCCGTTCTCAGGGAGTGAGTTCATGCACCGGCTTTCGCGGCGGGTAGTCCTGTCCATCCTGACGGCGGTGGCGCTGTCACTGGGAGCCGCCGCGGTGGTGTCCGCGCATCGGCTCTCCTCCGGCCACGTGCATGGCGCCGGGGCGCGTCAGCAGGCGTTCCGGGCGCTGTTGCGCGCGCGGGCGCACCAGAGCGGGTTTCGCCACGCGCATGCGTCCGTGGTCGGCCACGGCGACAGCGACCTCGCCGACCAGCAGGCGCAGTACGGCTACGAGCGCAGCGCGCCGGCGCAGACGGTGTCGGGCTATGCGACGATCGCCGCGGCCCGCGAGGCGGCGGCGCTCCCGTCACCGGTCCGGCGTGGCAGGAGATGACCACCCAGCCCTACAACGCCGAGCCCGCCGGCTACACGGACCCGATGTGGTCAAACGCCGGCGCGGGATTCGGGCTGGTGGGGGGCCGTACCACCGCGCTCGTCGCGGCTCCGAACGGCTCCTGGTTCGCCGGCACCGCCGACGGCGGCGTGTGGCGCTCGACCGACAGCGGCGGCCATTGGACCCCGATGTTCGACTGGATGCCTTCGCTCTCGATCGGCGCCCTGGCCATCAACCCGACCGACAACTCGCTATGGGTGGGCACGGGAGAGGCCAACACCAGTCAGGACAGCTATACGGCACCGGCGTGTACCGGTCGACGCGACAACGGCGCCAGCTTCCAGCGCGTCGGCGACGTCAAGGCCAGCAACCCGTTGGTCATCTCGGACGATCTATCGGCTGACGTTCGACCCTCACGGGATCGCCTACGCCGCGACCGACAACGGCCTGTTCCGCTATGACCCGAGCAACTCTCAGTGGAGCGAGGTTCTCGATCCGGCCGGCGTGGCTGACGCGCCGCCGTATCGACAATCAGGTCACGACGGTGTCGATCGTGCCCAACTCCAACGGGGCCCACGTGCTCGCGGTGGTTGGCTGGCGCGGGCCCACGAACACGCAGAACAACGGCTTCTATGAGTCGATCGACAGCGGCAAGACGTTCCAGAAGGTCACCCCGACGGGCGCCATCGACGCCGCGGACATCGGCCGGACCACGTTCGCCTACACAGCCGACGGCAAGAAGCTCTACGCGATCGTCGAGTCCCCGTCGGCAAGCTCGCCGCAGGCAAGGAGTCGGTGCTCCAGGGCGTGTACGTCGTCCAGCGGATCGCCGGCCCAGGTCACCGGGCCATGGACGAAGATCGCCGACGAGGCCAAGCTGGCCGCGTCGGGCTCGGCCCTGGCGGTCGGCTCGACCTATGGCGTCGGCGTGCAGGCTTGGTACAACCAGACGCTCTCCGTCGATCCCGCGAACGACAACCACGTCTACATCGGCCTGGAAGAGGTGTTCGAGTCAACCAACGGCGGCAGCAGTGGGTGACGGCCAGCCCGTACTGGAACTACGGCCTGTCGTGCGGCAGCAACTGCCCGCAGACGGGACCCACCCCGACCAGCACGCACAGATGATCGCCAGTGGCAAGATCGTGATCGGCAACGATGGAGGCGTCTACTCGCGGCCGCTGTCCGATGTCCAGCAGTACGGCGACTGGAGCGACCACAACACGACGCTACGCAGCTGGCAGTACTACGACGCGCGCGCCGGCGCGCTCGGTCGCCACGCCTGGGCATCTGGGGCGGGCTGCAGGACAACGGGACGCGGTGTCGTCTTCGTCGCTCAGCGCAGATGGTCGAGCCGGCCGGCGGCGACGGCTTCGACGTCATCGTCGATCCCGGCGAACGCCAACCGGATGGTCGGCGAGTACACCGACGGCGCCATGTACTCCACCACCGACGGCGGGCACACATTACTTCGACCTCGTCAGCCCGGGCTGCGATGGCGCAGGAGACGGTCGGGGTGAAGCCGCGGGCGGGCTGCGACCCGGCGATTCCGGTTCGTGACGCCGCTGGCACCGGACGCACAGAACAAGAACACATGGGTCACCGGCGGTGAGTCCGTGTGGCTCTCCAAGGCGGCTGGAACACGAGCTGCACCGACAGCGCATGCTCTTGGAGAACTCTTCGACACCGGTGCGGGCAACGCGGTGACCGCGGTCGCCTCGATCCAGAACGGCGCCGCCATCTACGCCGCCTTCGTGGGCGGCGGCGGCAATCCCGGCCCGAGCTTCTCGTCGGCGGATCGCCACCAACTATGGCGGCCAGTGGCACAAGACCAGCACCGCGGTCTTCCCAACCGGTACATCGCCGGGATGACCGTCGATCCGCCAATCCCGCTCACGCGTACGCCATCTTCAACGGCTACTCGCGGCGGTGGATCCCCGGCGGCGGGATCGGTCACGTGTTCGAGACCTGAACGGCGGCAAGAGCTGGCCAACATCTCGGGGAACCTGCCCGACATCGCCGGCGACGCGATGGTGCGTCGCACGGCAAGCTCGCGCTTGCCACCGATCTGGGCATGTTCACGGCGTCGGCAGGGCCGGGGCAGCAGCACGACGTGGTCGCGCCTGGGTACCGGGCTGCCGAACGCGTCGGTCAACGACGTGACGCCTGGGCCCGGCGGCTACATCTACGCCGCGACCCATGGCCGCGGCATCTGGAGGCTCCCCTTCGGCTCCCATGGGCGATAATTGGCGGTGACGTGACGCGGGGATGGATGATCCGCTGGACGCTGGCGACGGCGCTCCTGGCCGCGGCGCTGGCCGCGGGCTCGGCGACGGCTGCCGCCGGGCTGGGCCCGACGACCCGGGTGACGGTCAAGCCCGGCACGGGCACGGCCCGGACCCGGTTCGCCTTCAGCTTCCGCGTGCCGGTCGCCACCGGGCGGTTCGGCACGGTGATCCGGACCGACACGTTCTCGATGAGCGGCCCCGTGGCACCACATGCCAGTCCCGCGTGACGCGAACGCTGAAGCCGACCAGGCAGGGCCGGCACGTCACACTCACGCTGCGACCGGCCACGGGCGGCAGCGGCTGGTGCAGCGGACAATGGCACGGCACGGTGGTGCAGAGCGAGTCCATCCGCTGCAGCCCCACGCCCGCCCGCGCCTGTCCGGATCTCGTCATCGCCCCGCGCACGATCGCGAGATTCCGGTTCCGCGTGAGGCCGGCGGCCACGCCCAGCCCGCCCGCGCCGCCCGCCGGCGACGTGCCGGCGTTCGCGGGCCTGATCAGCGCCACGTCATGTCCAACGCCCGCGCCGGTCAGCGGGCCGGCCCCGGCAATTCTGCCCCGGCCCGGCGGCTACACGCTGACGTGGACGGCGGCCACCGATCCGGTGACCCCGAGCTCGCAGCTCGTCTATGAGATCTTCGTCGCCACCTCACCGGGCGCAGAGGACTACGCCACGCCGGCGTACACGACCGCGCCGGGGGTGACCTCCTACGTGACCCCCGGCATCCCGCGCAGCGGGCCCGTGTACTTCGTCGTGCGGGCGCGCAACGCGGCCGGGCACGAGGACGCCAACACCGTCGAGCGCCAGGGCGTCGTCCAGTGCGGCCCGCCCACCTAGCTCATCTCCGCGGCACGCCCGGGGCCGCGAGGTTGTTGATGATCCGGGCGCTGCGCCCGTGGGTGAAGAAGCTGAACGACCATTTGATGAGCACCAGCACCCGGTTCTGGAACCCGATCAGGTACCAGAGGTGCACCACGAGCCACACCAGCCACGCCGGGAGCGCGCTGAGCTTGAGGAACTTGATCTGGGCGACCGCCCGCCCGCGGCCGATCGTGGCCAGGTTGCCCTTGTCGAAGTAGTGCCACGGCGAGGTCGGCGCGCCCCGGAGCCGCTCGGCCACGAGCTTGCCGGCATAGTGGCCCTGCTGGATGGCCACCGGCGCCACGCCGGGATAGGTCACCGGGCTGCCGTCCTTGCCGCGGACGCGGACCATGTCTCCGAGCGCGATGACCTCGGGGTGGCCCGGGAGCGTGAGGTCGGCCTCCACGGTGAGCCGGCCGGCCTTGTCGATCTCGGCGCCCGACAGCTCTCCGAGCTCCCGGGCCAGCAGCGAGGCGGTGACGCCGGCGGCCCAGATGACGGTCTTGGTGGGGATGCGCTCCGTCGCGCCACCGTCGGCGGAGATGGTCACCGAGTCCTCGTCGATCCCCACGACGGTGCGGTTGAGCATGGTGGTGACGCCGAGCCCGTCGAGCGATCGCTGTGCCTTGGCCGACAGCGACTCGGGAAAGCTCGTGAGGACGCGGTCCAGCGCGTCGATCATGATGACCCGGGCGGTGCCGGAGTCGATGGCGCGGAAGTTGCGCCGCAGCGTGTCGCGGGCCAGCTCGGCAATCTGCCCCGACATCTCCACGCCGGTCGGTCCGGCGCCGACGACCACGAACGTCAGCTCCGCCCGGCGAGCCTCGGGATCCTTCAGCATCTCCGCCGCCTCGAACGCCCGGAGGATCTGTGACCGCACGGCGATTGCGCTCTCCAGCGTCTTGACCTCGGCGGCGAACTCCCGCCAGTCCTCGTGCCCGAAGTACGAGTAGCTGGATCCGGCCGACACGATCAGGGTGTCGTACTCCACCGCCTCAGGCGCCTCGTCCATCCCGGGGGCCGCGCCGAGGAGCACAGTGCGGGCGTCGAGATCGAAGCCGGTCACCTCGGCCATCAGCACCCGGACGTTGTCGTCTGACTTGAAGATGGCGCGCAGCGGATAGGCGACCTCTCCAGGCGACAGGGCTCCGGTGGCGACCTGATAGGTCAGCGGCTGGAAGAGGTGGAAGTTGCGCCGGTCGATCAGGGTGATCTCGACCGGAGCCCGGTGCAGCGCCTGAATCGCGCGGAGCCCGCCGAACCCCCCGCCGATGACCACCACGCGGTGGCTCACGTCTGCGGCGCGGGCTCGGGTTCGAGCGCGGCCAGGGGGCGACGCATCGGGACCCCGGCGGCCGCGTAGGCATCCTCGGCGTCGAGCGTCTCGGCGGCGAGCAGGGCCTGGGCGAGGTCCTCGAGCTGGCCGCGGTGCTCGGTGAGGAGCTGGGTCACCGCTGCGTGGCAGTCCTCGATGAGCGCCTGGACCTCCTGGTCGACCAGCCATTGAGTCTGGGGGGAGGTCTCTGAGGAGCCGGTCCCGCCCACCCAGAAAGGACTCTGAGCCTCGGAGGGCAGCAGGGTCACCGGACCGAGCTTCTCGCTCATGCCCCACCGGCCGATCATCTGGCGCGCGATGTTGGTGAGCTGCTGGATGTCTGACTCGGCGCCGGTGGTGATCTTGCCGTAGACGACCTCTTCGGCGACCCGGCCGCCGAGCGCGACCTTGATCTTGGCATCCAATTCCTCGCGCGAGTAGGACACCCGGTCGGCGTCGGGGGTCGAGAGGGTGACCCCCAGGGCTTGGCCGCGCGGGACGATGGAGACCTTGCGCACCGGGTCGGCGTCGGGGGTGAGCATGCCCACCAGCGCATGGCCGGACTCGTGGTAGGCGGTGCGCTCCCGGTCGGCGGCGGAGAGGATGATCCCGCGGGGCGCGCCGAGGAGGATCTTCTCCAGCGAGTCGGTGAAGTCAGCGAACGTGACCTTGTCGTGGCCGCGGCGCGTGGCCAGGAGCGCGGCCTCGTTGGCGAGGTTGGCGAGGTCGGCGCCGACCATGCCGGGAGTGGTGGAGGCCAGTACGCCGAGATCGACATCGTCGGCCAGCGGAATCGACCGCGTGTGGACCTCGAGGATCTTCTTGCGGCCGTCGCGGTCGGGGGGCGAGACGCCGACCCGTCGGTCAAACCGCCCGGGACGCAGCAGGGCCTGATCGAGGATCTCCGGCCGGTTGGTGGCGCCCAGGACGACGACGGCGTCGTTGCCCTCGAACCCGTCCATCTCGGTGAGGATCTGGTCCAGCGTCTGCTCGCGCTCGTCGTTGGCGCCGGTGATTCCCGCCGACCCCTGGCGCGAACGGCCGATGGCGTCGAGCTCGTCGATGAAGATGATCGAGGGTGCGGCCTCCTTGGCTTTGGCGAAGAGGTCGCGGACGCGAGCGGCGCCGACGCCGACGATGGCCTCGATGAACTCCGAGGCCGCGATCGAGAAGAACGCCGCGTGGGCCTCGCCCGCGACCGCGCGGGCCAAGAGCGTCTTGCCCGTGCCGGGAGGCCCGAACAGCAGCACGCCGTGCGGCATGCGCCCGCCGAGCTTCTGGTAGCGCTCGGGCGTCTTGAGGAAGTCGACGATCTCGGTCAGCTCCGCCTTGGCCTCATCGATCCCGGCGACGTCGTCGAAGGTGATCCGGATCTTCTCCGGGTCGACGCGGCGGGCCTGCGAGCGCCCGAAGTTCCCCAGCCCGCCGAGGCCGCCGCCGGCGCCGGCCTGGGCGCGCCGGGCGAGCAGCACGAACAGCCCGACGAGCAGCAGCGTGGGCCCGAACCCGAGCAGGATCTCGGCCAGCAGCGATGTGTGTTGCGTGGTGGACTTGGCGTTGACCTGCACATCGTTGTCCTGGAGCAGGGTGGTGAGCGCGTCGTGGTTCCAGAACGTCGGGACCTCGGTCTCGAACAGCGTCGTCGCGACGGCGTTCTTGTCGTTCGCCGGGTAGGTGACCTTCGCGGTGAACGTGCCGTCCACCGTGTTGCCCGTGGTGGTGATCGACTTGACCTTCTTGCCCTCGACCTGCTGGAGGAAGTAGGGGCTGAATGGGACCTTGACCCGGGGCTCAGACCCGGGCTGGAACAGCAGGACCGACAGCCAGTTGATGGCCAGCAGGACGATGACGAAGATCCAGAAGCCCCGCAGGCGATGGGGCGGGGTGGGCTTGTGCTGGTCGGGCAGCCCGCGCCCGTCGGGGGCAGGGGCGACGCGCCAGCCCTGCTTGTCGCGCGGCATCGGCGCCGGAGGAACGGACTTCTGCCCGCTGTCGGAGCGATCGGGGGATGGGGCGGGTCGGTCCTCGGCCATGCCCGCATTGTGACGCAGGGCCGCCTCCGGCCCTCGGCCCACAACCTTCCCGGCCGTCGGGAAGGTTTCGATGGCACCGGCGTCCCTGCTTGGGAAACGTCCACGACCCCAAAGGGGGCTACATGGCTCGACTACTTCAGCACCGCCGGTTGCGGCGCATTCACGTCGCGATCGCCGTCGCCGCGCTCGCGGGTCTGGCCAGCGCCGCGCTGGTGGGCCTCGCGGTGGCCAAGACGCTGACGCTCCAGGCCGCCAAGGGGGCCTCGGTCACCAATCAGTCCGGATCCACGAAGACCGAGAACATCGTCATCAACAGCAAGGGTCGCGCCGTGTACACGCTCAGCGGCGACACCACCAGGCACCCGAAGTGCACACAGGCCAATGGCTGCTTCTCGTTCTGGCCGCCGGTAACGGTGTCCTCGGCCAAGAACCTGAGCAAGGCGGCCGGCGTGCCGGGCAAGCTCGGCACCTTCAAGCGCAACGGCATGATCCAGGTGACGCTGGGTGGCCACCCGCTCTACACCTTCGCCAACGACCGCAAGAAGGACAACGCCACGGGCGAGGGCATCAACGGGTTCAACGGCATCTGGCACGTCGTCAAGGATCCGGGCGCCAGCAGCGGCTCGAGCCCGAGCCCGACCGCCCCGACCACGACGATGAGCACGCCGACCACAACGTCCCCCTACCCCGGCTATTAGAGCCCGGACCGATAGCGCCCTGGGGCCACGCACGTAAACCGGGGGCGCCCGCACTTCGCGAGCGCCCCCCTCTGACACGCCTTCCCTGGTGGCGCGGGGGTGAACGCCAGGCGCGTCAAGACTCACATGGCTCAAAGGACGCGTTCGGGTGGCGATCCTTCCCTCAACCTGTGACTTCCCGGGGCCCGTCATGATGCTCGAGCGCCAGCTCGACCCCGAGCGGCTCGGCGACCACCTCGACCGTCTCTACCGCGCGGCATGGGCGCTGTGCGGTTCGCGCGAGGACGCCGAGGACCTGGTGCAGGAGACATACGCGGCCGTGCTGCGAAAGCCGCGACGCCTGCGCTCCGACGACGACCTCGGGTACCTCCTGCGGGTGCTCCGCAACACCTTTGTCTCGGACCTGCGAGCGGCGGCGCGCCGCGCGCTGACCAGCGCCCTCCCCGACGATCTGGACGTCGTGGAGGACCGCCGCGCGGTGCGGGCGGAATCGCGGCTGGAGGCGTCGGAGCTGTTCGGCGCGATCTCGGCGCTGCCGGCGGACTTCCGCGATGCGGTGGTGGCCATCGATGTCCTCGGCCTCTCCTACCGGGAGGCGGCGCGGGTACTGGACGTGCGCGAGGCCACCATCACCACCCGGCTGCACCGCGGCCGCCAGCGCCTGGTGCGCGAGCTGGCTCCGGGGGAGGCGGTCAGCCTCCGTCGGGCGGCGGGTCCGTGAGCGCCAGGCGGCGGAGCTGAGCTGCCGAGACGTTCGTGCCGGTGAGCACGCACGTGCTCCCGTCGCGCCGCCACGTGACGAGGACCCGGCCATGTAGCCGTAGCGTGCGCACGCTCATCCCGTTCTCGACGGTCACCATCGCAGCCGGCTGGGCCAGCGCCGGGGCGCTGAGGATCGTGTAGGCCAGGCGCCGGGCACCCGACGCGTAGTAGACCGTGACGGCGCGATGCAGGTCCAGCAGGTCGCGCCGCAGGCCCGTGGGGCGCCAGCCCAGCGTCGAGGACCAGTTGGGGAAGTAGACGTCGTTCACCTGCTCGGACAGCTTGACGCCGGGGTCGTCGGGGTCGGGGGTCGGCGGGGGGCCGGCCGCGCCTCGGCTGGCCAGCGCCGCGGCCTGCGAGAGCGACGGAGCGCCGGGGCCGCCGGGCAGCACGATTGCCGCGGCGAGCAGCGCGGCGGCGCCGGCGGCGGCGATCGCGCCGCGCGGGCCCGCCAGGCCGCCCGGGACGAGCGCCCGGCGCAGGGCGGAGAGGCCGTCGAGCACGGTGCGCACGACCGACCGGCGCCGGGACCGAGCCGCGGCCTCGAGCCGCAGGCGCAGCCGCCGCGGGGCACGGACTTCCTGCTCGACCTGGTGCAGGAGAGCCAGCACCCACCGCTCGTCGGCCAGCTCCTGCGGAGTGGGATTGGGATCGCGATGACTGTCCATCGAAAAGAGGCGCTCTCGCCCCTGAGGACGCTTGGCGCTCCCCTTCCCTTCCCGCGCGCGAGCCCCCCTTCGCGCGCTCCTTCGGTCCGGCTAGGTGTTTTCTCATATCCTTGGGTCGTGATTTCGAGCTGCTTGTGGGGTCGCGAGCAGGATGATCTGCGCTAACTGCCGCATGGACAATCCCGCCGGGATGCGGTTCTGCGGCGGTTGCGGCACCCCGTTGCAGGATCCGGGCCCGCTTGACGGGAACGGCCCCAACGCGGCTCATCGCCGCCACATGACGGTGATGTTCTGCGACATCGTCGGGTCCACGCCGCTCGCCGAGACGCTGGACCCCGAGGACTTCCGGGAGATCCTCACCGGCTATCAGGAGGCATGCGCGCGCGCCACCGATCGCTTTCACGGCTATACCGCCCGGTACGCCGGTGACGGGATCGTCGTGTATTTCGGCTACCCCCACGCGCGCGAGGACAGCGCCGAGTGCGCGGTGCATGCGGGCCTGGCGATCCTGGAGGAGCTCGACGGGCTCAACGTCGGGCTGAGTGACCAGCACGGCCTCTCGCTGCGGGTCCGCATCGGCATTCACACCGGGATGGTCGTCGCGGGCGAGATGGGAGTGGGCGAGACCCGGGAGCGGATGGCGATCGTCGGCGAGACGCCGCACATCGCCGCCCGCCTGGAGTCCATCGCCGCGCCCCAGACGGTGGTCATCAGCGACGCCACCAAGGATCTGTGCGAGGGCTACTTCGTCACCGAGTCCCTGGGGGCGCAGCAGCTCAAGGGCGTGTCTCGACCCATCGTCGTGCACCGCGTCCTGCGCGGGACCGGCGCCGTGGGCAGGCTCGAGGTCGCCGGGGAGCGCCGCCTGACCCCACTGGTGGGCCGCGATCACGAGCTGGCGCGACTGGCTCAGGCATGGCAGCAGGTCAAGCGCGGCCACGGCGCCATCGTCCACCTCACCGGGGAAGCCGGGATCGGCAAGAGCCGCATCGTCCGCGAGCTGCTGGACCGGCTCAACCCGCAGGTCGGCGAGGCGCAGATCTGGCGCTGCTCGCCCCATCACCGCGGCACGACGCTGCACCCGGTCATCCGCTACGTGGAGCGGCTGCTGGCGCTCGACGCCGGGCAGCCCGCCGCCGAGCAGGTGCGGGTGATCGCGGAGGCGGTCGACGCCGCCGGGCTCCAGCCCGCCGAGGCGGTTCCGATCCTGGCCGGGCTGCTGGCCATCCGCGGCGAGCACGATGAGTCGATGCCGGGGCTGACCCCGCGCGACGTCCGCACCGCGACCCTGCGCATCCTCGAGACCCTCCTGGTCGCCAACCCGGCACGCCACCCGCTGCTCCTGGTCGTCGAGGACGTGCACTGGGCCGATCCGTCGACCGTGGAGCTGCTGCACCGCATCGTCGCCGACCTGGCGCGCATCCCGGTGCTGTGCCTGCTCACCTTCCGCCCCGAGTACGAACCGCCGTGGAGCCAGTCGAGCCCCGTCCTGCATCTCGATCTGGGGCCGCTGACGTCGGAGAACGTCCGTGCCCTGGCCGCGTGGGCGAGCGTGGAGCCGCTGGACCCGGCCGTGCTGGAGTGGGTGGACTCGACCGCCGACGGCGTCCCGCTGTTCGTGGAGGAGACGCTGAAGATGCTCGAGCACTCCGATCAGCTCAAGCCCGGCAACGGCCGCGACAGCCTGACCCACGTGCCCTCGACGCTGCAGGGCCTGCTCACCGAGCGGCTGGACCGTCTTCCGGCGCTGGGCGGCATCGTCGACGTTGCCGCCGTGCTGGGCCGGGAGTTCGACCGCGAGCTGCTCGTGGCCCTGTGGCCCGCCGATGGGCCGGACCTCGAGCCGGCGATGGCCCAGCTCGCCGTGCAGGACGTGCTGCGCCCGGTCCCGGGCGAGCGGGCTCGCTGCGAGTTCTCGCATGCCCTGCTCCAGGAGGCGGCCTACGACCGGATCCTCCGCCGGCGCCGGCAGGCTCTGCACGGCCGCGTCGCCGGCATGCTCGCCGATCGCTTCTCCGTCCTGGTCGAGCGCGAGCCCGAGATCGTCGCCCGGCACTGGGATTTCGCGGCCGAGCCCGAGAAGGCGGTCGGCTACTGGCACACCGCCGGGATGCGGGCGCTGGAGCGCGCGGCCTTCCTGGAGTCCGCCGAGCACTTCCGTCGTGGGCTCGAGGCGCTCGACGCCGCCGGAGTCGACGAGTCCGGCGACATGGAGCGCGTCGGCCTGCTCACCTACCGGGCCGCCTCGCTTCAGGCGGCCCACGGCTACGCCGCCGCCGGGGTGCAGGACGCCTACGCGGCCGCCCGGCGGGTGTGCGAGCGCACGGGGGCCGAGGAGCAGCTGGTCTCGGTCAACCGCGGCGAGTGGAGCTTTCACCTGCTGCGCGCCGAGTACGGGCAGGCCCTGGCCCTGGGGGACGAGATGCTGGCCCTGGGCGAGCAGGCCGGCGACGAGGTCCGCCTGGCGGAGGGCCACCTGTACCGCGGCCTGGTGCACATGTACCTGGCCAACTTCGAGGTGGCCCGCGGCCACCTGGAGCAGGCGTTCACCCGCTATCAGCGGTCTGACCAGTTCACCCAGATCTACGAGGCGCAGGGCGACACCGGCGTCGGTGCGCTGGCCTATCTGGCCCTGGTCCTGTGGAACCTGGGCTATGCCGAGGAGGCGCGCGACCGCTCGGATCTCAGCCTGGAGGTCGCCGAGGACGTGGGCGGGCCGGTGACCAAGGCTCAGGCCTGGGGCATGCGCAGCATCCTGCACCTCGCCGCCGGCGAGCCGGTCGAGCTGCGCCACTGGACCGAGAAGACGCGCGCGCACTCGGCCGACCTCAACATCGGCTACTGGCACACCGTGTCGTTGCTCCACGGCGGCTGGCAGCAGGGCCGCGCGGGCGACCTGCGGTCGAGCATCGCCGTGCTGGAGGAGCAGCTCGAGGCCTATCTGGCCTCCGGCTCCCGGCTCAGCCTGCCGCACTTCTACATCCTGCTCGCCGACCTGCGGCTCGCCGCCGGTGACCAGCCGCACGCCCTGGAGGCGCTGCGCGCCGGCCGGGCGCACATCATCGACACCGGTGAGCGGTTCTCAGAATCCGAGCTCTTCCGCTTCATGGGCCGCGCGCTGATGACCGGCGACGCCCCGGACCCGGAGGCGGCCACCGCCGCCTATGAGCAGGCGATCTCGGCCGCGGCCGACCAGAACGCCAAGCTGCTCGAGCTGCGTGCGGTCACCGGCCTGGCCGTCCACCAGGGCCGCACCGGCGCGGAGACGACCGCGCTGGAGCGGGTGGCCGAGCTCTGTGACTGGTTCGGGCGGGCGGGGTCCGGGCGGGCGGGGCCCGATCTCCCCGACATCGTCCGGGCGCGGCGGCTGCTCAGCGTACAATCCACACCGTCATGAGCGGCACCGGACCTGCCGTCACAATCGCTGGTGGGGGCCTGTCGGGTCTGACCGCGGCGATGAGGCTCGCCGAGCGCGGCTATCAGGTCAAGCTGTACGAGCAGAAGTCGTGGCTCGGGGGCAACCTGGGGTCTCGCCCGATGCACGATGGCGAGTATCTCGACGTGTACCCGCACATGTACCTCGAGTGGTACGCGAATTTCTGGGCACTGCTGGAGGACGCCACCCAGCAGCGCAAGGAGGCGCGCTTCGAGCCGTTCCACACGGTGAGGCAACTGTCCAAGAAGCAGTTCCCGAAGTTCGCCGCCCTCACGGACCTGTACTCACCGTGGCACATGATCCAGAACATGTTCTCCGGGGTGGGCGCGCCCGCTGACATGTTCGTGTTCGGCTACGCCAGCATCGACCTCCTCGCCGAGAAGTACAACCCGACGATCACCCTGGACAACGTCGACGTCAACGCGTTCCTCAACACCCGGCCGTACATGACCCGGGCGGCATCGGACGCGTTTGACAGCTTCATCACCCGGGTGTGGGCCATCCCCAGCTACCTGGCCTCCGCCCCGGACTTCCGCCGCTACCTCGAGTACAGCGTCCTGAGCCCGAACCCCGCCTTCTGGCTGCCCACCGGATCGGGGTTTCAGCAGGTCATCGACCCGCTGGTGAAGGCGGTTGAGGCCCACGGGGTGAACATCGTCACCAACACCGAGATCACCGGCGTCTCGTGCGCGCGCAAGCGGGTGACCGAGATCGGGCTGCGGACCACGAGCTTTGACGAGCTCACCGGGACCTGGGTGCCGGTGCCCGACAGTGACCGGACCGAAAAGGTCCACAACCTCCTGCTGGCGGTGCCGGCCGGCACTCTGTCCAGGCTGGTCCGCACTCCGGTGCAGGCCGAGCAGCAGAGCGTGGTCCAGGAGGCGCCCGATATCGCCGGGATCGTGCGGCTGCGGGCGACACAGGTGCCGATCATCTACCTGTACTTCAACCACAAGCTGGAGTCGCTGCCCAAGGAGCCGGTCGGGCTGTACGGATCCGAGCTGTCGCTCGCCTTCACCGACATCTCCCAGACGTGGAAGAACGTCCCC
The DNA here is from genome assembly GCA_963764125.1 of uncultured Solirubrobacteraceae bacterium. Classification (GTDB taxonomy): domain Bacteria; phylum Actinomycetota; class Thermoleophilia; order Solirubrobacterales; family Solirubrobacteraceae; genus Palsa-465. The sequence continues at coordinate 80,324 of CAVXRR010000020.1, forward strand.
ACCTTCAAGGACCGGACCGTCCTGGCCGTGTCCTCGTCGGACACCGCGGGCCTGCCCGGCACCACCAGCTACGCCGACGCTCAGGCCATCCTGGAGGAGCTGGCCGAGTTCATCCCCTTCCGCCCCGGCACGCGATGGGGCGAGTCACCGGACATCGACTGGGAGCACACCAAGTACGAGCCCAACGCCGACTCTCAGCTGTTCATCAACCAGACCGGCACCGACGCGTGGCGCCCGGACGCGTCGAGCAGTCACATCTCCAACATCTACGTCGCGGGTGACTTCTGCAACAACAACGTGGGGATGACGACCATCGAGTCGGCGGTCACCACGGGACTGCAGGCGGCGAAGGTGATCGTGGAGCGCAACCGCCACGGCGATCCGGTGAAGATCACCTCGCCGGCGAGCAACGTGCTCTACGACATGGCGTACGTGTGGCTGCGCTATGCCTGGGCGCCCTCTGCCGCGGCGGCAAGCCTGCTGTCTCACGCCCGCGCGTTCGTCACGGGCGGCTGCGGCCACGCGCGCAGGAACGGGCTGCCGTGGCTGACGGCGCCGGGCGGCCGGGTGCCCGGGCTCACCTGGGCCAAGCGGCCGGGCGGCCGCAGGGGTGGTGGCAAGGGCGGGCAGGGTGGGCAGGGTTCTCAGGGTGGGCAGGGCTCCCAGGGCGCTCAGGGCGGGAGCCCGTCCGAGGGCCGGCGCTGGGTCAGCTGACCGGCGCCGCGGCTCAGCGGCGGGAGAGCTGGCGGACGTGGTCCACCAGAGCCAGGAGCGGCTCGGGCCGCCGCGAGAACTCCTTGGCCTCGGACCGCGCGGAGTCGGCGATGCGGTCCAACACCGCCTCGGCCTCGTCGAGCTGGGCGCGACACGCGTCGGCGAGGGTGGCGAGGCGCTCGGGATCGTCGTCGTCGATCTCGAACAGGCCGCGCAGGTGCGGGTCGCGGATCGCCAGCGCGGCCGGCAGGGTGAGGATGCCGTCGCGGATGTCCTCCTCGCCGCCGCCGCCGAGCGCCTCAAGGCCACGCTGGTCGCCGACGTCGTCGCAGCCGTGATACAGGACGCCGAGGAAGTGCCCGTACTGGCGCAGCTGCTCTGAGCGCGCGCCCAGCACCGCGCAGATCTCGAACATCGAGCCCGTGTCCTCGCCGGCGATGCGCTGCCAGTCCTCGACGCCGAGGGGCTGGCGCCGCAGCCGCCACTGCAGACACTCGGCGGCGCCCAGCCGCCGCAGCAGCTCGGCGAGGTACCCGACCGCGAATGCGTCGCCGGCGAACGCGGCGAACGCGTCGGCCACGAGGTAGCCGGAGGCCATGAGTGCCGGCAGTTCGCCGAACCGCTCCTGCACGGTGGCGATGCCACGACGCTCGGGTGAGCCGTCCAGCACGTCGTCGACGATCAGCGACATGTTGTGCATGAGCTCGATGGAGAACGCCAGCTCCACCGCGTCGGCCGACGGCGTGGCGTGCACGGCGCGGTCGCACGCGAACAGGGTGAGGGGGCGGAAATGCTTGGGCGTGCCCGAGAACGCCCAGCCCAGCGACTCGCGCAGCTCGGGATCGACCTGGCCGAGCCAGGCATCGATGCGCTGCCGGAGCCGGGTGATGTCCGCGGTCGCGTCGAGCTCGGCGATGACGTCGTCGCTGGAGATCTGGCTCGTGGTCACGATTTCACGCGGTAGGGGCGGACCGGCGGGCCGCTCCGCGGCTGGTCGATCGGGCGGGTGTAGCTGTCCAGCGCATCGACGCCGCGCCGCAGCTCGCGCCACGACAGCTCGGCCGACTCACGAGCCAGCCCGACAAGCTCGTCGCGCAGCGTCGCCTCGGCGGCCCGGGTGTGGGACCCGAATGACGCCTGGACGGCCAGACTGGCGAGCGGGCCGGATCGCCGTCCCAGCAGCAGCGCGCAGCCGGTCCCGACCCGGAAGGCGGTCGTGGCCCCCACCACCGAGCTGGTCGTGATCAGACGAGGTATCAGCGTTCGGCTCAGAGGCTTAAGCCTAGCCTTTCCCCAGCTCGCGATCCGGGGTGAACGGGGGCCCCGATCCGGGGTGGACGGGGCCCGCGCGACGCGCCGCCAGCACGTTTGGCATGCGGAAGTTCTTGTAGCAGATAATTGAGCGTCGGTCTCATCGCGTGTTATCGTCATGTGCATGGCCACCGATGTTCAGACACCCCCGGCGGCCGGTGAGGCCTCAGAGCCCGCCGGCAACTGCCTCATGGGCAACCTGGGGTGGATGCTGGACCAGGCCAACCACGCCCTGGGCTCCGAGGTCGCGGGCGCGCTCGCCCCGCTCGGGCTCGGGCAGCGTGGCTTCTGTGTGCTCTCGGCCGCGATCGACGCCGAGCTCACCCAGACCGAGCTGGCGGCCATGATCGGCGTGGACAAGACCACGATGGTGGTCACCGTCGACGACCTCGAGCGCAAGGGCCTTGCCGAGCGCATCCCGTCCCCGGCCGACCGGCGTGCCCGGGTGATCAAGGTCACCGACGCCGGGCGCACCAAGGTCGCCGAGGGCCAGGAGATCGTCCTGCGGGTCCAGAACGCGGTGCTCGACTCGCTGGCGCCGTCGGAGCGGGCCACATTCGTGGCCGCGCTGATGCAGCTCGTGAGCGGCCGGCTCTCCAGCGCGCCGCAGTGCAGTCCGCCGCTGCGGCGGCGCGAGCAGCGCGCGTAGCCAGTTCCAGGGCGGCGACTGCCTCAGCGTCTGAGCGGCGGCGCAGGCGAAAGTCGCCTTGGAGGGGCGCCGGCCCAGCGTGAGTTCGCGCGATTTTTACGCACATGCTGAGAAAAATCGCGCACTTCTCATAGTGAGCGTGTGACTGGGCCGGTGGCCGGGAGGCTGGTCCACGCCGCCGCCGCAACGTCGTGTCCATTTCACGGCGCCTCGTTCGTCGCACTGACAGACGCACCGAGTCAGACCGCCTCCGCGCGAAAGATCACACCAAGATGATCTTGTACGGAACCATCTGATACGGTGTGATCTCACCGCAAACGAATTTCGGTAGCGAGAGGAGTCTGGGATGTCAGTGACGGAGTTGACGGAAGCGGAGGCGCCACCGAGCGACCGGTCGCGCTGGATCGCGCTCGTGGTGCTGTGCGTCGGGATGCTGATGATCGTGCTCGATCAGACGATCGTGAACGTGGCTCTGCCCTCGATCCAGCGCGACCTGAAGTTCTCCACCTCGAGCCTGGCCTGGGTCGTCAACGCGTACCTGATCGCGTTCGGCGGGCTGCTGCTGCTGGCCGGCCGGCTGGGCGACCTGGTGGGACGCAAGCGCGTCTTCCTGGTCGGCCTGGCCATCTTCACCGCGGCCTCGGCGCTGTGCGGACTGGCGAACAGCCAGGAAATGCTCGTCGCCGCGCGGTTCGTCCAGGGCGCCGGCGGAGCGATGACCTCGTCGGTCATCCTCGGGATGATCGTGACGATGTTCCCGCAGCCGCGTGACCAGGCCAAGGCGATGGGCGTGTTCAGCTTCGTGGCCTCCGGTGGCGCCTCGATCGGCCTGCTGGCCGGCGGCGTCCTGACCCAGGCGCTGGACTGGCATTGGATCTTCTTCGTCAACCTGCCCATCGGTGCGCTGGCCACGCTGGCCGCCGTCCGCGTCGTCGCCGCAGATGAGGGGCTCGGCCTCCGCGCCGGCGCCGACCTGCCCGGAGCGACCCTGGTGACCGCGGCGCTGATGCTGGCCGTCTACACGATCGTCAAGACCAGCGACTACGGCTGGGGCTCGGCGCACACGCTCATCCTGGGCGCGGCGGCGGTGGCCGTCCTGGCCGCCTTCCTGGCCCGCGAGGCGACCGCGCGCACGCCGCTCATCCCCCTGCGGATCTTCCGCAGTCGGAACGTGTCGGGCGCCAACCTGGTCCAGGCGCTGATGATCGCGGGCATCTTCGGGATGTTCTTCCTGGGCGCCGTGTACATGCAGCGAGTGCTCGGCTATGACCCGCTCCAGGTCGGGCTCGCCTACCTGCCCGTGGCCCTCTCGATCGGGACGTTCTCGCTGTTCGTCGCGCCGCAGCTCAACATGAAGATCGGCCCGCGGGCGACGCTGCTACCGGGGCTGGTCCTGATGACCATCGGGCTGCTCCTGTTCGCCGCCGCTCCGGTGCACGCCGACTACGTCACGCGCCTGTTGCCGGTGATGCTGCTGCTGGGCGTCGGCGCCGGACTGAGCTTCCCGTCGCTGATGACGGTGGCCATGTCGGGCGTCGAGCCCCACGAGGCGGGCCTGGCCTCCGGGCTGGTCAACACCTCGATGCAGGTGGGCGGCGCGCTGGGTCTGGCCGTGCTGGCGACGCTGTCGGCCAGCCGGGCCAAGGACGTCCTGGCGTCGGGCGCCGGCTCGGCGGACGCGATCTCCAGCGGGCTGCACCTGGCGCTGTTGATCGGAGCCGGCCTGGTCATCGCCGCCATCGTCGTGGCCACGGTCGTCCTGGCCCCGGCGCGGGCGCTGGGGCAGGTGCCCGCGGAGGTCGCCGAGCGCGGCGACGCACCGCGGCTGAGCGAGGAGCTCTACTCCGAGGCGGCCTGACGGGAATGCGCGGCTCGGGGGCGGCTACCCGCCCTCGGGCCGCCGCGCCGTCGGGCCGCCGCGCCGCCCGGGGGGCTACTCGCCCCCGGCCACCGGCGGGCCCCCGGTCTGCCGGTACAGGTAGGACAGCTTGTCCGGGTTGAGCACGGTGAGGATCGAGACGATCTTGCCGTCCCGCACCTCGACGGTGGCGAGGGCATCCTGGCCGCCCAGTGAGAACTGGGCGGCCGGCTCGCCGTTGACCTCAAGGATCCGGACATAGGAGGTCCGCCCGAAGCGCCGGCGCAGCCCACCCAGGAAGGCCATGATCTTCGTGCGTCCGATCACCGGCACCAGCGCGGCCCGGGCGCGGCCGCCGCCGTCGTTGTAGGAGACGACATCGGCGGCGAGCATCTCCTCCAGCTCGTCGAGCCGTCCCTCGCCGGCCGCCCACAGCAGGCGCTCCAGGAGCTCCGCGTGCCGGCTCTCGTCGGCCTCGCTGCGCCGCCGTCCGTCGGACAGGTGGGTCTGGGCCCGGTGCAGGAGCTGCCGGGCATTGCTCTCGGACACATCCAGGATCTCGGCGATCTGGGGGTAGGGGACGTCGAAGGCCTCGCGCAGGACGAACACGGCGCGCTCGGGCGGCGTGAGCTCCTCCATCAGCCGCAGCGTCGCCAGCGAGAGGGTGTCGCGCTTGACCAGGCTGTCCAGGGGATCGAGCGTGTCGTCGGCGATGACCGGCTCGGGCAGCCACGGGCCGGTGTAGGTCTCGCGGGCGACGCGCGCGGAGCGCAGCTGGTCCAGGGCCAGCCGGCTCACCACCGTGGTGAGGAAGGCGGCCGGCTCCCGGACCTGGCTGCGGTCGGTGCGCAACCAGCGGACCATGGCGTCGGCGACGACGTCCTCCGCGTCCCACATGCTGCCCAGCAGCCGGTAGGCGATGCCGAGCAGACGGGGGCGCAAGGCCAGGAACGCCGCGCTCCCGTCGTCGGTGACATCTTCGTCAATCACACCGACACCGATGTTCGCATCGCGGCCCCGAGCTCGGCCACCCACGCCTCCCGCACCCGCGGGTAGCGCGGCCGCCAGTCCAGCTCGGCCTTGGCCCGGGCATTGGTGGACCCGGCCAGGCCGTTCAGGAACGCGGCGCCCCAGCTTCCCGCCACCAGCCGCGCCAGCCATGCGGGGATCCGCCGGGGCTTGGGCGCTCCGAGCAGCTGGGCCAATACGGGCAGCCAGTCGCGGGCGGCGAGCGGCGCGTCGTCGACGATGTTCAGGGCACCGCGCACCTCGGGCCGGTCCAGCGCGGCGACGATCGCCGTCGCGGCGTCGTGGGTGTGGATGAATGAGAACGTGCCGGACCCGTCGCCGACGATCGGCAGCTTGCCCCCGCGTACCGCCGGGGGGATCATCCCGTCGGGGGCGAAGCTGGTCCCGGGACCGACCAGGTGTCCGAAGCGCAGCGCCACGCCGCCGGTCTCGGCGGTGATCCGCTCGAGCTCCTCGAGCGCCTCCACGGCGGGGCGAAACGGCTTGGGGCCATCGTCCCACAGCGGCTGGCTTTCGTCGGCGATCACCCCAGGCCGGGGTGCGTAGGCGAACGCCACCGACTCGGAGATCATCCGCACGCCGCCGGTCGCCACGACCAGGTTGGCCGTTCCCTCGGTGCGCAGGCGGTTGGTCTTCGCGAACTCCCGCTCGAACTTCCTGGGGTTGGGGCTGCGGGGGATGGCGGTGAGCAGATTGACGACCGCCTCGGGCTCGAACTCCGACACCGCGGTGACGACCGCGTCGCGATCCAGCGCATCGGCCGCGACGACGTGGCCGTTGCGGACCTCCACCGGCGTGCGGTGCACGAGCGCGATCGTCTCATGATCCACCGCGTCGAGCAGCGGGAGCAGTTGGCGCCCGATGGCGCCGCTGGCACCAGCAACCAAGACCCTCATGGTTTCTCCTTTTCACGGATTCGCGGTCCCGAGGGCTTGACGGGGCACCGGCCGCGTTTGTGACACGCGGCCCGCTGCGCGAACCTCCCACCCGCGACCCGCCGACCCGCGACCCGCAGACCCGCCGACCCGCCGACCCGCCGACCCGCCGACCCGCGGGGTGGCTACAGCTTCACGTTGTGGTCGTCGAGCCAGTCGGTGACGGCGGCCGGCGGCGCGTCGTTCCACTCGGCCCGGGCGGCGAGCCGGATGAGCTCCCGGGGGTCCTCGTGCAGCTCGTCGCGCCGGTAGCTGAGATAGACGGTGACCGCGCCGGCCACCGACAGTGAGCCGTTGTTGACGGCCGGATCGAGCCGCGAGAGAACGTCGGCGACGCGCTCCTCCACGTCGTCGAGCCCCGCCACCGGCTCGTCGTCGTCCTCGAAGGCCTGCTGGAAGTCACCGATGATGGCGTCCTCGTCGTCGGGGTCGACGATCTGGGCGGCGCGTCTGACCACCTCGGCGAGTGAGATCGGTCTGGGGTCCATGGCCCGACCCTAGCGCTCCGGCACCCGGGCGCGCAGCTCCTGCAGCCACGCGGTGGCGTGGCTGTCCGACGGCGCCCGCCAGTCCGAGCGCGGCGACAGCGAGCCGCCGGACCCAACCTTGGGCGCGTTGGGCAGCGCCGAGCGCTTGAACTGGCTGGTCTGGAAGAAGCGCAGCACGAACACCTCCAGCCAGTGGCGGATCTGCTCCAGCGAGTACTCGTTGTGGCGTTCGGCGGGGATGAGATCGGGCCAGTCGCCGCGGCTGCGGTCGCCCCAGGCGTGCTGGGCGAGATAGGCGACCTTGCTGGGGCGGTAGCCGAAGCGCAGGACGTAGTAGAGGAAGAAGTCCTGGAGCTCGTACGGGCCGACGGTGTCCTCGGAGTGCTGCTCGGGCCCGTCGTGGCCGGCATCCGCGCTGACTGGGATGAGCTCGGGAGAGATGGCGGTCTCGACGATGTCGGCCAGGACGGTGTTGGCCTCGTCGGAGAACTGACCGGTATCGATCGCCCAGCGGATGAGGAAGCGGATCAGGGTCTTGGGCACCGAGGCGTTGACGTTGTAATGCGACATCTGGTCGCCGACCCCGTAGGTCGACCAGCCCAGGGCCAGCTCGGAGAGGTCTCCGGTGCCCAGCACCAGGGCGTCGTGGTAGTTGGCCAGGCGGAACAGGTGCGACGTGCGCTCGCCGGCCTGCACGTTCTCGTAGGTGACGTCGTACTGGGGCTCGCCGCCGTCGGCCGCGGGGTGGCCGATGTCGCGCAGCATCTGGTTGGCTGAGGGCTTGATGTCCATCTCGGCCGCGCTCACGCCCAGCGCCTGCATGAGCGCATGGGCGTTGCGCAGCGTGCGCGCGCTGGTGGCAAAGCCCGGCAGGGTGTAGCCGAGCACGTTGGCGCGCGGCAGCCCCAGCCGGTCCATCGCCCGCGCCGCCACGATCAGCGCGTGGGTGCTGTCCAGGCCGCCCGACACGCCGATGACGATCCTCTGGATGCCCGTGGCCATCAGACGCGTCTGCAGCCCGCGGACCTGGATGTTGTAGACCTCCTCGCAGCGCTCGTTGCGGCTGACCGGGTCCGACGGGACGTAGGGGAAGCGCTCGATGCGGCGCTCCAGCGCGAAGGTGTCGGTGGGAACGCCCAGGTCGAACTCGATCCGCCGGATCTGCCGTGCTCGGTCGCGTAGATCGTGGATCGAGTCCCCGTAGCTGCTCGTCATCATCCGGTCAGAGAGGATCCGGTCGAGGTCGATGTCGGCGACGATCAGCTCCGGCTCGTCGGAGAAACGCTGTGACTCGCGCACGAGCTGGCCGTTCTCGTAGATGAGCGCCTGGCCGTCCCAGGCCATGTCGGTCGTCGACTCGCCCAGCCCCGCGGCGGTGTAGACATAGCCCGAGATGGTGCGCCCCGACTGGGCCTCGCACAGCATCCGCCGGTAGCCGTCCTTGCCGATCGTGATGTTGGAGGCCGACAGGTTGGCCAGGACGGTGGCCCCGGCCAGCGCGGCGTAGGTGCTCGGCGGCACCGGTGTCCACAGGTCCTCGCAGACCTCGACGCCGAGCACGAACGCCGGCAGGTCGCGGCAGGCGAAGACCATCTCCGGGGTGAAGGGCACCGTCTCGCCGAGCAGGCGCAGCTCGTCTCAGACGAGGTCGCGCGCGGCGCGGAACTGGCGCTTCTCGTAGTACTCGTGGTACTCGGGGATGTAGCTCTTGGGCACCGCGCCCAGGATCTGACCGCGGTGGATGACGAGCGCCGCGTTGAACAGCCCCCCCTCGGCCTGGACGGGCGCGCCGACGACGATCACCGGGCGCAGGGACTCGGAGGCGCGGACGATCTCGTCGATCGCGCCGCTGACGGCGTCCAGCATCGCGCCCTGGTGAAAGAGGTCCTCGCTGGAGTAGGCGGCGATCCCCAGCTCGGGGAAGATCACGAGCGCGGCATGGTCCTCGTGGGCGCGCTGGGCGAGCTCCACGGTGCGGGCGCCGTTGAACCGGGGATCACCGACGCGGACGCGCGGGACCGCCGCCGCCACCCGGACGAAACCGTGGGCGTAGGGGGAGGCGAAGGGCATCCCGCCGGTGTGGTCGACTGCGCGCATGCCCTCAGTATTGCCTGCTCAGCGAGGTCAGCGGGGGCGCGGACGGCCGTGGCCGCATCAGAAGCGCAGAAGCGCGGCGATGCCATCGCCGCGACGCAGCGCGGGAGGCGCGAGATCCGATCCCTCTCCGATGACCAGCACGGAGGCATCCTGCAGGACTGCCGCCTCGACGGCGGCCTCGCGGAGATCCGTCACCGTGGACGTCCCCGCGCCGTCGGCGGGACAGCTCTGCGTGCCCTCGGGATAGAGCAACCCACAGTGCGGGCAGCGCACACCCTCCGCCGCGAAGTTGCGGGCCAACAGCAGACTCTCGACGCGTCGCTCATCAAGAGCCTCCAGGGCGTCCGCGATGCCGCGTGCGGCGCGGCTCCCGGCGCCGAGGCGGTCCTCGAGCTCGGCCAGGGCAGCCGCCCGGGCGGCCTCGCGAGCCCGATCGAGCAGCGGCGCCAGCGCGGCACGCACGTCGGACACGTGTGGGGTCTCGGCGTCGAGGTCGAGGCGGCCGTCGAGCACCAGGGGGCGCAGGTCGTTGTGCAGCTCTGACTCGAACTGCGTGACGTCCTCCGCTGGGCCGCCGAGCACGAGGCGCGCGAACGGATCCCGCTGCCAGCTGCGATGCAGCTCGTCGGCGACGTGGCGCATGTGGTGCTCGACCTCAGCCTCGATGCTGCGCTCGTAGTTGGTCTGCGACCACCCTCCGCGGCTGTGTCCGCCGTGGACGTTGTCGGCAATGTCCTGAGTCTCGGAGAGCTCGCCGGCGTCGCCGACGAAGATGCGCCCCGCGCGGCGGCTGATGAGCACCACTGCGGTGCGGCCCTCGTCGACCCCCGTCACGAGCGGCTCGATGTACGGGGTCTGCGCGATCACCACCTTCGGCACTGTCACCTCGGACAGCGGCACGGCCTCGAAGAGGTCGTCCTGGCCGGAGCAGAACACCGCGAGGGCCCGCGCCCCGGACACCGGGGCCTGGTCTGAGTCCAGGTACTCCTGAAGCCGCTCCAGGTCCTTGGCCAGCGCCGATCGATCCGCATGTGAGAGTTCGTCCTTGGCGAGCCGGCGGTCTCGCTCAGCCGCGTCAATGAGCGAGCGCACCTGGCTGGCCCGCGCCGGGGCGGTGGCGAACTGCGACGGATCGAGGTCGAGATAGACGCTGACCACAGGGTGCTCCCCCGTGCGATCGAGCATCTGCTGCGCCCTGCCCAGCGCGGTGCTCATCCGTCGGCCGATCTCTGGCCGCTTCCTTTCACGCCGGAGGCGCGATCGGCGTCGTCGTCGGGCGACGGCGGCTGATATGGATCGGAATCGGCGTCGGGGTCGGGCTCGCCGACCGGATTGTTGAGCGAGTGATGCGGATCGTGCTCGGACGCGGGGCGGGGTTCGTCGCGGGCGGCGAGCTCCTCGTCTGATGACTTGGGCTCCAGCGGGCGATCGGCCGCCTCCGCGGGATCGGACGCCCGCTCATACAGGCGGTCGGGCTCGTGCCGGGGGCCGGGGTTGGGATGCGATTCCATGGGACGCTCCTTGTGGGTCGGGTACCCGCCAGCTACTCAAGCACACCGCCCGCGGTCCGGCACTGCTTGCGCTAACAAGCAATGCGCTAGAATCCACGAGACATGGCCACCGCACCCACAGCGTCCTACCGCGTGTCCACCAACGGCGTCGCCGAGTGGTCACAGCTCCATGCCGACGCCTGGATCGGGCTCCTGGAGACCCACAAGCAGCTCACGCGGGCGCTCGACGCCGAGCTCGAGTCGCGCTACGGGCTCAGCCTCAGCGCTCTCGAGCTGCTGGCCCGGCTCGCGGCGGCGCCCGATCGCTGTCTGCGGCTGTCGGCGCTGGCCGCCCAGGCGGGGCTCAGCCTCAGCCGGGTGTCGCGGATCGCGGTGACGCTCGAGACGCGCGGTCTGATCGACCGGACGCCGTGCCCCGAGGACGCCCGCGCGGTGGAGGCCCGCCTCACGCCCCACGGTCTCACGCTCATGCGCGAGGCCCAGGGGACGCACTTCGTCGCGGTGCAGCAGCGTTTCTTCGACGAGTTGCGCCCCGGGGAGCTCGAGACGCTGGCGGCCGTGTTCGGGCGCTTCTCGCCGCGCGCCGCCGACGCCTGCACCGTTGCGGGCGACGACGGCGCCTAGACGCGCCGTCAGCCGAGATGGGCCGCCCAGCGCTCCAGCGCACTCAGATCGCCGGGACCGAGGTTGTGGCCCGCGCCCGGCTCGACGTGCAGCGACACCGCCGCGCCCGCGGTGGTGAGCACCTCGGCCAGCCGCCGAGTCTGCTCGGGCGAGGAGTACGGATCGTCCTCGCCGGCGGCGATGAGGACCTGGGTGCGATCGAGCCGGAGCGGGCCGTCGGGCTCGTAGGCCAGCATCGCCCGCAGCAGGGCGGCCGCGCTCAGCAACGCCGGATGACGCAGGAGCAGGCTGACCGCGATGTTGGCGCCGTTGGAGAAGCCCAGCGCGGCGATCTTGCCGGGGTCACGGCCGTAGGTCTCGGCGGCGGCGCTCACGAACGCCGCCAGCTCGTCGGTGCGCGCGAGCAGGTCGGGGATGTCGAGTTGGCCGACGGCCAGGCGGCGAAAGAAGCGCGGCATCCCGGACTCCAGCACCTTGCCCCGCGGCGACAGGAGCGCCGCCGACGGGGCGAGCCGGCGACCGAGTCCGACGAGGTCGCGCTCGTCACCGCCGGTGCCGTGCAGCAGCAACAGAGTCCAGTCGCTCGTGCCGGGCTCATAGACGTGCCGGAAGCCCAGATCGGTCGTCGCGTTCATCGCGGGCTCCCGGCGCGGGCCGGCGCGGGGCGCCAGGCGCGCGTGTCGGGCAGCGGCGTCAGCCGCGGCTCGATCTGAGCGCGATGCTGCTCGAGGAAGGGCGGCAGCGACAGGCCCTGGCCCATGTCCTCCGGTGCCTCGTCGGAGGCGAAGCCGGCGCCGTCGAGCGTGGCCAGCTCGTAGAGAATGCCGCCGGGCTCGCGGAAGTAGACCGACTGGAAGTAGAAGCGGTCGATCACCGGGGTGGCGTGCGCGCCGGCCGTCGTGAGGTGACGCTGCCAGTCGGCGATCTCGGCGCTGAGGACCGCCCACGCGACGTGGTGCACAGTGCCGGCGCCGGGGATGCCCCGCTCACTGGACGGCTCGAAGATGATCCGGCCGCCGCGATGCTCGCCCCGCGCCTCCCAGTCGTCGGGCTGGAGCTCGGAGAACCCGAGGACCTGGGCCAGCAGGGCCTCGCTCCGGGCGGGGTCGATGACCTGGGCCCGGACCGCCTCGAAGCCCTGAAGCGCGAACTCCGCGGGGACCTCCAGGCTGGCCGCGGCCAGCGGCGCGTCGGTGGTGGTGATGACGGCGAGCTCGTGGCCCATGCCCTCGGGGTCTGAGAACAGGAGCCGGCCGGGCTCGCGCTCGGTGGCGATGCCCTCGCCGCCGAGGCGCTCCTGCCAGAAGTCCAGCGCCTCCTCGGACGCGACACGGTGGATGATGCGCGAGATCATGCCCGCGCCGGCGCGGCCGGGTGCGGCGCCCGGGTACTCGAAGAACGTGATGTCGGCGCCGGGGGAGCCGTGCTCGTCGGCGTAGAAGAGGTGGTAGACGCCGGGGTCGTCCTGGTTCACGGTCTTCTTGACCAGGCGCAGGCCCAGCACGCGGGCGTAGAAGTCGACGTTGCCGGGCGCATCGCCGGTGATGAGGGTGATGTGGTGAAGGCCTTCGATCGGATTCATGGGTGTCGGTGCTCCTCCCTGGCGCTCCGGGGATGCGGGGCGCGTCGTTGTCGGGGTGGGATTAGCTTGCTAGCGCAACTATATCAGCGAATGCTTGCGCGCGCAAGCATTGCCTCGATCCGCGATCATGGTCGGCGATGGTCGATGATGTGCGCTTGCCCGCCGCCACCGCACCCGGACGCGTGTCGCTGTTCATCACGTGCTTCAACGACACGATGTTCCCGCAGACGGGGCGGGCCGTGGTGACGGTGCTCGAGCGCCTCGGCGTCGCGGTGGACTTCCCGCTCGAGCAGACGTGCTGCGGCCAGATGCACTTCAACACCGGCTACGCGGAGGAGACGATCCCGCTGGTGCGGCGCTTCGTCAGCGCGTTCGCGGATGCCGAGGTGGTGGTGTCCCCGTCGGCCTCCTGCGTGGGCATGGTGCGCGACTACTACGCCCGCGTGGCCGAGCTCTCCCGCGATGCCGGGCTCGCCCGTGAGGTCGAGGCGATCACGCCACGGGTGCTCGAGCTCTCCGAGCTGCTCGTCGACCGCCTCGGGGTCGAGGACGTGGGGGCGTACTTCCCGCGGCGCGTCACCTATCACCCCACCTGCCACAGCCTGCGCATGCTCCATGTCGGCGACCGGCCCCTGCGGCTGCTGCGCGCGGTGCGCGGCATCGATCTCGTCGAACTGCCCGAGGCCGACCAGTGCTGCGGCTTCGGCGGCACGTTCGCGGTCAAGAACGCCGACACGTCGATCGCGATGGTGTCCGACAAGGTGCGCACGATCCTCGACACCGGCGCGGAGGTGTGCGTGAGCGCGGACAACTCGTGCCTCATGCACATCGGCGGCGCCCTGTCGCGCCAGCGCGCCGGCGTGCGCACGATGCACCTGGCCGAGATCCTGGCCCAGACCAAGACCGAGGCGACCGGATGAGCGACGTGGCCAAGGCGCCGCCGTTCCCCCAGGCCGCGCGCGCGGCGCTGGCCGACACCCAGCTGCGCCACAACCTCGGGCACGCCACCCACACCATCCGCGCCAAGCGCGCCGCTGCGGTGGCCGAGGTCCCCGACTGGGAGGGGCTGCGCGAGGCCGGCCGGGCGCTCAAGGAGCGCGTGCTGCGCCACCTCGACACCTACCTCGTCGCGCTCGAGGCGTCCGTGCAGCGGGCCGGGGGCGTGGTGCACTGGGCGCGCGACGCCGAGGAGTGCAACCGGATCGTCGGGGACATCGTCGCCGCGCACGGGGTGGACGAGGTGGTCAAGGCCAAGTCGCTGACCACCGAGGAGACCGGGCTCAACGAGGCCCTGGAGCAGCGCGGCATCCGAGCCTGGGAGACCGACCTGGCCGAGCTCATCATCCAGCTGGGCGATGACACGCCGTCGCACATCCTGGTGCCGGCCATCCACAAGAACCGCGAGCAGATCCGTGCCCTGTTCGCCCGGACCCTGCCCAACGCGCCGCCCGAGCTCTCCGACGACCCGCGCGAGCTGGCCGACACGGCGCGCGCCCACCTGCGCGAGCTGTTCCTGCGCGCGCGCGTGGGCATCAGCGGGGTCAACTTCGCCGTCGCGGACACCGGCACGGTCTCGGTGGTCGAGTCCGAGGGCAACGGCCGGATGTGCACGACGCTGCCCGAGGTGCTGATCAGCGTCATGGGGATCGAGAAGCTGGTCCCGACCTGGGAGGACCTCGAGGTCTACCTCCAACTGCTCCCGCGCTCCTCCACCGCGGAGCGGATGAACCCGTACACGTCGCTGTGGACCGGGGTGTCCGAGGGCGACGGGCCCCGCGAGTTTCACCTCGTCCTCGTCGACAACGGCCGCACCAACGTGCTCGCCGACGAGATCGGGCGCCAGGCGCTCAACTGCATCCGCTGCTCGGCCTGCCTGAACGTCTGCCCGGTCTATGAGCGCACGGGCGGGCACGCCTACGGGTCGACCTACCCCGGGCCGATCGGCGCCATCCTCACCCCGATGCTCAGCGGGATGACCGAGGCGGGCTCGCTGCCCTACGCGTCGAGCCTGTGCGGCGCGTGCTACGAGGTGTGCCCGGTGAAGATCAACATCCCCGAGGTGCTCGTGCACCTGCGCCAGGAGGTGGTGGCCCAGGCGGCCCGGGCGCCCACCGTGCGCGAGCGCCTCGCGCCCGAGCACGCCGTCATGCGGGCGATGGCCCGCATCTTCGCCAGCCGCCGGCTGTATGAGGCGGCCCAGCGGGCGGGCCGGCTGTCGCAGTGGCCGCTCGTGCGCGACGGGACGATCCGGCGCCTGCCCGGGCCACTGTCGGGCTGGACGTCGGCGCGTGACCTGCCCGCCGTCCCGCGGCAGAGCTTCCGCGACTGGTGGCGGGAGCGGTCCTCGTGAGCGGCGCTCAGCCGGGGAGGCGGTCGTGAGCGGCGCCCGCGAGGAGATCCTCCGGCGGATCGGCGCCGCGCTGGAGGACGTGCCGGGGGCGGAGACGCCGGCGGACGTCGCCGTGGCCCGCGACTACCGGGCCTCCGGTGAGCGCTCGCGTGAGGCGCTCGTCGCCTACCTGGCCGAACGCATCGCCGACTATGCGGCGCGGGTGCGGCAGGTCGCCATGGCCGAGCTGGCCGACGCGGTCACCGCGGCGTGCGCCGAGATGGGACTGCGGCGGGTCGTCGTGCCGCCCGGGCTGCCCGCGAGCTGGCGGCCGCGCGACGTCGACCTCCTGGAGGACGACGGGCTGAGCGCCACCGACCTCGACGGCGTCGACGGCGCGGTGACCGGCTGTGCGGCGGCGATCGCCGAGACGGGCACGCTCGTTCTCGACGGCTCGCCGATCTGCGGCCGCCGCGCGCTCACCCTCGTCCCCGACCACCACATCTGCATCGTGCTCGCCGGCCAGATCGTCGAGCTCGTCCCCGAGGCGATCGCGGCGGTGGCGCCCGCGGTGCGCGAGGGCCGGCGGCCGATCACGCTCGTCTCGGGACCGTCGGCGAGCTCGGATATCGAGCTCTCACGGGTCGAGGGAGTCCACGGCCCCCGGAACCTCCTCGTGCTGATCGCGACCGGCTAGGCGCTCCAGGAAACCGCTCCAAGTAAACTCATTAGTTTACTTGTGTGGTGCGCTGGTCAGGTAGGTGGCGCTCATGTCCTTGTCGCCGTGCTCGGGCACACCCTCGTCCAAGCGCCGCCGGATCGCGCTCACCAGCGGCAGGTCGAGCTCGTGGCTCTCGATGGCGTCGACCACCAGTCCGGCGTCCTTGGCCGCCAGCCGCAGCCGGAACGACGGCTCGAACTCGCGGGCCATCATCGCCTTGCCCTTCATCTGGAGATAGCCGAGGTCAAGCGGCCCGTCCTTGACGGCGTCGAGCACGAGCTGCGGATCCAGACCGAGCCCCTCGGCGAGCGCGAGCGTCTCGGCGGTGCCCTCGAGCACGGTGAGGATCCACGCGTTGACGGCGAGCTTGAGCTTGGACGCGGCCCCGACCTCGCCCACCCACATGGTCCGCGCACCGACGACGTCGAAGATCGGCTGCACGCGGTCGCGCAGCTCATCGGCTCCGGAGGCCAGGACGACGAGCTTGCCCTGCTCGGCGGGCGCCTTGGTGCCGAGGACCGGGGCGTCGAGGAACGCGATCCCCCGCTCGGAGGCCAGCGCGGCGCAGCGCTCCGTGCCCTCCACCCCGATGGTGCTCATCTGCAACCAGATCGCGCCGTCGGCCGGCGGCGCCGACAGCGCGCCCGCGTCGCCCTCCATCGCGTCGAGCACCGTGTCGGCGTCGGCGACCATGGTGATGATGACGTCGGCCCCCTGCGCCGCCTGCGCCGGGGTGTCGAAGATCTCCGCACCGTCCGCTGCCAGAGGCTCGGCCTTCTCGCGCGAACGGTTCCACGCGCGGACGGCGTAGCCGTCGCGGGCGAGGTTGCCGGCCATGGCGAAGCCCATGATCCCGCCGGCGCCGAGCACGGCGACCGTCTGCTTGGTGGCCATCTCAGGTTCCCTTCGGTCGTGGTGGTTCAGATCAGTGGGCGGCGCGCCAGGCGGCCATCCGGACGAACAGCTCCGGCGGCGTCGCCTTGGGGAGCGACGGGTCCAGCTCCCGGTAGGCGGCCACCACGTTGGCGGCGATCCGCTCGGGATCGCCCCAGTCGGCGAAGTCGGAGATGTCGATGTCGTCGGCCGCCTGCGCGGCGTCCATGCCCGCGTCGAACCGCTGCCCGGCCTGGTCGGCGATGTAGCTGAGGTAGCGGCGCACATCGCGCACGCCCGAGGCGTCGGTGACCGGCCCGTGCCCGGGCACGAGCGTCGTCGCGCCCAGCGCGAGGATGCGGTCACACGCGGCGATCCAGTTGCTCAGGCTCGCCCACACGATCGGGGTGCCGTCGATGAACAGCAGGTCGCCCGTGAACACGGTGCCGGCGTCGGGGACGTGGACGATCGTGTCCCCGCCGGTGTGCGCCGGGCCGAGCTCCAGGAAGGTGACATCACGGTCGCCGACGCGCAGCTCCATCCGGTCCGCGAACGTCTGCGACGGCGCGCGGAAGGTGATGTTGGAGAAGTCGAACGGGCCAAAGGCGTGCTGGACGAACTCGGCGAGGTCGGGCGGCATGCCGGGCGCGGACTTCAACCCCTGCAGCACCGCGGGCGAGAGCTGTCCCATCTCCTCCGCGCTGGCCGCCGAGGCGTAGATCTCGGTGGCGGCCGGCAACAGCTCGTTGCCGAAGCAGTGGTCGGGGTTGGCGTGCGTGTTGAGCGCCGCGTCGATCGGCGCGCGCTCCACGACGGGCGCCATCGCCTCCAGCATGGCCCGGGTCAGCGGCAGGTCATAGAGCGTGTCGACCAGCAGCGACGTCCCCTCCGCGGTGACGAGTCCGGCGTTGCTCCAGCCCCACCCGCCGTCGGGCTGCAGGTAGGCATAGAGCCCGTCGCCGAGCTCGTGGAGTCCGCGGGTGTAGGCGATCGCCGTCAGTGCGGGAGGGAGCTTATTCCAGTACGAGCGGGGTGTCGGCGACCCGGGCCGCGAGCGGGTTGCGGAAGCCGGAGACGGCCATCCCCACCGCGGGGATCAGCGCGACGAGGATGAGCACCATCGCCCACACGAAGGTCGAGGAGAAGGCGTTGGCCAGCGGCCCCTCGATGGCGTGTTGGGCGCCCGCGGGCAGGTGCTGGAGGGTGGCGAGCCCGCCCGAGCCCGAGCCCGTGGTGCGCGTGCCGACGACCGCGCTGATGTTGCTGGTGATCGCCGAGGCGAGGATGACACTCAGGACCGCGGTGCCGATCGAGGCGCCGGCCTGGCGGATGATGTTCATCGCCGTGCTCGTGCGCGCGATGGCCGCCGGCGGCACCGACTGCATGGCCGCGGTCATGTTGGGCATCATCGCCAGGCCCATCCCGAGGCCCTGGACGAACTGGCCCGAGCAGAGGAGGACGTAGGACGTGTTCGGGCCCACGAAGACGAACGGGATGAGTCCGATGGCGACGAGTGGGAGCCCGGTGGCGGGGAGCCAGGTCGGGCCGTAGCGGTCGGTGAGCTTGCCGGCGACGGGCATCAGCAGCATCGCGCCGAGGCCGCCCGGGGCCAGGAGCAGGCCGGCCTGGAGGGCCGACGCGCCGCGCACCGACTGGTAGTAGAGGGGGACGAGCAGCATCGACCCGAACACCGAGATGGCGAAGAGGAAGAACGTGCCCGCGGCGGCGCCCGCGCGGGTGTGGGCGAACGTCCGCAGGTCGATGAGGGGGTTGGGGGTGCGCCAGGTGTGGATGAACCAGGCGACGATCAGCGCCAGGCCGACCAAGGTCGGGGCCCATGAGCGCGGGGAGCCGAACCCGTAGGTCGAGGACTCGGCGAGGCCGTAGATGAACACCGCCAGTCCCGGCGAGAGCAGCAGCGCGCCGATCCAGTCCAGCTTGTGCGCCGGCTGGGGCTGATCGCGCTCGAGCACGATCATCCCGAGGATGAAGGCGACGATCCCGATGGGCACGTTGATGAAGAAGATCCACCGCCAGGAGGCGGAGTCGACGAGCCAGCCGCCGAGGATCGGGCCCATGATCGGAGCGATCAGCATCGGCACGCCGAGCACGCCCATGACCCGGCCCATGCGGTGGGGGCCGGCCTTCTTGGTCAGGATGGTCATGACCGCGGGCATGATCATGCCGCCGCCGATGCCCTGGAGGACGCGGAAGAAGATGAGCGTGCCGGCGCTCCAGGCCAGGCCGGAGAGGATCGAGCCCAGCGTGAACAGGACCAGCGAGGTGAGGTAGATCCGCTTGGTGCCGAAGCGGTCGGCGGCCCAGCCGGTGACGGGGATGACCGCGGCCAGCGCCAGGGTATAGCCGGTGATGACCCACTGGATCTCGGTCAGCGACGAGTGGAAGGCGACCGCCAGGTGATCGATCGCGACGTTGACGACCGTCGTGTCGAGGATCGACATGATCGCGCCGAGCATGACCACGCCGGCGACGATCCACGTCTGCCGGTCCAGCGGTTCCATCTGCGGGGCTCCGTCGGGCACGCCGACATCTTAGCGGACCGATGGGTCCGTTTACCTCCCGGCGTCCACCACGGCGACGATCAGCCCCGCGCCGATCGGCACCAGGGCGCTGGTCAGGTGGGGGTCGTTCCCCAGCAGGCGGTTGAAGCTCCGCAGCTCGGACTCGTGGGAGATGGCATTGTCGATCGCCACCGTCGCTGCCGGGGCGAGCGCGCGCCGCAGGTTGGCCCAGTAGCCCGGGTACTCGGGGCGCTCGGCGTCGAGGAACACGAAGTCCCAGGCCCCGTCGGGGTACTCGGCCAGCGCCTGGGCGGCGCCGATCGTGCGGCAGTCGACGATCCCCGCCAGCTCGGCGCGCTGCAGGGTGGCGCGCGCCAGCTCGGTGCGCCGGGGGTCGATGTCCAGCGTCTCGACGCGGCCCCCGACGGCCTCGGCGGCGTCGGCGAGCCACAGCGTCGAATGGCCGTTGGAGGTCCCGACCTCCAGCACGCGCCGGGCGCGCGTGGCGCGGACGAGCACGCCGAGGAGCTCGGCGGTCTCGGGCTCGACGTTGCGCAGCCGGTTCAGCCGGTCGGACTGCGCCGCGTCGTAGTCGCGCCCCGCCGCGAAGACCTCGGCGGCGATGGCACGCCGCTCAGGTCTCATCGGCGCTGCTAGCTCCAGGTGACGCTGAGCTCGTCGCGCTTGCCGAAGCGCTCGAGGTGGGAACCGACGACGTGGCGCAGCCGCTCGCGGTTCTCCTCGTTGTCGGCGGTGACGGTGAGATACAGCTCGCCGTCGCCGGCGCGCAGATCGCAGCGCCCGGCCTCGAAGTTGATGTAGCCGCTGTCATCGTCAAAGGCGGCGTCGATCTTGTGGCCGAAGTGCTTGCAGAGCTGTCGCATGTAGGGGACCGGCTTCTCGGTCGCGACAGTTGCCTGGGAGATGAGAGTCGTGGTCATGGGGTCAACGTTAGCCGGGCGCGGTGGCCAGCCATTCGGCACCGCGGCGGTACAGGTCCTGCACCTCGGGGCCGATCAGGCCCGGCATGTCGCGCTTGACTTCGTATCCGATCTTGGCCTGGATGTAGGCGAGATGGCGGTAGCCGGAGGGAAACTGCGCGAGCAGCCCCGGATCGAGCTCCGGGGCCGGTCCGCCCGAGACCGGCGTGAGGCGATCGATCTCGTAGATCGGCTGGCGGAGCACGAGTCCCCAGACTTTGTCTCGGCGTTCGAGGAAGTCGTAGAAACGCCCGGTGCAGACGACATCGCACTCCACGCCCTCGATCGTCGTGCGCTGGGTGATGGTCATCTTGGTCTGGGCGATGGCGCGGTCGCCACTGAGATCGACCGAAGTGCCGCCGAGGAAGTGCAGGATGCGCACGCCCCGCTCGAAGCCCTCGCGGCTGACGCGGATGAAGTCAGCAGCGGGTCCCTGGAACCAGGTGGCCATCATCACGCCGTCGTCGTGCCAGACGGTGGCAAACCGCTCCCAGTCCCCGGCGTCACGCCACACCACCCAGTTCTCGACCAGGTCGCGGATGGCGCGGGCGTCGTCGCCGGCGGCGCTCATGCGAACGCTCCGTCCGGCGCGTAGGTGCCCGGAGGCGCCCCCGGGATCTGGCTGGTGGGCGGGATCGGAGGCCCCACGGTGCCGTCGAGCGGTGGCGTGCCGTAGGTGTGAAAGGTCTCGATCGTCTTGACCCCCCAGGCCTGTCCGCGGGCGCGCTCGGCCTCGGTCCAGCGGACCGGCTCATACGCCGGGTCATAGATGAAGTGCGTGCCAGTGGTCACCTCCACACGGTTACCGCCGGGCTCGTAGACGTAGAGGAACATGCCCTGGGCCACCGCGTGCTTGGACGGCGCCGCCTCGATCGGGACGTCGGCGTCCACGAACAGGTCGGCGGCGCGCAGGCACTCCTCGCGGGTGTCGACGAACCAGGCGAGGTGGTGCAGCCGTCCGCTGCCGCCGGCGTGATCGGCGGTGTAGATGAGCTCGTGGGCGGCGATGGTCAGGCTCATCCACGCGCCGGACTCCTCACCGTTGTTCAGGATCACCTGCTCGTAGGTGCGGTAGCCGAGCTGCTCCTCGGCGAAGCGCCGGTTGGCGGCGATGTCGGCGGCCAGGATGTTGACGTGGTCCAGGCGCTTGACCGCGGCGCCGCGGTCGACGTGGCGCTGGGGGACGTTGCGCAGGCGGGGGCGCAGGTGCTCGGGCGGGACGTAGCGGTCCTGCTCGTAGAACAGCTCGAAGCGGTGGCCGTCGGGATCGCTGAACTCATATGCGGGGCCGTGGCCATGGTCGCCGTCGATCCATCCGTCGCCCAGCCCGGTGGCCTCGATGGCCTTGACCCGGCGCTGGAGCGCCTCGGGGCTCCAGGCGCGGATCGCGACGTGACCCAGACCGGGCAGCCTTGACTCGGTGAGCTTGAGGCCGTAGGGCTGGTACTCGCCCCACCCGCGCAGGAACACCGACTGCCCCGCCCGGTGCTCGATCTGCATCCCGAACAGGTCGACGAAGAAGCGCAGGCTCTCGTCGGGGAAGGGCGTGAGCAGCTCAGCGTGGGCGATGTGGGCGAGATCGGGTGGCTCGTGCATCTCGGCTCACGCCCCTTCCACGCGCTCGCGCAGGCCGTCGAGGTCGTAGGACAGCTCGCCCGCCTGGAGCTTGATGCGCTTGACCCGCTCGTTGTCCTCGCGCGTGCGCGACGCCTCCAGCACCTCGTCGACGCGCTCGGCCTCCACCACGGCGGCGCCGTCGGCATCCATGACCACGATGTCGCCCTGGCGGATGGCGGCGCCGCCGACCTGGACCGGCTCGCCGATGGCGCCGGGAATGTCCTTGGTGGCGCCCTTGACCCGGACCCAGCGCGCCCAGATGGGCAGGCCGAGCTCGGCCAGGGTCTCGATGTCGCGCACCGACGCGTCGATCAGCATCCCCGCGGCGCCGTGGGCCTTGGCCTGCGTGGCCAGCAGATCCCCGACGAGCGCCACCGGACGCGGCTCGGGCATCGTCAGCACGAGGACCTCGCCGGGCTGCACCTGCGACATGGCGGCGTGGACCATGAGGTTGTCGTCCTGACCGCATTTGACGGTGCGAGCCGGCCCGGCCACGCGCGTGCCGGCCAGGATCTGGATGAGGTCGAGGTCGACGTAGCCGCGGCGCCCGCCGGCCTCGTAGACGGTGGCGGAGCCCAGCGCTGCCAGCTCCGCGATCGCATCGGTCATAGGCTGCTCACCACCTGGGGTGTCACCCGCTGGAAGGCCTCGGCCTGGCGGATGTCCTGATTTCCCGAGGAGCGCCGGGCGTGGTTGCCACGGTGCTCGGCGCGCTCGGCGTAGTAGGTGTGAAGGTACTTCTGGGCCTTCATCTCGGCCATGGCCGCGCGCTTGGCCTCCATCACCGCGGTGATGTCCACGAACGTGGTCGGGGTGAAGTTGCACAGCTCGGGCTGGTGGGGCTCGAACAGGAAGAACTCCGGCGGGCGGACGGTCTTGAACGAGCTCTGGACCCCGGCGCCGGCCGCGAGGCTGCGTGCCCGGCCGACGGCGGTGCAGGCGACCGGATGGTCGGGGTTGAACGGATCGGTGTCGGTGTGGGTGATGAGCACGTCGGGCGCGAACTCCCGGATCTCGTCGGAGATGTGCTCCAGTGCGTCGCCGTCGATCTGGAGGGGGTAGTCGCCGAGGTCCAGGCAGCGGAAGTCGGCGCCGAGATGGCCGGCCGCGCGCTCGGCCTCGCCGTGGCGGATCTTCTTGACGTTGTCGATGGTCTGGGGGTGGGCGGGGTCAGAGTCTTTCCACAGCTCGCCGGACTCGCCCTTCTCGCCGTAGGAGAGCGCGATCACGCGCGCCGCGCCGCCGTTGGTCGTGGTCACGGCCAGTGCGCCGCCCGCGCGCCACACGAAGTCGGCCGAGTGCGCGCCGATCACCAGCATCCGCCGGGGCGGCCGGTCGCTCACCACGGGTCGGCTCCCGCCACCCGGCGCGTGTTGGCCACTGCCATCACCTTGACCTCCTCGTCGTTGAACCCGGCGCCGAGCAAGCGGTCGACCATGATCCCCATGCCGTCCTCCACCGGGGGGTTGAACACCTGCCCGAGGTCGGTTGAGAGCACCGAATGCTCGGGGCCGCTGGCGCGGATGTGCGCGATCCACTCCTCCCAGGCGATCTTGCCCGTATGGGGCGTCGTCATGCAGCGCTCGAGCAGGGCGCCGCGCTGGGCGAGCGCCGTCTGATCGCCCACGCTCAGGTTCTGGGCCGGGAACTCCGGATGCGTGATGACGATCTGCGTCACGCCGGCCGCGAGCGCCGCGTCGACGACGGTGAAGATCTCGTCGCGGGCCAGGTGCCCGGTGGCCAGCAGGAGCCCGTGGTGGGCGATCCGCTCGAAGACCGCCCGGGTCTCGGGCAGGACCGCGCCGGCGTCGTCGACCACCGGCACCGGCGGGATCTCGATCCCCTGCTCACGCAGCTCGCGCTGGAGCTTGACCCAGACCGGGACCGGCACACCAGCCGGGGCATCGCGCTCGTGGGACTCGTTGACGCTGTCGACGGTGGGCATCCACACGGTGCGCGCGCCCTCGCGCGCGGCCACCTCGACGGCGAGCGCGTTCATCCCACCGACGGCGCGGTTGAGCACGATCGCGCCCAGCGCCTGGACCCCCGGGACGGCGGCGCGCACCACGGCGGCGCGCTCGGCGGTCGAGGTGTAGTGGGACTTCAGGACGAACCCGTCCATCCCCAGGGTGGCGAAGCGCCGGGCCAGCGTGATGTCGTCGACGATCCGCGGGACGACGTCCGGGGCAACGTGGATGTGGGTGTCATAGGCGCCGCGCAGGAGTTCGCGCGCGAGGTCAGAGACGGCGATCGGCTCGCCGGTCGCGGTCATTGGCGCTCCTGGTTGCGCAGGGCGTCGGCGACGTGGGACAGGTGCCGGCGCATCGCTTTCTCCGCGGCGGCGGCGTCGTGGGCGGCGACGGCGTCGACGATCGCGGTGTGCTCGGCGAAGGAGCGCTCGCTGCGTCCGGGGACGAGGATGGTCCGGTAGGTGAAGCGCACGAGCTGGGAGCGCAGGCCGTCGATGAGGCGGTTGGCGGTGGCGTGGCCGCCGATCTCGAGCAGCCGGCGGTGGAGGACCGCATTGGTGTCTGACGCCGTGAGCAGGTCGCCGGCATCGAGCAGCCGGCGCATCTCGGCGAGGATCGCCCGGAGGTCGGCGACGTCCGCGTCGGTGGCATTGCGCGCGGCCCGGCTGGCCGCCAGCCCCTCCAGCACGGCGCGGGCCTGCACGATCTCGACCGCCTCGGGCACGCTGACGAGGCGCACCCGGGCGCCGCGGTGGGGTTCGAGCTCGACCAGCCCCTCGTGCTCGAGTCGCGCCAGCGCCGTGCGGACCGCCGAGCGCCCGACGCCGAGCCGGCGGGCCAGATCGGCCTCGACCAGGCGCTCGTTGGGGAGGAGCCGGCCGGCGACGATCGCCGCCCGCAGCAGGTCCTCGGGCCGCTCCTGGTCAGCGCTTTCCGGCGCCGGATCATTGTCGACAATTTTGTCCACGAAAGCAGGATAAACGGAAGCCGCTCTGTGGGGTAGTTTGCGCATGCTGACCCCTGAGGAGATCGTGAGCGAAGACCGTCCCCGCAGTGCCGACTTCGTGCAGTCGCTGGAACGTGGACTGCTGGTCATCCGTGCCTTCGATGCCGAGCATCGCGAGCTCGGGCTGAGCGAGGTGGCGCGCATCTCCGGCCTCACGCGTGCCGCCGCCCGCCGCTTCCTGCTCACCCTGGCCAAGCTCGGCTACGTCACGTTCAACGACGGGCGCTTCGCCCTGACCCCGCGCGTGCTGGAGCTCGGCTACGCCTATCTGTCCTCCCTCAGCCTGCCCGAGGTCGCCCAGCCCCACATGGAGGCGCTGGTCGCACAGGTCAACGAGTCCTCCTCGATCTCGGTGCTCGACGACACCGACGTCGTATACGTGGCCCGCGTGCCCACGCGCCGGATCATGAGCATCACCCTGTCGGTCGGCACCCGCCTGCCCGCCTACGCCACCTCGATGGGCCGCGTGCTCCTCGCCGCCCTGCCCGAGGCCGAGCTGTCGGCGCGGCTGGCCCGCACCGACATGCGCCCGCTGTCGACCCACACGATCACGGACCCCGAGGCGCTGGCCGCGGTGCTCGATCGGGTCCGCCGGCAGGGCTGGGCCGCCGTCGACCAGGAGCTCGAGGAGGGCCTGCGCTCGCTGGCCGTGCCCATCCATGACGCGAGCGGAGGGGTGGTCGCGGCGCTGAACGTCTCGGTCCACGCCAGCCGCGGGACGATGACCACCCTGCGCCGCGACATCCTGCCGCTCGCCCAGGACGCGGCCGTGGCCATCGAGACCGATCTGCGGCGGGCCACCGGATCGGACTCGAGGTCGCTGCGGCGCTGAGGGTCGGCAGGGCGGGCGGGTGAGGGCGCCGGCCGGCGGGCCTCCCAACCTGCATTCCGTGACAAACCCGGAAGTGGGCCGGAGGTTTGGCACGAAATGCATGTGGGGCATGCACTCCGTGACAAAGCCGATCGCGCCCCACAGCTTTGTCACGTTTTACAGGTCGCGAGGCGCTCGGTCCGTCGCCTTCCCAAGCAAAGTCGTTGACGTCCGCCGGAGCACCGCCCCACCCCGATAGCTCACACTGCCGCCGGGGCCCCGACCTCCGCAGCCGCCTCATCGGGCGACAGCTCCCGCGCCAGCCGCGTCAACAGCCCCGCCAGCTCCTCGTTGTCCTCGGGCTGCCACCCCGCGCAGACCCGCTCCAGGCTCGCCCGCCGCTCCTCCACGAGCCGCCCGGCGATCTCCGCCCCCGCGGCCGTGACCCCGACCACGCGCCCGCGGTCCTCGCCGGCCGCGGGGTCGCGCTGGAGCAGCCCGCGGTCGTCGAGCTCCCGCAGGGCCCGCTGGCCCGCGTCCAGGGGGATGTCGAAATCCGCGCAGAGCTGAGGGATCGACGCCGGGTGGGCGGTGTCGGACTCCTGGAGGCGGACGAGAAGCCACGCCGCGGCGGGGGAGAGGTCGACCCCGGCGCGCTCGCAGAGCCGGGCCACGAGCGCGCGCCGGCCCTCGCGACCGATGAGCACGCTCATCGCCCGGGACGCCTCGGCCAGCGAGTCGGTGGGCCTGGGCGCGGCGAAGGTCTCGCCGATGCCGGTGCTGGCGTTGATCGTCTCGCGCAGCGGGCGCTGCTCGAGCACCCAGCTCAGCACGAAGGCGACGGCGGCGACGCAGGCGGCGACGATGAACACCGTGGACAGGGCGTTGGTGAAGGCGGTGAGGTACGCGTCGTGGACCGGCGCGGGCAGCCGCTTGAGCGCCGCGGTGTTCAGGCTCGCTCCGGTGCCCAGCGACCTGCCGGCTGCGCGCGGCAGCGTCGAGGCCAGCTCCGCGGCCAGCCGGTTGGAGAAGATCGAGCCGAGCACGGCGGTGCCGACCGACCCGCCGATCGAGCGAAACAGGGTGGCGCCGGAGGTGGCCACGCCGAGGTCCTTGTAGTCGACGGCGTTCTGGACCGCGAGCACGAGCACCTGCATCGTCAGCCCGAGGCCGAGGCCGAGCACGAACATGAACGCCGAGGCCGCGCCGCGCGTCGTCTGCGGGTCCATCGTGGAGAGCAGGAACAGCCCGACCACCATGATCGCGGTGCCCGCGATCGGGAACGGCTTGTAGCGGCCGGTGCGGCTGATGAGCTGCCCCGAGGTGATCGAGGTGATGAGCAGCCCCGCCATCAGGGGCAGGATCTGCAACCCCGAGCCGGTGGGGCTGGCGCCGAGCACCACCTGGAGAAACAGCGGCAGGTAGGTGACCGAGCCGAACAGGGCAAAGCCGACCACCAGGCCGATGCCGCTCGTGACGGTGAAGACCGAATCGCGGAACAGGCGGGGCGGGAGCACCGGCTCGGCGGCCCGCTGCTCCACCAGCACGAACGTCACCAGGAGCACGATCGCGATGACGCCGAGCACGACGATCTGGGGCGATCCCCACGCGTAGTCGGTCCCGCCCAGCGTGCACAGCAGCACCACCGCGGTCAGCGCGCCCGCCAGCGTGGCGGCGCCGAGATAGTCGATCTTGTGGTGGGCCTCGTCCTGGCGGGAGGGGAGCGTCGCGGCGAGGACGGCGAACGCCGCGATCCCGATCGGGAGGTTGACGTAGAAGATCCACCGCCAGCTGAGGGTCGTGGTGAAGAAGCCGCCGAGCAGCGGCCCGATCACGCTGGCCAGCCCGAAGACCGCCCCGAAGATGCCCTGGTAGCGCCCGCGGTCGCGCGGCGGGACGACGTCGCCGACCGCCGCCATCGTGCCCACCATCAGCCCGCCGCCGCCGAGGCCCTGGAGCGCGCGGAAGACGATCAGCTGGGTGAGGCTCTGCGCCGCCCCGCACAGCGCCGAGCCGATCAGGAAGACCACCAGCGCGACCTGCAACACGATCTTGCGGCCGTAGAGGTCGCCGAGCTTGCCGTACACCGGCGTGACCGCGGTCTGGGCCAGCAGGTACGCCGTCACCACCCACGAGATGTGGCTGAGGCCGCCGAAGTCCCCGACGATCGTCGGCAGCGCGGTGGACACGATCGTCTGATCCAGCGCCGCCATCAGCAGCACCAGCATCAGCCCGGTGAAGACGACGAGGACGCTTCGCTGGCCGTCGGAGCCCGTGACGGGTGCGCCGTTGGCGCTCACGCCGGACCGCCGGACATCGCGTCCTCCCACCTCACGTCACACGATCTTACGACCGGGGGTTCAGTCACCTGCGGAATCGCAGACCGGCTGCGGCGAGCCGCTACGGCGAGACCGGCTGCGCGCGCCGGCCTCGGTGACGGCCCAGATCACGAGCGCGAGCAGCGCCGTGGCCCCGCCGAGCAGGCAGATGGCGCCCCAGCCGTCTGAGCCGTACAGCGACGAGGTGATCGCCGAGAGCGCGGCGCCGCCGAGGAAGTAGGCCACCATGTAGGCGGTCGTCAGCCGGCTGCGGGCCTCGGGTCGCAGCGCGTAGATCGCGCTCTGGTTGGAGATGTGGATCCCCTGGACGCCCAGGTCGAGCAGGGCGATGCCCACGATGAGGGCGACCACCGAGCTCTGGCCGAGGGCCATGATGCCCCAGCTGGCCAGCATGATGAGGATCGACACCGTGGTGGCCGGGCCATTGTGGCCCCGGTCGGCCAGGCGGCCCGCGCCCGACGCGGTCAGCGCGCCGACCACGCCGACCAGCCCGAACAGCCCGATCACGCCGTTGCCATAGTGATACGGCGCGCCGGAGAGCAGGAAGGCCAACGACGTCCACAGGGTGCTAAAGCAGCCGAAGGTGAGCGCGCCCACCATCATGCGCTGGCGCAGGTTGGGTTCCTCGCGGACCAGCGACACGACCGAGCGCAGCAGGCCGCCGTAGGAGAGGTCGGTGGTCGGAGGGATGCGCGGCAGGACGCGGCGCAGCGTCGCGGCCAGGATCACCATCGCCGCCGCGGCGAACCAGAAGACCGTTCGCCAGCCCATCGCGGCGGCGATGAGCCCGCTGACGGTGCGCGCGAGCAGGATCCCGATGAGCAGGCCGCTCATCACGGTGCCCACGACCGACCCTCGCTCGCGCTCGGTGGACAGCGACGAGCTCATCGGGACGACGATCTGGGCCACCACGGAGGTCACGCCCACGATCGCCAGCGCCGCGCCCATCACCGCGAAGGCCGGCGCGGCGGCGGCCAGGGCCAGCGCGATGGCGGTCAGCACCATCGTGCCGGTGATCAGCCCCCGCCGCTCGTGCAGGTCCCCGAGCGGGACGAGCAGCGCCAGGCCGAGCACGTAGCCGAGCTGGCTGATCGTGATGAGCAGCCCCGCGGTGCCGTCCGACACGCCGAACGCGCCGGCGAGGGTGTGCAGCAGCGGCTGGGCGTAGTAGAGGTTGGCGGCGGCGGTTCCGCAGGCGGTCGCCAGCAGCAGCACGAGGCCGCGGCTGATCCCGCCCCCGAGCTCCGCGTGGCCGGCGCCGGGGCGGCGCGACGCGTGGAGTTGAGGCATCTCTGGATCAACATAGTCGGCGGGGCTCAAACAACGGCCCAGGAGTGCCGACAACCACTAAATGCACCCAAAGGTGGAGATGCCCGCGGGGCTGCGCCGGGCCCGACGCTCGGCCGCGGTGGCTCGGGCCAGCCTGGCGGTCGCCGGGGTCCTCGTCGCCGTCGCCGACGCACCCCTGACGCGCCACCACCCCCACCGCCCCGTCCTGGTGCTCGCCGGCTTCGCGATCATCTTCGCCACCGCGCTCGTCCAGCTCATCGCTCCGCGCGCCGAGTGGATCAAGATCGAGGAGTCGCTGGCTCCCGTGTCGGCGATTCTCATCGTCGGGCTGGGACCCGAGCGGATCACCACGCTGTGGTTTCTGTGGCTGGTCGCGGTGGCCTGCGGCGTGCTCGCCCGCGGCGGCCGCGTGTTCTGGGTGGGCCGGGCGATGCTGCTCGCCTCGCTGGCGCTGCCGATCCTGCGCCAGGGGCAGATCACCCTGACCTACGCCTGCGTCTGCCTGGCCGCGATCACGCTGCTGCTGGTGTGCGGGCGGGTGACCCAGGAGCTGCGCGCGATGCTCGACAAGGCGCGCCACGACGCCGACCACGACGGCCTCACCGGGGCGCTCAACCGGGCCGCGTTTCGCCGGGTGCTCGATGCCTTCCTGGCCCGTGGCGGCGATGGCGCGGTCCTCCTGCTCGACCTCGACAACTTCGGCGCCATCAACAAGTCCGCGGGCCACGCCGCGGGCGACGCGGCGCTGCGCCGGGTGGTCGAGCACCTGATGCGGTCGGCCGGTGACGGCGGCATCGTCGGGCGCCTGGGCGGCGACGAGTTCGCGGTCATCCTGATCGGCCCCGACCCCGAGCAGGTCGCCCGCCGGATGCTCGCCGACGTCATCGCCAAGCCCGACACCGGCCCCGCGCTCGACGCCTCGATCGGCATGGCGCTGTTCCCCCGCGACGGCGAGGATGTGGAGTCGCTGCTGCGCGCCGTGGACGTGGCGCTCCGGGTGGCCAAGCGGACCGGCATCAGCCAGCTCTCGGTCTACGCCGGCGACCCGATCGCCGGGCGCGGCCCGGGCGGGGCCCACGACGCGCTGGAGCGGCTGATCGGGGGCGAGGGCCTGGAGATGGCGGTGCAGCCGATCGTCTCCGTGCCCGAGGGCGTCGTTCACGCCTATGAGGCGCTGGCGCGCTTCCGGCTGGGCTCGAACTCCAACCCGCTGCACTGGTTCGCCCTCGCCGACGAGTTCGCGGTCCGCGACCGGCTCGAGCTCGCCTGCCTGCGGGCCGGCCTCAAGCTCCTGGACGACCTCCCGGCGGGCACGCGACTGAGCGTCAACCTGTCCGGGCCGCTGCTGCTCGACCCCCGCACGAGCGATCTGCTGCGCGGCACCCCGCACCTCGATCGCCTCATCCTCGAGATCACCGAGAACAGCCTGCTGGAGGACACCCCGGGAGTGGTGGCCGAGATCGACCGGCTCATCGGGGAGGGGCTCAACTTCGCCGTCGACGACATGGGCGCGGGCTACTCCGGGCTGCGCCAGATCACGACCGTGCGCCCCACCTACCTCAAGCTCGACCGCTCGCTGATCAGCGGCATCGACTCAGACCCCGACCGGGGCGCACTCGTCTCCGCGATGCTCGGCTATGTGCGCCAGACCGGCGGTCACCTGATCGCCGAGGGCGTGGAGACCGAAGCCGAGCTCGAGACGCTGCGCCAGCTCGGCGTGACCCTGATCCAGGGCTACCTGCTGGGACGTCCGGGCGCCCCGTGGCCGCCGGTGACCGTGCCTGCCGCCGCCCGCCCCGGGCCGGACTCCGCGGGACCGGTCGTCCGGGGGCTGGCCCCTACGCGCTGAGGGCCTGATCGAGGGAAGGGAGGTGTTGGAGCGCGCGTGCCTCACGCGCCCGGTCGGCGACCTCCCGGCGCCGCCGCGCCGGCAGCGCGCGCACCCGCCCCGCGAGGCGCTCCTGGATCGCGGCATCGTGCTCTGCGATGAGCAGCACCTCGTCCCACAGGTCGTGCTCGACGACGGTGTCGAGGATCGCCTGAAGCGCCGGTTCCTCCAGGGCGAGCGCGGCGAGAACCATCTCCTTGCGCTGGCGCTTGTGGAGGTGGTTGAGGAGATCCAAGGCCTCCAGCCACAGCCCCTCGTCGGCGGCGGCGGCGATGACGCCCGCCGGCCGGCCCTTGGGCAGCTTGGCGAACAGGCGGCTGAGCTGCGACCTGTCCTCGAGCACGAAGGCGACCTGCAGCACCGCCTCGTCGTCCATCGCGGCCAGCGCCGCGTCGATCGCCTCATCGCCGAGATGGCCCACGAAGCGGCCCATCGTCACGTACTCGCGCCGCGCCACGAGCTCGGCGGTGACCTGCCCGATGAGCGCGGGCGCGATCGAGGCGATCAGGCCCGAGGCGCGCCGCGGGTCAAGCTCGACGGCGACGTCGGCCAGGAACGGCGGCGGGAGCTTGGTGGCCACGTCGACGGCCTTGTCGGTCTCGAGCAGTCCGGCCAGGCGGGCCGAGAGCAGCGGCCCGAACGCGCGCTGGCCGATCGTCGCCGTCAGGCCGGCGGGGAGCAGGCGGCTGGCCGCCGCCAGACGGCCCAGGGAGCTGCCGTGGGCGTCATAGAGGGTCTCGGTGACGCTGTCGCGCAGCGCGCGCACGTCGCCGGGCGCCAGGCGCTCGAGGTAGGCGAGCTCGTCGGGCGCTCGCCCCAGCAGGCCGGCGAGCTTCATCACCTCGGCGTGGGCCTGGAGCCGGTCGGCGGCCCGGCTCACCCGACCACCCGCTTGATGGGGCCGCGCAGCAGGCGCGGGATGTGGCTGAGCGCCCTCTCGCCGGCATCGGCCAGCGCGGCGGCCTGGCGGTGGCGCGCGTCGGCGAGCGCCGCGGCGAGATCGGCGAGCTCGTCGTCGGAGAGCTCCCGCAGGCCGTCGGGGACGGTTCCCCGCAGCTGCGCGCACAGCGCGGTGTAGGCGTCGTCGGGCACGTCTGAGCCGTCCTACCCGCTAACGACGACGCGTCCTCGGGCGGCGGTGGGGCAGGGCGGGCGGGGCGAGCACGGCCGCGTAGTATCGCGAACCGATGCGCGCGCTCGTCTCCCGCCAGGAGTCCCCCTTCGTCGAGCTGGCCGAGGTGGCCGAACCCGAGCCACGCTCGGATGACGCCGTCGTCTCGGTCAAGGCGATCAGCCTCAACCGCGGCGAGGTCCGGCGGCTGGAGCGGATGGCGCCCGGGACGATCGCCGGCTGGGATCTGGCGGGCACCGTGACCTGGCCGGCCACCGACGGCAGCGGCCCCAAGGCGGGGACGCGGGTCGTGGGCCTGAAGTCCGTGGGCGCGTGGGCCGAGCAGGTGGCCGTCTCCGCCGAGTACCTGGCCGAGCTGCCCGACGCGATCTCGTTCGAGCAGGCGGCGACGCTGCCCGTCGCCGGGCTGACCGCGCTGCGCTCGCTGGAGATCGGCGGCTTCGTGGTGGGCAAGCGGGTCCTGATCACCGGCGCCAGCGGCGGCGTGGGGCGCTTCGCCATCCAGCTGGCCAAGCTGGCCGGGGCTCATGTGACCGCCATCGCCCGCCGCACCGAGGGGCTGGCCGAGCTCGGCGCCGACGAGGTCCTGCCCGACCTCTCCCGCGACGGGGACACGTTTGACGTCATCCTCGACGCCATCGGCGGCCCTGTGCTGGGCGCGGCGCTGCAGCGCGTGGCGCCGCGAGGCAGCGTGATCAGCTTCGCGGCCACGGTGGCCGAGGCGGTCAGCTTCCCGACGCGGGAGCTGTTCTCACGCGCGCCGGGCGCCCAGTTGCACGGCTTCTACATCTTCGATGAGCTCGAGCACACGCGCAGCGCGGCCACGGACCTGCGGCGGCTGGCCGAGCTGGTGGCCGCCGGCCGGCTGGACCCGCAGATCGACGTGACCGTCCCATGGACCGAGGCGGCCGGCGCCATCGCGGCGCTGCTGGAGCGGCGGGTGTCCGGCAAGGCCGTGCTGACGCTCGGCTGACCGCGCGGCGGCGCTACCGCGGCGGCGACGATCCGGCCCCTCCCAGCGCCGCGCCCGCCCCGCGCACGGCATCGGGCGAGGTGTCGATCTTCACGTAGGAGTAGTCGCCCTTCCAGCCGTCCTGAGCGGCGGGGACCATGCCCGGGCACCCGTCGCGCAGGTCCTCGCAATCGAAGCGCCCGTCCCCCGCCCGGCCGATGTCCAGGCGCGAGTAGTAGTAGAAGGAGAACGCGTTGCCGTCATGGTTGGGGTCCACCGCCGGCCTCGACCGGGTCGTCGCGCCAGCGCTCGGAGAGCAGCCGGTCCTGGGCGCCCGGCGCGTCCTTGAGGTAGCGGTCAAACCAGGCCGTCAGGTACCAGTCGGTGATGTCGGGACCGCGCAGCGAGGCGCCGAATGCCTGGTTGGGGATGAAGCTGAAGTCCAGGTGCGAGCCGCCGCGGATGACGATCTCCCCGGAGTCCACGCCCGCCTTGGAGTAGGCGAGCGACTCGGCCTCCTTGAAGGCCGGGTCGGGCAGCGAGGTGTTGGGGGTCGGGGGCAGCCCGTAGTCGGCGGAGATGCCCAGCGCCGGCTTGGTGATGGGGACGGTGGTGCGGTCGGCCGGGTCCGCGGGGCAGCCCGACTCTCCGATCGAGCCCTGGGGGGAGGGGCCGCTGCCCGGCACCGCGCCGCTGCTCGGACCCGGGCCGCCGAGGTTGTCGAGCGCCACGATGGCCTTGACCCGCTTGTCCCACTGACCGATATAGGAGATGCCGGCCGCGCCGTAGGAGTGTCCGACGAGCCCGATCTGCGAGGGGTTGAGCAGCCGCCAGTAGGGGTTGTAGGCGGCGCCGAGGCCGGCGGCCACGCGCTGGTCCTGCTTGGCGGCATGGCTGGTGCCGCTGCTGCAGCTCGGCACGGGCTCATAGGGACGCTGGGGCGTGGAGAGCAGGAAGTTGATGGCGTCCTCGGTGCCGTCGTAGAACGGGCGCCCGTCGCTCTGGGCGGGCACGCCCTCGCTCTGGTCGGGGGACGCGCCGAAGGTGTCTGACTGGCCCTGGCCCTGCGGGTCGAAGGTGAGCACGACGTAGCCGTCCTTGGCCAGGGTCTGCGCGGCGTACCAGTAGAGCTGCTCGTCGGCCTGGACCGAGCCGTTGGTGAGGACGATCCCCGGCCGCTTGGCCGGGCCGGCGATCGTGGCCCAGACGTGGCCCGACAGCGTGGCGCCGTCGCGGGCGGTGAACAGGACGGGGCGGACGATCCCGTCGCCGTGGGCGGCCCAGTCGTTGAGGCGGATGTCGCCGGCGCAGCCGTTGGCCAGGTTCCAGCACAGGTCGTCGGTGAAGAAGCGCCCCGGGTCCGCGGCCTGCACGGCCAGCGCCTGCGCCGTCGAGGCGGCACTCTCGGCGGCGAGCTGGCTCTGGTACTGCGGGGTGTCGTAGATGGCCTGGCGCTGCTGGGTGATCGAGAAGTTCTGGGCCTCGACGATGGGATCGAACGTGGTCGGCGGCTTGGCCGCGGCGCCCCCGGCGGTGACTGCCCCGATCGCGCCGATCATGGCCAGCGCCGCCGCCGCCCGGGTGAACCGCTGCATGCACGCTCTGCTCGCGAGTCCCATCTGTCGCTCCCTCCATGTCCAGCGCCCCGGTAAGTGGCGCATTGGGCTACCGGCGAGTAAGTACCCAGATTGCACGGGAATCTCTCGTCAGCGTGCCGTCAGTCCCTCGTCAGGCCGTCGCGCCATCGTTGTTGCGCGTTGATTAGGCGTCGGGACACGCTGCGCCCACCCACTCGCATCCGAGCCGCGATGGGATTACGCTGTGCGCTCTGGGAACACGACCTCTGGAGGAGGATCAGTGAGTAGATACGTCAGGCCGTGGGCAGCCTCGCTGCTCGCGGTATTTGCCGCGGGCGCCATCGCCGCCTGCGGTGGCAGCAGTTCGTCGTCGAGCTCATCATCGGCGGCCCCCGCCAACACCAGCAGCTCCGGCACGAGCACGGCCGCCGGGACCGGCGCGTCCGCCGGCAAGGCCGGCGGCACCATCACGATCGCTTCGGGGACGCCGCCACTGTCGGCCGACCCGGGACTTGACTTCACCACCCAGGGCAACGAGCTCGAGTCGGTGATCGACACCCCGCTGCTGACCTTCAAGCGCGGCGTCGAAGGCGCCGGCGGCAGCACGATCGTCCCCGCCCTGGCGACCGGTCTGCCCGAGGCCTCGAATGGCGGCAAGACCTACACCTTCACGCTCCGTCCGAACCTTCACTACTCCGACGGGACGGCGATCAAGGCCTCCGACGTGATCACCGCGCTGGAGCGTGACCTGAAGATCCCGTGGCAGGCCGCCTCGTTCATCAGCGGCTACGTCAAGGGCGCCGACGCCTACGCCAAGGGCAAGGCCAAGACCATCTCGGGCGTCACGGCCGACGACACCAAGGGCACGCTCACCGTCAACCTCACGGCGCCGTTCTCACCGATCGTCGACATCTTCGCCCTGCCGGGCACCGCTCCGGTCCCGCCCAACACGCCGGCCAAGAACCTGGCGTCCAAGGGCACGATCGGTGACGGCCCCTACATGTGGTCGAGCATCAACCCCGAGCACTCCTACGTGCTCGTGCAGAACCCGAAGTTCGACGTTCCCGGCCTGCCCAAGGGGCACGCCACCAAGATCATCTACAACGTCAACTCCAACGTCCTGGCCAACGCCGAGCAGGTGCTCAACAACCAGGCCGATGTGTTCGACCCCGGCGACACCCTCCCGCCGTCGATCCTGCAGAAGATCAAGACCTCGGCGGCCGACCGCTACCAGGCGATCCCGCTGAACTCCAGCTGGTACTTCTGGTTCGGCGTGGAGAAGAAGCCGTTCAACAACATCTACGCCCGTCAGGCCGTGCTGGCCGCGACGGACATGCGGGCGCTGTCGCGGCTTGACAGCGGGTTCATGACGCCGGACTGCCACCTGATCCCGTTCGGCATCCCCGGCCACTCCAGCCCGTCGATCTGCCCGTACCACAACCCCAACGGCCCGCCGAACATGACGCTGGCCAAGCAGCTGATGCAGAAGTCCGGGATGACCGGCCAGCCGGTCACGATCTACGGCGAGGAGCGCAGCCCCCGCCGTCAGTACCTGGACTACTTCGCCGGCGTCCTGAACTCGCTCGGGTTCAAGGCGACGGAGAAGGTCGTCAACTCCGGCGTGTACTTCACCACGATCGGGGCCCCCACCCTGAAGCCGCAGATGGGCTTCGGCGACTGGAACCAGGACTTCCCGGAGCCGTGGGACTTCATGCAGCTGTTCGCGGGCAACGCCGGGTCGTCGCTGAACTACGGCTACGTCAATGACCCGCACTACAACGCGCAGATCGCGTCGCTGAGTCAGAAGGCGACGCCGACGGTGACCAGCCAGTGGGCTGCGCTTGACAACTACGCGGTCAACCACGCCTACTACGCGGCCTACGGCCACGAGGCCAAGGTCAAGTTCTACTCATCTCGGTTGAACTTCCCCGCGGGCGTCATGTCCGTCGAGTATCTGACCGACCTGACGAGCCTGCAGCTCAAGTAGCAACGGGCGATCGGCCGGGAGGCGCCACTGCATGTGGCGCCTTCCGGCCCCGCTCGCCGGCATCCGGCGGTAAGCTCCCCACGACTCGATGGTCTACGACCCCGTCTCCCGATCTGGCGTCGACGACGACCCGGACATAGCGGTTGTCCCGCTTCCGAGTGGAGGGCTCCTCGCCGGCGAGTATCCGGACAAGGACCCGTGGTCAGAGGGGAAGCACGCCCCGGCGATCGGACCGTGGCGTCTGGCCGGCAGGCGCCTGCGCCGCAACAAGGTCGCGCTCGTGTTCCTGGGGCTGTTCATCGTGCTCGTGGCGATGTGCCTGCTGGCGCCCGTCTACTCCAAGGACATCGCCCAGATCGGGCCCAACACCAACAATGTGACCGGCACGATCAACGTCCGCGGGCACTCCGAGAACGTCGTCTCGCTCGACGGCGTGCCGATCGGGCCCACGTTCACCCGCCACTACTTCTTCGGAGCGGACACCAACGGCCGTGACCTGGCCGTCCGCCTGCTCTACGGCGGTCGCACATCGCTGCTCATCGGCGGGGTCGCGACCATCATCATCATCGTTTTCGGGACGCTGGTCGGGCTTCTGTCCGGGTACCTGCGCGGCCCGGTCGATGCGGTCCTCAGGTGGCTGATGGAGCTGGTCTGGTCCTTCCCGCCGGTGATCCTCGGCGTCGTCGTGGGCACCGCGCTGGCCTTCGGCGGGATCGGCCCCATCAAGGGCAACTCGATCTTCATACCCACCCTGATCATCGGGGGGATCTACGTCCCCTACCTGGGCAAGCCGATCCGGGGCGAGGTCCTGCGCCTGCGCGAGCAGGACTTCGTCGACGCCGCTCGCGTGGTGGGAATCAGCCCGTGGCGGATCATGATGTCCGAGATCCTGCCCAACGCCGCGTCCACGATCACCGTGTTCGTGCCGATCATGCTGGCCAACGCGATCCTGCTCGAGTCCTATCTCTCGTTCCTGGGGGCGGGCGTGCAGGCGCCCAATGCGTCCTGGGGTACGTTGATCTCCGACGGTCTCCCGTACATCTCGACGACCCCCACCTTCTCGCTGATCCCGGGGGCGATGCTGGTGCTCACCGTGCTCAGCATCAACATCGTCGGCGATGGCGTGCGGGACGCGCTCGACCCGCGCGCGCAGGTCCGGATCAAGACCTGATGTCCCGCTTCATCGTCCGTCGCTCGCTGTCTGCAGTCGCGCTTCTGCTCGCCACCTCGTTCCTGGTGTTCAGCTTCTTCGAGCTGATCCCCAACTACAACCCGGCGCGGGCGATCGCGGGGCGCAGCGCCAACCAGACGACGGTCGACCAGGTGGCCAAGAAGTTCGACCTCGACAAGCCGTTCTACGTGCAGTACGCCAACACCATGAAGCTGATCTTCAGCGGCCAGGTGATCGACTACCAGAACGACCTCAACGTCGTGGACCAGTTTCGCCAGAGGTTTCCCGTGACCCTGTCGCTGGTGATACCGGCGGCGATCATCTGGTTGGTGATGTCCGTCCTGCTCGGCTCGATCAGCGCGCTCAGGGTGGGCCGGTTGACCGACCGGGTGGTGATGGTGGCGGCGATCGTCGGCGTCTCGGTCCCGATCTTCCTTTTAGCCGCGCTCCTGCTCTATCTGTTCGCCTACAAGTGGGCCGTGTTCCCCAACACCGGGTACACGCACTTCGGCACCAGCCCGACCCAGTGGGCGTACCACCTGATCCTGCCGTGGATCTCGATCGCCGTCCTGAGCATCGGGTTCTACTCACGCGTCCTGCGCTCGAATCTGCTC
This sequence comes from uncultured Solirubrobacteraceae bacterium, assembly GCA_963764125.1. Taxonomy (GTDB): domain Bacteria; phylum Actinomycetota; class Thermoleophilia; order Solirubrobacterales; family Solirubrobacteraceae; genus Palsa-465. The sequence goes on from CAVXRR010000020.1 coordinate 118,901, forward strand.
GACACCGTCAACCAGGACTACGTGCGGACGGCGCGAGCCAAGGGCCTGTCGCAGCGCCGGGTGTTCAGACGCTACGTCCTGCGCAACTCGCTCATGCCGATCGTGACCCTGTTCGGCCTCGACTTCGCGCTGCTGCTCGGCGGTGCCGCGCTGGTCACCGAGACCGTGTTCAACCTTCCCGGCATCGGGCAGTACGAGGCGAGCGCGATCGGCAACCTCGACGTTCCCCCGATCCTGGTCGGCGCGATCTTCACCGCGTTCTTCGTCGTCGCCTTCGGCGCGATCGTCGACGTTCTCTACGCCGTGCTCGACCCCCGGGTCCGGCTCACCGGGTGACAGTGACCCCTCACGGAGAGGACCTCTGATGGCCGAGCATCTGCTCGACGTGGACGAGCTCCAGGTCTCGTTCGTCACCGAGGACGGCGTCGTGCGCGCCGTCGACGGTGTCTCGTTCACGCTCGATCGCGGCGAGGTCGTGGCCATCGTGGGCGAATCGGGATCGGGGAAGTCCGTCACCGCGATGACACTGATGGGGCTGACCCGCGGGCCCAATTCGCGGTTCGCCGGGTCGGCACGTCTGGGCGACCGCGACCTCGTCACGGCGTCCGAGGACGATCTGCAGCGCATCCGCGGCGAGGAGATCGCGATGATCTTCCAGGACCCGATCTCGTCCCTGAGTCCCGTGCACCGGATCGGCGATCAGATCGTCGAGCAGATCCGCGCCCACGAGAAGGTCTCCAAGGCCGCCGCGCTGGACCGCACCGTGCAGCTGATGGAGCGGGTCGGGATCCCGCGGGCCGCGGAGCGCGCGCGGGCCTACCCCCATGAGTTCTCCGGCGGTATGCGCCAGCGCGTGATGATCGCGATGGCCCTGTCGCTGTCGCCCAGCGTGCTCATCGCCGACGAGCCGACCACCGCGCTGGACGTCACCATCCAGGCGCAGATCCTGGAGGAGATCCGCCAGCTCAGCCGCGAGTCAGACAGCGGCGTCATCTTTGTCACCCACGACCTTGGGGTCGTGGCCGACATCGCCGATCGCGTCGTGGTCATGTACTCGGGCCGCGTCGTCGAGCAGGGCACGCTCCACGAGATCTTCTACGACCCCCAGCACCCATACACGTGGGGCCTGCTCGGCTCGGTCACGCGCATGGACCGCGAGCCGCCGCATCGGCTCCCCGCCATCCCCGGCCAGCCCCCGTCGCTGGTCAACGCGCCGACCGGCTGCCACTTCCGGCCGCGCTGCCCGCATGCGTTCGAGAAATGCGGGGAGGTACCCCCGCTCGAGTCGCATCTGAGCGACGCTCCCGGCCATGTCGACCGGTGCTGGCTGGACGTCGCCGAGAAGCGCGGGCGCCGCGAGGTCGAGGAGGGCCGCATCGGCCTCGCCCAGGGATCGGTGGTGGCGTGAGCACGGACACCGCAACGGCGGAGCCCGACAAGGCGGCCAGCGGCAAGACGCCGCTGCTGGAAGCCGAGCACGTCCAGCTCTACTTCCCGATCAAACAGGGCGTGCTCATCGACCGCACGGTCGGTCACGTGCATGCCGTCGACGACGTGTCCCTGCGCCTCGAGGAGGGGGAGACGCTGGGCGTGGTGGGCGAGTCCGGGTGCGGCAAGAGCACGCTGGCCCGCTGCTTCGTTCGGCTGCTGGAGCCGACCAGTGGTGCGCTGCGCTACCGCGGCCGGGACATCACGCACCTCAGCCGCAAGGCTCTGGATCCGATGCGCCGGGAGGTGCAGCTCGTCTTCCAGGACCCGGTCTCCTCGCTGAACCCCCGCAAGCGGGTCGGGCAGATCGTGAGCGCGCCGCTCCGCCTGAGCGGGATGGACGGCCGCAAGGCGGAGACGCGCGTGCGCGACCTGCTCGAGCGTGTGGGCCTCAACCCCGAGCACATCAACCGGTTCCCCCACGAGTTCTCCGGCGGTCAGCGGCAGCGCATCGGCATCGCCCGGGCCCTGGCCGTGGACCCGCAGCTGATCGTCCTCGACGAGCCGGTCTCGGCGCTCGACGTCTCGATTCAGGCGCAGGTGGTCAACCTCCTGGACGACCTCCAGGACGACCTGGGCCTGTCCTACGTGTTCATCGCCCACGACCTGTCGGTCGTCCGCCACGTCTCAGATCACATCGCGGTCATGTACCTGGGCAAGCTGATGGAGCTCTCGCCGGCCAGGGAGCTCTACAGCAAGCCGATGCACCCCTACACCGAGGCGCTGCTCGAGGCGATCCCGATCCCGGACCCCGAGGAGAACAGCCGGCGGGTGCGCAACGTCATCGGCGGCGAGCCGCCGAACCCCATCAACCCCCCGTCGGGCTGCCGCTTCCACACCCGCTGCGGCTACGCCACCGAGGTGTGCCGCGCCGTCGAGCCGCCGCTGGCCGAGTACGCGGGAGGCCATGTCACGGCCTGTCACCACCCGCGCAACGTCACCGCGGCCGAGGCCTCGGCCGCCACGCGCTCGCCGCTGAGCCCGCTGAGCGCGGGTGAGGAGATGCCGTCCGCCAATGGAGCCTCGGGCGCGCCCAGTGCTCCGAGCGCTCAGAGCATGGCTGGCGGGGAGACGGGGACGGCGGCGGCGCGTGAGGCCGACGACGGCGGGCAGAGCGCTTAGCTTTCGCGGCGCCGGGCGGGCCCGGTCGGCCCTGGTGATGATGGTGTGCTGCGGCGCGGCCGCCGGGTGCGGCGGTGGCTCGAGCTCGTCGAGCACCTCGAGCGCGCCCAAGGACACGGCGCAGCTGGTCTGCGCCGGCGCGCGCGCGGCCGCGGCCTCGTCGCTCGGGCATGCGGCGTCCTTGAGGATCGCCGACCACGACCCCGCCAATGTGGAGTGCGTGCTCCGCGGGAGAGGGACGCGCCTGGACCTCGTCGCCCAGCAGTCCTCCCGGGCGTGGGAACAGTGGGACACCACCCAGGTCCACCAGGACCAGGCCTACGGTCCCAGCGCCGACCATCAGGCCGCGCAGATCCCCCAGGCGCTCGATACCAGCGCCGGCATCAACGCCGCGTGGATCCCGGCGCAGCGAATGATCTTCGCCACCAACGGCACTCAGAGCAAGGGTGGCAGCTACGTGACCGTCACAGTGTCAGGCAGGCGCCACGGCAAGGCTGAGGTGGCGCTGGCCAACGCGGTGATGCTGGCAGCCCTGAAGGTGGCACCCAAGGGCCCGAACCTGAACGCGCCCAGCTGACCCGCATGCCCACCACCGGCGAAGACTCAATGGCGGTCCTGCTGCTTCCCGGCCGGCTCGAGGGCTTCGGGCGAGCGGATCACGCGCGCAGCCTGCTCGCGATCCCCCGGGTGGTCGCGCTGGAAGCCTCCACGCGGCGCACGCCGGCGCCGCTGCGCAACGCGGCTCCGCTGCGCCAGGCCAGGCGGTTGCGACTCCCCGGCCGGCTGTGCCTGGTCGTCCTCTACCACCCCGCGCAGTACGCGCTGGCCCGGGCGCTGTGCGGCCATCATGAGCAGGCCGAGCTGTGGTACCTGCCGCCGCCGCGGTCAGAGGTGAGCGGCCGCACCGCCGAGGAGACGCAGGAGCTGCTGGTCGCAGACTCGCTGGCCCGCGATCGTTCCGCGCGCACGCTCACCGAGACGCCGGGCGGCGACTCATACGACGACCCGCTGCGACTCAGGCTCCGCGAGCTCGATGTGATCAACGCGCGTGCCTTCGTGCCCGACGCGCGTTTCTCGCGGGGCTTGGGTCGTTGAGGGGCGCGTAAGGGGCCCGCACCACCGGGTAAGGGGTCGCGCCGCCGGATGCGCTCCGTTCTCCCGATGTGCGTCCGGGCGCCTCAGTCCATTCTGAGATGCACGGTGTCAACGATCGAGAGGCACACGCCATGCACCCCCAGCTCAGCGCCATCATCGCCGAGAGCCGAAACGAGGATCTCCGGCTCACGGGAGCGCGCAACCGCGGTGATCGCCGCCCCCGCCCGCGACTCGTTTCCGCGCTCAGGCAATACTTCATACATGCCATCCCGGCTGACCAGCAACCACTTCGTCGGACGGGTCGGCGAGCTGGCGGAGCTGGAGCTCGCCGTCCGGGAGGCCAGCGACGGCCGTCCCACGCTCGTCCTGCTCGGCGGTGACTCCGGTGTCGGCAAGACCCGCCTGGTCGGCGAGCTGGAGCACCGCCTGTCGGCGGGTCGTGACGGCGCCCCGCTGATCCTGCGCGGCGACGGCGTCGAGCAGGCTGACGGCGAGCTGCCCTACGCGCCGCTGCTCAGCGCCCTGCGTCCGCTCGTGCGCGAGCGCCATCCGGCGCTGCAGGACCTCAGCTCCGGTAGTCGCCAGCAGCTGGCGACGATCCTCCCCGGGCTGGAGGACTCGCCGCGGGCCCCGGGCCGACGAGCCTCGGACCCCCAATGACCAGCTGCGCCTGTTCGAGGCGGTGCTGGAGCTGATCGACTGCCTCAGCAGCAGCGCCCCGCTGCATTCTCATCATGGAGGACATGCACTGGGCCGACCGCTCGACCCGTGCCTTCACCGTGTTCCTGTCGCGCACCCTGCGTCAGGAGCGCGTGTGCGTGATCCTCACCTACCGCGCCGACGAGCTGCATCGCCGCCACCCGCTGCGGCCGTTGCTCTCCGAGCTCGAGCGCCTCGAGCGCGCGCGGCGGATCCTGCTCGAGCCCTTTGATCGCGCCGAGCTGGGCGAGGCCCTGGCCGACATCCTCGGCGCCGCGCCCGACGGGGCGCTGCTGGATCGGCTGTTCACCCGCAGCGAGGGCAACCCGCTGTTCACCGAGGAACTGCTGGCCGCTGGGCTCGACGGCCGCGGGGCGGCTCCGCAGAGCCTGCGCGACGCCTTCCTCGTGCGCATCGAGCGCCTCTCGCCCGACGCCCAGCGCGTGGCGCGCGCGGTCGCCGTGGCCCGCGCCGCCGACGAGACGATGCTGGCCGCCGTCACCGGGCTGGACCGCACTGTGCTCCTGGACGCCCTGCGCGAGTCGGTGTCCGAGCAGGTGCTGGTCGCCGGCGCCGACGGAAGCTTTGGCTTCCGCCACGCGCTGCTGCGGGAGGCGCTCTACGACGATCTCCTGCCCGGCGAGCGCGGGGAGCTGCACATCGCGCTGGCGCGGGAGCTGGAGCAGCGTTGCGGCGCCGACGACGACCGCGAGCTCGAGCGCGCCTCGGCGATCGCCGCCCACTACGCGGCCGCCGGGGACCAGCCGCACGCCCTGCGCGGCGTCATCGCGGCTGCGCGCGGCCGCGCACAAGGTCTACGCCTACGGCGAGGCCGCGGACTTCACGGAGCGAGGGCTGGAGCTGTGGCCGCGCGTCGACGACCCGGAGAAGGTGGCCGGCCTGGACCACGTGACCCTGCTGACGATGGCCGCCAAGGCTCACCAGATCATGGACGAGCGGATGCGCAGCATCGTGCTCATCAAGGAGGCGCTGCGCGAGCTCGATCCCGAGACCCAGCCGGCCCGGTACGCGGGGCTGCTGGGCCAGCAGGCGCGGATCACCTGGTCGCTGAACGCCGGGGAGGAGGCGCTGGAGATCGCCGAGCGCGCGCTGGCGATGCTCCCCGAGGACGATCCGGGCGGCGAGCGGCCGCGGCTGCTGGCCTGGCTGGCGCGCACGCGTACCTGCGAGGGCGCTTCCACCACGCCGCGACCGAGGGCGAGGCGGCGATCAAGGTGGCGATCGAAGCCGGTGATCGCATGGCCGAGACCGAGCTGCTCAACACCCTCGGGATGGCCTACGTGTCGCTCGGCGAGGTCGACAAGGGGGTCAAGTCGCTGCAGCACGCGATCGAGCTGGCCCGCGAGAACGATGACTTCGACAGCCTCAGCACCGCCTACTCGAATCTCGCCGACATGTTCGAGCTCGCGGGGCGCACCCGGCAGGCACTGGAGACGGCGAAGGCCGGATTCGCCGCCACGCCGAGCCACCACGTCCGCAGCTATCTGTGGATCCGGGTCAATCTCGCCCAGATGTCATTCGAGGCCGGGGAGTGGGAGCCGCCCAGGCGGCGCTGTCGCCCACGCCCACTCGAGGCTCCGGACTGCCTCTTCATCTTCCGCCAGCTCACCGGTGCGATGGTGGAGCTCGGGATCGGCGACGAGGACGCGGCGGAGGCGTGCCTGGACGCCGCCAAGGACCTCGTCGCGGTCACCTCGGAGCCCCAGTGGATCTCGCTCTACGGCGCCACGCGCGCCGAGCTGCTGATCCGCCGTCGCGACCTGGCGGGAGCGCAGCGGGCGGTGCAGGACGCCCTGGACCGGCTGGAGACGTGCACCGACGATGTCATGGGGATCGCGCGCATCAGCTGTGTCGGCATGCGCGTCGAGGCCGAGCGGGCGCTGCGCGCCCGGGATCTGCGCGAGCCGGCCGACCGGCGCGACGCGCTGGCGCGCGCGCGCCTGCACGTGGACCGCCTCACCGCCGCCGCGCAGGACGGCGGGCCGGTGGAGCGCGCCCGGCTGGCGCAGGGCAAGGCCGAGATGGCGCGCGCCCGCGGGCGCGCCGGGGCCAAGGAATGGCGCCGTGCCGCTCAGGCCTGGGAGGAGATCGAGCGGCCGTATCCGGTGGCGTGCGCGCGGTGGCGCGAGGCCGAGGCGCTGGCCGCCGCTGACGATCGCGCCGGCGCGGCGCAGGCGGCATCGGCGGCGCTGGTCGTGGCCGAGGAGCTCGGGCCCAGTGGCTGGTGCGCGAGGTGCGCACGCTCGCCGAGCGGGCGCGCCTGGACCTCCGCGGTGTGGCGGCGGGCGCGGCGGCCGCGGCGGGCGAGGCGGCGCGCGGGGGGCGTCGAACGGGCACGGGGGCACGTCCGCCGGCGGCCGACGCGCCCGACCCGTTCGGCCTGACCCCGCGCGAGCGCCAGGTCCTGGCCCTGCTGGCCGAGGGGGCGACCAACCGGCAGATCGGGGCGGCCCTGTACATGGCCGAGAAGACCGCCAGCGTGCACGTGTCACGGATCCTGGCCAAGCTGGGGGTCCAGGGGCGGACCCAGGCCGCTGCGGTGGCTCACCGGTTGCATTTGGCCTGAGGTGGCTGTTGCTCGCCGGCGCGGTGGCGATCCCCGTGTCGTCTGGGCGGGGTATCAGCGCACGTCAACGGCGGCCTTGGGAAGGGTGGCTGAGAGGTAAATAGTGCTCCTTGCAGGGAGTTCTGGTAGATATTGCTTGCTACTGAATCAATATCGCCCAAACCCAGGGTCCGCCGCAAGCGTCCCGAGCCACCTACGCCTCCTCCTCCCAAGCCTGTCTTTGACGTTCCCCTCGCATCGCCGCGAGCGCCCAAAGCACACGCAGGGCGCGTAGATTGTCGCGACGTGCGCACACCGGCCGAATGGGAGCCCCACGAGCGGACCCTGATGGGGTGGCCGTGCCGCGCGGACCTGTGGGCGGAGACGATGGACCAGGCCCGCGCGGACTACGCGACGGTGGCCAACGCCATCGCCGCGTTCGAGCCGGTGACGATGATCGCCAACGCCGGCGCCGATGCCGCCGGCGCGCGGGCGGCCTGCACCGCCGGGGTGGAGATCGTGGAGCTGGCGCTGGACGACTCGTGGCTGCGTGACTGCGGGCCCATCTACGTCGTCGACGACGATGGCGCGTCGCGCACCGCGGTGCACTTCGGCTTCAACGCGTGGGGCGAGAAGTTCCCGCCATGGGACCGCGATGCCGCGGTGGGACGGCTGATCGCCGAGCACCTGGGCGATCGGGTGGTCGACGGCGGGATGGTGCTGGAGGGTGGGTCGATCCTCACCGACGGCGCGGGGACGCTGCTCACCACCGAGCAGTGCCTGCTGAACCCCAACCGCAACCCGTCGCTGTCGCGCGAGCAGATCGAGGCGACGCTGCGCGAGCGGTTGGGCGTCCGGTCGTTCGTGTGGCTGGGGATGGGGCTGCTGGAGGACCGCGACACCGACGGGCACGTGGACCTCATCGCCGCCTTCACCCGGCCGGGCGAGGTGCTGCTGCAGACGGTGCCCGAGGACAACCCGAACTTCGCCAACTGTCAAAAAAACCTCTCAGTACTGGTGTCCTCAGGGGTACAGGTGACGGAGCTGCCGTACCTGCCCTACGCCACGGTGGCCGGGGAGACCGTGGCGGGCAGCTATCTCAATTTCTACATCTGCAACGGCGGCGTGATCGTGCCCGTGGCCGGCGCCGACAGCGACGCCGCGGCGCTGGAGATCATCGCCGGCTGCTACCCGGGCCGCGAGGTCGTGCCCGTCCCGGGGCTCGTGCTGGCCTACGGCGGCGGGGGTCCTCACTGCATCACCCAGCAGGTACCGTTGGCCGATGCCCGACCGTGACGGTCAGCCGACCCCGTGACGCCGTGACGCCGTGACGCCGCCCGAGCTCCTCACCGCGTTCCCGCCGCCGCCCTCGCCGGCGCGCACCCGCCCGCCCGAGCGCACGCCGCTACGACTTGGCCTCGTCCAGGAGCGCTGGCACGCGGACCCCGAGGAGCACCAAGCCGCGCTCGCCGCGGGCATCCGGATGGCCGCAGGTGAGGGGGCGACGATCGTCTGCCTCCAGGAGCTGACGCTGTCGCCGTATTTCGCCGTCACCGCCGGCGGGCCCGCGGCGGCCGGCGCTGAGCCCGAGGACCTGGAGTCCGGCGCGACCGTCTCGTTCGCGCGGCGCGCCGCCGGCGAGTCGGGCGTCCACGTCCACGCCTCCCTGTATGAGCGCGCCGACGGCGACGACGGCCTGGGCTTCAACACCGCGGTCGTGGTGGCTCCCGACGGCACGCTCGTGTCGCGCACCCGCAAGCTGCACATCCCCGTCACCGCCGGCTACTACGAGGACCGCTACTTCCGGCCGGGGCCGCCCGGCGGCGACGCGTTCCCGCTGATCGCGCTCCCCACCGGCGATGGTGAGGCCCGGCTGGGGGCGCCCACCTGCTGGGATCAATGGTTCCCGGAGCTGGCGCGGGCGTACTCGCTGGAGGGCGCCGAGGTCCTCATCTACCCGACGGCGATCGGGTCAGAGCCCGACCACCCGGACTTCGACACCCAGCCGCTGTGGCAGCAGGTGATCGTCGGCAACGGGATCGCCAACGGGACCTTCATGGTCGCGATCAACCGCACCGGCGTGGAGGAGCCGCTGACCTTCTACGGCTCGAGCTTCATCTCCGACCCCTACGGGCGCGTACTCGTGCAGGCGCCCCGCGATCGACCGGCGGTGCTCGTCGCCGACCTGGATCTCGACCAGCGCCGCGACTGGCTGGAGCTGTTCCCCTTCCTGACGACGCGCCGGCCCGACGCCTACGAGCTGCTCACCCAGCCCCGCCGACCCGCGCCTGCTTCTTCCCCGGGTTGAGCAGCCCCTTGGGGTCAAAGAGGCGCTTGATCGAGTCGTGCAGATCGAGCGCCCGGTCGGGCCACTGGAGGGCCAGCGCCCCGCGCTTGGCCACGCCGAGCCCGTGCTCGCCCGACACCGAGCCGCCCAGCGAGGCGGCCAGCGCGTAGAGCTCCTGGACGGCCGCCTCCGAGCGCTCGGCCTCGGCGTCGTCGTCGGGGTCGATCATGAACGTCGAGTGCAGGTTGCCGTCGCCGGCGTGACCCCAGCTGCACGCCGGGAGATCGTGGCGCTCGCCGATCTCGCGGGTGGCCAGGATCCCGTCGGCGAGGTGGTCCAGCGGCACCACGATGTCCTCCGAGATCTTTCCGCCGCGGGCCGTGGTCACCGCCGGGCCCACGCCACCGCGCCACCGCCACAGCTCCCGGATCGCTGCCCGCTCCTCGGGCGCATAGGTGCCCAGCGACCCCGGGCCCATCGCCTCGAGCAGCTCCTTCTGCAGGCGCGCGGCCTCCTCGGCGGACCCGTCGGCCTCGGCGAGCAGCATGAACGCGGGCTGGGCCGGCGCGTCGGCAGGGAAGGCGCCGATCGACGCCCCGACGCACGGCTCGTCCAGATACTCGAGCGCCGCGGGCTGAAGGCCTGACCCCATCACCGTGGCCAGCGCCTCACAGCCGGTCTGCACGTCGGGGTAGAAGGCGACCACCGGCAGCACCACATCGGGCGCGGGCACCAGCCTCAGCCATGCTGCGGTGACGATCGCCAACGTGCCCTCCGAGCCGACGACGAGCGAGCGCAGGTCATAGCCGGCGACGTCCTTGCGGATCGGGCCGCCGATGCTCATCTGCTCACCCGAGGCGAGCACGAGCTCGAGGCCCCGCACCCAGGTGCCGGTGACGCCGTACTTGAAGGCGTGGGGGCCGCCGGCATTGGTGGCGATGTTGCCGCCGATCTGCGACTGCTCGAGGGCTCCCGGGTCGGGCGCGTAGAACAGCCCTGACTCGCGGGCACGGCGCTGGAGATCGCCGGTGCGCACGCCGGCCGGGACGTGGGCGCGCCACAGCTCGGGCTCGATGGTCACCGGGCCGTTGAGGCGCTCGAGGCTGATGACGACGCCGCCGTCCAGCGGCACGGCGCCGCCGGCCAGGCCGGTCCCACCGCCGCGCGGGATCATCGGCACGTCGTGGGCGTCACACCAGCCGACGGTGGCGGCGACGGCTGCCGCGTCCTTGGGCAGGGCCACCGCATCGGCGCGCCCGCGCAGGTTGTGCGTCTCTGAGTAGTCGCTCAGGTACTCGCGCGTGTCCCCCGGGAGCACGCTGTCTGTGCCCAGCAGGGCCCTGAGCTCATTGACGGCGGAGATGGATGCCGAGACGGCCACGAGGGCCGGATGCTACTGGGGTTGCACCGTGCCGCCGCTGCCGATGGGGAGCGCGTAGAAGACGGCGAGAGCGCCGCAGATGGCCAGTGTGAGGTAGGCCGAGACCAGCGCCAGGACCGTGGCCACCAGGTAGGGCGCCACCCCGGAGACCGACCGTGCGAGGATCCGGCGGCGCTCCTCCACGGGGAGCTGGGTGGAGAGCAGGTGGGCCCGGGCGAGCAGGATATGGCGGTTGAGCACGGAGAAGGCCACCGACATCAACAGGAACGAGCCGGCGTAGACCGCGGCGGCGAGCGACTGGCCCGACGGGTCGCGCAGGTAGGCCGCCATCAGCTCGGTGGCGAACGGGAGCAGCACGATGCTCATCAAGAGCAGTAGGTTGAGGATGAGGATCGAGCGGTCCGCGCGCGCGAGACGGCTGATCATCGCGTGGTGGTTGATCCAGATGATCCCGATCGTCATGAACGACACGACGTAGGCCGCGTAGTGGGGCCAGTTGCGCAACAGCGCGTGGAGCAGCGTCTCGCCCTGGCCCTCCGGAACGTGGATGTCGAGTACCAGCAGCGTGATCGCCACGGCGATCACTCCGTCGGAGAAGGACTCCAGCCGGTTGGTCCCCATGCGAGCACTTTCGGCGGCCGCCGCGCCGATCCTGTTCTGTGGACAACGGCGACCCGGAGCGGGAGACTGACCGCATGCTGCGCCCGGGTGACGCGCGACGCCGGATGGAACAGACGCTCAATGCCGCCTACGGCGACGGGCTTCTCAGCCAGCAGACGCTGCTGCAGCGTCTGGACCTGCTGTTCGGGTCAGAGCTGGTGGACCCGGCGGGGTTGGTCGGCGACCTCACGCTCCGCCGTCCGCGGCGCGCGGTGTCGGCCACCTGGGGACGCATGATCGTGTGGTTGCGCCGCGCCGCGGCGCTTGACCGCCGGCGCCCCCTGCAGCCGGCGACGCTGCTGGCCCTGGACTGGAACGGCGGGCGCGACGAGCTGCTGGTCGGACGCCACGACCACTGCGACGTGGTGGTGGGCCACCCGTCGGTGTCGCGCAAGCACGCCCGGCTCAGCTTCCGCGACGGGCACTGGGTGCTGCGCGACCTGGACTCCACCAACGGCACCCGCGTCAACGGCCAACGCGTGGTGCGCTGCCGCCTGGAGCCCGGCGACCGGCTGTCGCTGGGCTCAGCCGAGCTGCTCGTCGACTGACCGCGTCGCGGCGGCCCGGGTCAGACGGAGACATCGACCGCGTCAGTGTCGGCGACGCGGGCCCGGACCGCCTTGCGGTCGATCTTGCCGACCGGCGTGAGCGGGATGGCGTCGACCAGCCGGACCTCGCGCGGGTACTTGTAGCCGCCGATGTGCTCCCTGGCCCACGCGACGAGATCGTCGCCGGTGATCTCGGCGTCGGCGGCGAGGCTGACGAACGCCACCACCTCCTCGCCGTGGCGCTCGCTGGGCCGCCCGACGACGGCCGCCATCTGCACCGCGGGGTGCTGGACGAGGGCGTCCTCGACGTCGCGCGGGTAGACGTTGAAGCCGCCGCGGATGATCAGGTCCTTCTTGCGGTCCACGATGTAGAGGTAGCCGTCGTCGTCGAGGTAGCCGATGTCGCCGGTGTGCAGCCAGCCGTCCTCAAGCGCCTCGCTCGTCGCCTCGGGCGCGCGCCAGTACCCCTGCATGATCCCGGGCGAGCGTGCGCACACCTCGCCGGCCTCGCCGGGCGGGAGCGCGCGGCCGTCGCCGTCGCGGATCTCGACGTCGGTACCGGGCACCGGGCGGCCCACCGAGCCACTCCTCACCGCGCCGGTGGGGTTGGTGGAGATGAGCGCCGCGCTCTCGGTCAGGCCATAGCCCTGCCGGATCGAGACCGAGGGCACGCGGCGGCAGAACTCCTGCTCGACCTCGGGGGCCAGCGGCGCGCCGCCGGAGCTGAGCCACTGAAGAGTCGAGAGGTCATAGTCCTCCAGCGGCAGACCCAGCAGGATCTGGAGCATCGTCGGCACCACCGCGCTGAGCTGGAGCTGATGCTCGCCGATCAGGGCCAGAACGCGGCCGGCTCAAACCAGCGCAGCAGCACGTTGACGCCCTGCTCGGAGTTGTGCATCCCGGCGATCGTCACCAGCAGCCCGTAGGCGTGAGACAGCGGCAGCGTGGTGAGCTGTCGGTTGATGCCGGGCACGTGGGCGGCGTCGTGGGCCTGGGCGCCGGAGAAGTACAGGTTGGCGTGCGACAGCATCACGCCCTTGGCGCGGCCGGTGGTCCCGCCGGTGTAGAGCAGCGCGGCGAGGTCGTCGTCGCCGCGGGCGACGATCGGGCGCGGGTCGGCGCGCTCCAACTCGGCCAGCTCCAGCACCCCGTCGGCGTCGCCGGCCGCCTCGGTGCAGATCACGAAGCGCACGTGCGCGAGGCCCTCGGTGGCCTCGCTGACCTTGTCGATGAACTCCGGTGTCGCGATCACCGCGCGCGCCTCGGCGTCGGCGATGACGTGGCGCAGGTCCGGGGCCGGCAGCAGGAACGTCGCCGGGGTCACCACCGCCCCCGCCAGCCACAGCGCCTGGTAGGCGATCGACACCTCGGGGCAGTTGGCCATACAGACCACCACGCGGTCTCCGGGTGCCACGCCCAGCTCGGCGAGACCGGCGGCCAGGCGTTGTGACCGCGACCACAGCTCGCTGGAGCGGTGCCAGCGGCCCTCGAACAGCAGCGCCGGATAGTCGCCGCGACGCTCGAAGGACCGCTGTGCCAGCAGGCCGAGGTTGCGTTCGCCGACGGCGCTCATCGGGCGAGAGGCTATCGACACGTGAGTCATCATTGCGGCGTGCAGCGTCACAAACGGGTGGCGTTGTTCATCTGTAAGGGACATGTCGGTGGTCACACGGTTCGGGAGCAGGGCGATGGATGCCGACGGCGTCCTGGTTCTGTATGACCGCCACGCCCGGGAGCTGCTGGGCTTCTTCGCCCGGCGCACCCGCGACCCGCACCTCGCGCTGGACCTCGTCTCCGAGACGTTCCTGGCCGCCTTTGAGCACCGCGACCGGTGCCGCGCCGAGTCAGACGGCGAGGCGGCGGCGTGGCTGTACCGGATCGCCGCCAACCAGCTCGCCGCGCACTACCGGCGTGGCGCGATCGAACGGCGCGCCACCGAGCGCCTGGCGGCCGCGCTGCGCGCGCCGGACACGGACGAGCTGTCGGCCATAGAAAAGCTCGCGGCGGCCGACGACGGCGGCGCCCTGACCGACGCGCTGGCCGGGCTCTCCGATGATCAGCGCCTCGCGGTCCGCGCGCGGGTGCTCGACGAACGTTCCTATGAGGCGGTGTCACGTGAGCTCGGCGTCAGCCAGCAGGCGGCGCGGGCCCGTGTGAGCCGCGGTCTGCGCGCGCTGCGGCGCGCGGTGACCGGCGACCCGGAAGGGAGTGACGATGGACAGGAATGATCCAGACCGGTTCGAGGACCTGCCGATCCTCGCGGACCTGCGTGACCTGCTGGCCGTCCACATGCGCGAGGCCGCCGCGGAGGGTGCGACTCCGGCGACGACGCGCCGGCCGGCGGGGCGCTGGGCGCTCGCCGGCGTGGGGCGGGCCGGCATCGCGCTGGCGGTCACGGTGACCCTGGCTGTGGTCGCGGTGGGGCTCGTCGCCCTGCATCACCGGACCGCCGGGCCTCGCCCGGGCGGCCCGGCGGGGCACGGAGGCTCGCAGTCCTCGATCCCCATCGGGCCCGCGCCCCCGCGGTGATCCCCGGTGACATCAACCGCGCGCAGAAGCAGACGATCGCCCACGACCACGCCTGTGCTCAGACCACCAACCGGGGGCAGACGATCGATCGCGGATCGCCGCCCCAGTCCATGCTTTCGGTCCTCGGCGTGCTCCGTCGCCCGCCGCTGCCGCCCGATCCCACCGACAAGGTGCTCCACGGCCTCGGCTGGGAGATCGGAGCGGGCGTCTACGTCAACTACATCCGCCGGGCGCGCACCGAATACGGCCGCAGCTACTGGCTCGTCCCCGAGGCGCGGACCGAGCCGTTCGGTCCCATCCCCGCGCGGTGCTACCGGGAGTTCCGCGCGACGCTGAAGCGTGATCTGCGCCACGCCTCGCCCGTCGTGCGCGCCCAGACGCTGAAGGCTCAGCAGCAGCAGCTGAGCGCCCAGCGCCGGCAGAGCGAGCATCGTCAGGGACTGTGCTTCATCGAGATCGGGCTTCGTACGCGCCCGCGTCCCGGCGCCGTCGGCTTCGGATGCTCGGGCGCCCCGACGACCGCCAACCCGCTCCTCGGCGGCAACGGGTCCGGTGACAGCGGCGGTGGGACGATCAGCTCCGGCGTGGTGCCGGACGGCTTCGTCGCCGTCACCGCGCACTTGCCGGCCGCCGCCGGCGCTCGGGCTCTCACCGTCACCTCCAACGTGGTCAACAATGTCTACGTCCTCAAGATCCCGCGGCGCCCGAGCCGCGCCTCGTTCGTCGATCGCTGGCGCCTGCGCCGCGCCGACGGCAGCGTGGTGACGATCTCGGCGATCGCGCCTCCGCCGGTGGCACCGGTCAAGGCGGTGACGGGCAGGCATGGCGGCGGCTGACGACGCGCCCCGGCGGGTCCGGCTGGCCGGCCTGCCAGTATCGAGAGGTGGCCGTTGTCGACACCGAGACCCTGACCGCCGCGGCGCTTGAGCGGCTGCGCACGCTGACCGCCGACCCGGCGGCGGTGTTCCGCCCGGGGCAGCTGGAGGCGATCCGCGACGTGGTGGTCGACCGCGCCCGGGTCCTCTGCGTCCAGCGCACCGGGTGGGGCAAGTCGGCGGTCTACTTCGTGGCCACCGCGCTGCTGCGCGACCCGGACCGGACCCAGCCCGCCCCACCAGGCCGCCGGCCCGACGCTCATCGTCAGCCCGCTGCTGGCGCTGATGCGCAACCAGATCGCGGCCGCCCAGCGGCTCGGCCTGTCGGCCCACACGATCAACTCCACCAACCGCGAGGAATGGGACACGATCCGCGATCTGCTGGCGCAGGGCAGCATCGATCTGCTGCTGATCAGCCCCGAGCGGCTCAACAACCCTCGCTTCCGCGACGAGATGCTGCCCCTGTTCGCCGCCTCGGTGGGGCTGCTGGTCATCGACGAGGCCCACTGCATCTCTGACTGGGGCCACGACTTCCGCCCGGACTACCGCCGGGTGCGCGACATGCTGGCCCTGCTGCCCGAGGGCGTGGCCGTGCTCGGGACCACCGCGACCGCCAACGATCGCGTGGTCGAGGACGTGACCGAGCAGCTCGCCGTCGCGGACGCCGCACCCCAGCCCCACACCGCCGGCCACCCACCCCTGCGGGCCTATCGCGGGCCGCTGGCGCGGACCAGCCTGCGGCTGGAGGTGGTCGACCTGCCGCGGCCCGCGCAGCGACTGGCGTGGCTGGCCGAGAATCTGGGCCCGACCGGTTCGCTTCACGGTTCCGGGATCGTCTACACGCTGACCAAGCGCGACGCCGACCAGGTGGCCACGTTCCTCAACGCACGCGACATCAGCGCGCTGGCCTATAGCGGCGATCAGGAGACGGCGGACCGCGTCGCGGCCGAGGATCGCCTGCTGGCCAACGAGGTCAAGGCGATCTGCGCCACCAGCGCGCTGGGCATGGGCTACGACAAGTCCGATCTCACCTTCGTCGTGCACTACCAGGCGCCCGGCTCGGTGGTGGCCTACTACCAGCAGGTCGGCCGCGCCGGCCGCGGCGTCGATCACGCGGACGTCGTCCTGCTGCGCGGGGTCGAGGACCGGCGGATCCAGGACTTCTTCATCGAGCAGTCGTTCCCCTCGCGTGAGCGGGTCACCGCCGTGCTCGAGGACCTGCGCGCCGCCGGGGACGGCGGCCGCAGTACGCAGGAGCTGCTGGGCGTGGTCAACATCGGCAGGGGCCGGTTGGAGGCCATGTTGAAGATCCTCGACGTCGAGGGAGCGTTGCGCCGCGAGGGCACACGCTGGGTCCTCGAGGAGGACTCGGATTGGAGCTATGACGGCGAGCGCTATGCGCGCGTCACCGCCCTGCGCCGGGAGGAGCAGCGCGCGATGGAGCGCTTCGGCGCCGACGGGCGCTGCCTCATGCGCGTGCTGCAGTCAGAGCTCGACGATCCGGAGCCGGCCGACTGCGGGCGCTGTGCGGTCTGCACCGCCCCGCGCTTCGCCGCGCCGCCGGACCCCGCGCTGGTGGAGCTGGCCGGCCGTCACCTGCGCTCGGCGCCGATCGAGCTCGAGGTCAAGAAGATGGCGCCTGACGCGGCGGGGTCGATGCGCAAGATCCCCGAGGACGTGCGCGTCGCGCCCGGCTGGGCGCTGGCCCGCTTCGGTGACGGCGGCTGGTGGCCGGCGGTGCAGCGCGGCCTCAGGGGCGACGGCTTCGAGGACGATGTCGTGGCCGCACTGGCTGACGCGGTGCGCGCGGGCTCGGGCGAGGTGGCCTGGGTCACCCACGTTCCGTCGGTCCGGCTCGGGAGCGTGCTCGAGCGGCTGGCCGCGCAGGTGGCGGCGGCCCTGGGCGTGCCGTCGCTGTCGCTGGTGGAGCGTGCGCAGGAGCGCTCCCCGCAGGCCGAGATGGCCAACGCCGTGCAGCAGGCGGCCAACGTCCGCGGTGCCTTTCGCGTCGTCGCCACGCCCCCGCCCGGGGGCGGCGTGCTGCTGGATGACCGCCGCGGCTCGGGCTGGACGCTGGCCATGGTCGGCGGCCAGCTGCGCAAGGCCGGCGCGGAACGAGTCGTCCCGCTCGCCCTCGCGACGGCGTTCTGACCCGGGCAGGACGGTGGGGCCTACGCGGCCTCGGCCCGGCCCGGGGCGGCGCTGTGAAGCAGCGCGGACCGGTACCCCGAGGCGAGCTGGCGCAGCGAGGCGTCCCAGGTGCGCTCCTTCACCATGGCCAGAGCGGTCTTGCGCAGCCGCTCGCGCAGCGCCGGCGCGCGCACCACGGACAACAGCGCGCCCGCCAGCGCCTCAGTTGACGGCTCGGCCAGCAGCCCCGTCTCGCCGTCGAGGATCAGCGACGTCGGTCCGCCCTCGGCGACGGCGACCACCGGCAGCCCGGACGCCTGCGCCTCGAGGATGACCTGGCCGAAGGTGTCGGTCCGGCTGGCGAACAGGAACGCGTCCGCGGACGCGTAGGCCTTGGGCAGGTCCGCGCCCTCGAGCCAGCCCATGAACGTGGCGTGCTCGCCGAGCCGCTCGCGCAGGACGCCCTCCTCGGGGCCGCCTCCGGCGAGCACCAGGTGCAGCCGCGGATCCTCGTCGCGGGCGCGCAGGAAGGCGTCGGCGAGCAGGTCGACGCCCTTCTCCTTGGTGAGGCGGCCGCAGTACATGACGTTGACCTTGCCGCCGAACATCTCCGCCTCGCGCAAGCGGGGATCGAAGCGATCCAGGTCGACGCCGCGGTCCCAGCGCGCGACCTTGGTTGAAGCGATTCCGAGCTCGGCCAGGCGCTCATCGCTGGCCGGGCTCGGGGAGCAGGACCACGTCGCAGGCGCCGTAGAAGACGCCGAGCGCCGCTCCCGCGATTGCCTCCAGCTGGGCCGCGCCGGAGCGCAGGCCCGCGTAGGCGGCCAACTCGGTGTGGTAGCTGCCGATGACCGGCAGGTCCAGGACCCGCGCCAGCAGCCACGCCCCGATACCCGAGGGCCCGGGCGAGGTGAGGTGGACGAGGTCGTAGCGGCCTTCGGCCAGCGTCTCGACGATCGCCGGGAGGCTGGGGACCCCGACCTTGAGGCCCCGGTAGAAGGGGATGTCGATCTCGGCCACCGCGCTCAGCCGGCGGTCGACGTCGCAGTCGGTGCCGATGACCTCGACCTCGTAGCCGGGGACGCCGCGCTGGCGGATCTGCTGGATCGTGTGCGTGACCCCGTGCATCCCGCCGAGCCCGTCGGCGACGAGTGCCACCCGGGGCCGGTCGCCGTCTGAGCGCGTGAGCTTGAACTTCTCGCGCCCCAGGAACGCCGCGGCGGCGGCGTAGGGGATGCCGGGGATGCAGGCGTCAAACAGCGCCGTGGCGTGGCGGCCGAGGTCGCGCGCCGTCGCCTCGGGGTCGGCGACGATCTCGTGGACGGCCTGGGCCAGCTTGCGCTCGTGGATGCGCCGGGCCCGGCGGCACAGGTCAGGGTGGCTGAGCTCGCCCTCCTGGAGCAGCTCCAGCAGCGTCTCCTCATCCATGGCGTGGGCGGGATCGACGTCCATGGCGGCCAGCCATGCCCGCAGTAGCGCCCGGGCGTCGTCGGGGCCGAGGTCGGTGCCGGCGTGGCCGCGGCGCACGTCGCCCTCGCGCATGACCCGCTCCACGATCTGGAGGACCGCTTCGGGGTTCGGCCGGGCGGTGCTCCGCGACGGGCCCAGGCTGCGAATGGCCAGCGCCATGGCGGCGTGCGTCCACTTGGCCGCCGAGCCCTGGGCGCCGTGGGCCTCGGCATGGCCGGCGCGCACGTGGGCGAGGAAGGCGGCGGGGGTCGCCGCGCGGGGAGTCTCGGTGAACGTGCGGCCGATGTCGATCCCGGCGTGGTCATCGGAGCCGCCGATGGCGGTGCCGCCATGGGTCTCGATGTAGACGAACGCGGGCAGGTTGAGCTCCTTGGCGCGCGACCCGTTGCGGGTCTCCCAGATGGGGAAGAGCTGGGCCAGGCGGCGGCGGTGACGGGCGGTCAGCGGCGCCTCGACCGCGTAGAAGGGATGGGCCAGCGCGGTGGTGATCTCGTGCTCCTGGAGGTAGGCCGCGCAGTTCTCGACGCTGTCGTTGTGGGCCTGGAGCCACTCGTGGTCCTCGGGGGTGATCCCGTAGCAGAGGACGTGAACCGCCTGGGGCTCGCCGGCGAACCACACCGTGAGCTCTTCGGAGATGAACGTGTCGGGCAGGTGGGCGATCGCCAGAGCGCCCTCGATCGTGTCGTGGTCGGTGATGGTCACGAAGTCCATTCCGCGGCGCTTGGCCAGCTCGTAGACCTCCTCGGGGGGCGTGGCACATTCCGGCAGGCTCAGCGAACGCTGGATCCCGAGCTTCGACAGCTCCGACGCTGTCGAGTGGACATGCATGTCGGCGCGACTGTTCTCGTTCATGGCCCACAGCATTGGCGCGCAGGCATCCGCGCCCGTGAAGAACGCGCACACATCCTGTAACGATCCTGTGATCCGGTGCATGCGTGTCCCGGTCAGGCGAGAACCATGGGGCACATGGTGCCGCCGGACCTGTCGATTGCTGCGCAAAGTGACTCCGCGTTGCTGGAAGTGGGCCGTCTGCGCATCGAGGTGTCGCTGCGCCCGTTCGCGTTCACGATCCGGCGTGACGGGCGTCGCCTCCTGCGCGCGGGTGGGGCGTGGCTGGCCGACGGTCAGATCCGCGACCAGTTCGTGCAGTTCACCGAGGGCGTGATCGCCCACGAGGAGCGCACGCCGGCCCAGCGCGCCCGCCACGCGATCCTTATGCGCGAGACCGAGCGTGGGGTCTGCCTCAGCTTCCGGCTGGACGGCGGTCGCGCCGCCCAGGTGAGGATCGAGGTGGTGTCGGCCGACCAGGTCCGTCTGTCGCTGCACGCCGACGGCGACCCGCTGCGGCTGGGCTTTGATTGGGACCGGCGCTCCGAGGAGCACCTGGTGGGGCTCGGCCTGCGCCACCATGTCCGCTTCGACCAGGCTGGACGCGACATCCAGCTCGGCGCCGATCGCCGCTACACGGGGCCCGACTGCCCCGCCGAGATGCTCGCCGAGGGCGGCGTGCCCCAGGGCGACTGCGCCCCGGTGCCGTGGCTCCTGTCCAGCCGCGGCTATGGCGTCCTGTGCGCGACCGCGGCCAACGGGACCTGCTTTGACCTCGCCGGCGAGCGGATCTCGGTGTCGACCCGGGCGCATGCCGGGCCGCTCGTGCTCGACATCATCTGCGCCGGCACGCCGGCCGCCAACCTGCGTGCGCTGTGCCGGCTGACCGGCTTCCCGATGCAGCTGCCGGAGTGGGGCTACGGCTTCTGGAAGAGCCGCGACGTCCACGAGCACCAGGACGACGTGCTCGACGACTACGAGGGCTTTCGCCGCAACGCGATCCCGCTGGACGCGATCGTGATCGACTCGCCGTGGGCGACGCAGTACAACACGTGGAGGTTCAACCCCCACCAGTTCCCCGACGCACACGGGATGATCTCGCGGATGCGGGCCGACGGGGTCCGCACGGTCGTCTGGGTCACGCCGTGGGTCAACCTCGACTCACGGGATGGACAGATCCCGCCCCAGCCGGCGTCCGAGCGCCTCCACGCCCAGCCCGCGCCCAACTATGCGCCCGCGGCCGCCGCCGGTCACTTCGTGGCCGACACGGATGGCCAGCCGTTCGTGACCAAGTGGTGGATGGGCACCGGCTCGGTGGTGGACTTCACCAGCGCCAGCGCGGAGGCGTGGTGGCGCGAGTCGGCCAAGCGGGTGCTCGAGCTGGGGGTGGCCGGGATCAAGGCCGACGACGGCGACGGCTACTACATCCCCGACCGCGTCAGCCTCGCCGACGGGCGCGGCGGCGCGCAGGCCGCGTGGGCGCTGGGCGGGATGCACCGCGAGTGCCTGCAGCGGGCGCTCGACGAGGTCCACCCCGGCGAGGGGGTGCTGTTCGGCCGCAGCGGATGGACCGGCCAGCACGCGACCGGCCTCACCTGGGGCGGGGACCAGGTGTCTGACTTCTGGTCCCTGCGCGTGCTGGTCGTCGCGGCGCTCACCGGCGCCTGCAGCGCGATCTCCAACTTCTCGCATGACGTCGGCGGCTACCTGGGGCACAAGCTGGTGGAGCGCTGCCCGCCCGAGCTGCTGGTGCGCTGGCTGCAGTTCGGCTGCTTCACCCCGCTCATGCACGCCCACGCCCGCATGCCCCAGGAGCCGTGGAACTACGGCGACCGCGTGCTCGACCTGTATCGCGCCTACGTCCTGCTGCACGAGCAGCTGGTGCCCTACATCCGCGCCGCCGCGCTGACCGCGGCGCGCACCGGGGTCCCGATCATGCGGCCGTTGTGCCTCACCGATCCGGCCGATTCGCGCGGCTGGAGCATCGCCGACGCGTACGGCTTCGGCCCCGCGCTGTGGGTGGCCCCGGTGCTCGAGGAGGGGATGCGCGAGCGCGAGGTTCCGCTCCCGCGCGGCGAATGGATCGAGACGTGGTCGGGCCAGACGGTCCGCGGCGGGCACGATGTCGTCGTTCCCGCGCCGATCGAGCGCATCCCGTTGTGGGTGCGGGCGGGCTCGATCGTGGTCACCTATCCGGCGCACCACGTTGCCGCCGGCCTGGGCGGCGGGGGTGGGCGGGGCGAGCTCGACCGGCCGCTCCAGGCCACGCTGTGGGGCGAGCCGCGCCTCGGCCACACCGCCGCGCGCCTGGCCGACGGCAGTCGGATCGCCTGGCGGGCGGGGGAGTGGGAGCTCCCCGAGGGTCGCGACGTCACCGTGGTCGCGCGCTGAACCACTCGAGTTCTATCCTCGGCCGGTGCACTTCAGCGAGCTGACCGACGTGGAGCAGCGGGTCCTCGGCTGCCTCATCGAGAAGCGCTGGACGACGCCCGACCAGTACCCGCTGTCGCTCAACGCGCTGCGGCTGGCCTGCAACCAGGCGACCAACCGCGACCCCGTCACCGACTATGACGAGGGCCTCGTGCGCGACGCCGCGCAGCGCCTGTCGAAGTACGGGCTGGCCCGTCTGGCCAGCGGCGCCGGGTCGCGCGCCACCAAGTACCGCCACCTCGCCGAGGAGGGGCTCGGCCTCGACCGCGAGCAGCTGGCGGTCCTCTGCGTGCTGCTGCTGCGCGGGCCCCAGACGCCGGGCGAGCTCAAGGGCCGCAGCGATCGCATGGCCCACCTCGCCTCGCTGGCCGACGTCGAGCGCGTGCTGGGCGAACTGGGCGACAAGGGCTACGCCGTACGGATGGGCCGCCGTCCAGGCCAGAAGGAGGATCGCTTCCGTCACCTGCTGGGCGCGGAGGGCAGCGCCGGCGGTCCGGTGGGCGTAGAGGGCAGCGCCGGCGGTCCGGTGGCCGCGGGCGGCTTTGACGAGCCCGTCACGCCTGGGGCGAGCCACGAGGTCCCGGCCGGCGATCACGACGTCGTGGACCGCGCCGAGGACATGGCCGCGCGCAGCTATGACGAGCCGCCCGCCCTCATGGCCCGGCCACCGGTCGTCCCCGCCGCTGACAACGGCGCGCTGGAGGCGCGCGTGTCGGCGCTGGAGGCCGACGTCGCAGCGCTACGGGCCAAGCTCGCGGACCTGCTGGAGTAGCTCCGCTGCGCCATGGCTCCGCGAGCGCCCCTCACCTTCCGTCCCGGCAGCGTCGACTCGGGCGACGGCGCCGCGCTGGCCCAGGCCATGCGCGACGAGATCGCCGTGATGTACGAGGGGCTGGATCTCGACGGGGACACGATGCCCAGGGCCGGAGCGGCTGAGCTCAGCCCGCCCGGGGGCGCGTTCGTCGTGGGATATCACGACGGGGTCCCGGTCTGCTGCGGGGGCGTCAAGCGCCTTGACGAGGAGCGGTGCGAGATCAAGAAGATGTACGTCGTGCCCGAGATGCGCGGCCGGGGCGCGGCCCGGGCGCTGCTGCGCGAACTGGAGGACACGGCGCGGCGGCTCGGCTATCCGATCGCGCGGCTGGACACCGGGCCCAAGCAGGGCAACGCCGAGGGGCTCTACCGCGACGAGGGCTACGTCGAGGTGCCCGACTTCAACGGCAACCCGGTGGCGGTCTTCTGGGGCGAGAAGCCGCTGTAGCGACGCGCTACAGGATCCCGATCTCGGAGTTGTCGCCCACCATGAACCGGTAGGCGCGCGGCTGTCGATCACCGCGGCCGATCCTCACGTTGCGTCCCAGCAGCGAGGACTCCATGCGCCCGTCGAGGTCGCGGACCTCCGACCGGGCCAGCAGGATCGAGTGCTCGACCTCGGCCCTGGCGATCACGCAGTCTTCGCCGACGGCGGTGTAGGGCCCGACGTAGGCATCGGTGAGGCAGGCGCCCGCGCCGATGATCGCGGGGCCACGCACCGACGAGCGCTCGAGCCGCGCCCCCGCCTCCACGATCACCCTGCCGTCGATCTTGGAGTCCACGAGCTCGCCGTCGACGCGCGTGGTGATCGTGTCCAGGACGAGCCGGTTGGCGGCCAGCATGTCCTCGAGGCGACCGGTGTCCTTCCACCACCCCTGGACGACGTGCGGGTCGACTCGCAGGCCCGAGTCCACGAGATGCTGGATCGCGTCGGTGATCTCGAGCTCGCCGCGAGCCGACGGCTTGATCGCGCGTGCCGCGTCGTGAACCCTCGACGTGAACATGTAGACCCCGACGAGCGCGAGGTTGGTGCGCGGCTGGGCCGGCTTCTCCACGAGCCGCACGACCACGCCATCCTTGAGCTCGGCCACCCCGTAGTTCTCGGGGTCGGTGACCTCGGTGAGCAGGATGAGCGCGTCGGGCGCGTGCTCGTCGAAGGCGCGGACGAGATCCCCGATCCCGCCCTGGAGCAGGTTGTCGCCGAGGTACATGACGAACGGCGCGTCACCCAGGAACGGCTCGGCGGTGAGGACGGCGTGGGCCAGGCCGGCGGGCTCGTCCTGGAGGATGTAGGTGATCCGCACGCCGAACCGGTCCCCGTCGCCGGTCACTTCGCGGATCTCGTCGCCGGTCTCGGGGGCGATGATGATCCCGACCTCCTCGATCCCGGCGTCGGCCATCGCCTGGATGGCGTAGAACAGCACCGGCCGGTTGGCGACCGGGACCAGCTGCTTGGCGCTCGTGTGGGTGATCGGCCGCAGCCGCGTTCCCTTGCCGCCGGACAGGATCAGGCCCTTCAGTGCAGGCATCATGGGCAAATCTAATGGTTGGAGGGGGAGCTAGTAGGTGCCGCCGAGCTTGCGATGGTCCCAGCTGGCGATGCGCTGAACAACGAACTGCAGGCCCACCCGCTTCCGGGCCTGGGCCACGATCGCGTCGTCGACCTGCGTCCCGGCGCCCGTGCCGGCATAGCGGGCCAGGATCTCCGCGCCGAGCCGCGCCACCGTGTCCGTGTCGCGGTGCAGGCGAGCGGTGGCCTCCCACATGACGCCGCGCAGCTGGTCGTAGGTGTCGCCGGCCTCGATCTGGAGCGTCGTCCTGGGGTCGCGCTCCAGATTGCGAACCTTCTGGGACTTGGCGTAGGTCCAGGCCCAGATGTCGTCGCCGCGCATCACGAACCACAGCGGCATCAGGTGCGGCCAGCCCCGGGCGCCGTTGGTGGCGCAGATGACCGTGCCGCTGCTCGTCCAGGAAGGCGCGCTGCTCTGCGTCGGTCATGCGGATCTGATCGCGGCGGCTCACGGCGGTTTGACAAGTAAACTTATGAGTTTACTTGCGTGGAGAGCGGGTGCGGGTGGGGCTCACGGCGGGCGCGGCTAGGAGACGAGCTGGGCGCCGGCGCCGATCGCCTCGGCGGCGTGGCGCACCGCCTCGCGCGCGTCGGCGGGCTCCAGCACCACGGCGTCGCCGGCCTCCTTGAGGGTCTCGCGCACCAGCCAGTCGACCCCGGCGAAGCCGAGCTCCACGATCAGAGCACCGTCCTGCAGCTCGGCGACGACGTGGCGTTCCTCACGGGCCCAGCGGGCCCGCTCCGGGGAGATCCAGACGCGTGCGCGGCTGGAGGCGGGGACCTCGCCGGTCCTGGGCCATCCGTCGACGTCGGCGGCCGGGTCGACGTCGGGACGGGCCTCGAACGACTCGTCGGTGATCGAGGCGGACTTGATGCGGTCCAGCCGGAAGTGCCGGACGCTGTCGCGAGTGGGGTCGAAGCTGGCCAGGTACCAGCCCTCGCGGCCGTTGATCAGGGCGTAGGGCTCGACCCGGCGCGAGCTGAACTCGTCTTCGTTCTCCTTGTAGTACTCGAAGGTCAGCATCCGGCGGCGGGCGATCGCGCTGGAGACCACGCCGGCGATCTCCACGTTGTCGCCGCCGGGGGCGGCGAACTGGAGGCCCTCGTGGACGGGATCCTCGCCCAGCGCGCTCACGACCTTCTGGCGCACGGAGGCCAGCGACCCTTCGGGGATGTGCTCGCCGATCAGGTCGATGGCGGCGATCAGCGCCTTGGCCTCCACGGGGAGCAGGCGCGCGGGGCGCGCGAAAGAGTCGCCGTAGGGCTCGGGGTCGACCTCGATCGAGCCGTCGGGGTGGATCTCGGCGTAGAGCACATACGTGCCGGCGCCGAAGTTGACGACGTTGAGGACCGAGATGTCCTCGCGCAGCTCCTGGTCTGAGACCTTGAGGGCGGCGCACAGCTCCGGGGCGTCGAGCATGCGGCCCGCGCGTCCGGCGTCGATGAGGATGCTGGCCAGCGTCACCAACCGCGCGAAGCGCTCGGGGCGGATGGCGGCGTCGGCCCGGTGCCCGTTGGACTCCTCGCCCTCGCCGCGGCCGCGGTGCGCCTCTGCACGAGCCGCCTCCTCGGCCTCCTCGGCGCCGGCGCGCGACGGGACGGGATCGGCGACCTGGGGCTCGCCGGAATGGCGCTCCACCAGCAGGGCGACGCGCTCGCGCAGCTCCTCGACGAGCCCGGGCGGCCCGACGACGCGCGCGTTCTCGCCCAGGCCGAGCACCCAGGCGATGAGCTGGCGGGTGTTGGCGTAGGGGGTGATGAAGAGCACGTCGTCGTCCTCGGCGCGGCGGATCTCGCCGTAGCGGCCGAAGTGGCGCTCGATCTGCCAGGCAATGCGGTTGCCGATCCAGACCTCGGCGGTTCCCACGGGTTCCCCGAACTGCCAGTCGATCCGGTTCGCGTAGGCGCGCGGGTCGAAGTTGTCGGGCCGCTGGAAGTCGTGCTCAGCCTTGGTGGCATAGCCGACCTTGCCGCGGATCCGCGAGAGGCGGAAGACCCGGATGGCGTTGCGCTCATGGGAGCGCCCCACCACATAGAACTGGCCGCCCTGGTAGAGGAGCTGGTAGGGGTCGACCCGGCGCGAACCCACGTCGTCGCGCTCCATCGTGTGGTACTCGAAGACGACGGTCTTGCGGCGGAAGATGGCGGTCTCGATCTTGGCCAGCCGCTGGGATACGTCGTGGCCGCCGGCCGAGCCGGTGATCCCGAGCGCGACCGTGCTCTGCTCGGGCGCCGACAGCGGGCTGGGCCGGCCCCACGAGATCTGCTGGAGCGCCAGGCGCAGCGGCTCGGCGTAGGCGAACTCCCCGTCGAGCAGCTGCAGGGCGGTGTGGAGCGCCGCCAGCTCCTCGTCGGCGAAGGCGATGGGGGGCAGGTGGAAGTTCTCGGGGGGCAGGGAGTAGTTCTCCTGCTCCACCAGGCCGTCGACCGGCTTCTCGACCGCCAGCGCGATGCCGAGGGCCTCCAGCTCGGAGCGATCGGCGTAGAAGCGCCGCGCGAACGCATCCTCGTTCATAACGCTGTACCCCTCGACGTCGCGCCTGATCTCCGGCGCCGTCACCGGCCGGCGCTCGGCCATCAGGTACGAGATCAACGAGAGCTGACGGATCAGTTTCTCGGTGTCCTTGGCCATCCCCGCAGCAACTCTAGCCGGGGGCTGGGGGCGGCGAACCTGCCCGGGCTCCATCACACGGAATTTGCGCACTTTTGGCGCAGGGCGTCACAGGTGTGCCCAAACGGTTGTCCGGTGCCCCGCCGAAACGCCGGTCAGGCGGCCTGGCGCTCGTTCGCGGCGGGCGCCCGGGCGGGGGCGGGAGGGGGAGCGCGGGAGCGGGAGCGGCGAAATAGGCGCCTCCCCCGATGCCCTTGTCAAACGAGGACCATTGCGCGCCGGCGGGGAGCGCCTTCTCGATCCGGTCAAAGCTGCCCAGCCGGCCGCCGAGGTTGTCGGCCATGTGAACGAGGGTCGCCTCCCGCGTGCACGGAATGACCGGGCTGCCGTGCTCAAGCGAGCCGTGGTGGCTGAGGATGATGTGCAGCACCGCCTGGGCGGTCTGGTCCGGGAACCCGTCAAGGCTCTCGATCTGGCTGCGCACGCGGTAGTAGCCGAGCGGAATCTCGCCGTAGAGCCGGCCCTGGTCTGACATCTCGATGGCGTCGTCACGCAGCTCGTAGGCGTCGAGCTTGCCGATGTCGTGCAGGAGCGCTCCGGTCACCGCGACGTCGCGGTCGATGCCGGGGAAGGTGGCCGAGGTCGCGCTCACCGTCTGGGCGACGGTCAGCGAATGCTCGAGCAGGCCGTGGCGGTAGGCCTGGTGGTAGTGCTTGGCCGCCGGGGCGTCGCGGAACTGCGGCCACGCCGGCGCGTCGTCGCCCAGGATGGCTTCCAGCAGGTCGCGCAGGTGAGGATCCTGGACGGTCGCGATCAGCTCCCGCACCTCGGCCTCCATCTGGGCGACGGGCCGCGTCGGTCCGTCGAGCACCATGTCGGCGTCGTATTCGTGAGGCTCGGCCGGGCGGATGGCCTCCACCAGCAGCCGTCCCCCGTGGGTCGGGTGGACCGAGAACCCGCCGACGACGTGGACCACCTCACCGGTCCGGCACACCGCGCGCGCGGCCGCGACATCGTCGAGCACCACGGCAGGAAGGATCCCGGTGCGGTTGCCGAGCGTGAGCTTGAGGTACTCCTCGCCCTCGCGCCGGCGGCGCACATCGACGGCTCGCAGCAGGAGCACCCCTGCGACCCGGCTCCCTTCCCGAAGCTCTCGAACCTGCATGATCGCGGACGAAGATAGAGCCGCCCTCGGACGGCCTCACGGGCGAAATACGCTGCGTAGGCCGCCTCGGCGGCGGCCGCGACCCCGCGCGCACGAGGCGGGCACGGGGCCGCTAGAGCCCGGGCGGGTGGCGGACCGAGAAGGTCTTCAGATCAGGTTCGGTGGCTGAGCGGGCCGACCACCGCGAGCCGGTCTCGGCCAGCGCCACAGTGTCAAAGCGCAGCCCGGCGACGTACATGAAGGTATGCCCGGCGTTGGCGAACACCGTGATCCACTTGCCGGGCCCGGGGTCGCCCCACTGCTCCAGCGCGCCAGAGACGACGGTGTGGTCGAGCAGGTGCGCGGCGGCGAACACGTAGCTGATCGAGCCCGAGCAGTCATAGGCGCTGTCCTCGTAGGTCATGTGGCCCCCGCCGTAGCGATAGGGCAGGTGGGCGATCTGGTTGCCGGCGGCGATCACCGCCTGGACCGCGGCCGGGGCGCCGATCGGGGCCACCGCGAGGCCGTCGGGCGTGAGCGTCGCCTGGGTGGTGGAGGCGCTCATCCCGCTCTGGGCCAGCTGCTTGCGGATGTCGGCCACCGACATGGGCTGGGGCAGCGACGCAGGTCTCCCGCCGGCGTCGACGCTCACGCCGGCGGTGGCCGGCGCCGAGGCGGCATCGATCTTGGCCGACGCGCCCGCGACCGGTTGGACCACCTGCGGATGGCCCTGCGGGAGCGGCGCCTGCGCGGCGGTGCCCGACGACGCCGCGTTATCGGATCCCGCCCGCCCCGACTGGCCCGCGCATCCCCCGGCGGCGAGGGCCAGCGCCGTGAGCGCGACCGTCGTGATCCTGCGCCTACGCACCCGGCCGAGTATGCCGGACGGCCCCGGCCGAGGGCGCGGCTCAGCCGTCCGCGGAGGGTGCTGGGTGGGCGCGGGGCTCAGTCGTCGAGATGGCCGGCGTAGAGGGCGAACACGGCTCCCTGCGGGTCCTGGGCCACCCCGATCCGGGCCACCCCGATGTCGGTGTTGCCCATCAGCACGGTCCCGCCCAGCTCGGAGACCTTGGCCAGCGTGGCGTCGAGGTCCTCGGTGGCGAAGTAGACCATCCAGAACGGCGGGGTCCCCTCCGGCATCGGCGGGCGGATGCCGCCGTTGGAGCGGCCGCCGTTGTTGATGACCAGGTACGGCATGTCGCCGCCCCCCTCCATCGGGCTCGTCGTCCAACCGAACAGGCCGCTGTAGAACGCGGCCGAGCCGTCGAGGTCGGGTGAGCCGAGCTCGTTCCAGCACAGCGCGCCCGGGGCGTTGACGAGCTGGGCGCCGAGGTGCTGATTGGGCTGCCAGATGAGGAACCAGGCCCCCTGGGGATCCTGGATCACCGCCATGCGCCCCGCCTCCATGACGTCGAACGGCGGCGCGTGCACGGTGGCGCCGAGCTCGGCGGCCTTAGCCGCGGTCTCGTCGGCGTCGGTCACCGTGATGTAGGAGTTCCACGAGGGCGGCACCCCGGCCTCGCGCTGCTGCTCGGGCTGGGGCGAGATCGCCCCCACCCACTTACCGTCGATGGCCGCCATCGAGTAGACGACGCCCTCGCCGGCGGGCATGTCGGACATCTCCCAGCCGAACAGCCCCGAATAGAAGGCCTTGGCCGCCTCCTGATCGGTGGTGTTCAGGTCGGTCCAGCTGAACGTCCCGGGTGTGTGCTGCGTGCGTTCTCCCATGGGGCGACGCTACCACCGGGCGGCTGGGGTTTGAAGGCTGTCCGGTGAACCTGACAGTGCGCTCATGGACGAACGCCAAACGACGGACTTGGGAAGGAGGGTCGGAGGGCTTGTCGCGAGCCTCCCGGGTCACGCGGATGACAAATCGGCTCAGTATCGACCGGATCGTCATCCACGTCGCGTGGCGGCGCCGCGGGAGCCCGGGGCTCAGGCCCGCGCGGCCATCCCGGAGCCGACCCAGACTCAGGAGCGGGCGATCGATGCCGGGTCGGTGCGCTCGAGCCGCGTCATCGTGACGCTGGCCTTGAGCTTGGCACTGGCCGACCCGCGATAGACGCCCTTGATCGGCGGGACGTCGGCGTAGTGGCGACCGTGGCCGATCTTGACGTGGGTCTCGCCCGAGAGCACGCGGTTGGTGGGGTCCGCGCCGACCCACACCGGGTCGGGGTGGGCGGGGTCAGAGACCGGGAGCAGCGCCTCGAGCCAGGCGTGGGTATCGACCTCGACCGACTCCTGGCCGTCGCCCGATCCGGCGGCGAACAGGTAGCCCGAGACGTACCGGGCGGCGATTCCGTGGTGGCGCAGCAGCGCCAGGCCGAGATGCACGAAGTCCTGGCAGACCCCCGCGCCGGCCTCCAGCAGGTCGATGACGCGCGAGTCGACGTAGGTGGCCCCCTGGCGATACTCGAACCGGTCGGGGATGAGCTCTGAGATGAGCGTCACCGCGGCCAGCGGCGAGGAGGCCGCCCGGGTCGCGCTGAGCAGATCCCTGAGCGCCGGGTGCTCGGGCGCGTCGTCGGTCTGGAGCAGGAACTCCCCGCCGGCCTCGCGATAGTTGGGGTCCGCGAGCGCCTCCCAGGTGGCCCGGGGCGGCTCGGCCGAGGGCTTGGTGCTCACGCGCGCGCGCACGTCGATGCTGAGCTGCCGGTGTGGTCGCGAGATCTCGAACTCCACCACCTCGGTCCCGAAGTAGTCCGTGTGACGGTGGAGCCGGACCTCGGGCGTCAGCCGCACGCCGAACTCGTCGCAGCGCTGGCGGCCGTTGCCCAGCGGCTTGACCCTCAACGCGTTGAGGTTGTCGACGACGTCGGCGTCGTACTCATACTCCGTGAGATAGCGGATGGCGAAGTTCATGTCAGCGGCGCGAGCACCGGTGAGCCGTCAGACGTGAACGGCGGCGAGCGCGGCGATCGCAAAATAGCGGGCCGCGATGTCGCGATCGACGAGCTCCAGCTCGTCCTGTACCCGCTCCAGGATCTGCTCCAACGCGCCGCCGGGGTCGGGCGCGCGCCGCTGGAGCTCGAGATCGGCGATGAGACGCCCGAGCCGCAGCACGGGCGGCGAGGACCGCGGCTGGGCGTCGGCCGAAGTGAG
This sequence comes from uncultured Solirubrobacteraceae bacterium, assembly GCA_963764125.1. Classification (GTDB taxonomy): domain Bacteria; phylum Actinomycetota; class Thermoleophilia; order Solirubrobacterales; family Solirubrobacteraceae; genus Palsa-465. The sequence continues at coordinate 150,249 of CAVXRR010000020.1, forward strand.
CGCCGCCGACAGGGCCTCCATCGACCAGGCGACGGAGCCCGGATAGGCGGAGTCAAAGAGCAGGAAGCGGATGACCGGCACGGCGGCGGGCGCCACCCGGACGGCGCGCCGGTAGGCCTGAAAGCCGCCGACCGCGTGCAGCAGCGCCAGCGCCTCGGTCTCGTGGGCGGGCGGGTCCCCATCCAACGGCCCCGCCGGGATGGCGACCCGGAGCAGCCGCAGGATCATGTCGGCCTCCTCGATCCGGCCGCCGGCCTCCAGGAAGGCGCGGCCCTCGTCGCGCAGCAGCGTCCGGTCCAGCAGGCCCCAGAACAGCGCGCAGTGCTCCTTGACCTCCTGGCAGTAGGAATAGAACCCGCCCGCCCCGGTCTGGAGGGCCGCCTGGAGGTCGTAGCGCCCCAGGAGCAGGTAGAACGAGTTCAGCGCCTCCCACATCTCGGTTGAGATGACGTCGCGCAGCGTGCGCCCGCGCTCGCGCGCGCGAGCCACGCACGACACGACCGACCCGGGGTTGTCGGTGTCCAGAGTGAGCAGCCGGGCCACCTGGGCCCGTCCGAGCGGGGCGGGTACGGGCACCGGCGCGGCGTCCTCGTCCGGTGCGTGCTCCTCCTCGCCCAGTGCAGGGGGCTTGGCACCGATGGTGGCGAGCACGCCCTCCCAGCTCAGCGCGACCCCCCGCTCGCCGGGGGCGCCGGCGACGTCGGCGTGAAAGGCGCCGTCGAGAATGCGCGCGGTGTGCTCGGCGCGGGTCAGGTCGCGGCCCAGCCAGAACAGCTCCTGGGCGATGCGCGCCAGCATCACACGTGGGTCTGTTGCTGTTGCTGACCCTGGCTCTGCCAGCCGCCGTAGCGCACATCGGGCAGCCGTGGCCGGCGCTGCACCGGCAGCATTCCGTCGCGCCCGACGAGGTCGCCCTGGCTCGGCGCGTCGGGGTCGACGAGCACCCAGGTGTCCTTGGAGCCGCCGCCCTGCGAGGAGTTGACGATCATCGACCCCTCGCGCAGCGCCACGCGGGTCAGGCCGCCGGGCACGATGCGGATCTCCTCCCCGAACACCGCGAACGGACGCAGATCGACGTGGCGCGGCGCCAGGCGGCCGCCGCCGACCTCGGTGGGCGCGGTCGAGAGACGCACCAGGTCCTGGGCGATGAAGCGATGGGGATCGTCCAGGATCATCCGCGCCTGGAGGTCGCGCTCGGCCTCGGTGGCGTGCGGGCCGATGAACACGCCCTTGCCGCCGGACTCCGATGTCGGCTTGATCACCAGTTCCGACAGCCGGCTGAGCACGTGCTGGCGCTGGGTCTCGTCGGAGAGCAGGTAGGTGGGGACGTTGTCGAGGATCGGCTCTTCGGAGAGGTAGAAGCGGATCATCTCGGGCACGTAGTAGTAGATCGCCTTGTCGTCGGCGACGCCCGTACCGATGGCGTTGGCGATCGCCACCGTGCCCGCGCGGTAGGCGCGCACCAGCCCGGGGACGCCCAGCATCGAGTCGGGCCGGAACTCCAGCGGGTCGATGAAGTCGTCGTCGAGGCGGCGGTAGATGGTGTGGACCCGCTGGAGCCCCGAGGTGGTGCGCATGTAGCAGACGGCATCGCGGACGACGAGGTCGCCGGGCTCCACCAGCTCGACGCCCATCTGCCGGGCCAGGAAGGCGTGCTCGAAGTACGCGGAGTTCATCGCGCCCGGCGTCCACAGCACGACCGTGGGGTGGCTCTCGGCGGCCGGCGCGACCGCGCGCAGCGCGTCGAGCAGCAGCGACGGGTAATGGTCCACCGCGCGGATCCGGTGCCCGGCGAACAGCTCGGGCATCAGGCGGGTCATCGCCACCCGGTTCTCGAGGACGTAGGAGATGCCCGAGGGCGTCCTGACGTTGTCCTCGAGCACGCGCCAGCTTCCCGCGCCGTCGCGCACGAGATCGCAGCCGCAGACATGGCAGTAGACGCCCCCGGGCGCCCGGACGCCGTGGACGGGCCGGGCGAAGCTGGGGCGGCTCACGATCAGCGACCACGGGACGATCCCGGCGCGGACGATCTCGTGGGCGTGGTAGACGTCGTCGACGAACGCGTTGAGGGCGCGGATGCGCTGGGCCAGCCCCTGCTTGATCGTGGTCCACTCGGCCGCGGTCAGGACCCGGGGCACGAGGTCCAGGGGCCAGGCGCGGTCGCGTCGCTCGCCGTCGGAGCCGGCGACCTCGAAGGTGATCCCCTGCTGCATGAAGATCGTGTCGCGGCGCTTGCCGGCGGCCTGGAGGGCGTCCGGTCCGAGGCGCTGGAGAGCGGCGATCAGCGACGCGGCGTGGGGCAGCGGCCGCCCGCCCTCGTCGAGCAGCTCGTCCCGGCATCCGGCGGGGATGCGGTAGTCGAGCGGGGGCGTCTCGGTGTCGGTCACCGCCCCTATGTGTACCCGTTCACAGGCGCGAGCGCCATCGGCACTGGGACAACCGGATCTGGCCGGCTTTATCCCAATGGAGTCTCACAATCCTCTAGCGCAAAGCGGCGATGAGGCCGCACGACGCCAGGGCGAGGACTAAGCCGCGGTGGCGGCCAGGAACAGCTGCTCGTGGGCTTCGAGCGTGGTGCGCAGCTTGCGCAGGACGTTGCCGTGGATCTGGCAGATGCGGCTCTCGGTGACGCCGAGGATCTCGCCGATCTCGCGCAGCGTCAGGTTGTAGACGTAGAGCAGGACCGCGACCTTGCGCTCGCGCTCGGGCAGCGTGTCGAGGGCGGCGCGGAGGCGCTCCTTGGCCTGGCTGCGAGACGCCGACAGCTCCGGATCGCAGTCACGGTCCTCGGAGGGGAGAGTGTCGATCTTCTCGATCTGTGTGTCGTCGTCGGCGAGCACGATGGTGTTGAGCGAGCCCACGCGGGAGCGGGCGATCTGGTCGATGTGCGCGTGGAGTTGGGCCGCGGTGACGCCCATGGCGTCGGCGAGCTCCTCGTGGCTGGGCCGCCGGCCCTCGAGGCGGACGAAGTCCTCGCGCGTCTTGGTCAGGTCGCGGTCCCAGCGGCGCAGGGAGCGGGGCGCCCAGTCGTTGCGGCGCAGCTCATCGAGCACGGCGCCGTGGATGCGCGTCCAGGCGTAGCGCTCGAGTGTGGCGCCCTTGTCGGGGTCGAAGCGGTCGATCGAGCGGATCAGGGCCTCGAGACCGCAGGAGATGAAGTCGTCGACCTCGCAGCGGGCCGGGATCTCCCGGGCCTTGCGGTAGACGATGTACTTGACCATGGGCGCGAAGGTGAGCACCAGGCGATCGCGGAGGCGCGGGTTGCCGGTGCGCTTGTACTCCGACCACAGGTCCATGGTCTCCTCGGAGGAGAGCCGCTTGGACTTGGTGCTGGTGGGCATGTGCGTGACCTTGGGGTTCGAGTTGAAGCGCGGCAGCGTCTGTACCGGCCACGATGTGCTTCGGCGGCCCGGAGGAGTTACTCATCCCTGAAATGCGGTAACTGCACCCGCCCTCCCTCGCCTCCGGCGCCTGCAGTCCCCGAAATGCGGTATCAGGAGAGGCCTCCACGGCCATGCGGCGACGATTTGGCGGCGGTGAGAAAATCTTCACTGACCAGCCGAGAAAGGCCTGCCACCAGCCGGGGCGAAAGCCGAGTGCGTCTCGCAGAATGCGACCAGCACCCGTGAATCCGGATCGAGGTTCAATGGAGTCCCAGGAACTCGAGGTGATCGTCATCGATGACCATCTCGCGATGCGGAGGGGCATCGAGCTCCTGCTCCGTGAGGCCGGGTTCCGCATCGCCGGGGTGGCGGGCACGCTGGACGAGGCCCGGGCGATCCTCTCCCGGCGCCGCTTCGACGTCGCCCTGCTCGACGTGCAGCTCGGAAAGGAGAGCTCGGTCGGCCTGGTTGAGGACCTGCTGCGGGAGGATCCGACGGCCCCGATCGTCCTCTACACCGGCTACACCGGCTCCGACGCGATCCTGCACGAGGCGGTGCGGGCCGGGGCGCGCGGGTTCGTGCTCAAGACCTCGCCGGCGCCACGCCTCACCGACGCGCTGCGGGCGGTGGCGACGGGCGGCACCTACGTCGACCCGGAGCTGGCCGGCGAGCTGGCCGAGGATGGCGAGCTGCAACGACTCAGCGCGCTCAGCTCGCGCGAGCTCGAGGTCCTGGGCCTCCTTGCCGACGGGCTCAACGGCCAGATGATCGCCGAGCAACTGGTCCTCTCTCCCGAGACGGTGCGCACCCATGTCCGCAACGCCACGACCAAGCTGGGCGCACGCACCCGCGTCCAGGCCGTGGCGATGGTGGTGCGCGGGCGGCGCTCGACCTAGGCCTGCAGCCGGCGGGTCAGCTCCAGGGCGCGCTCGGCGGCCGTCTGGATCTCGTGGGCGTCCGCGCGCAGCGAGTCGCCCGCGGCCCCCGCCGGCGCTCCGTCCGCGGCCTCGAGCGCTTCGGTCACGAAGGCCGTGTAGTTGATGATGATCGCCAGGGCGTTGTTGAGCTCGTGGGCCAGGTCGGCGGGGCTCTGGGCACCCGGGGTCTGGGCGGCGGGGGTCGGAGCGGCGGGGGTCGGGCCGGCATCCTCGGCGCGGCGCGGCTCGCGCGGCCCGGGAACGGGCGGCGCCGCCTCGTCGGCCAGCGCATGCTCGATGGCAGCGGTGCCGACGCGCGCGCCCCGCTCGTCATGGCGCACCACCCAGCGGCTGTGCACCGACACGGTCCGCCCGTCCTTGCACCGGTGCTCCAGGCGCCCCTGCCATCGCCCGAGGTCGCTCAGCTCCTCGGTGATCTCCAGCAGCGGCGCCGGGAAGCGGGTATGCAGGAGCGTGGCCGCCCGCAGCCCCAGGGCCTCGGCGGCGGGATAGCCGTAGACCTCCTCCGCGGCCCGGCTCCAGTACACGACGGTGCCGCCGGTGTCGCAGCCGATCACCGGATCCGGGAGCGAATTCAGCAGGTCCGCGGCCACATCGATGCCTCGTGTCCGCACGTTTCCATTCTCCGCCAACCCCGGGGCCCGTGTCGCGTTACTTATGAAAGTGCCCTCCAGGGAATACTGAGAACGTCGCCGACCGTGAGATGACCATCCATGCCCGCACAGCCCCAGACACCGTGATCCCGATCCGCGGCCACCGCGTGGTCCGACGATGAGCGGGGAGCGGCCGCCCGAGGGCGCGCTGGCGGAGATGCTCGACGCGGCGCCGGACGGGATCGTGATGGCCGGGATCGACGGCCGGATCCGGTACGTGAACAAGGCGGCGGCGCAGTTGTTCGGCTACGAACGCGATGCCCTCATCGGCGTGGCGGTCGAGCAGCTCATCCCCGGCCGCCTGCGCGCGACCCACATCGCCGATCGCACGGCCTACGCCGAGGACCCCCAGCCGCGGCCGATGGGCCTGGGACTCAGCCTCCAGGGCCTGCGTCACGACGGCTCGGAGGTCCCGGTGGAGATCAGCCTCGCGCCGATGGCCTTCGATGGCGAGCAGGCGATCGTGGCGGTGATCCGCGAGGCCACCGAGCGGCGCCGCCTGGAGGAGGAGCGGATGCGCTACGCCCAGGCGCACGCCGTCGAGGAGATCGTCGGCGCGCTGGACGCGATCGTCTGGGAGTCGATGACGCCCGACCGCGAGTCGCTCACCTACCTCGGCGGCCGCGAGGAGATGCTGCTGGGCTACCCGCGCGAGCAGTGGATGGAGCCCGGGTTCTGGATGTCGCTCGTGCACCCCGAAGACCGTCTCGCGGCGCTGACCTTCGTGGAGGCCGCGCGCGAGAGCGAGAACTTCGAGCTGCTGTATCGGATGATCTCGGCCGGCGGCGACGTCCGGCAGGTGCGCGACATCGTCACCGTGAGGCGCGATCCCGAGGGCGGCATCGAGCGGCTGCGCGGGGTCATCACCGACATCACCGAGCGCCAGCAGATCGCCGCGCGGCTCACGCAGGCGCAGAAGATGGAGGCGGTCGGGCAGCTCGCCGGCGGCATCGCGCACGACTTCAACAACCTGCTGACGATCGTCTCCGGCTACGCGCGGCGGCTGTCGGCGCGCACCGACCTCGTCTCCGCGCGCCCCGATCTCGAGCAGATCCTGCTGGCCTCAGACCGGGCGGCCGAGCTCACCCGCCAGCTCCTGGCCTTCGCCCGCCGCGGTCACACCTCGGCGTCGCTGATCGACATCTCGGCGCTGGCCCGCGAGCTGGAGCCGATGCTGCGTCGCCTGCTCGCCGCCGACATCGTGTTCGAGTTCCAGCTGCAGCCCGGGCTGCCCCAGGTGATGATGGACCGCACCGGGCTGGAGCAGATCATGATGAACCTGATTATCAACGCCTCGGATGCGATGCCCGCGGGCGGCACCCTGCGGGTGACGACGCGGGAGCGGTCGGTACCCGCGGAGGAGGCGGCGGTGCACGGGCTGGAGCCGGGGCCCTACCTGGAGCTCGCCATCGCCGACACCGGCACGGGCATGGCGCCCGAGACGGTGGAGCGGATCTTCGAGCCGTTCTTCAGCACCAAGGGCGAGCGGGGCACCGGGATGGGGCTGGCCACGGTCTACGGCACCGTCGACCAGGCCGACGGCTGGATCGACGTGACCTCGGCGGTCGGCAGCGGCACGACATTCACCGTCGTCCTGCCCGCGGCGGGTGAGCCCGCCGACGGACCGCCTCAGGACCCACAGCGCCCGACGCTGCTGCTGGTGGAGGACGAGCCGGCGCTGCGCCTGCTCGTGGTCACGATGCTCGAGGAGGAGGGCTACCTGGTGCTCCAGGCCGGCAACGGGCTGGACGCGATCGCGCTGGCCGAGCGCCACCGCGGGGAGATCGACCTGCTCCTCACCGACGTCGTGATGCCGAGGCTCTCGGGGCCCGAGCTGGCGCAGGAGCTGCGCGCGCTACGCCCCGGCCTGGAGGTTCTCTTCATGTCCGGCTACAACGACAGCCGGCTGGTGCACCGCGGGGTGGAGCAGTCCAACGTCAACCTGCTCGTCAAGCCCTTCAGCCCCGACGAGCTCGTGGCGAAAGTGGATGAGCTGACCGGCCGGGGGTCGCCTCCGGCGGGTTAGCCTGCGGCAAGTCCGGGCTCAGCCGGCGTTGACGAGCTCTCGATGAGCGACGCGATGGTAGGCGTCGCAGATCACGAGCTCACACGGCTGGCCCTGGGCGGCGTGGCGGTAGGCGAGGCGGCGGGCCTCGTGGAGCGTGCGGCAGCGGACGGGGGAGACTTCATCGGGAAGCTCCACCTCCCAGTCGCCATGAGGCTCATGGTCGATGCGGATGGTGGGATAGGCGGCGGGCGTCATATGACCCAAGGGTGGCACCCCGCGCCCCGCTTGTCATCAATGATGGACGAACTTTCACCCGGCTGGGTGAAAAACGCCACGGAAATCACGGTCGCGGGACGACCAGCAGCGGGCAGCCGGCGCGGCGGGCCAGCTGCATCGAGGTGCTGCCGCTGAGCAGCCGGCCGGACGGCCCGTAGGCCCGTGAGCCCAGCACGAGCAGGTCGAGGTGCTCAGCCATCGTCGCCAGCTCCTCCGCCGGATCCCCCTCCGTGACTGCCCGGACGTCGAGCGCCGCGCCGTGGCGCTCGGCCAGCGCCCGCGCGGTGCGCACCGCCAGCTCGCTCTCGGCCGTGCCGGCGTCGCCCACGCCCACGGTGCGTACCTCGGGCTCGGCCATCCCGTAACCGCGGGGGGCGATCGCCACCGCGCACGACGATCCGTTCAGCGCGGCCAGCGTCTGGCCCCCGAGCATCGTGCGCCCGCTGGGCCCGCGGTGGCTGGAGCCCACGACGAGCAGCTCGGCTGACTCCTTGCGGGCCAGCCGGTGCAGCGCCCGCCCCACGAGCCCGCCGGGGCGGGCGGGCTCTGAGTCCACATCGGCACCGACGCCGTAGACGTTGGTGAGCACCATCCGCGCCGACGGAGCCGCCAGGACCCGCGCCAGCGCGATCGCGTCACGGCCGCCGGACGCGCCGTCGATCGCCACCAGCACCTTGCCGGACGCCGCCGTCAACTCAGCCGCGCTCCTGTCGGCGGCGCTGTGTGGTCCCGGTCATCGCTGCTCCCATACCCCCGTGGCGTGGCTGCTAGTGGACGGTCGGGTCAGAACGGTACGCCCTCGCTGGCCACCGAGGTCGCGGACGGCCTCGCCGCTGAGCGGGTTCAGGCTTTGAACGGCGAAATAGGCCCGTCCGCCGATTTACGGAGCGGCCGCCGCCCCTGATACTTCCCCGGGACTGAAGTCAGCTGCGGCTGGACGGCTGTGACGAGGGCACAAAGGGGCAAGCAGGATGATCTCAAGACGTCGGGCAATTACTCTGGCCGTGCTGATCGCGGGCGCGCTCGGCGCGTGGGCGGTGGTCTCGGCGAGCGCGGGCGCCGCCGGCTCGACGCCGGCGTTCGTGCAGCAGATCGCGACCCATGGCACGGGCAAGACGAGCGTCAGCCTGACGCCGGGCTCCCCGGTCACCGCCGGCGACCGGCTCGTGGTCACGGTGGGGATCTTCAGCAGCGGCGGCGCCACGGCCAAGAGCGTCACCGACGCGGCGGGCAACACCTACACCGAGATCGTCCACTTCAAGGCCTCAGACCGCACGGAGGAGAGCGTCTGGACGGCCCCGATCACGGCGGGGGGCGGCACGTCGCCCGCGGTCACGGTCACGCCCACGGCGAAGGCCGACGTCGGCGCTGCCGTGTCGGAGTACTCGGGGCTCTCCGCCGCGGCCGGCGCCGCCGCCGTGGATCAGGTGTCCACCGCCACCGGCACGACGAGCGCGGCCGCCACCGTCAGCTCCGGAGCGACCCCGGCGACGAGCAGTGCCAACGAGTTGGCCGTCGGCGCCTACGTCGACTCCGGTTTCGGTGACACGCTCACCGCGGGTTCCGGGTTCACCGCGCGCTCGAACGTCTCCAAGACCTCCGATATCGAGCTGCTGACCGAGGATCAGGCGGTCCCGTCGGCCGGGGCCACTCCCGCCGCTTCGGCCGGGACCGGCGCCAACACCCCGTGGTTGATGTCCACGGTGGTGTTCCAGGCCGCCCAGCAGGGCGCACCCACCGCGCCCAACGCTCCCACGGGCGTGTCGGCCACCGCCGGCGACGGCACCGCCACGGTCACGTGGACGGCGCCCCCCAACGGTGGCAGCCCGATCACCAGCTATACGGTCACCCCGTATATCGGCTCAACGGCCCAGGGGACGACGACGGTGCCGGGCTCACCCCCCGCGACCTCGACGACGGTCAGCGGGCTCACCGATGGCACCACCTACACCTTCACGGTGACGGCGACGAACGCGGTCGGGACCAGTCCCGAGTCCGCGCACTCCAACAGCGTCACGCCCGCATCCAGCGGCGGCCCGGGAGCCTGGTCGTCGCTGATGTCGTGGCCGATGGTGGCCGTGCACTCGATCCTGCTCGACACCGGCAACGTGCTGCAGTGGGACGGCTGGCAGCAGCCGGAGCCCACCCAGGTGTGGAACCCGAGCACCGGCGTGTTCACCAGCCAGGTCGCGCCCGACAGCATCTTCTGCTCGGGTATGGCCGAGCTGCCCGACGGGCGCGTGCTCGTAGTCGGTGGCTACGGCGGCCTGAGCACGGGCAATCTCGGGATCGTCGACACGACGATCTTCGACCCCGCCACCAGCAGCTGGACGCGAGTCGCGGACATGCATTACGCCCGCTGGTATCCCGACCTCACCGAGCTCGCCGACGGTCGCTACGTGGCGATCAGCGGGAACACGACCGACCCCAACAGCTGGGCCGACACTCCCGAGGTGTTTGATCCCACCACCGGCCAGTGGACGGTGCTCACCGGGGTCTCGACGTCACAGGTGCACGAGGAGGAGTACCCGTTCTCCTACCTGATCCCGAACGGCAACGTGTTCACGATCGGTCCATCGGAGGACAAGTCGTTCGAGCTCAACGTGGGCGCCAAGACCTGGACCCAGGTCGGCGGGGCCAGCGGTGTGGTCAACGGATCCTCGGTGATGTACCGGCCCGGGAAGGTCCTCTACTCCGGAGGAGCGGCGGACCTCAACAGCAGCACGCCGGCCAAGGCCACGACGGCGGTCATCGACCTGACCGCGGCCACCCCGACGTGGCATCAGACCGCGTCGATGGCGCACGCCCGGATCTACCACACGCTGACGATGCTCGCCGACGGCACCGTGCTCGCGGTCGGCGGCGAGCCCACGGCGGGCCAGACCGGGCAGAGCGAGGTCTCCGGCGGCGTTCTGCCCAGCGAGATCTGGAATCCGGACACCCAGACGTGGTCCGCCGCCGCCGCCACGGGCGCCACCCGCGGCTACCACTCGACGGCGCTGCTGATGCCCGACGGCACGGTGCTCGTCGGGGGCAGCGGTCACGCGGGGCCCGGGTACCCGGGAGTGGACTCGTCCCAGATCTACTCCCCCCCGTATCTCTCCAAGGGCCCGCGGCCCGCGATCACGGCGGCGCCGAGCTCCATCAGCTACGGCTCGAACTTCACCGTCTCCACTCCCGATGCGGGCTCGATCACGTCGGTCAACCTCGTCTCCCTGGGATCGGACACGCACCAGAGCGACATGGGCCAGCACTTCGTCCCCCTCAGCTTCACGCAGGGGTCCGGCTCGCTCACGATCCAGTCGCCGGCGTCGGGGGCCTACGCCCCTCCCGGGCACTACATGCTGTTCATCCTCAACGCCAACGGCGTGCCGTCGATCGCTCCGATCATCTCGGTCACCGGTGCGGCCACCGCGCCCTTTGCGCCCAGCGGGGTGACCGCGGCCCCGCTCGACGGCGGCGCAACCGTGTCCTGGGTCGCACCCGACAGCGGCGGTAGCCCGATCACGTCCTACACGATCACCCCGTACATCGGCTCGGCGGCGCAGACGCCGACCGTCGTCAACGGCGGACAGACCAGCGCCACGGTCAGCGGGCTCACCGACGGCACCAGCTACACGTTCACCGTGTCGGCGACCAACGCCGTGGGGACCGGCCCGGCGTCGGCGATGTCGGCTCCGGTCACCCCGACGGCGCAGACGGCGCCCACCTTCATCCAGCAGGCCTCGGCCCACGCCGACAACGTGACCAGCCTGGCGGCCGCGCTGTCGACCAACACCGCGCCCGGAGTCAGGCTGATCGTCGAGGCGGGCGTCTACAGCGACGGCGGTGCGACGGCGCAGACGGTGACCGACTCCGCCGGTGACGCGTTCACGAAGCTGCTCAGCTTCAAGGCCAGCGACGGCACCGAGGAGAGCGTCTGGACAGCGCCGATCTCCACCGGTAGCAGCAGTCCGCCGGTGGTCACGGTCAAGGCCACGGCCTCGGCCGCGATCGCGGCCGGAGCGATGGAGTACTCGGGCCTCTCCACCGCCGCGGGCACGGGTGCCGTCGACGTCTCGGCGCACGCCGTGGGCAACACCGGGAGTGCGGCGGCCACGGTGACCTCGGGTGCGACCGCGCCGACGGCGTCGGGCAACGAGCTCGCCCTGGGCCTGTACGCCGATTCGGGCTACGGCGACACCCTGAAGGGCGGCACCGGGTACACCGTGCGCGCCAGCGTGTCCAAGGCCCTCGACATGGAGCTCCTCACCGAGGACCAGCTGGTGGCGACCGGGGCGACGCCGAACGCCGCGGTGACGACCGGCGCGAGGACCCCCTGGCTGATGGCGACGGTCGTCTTCAAGAGCGCCTCCGCAGGCGGGAGCTCAAACGCGATGCTCGCCCTGGTGCGGCGCGCCGCCCCGGCGAGCGTCGCCTCGAGCGCAACGCCGGCCGGCGGCTCCGCCGTCGGCGCCGCGGTGGCTGCCGCCGACGCGCCAATCACGGTCTCCGCGCTGCACCGCTTCCACGGCGTCGGGGTCCGGACCTCCGCGACCCTGCACTGCGCGAGCAAGCGGCTAGACGGGGCGGCCCGCGCCGCCTGCCGCTCCCTGGTCAGGGCCAAGCGGGAGACCAAGCGCGACCGCCGCCATTTCGTCTACGAGGCGCTGCTCAAGAACCTGTCGACGAAGCTGCTGTGTCGCCACTGGGCGGGCAAGTCCCTGCGCGGGCTCACCGGTCTGGCGGCCGGGTGGTACGCCGCGACCTGAGCTGCGGTCACCCTGTGTGGGCGGCGGCGCGGGCGGCCGCGAGGTAGCTGAGCGCCCACCCCAGCCACGTCGGAGCCTGGGAGCGCCACAGCGCGGGGGAGTGACCGCCGGGATAGGTGTGGAAGATGTGGGAGATCCCGGTCCGGGTCAGGGCCGCGTCGTACTGGCGGTTCATGACGAGAAAGCGCGTGTCCTGGAGACCGACGTAGAAGGCGATCTGCGTGGGCAGCGACTCCAGGCGGCGCCTGAGCTGAGGGCCGCGCGGAACCGTGGCGGCCGCATCGGCCTGCGGGGAGCCGAGCTCCAGCACCTTGGTGCCGGCGGGGTTGGTGGCGACGAAGTAGCCGCTCCAGGATTGCACCGCGCCAAACTGCTGCAGGTTGCGCAGGCCGATGTTCATCGCCCCGTACCCGCCGGCCGACAGGCCGATCAGGGCCCGCCCGTCGCGGCCGGGGATGGTATCGAAGCGGGCGTCGATGCAGGCGGTCAGGTCCTGGGAGATCGCCTGGGGCCAGTCCTCGGCCGCGTCCCAGTCCAGGTACTCGCGGTCTGAGTCGACACCCCGGGCGCCCTGCGGGGCGACGACGATCGCCGTCTCGTGTGCGGCGGCCAGGGAGGCGGCGACGAACGCGTTGTCCGTATAGGAGGTGGGGTTTGCGGGCAGTCCGTGGAGGAAGTAGACCACCGGGTAGCGATGCGACGACGCAGCGCGGTACCCCGCGGGCAGGTACACGAGCGTCGGCATCGTGCCGCCCACCGACGGTGACCGGCAGCCGACCGACACCGTTCGCGCCGGCGAGGCCACGGACGCGGCATCCCCACGGGCGTGCGGCTTGCCCTTGCTGGCGAGCACGGCGGCGGCCGCGCTGCCGAACACGACCAGCGTCACAGCGCCGAAGGCCAGCGCCCGCAGCAGGCGTCGACGGCTCATGGGGCGGCACCCATCGCCGACAATTCAACCACCGCAAACAATCCCCTTACGAAACTCATCGTCGGGGGCCGTAGTCTCGCGCCGGTGACCGGAGCCACATGGGGGACCCTCAGGCGTGGCGGCGGCGCGGCGCTGCGACGCGGTGGCGCTGCGGCGGCCTGCGTGGTGATCGTGCTCGCCGGCCTGCTGGCGGGCATCGGCTGGCTCTACGTCCTGCGCGGGCTGCACTGGCTGGGCGCCGGCCCCAGGATCCCCGACGCCCTGCCCCTGCTCCAGCTCGCGGCCTCCGATGGTCAGCCGCTGGCGCGCGTCGTCGTGGCCTGGGTGCTGGCCGGCGCGCTCACCGGCGTGGCGCTCGCCGAGGTGGCTCCCCACCGCCGGGCGGCGCTCGCGCTCGTTCTGGCGCTGGCCGTGCTGCTGTTCGCCGCCCAGGTCTCCTACGCGGTCGCGCGCAACCTCGCCTTCTCCTCGACGGTGTTCTCGCGGTCGCCCGGCCTGGGCCCGGTGGTGGAGGCCTTCGCCTTCGCGCTGGGGTGCTGGCTAGCTCGGCCTCTGGACCGCGGGCAATGGCCGCGGACGCGGCGACGGTCGCTCGTCTCGGTGATCAGCGGACTCCCCGATCGCGGTGTGGGCGGCAGCGAGCACCGGCACCCCGGCGAGCACGACCGCGATCGCCAGACCGTGCACCACGCTCGAACCAGCGCCCGCGCCTAGCGACTCCCCGAACGCCCCGAGACCGCAGGCGAGCGCCACCAGCGCTGTCGCGGCGGTCATGAGCGAGATGCCGGGTACCGCCGCGCCGGTCTGAAGCGCCGCCTGGAAGCACAGGAACCCCGCGAACGAGGCCGCGACGGCGACCAGCGCCCACCCGCTGGCCAGGCTCGACGGACCGTGGCTGTGCCAGTCCAGCGAGACCGCCTTGATCGCGGCGTCGGCGAGGCCGTAGAAGATCCCGGCGGCGGCGGCCCGCGTGACGGGCGCTCGCATGCGCCCGAGCACCGCGGCGAGCACGGCTCCGACGGCGAGCACCGCGACCAGGCGGCCGGCGTGGAGGTGATCGGCCGCCGTCGAGAAGCCGATCGGCAGCGCCGCCAGCCCCACGGCGATGAGCAACACCGCCAGCACCTGCCCGCGGGTCACGCGATGACCGAAGACCCCGGCGGCCAACGGAACCGACAGCGCCAGGCCTCCGGCGGAGAAGGCCTGGACCAGCGCCAGGGGCGCGACGGCGACGGCGACGATCTGGAGCCCGAAGCCCAGCCAGCCGACGGCCTGCCCCGAGAGCCACACCCGGTTGCGCAGCGACCGGCGCAGGCGGCCCAGGGCGCCGCCGGCGGCCCCCTCGCGGTCCAGCGCCCGGTGCTGCAGCAGGAACCCGAGGTTGATCAGCGCCGCCGAGACCAGCGCCAGAAGCAGGCCGCCGATCACCGGGCGGGAGGCACCCGGGATCGGCGACCCTCGCCACGGTGGCCGAGGCGAGCTGGCGGGCGTCGGTCGGCTCGCCCGGTCGCGCGACGATGGTGACGGCGCCCGGCGCCGTTGGGGATGGGGACGACGCCGGGCGTCAGCGACCGCGCCACGCCGTGCGCGCGGGGGGGTGGGACGCTCGTGTCCCGCGACGCGAGCATCAGCATCTGGTTCAGGTGGGCGTGCCACAGCTGCCAATCGTGGCCGCCGTGGTACAGCGCCCAGGTGACGTCGCCTCCGGCGGCGGCCAGGGCGGAGGCCATCGGCCCGGTCTGCGGGCTGTCGTTGTCGTCGCGGCCGACGAACAGGAAGGCGCGGATCGGCTCTGAGGCGATGAGCGCCCTGAGCCCCCGTGCGTAGTCCAGGGGGCTGTTGGCGCGGAGCGTCGACGTGCCGGCTCTGGCGAACACGCCGCTGCGCGTCTGGATGTAGTAGCCGCTCCAGGACTGGAGGTTGGCGAAGACCCGGAGGTTGTGAAGCATGATGTTGGTGGCGCCGTACGCGCCGGCCGAGAACCCCGCGACGACCCGGTCGGTGCGATGCGCGAGCGTGCGGAAGCGGTGGTCGACGTCGTGCACCACGTTGATCACGTAGTCGGCGAAGCGACCCGACGGCGTGTTGGCCCACTCGGAGTCCGAATAGGTGCTGCCGCCGATCCGCCCGTCGGGGAAGACGAGGATCATCGGGCGCATCCGGTGCTGGCTGATGAGGTTGTCCATGCGCACGGGGAGCTGCGCGATGCCGGTGAAGACCACCGGGCGCCCCGGGCTTCCATGCAGGAGGTAGTAGACGGGGTAACGCGCCGGGCGGGCGGGGTCCGCGCCATAGCCGGGCGGCGTGTACACGATGTAGTCGGCCTCGCGATGCAGCGCCGGTGAGTAGAAGTGGACGGTCTGAAGCTGCCCCCGATGGGCGTTCGGCAGGAAGGCGACGGTGGCAAAGCCCCGGTGCTGGTAATAGGACTCCCAGTAGCTGTAGGCCCCGATCAGGCCGACGACGACAAAGGCCGCGGTCACCAGCGCGACCAGCGGCCGCGGGCGCGGCAGCCTCATCGCGCCTGTCCGAGCGGTCCGGGCGGGCGCAGCCGCGCCGCCACGACCTCGGGAAGCCCTTCCCGCACCGCCTCGGCCCACCGGCCGCGGTCGCGGTGCGGGAGGTAGCCCTCGGCCTGGAGCACCCGGGCGATCGTGAGCGGGAGCGCCGCGCGCGACTCGTAGACCAGGTAGCGCGGCCGCCACTGCGGGGAGAACTTCTCGTTGAAGCGCACCAGCCGGTCCATCTGGAAGCGGCGGTGCAGCGGTCCGAGGGCCACGCGCGTGAGCGCGCGCGACACCGGGTTGCGGCTCGGCTCTCGGCGGATCAGGTGGGCGAGACCGGCGTAGTTGAGGCTGACCTCGGCGATCCCGCGCTCGCGCGCCTCGGCCAGCGCGCGAGCGACGAGGGCCTCGTTGAGGCCGTTGGGCGTCTCGCCCACGCGCTGCATGGTGTCGAGCGAGAGCGTGTCGCCGCAGGCCACGAAGCGCATGACCCCGCCGAGCTCACCGACCGGCGAGCGGGCCAGGACGTACAGGTCGTCGGGACGCAGCTCGGAGGTGAAGTTGCCCATCCCCATGGCGAACCCGTGCACGTGCGGGTGATCGTCGCGCCAGCGCGAGGATACGAGCTCGATCTCGGACTCCAGCCAGGAGTCGACCTCACGCCCGTCGTGGGCGGAGATCATCCACCCGCGCCGCGTCACCCGGTGCACCGACTGGCGCAGCTTGCGCACCGGCCGCCCCTCCAGGGTGAACGTGCGGGGATCGACGAACGCCTCCTCGCCGACGCGCAGCGCGTGCAGCCCGAGCGCCCGGTAGGCCTCCAGGTGCGTCTCGGCCGCGCCCCAGAGGATGATCTGCCATCCGCGGCGGCGGGCC
Organism: uncultured Solirubrobacteraceae bacterium; assembly: GCA_963764125.1. Classification (GTDB taxonomy): domain Bacteria; phylum Actinomycetota; class Thermoleophilia; order Solirubrobacterales; family Solirubrobacteraceae; genus Palsa-465. Next base: position 166,569 of record CAVXRR010000020.1, read on the forward strand.
TGGTCCTGGAACGTGGACAGGACGTCGCCCGCGGCGCCGTCGGGCGCGACCGGGTCGGCCGAGATCACCGCCGTCCCGCCGATCACCCGGTAGGCCAGCACGCCGCCGGCGGCGAACGCGAGCGCCTTGTCGGGCCGCAGCAGAAACGGCGACAGCGAGTCGGTCCCATGCGCGTCGAGGATCGCCCGCGCGGCCCGGTACTCGTGGTCGAGATGGCGGTTGCTGGCGGTGGCGGGCCGCACGAGCGAGCGCAGGGCCAGGACCGAGATCCCCGCCGCGCCCACGATGAGGACGTCGATAAGAGCGTCCCAGTTGCCCGACAGGCGCGGCCCCGAGGCCGGGGTGAGGGCGTGGACGGCCGGATGGTGCAGGACACGGGCGAGCACGTGGCCCGCGGTGTGCCGAACGTCGGGCGCGCTGACGATCGCGCCGGTGGCCAGGCCCCACGCGCCCACGGCCGCGAGCGCGATCGCCCGACGGGGGCGATTGGAGCACCCCAGCCGGAAGGCGCTGCGCCCGGCGGTGAGCATCAGCGCCAGGCACGCCTCGACGGCCGCTTCGTCGAAGTGGCGGTGACCGGCGTTGAGCACGGCCAGCGCCACCAGCCCGATGGTTGTCAGCGAGACGGCCGTGCGTGTGCCTCGCCACAGTCCGGGGACGAGCGCCAGCAACGCGACGCCAAGGATCAGCTCGAGCGCGTGTACGCCGACCGGGAACCCCGGATAGGCGGTCTCCGCCAGCCTCCGACGCGCGTGACCCGAGACGTCGTGCAGGCCGAAAGATCACCGATTGTGTGGCAAGCACCGTGACCGATGCAGCGGCTGTCTGCCGGATCGACGGGAACCGGATCTGCGCGCCCATGCGGCTTATTCTGATCGCCCGATGAGCCGCGAAACGAGCTGCGCGGGCCAACACATCGGCCCGTAAACCGTCCCTCACCTTACAGAAACATTACGCGCAATGCCCCAACCGTTGAGGTCTCCACGTCAATCTCGCGCCCCGGCGTCTACGCTTCGCGCCATGCGGATCCTGATCACGGGGGCTGCCGGAATGCTGGGTCTCGACGTGCGCCGCGCCGCCGAGCACGCGGGCCATGAAACGGTGAGCCTCGCGCGTGCCGAGCTCGACGTCACCGATCGTACCGCCGTGGCCGAGGCGGTCAGCGAGGCGGGGCCAGAGGTGGTCATCAACTGCGCCGCCTGGACCAACGTCGACGGCGCGGAGTCCGAGCCCGAGCCGGCGGCGGCGGTCAACGGCGCGGGCGCGGGCAACGTCGCGCGCCGCGGCAGCGCCGCCGGGGCCTGGATCGTCCACGTCTCCACCGACTACGTGTTCAGCGGAGACAAGCGCCACGCCATACGTGGAGTCCGATCCGCGCGCCGGTGTCCGCCTACGGCCGCTCCAAGCTCGACGGCGAGCAGGCGGTCGCCGCAGCGGCCCCCGAGCGGCACACGATCGTCCGCACGCGCGTGGCTGTTCGGCGCCGGCGGGCAGTTGCTTTCCCAAGACGATCCTGCGCGCCGCGGCGCAAGGCGACCCGAGCTGAAGGTCGTCGCCGACCAGGTCGGCTGCCCCACGTTCACCGGCCATCTCGCCGAGGCGCTCGTGGCGCTGGCGGCGCAGCGGACGCCCGGCATCCTGCACGTTGCCGGCGGGGGTCAGTGCTCGTGGTATGAGTTTGCGCGCCGCCATCGTGGCGGCGGCCGGCGCTGACTGCCCGGTGCGGCCGATCTCCAGTGACGAGTATCCGACGCCGACCCGGCGTCCCGCCAACAGCGTTCTGCATCTCGGAGCGCGGCGCGCCGACGCTGCCGCGAGTGGCGCGCCGGTCTGAAGCAGTTCATGTCCGAGCTCGCGGAGGTGCGTGCATGAAGCTCCTGGTCTGCGGTGCGGCTGGGTTCATCGGCTCCACGTTCGTCGAGCTGCGGGTGCGCGAGCACGGCGACGAGGTCACGGTGCTCGACGCGCTCACCTACGCCGGGCGCACCGAGAACCTGCGCGAGGTCGAGTCCGACATCCGCTTCGTCCACGGCGCGATCCAGGATCCCGAGGCGGTGGCCGCCGCCGTCGAGGGAGCCGAGGCGATCGTCAACTTCGCCGCCGAGACCCATGTCGACCGCTCGATCGCCGATCCGTTCGCGTTCAGCGTGACCAACGGCCAGGGCACGCACGTGCTGCTCGAGGCCGCCCGCGAGCGCCGCCTGCGCTACCTGCAGGTGTCCACAGACGAGGTGTACGGCTCGATCGAGACCGGCTCGTTCACCGAGTCCTCGCCGCTGCAGCCCTCCAGCCCCTACAGCGCCACCAAGACGGGCGCCGACCTGCTCGTCCTCAGCTACTTCCACACCTATGGCCTGGAGACGCTCGTCGTGCCGCGGGCTCCAACAACTACGGGCCGCGCCAGTATCCCGAGAAGCTGATCCCGCTCATGATCCTCAACGCGCTGGCCGGCGATCACCTGCCCGTGTACGGGGACGGGCGCAACGTGCGCAACTGGCTCTACGTGGAGGACTTCGGGCGCGGGATCGGGCACGCCCTGGCCCACGGAAAGCCCGGCGAGGTCTACAACTGCGGCGGTCCGGACGAGTGCGAGAACATCGAAGTCGTGCATCGGATCCTGGAGTTGGCCGGTGCCGATGACTCGCTGATCGAGTACGTCACCGACCGGCCGGGCCACGACCGGCGCTACTCGCTCTCCTCCGACAAGCTGGCCGAGCTGGGCTGGCGCGCCCAGACCCGATTCGCCGATGGCCTGGAGCGGACCGTCACGTGGTACCGGGACAACGCCTGGTGGTGGGAGCCCATCCGCTCAGGCGCCTACCGGGAGTACTACGAGCGCCATTACGGCCGCTCGCTGAGGTAGTGGACCAGCCGCGCGAGGCCGGCACGCGCCGCCGCCAGAGGTCCGGCTTCCCCTCCAGCGCGAGCGCCTGCTGCGGGCCGCCGCGCGCGAGTTCGCCGATCGTGGCTACGCCGGCGCCTCCTCGGAGTCGATCAGCCGGCGCGCCGGGATGTCGAAGGCGACCTTCTACGAGCACTTCGCCAACAAGGAGGAGTGCATGCTGGCGCTGTTCGACATGGGGGCCGAGCTCGTCCAGGCGGCCATGGCCGAGGCGGCGCGCAACGCGCCGGTCGGCGACGCGCGCGAGCGGCTGCGCGCCGGGACGCGCGCGTTCCTCGGCGCGCTGGCCGAGCATCCCGAGTTCGCGCAGACGCTGCTGGTGGAGATCATCGGCGCCGGGCCGCGCGCCGCCCAGCGCCGCGATCAGATCCTCCAGGCCTTCGCCGACGTGCTCGATGCCGAGAACGCGGCCGCCGCGCGGCGCGGGCTCACCGGGCGCTTCAGCTCGCCGCACGAGTCCTTTGCCGTCGTCGGCGCCATCACCGAGCTCGTCTCCCGCCAGGTCCGCCTCGGCATCCCCGAGCACATCCTCGATCTGGCGCCCGTGATCGACCGGCTGATCTTCGGCCTGCTCGACGAACGACCGGTCGTGAGCTCGGGCGAGGGCCATGTCTCCCCGGCGCCTGACGGGACCCTCGACGCGCTCGAGCAGGAGATCGTCTCCTGCCGCCAGTGCCCCCGCCTGGTCGCCTGGCGCGAGGAGGTGGCCCGGGTCAAGCGGGCGTCGTTCGCCGGTGAGACCTACTGGGGCCGTCCCGTCCCCGGCTTCGGGGACCCGACGGCGTCGGTCGTGGTCCTGGGACTCGCTCCCGCGGCACACGGCGGCAACCGCACCGGCCGCGTCTTCACCGGCGACCGCTCGGGCGACTGGCTGTTCGCGGCGCTGCACCGCGCCGGCTACGCCAACCAGCCGACCTCGCGCACGCGCGACGACGGGCTGGCGCTGGATGACTGCTGGATCGCGGCCGCGGTGCGCTGCGCCCCGCCGGCCAACAAGCCCACCCCGGCCGAGCGCGACACCTGCCTGCCCTACGCGGTGCGTGAGCTGGAGCTGCTGGCCTGCGCGCGGGTCATCGTGTGCCTCGGCGCGTTCGCCTGGGACGCCGCCCTGCGCATCCTTTCGGCGCTCGGCCACGAGCGGCTGCGGCCGCGGCCTCGCTTCGGCCACGGCGCCGAGACGGTGAGTGGCCGCTTCACCCTCCTGGGTTGCTTTCACCCCAGCCAGCAGAACACGTTCACCGGCCGCCTGACCGAGGACATGCTCGACGCGATCCTGACGCGCGCGCGTGAGCTGACGCAAGGATGATGGCCGACATCGAGGTGTGCCGTAGGCTCCGGCGCGCCAACGCATCGAAGGAGGAGGCAGCATGGATCACAGCTCCGGACTCACACGACGTCAGACGCTCCAGCGGATGGGGGCGGCGGGACTCGGGCTGACAGGACTGGGCGGCGGGCTCGACGCCATGCTGGCCGGCGCCGCGGCGGCCGCGGTGGGCGGGGCTGATCGTTCGCTCAAGGACATCGAGCACGTCATCTTCCTCATCCAGGAGAACCGCTCCTTCGACCACTACTTCGGGACGCTGAGCGGCGTGCGCGGCTTCGGCGACAAGCACGGCGCGGCGGCGTTCCGCCAGAAGGACCCCGGCGGCCAGACGGTCATCCCGTTCAAGCTCCCCTCCGGCGGCGTGCAGTACTGCATGCCCGACATCACCCACGACTGGGGCCCCCAGCACCGCTCCTGGAACAGCGGCCACATGAACGACTGGGTCAAGGTCCACGAGGCGACGACCAACGGCGGCGACGGCCCGGCCGCGGGGGTCGAGACGATGGGCTACTACACGCGCTCGCAGCTGAGCTTCTACTACTCGCTGGCCGACGCATTCACGATCTGCGACGGCTACCACTGCTCGGTGATCGGCCCGACGGACCCCAACCGGCTGATGTCGATGAGCGCGTCGCTGGATCCGGCCGGGGCCAACGGTGGCCCGCTGGTCGAGACGCTCGTCTCCACGCGCGCGAACTTCAAGGGCAAGTTCACGTGGACGACGATGCCCGAGCGCCTCCAGTCCCAGGGGGTGAGCTGGAAGGTCTACCAGGACCCCGCGGGCGGCGTCTTCGACAACGTGCTCCCCTACTTCGCGGCCTACAACAAGCCGGGGGAGTTGGCCGACCGCGGCCTGAACACGACGTATCCGCACGACTTCATGGCCGACGTCAGGCGCAACGCGCTGCCGTCGGTGTCGTGGGTCCTCACCAACCTGGCGGCCACCGAGCACCCCGGCTTCTCGGCGGCGCTCTCCGGGGAGATCGCGGTGGCCCAGATCGTCAAAGCGGTCATGTCCAACCCCGAGGTGTGGCGCAAGACCGCGCTGTTCATCACCTGGGACGAGAACGGCGGCTTCTTTGACCACGTCGCCCCGCCGGTGGCGCCCAAGGGCACCAAGGGCGAGTACCTGACCGTGGCCAACCTGCCGGCGGCGGCCAGCGGGATCCGCGGGCCGATCGGGCTCGGCTTCCGGGTGCCGATGCTCATCGTCTCCCCGTTCACCCGCGGCGGCCTGGTGTGTTCGGACACGTTTGACCACACCTCGATGCTGCGCTTCGTCGAGACGCGCTTCGGTGTCGAGGTGCCCAACCTGTCGGCGTGGCGTCGCAGGGTCACCGGCGATCTCACCGGCGCCTTCAACTTCGCGGCCAGGCCCAACGACGGCAAGCCGAAGCTCGTCCAGCCGGGGACGGCCAGCGGGCTGAGCTGCACCGGCGCGACCGACAAGCCCGTGCCCGTGCTCTCGGCCGCGTTTCCCAAGCAGGAGAAGAAGCCGACGCGCCAGCGCCCGAGCGGGCTCGTCCGGACCAAGAAGAGGAAGAAGAAGTGATCGCGGCCCCGCTGGTTGTCGCCGCCGCGCACGCCGCATCCGCGCACACCGCGCCCGGCTAGGCTCTGGCCACCGTCGGAGCCGCCACGACCGGAGCGAGAGCGATGCAAGGGATTCAGTTCACCCAGTTCGGAGGCCCCGAGGTGCTGGAGCTCGTGGAGCTCCCGGATCCCGAGCCCGGACCCGGCCAGATCCGGGTAGCGGTGCGCGCCGCCGGCGTCAATCCCATCGACTGGAAGGTCCGCAGCGGCGCGATGGGCGGCGACCTGCCCAAGCGCACCGGCCAGGAGGTGGCCGGCGTCGTCGACAAGCTCGGTGACGGCGTCCGCGGCGTCGAGGTGGGCGAGGCCGTGTTCGGCGGCGCGGCCGGCGGCGGCGGGGCGGCGGAGCTGGCGCTGGTGGAGAACTACGCGCGGCGTGCCGGAGGCGCTGGACTTCGTCGGGCGCCGCGGCGCTGCCGGTCGCGGTGGAGACGGCGGTGCGCACGCTCGACGCGCTGGGAGTGAGCGGCGGGCAGACCGTCGTCATCAACGGCGCCTCGGGAAGCGTCGGGCATCGCGGCGGTGCAGTGCGCTCGCGCTCGCGGTGCCCGCGTGATCGGAACCGCCAGCGCGGCCAACCACGACTACATCCGCGAGTTCGGGGCCGAGCCCACGACCTACGGCGACGGGCTGGTCGAGCGCGTGCGCGCGCTCCTGGACGGCCCGGACGCGGCCGTGGACCGGGCGCTCGACGCCGTCCGGCGGCGGCGTGCTGCCCGCGCTGGTGGAGCTGACCCGCTCGCCGGAGCACGTGATCACGATCGCCGACTACGCCGGCGCCGAGGCGACCGGCGTGCCGTTCAGCGGCGGGATGGGGCCCGAGCGGGCGTGGCACGCGCTGGCCGACGCGGCGCAGCTGATCGAGGCCGGGCGCTTCCGCGCTGCCGGTGGCCCAGACGTTCCCGCTGGCCGACATCGCCGAGGCCCACCGCATCTCGCAGAGCGGCCACCCGCGCGGCAAGCTCGTCCTGATCGTGTCGGAGGGGTGAGCGGGTCAGCAGCCACGCCCCGCGGGCGGAGCTCGCGGCCCTCCAGATCGCCGATCCGCCCGAGGCGTGGAGCGCGCTCGGCTTCACCGTCTCGCCTGACGGCGTCGTCGTGCTGGGCGGGGTGGAGCTGTGGCTGGACGCGGCGGGCCGCGGGATCACCGGCTGGACGCTGCGACGGATCTCCCTGCACCACGACGTCGACGGGCTGCCCACCGGCGTCACCACCGACCCGCCCCCGCCCGAGACGCGCCACCCCAACGGCGCCATGGGCCTCGATCACGTCGTCGTGACCACGCCGGACTTCGACCGGACCGCGAGCGGCGCTTGAGGACCGCCGGGATTCCGCTGCAGGCGCGTGCGCGAGGTGGGGGGGATCCGCCAGGGCTTCCGCCGCCTCGGCCCGGCCATCCTGGAGATCGTCGAGGCGCCGAAGCTGCCTGCGGGCCCGGCGCGGTTCTGGGGCCTGGTGGTGATCGTGGCCGACCTGGTCGGCGTGCGGGCGCGGCTGGGCGCACCGCACGTGGGTGAGATCCGCGACGCGGTCCAGCCGGGGCGCCAGATCGCCACGCTGTCAGACGGCGCCGGGCTCTCGCCGCGGATCGCCTTCATGGACCCGGAGTAGCCCGCGACCGCCTGCGGTCAGTTCCTGACCGCAATCAGCCCCGGCGCGCTCCGATGCCGCAGTAGCCTCAGAGGGGTGTCCCTCGACGTCTTCAGCGCGCGCACGCGCGAGTGGTTCAGCGGGGCCTTCGAGGCCCCGACCGCGGCCCAGGAGCAGGCGTGGCCGGCGATCGCCTCGGGCGAGCACGTCCTGATCTCGGCCCCCACCGGGTCGGGCAAGACGCTGGCCGCGTTCCTGTACGGGATCGACCGCCTGGCCGAGCTCACGCCGCCGTCCGATCCGCGCGACCGCCGCATCGGGCTGGTCTACGTCTCCCCGCTCAAGGCGCTGTCCTACGACGTGGACCGCAACCTGCGCACGCCGCTGCGCGGCATCGGCGCCGACCTGCAGGTGGCGGTGCGCACCGGCGACACACCGCAGCGCGAGCGCCAGCAGATGCTGCGCGAGGCGCCCGACATCCTCATCACCACCCCCGAGTCGCTGTACCTGATGCTCACCGGGCAGGCCCAGAAGCTGTTCGAGGGCACGCGGTGGTGCATCGTGGACGAGATCCATGCCGTGGCCTCGACCAAGCGCGGCTCGCACCTGGCGCTGACCCTGGAGCGGCTCACCGCCGCCGCCGGCGCCGACGTGCAGCGCATCGGCCTGTCGGCGACCCAGAACCCGCTGGAGGAGGTCGGCCGGTTCATGGTCGGGCCCCGGCGCCAGTGCCGCGTCGTGGACACCGGGGTGCGCAAGGAGCTTGACCTGCAGATCCACGTGCCGGTCGAGTCGATGGTGGAGCCCGATGCCACTCCCGTCGCCGGACCTGGATCCGCTGGCCGGTGGCGAGGCGACCCGCCGCTCGATCTGGCCGGCCATCTATCCCGAGCTGCTGGAGCTCATCCGCGCCCACAAGTCCACGATCATGTTCGTCAACAACCGCCGCAGCGCCGAGCGCATCGCCCTGCGCCTGAACGAGATGGCCGGCGAGGAGCTGGCCCGCTCCCACCACGGCTCGCTGGCGCGCGAGGAGCGCACGGTGGTGGAGGAGATGCTCAAGGCCGGCGAGCTGCCGTGCCTGGTCGCCACCTCGAGCCTGGAGCTGGGCATCGACATGGGGGCGGTGGACCTCGTCATCCAGGTGGAGTCGCCCAAGTCGGTGGCGCGCGGGCTGCAGCGCATCGGCCGCGCCGGCCACTCGGTGGGCGACGTCAGCCGCGGCCGCATCTTCCCCAAGTTCCGCTCTGACCTGCTCGAGTGCGCGGTGGTGGCGCGGCGGATGCGCGAGGCGCAGATCGAGACGACCGTGGTGCCGCGCAACGCGCTCGACGTCCTCGCCCAGCAGATCGTGGCCATCGCCGCCGCGGCGGGGGAGGACGGGAGCCGGTGGCGCGTCGACGACCTGTTCGCGCTGGTCACGCGCACCCACTCCTACGCCGAGCTGAGCCGGGGGTCGTTCGAGAACGTGCTGGACATGCTCGACGGGCGCTACCCCTCCAGCGAGTTCGCCGAGCTGCGGCCGCGGATCGTGTGGGACCGGGTGGCCGGCACGATCCGCGCGCGGCCCGGCGCCCGCCAGCTGGCGGTCACCAACGCCGGCACGATCCCCGACCGCGGCCTGTTCGCCGTCACCCTGCCCGACGGCCGCCGCGTCGGCGAGCTCGACGAGGAGATGATCTACGAGGCCCGCCCGGGCCAGACGTTCCTGCTCGGCGCCACCACCTGGCGCATCGAGGAGATCGGCCGCGACCGGGTCATCGTCACGCCGGCGCCCGGGCGTGCCCGGCGCCATCCCGTTCTGGAAGGGCGACACCATCGGCCGTCCGCGGGAGCTGGGCGAGGCGATCGGCGCCTTCGCGCGCTGGGCCGTGGATCAGTCGCCCGAGACGCTCGAGCGCGACTATGACCTCGACCGCCGCGCGGCCGCCAACCTGGTGGACTTCCTGACCGAGCAGCAGCAGGCGACGCGGGTGGTGCCGTCTGACCGGGCGATCGTGGTCGAGCGCTTCCGGGATGAGATCGGCGACTGGCGCCTGTGCGTGCTCAGCCCCTTCGGGGGCCGGGTCCATGCGGCCTGGGCGCTCGCGCTCAGCGCCCGCATCCGCGACCAGGTCGGGCTGGAGTCCGATGCCATCTACTCCGACGACGGGATCATCATCCACCTTCCCGACGCCGAGGAGCCTCCGGGCGCCGATCTCGTCCTGCTCGAGCCCGACGAGATCGAGGACCTCGTCGTCGCCGAGCTGGGGTCCTCGGCGCTGTTCGGGGCCCGCTTCCGCGAGAACGCGGGGCGGGCGCTGCTCATCCCGCGGGCGCGCCCGGGCAAGCGCACGCCCGCTGTGGCAGCAGCGGCTGAAGTCCCAGTCGCTGCTGGAGGTGGCCAAGAAGTACGGCGAGTTCCCGATCATCCTGGAGACCTACCGCGAGTGCCTGCGCGACGTGCTCGACGTCCCCGGGCTGGTGGAGCTGCTCACCCGGCTGCACCGCCGCGAGATCACGCTGGTCGAGGTCGAGACCGCCACCGCCTCGCCGTTTGCCTCCTCGCTGCTGTTCGACTACGTCGCCACCTACATGTACGAGGGCGACACGCCCAACGCCGAGCGCCGGGCGGCGGCGCTGTCGCTGGACCGCGACCTCCTGCGCGAGCTGCTGGGCCAGGAGGAGCTGCGCGACCTCATCGACCCCGGCGCGCTGGAGCGCGTCGAGGCCGACCTGCAGTGCCTGTCAGAGCTCACGCGCGCCGCCAACCGCGACGGCCTGCTCGACGTCCTGCGCCGCGTCGGCGACCTGACGCTCGACGAGGTGTCCGCGCGCGTGCTTCGAGGGGCTGGATCCCGCGACGATGCTGGCCGACCTGCGCGGCGAGCGCCGCGCCGCCCGGGTGCGGATCAACGGGCAGGAGCGCTGGATCGACGCCGCCGACGCGGGTCTGTACCGCGACGCGCTGGGCGCCGCGCCCGCGGGCGGGCTGCCGGCGGCGTTCCTGGAGGACGTGCCCGACGCGCTCAGCCGCCTGCTCCGCCGCTACGCCGCCACCCACGGCCCGTTCACCACCGCCGACGTGCGCGCCCGGTACGGGATCGACGTCTCGGCGGCGCTGCGCGAGCTCGAGCGCTCCGGCGCCCTGGTCCGCGGCGAGCTGCGCCCCGGCGGCTCGGAGCGCGAATGGTGTGACCCGGAGGTCCTGCGCCGCCTGCGCCGCGCCTCACTGGCGGTGCTGCGCAAGGAGATCGAGCCCGCCGAGGCGCGGGAGCTGGCGCGCTTCCTTCCCTCCTGGCAGGGGATCGACCGCCATCCCGCGTCGGGCGCCGGCATCGACCGCCTGCGCGAGACGCTGGTGCCGCTGCAGGGCCTGGCGCTCCCCGCCGAGGTGTGGGAGTCAGACGTGCTGCCGCGCCGCGTCGGCGCCTACTCGCCGACGTGGATGGACCAGCTCTGCGCTGCCGGCGAGGTGGTGTGGATCGGCGCGGGCGCGCTGGGCCGCAACTCCGGCCGCGTGGCGCTCTACTTCCGCGAGGACCTCGCGCTGCTCGGGCCACCGCCATATCGCGGGGAGGTCCCGGACGGCGAGGCGCACGAGGCGATCCGGGCGCGGCTGGCCGCCGGCGCGTGCTTCTTCACCGACCTGCTCGTCGACGTGGAGCCTGAGCCCCGAGGAGATCCAGGAGGCGCTGTGGGACCTGGCGTGGGCGGGCGCGGTCACCAACGACGCCTATGCGCCGCTGCGCGCCCCGCGGCTGACGCTGGCGCGTGCCCAGCGCGAGGTCGACTCGCCCGGCGCCGGCCGCGCTGTGCGCGGCGGGCGGTTCGGCGCGGCGCCGGCGCGGCGGGCGGTGCGGCGGCGCAGGTCCAGGGCCGCTGGTCGCTCACCGAGCCGCTGCTGCGGGCGCCGACGCCGGGGCGAGTGCGCGGATCCGAGCCTCGGCGCCGGGCGCTGGGCGAGCTGCTGCTGGAGCGCTACGGGATCGTCACCCGCGAGCAGGTCCTGGCCGAGGGCATCCCCGGCGGCTTCTCGGCCATCTACGCCGAGCTCTCCCAGCTCGAGACGCTGGGGGTGGCCCGGCGCGGCTACTTCCTGGAGGGGCTGGGCGGGGCCCAGTTCGCGCTCCCGGGCGCGGTCGAGCGGCTGCGGGCCCGCAGCGGCGCGGGCGCGGTGGCGGGCCGGCGGCGAGGCCGGCGCCGCCGCTGGTACTGGCCGCCGTCGACCCGGCCCAGCCCTACGGGGCGGCGCTGCCATGGCCCAAGCGGCCCGGAGACGACGATCCCGCCCACCCCGGCCGCTCGGCACGACGCCCGGCGCGCGTGGCCGGCGCCTACGTGGTGCTCGTGGGCGGCGACCCGATCGTCTACCTCGAGCGGGGCGGGCGCGCCCTGCAGACGCTGGTCGCCGCCGGGCGACGCGCGGATCGAGGCGGCGCTGACGGCGCTGGTCGATCACGTGCGCACCGGCGCCATCAAGCGCGTCGCCCTGGAGAAGGTCGACGGCGAGCCGGCGATGACCTCGCCCCTGGGACCGGCGCTGCTGGCGCTCGGCTTCCAGGAGGGCCCGCGCCGGCTCACGCTGTCGGCCTGACACCCTCTGCGTCATGCCTGAGGGCGACACCATCGCCTACGCGGCGCACCGGATGCGGCCCGGTGCTGGAGGGCCACGTGCCCGACGAGATCCGCACGCCGCATCCCCGCCATGCCCTCGACCGCTGGCCCGAGCGGCTGGCCGGCCGCTCGGTGACGGAGATCCGCACCCACGGCAAGCACCTGTTCCTGATCTTCGACGGGGATCTGGTCATCCACTCGCACCTGCGCATGACCGGCACCTGGGGCGTCTACGCCCCGGGTCGCCGATGGGGGCGGTCTCCCCGGCTGGCCTGGCTGGTGCTCGAGCGCGGTGGCCATCAGGTGGTCCAGTTCAACGGGCCGGTGCTCGAGCTGATGACCGAGAGCCGCACCCGCTTTGACCAGCGGCTGGCCGCGCTGGGACCGGACATCCTGGCCGAGCAGTTCGACTCCGAGCGGTTCCTGGCCCGGCTGCGCGCCGACGACCCCACGCGCGGGATCGGCGAGGCGCTGCTCGATCAGCGCAACGTGGCCGGGATCGGGAACATCTGGAAGTCCGAGGGCTGCTGGGAGGCCGCCGCTGGACCCGTGGCGCCCGGTGTCGTCGGTGAGCGACGAGGAGGTCATGGCCGTCATCTCCGCGGTGCGGCCGCGGATGCTGCACTCGGCGCGGCACGGGCGGATGGAGGGCGAGCCGCGCGTGTTCCGCCGCGCCGGGCGGCCGTGCCCGCGCTGCGGGGCAACGGTGCTGGCCGCGGCCAGGGCGACGACAACCGGACCGCGTTCTGGTGCCCGGGCTGCCAGCGCTGAGCGGTCGCCGCGGTCGCGGTCCGGCTACTTGATCCGGCACTGCGCCGCGCTGAAGTGCGACGGGCTGCCGTGATCGGCGTCGGTGTGGCCAGCGGTCGTGCGGCGGACGGTCTGCGCCGATCACCGTGCCGCCGCGCGTCCAGATGAACGTGAACGTGGCGTTGAGCAGCCCGGTGTGGGCGCTGAACGGGAACACCGCGCCGTCCTGCTCCAGGCCGTTGGCGTTGCTGCCCAGCGACAGCCGGGTGGTGGCGAGCTTGCTCTGGATGGGGAGGAACCGATGCTGCCCCTTGCGACCAGAAGTTGACCTGGACGACCATGTACAGCGATGGCGGAGAAGCCGAGCGTCGGCATCTGCCCGCGGACGCCGATGTCGTTGCGGTACTTGCGGGTGTCGCAGATGTTCACGGTCGCCCACAGCGAGCGCGACTGCTCGGCGCTGCGGACGGCCCGGGCGATCCGCCCCGGTCCCACGCGCCCGCCGACTGCCGGCCCGGTCGCGACAAGGACTGCGGCCGCCAGTACCGTTGTCACCAGCGCGGCGCGCATCCGACGAAGATATCGAGCGGTGGTGGTGACGGAACCCATTCAGGCGCGTAGTGAGGGTGGTGATCGAGACTCAGGCGCATCCGAAGTCCGGCGGGCGTCGCTCCACCCAGAACTCCTGGGAGCGGTTCGAGTTGCTGTATCGCTCGAGCCGGGACGACATCTTCGCCTACGTGGCGACGCTGCTCAACGACCGCGCCGCCGCTGAGGACATCACCGCGCTGGCGTTCGAGCGGGCCTACCGGCGCCGCAAGACCTTCGATCGCCGCCGCGGAGAGGAGCGGGCGTGGCTGTTCGGCATCGCGCGCAACGCGGCTCTGGACGAGCTGCGCCGGCGCAAGCGCCTGGCGTCGCTCACCGTCGATCCCGAAGACGTGTCCGAGGCCGAGGACGACGACGGCGCCGAGGTGGCGCTGCGCCGCACCGCGGTCCGGGCGGCCCTGGCCGAGCTGGCGCCGCGTGACCGCGAGGTCATCGCGCTCAAGTTCCACGCCGGGCTGCGCAACACCGAGCTGGCCAAGGTCCTGGGGGTCAGCGAAACCGCCGCCGGAACCCTGCTGTATCGAGCCATGGAGAAACTGAGGAAGGCCTGCGATGCGAGGACCTGACAGCGACCCCCTGGGCCCGGAGATCGCAGGCGCGCTGATGGCGGTCGACGCCACGCTCGCCGGTGACCCCGTGGACCCGGAATACGCCGAGCTCGCCGAGCTGGCGCTCATCCTGCGCCGAGAGCGACCCAGGACCAGTGACGCGTTCACTGCGCGCCTCGACGAACGGGTGCAGCGCCGGTTCGCCCGTCCCGCGCCGGCGGTGCGCGGGACGGGCCTTCGGCGCTGGCTGAACCGGTCAAGGGCTTCCGCTGGCCCCGACGGCCGGACTGGCCGCGGCCGCTGCCGGCATTGCACTGGTGGTCGTGCTGACCGGTGGCAGCCACGGCAGCTCCAGCTCGAGCAGAGCTTCTCGTCCAGCAGGCGGCCGCGAGCGCGCGCGCCTCGACGGTGGCGGCCTCCACGTCGTCGTCGGCCGCAGCCAGCGGCGAGCGCGGCGGGTCGCCGCTGCAGTCCGTGAGCTCCCGACGCGCAGCGGCCGGGGCGCATCGCGACGGGGCTCGGCCGCGTCGAGCGCCGCGACGGCCACCTCGCCCCCGGGCTCGGTCATCCCCAGCCCGGTGATCCCCGGCCAGCGCCAGGTGGTGCAGTCCGCCCAGCTCATCCTGAGCGTGCCGCCCAGCCGGATCGACGACGTGTCCCAGCAGGTCTTCAACGTCGTCGGCCAGGAGAAGGGCTACGTCAACGGCTCCAACGTCACCTCCGGCGGCGGCGACGGCGGCGCCTACTTCCAGCTGAGCGTGCCCAGCGCCAACCTCGGCGGCGACGCTGGCCGCCCTGTCACAGCTGCGAGGGCGCCCACGTCGTCTCGCGCACCGACAACACCAACGACATCACCGGCTCAGGTCGGCGGCGCCGGACAGAAGCTGGCCGAGGCGCGGGCGCTGCGCCGCTCGCTGCTCAAGCAGCTGGCCAACGCCACCACCACCGCGCAGGTCACGAGCATCCAGGCCCGGCTGCACGACGCCAACGCCTCGATCGCCTCTGACCTCTCGACGCTGCGCGGCCTGCAGCGACAGGTGGCCTACAGCAACATCACGGTCCGGATCCAGTCCGGCACCGCCCCGCCGCCGGTGACCCACCACCATTCCAGCGGATTCACCATCGGCAAGGCGGCCCACGACGCCGGCCGCGTCCTCGTGGTCGTCGCGGGCGTGGCGCTGATCGTGCTGGCGGTGATGGTGCCCGTCGGGCTGGTGGCGGCACTGCTGGCCTGGGTGGGGTTCGCCGTCCGGCGGCGGCGGCGCGACCAGGCGCTCGACCTCGTCTAGCCGGGCCGCCAGGGGCGCGTCGCCCCGGACCTGTGTGCTATCCCTCACACAATGGCGGCGACGAGCGAGGAGACGATCGCCCTGCTGCACAGCGTCCCTCTGTTCGCCACGCTGTCCGACGAGGACCTCGCCGAGGTCGCGGCCGTGACCGTGCCCCGGCACTTCGACGCCGGCGACGTGGTGTTCCGCGAGGGCGATCGCAGCGATACGTGCTACGTGGTGCGCTCCGGGCGCGTGCGCGCGGTGCGCGAGCACAGCGGCCGCCGGACGCTGACCCTGGCGACGTTCGGCGCCGGCGACATCTTCGGCGAGCTGGCCATGTTCGAGGATGAGAGCCGCTCGGCGACGATCGAGGCGCTGGAGGACACCGAGGTGTGCCGCGATCCTCGGCAACGACATGCGGCGGCTCCTGCGCGACGCATCCGGAGATCTCCGTCAAGCTGCTGGGTGCGCTGGGGCGGCGCCTGCGCGAGACCAACGAGCGCCTCGCCCGCCAGTCCTTCCAGACGGTGCAGAGTCGCGTCGCCGCGGCGCTGGCCGAGCTGGTGGCGACGGCGCGCAGCGAGGGCGCGGGGGAGACCGACGTGCTCATCACCGCCACCCAGACCGACCTGGCGCAGCTGGCGGGCTCCTCGCGGGAGTCGGCGAGCCGCTTCCTGGCCACGCTGGAGCGGGCCGGCGTGATCACGCAGGGCCGCGGCAAGCTCACCGTCCACGACCCGGGCCGGCTGGAGGGGTACGTCTATTAGCGCGCCGGCCAGAGCCGACGAGTTCTCGGCGGGGGGCGTCGTGGTCCGCGAGGGGGAGGTCGCGGTGATCGTCCCCGTCAAGCGGGCGGCGGACGGCCGCCAGCGTGCTCGGCCTGCCCAAGGGCCACCTCGACGGCGACGAGACCCCGGAGCAGGCGGCGCGGCGCGAGGTGGCCGAGGAGACCGGCGTGACCGCGGAGCTGGTGGACGAGCTGGGGGACGTGAGCTACCGCTACGAGCGGCGCGGCCGTCGCATCGCCAAGACCGTCCGCTTCTACCTGTTCGCGTACGTCTCGGGGAGCGTCGAGGACCACGACCACGAGATCGAGGAGGCGCGCTGGATGCCCCTCGAGCAGGCGGCCCGCGAGCTGACGTACGCGAGGCGAACGCGAGATGGTGCAGCGCGCGCTGTCGCGATCCGCCGAGGATCGGTAGGCTGCGCAGCCGTGCGGGTGCTCAACTTCTATTCCTCGGTCTTCGCCGACCAGCTCCGCCGCGGCCGCAAGACGGCCACGATCCGGCTCGGCGACAAGTCCCACAAGTACCACAAGAACGAGTGCGTCCTGGTCACGATCGGTTACCAGCACTCGCCGCGCGAGAAGATCTTCCACGCGGTCATCGACCAGGTCGAGGTCAAGCGCGTTCGGGATCTGTCCCCGCGCGAGATCGAGCACGACAACCCGGAGTTCCGCCGGGTCGACGAGATGGTGCATTTCCTGGAGCAGATCTACGGCCGCAAGGTGTCGATGGAGGACACCGTCACCGTCGTGCGCTTCTCCCAGATCATCGAGCAGCCGCCCGAGCGGCTCCGGGACCGGATCCACGGTCTCGGCGGCGCGCGGAACTGAGCCCTAGGCGGCGGCTGTCTTCCGCGACCGGGCGGCCTTGGTCCGTCTGGCCGGCGCCGGGCCCGTCGACTCCCGGACGGTGAGATCGCCGCCGATGAGCAGCTGCTGCGGCGGCAGCGGCGCTGTCGCGCAGGCGCTCGATGAGCATCTCCGCGGACAGGCGGCCGGCCTCGAATGCGGGCCATTCGACGCTCGTCAGCGCCGGGGTGAGCATCTCGGCGTACTGCGAGGCGATCACCGAGAGGACCGAGAAATCGTCGGGGACCCGGAGATCGGCCTCGCGCAAAGCGGCGAGGAGACCGCTGAACTGGCCGCCCGTGGTGATGGCCGCGGTGCAGTCGGGCTCGGACGCGAGGAGGTCCGCGGCGACCGCATGCGCCTCGTGCGGCGGGTGGGGGCAGCTGAGATGGATGCCGCGGATGCCGGCCTCCGCGCACCCTTCTCGAACGCATCCTGGGCGATGAGCGCCGACGTGTAGCCGGCGGCGAGCTGGTGCTCGGGGAAGTTGAAGAGCGCGACGCAGCGGTGCCCGAGCTCGGCCAGGTACTTGAGGCCGACGCGGACCGCGGCGCCGAAGTCCAGATCCACGTAGCTGAGCTCCGACGTGTCGGCGGTCCGGCCGATGAGCGAGAAGGGCAGGCCCGCGGACCGCAACTCGGCGACGCGCGCATCGTCGGCCAGCGTCTCCATCAGGATCACCCCGTCGGCGCGGTGGTCTGACGATCAGCTCCACGATGGTCCCGGGATCGGTGGCGGCGGTGGACAGCAGCAGACCGTAGCCCGCGGGCGCTGGTCGCCTGCGTGGCGCCGGCGACGAACGTCTGCTGGACCGGCACGAGGTCCCAGTTGGCCGACGGGAGGAAGAGCGCGATCGTGTGCGAGGCACCGCTGGCCAGCGCGCGTGCGGGTCCGTGCGGCCGGTAATTGAGCTCCTCGATCGCGGCCAGCACGCGCCGGCGTGTGTCCTCCGACACCGGCCGCTTGCCGCTGAGGACGTAGGAGACGGTGCTCAGCGCGGCGCCGGCGCGTTCGGCGATCTGGGCCATCGTCGGTGGCTTCGTGTCGGTCACGCGTGCACCTCACGCAGTTACAGTCGGCCAGCGCTGACAGCCACTTGACCCGCCCTGGTGGCCGCCGCTCCAGGGCGGGTGAGCGGCCGGAGCCGCCGCCGTGCCCGCTGTGGCCGTCGTGGCCGGGGGTGGGGCCGCGGCCCGTCGTGTCCGGGGGTCGGGCCGCCCGCGGCCGTCGTGGCCGGGGGTGGGGCCGCCGCCGGCCGTCGTGTCCGGGGGTGGGGCCGCCGCCGGCCCCGTGATGATGTCCGCCGTGGTCGCCGTGGCCGGGTGCGGGGCCTTGGCCGCACCTGTCCGCCGGGGTCGGGCCGCCGACCGGGCCCGCCCTGTCCGTCGGTGCTGCCCGGGGCCGGGCGCACCGACCGGGCCGCCGGGGTCTCCGCCGCCATCGGTGCGCCGTCATGTCCGGCGGTGGTGGGTGCCCGCGGACCCGTGTCCGTCCGTCGGCGTCGACGGGTCGGAGCCGGGGCGCTGGCCACGACCGTGGGAGCAGCGGGCGTGCTGCGGGCGCAGCGGGGACGGGCGCAGCGGCGGACGTGGTGTCGGCGGTGACCGGCGGCCGGACCGGCGTCGGTGTGACCGGGCGCGACGGCCTGCGACGACGCACGCCGGTCGAGCGCTTGGGGGTAGCGGCGCGATGGCGGGTGCTCGGCTGCCGATGGGCGTGGTCTGTCCGGGCGACGACACGGCGCCCCGCGGCGGCACCGTGTCCGCCGCGGCTGGCCACGAGCGTCGCGCCGTGGCTCGCCGTCCGGCGTCGGTGGTGTGCGGCGGCGCGCTCGAGCGGGCCGGCGCTGTGCGTGATGGCGCTGGGCCGGCGCGTTGAGCGCTGTCGATGCCGGTCCGCCCGGCGTCGAGGGCGGCGATCCCAGAGGTCCGACGCCGATCGAGAGCGCGATGAGCCCGAGGACCACGACGGCGGCAGCTCCGGCAAGGCTGAGACGGAAGGTGGGGGAGCGCAGCAGCCGAGCCAGGGGCCCGGCAGCCGCTGCGGCGGGCATCGCAGTCCGCCGCCGCGCCGGCCGGCGGCGGATCGGTGGCCGGCGACTCGAGGATCGGGGGCGATCGCGGCGGGCTCGTCGGCGCGTGGCGGAGCCGTCCTTCGGGCTCCGAGCGTGCGCTCTCGGCGCCGGATCCGCTGGATGATCCCTCCCTCACGATCCGGCTCATGATAGGACCGGCCCCCGGGACAACGCGCCCCTGCGCGACGCCTCACCCCCCGACTGGTGGGTAGGCTTGAAGGCGATGATCAGCACCAATCAGCTCAAGAACGGCAACCACATCGAGGTCGACGGCGTCGTCTACAAGGTCCTCGAGTTCCAGCACGTCAACCCCGGCAAGGGCGCCGCATTCGTGCGCACGAAGCTCAAGCGCGCCACCGACGGCAACGTCATCGACAAGACCTTCCGCGCCGGCGAGAAGTTCCGCTCCATCCGCACCGAGGTGCGCCGGATGCAGTTCCTCTACGGCGACGGCACCGACGCGCACTTCATGGACTCCGAGAGCTACGAGCAGATCACCGTGCCGCAGGCCTCGCTGGAGGAGGAGCTGCGCTGGACCAAGCCCAACGACGAGGTCGAGCTGCTGGTCATGGACGGCCAGCCCGGGGGCCTCCAGCTTCCCAGCGCCGTCGACCTCGAGGTCACCGAGACCGAGCCCGGCCTGCGCGGCGACACCGCCTCGGGCGGGGGCAACAAGCCCGCCACCCTGGAGACCGGCGCCGCGATCCAGGTGCCGCTGTTCGTCAACATCGGCGACCGGGTGCGCGTCGACACCCGCCCGGCAAGTACGTCTCGCGCGCCTAGCCTGCGCTGGGCCGCGACCGCGAAACACCTCGGCCAGCGCGACCGCCGTGGCCACCCCGGCGTTGAGGCTCTCCAGGCCGTCCTGACCGCCGGGAATCCGGACCAGCGCGTCGCACAGCTGCTTGGTGCGGTGGCGCAGGCCCTCGCCCTCGGCGCCGACGACCAGCACGGTCTTGGCGTCGAACTCGGTCTGGGCCAGGGTGCGCTCGCCGCGCTCGTCCAGGCCGTAGATCCAGAAGCCCAGGCCCTTGAGGATCTCCAGGCTGCGGGCCAGGTTGGTGATCGCGGAAGATGCGGCACCAGCTCGGCGCCGCCCACGGCGACGCGCGCGACCAGGGGCGACACCTCGGCAGCCCGGTTCTTGATGATGAGCGCCGCGTCGACGCCGAAGAAGGCGGCGCAGCGCAGGATCGTGCCGAGGTTCTGGGGGTCGGAGATCTGGTCCAGGGCGAGCACGACGCGGGCGTCGGCCAGGTCATCGAGGTCGGCCTCGGTGCGGATCGGGCGGGGCGTGGTGAGGACGACGATCCCCTGGTGCTTGTCGTCGTCCGAGACGCCGCCGACGCGGCGGAACTCGGGCCAGGGCAGCAGCTCGGGCTCGATCCCGGCCGCGCGCGCCAGCTCGATGAGATCGCGGTGGTAGGACTCCTTGCCGGCCATCACCAGCCGCGTCACCGACTCCGGGCGGGTGAGCAGGACCGCGCGTACGGAGTGCTTGCCGAACACCTTGTCCACGGCGGGGACGGTATCGCGCGCCCACAGTGGCCCAGCGGTCGCGTAGCGGCGAGAATTCCTGGCACTCTTAACATGAGAGTGCCAAATTGGCCTTGAATCGCTCGCGCACGCAAGCTATAGTTGTGTCCGCGCTGGCACTCTGTGCACGCGAGTGCCAAGCGCCGTAGTTCGCACACTTCTACCGGAGGTCGGATCACATGAAGCTCAAGCCCCTCGGCGATCGCCTGATCGTACGGGCCATCGAGGAGGAGGAGACCACCGCGAGTGGGATCGTCCTGCCCGATACCGCCAAGGAGAAGCCCCAGAAGGGCAAGGTCCTCGCCGTCGGCGACGGCAAGGTCAACGAGGACACCGGCAAGCGCACCCCGCTTGACGTCGCCGAAGGCGACGAGGTCCTCTACAGCAAGTACGGCGGCACCGAGATCAAGGTGGACGGCGAGGAGCTGCTCGTCCTCCGCGAGTCCGACGTGCTGGCCAAGGTCCAGTAGCACCCTCTTCGCCAACTAGGAGAACCAGAGACACATGGCACATAAGGAACTGAAGTACGAGGCGGAGGCCCGCAAGGCGCTCGAGCAGGGCGTCGACGCGGTAGCCAACGCGGTCAAGGTGACGCTCGGCCCCAGGGGCCGCTACGTCGTCCTTGACAAGAAGTTCGGCGCCCCCACGATCACCAACGACGGCGTGACCATCGCCCGTGAGATCGAGGTGGAGGACGTCTTCCAGAACCAGGGCGCCCAGCTCGTCCGCGAGGTCGCCACGGCGACCAACGACGTGGCCGGTGACGGCACCACGACGGCGACCGTGCTCGCCCAGGCGATCGTCCGCCAGGGTCTGAAGAACGTCGCCGCCGGCGCCAACCCGCTGGCGCTCAAGCGCGGCATCGAGCGCGCCGTCGACCAGGTGGTCAAGAACATCGAGTCGCAGTCCAAGGAGATCTCCGGCAAGGACCAGATCGCCCGCGTGGCGACGATCTCCGCCGGCGACGAGGAGATCGGCGACGTGATCGCCGACGCCATCGACAAGGTCGGCAAGGACGGCGTGGTCAACGTCGAGGAGGGCCAGACGTTCGGCATGGACCTCGAGTTCACCGAGGGCATGCAGTTCGACAAGGGCTACATCTCGCCCTACATGGTCACCGACCAGGAGCGCATGGAGGCGACGCTGGAGGATCCCTACATCCTCATCGCCAACCAGAAGATCGGCTCCGTCCGCGACGTGCTGCCCGTGCTGGAGCAGACGATCCAGTCCGGCAAGCCGCTGCTGATCATCGCCGAGGACGTCGAGGGCGAGTCGCTGGCGACGCTGGTCGTCAACAAGCTGCGCGGCACGTTCACCGGCGTGGCGGTCAAGGCCCCGGGCTTCGGCGATCGCCGTAAGCGCATGCTGGAGGACATCGCCATCCTCACCGGCGGCGAGGTCATCACCGAGGAGATGGGCCTCAAGCTGGAGAACACCCAGCTCTCCCAGCTCGGCCGCGCCCGCCGCGTGGTCGTGGCCAAGGACACGACGACGATCGTGGACGGCAACGGCGACAGCGACGCGATCAAGGGCCGGATCAACCAGATCAAGTCCGAGATCGAGACCACTGACTCCGACTTCGACCGCGAGAAGCTCCAGGAGCGCCTCGCCAAGCTGTCGGGCGGCGTGGCCGTCGTCAAGGTCGGCGCTGCCACCGAGACGGAGATGAAGGAGAAGAAGCACCGCGTCGAGGACGCGCTGCAGGCCACCCGCGCCGCCCTCGAGGAGGGCATCGTGCCGGGCGGCGGCGTGGCGCTGCTGGTCGCCCAGAAGGCGCTCAACGTCGACGCGATCGAGCTCCCCGACGAGCAGACGGGCGCGAAGATCGTGTACCGCGCGCTCGAGGAGCCGCTCCGTCAGATCTCCGAGAACGCCGGCCTCGAGGGCTCGGTCGTCGTCAACGACGTCCGCAAGGCCAAGAAGGGCTACGGCCTCAACGCGGCCACCGGCGAGATCGTCGACCTGATCGCCGAGGGCATCATCGACCCGGCCATGGTCACGCGCTCCGCGCTGCAGAACGCCGCGTCGATCGCCAAGAACATCCTCACCACCGAGGCGATCGTCGCCGAGGTGCCCGAGAAGGATGGCGGCGGCGGTGGCGGCGGTGGCATGCCCGACATGTCGGGGATGATGTAAGCCGTCAGCAGTCGAGTATTGGGCGAGGGGCCCGGCGCGCGCCGGGCCCTTCGCCGTTAAGGCCCGCGGCGCGCAGCTCGCGGCGGTAGAGGCCGAGCGTCTGGCGGGCCACCTCGGCCCAGTCAAAGCGCAGGACGTGCTCGCGCGCCTCGGCCACGAGCTGGGCGCGCTCGGCGTCGTCGGTGAGCACCCGCTCCAGGATCTCCTGCAGCGCGGCCGAGTCCCGCGACGGGAAGCGCAGGCCGACGGTGCCGTCGTCGGGAACCACCTCGCGCAGGCCGCCGGTGTCGGCGACGACGCAGAGGCAGCCGGAGGCCATCGCCTCCAGCGCCACGATCCCGAACGGCTCGTAGATCGACGGGACGATGCACAGGTCGGCGATGCGGTACAGCGAGTGCAGCATGTCGTCGCCGACCCAGCCGAGGAAGACCCCCTTGCGATGCAGCCCGAGCCGCCACGCCTGACGGCGCAGCTCGGCCTCGGCGGTGCCGGTGCCGGCGACGACGAAGCGGACGTTGCCCAGGCGCTTGATCACCGGGGCCAGGGCGTCGAGCGCGAGGTGAAAGCCCTTCTCGTAGACGAGACGGCCGACGAGGAGCACGAGCCGCTCGTCCGGCTCGGCGTAGCGCGCCCGCAGGGCATCGAGGTCCTCGGCGACGGGCTCCAGGTCGCGCGGGTCGATGCCGTTCTGCATCGCCGTGACCTTGGCGGGGCGGATCCCGAACACGTCGGCGACGTGGCTGCGCATGTAGCGGCTGCACGTGATCACCCGGTCGGCGCGGCGCGCCATGTCGCGCTCGGCGGCATGGATGTGGGACTGCGGGTACTTGTCGACCCAGCCCTGGTGGCGACCGTACTCGGTGGCGTGCACGGTCGCGATCCACGGCCGCGGCACGCGCCGCGCGACGCGCTCGGCGGCCCCGGCCACCAGCCAGTCGTGGGAGTGGATGAGGTCGAAGCGCAGCTCGTCGTCGAGCTCGGTGCCCACCTGGGCCATGTGCTCGTTCATCGACGCCACCCAGCGGATGAACGCCTTCACGTCCCGCGGGAAGGGAGCCTGGTTGACGCGATGCACGATCACCCCATGGCGCTCCTCGCGCGCGGCCAGGTGCTCTGAGCCGCGGGTGAGCACGTGCACCTCGACGCCCTCGCCGACGAGGTTCTCCGACAGCTTGCGCACGTGACGCGCGAGACCGCCCTCGATCACGGGCGGGTACTCCCAGGAGAACGTCAGGGTGCGCATCTGCGAGCGAGCGGAGGACTCTACCGGGGATCTTCGAACGCGCGAGCCAGGTGCTCGTAGCCGGTGCGCAGGTGGGCGAGGAGGTCCTCGTCGGGGTGGCTGACCCATCGCACGAACGCGGACATCGACGCCCCCAGCGCCATGTGCCCGACGGTGAGCGGGATGAGGTCGTCCGGGTCCTGGCCCCGGCGCTCGGCGACGAACTCGGCCACCACGCGCCGCCAGTCGGCGTAGCGGACCATCGAGTGGGCCTGGAGCGCGGGCACGCTGCGTGATCAGGGTCATCCGCAACCGCAGCTCCTCCAGCGCCGCTCCCTCATAGGTGTTGGATGCGACGACGGCGCGGCCCAGGGTCTCCATCATCGGCTCGCTCGGAGTCGGCGGCGGCCAGCTCGACACGCAGCCGCTCCAGGACCCCGTCGAAGTTGCCCCAGACCAGGTCGTTCTTGGACGAGAAGTAGCGAAA
This sequence comes from uncultured Solirubrobacteraceae bacterium, assembly GCA_963764125.1. GTDB lineage: Bacteria > Actinomycetota > Thermoleophilia > Solirubrobacterales > Solirubrobacteraceae > Palsa-465. The sequence continues at coordinate 190,840 of CAVXRR010000020.1, forward strand.
CAGCGTCCGGCGGCCGACGCCGACGGCGGTGGCGATGTCGTCGAGCGTCGTCTCCTCGAAACCGTCGCGCACGAACAGGGTGAGGGCGGTGCTGGCGAGCTGGTCGTGGCTCGTCCGGGGCGGCCGGCCGCGGGCCGGAGCCGGAAGGCCGTCTGCCTGGCGGAGAGCTGAGGTCGACATCCTGACCGATAATCTACCCAGGCCTTGATATCTGGCACCGAGTGCGATAAATCATCAGCGCACCGGAGCCAACCGCGAGGGAGCACTCAATGACGCAGTCAGACACGCAGAGCGCCGACGCCGCGCCCCGCGCGGGGGCGAATCCGGCGCCGATGGAGAGCCGCCACGACGCCGCCCGCGCGGCCCCAGGGCGGGCCCGCGGACGACCTCGTCGAGGACGACCTGCTCGTCGAGGACGTGTCCATCGACGGCATGTGCGGCGTCTACTGAGAACAGCTGAGCCATGACCGTCAACGCACCGGGGAGCTTTGACCTCGACCGTCCATGGCGCCTGCACAGCCAGGTCGCCATCCGGCCCGAGCGCTTCGGTGCGCTCGCCTACCACTTCGGGACGCGCCGCCTCTCCTTCCTGAAGTCGCGCAAGCTGCTGGCGGTGGTGGAGGCGCTCGCCGAGCATCCCAGCGGGCGGGAGGCGTGCCGCTGCGCGGGGGTGAGCGACGCGGAGCTCCCGGCCTACACGCGCGCGCTCGAGACGCTGGCCGAGTCCGGGATGGTCACGGAGCGCACCACGAGGGCCATGAGGCCGGCCGGGGCGGCCGATGAGCGCGACCGCGGCGACCGGCCGGAGCCTCATCGACCAGTTCGAGATGGGCCTGGACGCGCCCATCTGCCTCACGTGGGAGCTGACCTACGCCTGCAATCTCGCGTGCGTGCACTGCCTGTCGAGCTCCGGGCGGCGCGACCCGCGCGAGCTGACGACGGAGGAGTGCCGGCGCGTGGTGGACGAGCTCCAGCGCATGCAGGTCTTCTACGTCAACATCGGCGGCGGCGAGCCGACGGTACGCCGCGACTTCTGGGAGCTGCTGGACTACGCCACTGCCCACGACGTCGGCGTCAAGTTCTCCACCAACGGCAGCCGGATCACGCCACCGCGCGCCCGGAAGCTGGCCGCCAACGACTACCTCGACGTGCAGATCTCGCTCGACGGCGCCTCGGCGGAGGTCAACGACGCCGTCCGCGGCCGGGGCTCCTATGCCACGGCCCTGCGGGCCATGGAGCATCTCGCCGCCGCCGGCATGGAGAACTTCAAGCTCTCAGTGGTGGTCACCCGCCACAACGTCGCGCAGCTCGACGCGCTTGAGGCGATCGCGGCGCGCTACGGCGCGCAGCTGCGGCTCACGCGCCTGCGGCCGTCGGGGCGCGGGGCCGACGTGTGGGACGAGCTGCATCCCACCGCCGCTCAGCAGCGCCTGCTCTACGACTGGCTGATGGAGCGCGGCGAGCGCGTGCTCACCGGGGACTCGTTCTTTCACCTCGGCGGCTACGGGGATGCCCTCCCCGGCCTCAACCTGTGTGGCGCCGGGCGCGTCGTATGCCTGATCGACCCCGTGGGCGACGTGTACGCCTGCCCGTTCGCCATCCACGATGCGTTCCTGGCCGGCAACGTGCGCGAGCCCGGCGGCTTTGCCGGCGTGTGGCGGGAGTCCGCGCTCTTTCAGGAGCTGCGCAGCCCGCAGACCGGCGGGGCGTGCGCGTCGTGCGGGCTGTTCGACGCCTGCCGGGGTGGCTGCATGGCGGCCAAGTTCTTCACCGGCCTGCCCCTGGACGGACCCGATCCGGAGTGCGTGCTCGGCCACGGAGAGGCCTTGCTGGCGCAGGCCGGGCGGGCGGGGCGGATTCCGGCGGCCGCCACCGACCACTCGCGCCGAGCCCCGGCGCCCCGCGCGTGCGACGACGATCCCCTCGCCGGGCTGGAGGTCATCCGCTGATGGCCGGCGACTGGTTTGAATCCGTCGCCGAGGCCCAGCGGCGAGCCGAGCGGCGCCTGCCGGCCAGCGTGTCCCGGGCGATCTGGGCCGGTGCCGAGCGCGGGCTGACGCTGCGCGACAACGTCGAGGCGTTCGGTGAGCTGGGCTTCGCCCCCCACGTCGCGGGCCTGGCGGCGCAGCGGGACATGTCGACCTCGGTGATGGGCCAGGCGCTGTCGCTGCCGGTGCTGATCTCCCCGACGGGCGTACAGGCCGTCCACCCCGAGGGCGAGGTGGCCGTCGCGCGAGCGGCCGCGGCGCGCGGCACCGCGATGGGCCTGAGCTCGTTTGCCTCCCAGCCGGTGGAGGCGATCACCGCCGCGAACGCCCAGACGCTGTTCCAGGTCTACTGGGCCGGGACCCGGGAGCAGATGCGTGAGCGCCTGGAGCGAGCGCGGGCCGCCGGCGTGACCGGGCTGATCGTCACGCTGGACTGGACGTTCTCGCACGCGCGGGACTGGGGCAGCCCGGTCATCCCCGACCATCTCGACGTCCGGACGATGCTGCGCTTCGCACCCGAGGCGCTCCGGCGCCCGCGGTGGCTCTATCGCTGGGCGCGGGCCGGGGGCCCGCCAGAGCTCACCGTGCCCAACATGGCGACGCGCGGGCAGCCGGCGCCGACGTTCTTCGGTGCCTACGGCGAGTGGATGATGACGCCACCCCCGAGCTGGGACGATCTGCGCTGGCTGCGGCGCCAGTGGGACGGGCCGTTCATGGTCAAGGGTGTGATGCGCGTCGACGACGCCCGGCGCGCGCTTGAGATCGGGGCCAGCGCGGTCTCGGTCTCCAACCACGGCGGCAACAACCTGGACGGGACGCCCGCGACGATCCGCGCCCTGCCGGCGGTGGCCGCGGCCGTCGGTGACCGGTTGGAGGTGGTCCTCGACGGGGGGATCCGCCGCGGCGGCGATGTCATCAAGGCGGTGGCGCTCGGCGCCCGTGCGGTGATGGTCGGCCGCGCGTACCTGTGGGGCCTGGCCGCCAACGGGCAGGCCGGGGTCGAGAACGTCCTCGACATCCTCCGCGACGGGATCGACTCAGCGCTGCTGGGCCTCGGGCGCGCCTCGATCGCCGAGCTCACCTCAGACGATGTCCTCGTCCCCGACGGCTTCGAGCGCCGTCTGGGCGAGGCGCGTCCGCCCACGGGCCTGCAGTCGCGCGCGCCCACCGGCCGTCACGCAGCGTGAGACTGGCGACCCGCACCTGGCCGGAGCTCGATCACGACGCGCCGACGCGCCTGCTTCTCCCGCTGGGAGCGACCGAGCAGCACGGCCCTCACCTCCCGCTCGCCACCGACACGATGATCGCGTCCGCGGTGGCCGAGTGCGCGGCCCGCAACCGCCGCGAGGTGGCGGTGGGGCCCGCGCTGCCCTACGGAGCGAGCGGGGAGCACGCCGGGTTCCCCGGGACGCTCTCGCTCGGCCTGGAGGCCATGGAGACCGCGCTGGTGGAGCTGGTACGCAGCGCCGACCACTTCGCCGACATCGTCCTGGTCTCCTGGCACGGGGGCAACGCCGAGGCGGTGAGGCGGGCGGTGGCGCGCAGCCGTGCGGACGGGCGCGCGGTGAGCGCGTGGGAGCCGCGGCTGCCCGATGGAAGCGACGCCCACGCCGGCCGAATCGAGACCTCGCTGATGCTGGCGATCGCCCCCGAGATGGTCGGCGATCACCGCCCGGCCGGCCCGTCGCAGCCACTGGCCACGCTCCTGCCGGAGCTGCGCCGCCACGGCGTCCGAGCGGTCTCGCCCAGCGGTGTGCTCGGGGATGCCCGCGAGGCATCGGCGGTCGAGGGGCGCGCGCTGCTCGCCGCGCTCGGCGCCGACCTGACCGCCTTGCTGCAGTCGACCGCGCCGGTCGCGCTCGGCGCATGAGCGCACCGTCCACCGACGCGGGGGCGCCGGGCGGGCGCGAGTTCGCCGGCCTGCCGGTGGCCCTGGACCCCAGGGTCCGGGTCAGCGCCGGCGGGCGCCTGCTCGCCGGAGGGTCGCCGCTGCGGCTCATCTCGCTGACCGAGGGCGGGGCACGTGTCGTCTCGCGCTGGCGGGGCTGGGCGGGGGAGCGGGGTCCGTCTCCCGTTGGGGAGCCATCCGGCGAGCGGCGCCTCGCCCGCCGGCTGCTCGACGCCGGCATCCTCACGCCCCATCCGCCCCCCGCGACGTCGACGGCCGACCTCACCGTGGTGGTGCCGGTCCGCGACCGCCCGTCGCAGCTGACGCGCTGCCTTGACGCGGTCCGGCTCACCTGTCCCGAGGCCGCGGTCATCGTGGTCGACGACGGCTCGCGCGATCCCGCCGCGCTGCGGGCGATCTGCGCCGCACGGAGCTCGGCGCTGATCCGGCATGAGCGGTCGCAGGGACCGGCCGCGGCACGCAACGCGGCCCTCGCGGCCTGCACGACGCCGTTCGTCGCCTTCGTGGACTCCGACGTCGTCCTCACCCGCGGAGCGCCCGGCCGCCTGCTCGGTCATCTCCGCGACCCGTCGGTGGGCGCCGTGGCGCCGCGCGTCCGCGGCCTGCCCCCGGCGCGCGGAGTGATCGGCGGCTACGAGGGCCGCCATTCTGCGCTGGACATGGGACCGCGCGGCGGCCTGGTCGGCCCCGGCCGGGCGGTCTCCTACGTCCCCGGCGCAGTGCTGTTCGCACGCCGTGGCGCGATCGGCGACGGCTTTGACGCGTCGCTGCGTGTCGGCGAGGACGTCGATCTCGTGTGGCGGCTGTCGCGCGCCGGGTGGCGCGTGCGCTACGCCTCGGAGGTCGACATCTGGCACGACCACCGCGTGCGCCTGCGTGACTTCGCGGCCGACCGCTGGCGCTACGCGCGGTCGCTCGGGCCGCTGGCCCGGCGCCATCCCGGTGCGCGCCCCGGCGATGCGGGTGAGTCCTGGCCTCGTCGTGCCCTGGGCGCTCGCGCTGGCGGGACGGCCCCGTGCCGCGGCTGGCCTGCGTCGCCTGGGCCACGGTGCGCTACCGCGCCCGGCTGCGCCGCCTCCCCGCCTCCTCCGCGAGGCTCGCCGCGATCGGCGTGGCCCGCGGCCTGGGCGCCACCGGGCTGGGCCTCGGCTACGGCATCCGGCGGGCGTGGGCGCCGCCGCTCGCCGTGCTGGCCCGGCGCCGCCCCAGGCTCCGGGCGCTCCTGTTGGCCGCGTTCGCGGTTCCGGTGGTGCAGGACGCCCTCAGCGCACGCGAGCCACGCGCGGTGCCCGCCGACGCCGGACTGCGCCTCGTGGCCGAGCTCGTCGCGCTCGCCGGCACGTGGGAGGGCTGCGCGCGGGCCCGCACGCTCCGGCCGCTGCTCCCCTCACGCCAGCGCCCGGACGCGGGGCCCCGGTGAGCCGCGTCGCCGTGGTGACGGGCGCCGCGCGCGGGATTGGCGCGGCCACCGCCACGCGCCTCGCGGCGGCGGGGTGGAGCGTCGTCGCCGTCGACCGATGTGCCGACGACCCCCGGCTCCCCTACGGGCTGGGCACCGCCGCGGACCTGGACGCGGTCGTCCGGCGCGCCCGCGCCGAGGCGAAGGACGACGACCGGGTGCGATCGCTGGCCGGCGACGCCGCGTCCGCCGAGGACATGGCCCGGGCGGTGGCGTGCGCCGAGGGCGCGTTCGGCGGGGTCGACGCGGTCATCGCGGTGGCCGGGGTCATCGCCGGCGGGGTTCCGCTGTGGGAGATGCCGGTGGCCGAGCAGGAGGCGGTGCTCGAGGGCAACCTCCAGTCGGTGCTCGTCACCGCCCGGGTTGGGATTCCGGCGCTGCTGCGGCGCCCCGAGCCCCGCTCCGGGCGCTTTGTGGCCGTCGCGTCGGCGGCGGCGACGCGCGGCCTGCCCATGCTCGCCGCCTACTGCGCCGCCAAGGCCGGCGTGACCGGGCTGGTGCGGGCGCTGGCCGCGGAGCTGCGCGGGACGGGGGTCACCGCCAACGCGGTCAGCCCCGGTTCCACGCAGACGCCGATCCTCGACGAGAGCGCCCGCCTGTACGGCCTGGAGTCGCCCGAGGCGTTCTCCGCGCAGCAGCCGCTGGAGCGGCTCATCCGGCCCGAGCGAGGTCGCGGACGCCATCCTGTGGCTGGCCGGGCCGGCGGCCTCGGCGGTGACCGGGGCGACCGTCGCCGTGGACGGCGGCTTGTCTCTCTGAGAACGATTTTTGACACCGAGTGCGCTACCGGTCAAGTCTGAGTGCGCGCACCATCAATTTCGCGCCTGAGTGCCGTAAAGCGTGCCATGATCGGCGCCGATCACAACACGTTCACCACCGGGTTGCGGGAGCTCCTGAGTGCAAGACGGGAGTTGCCTGCGCCAACCGGTGCCATTCGTTTGGGAGAGCGGAGGAGATATGGTCGCACCCACCGGAGAGAGCCCTCTACGTCGACTGCGCGCGGGGCGTCCCCTCGCCCGGATGAGAGGGCGGCGCTGTGGCGCCAGTCTGCTGGCCGTCTGCGCCTGTCTGGCCGTGGCGGCATGCGGTAGCTCCTCGAAGTCCAGCTCCACTCCGGCGGCGACCAGCTCGGTCGCCTCGAGCTCGGCCAGCGGCACCGGCACGAGCTCCTCGGCCCCGGGAAAGGCCGGCGGATCGCTCACCGTGCTCGAGAGCGCCGGCTTCGCCGGCGACTGGCCGACCGGCCTGGATCCGGCGACCAACACCAACGGCGCCGCCGACCAGAGCCAGATGGACGCCATCTACGGTGAGCCGTTCGAGCTTCAGCCGGGTGGCCATCTCATGCCGGACCTGGCGACCGGCTACAAGTTCTCCAACGGCGGCAAGACGGTCACGGTGACGATGCGCAAGGGCGTGAAGTTCACCGACGGCACGCCCCTCAACGCCCAGGCGGTCGCGTTCAACTGGAACCGCGACCTCAAGTCGCCGTGCACCTGCAAGCCGACGATCCTGGTGTCATCGATCACCGCGCCCGACGACTCCACGGTCAAGGTGAACCTGGTGGTCCCCGACGGGGCCTTCATCAACCAGCTCCAGGACTCCAACTTCTCCTGGATCGCCTCGCCGACGGCGCTCAAGAAGATGGGCGAGCAGCAGTTCAAGCTCAAGCCGGTCGGCGCCGGCCCGTTCACGGTGGTCTCAGACACCCTGAGCAACCAGCTGGTCCTCAAGAAGAACCCCGGCTACTGGGAGAGCGGAAAGCCCATGCTCGACGGGCTCACGTTCAAGACGACCGCGGGTGACGAGACGGCGCTGGAGGCGATGCAGTCCGGGCAGGCCCAGGCCTACGAGGGCATGAACACCCCGAAGCTGGTCGACTCGTTCAAGAGCAAGTTCACGATCACCGCCCAGCCCTCGACCTCGCCCTACGACATCCAGCTCAACACGGCGGTGCCGCCGTTCAACAACAAGAACGCCCGGCTGGCGATCTACTACGCCACCGACACGGCGCTGCTGAACCAGAAGCTGTTCGGCAACATCTATCCCAACACACAGTCGTTCACGGCGCAGGCGGGCCTGTTCTACAACCCGACGGTTCCGGGGTACCCGGGCTATGACCTCAACAAGGCCAAGGCGCTGGTCAAGCAGCTCGGCGGCCTGAACGTGAACTTCTTCACCATCACCCAGCCGGCCACCCAGGACTTCATGGTGGCCCTGCAGCAGATGTGGAAGCAGGCGGGGATCAACGCCTCCATCCACTTCTACTCGCTGGCCACCCTCATCCAGCAGTTCCAGGGCAAGTGGCAGGCGGCGCTGCAGACCGCCGGCGCGTGGGATCCGGCGGGCGGCGTCGGCGTGGCCTTCCGCTTCAACTCCAAGTCGCCGTTCTCGGGCGTCCACGATCCACAGCTCGACACCATGCTCAACCAGGGGCAGGGCGCGACGGATCCGGCCGCGCGCAAGTCGTTCTATGACAAGGCCGCCGCCTACATCGCCCAGAACGCCTACGGGCCGTTCCTGTTCCCGGTGGCGACGTGGAACGTCGCGGTACACGGCGTCACCGGTCCCGGCCTGACGTCCGCCATCCCGTCGGTGGCGGTCAACCCGCAGGTCCTGTGGGAGGACGTCACCGGATCTTGAGCTGGGGCCACTCCCACACGCGATGAGCAGCACGGCGTCAGCGCCCCTGTCCACCTCCCCGTCGCGGGCGGGGGCGGGAGCGCTGACCCGGGTGACCCGGTCGCCGCTTCTGCGCTTCGTGGGTCGCCGGCTGGTCATCGCCATCCCGGTCCTGTGGGGCGTGACGTTCCTGACCTTCGTCGTCCTCAACCACCTCCCCGGCAACGCCGCCCAGCAGCTGCTGGGGGTCAACGCCACGCCCCAGGAGGTCCATCAGCTGGCGGTCAAGCTGGGGGTGGACAAGCCGCTGCTCACCCAGTACGGCACCTGGCTGGGCCACCTGGTCACGGGCAGCCTCGGCCACTCGCTGGCCAGCGGCCAGAGCGTCACCTCGATCCTCGGCGCCGACCTGCCCATCACCTTCGAGCTCCTCGCCTACGCGTTCGTGATCTCGCTGGGGCTGGCGGTCCCGATCGCACTGGTGGCGGCGCGCCGGCCCAACGGCATCTTTGACCGGGTCAGCATGGTGCTGAGCATGGCGGGGCTGTCGATCGCCAACTACATCCTGGCCCTGATCCTCGTCTACTTCTTCGCCGTCAAGCTCAACTGGCTGCCGGCGCTGGGCTGGGTGCCTCCCGACAAGGGCCTGGGCACCAACATCAAGTACCTGACGCTGCCGGCGGTGTCGCTGGCGCTGTCGCTGCTGTGCTTCTACACCCGCCAGCTCCGCGCCGATCTCGTCCAGCAGCTGCGCACCGAGGACTACGTCACCACCGCCCGCGCCAAGGGGGTGGGGCCGTGGCGGGTCATCACGCACCACGTCTTCCGTAACTCCGCGTTCGGCCTCATCACCTCGGTGGCGCTGAACCTGGGAACCCTGCTCGGCGTGACCGTGATCATCGAGCAGATCTTCGGCCTGCCCGGGATCGGCCACGAGCTCCTGTCGGCGATCAACTCGCGCGACCTGCCGGTGGTGGAGGGGGCGGTGTTCGTGTTCGGCCTGATCGTGGTGCTGGCCAACCTGCTGGCCGATGTGCTCTACGCCGCGCTTGACCCGAGGGTGAAATATGGCAGCGCCAACTGACACCATCATCCCCGGCGTCCTGGAGCCGGCCGTCGTCGCACCGGCCCCGGGCGAGGGGGGCCGGCTGGGCGCGTGCGCGCGCTGGGCGGGATCTGGGTGCCGGTCTTCCTGGTGGCCACCATCTTCTTCCTCTGCTTCCTGTGGCCGTTGATCGGGCCGGTCCCGCCCCCGACGGGCGGCAGCATCCTGAACTCCAACGACCCGTCGTTCACGCCCGGCCACCTGTTCGGGACCGACGCCACCGGCAACGACGAGTGGTCGCGGCTGCTCTACGGCGGCCGGGCCTCGCTGGAGGTGGCGCTGGCCGTCACGGGGCTGGGCATGCTCATCGGCAGCCTGCTCGGAGCGTTTGCCGGGTACGCCGGCGGGTGGCGCGACGGGGTGATCATGCGGGTTCTCGACGTGCTCATCGCCTTCCCTGCGCTCGTGCTCGCGGTGGCCATCGCCGAGCGGCTCGGGCCCGGGGAGCTGCACGCCATCTGGGCGCTCACGTTCTTCAGCGTGCCGGCGTTCGGACGGCTGGCGCGGGCGTCGACGCTGCGGGTCCGCGAGCAGAACTTCATCGCGGCGGCGCGACTGTCAGGGAGCGGCCACGTTCGGATCCTGCTCCGCCACGTCGCGCCCAACATCCTCCCCGAGCTGGTCACCTTCGGCCTGCTCGGGATGGGGATCATCATCGTGCTGGAGGGCGCGCTCAGCTTCCTCGGGCTGGGGATCCCGCCCCCGGCGCCGAGCTGGGGCAACATGATCGCCTCGGGCGAGGGCATCCTCTCGGCCCAGCCGAAGTTCGTGCTGCTCCCCAGCGCCGCGCTCTTCATCACCGTGGTCTGCCTCAACCTGCTCGGCGAGAGCCTGCGCGCCCGGTGGTCGGCTCGATGACGGCGTCGCTGCTCGAGCTGGGCGACCTGCGCGTCGACTTTCGTCAGGGCGGGCGGGTGGTGCGCGCCGTCGACGGCCTCAGCTACGAGGCCGAGACGGCGCGGACGCTGGCGCTCATCGGGGAGTCGGGCTCGGGCAAGACGGTGAGCGCCCGCGCGGTCATGGGGCTGCTGCCCGACAGCGCCCGCGTGACCGGTTCGATCCGGTACGAGGGCCAGGAGCTCGTCGGCCTGCCCGAGCGGGGGATGCGGGCGCTGCGTGGCAGCCAGATCGCGATGGTCTTCCAGGACCCGGCGCGGTCGCTGAACCCGACCCTGCGCATCGGTGACCAGATCACCGAGGCGATCCAGCTGCAGCGCAAGCGCTCCAAGGCCGAAGCTCAGGACCGCGCCGTCGAGCTGATGGAGCTGGTCCGGCTGCCCGCGGCGCGCGAGCGCGTTCGCCAGTACCCGCACCAGCTCTCAGGAGGCATGCGCCAGCGGGTGATGATCGCGATCGCGCTGGCCGGCGACCCGCGGCTGCTCATCGCCGACGAGGCCACGACGGCGCTGGACGTCACCACGCAGGCCCAGATCATGGAGCTGCTGCGCGATCTCCAGCAGCGACTGGGCATGGCCCTGATCATGATCAGTCACGACCTCGGCCTGGCCGCCAGCTACGCCGACGAGGTGCTGGTCATGTACGCCGGTCGCGCGGTCGAGCGCGCTGCCACCCGGACGCTCTTCGGCCAGGTGCGAATGCCCTACACCCGCGCGCTGCTCGGCGCGATCCCCCGGCTGGAGAACCCGCCGCACACGACGCTGGCGGCGGTGCCGGGCCAGCCGCCCGACCTCGCCTCTCAGCCGCCGGGCTGTCCGTTTGCGCCGCGCTGCCCCGACGTAACCGACAAGTGCCGCGAGACGGCGCCGCCGCTGGCCGAGCAGGAGCCCGGACACCTGTGGGCGTGCTGGCATCCGTGCGGCGTTGAGGACTCGGGCGGCGTGGAGGTCGGGGTATGAGCGAAACGCTGCTGGAGGTGACCGACCTCGTCCAGGAGTTCACCGTCCGCGACCGCGGCGGCGCGAAGGCGGGGGTCGTGCACGCCGTATCGGGCGTGTCGCTGTCGTTGCAGAGCGGCGAGAGCCTCGGGCTGGTGGGGGAGACCGGCTCGGGCAAGTCGACGCTGGCCCGCGCCGTCCTCCAGGCGCCATCGCCGAAGTCGGGCTCCGTCCGCCTGCGTGGTGTCGAGCTGGTCGGTCTGCGGGGCAAGCGTCTGATGGAGGCGCGCCGGCACATGCAGATGGTCTTCCAGGACCCGTTCAGCTCGCTTGACCCCACCTGGAAGGTGACCCAGCTCGTCGAGGAGCCGCTGGTGGCGTTCAAGGTGGGCACCGCCGCGCAGCGCCACCGCCGCGCCCACGAGCTGCTCGAGCTGGTCGGGCTGGATCCGGCGCGTTACGGCGGGCGGCGATCGCGCGAGCTCTCCGGGGGCCAGGCCCAGCGGGTGGCCATTGCGCGGGCGCTGGCGCTCGACCCCTCGCTGATCATCTGCGACGAGGCGGTCTCCTCGCTGGACGTGCTCATCCGGGCCCAGGTGCTCAACCTGCTGGAGCGGCTGCGCACCGAGCTGAACCTGGCCTACCTGTTCATCGCCCACGACCTGGCGCTGGTCAAGCAGGTGTCCGATCGCGTGGCGGTGATGTACCTGGGCAAGGTGGTCGAGCTCGGCCCCGCGGAGCTGCTGTACCGCCGCCCGCTTCACCCCTACACGGTCGCGCTGCTGGCCTCCATCCCCAGCCCGGACCCCGAGGCACCCCGCGAGCCGGTGACCGGGACGATCCGCGGCGAGCCGCCGTCGCCGATCCATCCGCCGAGCGGCTGTCGCTTTCGCACCCGCTGCCCGCGCGCCCAGGACCTGTGCGCCGCCGAGGAGCCGCCGATGCGCCAGCTCGCCGACGGCCACTTCACCGCCTGCCACTTCCCCGTCACCGTCGACGCCCCCGCTCAGGAGGCGACCGCAATGAGCACCTGAAGGAGGACGGATCCATGGCTGTCAGCGAATCGGAGAACACCACCCTCGACGTCGGCGCGCTGCTGCCCGGCGCCAAGCATCTGATCGGTGGTGAATGGGTGGCCGCGCGCAGCGGCGCGACGATCGACGTCATCAACCCGGCCACCGGTGAGACGCTCGCCGCGGTCCCACGGGGCGGCGACGACGACATCGCCGACGCGGTGGCCGCCGCCGGCGCCGCGTTCCCGGCGTGGCGCGACACGAGCCCGAGCGTCCGCGGGCAGCTGCTCCTGCGCTGGGCCGAGCTGTGCCGCGAGCACGGCGCCGAGCTTGACCTGCTGGAGCGCATGGAGGTGGGCCGACCCGGCTGGGGCCCTGGTCCGATGCCGGGGATCCTCACCTTCATCGCCGGGCTGGCCGACAAGGCGACGGGGCAGACGCTGCCGGCCATGTTCCCCGACGTGGTGGGGATGACCCTGCGTGAGCCCTACGGCGTGTGCGCCAGCATCATCCCGTGGAACGCCCCGGGCCCGCTGACGGCCCAGGACACCGGGCCGGCCGTCGCCATGGGGAACACCGTCGTGCTCAAGCCCGCCGAGGACGCTCCGCTGACTCCGCTGCTGATGGCCAGGCTCGCGCACGAGGCCGGCATCCCGGCCGGGGTGATCAACGTGGTGACCGGCTACGGGGACGAGGCGGGCAGCGCGCTGTCGCACCATCCGGGGATCCGGCGGATGAGCTTCACCGGCTCGCCGGAGACCGGGACCCGGATCATGCAGGCGTGCGCGGAGAACCTGGTCCCCGTGCACCTCGAGCTCGGCGGCAAGTCGCCCCAGGTCGTCCTGCGCGACGCGCCGCTGGAGAAGGCGATCCCCACGATCGTGCGCAGCATCACCCTCAACACGGGCCAGATCTGCGCCGCCGGCTCGCGCGTGGTGGTGGACCGGAGCATCCGCGATCAGGTCGTCGAGGGGCTGGCGGCGGGCTTCGCCAAGGTCAAGGTCGGCCCGTGGTACGAGCCGGTGGACATGGGCCCGCTGATCAGCGCCAAGCAGGAGCAGCGCGTGCTCGGCTACCTGGAGGCCGGGCGCCAGGACGGCGCCAAGGTCATCACCGGCGGCGCCAAGCTCAGCGGCCCGGACTACGACAACGGCTTCTTCGTGGCGCCGACGATCTTCGACGAGGTGTCCCCCGACATGCGGATCGCCCAGGAGGAGATCTTCGGGCCGGTGCTGTCGGTGCTCACCGCCGACGACGAGGAGCAGGCGCTCCAGATCGCCAACGGGACCCGCTACGGGCTCGTCTCCTCGGTGTGGACGCGCGACGTGGGCAAGGCGATCCGATTGGCGCGCCGCATCGAGTCCGGCCAGGTGTCGATCAACACCCTGTGGTCGGGCGGGGTGATCGGCGCCCCGTTCGGCGGCTCAAGTCCAGCGGCTTCGGGCGCACGGTGAGCGCCGAGTCGAACCTGGACTACACCCAGGTCAAGACCGTGATCATCGACGGGCGGGCCTAGCGCGATGGAGATCTCGCTGGAGGGCAAGGTCGCGCTGGTCACCGGCGCCGGGCCCAACATCGGCTCCGGGATCGCGCTGGCGCTGTCGCGCTACGGCGCCAAGGTGGCGTGCAACGACTCTCGCCGGAGGCCGCGGCGGCGTGCGTGCGCCGGATCGAGCGTCACGGCGGCGAGGCGATGGCCATCCCCGGCGACATCACCGACGAGGCCGACGTCACGGGCTACATCGGCGAGGTGCTCGACCGCTGGGGCCGGATCGACATCCTGATCAACAACGCCGCGGTGCTCGGCGGGCGGGGCTCCTCGAGGAGAGCCTCGAGTTCTTCAACCGGGCGATCAAGGTCGCGGGCGCCGGCAAGTTCCTCAACACCAAGCACGCCGCCATCTCGATGATCGAGCGCGACATCCGCGGCAGCATCGTCAACATCCTGTCGTCCAACGCCTGGCAGGGAGCCCCCGGCGTCATCGCCTACGCGTTCCACAAGGGCGGGCTGGCCAACTTCATGCGCGCCGCCGCGATGGACCTGGCGCCGTACGGCATTCGCGTCAACAGCTTCTCGCCCACCGCGCCCGAGCCCGACAACCCGGAGCTGATCGCGGAGCGCCGGGCGACCGGCGGGCTCCGTCCGCCGATGCCGCCGGTGGACCGGCCCGACTGGTGGCGACCGAGTCGGCACCTTCGACGTCAGGGGCAACATGCCGATGGAGCCGCTCGACGCCCACCGACATCGGCCATTGCATCGCCTGGCTCTGCTCGGACTACGCCCGCCTGATCACGGGCTGCGACTTCGTGGTGGATGGCGGCGCCAGGGCGAAGTACTGGGGCTACACCCCGCCGCCCGACAAGGTGGAGCCGGCGCCGCTGATCCCGCTCTACGACGACGAGACCGCCCCCGGAGGGTTCTAGTGGGCGCCTCCGACACCGCCCCGGGACGGGTTCGGGTAGGGACCTCTGACACCGTCCGCGCGGCGGTCCAAGTCCGGGCCGCTCGCCTACGAGATCCGCGGGCTCCCCGGCCCCGGATCGGCGACGACGA